>JAGACA010000005.1 GCA_017614315.1 Clostridia bacterium | reverse complement strand
TTTACCGATCTCAATCAGACGTTTATGGGACGCATCCTTTATAACGCCGTGATGTCCGTGGTAAAGAAACAGAGAAAGCGCGCTGAAAAGCTGCCGGAAGGTCCCGAAAGAGACAATGCGATCAAAGGCGCGTTCTTTATGAAGCGTATCATGGACAGCAATTCGCCGCGGTCACTCTCGATGTGCGCAGGCAGTCAGATGCCATATAACTTTGCCGAGGGCTTTGTTGAGCTTACCAACCGGCATCTTTTCAAAGGGATCGGATGTTTTATCAAAAAATAAAAGTACCTGAACTGCCGAAGGAAATGGAGGAATAATTCATGAAACTGCCGAGAAGTCTTGTAACGAGCGAAAACGTCACTGCAAAAGAGAAATGGCTTGGGTATTTGCTTGGACCCGCCGGTGCGCTGCTTTTGAACGCGGTGCTTGCGACGTACCTCAACATCTATTATACCGACGTTCTGAAGCTGACGAAGCTCTGGGGCGGTGTGTTCCTCGTGGCGTTCCCGATGGTATCGAAGGTCATCGACGCGATAACGAACGTCATAATGGGCCGCGTTATCGACCGCACCCGCACAAAGGAGGGCAAGGCGCGCCCGTGGCTTCTGCTTTCAGCGTTCCTCGTTCCCATAACGGGCATACTGCTCTTCACCGTGCCGGAGTCGAACGACGTGGTCAAGGTCGTATGGATAATGATCTCCTACAACCTCTTCTATTCGTTCGCCTATACGATATTCAATATGAGCCATAACCTCATGGTCCCGCTCTCTACCCGCGACGGCAAGGAGCGCGGCGGGCTTTCGGTCTTCAATCAGATCACGACGATCATGATGAGCGGTATCCTCGTGGCGCTGGTGTTCCCCATGGTCATCATGCCGATGATCGGCGTGGACAAGACCAAGTGGATCACGCTGATGAGCATCATCTCGATACTCGCCCTGCCGCTGACCCTGCTCGAATACTTCTTCACAAAGGAGCGCCTGACCGAGGAGACGGCGGACGAGCACGACGAACAGCTCTCCTTCAAGGACGGGTTAAAGATACTTTTCAGCGACAGGTACATGGTGCTTTTGTACGTTTACTTCTTCATCTACACGGTCGGCACCTGCATGAAGAACATGGGCCTCGTCTACTACTGCAACTATGTTCTCGGCACCTATAACGACGGCATAACGCAGATGCTCGTTTCCGTCATCGGCGGTATACCGATGGGCATCGGCATATTCGCGGTGTGGCCGCTCGCCAAAAAGTTCGGCAAGCGGAACGTGACAATGTGGGGCTTCGTGCTGTACGCGATCGGATCGCTCATCTGCTGGCTGTTCCCGACTAATCTTGTGATTGTGCTGATTGGCCAATTCATTAAGAACATCGGCGGCCTGCCCTGCGCTTATGTCTTTATGGCGCTGTTCGCCGACTGTCTCGACCATCTTGAATGGAAGACGCACCGCCGAGTGGACGGCAACGCGATGAGCATCTACAATATCATCGCCGTTGCGATGGTCGGCATCATAATGGGCGTATTCAATTGGATGCTTGCAAAGTCCGGTTACATCCCACCTATGGAGTTCAAGGCGGTCGCCGAGGCGGATTATCCGGCGTTTGCCGACGCCGCCTCGATAATCGCGGCTCAGGGGCTTGTTCCTCAGGTCGCGCTTGATACGATAAAGCCCGTCAAGGACGTTTATACCGTGGCATTTGAGCAGCCCGAGGCCGTCGGCCGAATGATAACGCTCGCCTTCGTCGGCATCGAGGTTTTCACCGGCATCATTCTCGCAGTGATCCTCAAGTTCGTCAACGTTGAAAAGACCATAGACAAGGAGCAGGCGGAGATCAAGGCAAGGCACGAGACGGCAAAGGATCCGGAGGAAACGGAAGTATGAAAGCCATCTGTTTAGGAACCGAGTATCTTAAAAACCCCCTCGGTATCGATATTAAAAAACCCCGCCTTATGTGGAACTGTGAGGGCGGCACAAAGCAGACAGCGTACAGGATCGTGACCGAAAAATGGGATTCCGGCAAGGTCGAAAGCGACGCGATGCACGCGGAATATCCGATGGAGCTTGCTTCCCGCGAGCGTGTCAACTGGACGGTCACACTCTGGGACGAACATGGCGAAGCGGGCGAACCGCAAAGCGCGTTCTTCGAGATGGGGTTATTGGAACCTTCCGATTGGAAAGCCAAGTGGATCGCCGGCGATTATCCCGTAAATAAGAAAAACCGCTACCCGGTCGACTGCTTCAAAAAATCTCTGACAATAGAAAAACACGTCGCGAAAGCGAGACTGTACGCCACCGCCTGCGGGCTGTATGAGGCGAAGCTGGACGAGAAACGGATCGGCGATTTCGTCTTTGCGCCCGGTTACACCGACTATACAAAGCGCGTGCAATATCAGACCTATGACGTAACAGAACTGCTGACAGTGGGCGAACATGAACTGACGGCACAGCTTGCCGACGGGTGGTATCGCGGCAGCTGCGGCGCGTGGGGCAGAAGGAACCAGTACGGTACGGAGACCAAGCTCCTCATGCAGCTCGAGATAGCCTACGCCGACGGCACTATTGATTCGGTCTGCACGGACGGCACATGGGCTTGGTCGAACGACGGCCCCATTCGTGAGGCCGACAACAAGGACGGCGAGATCGTCGAGGCGTTCCGCGAGCCGTCGTACAGGGGAAAGGCGAAGGAGATGAGCCATCCCGTCGTCCCGACCTGCTCGAACAACGTGCCCGTACGCGAGCACGAGCGTTTTCATCCCGTGATTACGACTTCGCCCAACGGAAAAAAGCTTCTGGATTTCGGGCAGAATATCGCGGGCTACGCAGCTTTCCGCGTGAACGCGCGCGTCGGGCAGCGGATGATCTGGCGCTTCGGCGAGATGCTTGATAACGAAGGAAACCTCACCCAGAAGAACATACAGCTCTCGAGGAAGGGCTTTACAACGCCTCTTCAGAGGATCGACTACACCTGCGGTGAGGGCATAAACGAATATAAAACACGCTTTGCGGTATTCGGCTTCCGCTATGCAGAGGTCGAGACGGATTTAGAGCTCGATCCGAAGGAGACAGAAGCGATCGCGGTCTATTCCGACCTCGAACGCACGGGATGGTTTTCGTGCTCCAATGAGCTTTTGAATCGCTTTGTCGACGCTACGGTCTGGTCCGCGAAGGGCAATCACCTCGATATCCCGACCGACTGTCCGACACGCGAGCGCCACGGCTGGACGGGCGACGCGCAGCTCTTCTTCACGACGGCGTCATACCTGTTTGACTTCGCGCCGTTTGCAAAGAAATACCTTCACGACGTTTTCGATTGGCAGAAAAAGAACGGACGCCTTCCGCATATCGCTCCGGACGGCGGCGCTGATTTCTATATGTGGACCATGAACGGCTCCGTGGGCTGGTCGGATGTTGGCGTGCTGATGCCCCATCGATACAGCGAGATAAACCGGGACGATTCCGTCCTTAACGAGTTCTACGACGGCATGGCGAAGTACGCCCGTTTTATGGAGACCCGCTGCGGGAAAACTATGCCGTTCTTCGGAAAGCACGTGAAGCTTACGAATGAAGCGAAGCCGTATTTTGTAAACCGAGGCCAGAGTTACGGAGAGTGGGCTGAGCCCGCCGACGTGGACGGAGGCTTCCGGTGGCAGGATTTCGTCGCGCCGCATCCGGAGGTCAGCACTGCATATACCTGCCATGTGCTCGGGCTGATGGCGGATATCGCGGAGAAGCTCGGACACAAGAAGGACGCGGAGGAGTTCCGCACTTATTCGGACGGCTGCAGGGCGGCTTACCGCGAGCTTGTCAAAACCGATGAGTTCACGCTCGACACCGACCGGCAGGCACGGCTCGTGCGGCCTCTGTATTTCGGCCTTCTCGACGAAGAGCAGACCGGATTTGCAAAAAAGCGGCTGATCGAAGCGCTTGAAAACTACGGCTGGCGGCTCGGCACGGGCTTTCTGTCCACGCCGCTCATACTCTACGTGCTCTCAAGTTACGATATCGAAGCGGCGTACCGCCTGCTTGAAAACGAGGAGATCCCCGGCTGGCTCAGTATGCCCAAAGCGGGAGCTACCACCATATGGGAAGCTTGGGAAGGCCCTGCAAGCACACAGGGCGGCATCGGCTCGCTCAACCATTATTCAAAAGGCGCGATGGTCGAATGGCTCTTCAAGGTAATGTGCGGAATAAAGGTCACGGGCGATAATCATTTCACGATAGCTCCGCAGCCGGGAGGACATTTCACCCATGCAAACGCGAGCTATAACAGCGTTTTCGGGAAGGTGGAAAGCCGTTGGGAGCGCAGGGACGGCAAAACGGTCTATACGATAACCGTTCCCGCGAACTGCACGGCGGAGGTCGTTATCCCCGGAAGAAGGCCGGAAACGGTCAGCGCTGGCAGCTACATTATAGAGGCGTAAGGCTATGAAGCATTATCTCGCAATAGACATAGGCGCATCGTCGGGACGCCACATAGTCGGCTGGATGAAGGACGGCAAGCTCCGGACAAAAGAGGTCTACCGATTCCCGAACGGAGTTCGTGAGCTTGACGGGCACCTCGTCTGGGATATCGAAGCCCTTGTCGGTTGCGTTAATGAGGGCATCGAAAAAGCCAAG
>JAGACA010000004.1 GCA_017614315.1 Clostridia bacterium | reverse complement strand
GTTGTGCTGGGAATCATCTTTGCCTCAGGTAAAGGGGCAAATCTGATTGCTGGATACAATACAGCCACTTATGAAGAAAAGTCAAAGACAGATGAGAAGAAGCTTCTAAAAGCAATGTCCGTTTTTATGTTTGTTCTTGCAGGATGCTTTTTTATATCCGCGTTGAGTCAGGTGTTACACGCCAAGTCATTGATTTGGATTGGACAAGCATTGTTTGCGGTTGCCTTGATCGCAGGACTCATTTACCTGAACACGGGAGATAGATTCAAGAGATAAGAAAACCAGTACAAATTCCCGCTTGCCGGGACGGACGGAGAAACAAACAAATCGTTATTTGAGGTGATCGGGAAACTGTATGTGTGAAGCTCCTTCTTTTATCGAGGCAATTAAAAAATGTGATCCGGATGCGATCCGGCGTTTTCCGAAGTCGGATCTCCATAACCATTTTGCTTTGGGCGGATGCAGAGAATTCATCTTATCCGAAACGGGTTATGCAATAAACCCGATCTCAAGTCCGATCGGGTCGATGAGCGAAATGGATGCATGGAGCTCCCGTTATATCGGCGCTCGGTTTAACAGCCCGGAAGGGCGGAGGCTGCTGATAGAAGCTGCTTTCGTACAGGCAAAAAAGGACGGCGTGACCGTATTGGAGATCGGTGAAGACGTCTGGGGCCTCAGTGAGTTTTTCCATAACGATACAGAAGAATTGATCGCCGCTTTTCGGGAAACGAACGCAAGGATCGCTCCGGAGATCGAATTGCGCCTGCAGATCGGTCTCTCGCGGCATTGCCCCATCGATTATCTGGAGGATCGCCTTAAACACTTTTGGGGGCATAAGGAGTTTTATTCCATCGATCTGTATGGCGACGAATCCGCACAGCCAATAGAAAGCTTTGTTCCGATCTATGAAAAGGCCGCAGAAAACGGGCTGGTGTTAAAAGCGCACGTCGGAGAATGGGGAACCGCGAAGGACATTTTCAATGCCGTAAATCTATTGCATCTAAACGAAGTGCAGCACGGTATAGCCGCGGTGCATGATGAAAGCGTTATCGACTTCCTTGCGGAAAACAGGATCCGGCTGAATATCACGCCTACAAGCAACGTCCTTCTGGGACGTGTGCCCGATATGAAAAATCATCCGATAGGACGGCTGTACCGAAAAGGGGTAGACGTGACGATCAATTCCGACGATGTATTGATCTTTGATTCCGATGTTTCAAAAGAGTACCTGCGATTGTATCGTTCGGGTTGTTTGTCCGCTGAGGAATTGAATGATATTAGACTAAACGGATTAAAGCCAAAAGCGGTTGGAGTATAACTTCCCGCTTGACGGGACGGACGGAGAAACAAACAAATCGGCAATTGTGAGGATAAATAGTATATATGGATGGCTGGTTTACAGTTGAAGAAATAGATTCCCAAACATTTGCAATCAGTGAATACAAACACTGGGAAGAAACACATTGTTATCTATTCTTCAATAATGTTCTAAATGTCCCCATATAGAGTTAATGCAGATCTCCAATCGCTACATAGGAATGCAATTCGAGTTAATTCAACACAATTATTGATTAAAAAGTTATTCGACTCCATACTATTCTCCTATTCGTTATCCTTTTTATATAAAATGCATTCCGCTGCGAACTTTATGCCGCGGTCAAAGCGTCTTCCGTCCGGCATGCGACGCGATCAAGGCTTTGCCGGATCCTTTTTCTTTTTCAGCATGATGAGAACATACGCGGCAAGCGCTGCGAGAGCCGCCGCGATCCCGACAGGACAGCCGACATTCGCTCCGAGACGGAAGCCCTCGTTCGCCATGAGGATATACGTAACGCTGACAGCCGTCATGAACGCAGCGGGAAGGGCTGTCAGAAGGCTCGCGAGCTTATTCTGCTTGGTTTTCAGAAGGTATGCGGTCGCCACCCACAGCGAGATCGTTGCGAGGGTCTGGTTTGACCACGAGAAGTACCTCCAAAGCACGTTGAAATCAAGCTGCGTAAGCACCGCGCCGACTGCAAGAAGGGGTATGGTGATGATGAGCCGGTTCCGTATCTTCTTCTGGTCGAGCTTTGTGATCTCGGCAAGTATCAGCCTTGCCGAGCGGAAGGCCGTATCGCCCGACGTGATGGGACAGGCGATGACTCCGACTATTGCCAGTATGCCGCCGACAGGTCCGAGCATGCCGGTCGAGATATCATAAACCGCGCCTGACTGTCCGAGCTCGGAAAGGGCGTTGTTGAGGCCGCCCGTCGCGCCGTAGAAGGCGACGCCGCCCGCCGCCCAGACAAGGGCGATCACGGACTCCGAGAGCATAGCGCCGTAGAATACCTTTCGTCCCTGTTTCTCGGACTTTAAGCATTTTGCCACCATTGGCGACTGCGTTGCGTGAAAGCCTGATATCGCGCCGCAGGCGACGGTCACGAACATGAACGGCCATATCTGAAGTCCGTCGGGGTGCAGGTCCTGAAGCGTGATCTCGGGGATCCTGTACCCGCCGAATATCGTCCCTCCGAGGATGCCCAGCGCCATAATTATCAGCACAGCGCCGAAAACCGGATAGAGCCTGCCGATTATCTTGTCAATGGGAAGCAGCGTCGCAAGAACGTAGTATATGAGGATCACGACTATCCAGAAGGTGACGTTCAGCGTGTCCGGAGTTAGCCTTGCAAGCAGAGCCGCTGGCGAGTTTACGAATACCGTGCCTGTCAGGAGTAAAAGGAGCACGGAGAAAATGCGCATGATCCACTTTGCCGCTGAGCCGAGATAGATGCCGGAAAGCTCGGCGATGGACGCGCCGTCGTGCCTTTCGGAGATCATTCCCGACATGAAATCATGGACGCCTCCTCCAAGCACCGAGCCGAAGATTATCCAAAGGAAAACGACCGGGCCAAAGCACGCGCCCATCAGCGCGCCGAAAATAGGACCGGTCCCCGCGATGTTAAGGAGCTGGACGAGGAACGCCTTCCATGTCGGCATCGGGATAAAATCCACGCCGTCCTGCTTTGAAAACGCAGGCGTCTTCCGGTCATCGGGGGCAAAAACCCTTTCGACGACCCTTCCGTAAAGGAAGTATCCGGCGATCAATACCCCGAATGAGAGCAGCAAAGAGATCATCCTTTTACGCCTTCCGGATCGCCCATATCCCCTTTGATAAGCTGTTCAAATGACAGATCCATAGTTTTTTATCCTTATGTCGATTCCTTAAGCAGAACCCTCTCCTGCGTGATCGTGAAAGGCGTTCTGCCGATAACGGCTTCTCTGCATTCGTCGAGCGTTTTCTGCATCTTTCCCACCATAACGGCAAGGCGGTCGGAGATGTCCTGTTCATCCGTCTTAACGAGCAGTGTGAACGCGTCGTCCGTGATCATCAGATCGCGCACGGCAAGGTGCTTTTTGCGCTCGATTATCTGTTTGGGATCGGTGACGCTGCCGATATCGTAAAGTATTATCGGATTTCGCGCAGCCGCGACGTCGATCTCGTCCGCGAGCCTTATGAGCGCCGAAAGGTACGGCAGGCAGACGGAGCCTCCGTTCGGGAGGGGAAGCGCGATCGGGTACTGCTTCTCGTCCGTAAGATAGGTCTTCCGGTGCCCCCTTGAGATCTCGATCACCGCGAAAAGATGCTCCTTTGACGGTATCTCGAAAAAGTCGGCGTATTTATTTATGAACCGACCCGAAAATTCGTTATGGAAATCGCGGATCGTCCTTGGCTTATCGTCGCCGCTGTGCGTGAGGAAATAATCGCCGAAGTCGATATCCTTTGAAAACTCGGCGAAGTCCTTTTCCGAAACGCCCATGCCCGTATCATGGAAATAGCAGCCCATCAAAAGGACGTATATCTCGTCGGCGCTGAGCCTGTCTATCCGGCTGCCTATGAGCCTGTTGCAGAAATCGATGACTGTGAGGGAATGGAGCTCGGTATGATCCGTGTATTCCGGGAAGATCAGCTTATAGTTCGAGAGGATATGCTGGAGCGCGAAGACCGCGTCAGTAAAGCGCCTGTGGAGCGAGGGATCGAGCTCCATAAGGCGGCGTTCCAATAAAAAGTCATGCTCCTGCCCGTTCGTCATGAGGCATTCTCCTTTTTGACCGTTACGATAAGGTTGTTCGTTTTCATGGTGCGGGTGTAGACGACGTCCTCGGAAGCGCCCATCACCATCCGGATGCCTATGTTCTTTTCGGGATGCTCCGGATCGAAGGACCATTTTTTCGCCTGCTCCCTCAGATCGAAGAACGCGCAGTCATCCCTCATGCGGAGCACGGTCTTTCCGTCCTTGACTATCACGCGGACGTCGAGATGATGCGGCTTGCCGTCGGCAAAGCCGTGCTCGACGACGTTGCCCGCCATCTCCTCGATACACAGGGCGACACGGTTCGCTTCCTTTTTGCCGATGCCGTGCGACGAGCAGAACTCCCCGACGTCGACGGAAAGCGCGATGACGTCATCCATCGAGACGACCGACCGCTCGACGCAGTCGTTCTCGTTAACGCCGAAATCCTTTCGGAGCATGAGGAACGAGGCGAGCCCCTTTCTTTTTCCGTCACGTCCGAATACCGCGCGAAGCGCGATCGCGAGGCTGAGGAGCGCCTGGCCTGTCGGGAACGCGAGCCACAATCCGGTCACGCCAATGAAGGACGAGAGCGCGAGCGCCGCCAAAGCTGTGCAGACGAGCTCAATGCAGATGTTGACCGCGTAGGCCTCGGCCTTCCTCGATATCGACTGGAAATGATTCGATGCGGACACGTTGAAGGCAAGGAACGGGAGCGCCGCCGCGTAGCAGCGTATCGCCGCCGCGGCCATATCGCGTATCTCCCCCGCCTCGGTTATGAACAGCCCCGCGATAAGCGGCGCGGCCGCGAATACCGCAGCGGCAAGGAGCACGACGCCGATGAGGATGTCCTTGAGCGCGGTTTTGATCACCGTGACGAGCCCGCGGGTATCCTGTTCGCCGACCGTCATGCCGCCCATGATGAGCACCGCTCCGCCGATCCCCCAGCCCAGGGAGCCGACGACGAAGGTCGTGCTGTTCATGGTCGAATACGCCGCGACGCCGCTGTCGCCCGCAAGCTTCAGCGCAAGGCTGTTGATGACGATGGGCAGTATGCCGCGGCAGAGCATGCACGCCGCGCGCGGGAGCCCGTCGCTCATGAGCTTCGGCGCGGTCTTTAACCCGACCTCGCGCAGTGAGAACGTGAAGAGATCGCTCTTTTTGATAAAATGCGTAAGGAGCACGAGGAGCGCGGCGTAGTGGCTGAACGTGCTCGCAAGAGCCATGCCGAACAGTCCGCCCTTGAATACGGTGACGTTAAGGACGTCTCCGCCGATGTCCACTATCGCCATAACGATGCTCGCGAGCTGCGGACGCAGGGAATCGCCGTCAAGCTGCAGAAGCGGAGTGAGTATCACGAACATGATGAAGCCCGGCGCGCCTAAGAATATGCCGCGAAGATACTGCGCGGTCTGCCCGTGCAGGGAGGAGGCGGAAGCCTTCGCGCCGAAGAGCGACGCGAGCGAGTCCGCAAAGCCGAAGCCGAGCGCGGCAAGAAGCACGGAAGCGACGGCTCCGAGCAGTATCGTCAGCGAGAACACCCTCGTGAGCTCCGTCTTGTCGCCCCTTCCTATGGCGCGGGTACACATTGCGGTGCTTCCGACCATGAGTATGCCGCTTACTATCGAGGCGATGCTGAAATAGGGCGTGCCTATGCCGAACGCCGCCAGCGAGACCGGCCCCAAAAACTGTCCGGTGATTATTCCGTCGATGACCGCTGTGAACGCGCCGGAAAGCTCCGCCACCAGCATCGTCAGCATGGCGTTCTGGAACAGCCTTGCGGTGATCGCGTCTCCTTTTTTCTGTCTGACCGATATCATATAATTTGTGTGTATATCCTCGGGATCTGTTGTGCGTTGAATGCGCTTTCCCTTTCGGTATATAAATATTATACATTAAACTTCTTCCGTCATCAAGGGATAACGCGTCATTTCATGCTGCCCGGAAGCTTGCATTTCATCATGTTTCTGCTATAATACGTGACAAATGAAGATATTGGCCGTTTCCGACAATGAATGTCCCGCGCTCTGGGAATATTACGTTCCCGGCAGGCTCGACGAATACGATCTGATCCTCTCCTGCGGGGATCTTAAAGCCGCGTATCTCACCTTTCTCGTTACCATGAGCCACGCGCGGCTTTTGTACGTTCACGGCAATCACGACGGGGAATACGCCTCGCGCCCGCCGGAGGGCTGCGAGGATATCGACGGACAGCTCGTTATCTGGAACGGCGTCCGCATACTCGGTCTCGGCGGCTGCCTCAGGTACAACCCCGGCGTCGATCAGTATACCGAAAGGGAGATGAAAAGCAGGATAAGGAAGCTCCGCCGCGCGATAAAAAAAGCAGGCGGCGTGGACGTCGTCGTCACGCACGCGCCGCCGAAGGGTCACGGCGATCTGCCCGATCCCGCGCATACGGGCTTTGAGGCGTTCGTCGGCCTGATCGAGGAATACCGCCCACGGTATTTTTTGCACGGACACACGCACCTGAGCTACAGCCACGGCGTCCCCCGCGAGCACGTCCTCGGCGATACGCGGATCATAAACGTTTCCGAGCGTCTCGAGCTCGACTACCCCGCCCGGGCGGACAGGGCGGCGGAGATACTTTGGGTCAGCGATCACCGCGAGCCTGATGTGCGCGAAGGCCTGTTCTGATACGGTAGAATCAAAAAGGGAGGATCAAACCTCCCTTTTTTGCCGCTTATCTCATTCCTTTTCTGCCTTTTATCCCATCCCGCCGTCAGTTCGTCCCGGTGAGCGCGACGCCGTTGACGTATAGGGTATAGCCGTTTGAAATTATCGAGGACGCGTCGCCGTTGAACTCGGTGATATAGGTGTCGCCCGTAAGCGTCCATGTGGAGCCCGCGTCGATCGTGACGGAGACAGCGCCGACGGAGGTCGATATCACGGCCCCCTTCGCGTTGGTGATATTGCCGTCTATCATACCGACGAAGCTCGAGCCGTTCGTGAGCGAGAGCGTGAGCGTCGAGTTGCTGCCGACGAGTATCCTTCCGGCAAGCGTCTGGTTGACCGCCTTCAATGAGGCGATATTCGCGGCGCCGCTCCAGCCGTCGTCGCAGACGGAGAGGAGTATGCCCTCCGCGTCCTCGTTTACGATCGTTACGTTCTCGAGGGTGATGACCGCATTGGTGTTGGTCACGTGGAAAACGTGGCCGTTTTTGCTGGTAAGGCTGCCGCCCGTCATCGTGAACGCCGAGGTGCCGCTGTCAGCGTCGCCCGACATGGACTGGTAGATCATTATCGTGTCGACGAAGGTCGCGTTGCCGTTCATCTGCGTGTTTTTCGCGGTGAGTACGCAGTTCGTGAGGGTTATCGAGTTCTTGCCCTCTATGCAGACGCCCTCGGAAAGGTTGGAGTTGAGCTCCGCGCCGACGACGGTTATCTCCGCGGTGGAATAGATCGCGGGCGAGCCGAGGCCGTTTGAGGTGAACGTGCCGCCCTCGACATAGACCGTTCCGCCTCCGCGGTCGGTACGGATCGCGGCGGAGGACTGACCGCTCGTGGTGACGTTGAGGTCGTACGCCTTCATGACGCCGCCGCCCGTGGTCATTATGCCGCCCGAGCCGGAGCCTGTCGTGACAATCGTGACGTTTTTGACTATGACGGTGGTGCCGTCGCCCGAAGCGCCGTTCTGCCCGCCGTTTCCGCCGTAGCTGAATATTCCGTTCGCGCCGTTCGCGCTTGATTCGACCGTGCCGCCGGTGATGGTGACGGTCGTGCCGCCCATCGCAAGCACCGCGGCGTTCAGACCGTAGAAATTGCAGCTGTCGCCGCCGTCGGAATCGCCGGTCTTGGTGACGGTCATGTTTTCGAGTGTGACCGCGTCAGCGGTGTTTATAATGAGCGCGCTCTCGTCTGAGGCCGTCGAGGCGTAAGTCTCGCCGCTTCTCGAATCGGCTGCGGTTATAACGACCGTGCCCTTATAATCAATATCCGCGCTGCTGCCGCCCGGGCCGCCGTGGCCGCCGGATGGAGGCTTGCCCGGCATATTCTGACCGTTGTTCGTCCCGGTATTCGTACCCGTGCCGCCGCACGCGGCGAGCGACAATACCATGAGTACCGCCGTCAGTATGGCGATGATCTTTTTCATGATGAACACCTCCCATATCTTTTGATTACAGTATAACACGCCAAAAACAAAAAGCCATGGCGGAATTGTGTCATTCGTCCGACAGATCCGGGCAAAAAAAGCTCCCTCAAAAAATGAGGCAGCTTCCGATTTTTCAAAGTCACGCGGCGAGGTGCGCTCTGATCGCGGCGATCTCCGCGTCGGTCAGGCCAAGCCCTTTTATGTAATACTCCGCGAGTTTTTTAAGGTCGGCTTTCCTGACGTCGCCGACGGCGAACGATCTTAAAAACATCTTTTCGAAATTTGCGGACGCGATCGATCCGTATTTTTCATCGCCCTTCACTACGCCGTAATAGTTGCGGTAGGTGAGCATGTAATCGGCCTCCGCCTCGTCATAGCCCGCGCCCATCAGAAACTCGAGGAGCGCTATTACGAAGCCCGTCCTGCTCTTCCCCTCCTTGCAGTGGATGAGGTAGACGCCCTCGTTTTCAGCGATAAATCTGAGTCCCGCCTTGAGCTTTTCCCTGAAATCGGCCTCGGTATAGTCCATGCCCATGTTAAGCGCCAGATGCTTCGCGCCGCCGAAACAGGAGGAATCATAGCCCTCATATGCGGCGAGCGCCGCTTCGTCGTCCGCGAGATCCAGTATCACGTTCACGCCGTGCTCCTTCGCGGCGGCGTCGGCGTATGGTCTCCTGGCCCAATCGGGATCGATGGGCGAAGACGAGCGGAACAGTACGTTCGCCCTTATCCCTGTCGCGGAGACGGCTCTGAAATTGGCGTATTCCTCATCGGAAAGCCCGGGATAGTCGGATCTTTCGTCGGTGTAGGTCAGCTGGCGGACGACGTATTCGTCGTAATACCCGCGTTTGGTCTTCATAGATACGCCGAACGAAAGCGCCTCGGACATGCCCTCGCGGTAGATCCATTCGAACGAGCCGTCGTCAAACGTCTTTTTGTCGGCTATGCCGTAGACCGCGGCGAAGCTGCCGCCGTTGACGGCGAGCACGAGCGTGTCGTTGTCCGGCTTGCCGAAAATGCCGGCAGAACCGGCGTCGACGTCGGAGTAACTGCTGCAGTACGGGACGTCAAGGCTGTTTTCCGCAAACGTGACCGTGACGATATCGCCGTATTCGTATCCGTTATCGGCCATTTCGGCCTTGGTAAGCGTGACGGTCACGTTGCCGTGTTTGTTGATGTTGTCGATCGTCCCGTTAAGCGACGGGTATTTCTTTCCGCACGCGGAAAAAAAGCACAGGCCCGTGCATAAAAACACAAGGGCCATGATGAAAGCAGTAACATTATTGGTTCTCATATTCTTCCTAACTGATCCTTGTCGGGAGGTATTACACCTTTTTCCGTACGGTCAGGACGTTTTTGCCGTCCTTATACTCATACGCCACGCTGTCCATAAGCTTCTTCGTCAGGAATATCCCGAGCCCGCCGGGGTTCCTTTCGTCCGCAGAGAGCGTTACGTCGGGGTCGGCTCTCTTCGTGGGATCGTACGGTCTGCCGGCGTCCGTGAAAGTCACCGTCAGCTCGCGCTCCGCTTCGTCGGCCTCAGCGCGTATCCATGCGCGTCCCTTTTCGGGAGCGTAAGCGTAATGCGCGATATTGACGAATATCTCCTCGACCGCAAGCTCCATCTGCATCCTCGTCTTCGGAGGGCAACCGAGCGCGTCGAGGCGAGCGCCGACGTGGTCGATCACGGCCTCAAGGCTTCCGGTATCGGCGTCGACCTCGATCTCGTCGGGATCGCCCGAGCTTTCGTCGACTTCGAACGTGAGCGTGTCCAGCCGCCCGAGGAGCTCGACGAGCCGGCTTTTCCATAAAGCGGCGGTCGCTTCGTCACGGAAGCTGTGGCGGACTGCCCAGTCGACGAGGTAGGCATAGGCGACGCAGCGGATCTTGTCCTCGACGGTCTTGACTGCGTTTTCGTCGTGCGTGCCGAGATAGGCGGTCAGGGTGTCGCGCCAGAAGCGGTTCGCAGTTTCCTGATCGAAGCCCTGGAACCTCATGACTATATCGTTGTCAAGCTCGGAACGGCCGATATAGGCGTTATAGATATTGAAAAACTCGAATATCGGGTGCCCGACGGAGAGCGTGTCCATGTCGATGAGGAGCACCTCGTCGCCTGCAAGAACGATATTCTTGGTATGGAGATCTCCGTGGATCATGCGGTCGCTGTCGGGTATCTCCTTCGTCATCTTGACGAGCTTATCGCCGAGGCTGTCGGGGAGGCTGTCCTTTATCCTCTCCGCCGCTTCGACGATCTTGTGCTTAATGGGCGGGAGCTTCCCCTCTGGGACGGTGATCGCGTGGATCTTCTTGAGCATCCCGACGTATTCCTTTACGCACCAGTCATAGCGCTCCGGTTCGTTGGCGAGTATTTTCGAAAAGGAGCTGGCGTTCAACAGCTCGAACACGGAGCCGAAGCTGTCGCCGACCCTGACGACATCGTATGAGATCGCGGTCGGGACGCCCAATATCAGCGCAAGGCGCGCGACCTCGCGCTCGTGCCGGATCTCCGAAAGCGCGTCGGCGTTCTTGTACGTCTTAACCACGTTGTCGCCGTCGATGCGGTATACCTTGCCGTTCGCGCCCTCGCCTATCACCTCGCAGCCCTCGACCGAGATCTCGCGATAGGCCTTCTCCACGCGCATCATCTCGGCAAAGCCCGTCATCTCGAATATCTCGTAGACCTCGGAGCTCAATCCCGTAACGGCAAGCCCCGGGAAGGATTTTTTGAGCCTTAATACCACGCGGAGCCCCGCGCTTGAGATGTAATCGAGCTTCTGCGCGTCGAGAACGAGCTCCGAAGGAGCCCTGCCCGCGAGCTTCGCCCTGATATCCTCCTCGACCTTCGCCGCGTTATTGGAATCGATCCTGCCGGAAAGCGGTATCGTTATGCTGTTGTCCGGACCGCCGCTCATCGTTTGATAATCACCCCGCGTCAGGCTATCGTCAGAATGTCGGCGAAGCCGGTGACCTCGAAGATCTCCATTATCATTTCGTTGACGTTCCTGACGGTCATGCTGCCGACGTTCTTCATCTTCTTCTGGGCAGAGAGGAGCACGCGAAGTCCCGCGGACGACATGTATTCGAGCTCCTTAAGGTCGAGAACGAGCTCGTCGACGCCGATGATGCTGTCGTTGATCGCCTTTTCGAGCTCCGGCGCGGTCATGGTGTCGAGCCTGCCGCTGAGCGCGATCGTGAGACGGCTGCCTTCCTTGGTCTTTGTGATGTTCATTTTTTACCTCCGAATTTTTTGAAAATGATCATTTCGACTTTGTTTTTGTTAATTCCTATGCTTATCTCGTCGGCGAGGTTGGCGACTATGCTCTTCTCAAGCTCGTCCCACTCCTCCGTGTTGTTCTCGCGGGTTATGGAATCCCTGTAGCGGTTGAAGCTCCAGGTGTGATCCTGGAACGCGAAATCGGCCGCGGCGGGATCGATGTCGTATCCCACCCAACCGGCGGTGTAATACGAGGGCAGATCGTCGTCCAGCGGCTCGAAGGCCTGCTGGAACAGGTCGCGGATCTTGCTCATGACGCCGGTGACGGCGGCGTTTTTGCCGGACGTGGAGGACGAAAGCAGCTTCCTGCGCTTCTCCGCGTCCATGGCCGTCTCGGTGACAAGGTGGATGCGGTAATCGTTCTTGTCGTCCTCGATGTAGAACTTCGCATCCTTCTCGCCCGTAAGCCCGCGCAGCATGCCCATGAGCTCTTCCGTAAGAAGGCGGAGCTGCAGCGCATCCTTTTTGGCAAGCCCCTTATACTCCGCTACGCGTTCCGCGGTCTTGAGCGCGTCCGCGATGCCTGCGCCGGAGCTGGAAACCATGATAGTGTCCGATCTCATTTTTATCCTCCAGATTATGATATATGGATATTATACATTAAATACTTCCGCTCATCAAGGGAAATATGAGCGAAAAACCGGAAGGATCTCCTTCCGGCTTTGAGACCTCCCGTCATTCGAGCTCAAGGTACTGCATGAAAACGGGTATGCGCTGCTCCCAGTATGCTTCGGAGTGCATCGCGTCGGGAACGACGCGCGCGGCGACCTCCGCGCCGGAGACGGCGAGCTCCTTCGCGACGTCGAATATGCCCGTAAGCATGCGGATATAGCCCTTTGCCTCTCCCCCGCCCATATCGATATATACCCGCGTGGGGTTTTTGAGGGGATGGGTCTTGATCATATCGCGCATGCGTTTCGGATCCACCCAGAGGCTCGGCGAGAGCACCGCGGCGCGCGAGAACACGTCGTTATACTCCACAGCGGCGTAAAGCGACATCAGTCCGCCCATGGAGCTTCCCGCGATCATTGTATGCTCCCTTTCGGGAAGGGTGCGGTATTCCCTGTCGATCATGGGCTTCAATTCCTTTGTGAACCAGTCCATGGTCGTCCTGCCCTCGGCCTCGATGAGCCCGACCTCGCGCCTTTCAAACGTCCACGGAGTGTACTCGTTGAGCCTGCGGTTGCCCTCGGGATTGCACTCGACGGCGACGAGTATGAGCTGCGCCTTGCTCCTTTCGAGGTATTCCTTCATGCCCCAGCTCTTGCCGAAGGTCGCGTGGCTGTCATAAAACACGTTGTGACCGTCGAACATATAGAGCACGGGATAGCGCCTGTCCGTATCGAGATACCCGCGCGGCGTATAGACGTAGAGCCTTCTCGGCTTCTTCGTCGGGAGCCCGGGTATGTTTATCTTTGTGACCTTTATCATGCCTTTTCCTCCTGTTTCTTCGTTCAAGCATGATTGTATCACCGCGGCGGCGCTTTGGCAACAGCGGTCGGCGGTAAAGCTTGAAAAACAGGCGGTTTCATTGTATAATACCGAAAAAAGAAAAGGTCGTTTCAAGATGCAGGCAAGCTTTGCGGAAGAATACCTCCGCGCAATGCGGATGGGGCAAAAGGAGAAAAAGGAGCTCGAGGCGGCGGGACTGGATCCCTTCCCCGCGGTGCTCGACGAAGTATGCCCCGAGACGTCGCGCATGAACGCCGTCGAGCTGCCCGTTTCGGAGATACCCGCAGACCTAATAATCGGCACAAGGTCGAAGGGACGCATCAGCGCGTTTTCCGCGTCGTTCATGCCTCTGCCCGAGCCCGACAGCGAGTTCGCCATGAAGTGGATCGCCCTGTGCGCGGCGCATCTGTCCGACGCCGGCATACGTGAGCCCATCGAATGCTTCGAGTACCTCGGCAGGTTCTACGTCGGGGAGGGCAACAAGCGCGTGAGCGTATTGAAATACTTCGGCGCGGTGAGGATCCCCGCGCGCGTCAGGCGCGTTATACCGGCGGATATCGACTCCCCCGAGCGCGCCGTCTACCGCGAATTCATCGAGTTCAACCGGCTGACCGGCATCTGGGACATACATTTCAGAAAGCCCGGAGATCTTGCGAAGCTTTTGTCCTTCGTCGGCAAAAAGCCCGGTGAGGAATGGTCGGAGGACGAGAAGAAACGGCTCGAATCGTTCTATCATTTCTTCAAGGAGGCGTTCTCGTCGCTCGGCTCGAAGAACGACGGCCTCTCGCCCGAGGACGCGATGCTCCTTTACCTTACGGTCTATCCCTACGGCGAGCCCGACCGCGCCGACACCGCGGCGATCAAGAAAAAGCTCGCCTCCATGCGGGACGACATTAAGGCGCAGTCCGAGCCGGACGCGATCACCGTCAGCACCGTTCCCGGAGAGGACGAAAAAAAGAGCGTCATCGGAAAACTCATTTCCGGCGTGCCGAAACATCTGAACGCCGCGTTCATAATGCAGAGGGACGCCGAGACCAGCGCCTGGACGAAGGGTCACGCCGACGGCGCGGCGCATCTTGCCGAGGCGTTCCCCGATTCCGTTTCTGTGAGGACGTATTATAACGCCGACTCCGCCGCCGACGCGGAAAGGCTGCTCGACGAGGCAGTATCGGACGGCGCGGAGCTCGTATTCACGACCACTCCGCCGCTTTTGAAGGAGACCTTGAAGGCCGCTCTCAAATATCCCAAGGTGAGGTTCTTCAACTGCTCCGCCTGTCAGCCGTTTTCAAGCGTGACGAGCTATTACTGCCGCACGTACGAGGGCAAGTTCATTACCGGTCTCATCGCAGGCGCGCTTGCGAAGAACGACCTCGTCGGCTACGTAGGGTCCTATCCGATACTCGGCGTGCCCGCCTCGATAAACGCGTTCGCGCTGGGCGTCAGAATGACCGCGCCCGACGCAAAGGTGCTGCTCGAGTGGAGCTGTCTTGAGGTCGACTGCGTAAGAAAGCTCTGGGACAGGGGCGTCCGCGTTATATCGAACCGCGACGTACCCATACCCGACGCGAATTACTTGAAGCACGGCTATTACGGCACCTTCCTGATCGACGATCCGACGGATCCCAAGCCCCTCGCCTCCCCCGTGTGGGTATGGGGCAGGCTTTACGAGAACATCGTCCGCCGCGCGCTCGCGGGAAACCTCGAAAAGAAGGAGCTTGCCGTCAATTACTGGTGGGGCATGGATTCGGGCGTGATCGACGTTGCGCTTTCGGAGCTCGTCCCCGACGGCGTGAGGGAGCTCGTAAGGACCTTCTCCGACAAGCTCAAAAAGGGCGGATTCGACGTTTTCGGACAAAAGCTCCGCGCACAGGACGGGAGCCTGATCTCCGACGGGATAACGCCGCTTTCGTCGATCGAGATACTCAAATGCGACCGTCTTTCGGAGGCGGTCATAGGCCATATACCCGAGTACGGCGAGCTTCTGCCCATGTCGAGACCGCTCGTCAAGGAGCTCGGCGTACACCGTGACAGCATACCCCCGGATGAGGACGCTTAACGTGCCGAACGAACGACTCTATTGGAGGAATCGAAAATGAGATCTCTCTTGAAAATATCGAAGACCGCGCTCGCTGTTTTACTCGTTTGCGCCATACTGCTGCCGCCCGTCGCCGGCATGGGCGAGGAGGGCAGCCTTTTGAAGGAGCTGTCCGGAAGCGGCGCGGGATACGCCGCGGTGCTTTACGACAACACCAACGGACTGCCGACGTCCGAGGCGAACGCCATCGTCCAGTCGAAGGACGGCTTCATCTGGATAGGCGGCTATTCGGGTCTCACCCGATACGACGGCAACGTGTTCATGCACTATGACGCCTCCTACGGAATAACGAGCGTCATATGCCTCTTTGTCGATTCGAAGGACAGGCTGTGGATAGGCACGAACGACAACGGCGCCGCAATGATGCAGGACGGCGTGATAAAGTTCTATAACGGCGCGGGCGCGATGCGTTCGAGCTACGTCCGCGTCATCACCGAGGACGCCGCGGGCAATATCCTTATCGGCACCACGATGGGCATGGCGTACATCGATGCGAACGACGAGCTCCATCCACTGAACGAGCCGCAGATATCGAACGAATACATCGACGAGCTCGTCCCCGGCAACTCCGGCACGGTCTGCGGCGCTACGCAGTCGGGCTGCGTGTTCATTATGCGGGATCTTCGAGTCGAGGCGTTCTATACCTCCGACGATCTGGGCTACGGCGTGATCAACGCGGTCTGTCCCGATCCGTCCGATCCCGACGTGCTCTACCTCGGCACGCGCAACTCCTCCGTGATCCGCGCCGACCTTTCAAAGGACCTCCGCGGCGGCAGGATGCTTTCGATACTCCCGCACGGCAGCGTCAACTGCGTGAGGATAATCGACGGGCTTTTGTGGGTGTGCGCCGACAACGGCGTCGGGTTCTTCCAGGACGGGAGCTATTCCCCGCTCCAGAACCTGCCCATGAACAACTCGATAGACGGGCTGATGGAGGATCACGAGGGGAACCTATGGTTCACCTCCTCGCGTCAGGGCGTTATGAAGATAGCGACCAATCGCTTCACCGACCTTAACCTCATCGCGCATCTCGACAGCCGCGTCGTGAACAGCACCTGTCTTGACGGCAGGGATCTGTACATAGGCACGGACACCGGGCTGATACTCCTTAACGCCAACTTCGAGACCGTCGAAAACGCCGTTACGGAATACCTCACCGGCTCGCGCATACGCTGCATAAAGCGGGATTCAAACGGCTATATCTGGTTCTGCACTTACGGCGACAAGGCGCTGGTAAGGTACCTCCCCTCTTCGGGCGAGATAGTGTCCTTCAACGAGGACATGGGGCTCGCGTCGAACCGCACCCGCTCCGTGTTGGAGCTTTCGGACGGCAGGATCGCCGCCGCGACCAACTCGGGCGTGAACATTATCGAGGACGGCCGCGTCACGATAACGCTCGACAGCTCGAAGGGCATAAGCAACACGCAGATACTCTGCCTTGAGGAGGGCGCGGACGGCAGGCTCTATATGGGCAGCGACGGCGACGGTATCTACGTTTCGGACGGCGCGAAGGTGAGCCGCATAGGCCATGACGACGGGCTGAGGAGCGAGGTCATACTCCGCGTGAAGCGCGACCCTATCGACGACGAGCTCTTCTGGGTCATTACCAGCAACTCGATCGCGTACCTAAAGGACGGACGCGCCTCGACGATCGACAGCTTCCCCTACAACAACAATTTCGACCTTTATTTCGACAGCGTCGGCAGGGTATGGGTGCTCTCGTCGAACGGCATTTACGTGACCACGCGCGAGGATATGCTCGACGGCGGGCAGCTGCAGTACACCTTCTATGATATCGACTGCGGACTTCCGCACATAACGACGGCGAACTCGTTCAGCTGTCTCGGTCAGGACGGCACGCTGTACATCGCCTGCTCGACGGGCGTGACCTTGGTCGACATCAACGACACGAGCGACATCGGCAGGGACATCCGCCTTGCCGTTCCGTACGTCACCGTCGACGACGAGTACGTCGCCGTCAAGAACGGCGAGGTGAAGATACCCTCGACCTGCAAGCGTCTTGCGATACACCCGTTCGCGTTCACCTATTCCCTAAACAATCCGCGCATAAGCTACCGTCTCGAGGGCTTCGACGAGGACAGTTTCGAGGTCAACAAGCGCGACCTCGGCGAGCTCGTCTATACGAACCTCGACGGCGGGACGTATAAGTTCGTGCTGTCGGTAATAAATCCCCTTACGGGCGAGGCGACCGAGACGCTTACCGTCACGATCGTAAAGCAGAAGGCGCTGGGCGAACACTGGTGGTTCTGGGCGCTCGTATCGTTCGCGGTGATCGCGCTCGTCGTGCTCGTCCAGCAGCTTTTGAACCGCAGGAAGGCCGCCGCGATGATCAAAAAGCAGGAGGAACAGAGGCGGTACATAAACGGCGTCATAAAGGTGCTTTCGGAATGTGTCGAAATGAAGGATCCGTACACCAACGGTCACGCTTCGAGGGTGGCTAAATACACCGCGCTGCTCGCGAAGAAGCTGGGCAAGTCCGACGCCGAGATCGACAAGATGTACAACATCGCCATGCTCCACGACGTGGGCAAGATAAGCATTCCCGACGCCGTTCTCAATAAGCCCGAACGCCTGACGAACGAGGAATACGCGCTGATGAAGAGCCACGCGGAGAGGGGCGGCGAGATACTGAAAGAGATCGACATAGCTCCCGAGCTTTCGCTCGGCGCGGGCTACCACCACGAGCGCTATGACGGCAAGGGGTACCCGAAGGGGCTGAACGGAAACGACATACCCGAGGTCGCGAGGATAATCGCCGTGGCGGATACATTCGACG
The DNA here is from genome assembly GCA_017614315.1 of Clostridia bacterium. GTDB lineage: Bacteria > Bacillota > Clostridia > Christensenellales > CAG-138 > UBA3857. The sequence continues at coordinate 30,207 of JAGACA010000004.1, read as the reverse complement.
CGATGTATTCGACCCGTCCTTACAGGAAACGCATGGAGCTTTCGACCGTCGTGAACGAGATACAAAGATCCGCCGGATCGCAACTCGATCCCGAGGTCGTGGACGCGTTCATAAAGCTTTACAAAGAGGGCGCGTTCGATAACGAATGAGCATTAAAGCCCGCGTTTTTCGCGGGCTTTTTGTTTGCTCCCGGTGTGGACAAAACGTGCGGATAATGTTATAATTTGTTCGAAAGGAGCTTTGGGGGAGCGTTCTTTATCCCGTCATCATCATTTCTTATCCCGCTTCCCCGCGGCAAGATGAAAAAAGTACTGACCGCGATCGTACTGGGGCTCTCCCTCGCCGCCTGCCCCGCGCTGTATTTTCTCGTCGGACCCGCGCTGAACGAGCTGCAGCTCGGCACGCTGAAGATACTCTGCACAGTCGCCGGGTGCTCCGCGCTCTATTGCTTCGCCGTCGGCGAGATATCAAAGAACAACAGTCAAATGGACAAGCTGTGGAGCATACTGCCCGAAGTGTACGTCTGGATCGCCGCGATCCGCGGCGGGATGACGCCGCGCCTCGTCGTTATGGCGATACTCACGACGCTGTGGGGCGCGCGCCTTACGTTCAATTTCGCAAGAAAGGGCGCGTATTCCATAAGGTTCTGGGCAGGCGAGGAGGATTACCGTTGGAAGGTATTGCGGGAGAGATCCACCTTCAAGCCCCATTGGAAATGGATGCTGTTCAACCTGTTCTTCATATCGATATATCAGAACATGCTGATACTGACGACCACCTTCCCCGCACTCATAAGCATGGATTCCGCCGCCCCGTTCGGCGCAGTCGATATCGCTGCCGCGGCGCTGATGCTGGGATCCATCGTCCTGGAGCTCGTCGCGGACGAGCAGCAGTGGAGGTTCCAGCAGAAGAAAAAGGAGCTTCTGCACGGGGGCAAGTCCCTTTCGGAGCTGCCCATGCCTTACAGGCGCGGGTTCAACACGACGGGGCTTTGGGCGCGCAGCAGACACCCGAATTACCTCGGCGAGCAGTGCATATGGATATCGTTCTATGTGTTCAGCATCGGCGCGGGGATGGGCGTTTTCAACTGGAGCCTCATCGGCGCACTGCTCCTCGTGGTGCTCTTCATCGGAAGCTCGAGCTTCGGCGAGGAGATCAGCTCCTCCAAGTACCCCGAGTACGCGGTCTATCAGAAGAAGGTCTCGCGGTTCATACCGTGGTTCCATACGATGGATAAATGACGGATATGGAAGTATAATGAAATGGACGCTGACCATGTAACCGCATGGAGCAACGGCGGCGCAACCGATATTAGCAACTGTCAAATGCTTTGCGCCACGCACAACCGGACGAAAGGCAACAAATAATCCCGTATCGGCAAGTATCGTTTAGTATCTGCTTGCAGATTTAAGCGGCAAATAAGCATAAGAAAACGGCGGAAATCCTTATTTTGCAAGGGTTTCCGCCGTTCTGAATATACTCCTTATCCGACGCGCGAAAAGTGGTTTTTGTTTCGTCAGTTCGCTCTGCCGAAATACTGTGTCATCTCCGCGTCGGAGAGGCCGAAGTAGCGCTTGAGCCCGGCGAGCACCGTGGTCGTGCGCTTCCCGCCCCTTATGAAGTTCCTGAGGACGTTCACATAGTCGTACCAGAGCGATACGGAGAGCCCGAACCTCGCTCGGTCGGCGGCAAGCTCCGGCTCCATTATCGCGGCAAGCTCGTCGATCCTCGCGAGGATACGCTCCTCGTTGAGCACGTTTTCGATGATATAGGCGTACCGTTTGAGGAACATATCGCGGAAGTCCCGGTTTTTGAGGAGCGCGAGTATTATATCGTGGTGTCCGTCGTTCCTCGCGACGGAGCCGATGGGATTCTCACTGTTGCTCCAGAACGCCCAGTCGAGGTCGTAATAGCACCAGTGCCATCTGCCCCCGCCTTCTTCCTCGGGGGACATATAGAACCGGACGTTCGCGAGGTCGGTGTCCGCCATGAACGAACGGCAGATGTACCAATCCATGAGGCTTACGTAATCGATCTTGCTCATGACGTGATCGTAATTCGTCTGATCGCGAAGATCGTGGTTCCTGCAGTAGGAAACGAGCGAGAAATAATCATTGGCGGAGCCGTCGACCGTGTTTAGACCGTAATCCTTGAGATGGTTGATAGACTCCCTCGAAACGCCGATGCGGTTCGAGAACATTTCGGAATCGAACCTTTCGCGGAGCCAGTAGAAGCCCCAGTACTGTCCGTTAAGATACAGTATCACGGGGCGGTAGGCCTGTACGGTGAGCTCGGTCAAGCCGTCGACGAGGCCTGTGCAGAGCTCGTCGCGGAAACCGCAGAAGACGTAATCCTCGCTGCCGCCCTTTAGAAGCAGCGAGTTGAACGTCGTATAGTCCCTGTTGTCGAAGACCTTGTAATTGAGCGTGCCGAGCCCGTAAGCGGAGCGGAAGCGGAGCTGGAAGTTCTGCTTATCGCCCTTCTTCGAGTCGTTGCCGTGGAGCTTGAACCCGCATGGCGCGGAGAAGAGCTCCGAGCCGTTCTCCATCATCGTGACGTATGCCTCGTGCTCGTATTCCGCGTTGACGTGGTTGAGCACGCCCGTGCTGCCGTCGAGGTATTCCTGCTTTATCGCGATGTTCACGACGGGATAGGCGTGCTCGACGTTGACGAGATAGAAGTATGATCTAAGCTCCGAGGAATGACCTTCGGAGACGCAGAAAGTCCTTATCGACGCTATGTGATCGACTGTGATAGGCTCGGTATAGACCGGAGACTCGGTCGTCGGAGCGGTGCCGTCGAGGGTATAATAGATCGTGCCCTCGCCGGTGAGCGAAACGGTGATCGGCTCGCCGTAAGCGCCGGTCGGGACGCTCGCGGCCGGAGCGCCGGGACGCTTCGAATAGCCCTCGTTGTTCTCATACCCCGGGGTGGGGACGCTCATATAGACGAGATCCTTGCCGTTCCTGCCGTAGCTTTCGTTCCGGGGAACGTCGCCGGGGATCTCGATGCAGTCGATAACGCCGTCGGCATTGCTCAAATAAACGCTCTCGCCCGCGGAGCTTATCCTGAACGGGGCATGATCGGGTGCGGTGAGCCCCGAGCAGTACACGATGAAGTATCCGCCCGCGGGAAGCGTCACGTTGGGGAACCGATACCTTTTCGGTTCGCTCTTTTTGTCGGAAAGCCAGTAGTCGGAGAGCTCGATATCGTTCTCGGAGGCGTTGTACACCTCGACGAGGTCGTAATAGACGTCGTTGACGGGCAGATATCTGCCGTTCGAGGGGACGACCTCGCTGATCCTCAGGTCGGGCAGCTCGAGGCTGTCGACGTAGACGTAATACCCGTCGAGCGTATTGGGATAGCCCGGGGTCGGGAACGCGCATACGCCGTCGGGCGAAAATGACGCCGTTCCGATCGCGGCGTCGTATTCGAGCTGATCGACTATGCCCGAATAGCATAGGAGCATCACGCAGTCGCCCGTCTTCGAGAGCCTGAACGGCGAGCTGTCGCCGAGCCTTATCACGAGATAGCTCTTCGCCTTGATCGTATAGCCGTCGAGCGGGAAGGACTTGCCCTTCGCCTTCTTGGTGAGGTAGTACGACGAGAGGACGACGTCCTCGTCCTCGTCGTTGTAGAGCTCGATCCAGTCGTCCATACAGCCCATAACGAACGAAGAATTGTCCGCCATCAGCTCGCTGATGATTATGTTCTTCTTCCCCGTCGGCGAATACGAAGGATCGGTCACGGCCGAGGGATCGGTCGGGTCGAACAGACTGCACGCGGACAGCGCCGCGAGCAGCATCAGTGCCGACAGTATCAAAGCAAGCGTCTTTTTCATTGTGCCTCGTTCCGGCTGAAAACGCCGGGGTGGTATATTAGTCTTGATCTATTATTCCCATCGCAATGCGGAGTATTATCAATGCGTCGTCCGCACCGATCACTCCGTCGCCGGTCATATCGCATCTTGCGACCCCTGGAACGTCCGCTTCGTCGATCATTCCCATCGCCAAGCGGAGTATTATGAGCGCGTCCGTCGCCTCGACATAGCCGTTGTCGTCGGCGTCGCCCGGAAGGTTCGCGGTCGGAGCAGCCGTCGGGACCGTCGTGGGAGCAGGCGTAGGCGCCGCGGTGGGCGCGGGAGTCGGATCGGGCTCGGGCTGCGGTATGTCGGGGATCTTGTCCGCCGTATAGCACACGCGCCTTAATTCCGCAGCGGGATAGACCGTTCCGGGATCGACGATCCAGATGCTCTGAAAATCGAACCCCGCGTAGTTGACCGCCCTGTTGAACCTGTCGGCGCTCATCTGCGTTCCGCCCGCGGAGCCCGACTGACAGCAGCCCGCGAGCACGTATACGTTCGTAAAGGCGGTCTGTCCCTCGCTCAAAGCCGCCGCCGCGCCAGCGATGTGCGCCGCGGCGACCGTGCCGACATTATAGCAGCACTGTACGGCCGTATTCTTCGCGTGGCCGATCAGACCGCCCGTTTTTTCGCGCCCGGTCTGGTTCCCGGTATTGAAGCAGTTTTTGACGCTGCCTCCCGTCGAGGAGCCCGCTATGCCGCCGAGGCGTTTCGTCGCCGAAAGGTCGACTCCGTTATAGCACTCGGAAACGGAGGCGTTCAGCGTCGAGCCCGCGATACCGCCTATCATGTCGGCGCCCGTCGCAGGACAGTGGTTCCTGCAGACGCTGACGGTCGAATACGCCGCCATGCCGACTATGCCGCCGGCCATCTTGAAGCCCTTGACGAGCGAGCCGGTGTTCTCACATTCGGAAATAATGCAGTTCGCTCTCGCCCTGCCGACAATGCCGCCCGTATTGGGTCCGCCCTTTATGCTTCCGAGATTCGCGCAGTTATAGATATAGGACGTGCCGGAGGATCTTACCGCATAGCCGACGATACCGCCCGTCCACGCCTCGCCCTTGACGATGCCGGAGAAGCTGCAGCTTTCGATGCTGCCGTAATCGCCCATGTAACCGACAATGCCGCCCGTATTGTTGCCGCCGGAGACGACCGAGCGGGCGACGTTCAGGTTTCTGATGTGTCCGGACTGGTTTTCGCCGACGTATCCGAAAAGCCCCTGACAGCTTAAGCTGTTGACGTCTATGAACATGCCGTAGATCGTGTGTCCCTTGCCGTTGAAGCTGCCCCTGAACGGCTTTTTGTTCTTGTTCGAGGTAAAGCAGCCTATGGGCGTCCACGAGTGCGCGGGTCTGTTGGTGAAATGATCCCATGTTGTCCAGCCCGTCGTGTCGTTGAGCCAGATATCGTTCGTGAGCTCGATGTATTTACCGCTGTACGTATAGTCGTTGCTGACGGCGTAAGCGAGATACGCGAGCTGTTCCGCGGTCGATATGAGATACGGATCCGCCTGCGTGCCGCTGCCTCCCGCAAAGCCGCTTGCGATGCCGCCGCTCCATACCGCTCTGGTCGGAGAGGATCCCCCTGCGTCGGGGCATTCCGTCTGTACGGGCTCATCGGCGGTCGGAGAGGGCTCGGAATTCGGCGTGAGGGTCGCGTCATAATAGAACTTGACGGTCATCAGCCCGCGGTGCGTCCACGTACCGTCCGAAAGCCTTGTGACGATCACGCCGTAGTTTATGCCCTTTGCTTCGACGACGAGCGGCTCTCCGTCGTCGTCAAAGCCGCAGATCCAGCCGACGTGCGCCATGCGTTCGAGCCAGCGGGAATACCTGAACACCGCTTCGCCGACGACGTAATTGCGGTTGATGGAGCTTATCGCGCCCTTCTGCGTGCACCAGTAATCGTAGTTCATGGAGGCGCTGAAATCGGTGGTCACGCCGCAGACGTATGTCATCCACGCGTCGAGGAGCCCCTGACAGTCGGTGGCGTGGGAATAATCCCCGATCCAGCCGGCGGTCAGATCGCCGTACTGTCCGCTGAACATGTATTTGTTGTAGTAGTTGGAATAATAGCTCGAAACGGCGGTTTCGTTTATCTTCTGCCGTACGCTGCCGTAAAGATACTGCCATGTGTCGGTGCCGCAGCTCGATCTCGGCGCGATCAGCGTCGCGCCGACCGGTATGCTGGTGTATTCGATATGGGTCAGCGCCCATTTTACGAATTCCGAAACGCTGTATTTTGTCCCCTTGAGCTCCTCTTCGTCCGGGACGCGGGTCTCGTCCCTCTCGAACGTATCGCGGACGACGCCGAGGCCGGAGATATTGCCCGTGAAGCTTTCGCCCGACGCCTCGCCCGTGAAGACCGATCCGATCGCGTCGCCAATGCCGATGACGCCGCCGACGTATTCGCGGCCTTCGACCGAGCAGGCACTCTCACAGTAAAACGCCGAACCGTCGCCCACGACGCCGCCGACGTACCTTTCGCCCGAAACCGCGCCGTCCGCGCGGCAGTTTTCGGCCGAGCCCACGGCGACTACAGCCGCGGCGCATTCCGTGCCTGCGACGCGCGCGCCGGAGACGTTGACGCGCTTTATCGAGCCGGTCGAATATCCGAACAGAGCGGAATAGCGGCCGCCGTGCTCGATCATGAGCCCGTACACCGTATTGCCTCCGCCCGAGAAGCTTCCGTCGAACGGATGCTCCGCGTCGGAGCCGATCGGCGACCACTCGCAGCCCGATATGTCGACGTCGCCTGTCAGCCTGAAATAAAGCCCGCGAACGGAGACGCCGGAGTTGACGATCGAAGCGAGGAGCTTAAGCTCTTCTCCCGTGCCTATAAGATAGGGCGAAGCCTCGGAGCCCTTCCCCGCGAACGGGAGCTCGATCGAGGCCGCCCGGGGCGCTTCGAATACATCCGCGGACGCGGGTGAAAAGGTCGTGTATGTGATTGTGATCACGATCGCGATAAGAAGCGCGGACAGTCTCTTCAGCAAATCAAAACCTCGCGTGATCGTCTGCGGCAGGCCGCAGGTCCATAGTTAGATTTATTATATCATATTCCGACGTTTTTTTCAACTTTACGCCCGAAAAACGACGCAGGAAATATGTGGGTCGGGCGAAGCTTCCCAGCCGCCGAACGTGGTCTGTTTTATTCGTGCGGCACTTGAAAAAACAAGTCTGCCGCGGTATAATGAATAGTCAGGACAACAAAACCTTTTTCAAACGGAGGTTAAGATGCGAAGGAGCATGCTTTTTTTGCCGGGCAACACGCCGAACATGATAATAAACGGCGACTCGCTCGGAGCCGACAGCATTATTTTGGATCTTGAGGACGCCGTCTCGCCCGACGAAAAGGACGCGGCGAGGCTTCTGGTCAGGAGCGCCATCGAGCGCATGGGCTTTGCCGGTGTTGAGATCACGGTTAGGATCAATTCGATCGACACCGCCTATTGGAAGCACGATCTCGACGCGATAATACCCCTCAAGCCCGATCTCATTATGCCTCCGAAGGCAAGCTGCGCGGAGGATATAAGGACCGTCGACGCGTACATCGCCGAGGTCGAGAAGCGTTCGGGCCTCGAGGTCGGTTCCGTCCGCCTGATACCTCTCATCGAGACCGCTCTCGGCGTCGAGAACGCGTATGCGATCGCCTCCGCTTCGCCGCGCGTAGCCGCGATATTCCTGGGAGGCGAGGATCTTACCGCCGATCTTCGCTGCAAGCGCACGAAGGCAGGCAACGAGATCGACTACGCGAGGAAGCGTCTGGTCGTCGCAGCGAGGGCTGCGGGCGTGGACGTTTACGATACGCCCTTTACCGACGTGAACGACGACGACGGCGCGGAAGCCGACGCCGAGTACGCGAAGAGCCTCGGCTTCACGGGCAAGTCCGCGATCGCTCCCCGTCACGTGAAGGTCATCAACCGCGTATTCAGCCCGAGCGCGAAGGATATCGAATACGCGAAGCTCGTATTCGAGGCAATAAGAAAGGGCAAGGAGCAGGGCAAGGGCGCGGTGTCCCTGTTCGGCAAGATGATCGACAAGCCCATAGTCGAGCGCGCGCGCCAGACGCTTGAAGCGGCAAAAGCATTGGGATTGGCAGGTGAGATCGATGAATAAGCTCGCAAAGGATCTTAAACACGCCATACTCGATTCCGGCCTTAAGGACGGGATGACGATCTCCTTCCACCATCATCTTAGGAACGGCGATCACGTCCTCAATATGGTAATGGACGAGATCGCGGCGCTCGGCATAAAGGATCTTACGGTAAACGCAAGCTCGCTTTTCGACGTGCATAAACCCCTTGCGGAGCACATAAAGAACGGCGTCGTGACTACGATACTGACGGACTATATGTCCTCGGGTCTCGGCTCGTTCATATCCTCGGGCTGGATGAAAAACCCCGTTCAGTTCCGCACGCACGGCGGACGTCCCGCCGACATCGAAAACGGCAGGACGCCTGTCGACGTAGCGTTCATAGCGGCTCCTGCCTGCGATCCGATGGGCAATCTCAAGGGCTCGGAGGGCAGATCCGCCTGCGGCTCTTTGGGATACGCCATTCCCGACGCGAAGAACGCCCGCTATGTCATAGCCGTCACCGACGGGCTCCGTCCCTATCCTCTTACCGGATGGTCGATACCCGAGACCGACGTCGACGCGGTCGTCGCGGTCGAGTCGATAGGCGATCCCGCGGGGATAGTCTCCGGCACCACCAAGATCACCCGCGACCCGGTCGGGCTCAGGATGGCCGAGACCGCGGTCGACGTTATTAGGGCGTCCGGCCTTCTGAAGGAAGGATTCAGCTTCCAGACCGGCGCCGGCGGCGCGTCGCTTGCCGCCGCAAAGTACCTTAAGGACGTGATGCTGAAGGAGGAGATCCGCGGCAGCTTCGGCCTCGGCGGCATTACCGGCTATATGGTCGACATGCTTCGCGAGGGCTGCTTTGAGTCGCTCCTCGACGTGCAGTGCTTCGACCTTAAGGCGGTCGAGTCGATCAGGTCGGATCCCCGCCACAGGGAGATATCCGCTACGCATTACGCCTCTCCTTTCGCAAAGAGCGCCGTCGTCGACAGCCTCGACGTGGTGATACTCGGCGCGACCGAGATAGACACCGATTTCAACATCAACGTGCATACCGATTCCGACGGGCGCATTATGGGCGGCTCGGGCGGACATTCCGATACCGCGGCGGGCGCGAAGCTCGCCATGATAATCGCCCCGATTTCGAGGGCAAGACTGCCCATCGTTACCGACCGCGTGACCTGCATATCCACGCCCGGCTCGACGATCGACGTGTTGGTGACGCAGAAGGGCGTCGCCGTCAATCCGAAGGACGAGGAGCTTAAGCTCCGCCTTAAGGACGCGGGCATAAAGGTCATGGACATCCGTGAGCTCAAGGAGCTTGCGGAGAAGACGAGCGGAGCGCCGTTAAAGCCCGCGATCGGCGAGCGCGTGGTCGCCGACGTCATCTACCGCGACGGAACGGTCATCGACCACATTAGGGAGGTCAGAGCATGAGAGAGATAAACGCCGCCCTCATCACCGATACCGTGTCGCGGCTCGCCGTCGAGGCGAACTGTCTGCTTCCCGGCGACGTTAAGCGCCGCATAGAGGAGGCGCGCGCCTCCGAGCCGTGGCCGACCGCGTGCGGTATACTCGACAAGATGATCGAAAACTACGGCATCGCGGAGCGCGATCTCGTCCCCATCTGTCAGGATACCGGCATGTGCTGTGTGTTTTTGAAGATAGGTCAGGACGTCCACATCGCAGGCGACCTGAAGGAAGCGGTCGACGAGGGCGTGAGGAAGGGCTATACCGAGGGCTATTTGAGGAAGTCCGTCGTAAAGGATCCTCTTCGCCGCGTGAATACGGGCGATAACACCCCCGCCATGCTCTATACCGAGATAGTCCCCGGCGATAAGCTGGAGATAACTGTCGCCCCAAAGGGCTTCGGGAGCGAGAACATGTCTGGGCTTGCGATGCTCAAGCCCTCCGACGGCATAGAAGGCGTGAAGGCGTTCATTTTGAAGGCCGTCGAGGAGGCCGGCCCCAATCCCTGCCCGCCCGTCATCGTGGGCGTGGGTATCGGAGGCACGTTCGACAAGGCGGCGTACCTTGCGAAGAAGGCGCTCATGCGCTCGACCGACGAGAGGAACCCCGACACGTTCTACGCCGAGCTCGAGGCCGAGATGCTTGATAAGATCAATTCACTCGGCGTGGGGCCGCAGGGCTTAGGCGGAAAAACAACGGCGCTTGCCGTGAACATCGAACAGATGCCGACGCATATCGCCGGGCTCCCCGTCGCCGTCAACATCAACTGCCACGTGACAAGGCACAAGACCGCTGTTTTATAAGAGGTGCGCTATGGAAAAGAGGATCAAGCTCCCCATCACCCGTGAGAACGTCCGCGATATAAAGTCCGGCGACGCCTGTCTTCTGTCCGGCGTGATCTACACCGCGAGGGACGCGGCGCACAAGAGGCTCGTCGAGCTGGTCGAAAAGGGCGAAAAGCTCCCGTTCGACTTAAAGAACGCGACGATCTATTACGTGGGTCCCACTCCCGCGAAGCCCGGCAGCGTCATCGGCTCCGCGGGCCCGACCACGAGCTACCGCATGGACGCGTATTCCCCTACCCTGATCAGGGAGGGCGAGACCGGCATGATCGGCAAGGGTAAAAGAAGCCCCGAGGTCGTCGAGGCCATGAAGAAATACGGCGCGGTCTATTTCGCCGCGATCGGCGGCGCGGGCGCGCTTCTGTCGAGCTGCATCAAGTCGGCGGAGATAGTCTGCTATGAGGATCTCGGTGCGGAAGCGGTAAGGCGTCTTGTCGTCGAGGATCTGCCCGTCGTCGCGGTCATCGACGCGGAGGGAAACAACCTTTACGAAAAGGGCAGACGCGAGTATCTGGAAAGCGTGAAATGACCGAAACAAAACAGCCGATGTTTGTAAAGCATCGGCTGTTTTTTTGCTTTTATCCGTACAGTTTTCCGAGCACGAAGCTGACGAACCTTGACGGGAGTATCTTCGCGAGAGTGCAGATGAGGGAATACGCGAAGCCGCAGGAATAGAGCGGCTTCGGGCGCTTCCTCGTCGAGATGAAGTACGCGCGCTTCGCGAGCCTGACGGGGCTCATGCCGTTCCTTTCGTCGTGTTCCATGGTCTTTACGGACTTTTCGAGCGACTTATACACGTCCGCGCCGACCGAGGATTTCGCCCTCGCGTCGGTGAAGCCGGTCTTCACGTCGCCCGGCATCAGCGCGGCGGCCTTTATGCCGAACGCGCGCACCTCGTTCGCGAGCGCCATAGTATAGCTGTTTATCGCGGCCTTCGAGGCGGAATAATACGTCTGATACGGTATGGGCGTTACGCCCGCGACGGAGGAGGTGTTGAGTATCATGCCCTTCCCCGCCTCTCTCATGTGTCCGAGGACTGCCTTCGTCATGTTGACCGTGCCGAAGAAATTGACGTCGAGCTGTTTTTTCGCGTCGGAAAGCTCGGTGAACTCGACCGCGCCGGATATGCCGAAGCCCGCGTTGTTTATCAGCACGTCGATCCTGCTCTCGCGGGAGATCACTTCTTTTATCGCTTCCGCGGCGCGCGCTTCGTCCGTGACATCGCAGGGAATGAATACGGCTCCTTCGGGGATCGGAGCTTCCCTGCGGGCAAGACAATAGACCTTATCCCCCCTTTGGGAGAACTCCTCCGCCATGGCGAGCCCTATGCCGCTCGTCGCGCCGGTGATCACAACGATCCTCTGCATACCGGTTATTCCTTGATGACCTTTTCGATTATGTCGAGCGCCTCGTCAAGAAGCTCCGTCGTGTGCGTCGCCATATAGCTCGTGCGAAGCAGACACTCGTCGGCGGGAGTCGCTGGAGGTATGACGGGATTGACGTAAACGCCCTCGTCATAGAGCTCCTTGACCTTCTGGAAGGTGCGCTCGAGGCTGTACGTATAGATGGGGATTATAGGCGTGATGCTGTCCTTTATGGCGACGCCGCGAGCCCTCAGGCCGTTTCGCATATGCGCGGCAAGATCGAGAAGATGCTTCGGCAGGGTCGGATCCTCCTTCATTATGCGGAGCGCCTCAAGCGCGGTCGCGCAGGATGCGGGGGGTATCGAAGCGCAGAATATGAACGGCCTCGAGCAGTGCCTTGCCCAGTCGATGACGCGGAGATCGCCCGCGACGAAGCCGCCGATGGATGCAAGGCTCTTCGAGAAGGTGCCCATGATGAGATCGACCTGATCGGTCAGGCCGAAATAGTCGGCCGTGCCGCGGCCGTTCTCGCCCAGAACGCCCAGACCGTGCGCGTCGTCGACCATGATCCTCGCGCCGTATTTATGCGCAAGCTCCACTATCTCGGGAAGCTTCGCGATGTCGCCGCTCATGGAGAAAACGCCGTCGGTGATTATGAGCTTGCCCGCGGAGTCGGGCACCCTTTTGAGCTGTTCCTCTAGATCCTCCATATCGGCGTGGCGGTACCTCAGCATCTTGCCGTAGGAGAGCTTGCAGCCGTCGTAAATGGAGGCGTGGTTCTCCTTGTCGCAGATCATGTAGTCGTTTCTGCCGACTATGGCGCTGATTATGCCGAGATTCGACTGGAAGCCCGTCGAGAAGGTCATAACGGCCTCCTTGTGAAGGAACTCGCCGAGCTCCTTTTCGAGCTGTATGTGCAGATCGAGCGTGCCGTTCAAGAATCGGGAGCCGGAACAGCCGGAGCCGTACCTTTCGAGCGCCTCGACGCCGGCCTTTATCACGCGGGGGTTGACCGTAAGACCCAGATAGTTATTCGATCCGAGCATGATCCGGCGCTTGCCCTCCATAATGACCTCTACGTCCTGGCGGGATTCGAGGCAGTGGAAATAGGGGTAGACGCCTTCTTCCCTCGTCTTTATGACGAGGTCGTTTACGCATTTGTCAAAAAGATCCATATTATTCCGTCCTTTGATGAATGGGTATAAATAACCGTATTATTTTATCACAACCGAGCTCCGCGGTCAATGATAAGAATAAAAAAAGAGCGAACAAGGGTGCATTCGCTTAAGGAGATGCGGGTTTTCAGCCCTTAATAAGCCCAAGAAACAAAACGATCCGGGGATACGGAATATCCCCGGATATCTTTTTGTTTTACGGCTGAAAACCGCCTGCGTCTCAAAAGAGGAGTTTTTTGTGCCGTGCGAGGCGAAAAGCGCAGGAATACTTTTTATAGACTTTCGAGCATTTTCAACGAAGCAGGGCGCAAAAGGATCCCTTTTGAGGCCGTATATCAGCGCTTAAGCATGCCGAGGATCTCCGAAACACCCTTGTACTGCTCCGCGCCCGCCGCAGTGACCTTTACAAGGGTCGGCGCCTGGGTGATGCCGTACTTGTTGACGAGATCGATCGAGTCGTCCGCAACGACGGTCTCATACGCGACGCCCGCGTTGTCGAGGACGGTCTTCGCCGTGCGGCAGTTGGGGCAGGTGTGGGATACGAAGAGCATCGTCTTCTCCTCGCCGCCGTTAACCGGCTCCGCGTCCGCGGCGACCGGCTCGAGCACGCCGTTATGGGTGAGGACAGAACGCTCGATGACGTAGGTCTGACGATCCTTGAACTCCTGCGCCTTGCCGTCGTTCCAGTTCTGGACGGGACGGTAATAGCCGGTGATGCGGCTGTAGACCTCGGTCTTTCTGCCGCAGGTCGGGCAGGAGAAATGCTCGCCCTTGATATAGCCGTGATCCGCACAGACCGAATAGGTCGGGCTCATGGTGTAGTAGGGCAGGCGGTAGTTCTCCGCGATCTTCCTGACGAGGTCGGCGCAGGCCTTCCAGTCGGGCAGCTTCTCGCCGAGGAAGGCGTGGAAGACGGTGCCGGAGGTGTAAAGGGTCTGCAGGCCGTCCTGAATGTCGAGGGCGGAGAAGATATCCTCGGTATAGCCGACTGGCAGATGCGAGGAGTTGGTGTAGTAGGGGGTGCCGTTCTCGTTCGCGGTGATTATGTCGGGATACTTGGCCTTGTCATGCTTCGCGAAGCGGTAGGTCGTGCTCTCGGCGGGGGTAGCCTCTAAGTTGTAGAGGTCGCCGTATTTTTCCTGATAATCGGAAAGACGCTCGCGCATGTGGTTGAGCACGTCCTTCGCGAACTCCTGCGCTTCCTTGTGGGTGAGATCCTTCCTGATCCACTTGGCGTTGAGGCCGACCTCGTTCATGCCGATAAGGCCGATGGTGGAGAAGTGGTTCGCGAAGGTGCCGAGGTAGCGCTTGGTGTAGGGATAGAGCCCGGCCTCAAGCAGCTTGGTGATGACGGTGCGCTTGGTCTTTAAGGAGCGGGCGGAAAGATCCATCAGCCTGTCGAGGCGGGTGTAGAAGTCCTTCTCATCCTCGGCAAGATAGGCTATGCGGGGCATATTGATCGTGACGACGCCGACGGAGCCGGTGGATTCGCCGGAGCCGAAGAAGCCGCCGGATTTTTTCCTGAGCTCGCGGAGGTCGAGGCGCAGCCTGCAGCACATGGAGCGAACGTCGGTCGGCTCCATATCGGAGTTGATGTAGTTCGAGAAATAGGGGGTGCCGTATTTCGCGCTCATCTCGAACAGGAGCTTGTTGTTCTCGGTCTCGGACCAATCGAAGTCCCTGGTGATGGAATAGGTGGGGATCGGATACTGGAAGCCGCGGCCGTTGGCGTCGCCCTCGATCATGATCTCGATGAACGCCTTGTTGACCATGTCCATTTCCTTCTTGCAGTCGCCGTAGGTGAAGTTCATCTCCTTGCCGCCGACGATCGCAGGCAGGTTCGCCATGTCCTTCGGGACGACCCAGTCAAGGGTGATATTGGAGAACGGTGCCTGCGTGCCCCAGCGGCTTGGCGTATTGACGCCGTAGACGAAGCTCTGGATGCACTGCTTGACTTCCTTCTGGGTGAGATTGTCGACCTTTACGAAGGGAGCAAGATAGGTGTCGAAGGAGCTGAACGCCTGCGCGCCCGCCCATTCGTTCTGCATGATGCCGAGGAAGTTGACCATCTGATTGCAGAGCGTGGAAAGATGACTTGCGGGAGACGAGGTGATCTTGCCGGGAACTCCGCCGAGACCTTCCTTGATGAGCTGCCTCAGGCTCCAGCCGGCGCAGTAGCCGGTGAGCATGGAAAGGTCGTGGAGATGAATGGCGGCGGAACGATGCGCCTCGGCGACTTCTTTATCGTAAACCTCGGAAAGCCAGTAATTGGCGGTGATGGCGCCGGAATTGGAAAGGATGAGTCCGCCGACGGAATAGGTGACGGTTGAGTTTTCCTTGACGCGCCAGTCGTTGATGTTGAGGTAATTGTCAACGAGATCCTTGTAATCGAGGAAGGTCGAGCCGACGTTCCTGATCTTCTCGCGCTGCTTGCGGTAGAGGATGTAGCTCTTCGATACGTCGGAGTAACCGGCCTCGGAGAGGACCTTTTCAGCGCTGTCCTGGATATCCTCGACGGCGATCTGATCGTTGACGATCTTCGGCTCGAAATCGGCGCATACGCGCAGAGCGAGCATGTCAATGATGGACGGATGGTACTGTTTATTGCAGGCGTCGAACGCCTTGGTGAGCGCGGCAGAGATCTTTTTGATGTCGAACTCGGCGACCTTGCCGTCACGTTTTACTACCCTGTACATTATCGTTTCCCCCTGAAACACTGCATTTTTTATCGAAAACCGCCGACAGGCGATCCTGCTTACCGTAACATTATAGCAAGCGAATTGCGGTCTGTCAACACCCGATCACCACATTATGTGCTATATATTTTTGTCGGCACAATATGTTGTGGTATCCGGCGGGACGGCCAAGGGCTTGGAAAAACATACGATATTGACAAAAAACGCGTCATACCTTATTATATGTATGTGTATTTTTGAGAAAAGGGGGGCGAAAAGCATGATGAAAAGGCTGACCGCGGCGGCGCTTATGCTCGTTATGCTGTGCTCCGCTTTTTCTGTGCTCGCCGCCGGCGGCGCCGGGCGCGCCCCCTCGGGATACAATACCGCAGATTACGATAAGATGTCTGCCTTTCTCGAGATCGCGGACGACAGCGGCGTAAAGAACGGCAAGAAGCTTTCGGATAATTACAAGAAAAACGACCCGACCACATGGACGGGCATCGAGTTCACCGATGGGCAGACGAAGAGAATAAAGAGCTTCACCGCGATCGAGATACCCCTCGTGGGCGAACTCGATCTTTCGGGCCTGACATCGCTCGAAACGGTGCTTTTGCGCTGGAACAACATAACAAAGGCCGATCTCTCGGGCTGTACGGCGCTGAAAAGGCTGACGATCGGCGACAACAAGCTGACCTCGATCGACATATCCGGCTGCCCCTCGATAATCTATCTGCAGCTGGGGCGGAACTCGCTCACGTCCGTAGACCTCACCGGCTGCACGATGCTTAGGTTCCTGTACCTTTTCGACAACCTGCTGTCGTCGCTCGATCTTTCCAACTGTCCGCTTTTGGAGAGCATCAATTTTTCGGGCAACTTCATTCCCGTATTCGACGCGGCGCCGTTTACTTACCTCACGGTGCTCGACTGCGCCGACAACGGCATGTACAGCCTTGCCCTTCCCTCTTCTTCCGACCTCATCTATTTCATAAACTGCCGCGACAACGACCTTACCGAGATCGACATTACGGGGCTCGGGTGGCTGAACACGTTCGACTGCGCGAACAACGACCTGCGCGAGATCGACCTTTCGGGCTGTCCGAACCTGCGCACGCTCGACCTTGACGGGAACCTGCTCGGCGACGTCGACCTTACGGCGAACGAATACGTCTATTTCGACAGGGTGTATTCCATGCCCGGCGGCACGATCGGCTTTGCAATGAAGGACGGCGGCGATTATTACACCTTCTCCGCCCTGCCCGAGACGGGCATGCTGTTCCGCGGTTGGTATTACGACGACGGCGAGATCGCGTCGGAATCCCTTTCGTTCAAGCTTTACAAGTATCAGCTTAAGGATAAGCCCAGGGTCGTCATCGCACGCTTCTCCGCGCCCGACGAATACATCGAGGGCGACGCCGACGGTGACGGCGCCGTGAACGGCGAGGACGCGCTCCTGGTGCTCCGCCATATAATGGGATTGATCACGATCGACTATGAAAGGATGTGGTTGGTCGACATCAACCACGACGGCGTCGTAAACGCCATCGACGCTCTGATCATTTTGCGAAAAGCCCTCGGGATCATTTAAGGCGTTTGAGCGAAAAAAAGGACTGTTTTCAAACAGTCCTTTTTATTATACATAAGTCATTTTTTGCCGGCTTTTTCCTTAATGAACGCGGAGAACTCC
The DNA here is from genome assembly GCA_017614315.1 of Clostridia bacterium. GTDB lineage: Bacteria > Bacillota > Clostridia > Christensenellales > CAG-138 > UBA3857. Next base: position 13,052 of record JAGACA010000004.1, on the reverse strand, counting down.
TCCTCGGTGCCCTTTATGAAGGCGTTCTTCGGGAGGGCGTATTTCGCGCCGCCCTTGACGATGAGCATTATCGTCTGCCCCATGTCCGTTACCCTTTTGAGGTCGCGGTAGGGGATCACGACGGTGCCCGTGCCGGAGCTGTGCGCGACAAAGCAGTCGCTGCCGAATTCGAACCTCGTGACGTTCGGCAGGCTGCCGGAGACGAGTTCGCTCTTTTCGGTCATCCTTTTGACGCCCTGCTTATACGACCTGACCGAGATCAGTATCCAGACGAGGAATATCGCGAGGAACACCGCCGCGTACGCGTACTGCTTTACGTAAAGAAGCATCGAGGCGATGACCACGAACATGCTGACGACGATATAGAGGCGCGGCGTCCTTAAAATGGAATAGCGCATGTATTCCCCCGCGACGCGCTCGTCGAACATATATGTGTTTTCGAATAAAATCTCCATAAAAACTCCTTTGGGCTATTATACTCCAAAAAAGTGAAAATGTAAATATACAAAATACCGGCCTTGCGCGCACGCTGCGTCAGCGGCAGATCATGAACCCGCAGCAGCCGATCCGGGAAAGCTCTTTGAAGCCGAGCGATCTGTAAAACGCGACCGTTTTCGGAGTGTCGTCCGTGACGAGCTCTATCTGCCTTACGGACGGAAAGCGATCGATCATCGCCTTCAAGAGAGCCGTGCCCGTCCCCCGCCTCTGTTTATCGGGATAGACGAGGATATCCTGCACGAACACGACCGTGTGTCCGTCGCCGACCGCCCTTATCACGCCGAGAAGCTCCCCGTCCTCGTAAGCGGCGAGTACCGCGAGCGAATTCTCGTAGCCCTTTTTGAGCGCGGTGACGTCATTCGTGTACGCCGTCCAGCCGACCGCGGAATAGAGGCTTACTATCTCATCCTCGTTGAAATCGGCGTATTCCCTTATCTCCATAATAGATCTCCCTTGCGGTTTTTGAAAATGTAGCCGCCAAAGCTTATCAGTAATCGAATTCGTTGTCCGCGACCTTGATCCGCGAAGTCGGTTCCTCGCCGCTGTACGGTTTCCTGATCTCGAGCATGTTGAGCACGGTATAGCCCTTCGAGCGGAGGAAGGCTATCATGCGGTCGTTGTTGGGATGCACGAAGTTATAGACCGTATCCTCTCCCATCGACGCGGCGGTCTCCTCCGCCTTTTCAAAGAGCAGAGTCCCGACGCCGTTCCGCCTGCGGTCGGGGCGGACGAAAAACTGTTCCACCCAAAGGCAGGGCTCATCGATCCTGAATACAATATAGCCCAAAAACTCGCCGCCGTCCTTCGCGGCGAAAACGGGACAGCCCCGATCGAGGAACTCATTAAGCTCCTCCTCTCCGGCAGCGGCGTCCGGTTCGGCCTCGACGCCGCGGAAAGAGCTGAGCGTCGCCCTGAAAGCCGCGGCGAGCGGCGCTATCGCCGAAACGTCGGCGCGATCCGCGCGAACGATCTCCATACTATCCTCCGAATGTTGTATTCCGGGACTATTATACTATGCCCCGTCGGTCGATGCAACCGAAAGGCCTCCCCCGCCCGCAAGGCGAAAGAGGCCTTTATCGTCAGTGTTTACTGCTGTGTCCCGTCGGGATACGTGACCTCGCGTACTCTGTCCTCCGCGCGGATGAACGCCTCTGCGACCTTCGGGTCGAAATGCGTGCCGACGCCCTCCCTTATAATATCCATGGCGGTGTCAAAGGGGAATTCGTCCTTATAGCTGCGCTTCGATACAAGAGCGTCGAACACGCCCGCGACCGCCATGATCCGGGCGGAAAGCGGTATGTCCTCGCCGGAGAGCGACTGCGGGTACCCCGTGCCGTTCCATTTTTCGTGATGGCAGTATGCAAGGTTCCTCGCCTCGTTGAGGTATCCGGAATCCTCCTCCGAGACCATGTCGATCGCACTGGAGATGATGTCGCGGCCGGCGGTCACGTGGATCTTGATCGTGTCGAATTCCTCGGGTGTGAGCTTGCCGGGCTTGTTTAATATGACGTCGGAGACCTGTATCTTGCCTATGTCGTGCAGAGGCGCGGAGCGGACGACGTCCTCGATGAACTCGTCCGTCAGCTGATCGGTATAGGAGCCGTCCTTAATCATCTGCTCCATTATGATGCGTGTGTACTCAGCGGTCCTCCTGATGTGGTCGCCCGTGCATTTGTCGCGGCTCTCGACCAGGTCGGCCATGACGAGTATGAGGCCGTTCTGCAGCTTCGCGATGGATCTGGTCTGCCTTTCATACTGCTCCGCCTGCTCCCTCGAGAGGGCGAAATACATGAATACCGACCCTGCGGTGGTCGCGATCATGATGTACTGTATGCCGTAGGAGATGCTCTGCACCAGCATGGCGAATATGGGCGCGATCATGTATATCCAGAATGCGAGCTTGACGCGGCGGCCGATCTTTTTGCCATGGCGGATAAGGAGCCCGATGTCGATGAGGAGCATTATGAACGGGACGATATCCGCGACGAGGTATCCCGCGCCGCGGTGATAGAAATTGCTCTCATCGAAATAGTAATACTCGCCCGTCAGGGTGCCGTAAACGAGCAGCGCCGTATTGGCGGCGAGCAGGACGTGCATCACGATCCTGAGAAGCTTATTGTATTTCCCGGACTTAGTATATGTGAGGAACAAAAGTGAAATGGTATAGGTCATGACCCCCGCGCAGAAGATCTCGACGAACGGAAGTATGTAAAGAGCGGTCCTGACGCCCGATCCGGGTATGCCCTCCATGATGCGCCTTGCGAGGTAAGTCGCCATGTATATCGGGAGCAGTATGAATATTATCCCGAAATAGCGGCGGAAAGCCTTCTGGAGATCGACGGAGGTCGTGATATGCAGGAAACACAGGCCGCAAACGCCTATGCCCGCGGATATTACGATGAGGTTTATTAAATTGGCCGTTGAGATCTGGAATACCATCCCGGGTTTTCCTCACGCGCGTTCTATTCCATTATCATTATAACAGAATCCGAGAGGTCTTTCAACAAAAAATGTGAAAATCGCTCGGATCTTGAACGGATCGGAACGTTACAGCGCGCCTTCGTCGAAAAGCTCGAGGAATACGGAAAGATATTCCGGGTCGAACTGTTTTCCCGCGCCCTCCGCGAGCTCCCTGCGGATGACGTCGTCCTCCATGCCCCTGCGGTACACCCTATCCGAGCGCATGGCGTCGAAAGCGTCGGCGATGCTTATCACCCGCGCGTGCGCAGGGATCTCCGTCCACTTCAGCCCCTCGGGATAGCCCGAGCCGTCGTAACGCTCGTGATGGTAGGCGGCTGCGGCGGCGACGTGCTCCATGCCGTCTATGCCGTTTAAGATGGTCTTTCCGGTGGTGGTATGGTTTTTGATGGTCTCGAATTCCTCCTCGGTCAGCCTGCCGGGCTTGTTGAGCACGGCGTCGGGAACGCCGATCTTGCCGATATCGTGAAGGAGCGACTCGCGCTTGAGCTCGCGGATCTCATCCTCCCCCCAGCCGAGCCGTCTTGCGAGCTTCACCGCGTATTCCGAAACGCGGAATGAGTGACCGTTGGTATATCTGTCCTTTGCGTCGATAGTCTTCGCGAGGGTCTCCACCATCTCGTCCGAAAGCTTCAGAAGCTGCGCGGCGCGCTCGACGGCGACCTTGGTCTGTTTTTCGACCTCCGCGTTCAGCCTGTTGGTATACTCGATCTCGACGAGAACGCTCTCATGATACTGCGTCATGGATACGGTCGTCAGCATCAGGATACAGAGGTACATGATCGGGAAACGGTTCATGAAGGTTTCGGTATAGAATTCCGCAAAGTGCGCGCGGAGAGGGGTATAAAACATCACTATAAGAAGGAGCTCGAAATAAACGGACAGGAGTATCCCCTGCTTTACGCCTATGAAGTAACAGATCGCCATGGGCACCAGCAGGGTCCAGAGTATCGCGAATCCCTCGTTCGCGCCGCTTATGGCATAGTAACTGAAAACGAATGCGCTGAGCATAAGAGCGCAGATGACCGCGCCTTTTCTTTTCTTGAAGACCCTTGCGAAAACAAATATCAGCACCCCGATGACGGCGACGGCGATCGTCGTATACGTAACAAAGCCCTTGTGCTGCAAAATGTTCATGACCGTCATCATGCAGCCGAAAGCGGTGCCGATTATGCCGAACCAGCCGATAGCATTAAGGTTCTTCTCGTATTTTTCGCCGTCGTATATCGACCGATTCAAAAGCCTTATGTGTCTTTTGAAAAAAGCGAACAGACGCTTCATATCCTTCTCCGTTCAGTCGTCATTTTATAAAATCGAGTATCTCCCCGAAAACGGCGGGGTCGGGCTCCATCATCCGGATGACGGGCTTATCAAGAAAGAACGCCTTCTTCTCCTCCGGGGTGACGAGCTTCTTCTCGTTTACCTCGCGGTTATATTCGCCGAGCCATTCGTTCATCCTGCCGAGCGATTCCCGGGTGTACTGCGGCATGTGCTGCTTGTTTTCGACGGCGATCACGCGCACATTCGGATTGCCGAGCTTAATCGCCTGCCCGGCGTTGTATTTGAAATTGACGACGGGGTCGTCCTTCGAGTGGATCCAAAGTATCTTATCCTCCGTCGAAGCGAGATAGGCGCGGTTATCGAGCTTCCTGAAGCGGGGTATGCGCTTCTTTTCATACCGCGTCACGCCTCCCGTGAGGAGCCTGAGCTTCACGGCGCCGATCATCTCGTCCGCGACGCTGACGAAGCCCGAAATTATGACCGCGCGCTTCACGCGGGGGAGGCAGTTCGCGACTGTAAGCGCGGTATACCCGCCCAGCGAATGTCCGACGGGGACGACCTCCTCCTTCGGGTCGAGGAGCTCGATCAGCTCGACGGCGTCGCGCGCCGGCGCGTTGACGGAAGGAAGCGCCTCTCCGCCCGACGCTCCGCAGCCCGTGTAATCGGGCGCGAGCACCTTATACCCCGCGCGGCAGTACTGCTCGATGTCGACCGTGTAGGGGGTATGCCCCGGACCGAGTCCGTGAAGGAACAGTATAAGCTTGTCGTTACGGTGACCGTCGTAGTAATAAGCGCAGTATTTTATCTCGACTCCGTCCGAGTTTCTGAACGAGGCCGGCTCGCAGACGAGTCCCGGGAAATCGGCGTATCCCGGAAAGGGTATGCCTTCGTCCGAATCGTAGCGTACCATGAAGCTTTCAACGTATTTTTTGACTATAAAACCCATGTCGTTTTTCTCCTATCCGTCTTAAGGTCAGCTTATTTTTTTGAATTCGTCTCCGAACGAAAGGGAGCCGTCGCCGAACTCGATCTCGTCGGAATCGCCCTTAATGCCGAATGTGTTCCCTCCGAAGGGATACAGCTTCGCTTCGAACGTGCCGTCCGCTTCGACGCTGTAAATCGAGGCGAATAGCTCTTTATCCTTCATATACACCTTCTTGATCATGAGGCCTTCGGGTTCGCCGTCGTATTCGCCGCAGAAGGACTCCCACGCGCTCCTGTCGGGATCCTCTTCGGCAAGGTCTTCCGTGAGCGTGACGGGCTCCGGCTCGTGACCGAGCGCGATGAGCAGCATGCCGTTGAAGAAAGCCTCCATGCCCCTCTCGTCGAAGCCCGTGCGGGAGCAGAGTATGACCATCACGCGGTCGGTATCGAGGAAATGCCCGAACCATGCCCTGTAGCCCGGCCACTCGCCCTCGTGCCAGGCGAAGTGTCCGACGCCCTCTTGTTCGAATATCCCGAAGCCGAAGCCGTAGCCGCCTCCGCCGATCTCGCCGTTTTTAAGCTTCGCCGGTGTGAACATGAGCTCCTGCTCCTCCTTCGTGAGTACCTTCCCGTCTCGGAGCGCCCTGTCCCACGCGCATAGGTCGAAGATATTGCTCTTTACAAAGCCCGCGCCCTCCGTTCCGTCCAGAGAAACGACGAGGCTTTTCCACATGGAATCCTCGGCCGGGAGCCAATTGTCCCCTTCATAGGTGAGGCCTACGGCGAGGTTTTCGATTTCGGCTCCGTCCTTTATGCGGTGATAAAGCCCCGTCGAGGCCATGCCCGCGGGCTCGAATATGTTCTTTTTGAGGAAGTCCGCGAAAGCCGTGCCCGAAAGCTTCTCCGTCAGAAGAGCGAGCAGCGAGTAGCCCGAGTTGCAGTATTCCCAGGCTTCGCCCGGCTCAAAGCGCGGCTCCTCCCCGCCCTCTTCGAAGAAGCGGAGCGTGGCGCCGTTATCCGGAGCGGAGCCTTCCTTCTTTGCCGTTTCCCTGATGAAAGCGAAATTGTCGGGAAGCCCGCCTGTATGGGTGAGGAGATTGCGGACGGTCACGCCCTTATAGGGTATCCCGGGGAAGAACTTCCGGATCTCGTCGTCGAGCGAAAGAAGCCCCCTGCGGCGAAGGAGCATTATCGCCGCCGCCGTGAACTGCTTGCTGACGGAGCCGATATCGAATAAAGTATCCTCGCGCATCGGTCGGCTGTCCGCGGCGTCGAAATATCCGATCGCGCCCTTCGATACCAACGCGCCGTTTTCGGCAAGCAGCCACGTCCCGGTGAACACGCCCTTTTCGTGCGCCTCGCGTACGTAGTTTTCCATTGCGGTCTTCTTATCCATACTCTCTCCTAAAAAGCGATATAACAGTTTGATTATACCATAACCGGGGTGCGGCGGCAACAAAAAACTTCTTTGTCCTGCAGGAAAAAGAGGTTCTTTCGTTATAAGTCAGTTCATTTCGAATACCGCCTTCAGGAATTCCGCGAGCCCGTCGAAAGCCGCGGCGTCAAAGGGACTGTCGAGACCCGCCTCCGCGAGCACCGCGGTGAATCTTTTGCCGCGGGTGCGGCCGAGCAGGCGGCAGAAGGCTTCAACGCCCGCACCGGGCTCCTCCGCCTCCAGACGGCAGATCTGTACAGCGGGCACAGCGGAGATGGAATAGCTGATGACGTAGCCGGGATAATCGAAGAAATGGTGGTACGCCACCCAGTAGATCTTCGTGTACTCGATGCCGATCAGCCCCGCGAGGCCGTAATCCTTCATGCATTGGGCGTAAATTTCGTCGATCGCGTCAAGGCTGAGCTCCTCCGGCGCGAGCGAATATACCCGAAGCTCGAAATCGCCGTAAGCCGCCATCCGGATAATGCTTCCCGTCAAAAGCTCTGCGAGCGTCGCGCGGAGGTTCGTTTCACGCGCGCTGTCCGAGAACGGCTCGCCATAGGCGAACGCGAGGTACACCATCGCCTGGGAATAGATCTCCGAGAGCTCGAGATCGCCCGAGAGGCCGTAATTCACGTACGCGTCGGTAAAATGCCCGAATTCGTGGAACATCGCTATGAGCAGATCCTTTGCGCCGGGATCGACGAATATGAACGGCGACTCGTAGTCCGCGAGGTAGCTCGTGTAGGCGGTGGAGAGCTTGTTGTTTGAATAGGAAATGTCGTAAAGCTCATGGTCGATCATGAATCGGAACGCTTCCCAGACGGGGCCGCCCATCTTCTGCGCGGCGGAGGAGAGTATCTCAACGGTCTTCGACTCCCGCCAGTCGGAATAGTACGAATACTCTTCGGTTATCTTCCTGTTTTCAAGGAGCGGAGCGAGCCGCGTCCTCACGAGCTCGAGGTATTCCTTCGCCCGGTCGGTGGTGAAATCCCGCTTGTATTCGCAGGCGTAGGCGTAATCCATATAGTTGTCATAGCCCTTCGCGGCCGCGATCTCTCTCCTGACCTTTATGAGCTCGATGAATACGCCGCCTATCTCCCCGCGGCTTTTTTCGATACCCCTATAGGTGGAAAAGTCGGCGTTCCCCGAAAGCTCATAGTATCGGAAAAGGAGATCGTTCTCCCGCTTTTTATGCTCGAGGAACGTATCGTCCGCCGTGTTGAAATCCTCGTAATCCCTGAAGAACCCCTCGCCGAAGTATTCCGCCTCCAGTATGTTCCTAAACGGGGACGCGGCGAACACGGCATAGAGTTCATTAAGCTTTTCATCGATCGCCGAGCCGTTCTCATCGCAGCGATCGTACTCTTCGGAAAAGTATTCGTCAAAGATATCCGTGCTGAAACGGTAATACGCGAGACTTATCATGGTAGCGTAACGGTTCACCAGCACCGCGATCTCGTAATAATCGTCAAGGAGCTCCGCCGGGTCTTGGCACACAGCCGCCTTTTCCGTGAGGGCCTCGATCTTCGCGATCAGCGCTTCGGAGTCCGGGCGGGTATAGACCATCTCGGACAGGTTCGGGATATCGATCGGCTCCTCCGGCAGAAAGCACAGGCTGCCGCCGTTTCTCATGCGGACGGGCGGCTCCTCCGGAGCGGGCGTCGGCTCCGGCGTCGGCGCGGGCGTGGTTGCGGGCTCCGCCGTGGGTGCGGCGGTGGCGGCGGGCTTATCGGGCTCGTTTGCGGCGCCGCTGCAGCCTGTAAGGCTCGCGGCGAGCATGAGCGCCGCCAGAAGTGCGGCGAAAATACGGTTAAATCTCATTTGTCCATGTCCTTCCTTTCTGAAAGCTTTTCTCTGCCTCTTCGACCGTCTCTGGCCAGAAATCCTCGCACCGCGACGCCTATTCGTCCGAGAAATACTCGTGCGCTTCGGGCACGTCGTCCATCGTATAGTTCCTGAGTATCAGCCTTTCGGCCTCAGATAGGATCATGTTCCGTTCCTCCGGATCTTTTTTCATCGTAATTATACCACGCGGCGGACAATAAAAAAGGCTTCTCCCGCTCCGAAGGGACGGCTTGTTTTATTGTGTAAGAACACTTAAAAGGTACCAAAGCACGGGAAAACATTCCTATGGACTGTCCCGCATATTGAGATCTACCGGCAGAATCCGAAAACGTCGGGAATGATATCTTCGCCAAAGGTCAATACGCCCATTTTGTACATCGCTTTAGCATGTATCCTGTCATGCCAAATAAAACGCCTCAATACTTTCCTGACCGACCATCGCTCGTCATAGCTGCCTGTTACCGCTTCCATAGACAGAAAGTCGGGAATGGCCTCAAGCGCATCAAAGCCTCGCGCCCTGCAGGACACGATCGATCCTTCGTTGTCGGCGTCAACGCCGATCTCGGAGAAATAGTATGCGTTCACGTTTTTCGTGTGCCGGTACATTTCCTCCGCAGTACGGGGCACATCTCCGTAAAATGTCTTTCGCATCGGGTTTGCGCTCTTGTTTTTGTCCGGAAAAGATAAATAAAGCGCTTGGAAATCTTCGGCAGACTTCATTGCCAACGATTTGAGATGCAGGTATTCTTCTGCGCTCAGGGGCGCTTCTTCTGTCTTAAACAGCACATCGCTGTCGGCGTCTTTGATCTGTAAATCGGATTGCTTTTCCTGAACGATCTCCGGGTCAATAATGTCAAATGGGGGCTCGCCTTTCCAAAGCCGGTACCGTCGGATCTCCTCCGGCATTTTGGCAAGCGCCTCCTCAAGTGATCCTCCCCTTGTAAATGCGCCTGTAAAATTCTCGGCATAGAGAAGACTGTCGTTGCCGTTATGCTCCCATACGCACCGGATCTTCATGCTTTCTCCTCCTAATTAAGGGTCGTTGAGAAATTATACCATACCCGCAGGGTAACGGCAACAAAGAAACCTCTCCTGTCCCGGCAGACAAAAGAGGTTAGTTATATTGCTCCCGATGATCGCAGTTATTCTATATTCGTCTTCAAAACTGCGCGCAAAGCAATATCACTCGGCGTAAGCCGGATATCACTGCAGCGCAATCAAACTCGCCGAAGGCGGATATAACTGAAAAAAGCGTACAAACGTATCAGATTCAAAGGAAGAACGCACAAACGTAACGCTTGCTTTTCAAAAGCAAAATGATGCATGACATCATTATCCAACGGAAGCGCGTCTGACTAAAAATCGATTTTGATATAGGACGTTTCGGCGTTTTTTGCCTCACCGTCGCTGCGGAAGAGTTCGAAAATCATATTCTTTCCCGCATTTTTCGCGTGATACAACGCCTTATCGGCATAATTTGCGATTTCCAGAATGGTATCCGTTCTGGCGGTAATAGGCACATTCACAACGCCGACCGACAGCGTGATTCTTCCGCCTGCCGGATTGTTCGCATTGGGGATATCCGCATTCCGAATGATTTGGCAGATGCGGCGGGCCACTTCGCAGACCTGGTCATCCGTGAGCCCCTTTGTGATCCCGAAGAATTCGTCGCCGCCGTAGCGGGCAAAGCGGATATTGGCGGTCTCCTGCTTCCGGCAGGCGCGGGCAACCTCCCGGATGATTTCGTCGCCTTTGGCGTGGCCGTAGGTGTCGTTGCACTCCTTGAAAAAGTCGATATCAATAAAGACCGCTCCGACCTTCTGTTTCTTCTTTGCAGCCGACTCGATGAATTCCGATGAGATGCGGAGCAGTGCCGAACGGTTCAGCAGCTTCGTCATCGGCTCCAGAGAGGCAAGCGCTTCGCTTTCCTGTATTCTCCGCCTTAGCTTGCGGACCTCTGTCTCGGTCTTCTGCGTGATCCTGTGCAGAGTCATCTGCATTTCCTTCTGTTCGCGCTCTTGTCTCTCTTTCAGCGCTTCGTATTTTGCGAAATACTCCGAAGCGAGCTGATACTCGGCGAAGGTATTATAGTAGTTCGCCATCATGCTGGCGGCAAAAAGCTGCTCCAGTGTGCCGGGGTTCTTCTCGGCATATATGGTCATGATATCAAGGATTGTTTTCGCCCGCTCCCGGTCCCTGTGATTCAAAAGGAGGCGCGAGACCTCATGAAGATCGTCATACAGGGGAAGCGGATAGGTTTTTTCAGGAATGAGGGTAAAAGCGGTATCCATATAGCTGTTGCCTGCTGTTACGTCCTCGCTTAAATAGGAAACGATCGCGCTTCTCAGATAGTAGTCGCAGACAAAGGGTGAATACTCCACTTTTTCGAGATATGCCGATAGAGATTTGAGTATTTCCATGGCGATCTTCAGTTCGCCGTTGTCTTTATAATACTCGGCCAAGTTGAGGGAATACATGACAAGATCGTCATAGTCTTCACATTGTTCCTTTCGGAGCAGATCGAGGCATTCGTTCCCATACCGGATGCTTTTTTGGGTCTCCTCCAAGGCACGGTAACCGGTCGCAAGGTTGTTCATGACCGCGAGTCTGGTTTGGCCTCGAATCCGGTGCTTTTTTACGATGCTGTACGCGCGTTCGTCGTAGAACAGCGCCATCTGGTTGTTGCCCTGGTGTGTATAAGCATAGCCCAGTGCGGAACAGGACTTCGCGAGCAGTTCATATTCGCCGGTATCCTGCAGCAGCGTGACCGCCTTCATCGAATTGGCAAGCACCCCGGGCAGATCGTCCGCATCGTTGCAGATCTCGGCAAGCCGACAATATGCGGCTCCAACCAGCAGAAGATCGTTGGCTCGCTTTCCTTCCCGAATAAGTCGCTTCAGTTCCCGCATCTGTGTTTGTAAATCATCACCGGATGCTTTTACAACTGCTTCGACTGTCGCAGCAGCTTTGCTTTCCCGCATAATAATACCTGCGCTTTCTTTCCATCAATGTGCATCTCAGACGCTATTGAACGATATCCGCATCGGAAACATCATATATCCGCAATAATATTATCATACAGCCACGAAAAAAGCAACAAAGAAACCCCTCTTGCACCGGCAGACAAAAGAGGTTTCTTTTCTGTGAAAGAGCGCGCAAAGGACACCAAAGCATAGAAAGAACGCCTGAAAGTACACCAGTGTATTTTCTATAGTTTAATTACCGCGTTGATATCATTATCCTGTTCGCCGATTTCCTGGAATCCCATGGAAAGATATAGCTTCCTTGCGACCTCGTTGTTCTTGTCATAGCAAAGCCAGCAGTAATCCGCTTTGCCGTGCGGGAATGTCTTAACAAACTCCAAGGCAAGTTCGACTGCTTTCTTTCCGTATCCTTTTCCTTGCTCTTCTTGATCTATCATCAATCGCCAAAGGAAATAGTTGTTTTTGGATATTTCAGGTGCGTCAGGATCGTTGCATACTTCGCCGTAGTCATATGCGATCATTAAGAATCCAACAGCTTTATCGTCATCAAATATTCCAAAAGGGTATACCGCGCCTTTGGTTTTACTACCCACATAGGCATGGACGAGACTCCATTCATTGCCTGCGATAAAGCTTTCCTGCTCTTTTTTTACAGTAAGCTCAATAACATCCCAAACATTATACTTGTTTAATTCTTCCAGATGTACCATTCGTCATTCCTCCCCTCCAAAGCGTACATAATTATTATATCATGCACATCATGTTAAAACAATAAAGAAAACCTCTTTTGCCCTGGTAGACAAAAGAGGTTTCTTTGTTGTATAAGAGCGTACAAAAGTACACCAAACCATAGAAAGAACGCCTAAAAGTACACCAGAATATGATATCTTCCCAATGTTCTTGTTAATTCCAAACCATGTAATAATAAAACCAGTTTGGAATTATTCTTTCTGTAATGATCTCCTCTCCGGTATTACTCTTCCACTCATAGACGCCAGAAGACGTCTCCACCAATTCATCTGAAGGAAACTCCAGCGCAAAAGGAGTGTTATCCGCAGAGTAATAAAACCCGGAATATGTCGAATTGGTCGCCAAACCGGTTCCTCCGCAATAAAAGTCTGTAATATTGTTATTAAACCTGTACACACTTTTCACGATTGTTTGTTTGCCAAGACGATCACGGATCCAAGATTCAAGTTCAGCTTTTTCACTTGGTATTTCGTCTTCTGCGATCGCTTCCAGTGTTTCGTGATTATTGGTAACATATTCTATAATCCGGTCTCTGGACACATCATCATTGAACGGTCCACATCCGGTTAAGACTGCAAAAAGAACAATAATACTGACAAGAAATAAAACTCTTTTCCTTAAGAACATAACTGCCTCCTTTTTGTCGGTATTATTATACCATGTTTTAAGTTGCTTAGCAACAAAGAAACCTCTCTTGTCCTGGTAGACAAAAGAGGTTTCTTTGATAGCGGAGGAGGAGAGATTCGGTTTTGCCGCGATAATGTGTCTCGCTTCTTGTGCTTCGCACCGCGCGCTCGCACCGCGCCAAAACACGGGGCGGCGAAACCATCCACCGGTTGGTTTCGCTCGCCCTT
>JAGACA010000021.1 GCA_017614315.1 Clostridia bacterium | reverse complement strand
TGTACCAATGACAGAGAGGACTGCATCGCAGTCCTCTCTGTCATTATTATAAGTTCATTCTTGAACCCTGAATTTGCGAAGCAAATTCAAGCGCAGCGTCACGCAAGTCGGTTTCAAGCTCGGCAGCTCGCTGCGCGGGGTTCAGAGCCCCGTCCCGACTGGAACGATGAACCGAAGGGGCTCGAAGCGGCCGTCCGGCCGGCGGATGGATCATCCGGCGGCTTTCTTCTCGTGGGATAAGGCCACCGCGCGCACCTCGGCTCCCGCTTTCAGAAAAGCCTCCGCGACAAGCGGGTCGAAATGCGTCCCGATACCCTCGCGTATGATCTCCGTCGCTTTTTCGATCGGGAGCCCTTCTTTGTAGCTGCGCTTGGAGACGAGCGCGTCGAACACGTCCGCGACAGCCATGATCCGGGCGGAAAGCGGTATTTTTTCGCCCGCGAGCCCCTGCGGATAGCCCGTGCCGTTCCATTTTTCGTGGTGACAGTATGCGAGGTTCCTCGCCTCGAGGAGATATCCGGATCTCTCCTCGGAGACCATGTCTATGGCTTCGGTGAGGATGTCCCTTCCCGCGGTAGTATGGCTCTTTATCTCCTCGAACTCCTCCGGGGTCAGCCTTCCCGGTTTGTTTAAGATTGCATCGGAGACCTGTATCTTCCCGACGTCGTGAAGCGGCGCGGAACGAACCACGTCTTCGATGAACTCGTCGGTCAGTTCGTCGGGATACGAGCAGTCCTTCCTCATCTGCTCCATGATGATCCGCGTGTACTCCGCAGTCTTGCGGACGTGATCGCCGGTGCATTTGTCGCGGCTCTCGACCAGGTCCGCCATGACGAGTATCAGCCCGTCCTGCAGCCGCTCGATAGACCGGATATTGTGTTTGAACACGTCCCTCTGCTCCTTGAGCAGGACAAAGTACATGGTCGCCGAGCCCAGCACCGCCGCAACGACCGTGTACTGTATCCCGTTTGTGAGGCACTGGATCGGCATCGCGGCGGCGGCCGCGATAAAGAAGAACCAGAAGGCTCGCACGAGGCGCGGGGTGATGTGCTTGCCGTATCGGGCGAGAATGACCATGTTGACCGCTGTCAGTATGAGCGGAACGGCGAAAATTACGGGGTACAGCGGGCCGCGGGTGAATGTATTCTCCGCGCCGAAGCTGTAATACGCGCCCGATACGCTTCCGAAGATCAGAAGCGCGAGATTAACCGAGAAAAGCAGGCACAGCATGATTATCAGCGTTTTTCTGACATTCTTACGCTTCTCGAGAAATATGAAAAGTAAGAATATCACAAACGCGACCATGCCGGCCGCAAATATCCCGGTAAAAGCAAGTATACGGAGGATCGCTCCCGCCGCTGCTCCCGGGGTGCCGTCAAGTATGCTTCTCGCGATGTGGGAAGCCATGAAAACGGTCAGCAAAATGAACACGGCGACAAAGGCGTACCGGAAATCGCTCTGCACCTCGGACGCCATTTTGATGTGAAGGAAGCCCAGGATGCAGACTCCTATGCCAGCCGCAAGCAGAATAATGTTGATCAGACTGACCGCAGATATCTCGATCGTCATGAGAACACCCCCTTTTCGTATGTAAAAAAACTATAACATTATTCAATCAAATAATCAACCTTTCGGCGCTTCGGATCGTCCCGCGCGGCGTTCTTGACAATCGGGCTGCTTTGGGATAAAATATGTAAAATCGCCCAGAGGTATTCGTTGTGAAAGAGATCCTGCCCGCCGTGATCGCCTTTTCGGGAGGCGCGCTGGCGGAATTCGTCAATTATCTTATCACGCGATCGGCGCTCGGCAAAAAGTCCGGCGTCTATATGATACTGCCTTTGAGGACGCTGGTCGCCGGGGGCTGCCTTGCGGCGATCTATTTTATAGGACGGGCCTTGAAGCTCGATCTGACCGTTTTCATGATCGCCGGCGCGCTCGGCGCGACCGCAGGACTGATCGTATTCACACTGCTTCTGATACGCGGAACGGGAAAGGAAAGCTCCGATGGGTGAGGCGCGCGAACCTTTGATAAGGATATTCGGCATACTTGACATTTCGGCGGAGGTCGTGACGATGTTCGCATTGATCGCCGTTGTCGCCGTTATCTCGCTCATCGTAACGCATGATCTCAAGGACCGTCCCGGCAGGCTCCAGAACATGATCGAGGCGGGCGTTGAGTACCTCGACGGCTTCTTCGCGGACATACTCGGCAGGAGAAAGGCAAGAAAGTACATCTTCTTCCTTGCTCCTCTTTTTGTATTCATACTCCTCTGCAACTATTCCGGCCTCATACCCGGCGTGGGCATATCGAAGTACTTCAAGGCGCCGACGTCGTCCCTTTCCGTCACGCTGGGGCTTTCGATCTGCACGTTCTTCTTCATACAGATCTCCGCGATCCGCGCCGGCGTCAGGCACTACATACTGCACTTCTTAACGCCGATAGTCCCGCTCCTTCTTCTGGACGAGATCATCAAGCCCGCGTCGCTGTCTTTGAGGCTGTTCGGCAACATATTCGGCGAAGAGACCGTGCTTGAAAACCTTTACGAGATACTGCCGATAGGCGCACCGATGATCATGATGCTGCTTTCGGTTTTGTTCTGCGCGATACAGGCGATGGTCTACACCATGCTCACCGCGTCGTACCTTAACGAATTCCTTGAAGACTAAAGTACAAAGGAGAGACCTACATGACTGATTCCGCGTTCTATGCAATTGCGGCGGCGCTCGCCATAGCGCTCTCGACTATGTTCCCGGCTCTCGGCCAGGGCAAGGCCGCCAAGGCCGCCCTCGAGGGCATAGCGCGTCAGCCCGACGCCGCGAAGGAGATAAGGAGCACGCTCCTCCTTTCGCTCGCGCTGATGGAGGCGCTGACGATCTACGGCCTTTTGATAGCTTTCATGCTGATCAACAAGATCTGATAGATGAACATAAACCTCCCCGACATAATCTGGACGATAATCCTGTTCATGCTGTTCGTGCTCGTACTGAACGGTCTTTTGATAAAGCCCGTTTTGAGGCATATGGACGAACGAAAGGACAAGGTCGCCCGCGCGCACATAAGGGCAATGGAGAGGGAGCAGTCCCTTGAGGAGAGCCGCGCACGGGCGCTTGAGGCGCGCGCCGCGAGCCAAAGAGCCGCGGAGGACGAAGCCCGGAGGATCATCGCCGCCGCCGAGGAGAACGCGAAGCAGGAGCTGAAGGATTACGCCGAGGAGCTTGCCGCGCGTGAAAACGCCGCCTTTGCCGAGGTCGGAAAAGCCGGAAAGCTTGCCGACGAAAGGCTCGCTTCACTCATGGACAGGATGACGGAAGCCTTTACCGAAAAGCTGACGAAGGGCGGTGAGGGCTGATGTATTACGTATACGCGCTTATCAATTTCGCTCTCCTCGCCGTCATCCTTCTTATAGTGGGATATAAGCCGCTTAAAAAGAAGTTCTCGTCAAGGCGCGAGCGCATCGCCGCCGAGCTCGATGAGGCGGAAGCCGCGCTCGCTCCCGCGGAGGATCCGGCCTATACCGAAGCCCCGGCAGAGCCGGAGGAAGCTCCCGAAGCCTTCGCCGGCGAGCAAATGCGGATCGCCGAAAGCACGGAGCAGAAGAAAAAACAGCTCCTCGCTTCGTCCGACGCGCGCATCTCCGCTCAGAGGCGCGAGGCGATGCTGCTTTCCAGGGAGAAGGCGGTAAAGGCGCTCTGCGCAAGGCTTGCGGAGCATCTTTCCGGCGAGCCGCAGGCTTCGCTCATACGCAAAAAAGAGGCCGGCATCGCCGACAGCATACTCGAAAGGATCAGGCTGACCCCCGGCGATATGTGCTATCTGATGCATCACGACGTGCTGTACGTCACGCTTTCGAGCGCGTATCCGCTTGCGGACGAGATCGTCGATAAGCTGAAGAAGCGCGCCGAGTCCCTGCTCGACGAGGTCGACGGAAGGCCGAGCTTCTGGGTCAAGACCGATCCCGAGCTCATCGGCGGGCTGCGGCTGAGGATCGGCGATACGGTCTACGACTGCACCGTAAAAAACATGCTCTACCACCTCGAGCGAAACCTCTTAAAACGTCCCATGTCCGACGGCGTCGACGCGGACGGGATATTTGCCGACATAATGGCGGGCATAAGCGAGGAATCGCCCCGGATAGACGAATTCCAGCTCGGCCGCGTGCTGTCCGTTTCGGACGGCATCTGCCGTCTTGACGGTCTTGCCGACATAATGTACGGCGAGGTCATCGAGTTCGAGTGCGGCGAGCGCGGAATGATACTCGACATAGAGCCGGAGCGCATAGGATGCGTGGTGTTCGGCAGATTCGAGCAGATCGAAACGCTGAGCCGCGTCCGCCGCGTGGGCAGGATCGCGAGCGTGCCCGTGGGCGAGGAGCTTTTGGGCAGGGTCGTCGATCCTCTCGGCCGTGCGATAGACGGCGGCGACAGGATCAGGACACGCGAGCGCCGACCCATCGAGTTCAAGGCCGCGGGCATACCCGACAGGCGCTCGGTATCGACGCCGATGCACACGGGCATAAAGGCGATAGACGCGCTCGTCCCGATCGGCCGCGGTCAGCGCGAGCTGATTATCGGCGACCGCAGCACGGGCAAATCCGCGCTCGCGATAGACGCGATAATCAATCAGAAGGGCAGGAACGTTCCCTGCATATACGTCGCGATAGGTCAGAAGGATTCCACCGTGGCCGAGATCCGCGACAAGCTCGAAAAGCACGGCGCGATGGAGTACACGACCATCGTCTCCGCGCCCGCTTCGAGCTCCGCTTCCATGCAGTACATAGCCCCCTTTGCCGGCGCGGCGATGAGCGAATACTTCATGTACAAGGGCATGGACTGCCTGATCGTTTACGACGATCTTTCGAAGCACGCGGTCGCGTACCGCGAGCTGTCGCTGCTCCTGCACCGGCCCTCCGGCCGCGAGGCGTACCCGGGCGACGTGTTCTATCTGCATTCAAGGCTGCTCGAACGCGCGGCAAGGCTTTCGCCCGAGGCGGGCGGCGGCTCCGTGACCG
This sequence comes from Clostridia bacterium, assembly GCA_017614315.1. Lineage (GTDB taxonomy): Bacteria > Bacillota > Clostridia > Christensenellales > CAG-138 > UBA3857. Next base: position 58,247 of record JAGACA010000021.1, on the reverse strand, counting down.
CGCTGCCCATAATCGAAACGCAGGCGGGCGACATCTCCGCCTATATCCCGACGAACGTCATATCCATCACCGACGGTCAGATATTCCTCGAAAGCGACCTGTTCAACGAGGGTCAGCGCCCGGCGGTCAACGTGGGACTATCCGTTTCCCGCGTGGGCTCGGCGGCGCAGACGAAGCTTTTGAAGCAGGTCTCCGGCAAGCTTCGCATGGAGCTTGCCCAGTACCGCGAGCTCGCGTCCTTCGCACAGTTCGGTTCGGAGCTTGACAGAAGCTCCGGCATGGTGCTCGAGCGCGGCGAAAAGATGATGCGCGCCCTCCGCCAAAAGCGGTACGAGCCGCTTCCCGACTGGAAGCAGGCGCTGATAATATTCGCCGTTTCGGAGGGTTATGCCGAGGGCGTTCCCGCAAGCGCGATGGAGAGCTTCGAGCGCGGGCTTTACGATTATTTCGAGACCAACTGCGAAGAACTGGCCGCCGCTCTGAAAACGGGCGAAAGGATGGACGAAAAGCTCGAGTCTTCCGTCCGCGGAGCGCTTGCCCGCTATAAGGAGGAGATCCCGTGCCGAGCTTAGGCGAGCTGAAAAAAAGGCTTAAAAGCGCGCGGACGATCGAGCAGCTTTCGGGCGCGATGCGTTCCGCCGCCACGGCGAAATACCTGCGCTTAAGCTCCGTGCTCACGGCCTTCACGCCCTACGCGGAAGCCGTCAGGGAGATGAGCGGCTTCGCCGGTCTTTCAGGCGGGGATACGGGCGCTCACGCGGAAAAGCATGTGTTCATACTCCTCTCGGGCAATCACGGGCTCTGCGGCGGCTATCATCAGGAGCTGTTTAATTTCTTCACGGGGACGGCGCTCGGCTTCGTGCGCGATCCCGTTATTATCACCTGCGGCAAAAAGGCGTACGACTTCTGCGTATCCAGGGGGCTCCCCGTCCTGAGGAGCTTTGAAATGCCGGACGTTCCCGCCTGCGGGGACGCGCGGGCGATCGTCTCGTTTCTCAAGGAAAGCTTCACGGAAAGCGGCTGCGTAAAGATCAGCGTCGTGTACCAGAAGTTCTTCAACATGCTGAAGTCGCGCCCCGTTTCCGAGGTCTTCCCAATAAAACCGGCGGAGGATACCGAAAAGGCCGATCCGGACGGCGTCCTGTTCATACCCGACAGGCCGACTGCGGCGGACGAGCTGTACTCGCTTTCGCTCAACGCGGATATGTATAAAAAGCTGCTTTCGGCCGCTTCCGCGGCGCAGGCGGCTACCGTCGTCGCGATGAGATCGGCATACGACAACGCTAAAAGCTCCATTTCGGGGCTCGAATCGAGGATAAACCGCTTAAGGCAGGCTGCCGTTACGGCGAGCGTGCTCGAGACCTCCGTCGGGATCAAGGAGCAGTTATGAAAGAAAAAGGCATGATAACGCGCATAATAGGGCCGGTGGTCGACGTGAGCTTCGGCCAGATCGTACCGGAGATCTATAACGCGCTCGAGGTCGAGACCAAAAACGGCGTGCTGATACTCGAGGTGCTCCAGCAGCTCGGCGACGGCTGCGTGCGCTGTATCGCCATGCAGTCCACCGACGGTCTTTCCCGCGGTATGACCGCCGTAAACACCAACGCGCCCATCTCCGTTCCCGTCGGCGAAGCCACCCTCGGCCGAATGATCGACGTGAGCGGCAATCCCATCGACCGCGAGGGCGAGGTCAAAAGCGAGCTGCGCCGGCCGATACACCATCCCGCTCCCGCTTTTACCGAGATAGTCCCCGCGGAGGAGATACTCGAAACGGGCATAAAGGTCATCGACCTGATGACGCCCTACGCCAAGGGCTCGAAGATAGGCCTGTTCGGCGGCGCGGGCGTCGGAAAGACCGTGCTGATAATGGAGCTCATACGCAACATCGCGTTCGAGCATAACGGATATTCCGTATTCGCGGGCGTCGGCGAACGCTCGCGCGAGGGCTACGACCTCTGGCAGGAGATGAAGCAGTCCAAAGTGCTCGACAAGACCTCTCTCGTGTTCGGGCAGATGAACGAAACGGCGGGCGCGCGCCTCCGAGTGCCGCTCGCGGGGCTGACCATCGCCGAGTATTTCCGCGAGCATTCGCACAAGAACGTGCTCCTCTTCATCGACAACATATTCCGCTTCACGCAGGCCGGCTCGGAGGTCTCCGCGCTGCTCGGTCGCATGCCCTCGGCAGTCGGCTATCAGCCCACCCTCGCGAGCGAGATGGGCAGGCTGCAGGAGCGCATAGTCTCCACTTCTAACGGCTCGATCACGTCCGTTCAGGCGATATACGTCCCCGCGGACGACCTTACCGACCCCGCGCCAGCGACGGCGTTCACGCATCTTGACGCGACGACAGTGCTCTCGCGCTCGGTCGTGGAGCTCGGCATATACCCCGCTGTGGCGCCGCTCGATTCCAGATCGAGATTCCTTTCGCCCGAGATAGTCGGCGACCGCCATTACAATACCGCGCAGGAGATACAGCGCGTGCTCCAGAGATATAACGAGCTGCAGGACATAATCGCTATACTCGGCATGGACGAGCTTTCGGCGGAGGATCGGCTTACCGTACGCCGCGCGAGAAAGGCGCAGAGGTTCATGAGCCAGCCCTTCCACGTCGCGGAGAGCTTCACCGGCATGCCCGGCAGGTTCGTGCATATCGAGGACACGATAAAGGGCTTCGAGGCGATCCTCGGCGGCGACTGCGACTCCATACCGGAGCAGTGCTTCCTGATGGCGGGCGGCGTCGACGACGTCTACGCCGCGTACAAGAAGGCGGGCGCGTAATATGAGCGCGATGACGCTTATAATTATAACCCCCGAGGGGGAAAAGCTCCGCGTCCCATGCGATTCGGTCACCGTTTCCGCGCGTGACGGCCTGGGCGGCGAAGGCGGCGGCGTCGGCATACGCCGCGGCCACATCGAGGCCGTTATCGCGCTTTCGGAAAGCTCGCCCGTTACCGCGTGCGAAGACGGGAAATGTGTATTGAGACTGATCGCGTCGGGCGGATTCCTTCGCGTGAAGAACGACGAGCTCACGCTCGTCGCCGAGTCGGTAACGGAACCCGGCGGGAAATGAGCAAAAAACATTCGGGACGGTCAATGCCGTCTTTTGTTTTTATTCGGATTATGCTATACTTAGCTTAATCGATCGAAGGAAGTCTCGTCCATGCTTTATCTGATCCTCGCGGTGCTCGCAAGCTCCGCCGTCGCGGTAATAATGCGCTTCGGCGAAAAGCACATAAAAAACAATTTCGCCATGTTTGCGGCGAACTATATCGTCTGCTCGGCTATCGCGTTCCTGTTCATGAAGGACAAGAACGTGTTCGTTTACCGCGAGGGGCTACCGTTCACGCTCGTTCTCGGGCTGATCAGCGGCTGCCTGTACCTCACCTGCTTCGTGTTGATGAAGCTGAACATATCGAAGAACGGCGTCATGTTGGCAACGGTATTCATGAAGCTCGGCGTGCTCGTTCCGACCGGTATGGCAGTCGCGGTGTTTCACGAAACGCCATCCGTTTTCCAGATCGTCGGCGTCGTGCTTGCCGTCGCCGCGATAATCATAATCAACGTTTCTCCGCAGGAGAAGGACAAGGGCACCAAAAAGACCGCCGTGTTCCTGCTCCTGCTGCTTATCGTGAGCGGCTTTACGGAGTCCATGGCGAACATTTACGACAAAACGGGCTCGCCTGCGTTAAAGGACGATTTCCTGTTCTTCAACTTCGTTACGGCGTTCCTCGCGGCGGCGATAATAACCGCCGTGAAGCACAGGCCCATATCGTGGAAGGACGTCGCCTTCGGCGTAATGATCGGCGTGCCGAACTATTTTGCAAGCCGGTTCTTGCTCCTGTCCCTCGGCTCGGTGCCCGCAGTGGTCGTGTATCCCATATATAACATCGGCGCGATAGTCCTCGTCGGCGCGGCGGGGCTGCTGCTCTTCAGGGAGAAGCTTTCCGCGCGCAAATACATAGGCTTCGGCCTCATCGCCGCAGCCCTCGTGCTTCTGAATCTTTGATCGTCAATACGGTTTTTCTCCCGTGACCGCCTCGCCCAGGCGGTCCGCTTCGTTTTCGGGGAAGCGGTCGGTGTATTTTATGCCGCGGTCGCGGTAGACGCTCCTCTTTTTGGAATAGCGCCGCGACCAGATGACCGACGGGAGCCCTACGACGGGCAGATAAAACGGCCCCAGTATCAGCGACTGTACGCTGTGGCCGTATTCGTGAACAAGGATGTGCTCGCGGTCGTGATCGCTCCACGCCTCGGGCATGAATATGAACGAGCCGAGCGAAAAGCCGCTGTTGTTCGATATGCCGCGGAGGCTCCGATAGACGGTCACGAGCGCGCCGTGATACCGAAAGCGCCGCCCCCTGAACACCAGCGCGAGCGCCGCCCCGACGAGGTTCTGGGGCAGTCCCCACGTCCACTGCGCGAGCGTGAACAGCGCGCCCGTTATGAACTTGCCTTTCCGCTTTTTCTCCATGACCATATTATATTTTACGACTCCTGGTATGTCAAATGTAAAATCTTTGTATAATTTTATCGCACGTTATTGATTTTTTGATCGGGCGGATTTATATTTTATGATGTAAAAAGGAGGCGGCAGAATGAGCTTCAAAGACAGGATCCGCCGGTTTCTGGCCGGACGCTACGGCGGCGACAGCCTGAACACGGTACTGAGCGTGTTCTCGCTCATAAGCTTCATAACGGCTGTTATCGTGCGGTCGGCCTCGGCTTCGACCGCGGGCAAGATCATCTCGATCGCGTTTTACGCCGTCGCGGTCGCGGCGATATTTTTCACGACCTTCCGAACTTTCAGCAGGAACATACCCGCGCGCCGCGCCGAGTACGAATGGTTCCGCGCGCACGTGATCGCGCCTTTTTCCCGCAAAAAGAGCGAGCTTAAGACCCGCCGCGAGCAGGGCAAAACGCACAGATTCTATAAATGTCCCAAGTGCCGTCAGACGGTGCGCGTCCCGAAGGGCAAGGGCAAGATCCGCATCACCTGCCCGAAGTGCGGCGAGGTGTTCGAGAGGAAGAGCTGACGAAGGAAGGATCTGCGGAATACTGAAGACGGAAGATCGAATAATGAATTTTTGATGTGAAAACTCCGCCAAAGGCGGAGTTTTTTCATATAATTGTTCTGTTTTTCATTCTTCTGTATTAAGTTCCTTTATCGGCTTCAGTTCCTTACTGTAAAGTCTGCGGAGGCACGTGAGGCTGACTGCAAGGGACATGAACTCCGCGATTATGAACGACCACCACACGGCGGAAAGCCTGCCGGTCACGAGGGCGAGTATCGCCGCAGCGGGGAGCAGCGCCACGAGCTGGCGCATCAGCGACACTATCATGCTGTAAAAGCCCCTGCCCGTCGCCTGGAAGAGCGTGCCGCAGACGATACAGACCGCCGCGATCGGGAAGTGCAGGGAGATCGTTTTGAACGCCCTTATGCCCTCGCCCGTGATGGCGCCGTCGGTGTCGAAGATCCTCACTATCGCTTCCGGGAATATCTGGAAGCAGACGAGCCCGGCCGTCATTATCACTATGCACACGACGAGCGTTATCTTCCATGTCTTGATGAGGCGCTTGTAATCCTTCGCACCGAAATTGAACGCGATAATGCTCATCGACGCGTTGGTTATGCCGAACATTGGCATGAATATCAGCGACTGCATCTTATAGTAGATGTTCATTATCGCGACGCCCATGCCGTCGGTCAAAAAGCGCGAGAGCACGAAGTTCATGCCCGTGTTCATGACCGAGCCGATGCCCTGCATGACGATGGACGGCGCGCCGACGCGGTAGATCTCCTTTATGGATTCGCCGTTCGGCCTGAAATGTTTGAACGAGACCTTGATCTCATGCTTGCCTAAAACGACGAGCAGCGCGGCAACGACCATGCTGACCCACTGGCCGATGACAGTCGCGGCGGCGGCGCCCGCGATGCCCATTTCGGGGAAGCCCCAGTAGCCGAATATCATCAGCGGATCGAGGACTATGTTGGTGACCGCTCCGGCGAGCTGCGCGACCATCGAAAGGCCGGTCTTGCCCATGGACTGCAGTATGCGGTCAAAGCCCAGGTGTATGAATATGCCGAGGCAGAACACCATGCAGATGCGGAGGTAGCTTACGCCGAGGTCGAGCACTGCCGCGTCGTCCGTGAATATCCGGAGGAACGGACGCACGCAGGTCAGCCCCAGAACGAGAAACACCATCGCGGATACGAATTCGAGGAACAGTCCGTTCGAGGCTGCGGAGTTTGCGTCCTCGCGGCGCTTCTCGCCGAGCCTGCGGCTCATCAGCGAGTTCATGCCGACCGCTGTTCCGACGGCGAACGCAACCATCAGAAACTGTATCGGATACGCGAGCCCAACGGCGGTGAGCGCGTTGTTCACGCCGTTCGCCGCGATCGCCGTTTTGATGCGTGCGACGAATATGCTGTCCACGACGTTGTAAAGCGCCTGCACCAGCATAGAGATGACCATCGGGAGCGACATCGTGAACATCAGCCTTCCGACGGGCATTGTCCCCATCTTATTCTGTTTGAATTCCTTTTCCACTTTATAGCCCTCTTTTTTCTTCTGACTTCGGTATTTTATCACACATCCCGCGGCGGGACAATACGAAAAGCTCAAATATATGCCGAAATCGGCATATCATGTGAAAACCGCGCATATCGATCACGTATGATGAACTGGGTTTTTGTGATCCTGACGGCGGTCGGGCTTATCGTTTTTGCCGTAAAGGGCGACGGCGCGGGAGCGATGGCGGCGCTCGCGGCGGGCACTGGCGGCGCGGTGACGCTCGCTCTTGAGCTCGCGGGGCCGTTCATGCTCTGGTCGGGGCTGTTCAAGGTCGCGGAAAGAGCGGGGCTGACCGAGGGGCTGTCGAAGATGATGCGAAAACCGCTGTCGCTCCTGATGCCCGATCTCGGCGGCGCTGCAGCGCCGGTGAGCCTCAATCTTGCGGCGAACTTCTTCGGGCTGGGGAACGCCGCGACGCCGTTCGGGATAGAGGCGGTAAAGAGGCTCGACCGCGGCGACGGGCGAGCGTCCGATTCGATGGCGATGTTCATAGCCCTCAATTCGTCGGCGGTGGAGCTTTTGCCGACCTCCGTGATCGCCGTCCGCACGGCGTGCGGATCTGCCGATCCATATTCCGTCGTGATACCGACTTTTCTCGCCTCGCTCGCCGCCGCCTTTGCCGCGATCATCTCCGCGAAGCTCCTCGGAAGGGTGTTCAAATGAAATGGGCGTCCCTTGCCGTGCCTATGCTGATCGTCGCCATTTTGGCGTACGCCCTTGTCAAAAAAGTCAACGTTTACAAAGCTTTTCTGGACGGCGTTGGCGAGTCCGTCCGGAGCCTGATGTCCCTTCTGCCGTGCCTCGCCGCGATGCTCACCGCGATAAGCGTATTGAAGGGCTCGGGCGCGCTCGGCTTCTTCACGGATCTCATAAGCCCCGCCGCGGAGAAGCTCGGTGTTAAGGCGCCGCTCGTGCCGCTGATCGCGCTTCGGCCGTTCTCGGGAAGCGGTTCGCTCGCGATACTCAAAGAGCTGCTGACCGAATACGGCGCGGACAGCCCCGTCGGGCGTGAGGCGAGCGTAATAGTCGGCTCTACCGAGACGGTCTTCTACACGGTCTCGGTCTATTTCGGCGCGGTCGGCGTCACGAAGACGCGCCAGGCGGTCCCCGCGGCGATAATCTCGGGGCTCGTCGGGACTGCGGTGGGGATACTGCTTGCATGAAAGATTTGCATTGAAACGCGATTTGTGGTACAATGTCAAAAAACTTCAGGGGCAGACTTATGAAAATCGACGTTTTACCCATATTCGGGAAACAGAAGGACGCCCAGCTGTCGGAGACCACGGTCATAGTCGTGGACGTGCTCCGCGCGACGACGTGCATGATCTCGGCGCTCAACGGCGGCGCGGTCAAGGTCGTCCCCACGGTCGACGCGGGCGACGCGGTCGCGCTTGCCTCAAGGCTCGGCGCGAGGGAATGCGTCCTCGGCGGCGAGCGCGGCGGGATCAAAATAAGCGGCTTCGATCTCGGGAACTCCCCGGCGGAATACCTGTCGAGGACAGTCCGCGGCAAGACCGTCATAGTCTCCACGACCAACGGCACCGGCGCGCTGTATTCTGTCCGGAGCGCCGACAGGATACTCTTAGGCGCGATGATAAACCGCCTTGCGGTCGCAAAGGCCGCCGCCGCGGAGGGGCGCGACGTGCTCATCGTCTGCGCCGGCACCGACGGTCAGCCCTCCGCCGACGATCTTACCTGCGCAGGTGCGATAATCGACGGTTTAAGGCAGTTCATTGATATCGGCTCCGATTCCCTGACCGACATGACGATCGTCTGCGAGAACCTTTATAAGGACTGGAAGGCGGGTATTTTCGACCTTTCGACCACCTATCATTACAGGCGGCTCGTTAAGTTAGGCTTTGAGGAGGACGTGTATTTCTGCTTCACTCCCGACCTCACCGACACCGTTCCCGTCTATCGCGAAGGCGTTATCGTAAAGCTGTGAACATCTTTCCGGCTCCGTCGTAAGACGGAGTTTTTTTGTGCGCTTTTCGTTCCCGAAATCGCTTTACATTCCGTACGCGCTGTGATAAAATATATGTGGTAAAAAAGGTGTAAGCCTGCCGTATTTTTTCATTTTTACAGAGGTATCATATGATCAAGATCTCATGCGACTGCACCGCCGATCTCTCCCCCGAGCTTTATGAGCGCTACGGCATCGAAAAGCTCCCGCTCTACATCAACATAGGCGGCAGGGAATACATGGACGGCGTCGATATTACGAGCGAGCAGCTCTTCAAGCTCGTCGACGAAACGGGCGAGCTCCCCACCACGGCGGCTCAGTCGATCGACGATTTCACGAAGTATCTGAACTGCATCAGGGAAAAGTTCCCCGACGCTGACGAGATAATACATTTCACCATCTCCTCGGGCTTCTCCACGACATTTAACGTCGCGTGCCTCGCCGCGCAGGATATGCCGGGCGTGTACGTGATCGATAGCAAAAACCTCTCCTCCGGCATAGGTCAGTCCGTCATCGAGGCGTGCAACCTCGCCGCCGCCGGCGTTCCCGCGCCCGAGATAAAGAGGATCATCGAGGAGGAGATCATTCCGAAGGTTGATACGAGCTTCACGCTCGACACGCTCAAGTATATGGCGAAGGGCGGCCGCTGCTCCAACGTCGCGGCGCTCGGCGCCAACCTCCTCCAGCTCAAGCCCTGCATCGAGGTCGTCGACGGCAGGATGCGCGTCGGCAAGAAATATAAGGGCAAGTACAGCCGCGTGGTCAGGCAGTACGCCAACGACCGCCTCGCGAACCTCGAGGACATACGTCCCGACAGGATATTCATTACCAGCTCCTACTGCCAGCAGGAATACATCGACGCCGTTTACGAAGAGGTCTCGAAGCTGAACTACTTCAAAGAAATCCTCATCACCCAGGCCGCCTGCACCGTATCGAGCCACTGCGGCCCGAACACGATCGGCGTGCTGTTCATCCATAAGTGAACAAACCCTCGGAAAATATTTCAGAAGGAGAACAATATGAAGAACTATCTCGACGCCATGGGGATCACGGAGCTTTCCGCGATCTACCGCAACCCGTCCCCCGCTGAGCTGACAGAGTACGCGCTCAGGCGCGGCGAAGGCAAGCTTGCCGACACCGGCGCGCTCGTCATCAACACCGGCAAGTACACCGGCAGGTCCCCCAACGACCGCTTCATCGTCGATAGTCCCGACGTGCACGACAAGGTGGACTGGGGCAAGATCAATATGCCCATCGAGCGCAAGACGGCTGACGCCATTTACGGCAAGATGTGCGCGTATATGCAGAACCGCGAAGCGTTCGTCGTCGACGCGTACGTCGGCGCGGATACGACCTACAGCCTTCCCATCAGGGTCGTCTGCGAGAACGCCGCCTCCGCTCTGTTCGCCACGCAGGCCTTCGTGCGTCCCACCAAGGAACAGCTCGAGAACTTCAAACCCGAATTCACCGTTCTCGTATGCCCCGGCTTCAAGTGCATACCCGAGCGCGACGGCACCAATTCCGAGGCCGCGATAATACTCGATTTCGAGTATCGCCGCGTCACCGTCGCCTGCTCCATGTATTCGGGCGAAATAAAGAAGGGCATGTTCTCCGTTATGAATTTCCTCATGCCCGAGCGTGACGTATTCCCGATGCACTGCTCCGCGAACATGGGCGCCGATGGCGATACCGCACTGTTCTTCGGCCTTTCCGGAACGGGCAAGACCACGCTTTCCGCGGATCCGAACCGCTTCCTCATCGGCGACGACGAGCACGGCTGGTCGAACGACGGCGTGTTCAATTTCGAGGGCGGCTGCTATGCGAAGTGTATCAACCTCTCCCATGAAAACGAGCCCCAGATCTGGGAGGCCATCAGGTTCGGCGCTCTCGTCGAGAACGTCATAATGGACGACGAGACCCGCGTGCTCGATTACAACGACGGCTCCATTACCGAGAACACCCGTGTCGCGTACCCGGTCGAGTACATTCCCAACTGCGTCATCCCGGGCGTGGGCGGCCATCCCAAGACGGTCATATTCCTCACTGCGGACGCTTTCGGCGTACTTCCCCCCATCGCGAAGCTCGATAAGAACATGGCGATGTACCATTTCGTGACCGGCTACACCGCGAAGCTCGCGGGCACCGAGCGCGGCATCAAGGAGCCCCAGGCGACCTTCTCCACGCTCTTCGGCGCGCCGTTCTTCATCAGGCATCCCTCCGTGTATGCCGAGATGCTGGGCAAAAAGATGGACGAGTACAACGCCAACGCTTACCTGATCAACACCGGTTGGTCCGGCGGCCCCTACGGTGTCGGCTCCCGCATGAAGATCAAATACACCCGCGCGATGGTCACCGCGGCGCTCACCGGCGCGCTCAACGACGTAGAGTACGTGCGTCATCCCATATTCAACGTACTCGTTCCCAAGACCTGCCCCGAAGTGCCCGACGAGGTTCTCGACCCGCGCGAGATGTGGGCTGACAAGGCGGCTTACGACAAGCAGGCGAAGGAGCTTGCAAAGCTCTTCGTGAAGAACTTCGCGAAGTACGGCAATATGCCGAAGCATATCGTCGACGCCGGCCCGATCGCTGACTGACAATGCATTATAATAAGCCTCCGAGCCGGGCTCGGAGGCTTATTTGATTGTTTCCGTCAATGTCTTTCCCCGTTCGCGAACTTCGCGTAGATCTCCTCGGGGATCATGGGCGAGCATATCTTTTTCATCGTCTCGTCCGAAAGCGCGCCGTTTTTCGCGAATTCTTCACCCGCGTCCTTCAGCTCCTCTATTCTCGGCGAAACGAACTGCGCCGCCTGCGGGATGTTGAACATGGGGCTTTCGGGCACGGTGATTATGCCGCAGTTGTCGGGATATTTCAGCTCGAACTGCCTGACCGCGCCCTCGAAATTGTGCTTCGAGTTGGGATATCCGCAGCCGCAGATCATCATGAAGCGCATCCTCGACACGTCGTACTGGAACTTGTGGCCGTATTTGCCCTCAGTGTCGCGGTACATGTTCCACGACGAAAGGGGCATGGTGCGGTCGAGAAGGTTCTTTAAAGCCCCGGGCATGCCGTAGGAGTACAGGCCGAAGCTGTAGATTATGAGGTCGGACGAGAGCATATCCTCCAATATGCCGGTCATATCGTCGTCGTGGATGCATTTGCCGCCGTTGTGCTTGCAGGCGAAGCAGCCCGAGCAGTATTCGATATTCGCGACGGCAGCGTGCACCGTGATCACTTCTGTCGGGCATACCCTGCCCATTCCCTCGATGAACGCACGCGTCATTACGAGAGTATCGCTCCTTTCGCCCTTGGGACTGCCGTTCAAAACCGTTATCTTCATTTCCAACACCCTCTTTCACGGCTTTTTTCCTTTTCGCGTATCATTATAGTTTAATCCCGTTCGTCTTGTCAAGTATCGGGACTTTCTTCTTTATTATAATATAACGCTTGCTTTTTTTCACTTGCGGTGGTATAATAAAAAATGTAAATTGGGGTAATGTCGGAGGTCTCCCATTGCGCATAAAAAAGCTTGTTCTTAACGGCTTTCGCAGCTACGGGCACGTCGAGATAACGCCCTCCGCGGGGCTCAATCTCCTTTACGGGGCAAACGCCGCGGGGAAGACGAACGTGCTCGAGGCCGTGTTCCTCTGCGCGCTCGGCAGGAGCCACCGGACCGTCCGCGATCAGGAGATGATCGGGCACGGGCTTTCCGGCGCTTACGTCGGGCTCGAGCTCGAGACGCTTAACGGCTCGCGCACGATCGAGATCAAGCTGCGCTCCGGCGACGACGCTTCAAGGAACCCGCGCGACAAGAAGCAGATCTTCATCGACCGCCAGCGCGCCGAAAAGGCGGGTGAGCTCATGGGTGTGATGAACGTTGTGATGTTCTCGCCCGAGGATCTGGCGCTCGTCAAGGCCTCTCCCGACGTGAGGCGCAGGTTTATGGATATGGAGCTCTGCCAGCTCCGCCCCGCTTATTACAAAAAGGCCGCCATGTATAACGCCGCGCTCCGCCAGAGAAACGCGCTTATCAAGGAGGCGTTCCTCGATCCCATCGACCCCGAAGTGCTGGACATGTGGAACCAGCAGCTCGCGCGGACGGGCGCTGCGGTCATGCGCGACCGCAGGCAGTTCATGGACGATATCTCGACCATCGCCTCCGACATGCATATGAAGCTGACCGGCGGCAGGGAAAGGCTCTTCGCCTATTACGAGCCCAACGTCGATTTCGACGACGACGCCGAGTACGCGATCTACGACGCGCTCGCTGCCTCCCGCGAGGAGGATATCCGCCGCGGCTTCACCACGCGCGGCCCGCACAGGGACGATATCGGCATAAAGCTCGGCGACACGGACGTAAAGGTCTACGGTTCGCAGGGGCAGCAGAGGACCGCCGCGCTGTCGTTGAAGCTTTCCGAGCTCGCGCTCATCCGCGAGGTCGTCGGCGAAAGCCCCGTGCTGCTCCTCGATGACGTGCTCTCGGAGCTTGACGACAGCCGCCAAAGGGCGCTTATGGAGTCCGCGGTCGATTGTCAGTGCTTGCTCACCGCGACGGGCGTGGAAAGCGCCGTAACGGGCAGGAGCGCCTCTCTTTTCGAGGTCGCGGGCGGCGAAGTGAGACCCGTATAACGACCGGCGGAGCCGGGTTTGCCTATAATCAGAATACTTTATAAAGGAACTATAATATGGAACAGAACAACACCTACGACGCCTCTCAGATACAGGTCCTTGAGGGCCTTGAGGCGGTAAGGAGAAGGCCGGGCATGTATATCGGCTCGACCGATTCGCGCGGGCTCCATCATCTCGTTTACGAGATCGTGGACAACGCCATCGACGAGGCGATGGCCGGCTACTGCACGCACGTTTACGTCACGATCCATCCCGACAACTCGGTCACGGTCGAGGACAACGGCCGCGGCATACCCGTCGACATCCACAAGCAGACGGGCAAGTCCGCGCTCGAGGTCGCACTCACCATGCTCCACGCCGGAGGCAAATTCGGCGGCAGCGGCTATAAGGTGTCGGGCGGTCTGCACGGCGTCGGTCTTTCCGTCGTCAACGCGCTGTCGTACCTGCTCATAGCCGAGGTCAAAAAGAACGGGCATATCTACCGTCAGATCTGCGAGCGCGGCATTAAGAAGACCGAGGTCGAGGTCGTCGGCGACTGCGGCGAGGACGAACACGGCACGACCGTCACGTTCCATCCCGATCCCGAGATATTCGACGAAGTCAATTACGAGTACGATATCCTCATTAAGAGGCTTCGCGAGCTCGCGTTCCTCAACGCGGGCGTGACCATCGTCGTCACCGACGAGCGTCCCGCGGAGAAGCTCGAGAACCGCTTCTACTACATGGGCGGCATACGCGAGTTCGTATCCTTCCTCAACAAGAACAAGACGCTTCTGCATCAGGAGCCGATCTATTTCTCGGCTTCGCAGTCCGACGATCCCAACGAGACCGCGAGCGTCGAGGTCGCCATGCAGTATAACGACGACTATACCGAGAACATATACACCTACGCGAACAATATCTGCACGACCGAGGGCGGAAGCCATCTTGTCGGCTTCAAAACGGCTCTCACGAGGGTCATAAACGACTACGCAAGGAAGAACAAGATACTGAAGGACAACGACGCGAACCTCACGGGCGACGACGTGCGCGAGGGACTTACCGCGATAATCTCCGTAAAGCTCGTCGAGCCGCAGTTCGAAGGTCAGACCAAGACGAAGCTCGGCAACGCCTACATAAAGGGCATGGTAGATTCCTCCGTTTCGGAGGGGCTCTCGATATATATGGAGGAGCACCCGAACGAGTCGAGGCTCATAATCGACAAATGCCTTCAGGCCTCCCGCGCGCGGGAGGCGGCGCGTAAGGCGCGCGATCTTTCGAGGAGAAAGACCGCTCTCGATTCCACCGCACTCCCCGGCAAGCTCGCCGACTGCTCCGACAAGGATCCCGCCAACTGCGAGCTCTTCATAGTCGAGGGCGATTCCGCGGGCGGCTCCGCAAAGGAGGGGCGCGACAGGCATTTTCAGGCGATACTGCCCCTTCGCGGAAAGATCCTCAACGTCGAAAAGACGCGCCTCGACAAGATGCTGTCGAACGCCGAGATACGCTGCATGATAACCGCGTTCGGCGCGGGCATCGATTCCGAATTCGACGAATCGAAGCTCCGCTATCACAAGATAATCTGCATGACCGACGCCGACGTCGACGGAAGCCACATAAGGACGCTGCTCCTCACGTTCTTCTTCCGCCACATGAGGCCGATGATCGAAAAGGGCTACGTCTATATCGCGCAGCCGCCGCTCTACCTCATCAAGAAGCCCAATTTCGAAAAGTACGTCTATTCCGACGAGGAGCTCGAGGCGACGCTGAACGAGATCGGGCGCGACAGGATAGTCGTCCAGCGCTATAAAGGTCTGGGTGAGATGAACGCCGAGCAGCTTTGGGACACGACCATGGATCCCGCAAAGCGCATAATGCTGCAGGTCACCATGGACGACGCCATGGCTGCCGATCAGATATTCACCGTGCTCATGGGCGATCAGGTGGAGCCGCGCCGAGAATTCATAGAGCTCAACTCGAAGCTCGTCGCGGATCTGGATATTTAAGAGGTAAAATATCATGGACGAAAAACGTATCAATCTCGAAATGCTCGGAACGAACGAGCTTCCTACCGACATCGAGGGCGGAAGGGTGCTTCCCATCAACCTCGTGGGCGAAATGAAGCGGAGCTTCATCTCCTACGCGATGGCAGTCATAATAAGCCGCGCTCTTCCCGATGTCCGCGACGGCTTAAAGCCCGTGCACAGGCGCATACTCTATGATATGGACGAGCTGGGCATGCAGCCCGACAAGCCCTTCAGGAAATGCGCGCGTCTCGTCGGCGACGTGCTGGGCAAATATCATCCCCACGGCGACTCCTCCGTCTACGACGCGACGGTCAGGCTCGCGCAGCCCTTCTCGACGAGGTATACCCTCGTGGAAGGCCACGGCAACTTCGGCTCCATAGACGGAGACCCGCCCGCAGCCATGCGATACACCGAATGCCGCATGTCGAAGCTCACCATGGAGATGCTTTCCGACATAGACAAGAACACGGTGGACTTCTATCCCAACTTCGACGAGACGCTGCAGCAGCCCGCAGTGCTCCCCGCAAGGTTCCCGAACCTTCTCGTCAACGGCTCGAACGGCATAGCGGTCGGCATGGCGACGAACATCCCGCCGCATAACCTCAGCGAGACGATCAACGCCGTCGCCGCGATGATCGATAATCCCGACGTCACGATCGACGAGCTTATGAACTACATCCCCGGCCCCGATTTCCCGACCGGCGGCGTTATTATGGGTGACGCGGGCATACGCCACGCGTATTTCACCGGCCGCGGGCGCCTGATCGTCCGCGCCAAGACCGAGATCGAGCCGATGAAGAACGACCGCTCGCGCATAATCGTGACCGAGATACCCTACATGGTCAACAAGGCGCGCCTCGTCGAAAAAATCGCGGAGCTCGTGCATGAAAAGAAGGTCGACGGCATTTCCGACCTCCGCGACGAGAGCTCCCGCGCCGGCATGAGGATAGTGATCGAGCTCAAGAAGGACGTAAATGCGAACGTTGTCCTGAACAGGCTCTACAAGCATACGCAGCTGCAGGACACCTTCGGCGTTATAATGCTCGCGCTCGTCGACGGCGAGCCGAAGGTGCTGAACCTTCGCGAAATGCTCTTTTACTACCTTGAGCATCAGAAGGAGGTCGTGACCCGCCGCACGAGGTACGACCTCGAAAAGGCCGAGGAGCGCCTGCACATAATCGAGGGCCTTCTTAAGGCGCTCGACAATATCGACGAGGTCATCGCCGTCATAAAGGCGTCGCCCAATGTGGGCGAGGCGAGGTCGAACCTCATGGAGAGGTTCGGCTTCTCCGAAAAGCAGGCGCAGGCGATACTCGATATGCGTCTGCAGAGGCTGACCGGGCTCGAGCGTGAGAAGCTCCAGAACGAGGAGCAGGATCTTCGCGCGAAGGTCGAGTACTACAAGCAGATACTTGCCGACGAACATCTCCTCCTCTCCATAATCAAGGACGAGATGCTCGATATCAAGGCACGCTATGCCGACGCGAGGCGCACCGAGATCACGCAGGTGATCGAGGACATCGACATGGACGATATCATCCAGGAGGAGGATATGGCCGTCACGATGACGCGTCTCGGCTATATCAAGCGCATAAACGAGGACACCTACCGTACCCAGCATAAGGGCGGCGTGGGCGTCAGCGGCCATTCCACGCGCGAGGAGGACTTCGTCAAGGACATTTTCGTCACCTCCACCCATTCGCACATACTGTTCTTCACCAACACGGGCAGAGCGTTCAGGATCAAGTGCTATTCGATCCCCGAGGCGGGACGCACCGCGAAGGGCACGGCGATCGTTAACCTCCTGCAGCTCAAGAACGGTGAAAAGGTCGCCGCAGCGTTCCCCGTGAACGAGTACACCAACGGCGGCAAGTACCTCGTTATGGCGACGAGGCAGGGCGTTATCAAGAAGACCGCGATAAAGGACTTCGACAACATCCACAAGGGCGGCATAATCGCCCTCGGCCTCAGGGAGGACGACGAGCTGATCGGCGTACAGCTGACCAGCGGCGAGGACGATATAATGATCGGCACCTCGAACGGCATGAGCATCCGCTTCCATGAGGACGACGTTCGTCCCATGGGCCGCACCGCGACTGGCGTCCGCGCGATAAGGCTCGATCCGGGCGACGAGGTCATCGACATGACCAAGATCGAAAAGGGCTGCTATGTGCTCGCCATAACCGAACGCGGCCTCGGCAAGCGCACCGTCGAGGACGAGTACTCCACGCAGGGACGCGGCGGCAAGGGCGTACGCACGCTTAAGCTCACGCCCAAGACCGGCAGGCTCGTCTGCCTCAGGATGTGCTCCGACGAGGAGGATATAATGCTCGTCCGCGATGACGGCGTCATAATCCGCGTTCCCGCGAGGGACATCAGCGTCATATCGAGGAACACCCAGGGCGTACGCCTGATGCGCGTCGACGACGAGCACAGGGTCGTGTCCATCGCGAGGGCGCCTCACAACGAGGAGGAAGCCTTTGAGAAGGCCGCGAAGGAGCACGAGTCCAATTCTCCCTCGACCGAAGCCCGAAGCGCAGAGACGGCTTTTGAGGACGAAAGCGGGGACTTGGGCTTCACGGAAACCGAATTGCTTGATGAAGAATGAGCTTTGATTTCGAAAGGGAGCTTATAAAACTCGGAGAGCTCTTCCGCCAAAACGGCGGAAGGCTCTTTGTTGTGGGCGGCCGCGTGAGGAACGCCCTTCTGGGGCTCCCCGTATCCGACACGGACATTACGAGCGTGCTCCGTCCCGACGAGGTGACGGATATCTGCCTTGCCGCGGGGTATAAGATCGTCCCCAAGGGCATTGCCTTCGGCATGGTCGAGATACACGCCGGCGGAAAGGTGTACGAGCATACGACCTTCCGCTCCGACCGCTATAACGAGGGCGGCGCGCACAGGCCGGAGAGCGTGAGCTTCTCCGATTCGCCCGAGACGGATGCGTTCCGCCGCGATTTCACCGTTAATGCCCTTTACGCGGACGTACTTACCGGCGAGCTCGTCGATCCGACCGGAGGCATGGCCGATCTTAAAAACAGGCTCATACGCGCGACGAGCGCCGATCCGCGAAAAATACTCGGCGACGACGGCCTTCGCATAATGCGCCTCTGCCGCTTCGCGGCCGAGCTCGGCTTCGATATCGAGGAAAACACGCTCAGCGCCGCGAAAGAATGCTCGGGGCTTTTGAGGGACATCTCCGCCGAGAGGATACGCGAAGAGCTCGACAGGATACTTTTGTCCGACGTTAAATACGGGCTCCCCGCGGAAAGCTCCGTGCTCCGGGGGCTTGGGCTCCTCGACGAGGTAGGCGCGATCGACGTGATACTGCCCGAGTTTGCCGCCTGCCGCGGCGTCGAGCAGTCGAAAAAATACCACCGTTTTCCGGTGCTGGAGCATATGGAGCGCACCGCGGCGATGTCCGCGCCCGATAATACGCTCCGCATCGCCTGCCTCCTTCACGACGTTGCAAAGCCCGCGGTTTTGAAGGAGCAGGGCAATATGCACGGTCACGACCGCGTGAGCGCGGATATGGCGCGTGATATCATGACGAGGCTCCGCTATGACAACAGGACTGTAAGCGACGCGGTCTGGCTGATCGCGCATCATATGTTCGACCTTGACGGCAACGCGAAGGAATCTACGCTCAAAAAGCGCTTCGTGCATTGGGGAAAGGAGCGTTCGTACGCGCTTATCCTCATCAGGGAAGCGGATTTCAGGGGCTCGGTCGGCGAATACATACCCGTCCCGACCGCCGACCGCTGGCGCCGCATACTCAAGGATATGGAGGAGAAAAACACCCCGTTTTCCGAAAAGGAGCTCGCCGTCACCGGCGCGGAGATAATGGAGCGCTTCGGGCTCGCGCCTTCGCCTAAGATAGGCGAGATAAAAAACGCCCTCCTCATGCACACGGCGGTCAAGCCCTCCGACAACACAAAGGAAAAGCTTTTCGATTTGACCAAAGACCTTATATGAGTCAGGAATCGGGTGTTAGGAGTCAGGAATGTTTTATCTCCCAACTCCTCTCTCCCGATCCCTCACTTTTTTATTTATCCAGTCCCCGAACAACTTGTATAATACCGCCGCCGTCGGCACCGCCACGAGCAGTCCGAACACGCCGAAAAGCCCGCCTGCCGTCACTATGGCGACTACCACGAGCATGCCCGGCACGCCAATCGCGTCGCCGACCACGCGCGGTGCTATCACGTTGTCGTCGAGCGCCTGCACCGCGGCGACGATCAGGACGAACCACAGCGCGAGCCACGGGTCGTCGATCCGGGCGACGAGTATGATCAGCGCGCATAGGATCGTGCTCACCCACGGGCCGATTATCGGCAGGAAGGCCGCCGCGCTTATGAATACGGCGATGAGCTCCGGGTAAGGCATATCGAATATCCTCATCCCCAGATAGCAGAGCGCGCCGAGTATCACGCAGCTTGCCGTCTGACCGGCGATGTATCGCTTGAACGTACGGTTCGCGTACGCGCAGTATCCGAAAAAGCTCTTCCGGCTCTTCTCGGGAATTATCGCAGCCGCCGCCCGTTTCATGAAGCCGATCAGCTTTTCCTTTTTGGCGAGCCCATGCACGGATATCACGAGCATGATCAGCAAGTCGTACACGACCGTGACCGCTCCGGCGGTCATCTTCAAAAGCTCGGGCGCCTTGTCGACGGCCATGTCGTTGACCTTAGTCATGAGCTTCTCCGAAAGATCGCCGATCAGACCGTACGCCTCGGGACCGAGCCCGAGCCTGCCGCTCCATCCGTCGAGCCTCTCCGCGATCTCGGCTATGTAGGTCCCGAGGTTCTCCGAAAGCGTTATCACGCTGTCCGCGACCTTCGGGGCGACGAGCGCGGCGACGAGCGCGGCCGTGCCGAAAAGCGCCGCGTAGCTTATCGCCATGGCGGCCGCTCTCGCGAGGCGCGGTTTCTTTGCCCTGAGCTTCTTCAAAAGCTTTTCCTCAAAAAAGCTCATGGGAAGGTTCAGAACGAACGCAAGACCGAGCCCCCATACGACAGGCGCGGCGACCGCGGCGAGTTTTGCGGCGGCGTTCCTCGCGGGGGAAAAGAATTCGGAGAAAACGATAAGAAAAGCCGCCGGGATCAGTATCACGGCGGCGATCTTTTTGTTCCTTTCATCGCTTTTCAGAAGTGGATCCATCTAAAAAGCATTGTTCCACACGGGGCTTATTTTATTCCGCGCTTCTTCGCCCAGAGCTCGATCGTGATATACGCGCTTACGGCGTCGATCGCGCCCTTGTTTTTTCCGCCCTGCATAACGGCGAAATCGGCTTTTTTGATGTAGTGCGAAACGGTGTTGTCGTAATGCGGCTTGACCTGTTCGAGATACTGCCTTACGACGCTTTCGACGCTCCTGCCGCGGTCGCGCGTATCGCGCTTCATGCGCCTTACTACGCAGACGTCGGGATCGACGTGCATGAACACCTTAAGGCTCATGCGGGAAACGAGCCTGTCGTCCCAAAACGCGTGTATGCCCTCGATTATGAGGACGTCCGGGGGCTGTATGAGCTCATCCGAATCGGCGCGGACGTGGTTTGCGTAGTCATAGCCCTTTTTCGTGATGGGCTTGCCCTCGGAAAGCATATCGATATCCCTCAAAAGCTCGTCGTGATCGAAGATATCCGGCGCGTCGTAGTCCGTCGCGCAGCGATCCTCGAAGCTCTTATAGCTCTGATCGATATAATAGCAGTCCTGTCCGAGTATGAGCGTTTCGCAGTCGAGCGAGTTCTTGATCTCCCTCGCGAAGGTCGATTTGCCGCTGCCGGACGCTCCGCACACGCCGATTATGATCATTTTCCGTTCCCCCTTTTATAAGGCCGCGTTATTCGTTTCCGAGCTTCTTAAGGCCGAGTTCGAGCCTTCTCAGCGTCTCATCCCTGCCGAGCAGCGCCGCAATCTCGATCGCGCCGCCGGGAGTCACCGTGCGGCCGCTCATCGCGATTCGCACCGGCCAGAGCAGTGTGCCGTTCTTCATGCCCTTTTCGGCGGCGAAGCCCAGCAGCAGGTCGTGAAGCGCGGTCTCGTTCCAGTCAGGAAGCGTCCTGAGGAGGGGTATGACGTCCGAAAGCACCCGTTTCGACACCTCGGCGTCGGTCTTCGACTTCTTGTTGGTAAAGAGCTCCGTATCGTAGTCCTCGTCAAGACTCGCGAGGAAATCGACGACCGTCGGGATATCCGAGAATATCTCCGTCCTCGGCTGAAGTATCCTCGTCAGGATATCCCCGTTTTCGGGCTTTGCGGCGATATCGCCGACGCCCGCCTTTTCGAGCCACGGCTTCGCCTTTTCGAAATACGCCGCGCCGTCCATACGGCGGATGTACTCCGCGTTCATCCAGCGAAGCTTAAGGTGATCGAATATCGCGGGGGATTTCGAAAGCCCCTCGAGCGAGAACGCGTCCTTGAGCTCCGAAAGGGTGAAGAACTCGCGCTCGTCTCCCGGGCTCCAGCCGACGAGGGCAAGATAATTGATTATCGCCTCGGGCAGATACCCCGCGTTGACCAGATCTTCGAACGTCGCGTCGCCGTCGCGTTTCGAAAGCTTGTGCGTCGCGTCGCGCATGATGGTCGTGAGGTGGACGTACATAGGCTTCTCCCAGCCGAACGCCTCGTAGAGCAGATTGTACTTCGGCGTGGAGGAAAGGTACTCCATGCCCCTTAAAACGTGCGTGACGCCCATCGTGTGGTCGTCGATGACGTTTGCGAAGTTATACGTGGGCATTCCGTCCGCCTTGATGAGTATCATATCGTCGAGCTCCGAGCAGTCGACCTCGATATGCCCGAAAATGGCGTCGTCGAAATCGGCCTTGCCGCTTTCGGGGACGTTCTGACGGATGACGTACGGCTCGCCGGCCGCGAGGCGCCTCTCGACCTCCTCCTTCGGGAGATCCAGGCAGTGCTTGTCGTATTTGAAAGTGCCGCCCGCGGCCTCGACCGCGGCCCTGCGCTCCTCAAGCTCCTCCTTGGTGCAGAAGCAGTAATACGCCTTGCCCATCTCGACGAGCTTTTTGGCGTAGGGAAGATACATGTCCTTCCTTTCGGACTGGACGTACGGGCCGTAATCGCCGCCTATATCGGGGCCTTCGTCCCAGTTGAGCCCCGCGGTGCGGAGCGTCTTATAGACGACCTCCTCGGCGCCCTCGACAAAGCGCGCCTGATCGGTATCCTCGATGCGGAGCATGAAAACGCCGTTGTTCTTTTTGGCCCACAGCCACGCGTAAAGCGCGGTGCGGAGATTGCCGACGTGCATGAATCCCGTCGGCGACGGAGCAAAGCGTGTCCTGACAGTCATGGTTTGAAATTCCTTTCGATATATCTGTTAAACAAGTCCCATTGCTTTCAAAATGAGCATCAGCACCGGCACGAGCACGAAGCAGCCGATGGTGGTAAGGCACATGCCCGCGGCGACGAAGCTCTCGTCGGCGTCGCAGGACGCGGCGAGCACGACCGCCTGCGTCATTACGGGCATGGCCGCCTCGACGGTGAACACCCCGGAGCCCGTGCCCGAGAGCCCCGCGAGCTTGCAGAGCAGTATCATGGTGGCCGGCGCGGCTATGAACCTCACGCCGATGGACACGAGCATGTCTTTGTCGGGACGGAGCGACTTAAAGCCGTATTCGTAAAGCGCGGAGCCGATATAGAGGAGCGCGAGCGGCGTAACGATATTGCCGACGTAGCCGCACATTTTCACGAACGACCTCTGCACGAGGGTGATCACGCCGTAAGCGGGGAAGGCGGCAAATGCCTCCATGAAATGGGCGTCCCGCCTTAAGAAGTATTCCCCGACGAGGAGCGGTATCGCGATCATGAGCGCGATCAGCGGCGGCGAAAGGAGCTTCCTGAGGCTCCCGCCGAAACCGGCCTTGACGCTTTCGCCCCGCGCGGCCTCGCCGCTCTTGTTGATGAGGTAATTCCCGACCGTCCAGAAAAAGGTCGTGTTCACCATATAGAATATCATCACGTACGGCACGGCGGAGTTCCCGAAAAGCCCGGTGTTCATGGGAAGCCCCACGAATATCGAGTTCGAGAACGCGCACATCACGATGAATCCGCCCCTGCGCGCCGGCGCGGGCTTTAATATCTTCGCGAGGAGAAGCCCGATTGCGAGCGTCGTCGCCATGCTCGCCACGGGAATGCCGATGAGGAGCAGCGGGTTCTCGAGCGAGTCGAGATCGAGGGAGCCGAGTATGTTGCTCATAACGAGAGCCGGCATGCCGGCGTTGATTATGAGCTTCGTCATGAGCCCCTTATGCTCGCGCTTTATGTACCCCTTGCGCGCGAAAAACCAGCCGACCGCAACGATGCACATGACTATGGCGACCGCCGCAAGCGAATTCATGAGTGTTTCGAGCATTTCTTCCCCCGAATGAGCATATTCGTACAGTTTATTATATCACCAATCGTTCCCGTCGGCAAGAAGAAAACCGCGCCGCGACTAATGCAAAAACTCCGCCGACTGGCGGAGTTTCTTCATCAATTATTCATTATTCGTTTTTCAGTCTTCAGTATTCATTAAAAGTGATCGATTATCCCCATCGCGTATCTCAGTATGAGGAGCGCATCCGATGCCTCGACCTTGCCGTTTTTATCGACGTCGATAAGGGAGATATCGGCGGGAGTATCGATGATGCTCATCGCCATCCTTAGGGCAAGGAGCGCGTCCGAAGCCTCGACTGCGCCGTTTCCGTCGACGTCGCCGAGAATGGAGAATCTCGCGATGATCCTCTGCTCTCCGATCTCGTTCGCGGAAGCGCAGGCGAGAGTCGCGCTGTCGGACAAAAGCTCGCCGCTGTCAGAATACCACCCGAGAAAGCCGTTCCCGTCGTCCGGCACAGCCGTCACGAAGGAATCGTAATCCCACGTCTGATCGTTTATAGTGTAATAGAAAGCGACGGTGCCTCCGTTTGCCGCCTTGACGGATACGAAACTCAAGGCCGTTCCTTCCGCAAGGGTGATCTCCGTTATGCGGTTGCCCTTGCAGTCAAGATCCTTGAGCTTGGGGCTGTTCGTAAGGTCAAGCTTCGTCAGCGAGTTGTCCATGCATTTGACATACTTGAGCTCGGTGTTTTTCGATAAGTCGAGCGACGTCAGCTGATTGTCGGAGCAATCGAGATCCCAAACCGCGGTGTTGTTCGATATGTCGATCGAGTTCAGTGCGTTGCCCGAGCAGTCAAGGCTCGCAAGCATGACGTTTTTCGAAACGTCGAGCGAGGTCAGCGCGTTGTTTTCGCAGAAGATCCAATACAGTTTGGTGTTGTTCGATACGTCGAGTTCAGTAAGCTGGTTGTCGCCGCAGTAAAAATACATAAGGTTGGTGTTGTCGGTCAGATCGATGGCGGTGATCCCGGTATCCTGGCAGTTGAATTCCTCAAGTGCGGCGTCTCCGCTCACGTCGATGGCGGAAAGCAGCGGATTGTGCGAGCATTCGATCCTGTTAAGCTCGGTACAGCCCGACAGATCGAGAGGGCCGACGACGCCCTTTTGTTTCATGATGATCATATAGATCCTTTTGCTGTCCCCGATCTGTTTCCACTTGAAGCCCGTATACGTGTTCGAGCTCCACCACATAGCCGGATCCGCCGGATCGTAACTCGAAATGATCTTCGTTCCATTCTTTACGCCGTCCGCGTCGGTCTTTTCAAGAAATGCGATGAGCTTCTGATAATCGTGATCGTTGTACCCCGCGGGCGTGGCGTAGCGCGTCGGGATCGTCCCGCGGAGCGCGGACGCCGGCAGCGACGCTACAATGAACAGCGCTGCGATGCAAACAGCCAGTAATCGTTTTGTCATGTTGTTTACCTCCCCGCCCGTCGGCTTTTACGAGCATTATTCTTTCTTTCGATTATATACCGAGCTCCCCCGGCCGTCAACACTTTTGCAGTCGGTATTGCAAAAAGCCCCGCCTGCCGGCGGAGTTTTCACGTCAATCATTCATTATTCGTTTTTCAGTCTTCAGTATTCATTAAAAGTGATCGATTATCCCCATCGCGTATCTCAATATGAGCAGCGCGTCGGACGCCTCGACTGCGCCGTTCCCGTCCACGTCGATATGCGATATCCTTTCCGGGATCTCGAGTATCCCCATCGCCATGCGAAGGGCGAGGAGCGCGTCGGACGCCTCGATCGCGCCGTTGCCGTCGACATCGCCGGGTATGCCGAGCGTGAACCTCGCCTCGACGACCGTCTCGTCGGTATCGTCAGCCGACAGAGTTGCGGACGTGGATATCAGCTCGCCGTCCGAGGTATACCAGCCGGCAAACCGCATACCCGCATCCGCGTACGCGGTGATCTTGCTGTCGGTATCCGTCAATTCGCCGTTCTCGTCAGGCCCGCCTGCCGCAAAGGTGCCTCCCTCCGCGGCGGTGATCCTTTCGAAAGCAAGGTTTCGGCAGTCCTCCATTATGAGCCTCGTCAGGGGGTTCCCCTGGCAGAAAAGCTCCGTTAGCTCCCCGAGCCCGGATATGTTGATCTCTGTAAGAAGGTTGTCGGCGCAGTACAGGCTCTCGAGAGCCATCAGCTCGAAGAGGTCGAGCGCGGTAATAAAGTTCCCCGAAACGTTGACGTAACGGAGCTTCGCGCAGCCGCCGAAGCCGATCTCCGAAAGGCTGTTGTCCCCGGCCTCGACAAGTTCGAGCTCCCCGAGCCCCGACAGGTCGAGCGAGGTCAGCGCGTTGTCGGAGCAGTTGAGCTCGACAAGGGCGGAAAGCGTCCCGACCTCGAGCTCGGTCAGAGCGTTCATATTGCAGTGAAGGGAGGAAAGCGCCGCGCAGCCCGATACATCGAGCGAAGTCAGCTCGTTTTCCTGACAGCAGAGCTCCTCGAGCGCCGCGCAGCCCGAAACGGTGAGCGAAGTCAACTCGTTTTCCTGGCAGTAAAGCTTTTGAAGCGCCGCGCAGTCCGATACGTCGAGCGACGTCAGGCTGCCGCAGCTTACGTCGATATATGTCAGCGCCGTACAGCCGGATACGTCGAGCGACTCGAGCACATTGCCGTCCGCTTCGAGCGTCACGAGCGCGGTCAGGCCGGAAGCGTTGAGCGCCGTTATGGCGTTGCCGCCGAAGGAGAGGGCCTCAAGAGCGGGGCAGAAGGAAACGTCGAGCCCGGTCAGCGCGTTATCCCCGCAGTAAAGCTCGGTGAGCGCCGCGCAGTCGGACAGATCGAGCGCCTCGATCTGATTTTCGCCGCATGAAAGGGTCGTAAGCAGGGTAAGTCCCGAAAGATCGAGCTCGGTCAGCCGATTGTCGCCGCACGAAAGCGCCGTGAGCTCCGTGAACGCCGAAACGTCGAGCGCCGCGAGCTCATTGGCGGAGCAGTCGAGCGCTTCGAGGCTCGGAAGCGCCTCAAAATCGAGCTCGGTCAGCTCGTTGCCGCTGCAGTTGATCGTTTTGACCGTCGAGTTCTTGACCGTAAGCGTCCCGAGCGCGTTTGCGGAACAGTCGAGCGTATTCAGCGACGTGCAGTCCGACGCATCCATCGAGGTTATCCCGCAGTCCGTGCAGGTAAGGCGGAAAAGCGACTCGCATCCGGATACGTCAAGCGCGCCGGTAATGTCGGCGTTCTCCCAGCTTATCGCGACAAGCTTTTTCTCCGAGCGCGTCTCCTCCCAACTCACTTTGCCCCAGGATTCGGGATCGGCGGGATCGTATTCTTCGTTCAGCTTCGTTCCGTTCTT
Organism: Clostridia bacterium; assembly: GCA_017614315.1. Lineage (GTDB taxonomy): Bacteria > Bacillota > Clostridia > Christensenellales > CAG-138 > UBA3857. The sequence continues at coordinate 31,389 of JAGACA010000021.1, read as the reverse complement.
GACGCCTTCCGCGTCCTCGATCTCGAGGAACTCAACGAGCTTCTGATAGTCGTGATCGTTATATCCCTCGGGCGTGTCGAAGCGCGTCGGTATCGCGCCGTTGAGAGCGAACGCAGGAAGCGACGAGACAATGAACAGCGCTGCGATGCAAACAGCCAGTAATCGTTTTGTCATAGCTTTTACCTCCCCGCTCGTCGGCTTTAACGTGTATATTTCCTTCTTCCGATTATATACCGAGCTTTTCCGGCAGTCAACACTTTTACAGTCTGTATTACAAAAACTCCGCCTGCCGGCGGAGTTTTCACGTCAATCATTCATTTTTCGTTTTTCAGTCTTCAGTATTCATTAGAAGTGATCGATTATCCCCATCGCGTATCTCAGTATGAGCAGCGCGTCGGTCGCCTCGATCGCGCCGCTGCCGTCGACGTCGGCGCGCGATATGTCGTCGGGAACGGCGATGATCCCCATCGCCATGCGGAGGGCGAGGAGAGCGTCCGTCGCCTCGACCGCGCCGTTTCCGTCAACATCGCCGAGCACGCCCGCTCCGGCCGCGAATCTCGCTTCGACGACCTTCTGCGTATCGTCCGTATCGTCGACCGTAAGCACGGGATTGGCCGTTATCAGCGTGCCGTCCGCTGTGTACCAGCCGACGAAATGGTATCCGTCGTCCGCGACGGCCGTCGCCTTGTATTTGGAATTGACGTACTGACCTTCGTCGGTGAGCTCGCCGGTGTCATACCCGATCGTGCCGCCTTCGCCGGCGGTGAGCCTGTCGAGCCACAGGGTGTTATAGCCTTCCAGTATCAGCGTCTTGAGCGGGTTCCCGCTGCAGGCGAGCATTACGAGGTAATCGCAGTCGGTAAGATCAAGCTCGGTGAGGAGGTTGCCCCAACAGAGCAGAGCGCGCATCTCGTCAAGTCCCGCGACGGTGAGCGTCGTCAAAAGGTTGTCATAGCACACGACGGTCTGTATATTCGGGCTTGCGGTAAGATCGAGGGAGGCGATCTTGTTTCCGAAGCAGTAAAGCTGTGAAAGCTTTGTGTTCTGCGACAGGTCGAGCGCGGTCAGCAGGTTTTCGGAAACGTTGACGTTTTTCAGGCTTGTGCAGTTGCCGAGGTCGAGCGCGGTCAGCTTGTTGCCGTTCGCGGTGAGATTCACAAGCTTCTCGCACTGAGTCAAGTTGAGCGCGGCAAGCTTGTTGTCGTTCGCGGTGACAGTCGTAAGCTTCGTGCACGGAGTTAAGTCGAGCTCCGTCAGCGCGTTTTTCGAGCAGTCAAGTATTTGGAGCAGTGTCACGGGAGCAAGGTCAAGCGACGTAAAACCGTTCCCGGAACAGAACAGCTGTTTAAGAGCGGTATTCCCCGACAGGTCGAGCGCGGCAAGCGCGTTGCCCGAGCAGTTGACGATCGTGAGTTTGGGGCAGGGGGTCATATCAAGCTCGAGCACCCCGCAGTCGTTGCACCAAAGTTTTTCAAGGTTCGTGCAGGGAGTAAGATCCAGTTCGTCCAGCGGGTTATTGTGGCACGAAAACTCCGTGAGCTTACTGCAGCCCGTGAGGTCGATCAGGGTCAGCCCGTTTTCATGGCAATAGAATTTGCCGAGTTTCGGCAGACCGGTGACGCTGATGTCGGTCAGCAGGTTATTATGGCAGTACAGCGTTTCGAGCTCGGTTTTTCCCGCGACGTCGAGCGATGCAAGCCGGTTTGCATGACAATCCAGCGTCTCGAGGTCGGGACAGTCCGATAAGTCGAGCGCCGTCAGCTGATTCTCGTAGCAGGAAAGCAGATAGAGCTCAGTGCAGCCGGAGATATCGAGCGACGCAAGCAGGTTTTTATAGCAATAGAGCTCTTCAAGCCCGGTACAGCCCGAAACGTTGAGCGCAGTCAGCTGGTTTTCGTGGCAGGAGAGCCTATACAGCTCCGTGCAGCCGGATACGTTGAGTTTTGTCAGCGCATTGGTATAACAGCTTAGCCTTTCAAGCTTGGCGCAGCCCGATACGTCGAGCTCCGTCAGCGCGTTGGTATAGCAGTTAAGCGATTCAAGCACTGCGCATCCGGAAATGTCGAGCTCGGTCAAGGCGGAATTGTAGCAATCGACCGTTCTGACAGGGGTGTTTTTGACGGAAAGCTTCGTCATGTCGGAGTTTGAATAGGCTTTAAGCGTTTCAAGCTTCCCGCAGTTCGACACGTCGATCGAGACGATATAGCTGCTGTTGTTCAGAGTCAGCGAGGTCAGCTCGTCGAGTCCGGAAACGTCCATATCGCCGTAGACCGATTTGTACGGCCAGTTGATCTTGGTCAGCCTCTTTTCTCCGCCGATTTCTTCCCACGTGAGGCCTCCCCATGTATCGGGATCGGTCGGGCTGTACTCGGTTCCGTATACCGCGATGCATTCCCCGTTTTTCACGGTATAAATATTATCGGAACCGTATAAGGTGAAAGATCTCTCCTGTTCGAGGAAGGCAACCATCTTCTGATAGTCGTGATCGTTATACCCCGCGGGCGTGTCGTAGCGCGTCGGGATCGCCCCGTGAAGCGCGGACGCCGGCAGCGCGAATAAGATTATCATCAATGACGCGGTGAACAAAGCCAAAAAGCGTTTTTTCATTCGTCATACCTCCTTCTGTCATATATATAATTTTATACTGCGCGTATGCCTTCTGTCAACCTTTTTCCCGATAATCGGGCGATAAACGGCCGCGGCTCCGATAGTTTCGGAGCCGCGGCGTCTTTTTCAGGAAGGAAAGGCCAACATTTTTTTCGGGGCATATGCCTGTCCCCGCTCTGTATTAAGAGGTCCTCGCTCCTCTTTTCGATCATATAACGCGCGAAGAGCCCCCGCGGTTCCCGGTTTTTGTAAAAAATCGCTGATTTATTTTTTAGACGCTACTTCTTGTGTTCCTTATCCCGAATGTAGTATAATAAAGGTCGTGGGCGAGCGATGTTCAACAGCTGTTTCCTCTGAGCTTAATCGGCTAAAGGAAAACTCATATTCTTGCCGCCTTTCAGCACAAACTAGGAGGCAATACGTTTTGTCGGACGAACATAAAATGGATAGGTTTACATGGCATGCCGGTGACACTGTTATGTATGTTAACGGAAAACCCGGCCGCTTTGTTAATGGAAAATTCGTGCCCTCGACAGATAATCAAGACGGCCTAAAAGGTCGTGGAAATCGTGAACCAACAAGCGCATATACTGCCCCGGAAGGAAACAACATGGATCGTGATCTCGATAACGTCAAAAAGATACATCTTATAGGCATAGGCGGCTGTTCTATGAACGGCCTTGCCCAGATACTCCGCGCCCGCGGCTATGAGGTGAAGGGAAGCGACAAGGCCGAATCGCCCTTTACCGAGAGGCTGAAGGAGATTGGCGTCCCCGTTTCGATCGGTCAGAAGGCCGAAAACGTTGAAGGAAGCGACCTCGTCATCTGGTCGGCGGCGATAAAGCCCGACAACCCCGAGCGCGTCCGCGCCCGCGAGCTCGGCATACCAGACATGGAAAGATCCGAGGCTCTCGGCTGGATAAGCGAACGCTATCATGACGTCATCGGCATCGCCGGCTGTCACGGCAAGACGACCATCACGAGCATGCTTGCGCTGATCGCCGAGAAGGGCGGCCTCGATGCGACCGTGCACGTGGGCGGCTTCGTTGAATTCCTGAAGGGCGGAACGAGGATCGGCGCGCGCGACCTGTTCATCACCGAGGCGTGCGAATACGTCGAAAGCTTCCTGACCCTGCATCCGACCGTCGCGCTGATTAACAACATCGACGACGATCACCTCGATTATTTCAAGGACATTGACCATATCACCGACGCTTTCAGGAAATTCATCAAACTGATCCCCGACGGCGGTCTCTTCATAGGCTGCGCTGACGACGAGCGCGTCCGCGGGCTTATCGCCGAGTTCAAGGGCAGGGTCAACGAGCTGATCTACGGCCTCGATAAAGATCATTCGCCCGATTATTATCCCGAAAACGCCGTCTACGACGAATTCGGCTGTCCGTCCTACGACCTCATGTTCCGCGGGGCGAAGGTCGGCCGCGTCGTGCTTCACGTTCCCGGCCGGCATAACATGCTCAACTCGATCGCGGCGCTTTCCGTCGCCCTCTCGCACGGCACCGATTTCGATACCGCGGCGAACGCGCTCGCAGAATTCAAAAACACCCGCCGCCGCTTCGAATATTACGGCGAAAAGGACGGCGTTCGCGTGTTCCACGACTACGCGCATCACCCCGCCGAGATACGCGCCGCGGTCGATTCCGCGCTCCGCACTCCGCATAAGCACGTCTACTGCGTATTCCAGTGCAACAGCTATACCAGGGCGAAGACGCTCTTCTGCGGACATCAGGGCGACTGCTTCAGGGGAGTCGAAAAAGTGCTCGTGCCCGACATCTATCCCGGCCGCGAGGTCGACGACGGCTCCGTCCACGCCCGCGACATGGCGAAGGCCATCAACGAGGCGACGGGGAACGCCATCTACATTCCCACGTTCGAGGAGATATCCGACTGGCTTAAGGAAAACGCCATCCCCGGCGACATAGTCGTGACCCTCGGCTCCGGCGACGTGTACATCCAGACGAAAAAGCTGCTGTGACCCTGTTTGAAGCCTTATAATAATAAAACTCCGCCGACAGGCGGAGTTTTCGGTTTTTCATCCTCGTTTACATCGTACCGAAGATACGGTCGCCGGCGTCGCCGAGACCGGGTACGATATAGCCGTGATCGTTAAGGTGATCGTCGATCGCGGCGGTGTAGATCCTCACGTCGGGGTGCATCGCCTGCACGGCCCTTATGCCCTCGGGCACGGATACGAGGCACATGAGGCGGACGGACTTGCAGCCGGCCTCCTTGACCTTCCTTATGCCCTCGCAGGCGGAGCCGCCGGTCGCGAGCATCGGGTCGACGACGATTATGTCGCGGTCCTCAACGTCAGCGGGGAGCTTGCAGTAATAGGTAACGGGCTTTAACGTCTCGGGATCGCGGAAGAGGCCGATATGACCCATCTTGGCGGTCGGGATAAGGCTCATTATGCCGTCGGCCATGCCGAGACCAGCGCGGAGTATGGGAACTACTCCGACCTTGCAGGAGAGGAGCATCTTCGCCTTGGTCGGAGCGACGGGGGTCTCGATCTCCACCTCGTCAAGGGGCAGATCGCGGGTGACCTCATACGCCATGAGCGTCGAAAGCTCGCCCAAGAGGGTGCGGAAATCCTTCGTGCCCGTGTTCTTGTCCCTTAAAAGAGCAAGCTTGTGCTGTACCAGCGGATGGTCGATGACGGTTACGTTTTTGAATTCGCTCATGTATTGCCTCCTGATAGATGATAGTTATTTCTCGTAGTTGGCGATTTTATTGATCCTGCCCTCGTGACGGCCTCCGTCGAAGGCGGTATCGAGCCAGACCTTGGTTATCGCCTTTGCCGTCTCGACGCCGATTATGCGCCCGCCCATCGCGAGCACGTTGGAGTCGTTATGCTTCCTCGTGAGCTCGGCGGAGAGCACATCGCCGCAGAGCGCGCAGCGAATGCCCCTCACCTTGTTGCAGCAGATCGAAACGCCTATGCCCGTGCCGCAGACGGCAATTCCGCGGTCGTATCCGCCGGCCGCGACCGCCTCCGCCATGGGGAAGGCGTAATCGGGATAATCGACGGACTTATCGGAATAACAGCCGAAGTCAGTGACCTCGTGCCCCAGTTCCTCGATGAACGGGATAAGCCTCGTTTTGAGTTCGAATCCTCCGTGATCCGAACAGACGGCGATCTTCATGATCTTTCGCTCCTAATCGCTTATAATGTTGAACCCCGCGGCCCTCAAAAGCCTGTTCATGTAGGCAAGGCCGCTGTCGTCCTCGGGAACGCCCTCCGCGAATATCATGTCGACCTTTCCGGAGTGACGGCGGAGCGCCGCGAACAGCTCGCGGCAGAGCGACGCGGGCTCGTCCCTGTCGCCTATTATATCACAACGCATGCCGTGATAACAAGACTGAGTTTGCTTCGTGCCGAGTATGATGCAGCTTTTTCCCATCGCCTCGGCGATGTCGTATTCGCGGCAGATGATCGCCGCGATCTTTCTTACGGAGCCGACCGCGACGACGACCTCCGCGTCGGGCGCGTAGTGCTTGTGCTTCATGCCGGGGGACTCGGCGGGCTCGTCCTCGGAAAGCGGGCGCAGCACCGCGGGCGACACCTCGACAGCGCCTATCACCTGCTCGAGCATCTCGCGCGTGATCCCGCCCGGCCTCAATATCGTGGGCTTTCCCACGAGCGAGAGCACCGTCGACTCGACGCCGACGCGGCAGGCGCCGCCGTCGATCACGGCGTCTATCCGCCCGTCCATATCATCGAGCACATGCTCTGCGGCAGTGGGGCTTGGCTTTCCCGAAAGGTTCGCGCTCGGAGCGGCTATCGGCACGCCCGCGGCGCGTATCAGGGCGAGCGCCGTCTTATGCTCCGGCATGCGCACGGCGACGGTCGGAAGCCCCGCCGTCACCTCGTCGGGGACGATGTCGCTCTTAAGGAAGATGAGCGTCAAAGGCCCCGGCCAGAACGCGTCCATAAGCCGCCTCGCGTCGTCGGGAACGTGCTGCCACAGATCCTTTACGTCGGACTTCTTCGCGACGTGAAGAATGAGCGGATTGTCCTGCGGTCTGCCCTTCGCCTCGAATATCCTCCTGACGGCGTCGCCGTCAAGTCCGTTCGCGCCGAGGCCGTATACCGTCTCGGTAGGGAACGCGACAAGTCCGCCGTCGCGTATTATGCGGCCGCAGATGTTGGTGCCGTTTTCTTTTTGAGTGGTTGCGTTATAAACTTCCGTTTTCATTAAAACTGCCTTGTTGCTATACCGAGTCTGTTATTCCCGCTTTAGCTGCGCTGTTTTTTGCAGGCCCCTTCTGCGGGGATATGTCCGCAGGAGCAGCCTCAGTTTTTTATTGATCGAGGTATCGCGGCTGTCGCGCCGCTCCCGCGCTGACCCGCGCGGCTCCCGTTGGTCGCTGCTCGCTGCGCTCGCATTCGTTTAAGGCGAAAAAGCCGCTCTAATGTCATTCTTCATTGTGCAAAAGCTTCATCCTTTCGTCGAGTATCAGCGCGTCGATCATCTCATCCATGTCGCCGTCGATGAACGCCTCGAGCTTATAAAGGGTAAGTCCTATCCTGTGATCGGTCACGCGGCTCTGCGGGAAATTGTACGTCCTTATCTTCGCGGAGCGGTCGCCCGTGCCGACCATTGCCCTGCGCGAGGCGGCCTCCGCTTCGTGCGCGCGCGTCGAGTACAGGTCGAAAAGGCGGCTCTTCAAAACGCGCATGGCCTTTTCACGATTCTGTATCTGGCTCCTTTCGTCCTGACTCTGCACGACTATCCCGGTGGGGATATGCGTTATGCGGATCGCGGACGAGGTCTTGTTGACGTGCTGACCGCCGGCGCCGCTCGAGCGGTAGGTGTCGACGCGGATGTCGTTCGGGTCGATCACGACGTCTACGTCCTCCGCCTCGGGGAGAACGGCGACGGTAGCCGCGCTGGTGTGTATGCGCCCCTGCGACTCGGTCTCGGGCACCCTCTGCACGCGGTGCACGCCGCTTTCGAACTTCATGCGCGAGTACGCCGCCTTGCCGTTTATCTGGAATACGGCTTCCTTAACGCCGCCGATCTCGGTGTCGTTCATGTCGATGACCTCGAGCTTGAAGCCGTGACGCTCGGCGTAGCGTGAATACATGCGGAAGAGCACCGCGCCGAACAGCGCCGCCTCGTCGCCTCCGATGCCCGCCCTTATCTCGATTATGACGTTCCTGTCGTCGTTCGGGTCGCGCGGGAGGAGCATTATTTTCAGCTTCTCCTCGAGCTCCGACGCCTTTGCTTCGGATGCCCTAAGCTCCTCGTGCGCAAGCTCGCGCATATCCGCGTCGTCCGAGTCGGAAATGAGCTCGCGGCATTCCGCGCAGGAATCGAGCGCTGCGCGGTATTCGTCGTATACGCCGACGATCTCGCCGAGGGACGAATGCTCCTTCGCGAGCTCGCGGAAAAGCTTCTGATCGGATATCACTTCCGCGTCCGACAGCCTTTCGCCGAGCTCATTATAGCGCTCCTTCATTTTTTTGAGTTTCTCGAGCATTTCAATTAAAAATCTATCGCGACCGTTCTTCCGATGCCGTTAAGGTCGTAAAGTATCCGCGTCTTCCTTCCGTCAAACAGCGCGGAGGTTTCTTCCGTCTGCCCTGCGCCGACCTCGATCAGGAGCGTACCGCCGGGGAGGATATGCTCCGCGGCCTCCGCGGCGATCCTCCTTATTACCGTAAGCCCGTCTTCGCCGCCGCGAAGCGCGAGCTCCGGCTCGAAGCGCACCTCCGCCTGGATGTCTTCCATATCCTTATCGGAGATATAGGGCGGGTTCGCGGTGACGATATCGTACATGCCCGCGCCTTCAAACAGATCCGCCTCGCGGAAAGATACGCGCACGCCGTTTCTTTCGGCGTTCCTCCGCGCGAGGAGGACGCAGGCGTGCGAGATATCGGACGCCTCCGTATATATGCCGGTAAGCTTATTGAGCGATACCGCTATGCAGCCCGTGCCGGTGCAGATATCGAGGAGGCTCTTATACCCGCGTCCGCGGATCAGCCTTACCGCCTCCTCCGCAAGGGTCTCTGTGTCCTGCCTCGGTATCAGCGCGTCGGGCGCTGTGAAAAAATCGAGCCCCATGAAGCTCCATTCGCCGAGCACATACTGTATAGGCTCACGGGAGAGCCTTCTTTCGACCGCGCGGTCTATCGCTGAAAGCGTATCCGCGCCGATCTCGCCGTCCGAGATCGCGAGCATGTATGGGGCTTTGCCGGTATAATGCGAAAGAATGAGCTTCGCTTCGGCCGCCGCCTCGTCGGTAACGGCCGCGAGCCTTTCCCTTGTGTATTTCAGCGCGTCACTCGTTTTCATCTTCGGGCGCGGGCTCCTCGGCGGGAGCTTCCTCCGCTGGCGCCTCTTCCGCGGCAGTTTCATCCGCGGCCTGTTTCTCCGCTTCCACGGCGGCTTTCCTCTCGGCCTCCTCGCGGAGCTTCTTCTCTTCGAGCGGGTTCTTTTCGCCCATGGCGAGATAGAACGAATAGATCGCGACCTCGAGCATGTCGGGATCGGGCTCCCTAGTCGTGATCAGCTGGAGCGCCATGCCCGGCGCGCGTACGGCCTTTGTGAACCAGTTGTCGGTCTTGGCGGCTGCGCGAAGCACCTCATAGCTTATGCCCGCGATAAGCGGCAGGCAGATTATCCTCACGCCGAAGCGTATGACGAACGACAGCGCCCTGTTCATGCCCTCGGGCGGGAAGCCCAGTGCGTGCATGAGTATGTCGACGAGCGTCAGCACGATTATCGATACCGCCATCACGAGGAACAGGTAATTCGTGCCGCAGCGGGGGTGCAGGCGCTTGTATTTCATGGCGTTTTCCGGCGTGAGCTCCTCGACGCCGGCCTCGTAGCAGGCAATGGTTTTATGCTCCGCGCCGTGATACATGAACAGCCTTCTGATATCCTTTATGAGCGAAATGAGAAAGAGATATCCGACGTATATCACGAGCCTGACGCCGCCCTCGACGAGCGAGCGCCAGACGTAATGCGTATCGACCGCGTCCTTCACCGCCTTGCCGAAAATGAGCGAGGCGATGAGCTGGGGCAGGAACATGAACAGTCCTATCGCGAGCGCGACGCCGAGGAATATCGCTACGCCCATGACCGCGTCCGACACGTCGATATGGAGCTTATCCGCAAGCCATTTCTCGAACTTGGACGGCTCCTCCTCGAAGCCCTCGCCGAGCATGTCGGCGGATTTCGTCGTGGTATCCATGCCGGTCTTGAGCGACTCGATGAACGCGACAACTCCGCGCACCACGGGAAGCCCCCAGAAGGTGCCCTTCTGCGCTTTCGATACGAATTTCTTATAGCTTTTCGCGATGCTCCCGTCGGGCTTTCTGACCGCCATGGCGATGCCGACGTCGGAGCGCATCATCACGCCCTCCATCACGGCCTGACCGCCGACCGAGCAGCGGCGCACGGCGGGCGCGTTGTCCTTTTTCTTTCCCATAATACTCCTTTCCGCCCGCGCCGGGCGAAAACAGGCACATATTTTTACATTTTAATTATACCACAAAGCGAGGCCGCCGTAAAGGCGAAAACGCATTTTCGGCGCCGTACTTGACGGAAGCGCGGAATTGGTTTAGAATACGATTGAAATTTATGATCCTTCGACGAAAGGTTTGGTAAATGCCATGAAGCTCGGAGTCATCGGTCTTCCCAACGTGGGCAAGAGCACTCTTTTCAACGCCATCACTCAGGCGGGCGCGCAGGCGGCGAATTACCCGTTCTGCACCATCGAGCCGAACGTCGGCGTCGTCGCCGTTCCCGACGAGCGTCTCGACGTTCTTGCTAAGATGTACGACCCGCAGAAATACACTCCGGCGACGATCGAGTTCGTCGATATCGCCGGGCTCGTCCGCGGTGCGTACCGCGGCGAAGGTCTCGGCAACAAGTTCCTTTCCCATATAAGGGAGGTGGACGCGGTCGTTCACGTCGTTCGCTGCTTCGAGGACGGCAATATCGTTCATGTCGATGGCTCCGTCGATCCTGTCAGGGACATGGAAACGATCAATATCGAGCTGATTTTCGCCGATCTCGACACCGTTGAGCGCCGTCTTGACAAGTCTAAAAAGTCCGCGAAATCCGGCGAGAAAAAATATCTTAAGGAGATCGAGCTCCTCGAGCGCATACAGGCGCGCCTCGAAAAACAGCTGCCCGTCCGCGGCATGGAGCTCGACGACGACGAAAAGGCGATGGTGCGCGATATGTTCCTCCTGACGACAAAGCCCGTCATCTACGCTGCGAACATCGCCGAGGACGAGATAGGCGTCGAGACCGATTTCGTCCGCGAGGTCAGGGAGCAGGCGGAAAAAGAGGGTGCGGAGGTCATCGTCATTTCCGCCAAGGTCGAGGAGGAGCTCTCGTCCCTCTCGCCCGAGGAAAAACAGCTCTTTTTAGAGGAGCTCGGCATCGGCGAGAGCGGCCTCGACAAGCTCGTCAAGGCGGGCTATCGTCTCCTCGGGCTCATAAGCTTCCTCACCGCGGGTCCCAAGGAGGTCCGCGCGTGGACGATCGAGAAGGGCACCAAGGCTCCGCAGGCCGCGGGCAAGATCCACACGGATTTCGAGCGCGGCTTCATAAGGGCGGAAGTCGTGCCCTACGACACGCTGATCGAGAACGGCTCCATGACCGCCTGCAGGGAGAAGGGGCTCATACGCTCCGAGGGCAAGGATTACGTCATGCAGGACGGGGACATAGTCGTGTTCAGGTTCAACGTCTGAAAACTCCTCTTTCGCAAAACGTTTTTGACCGCAAAAAAGGCGTTCCGCAATTACGTCGGAACGCCTTTTGGTTTTGTTTTCAGCTTATCGCGCCGACCTGTGCAGTATAGGCGCTTTCGGATACGGCGAGGAACGCGTCGACGACGGTCGGGTCGAAGTGCGTGCCCGATTCCTCCTTGATTATCTCGATCGCCTTGGTATACGTGAACGGCTGCTTATAGCTCCTCTGCGAGACGAGCGCGTCGAACACGTCGGCGACCGCCATTATCCTGGCGGAGAGCGGTATCTCGTCGCCCTTAAGGTGCGCGGGATAGCCCGTGCCGTCCCATCGCTCGTGATGGCTGTACGCCATATCGAGCGCCTCGTCAAGATAGCCGGATGAGAGCGCGACGCCCGAGGTCTTCGTCAGTATTTCCCTGCCTTCGGTGGTGTGAGTCTTCATTATCTCGAACTCCTCCTCGGTCAGCCTGCCCGGCTTGTTGAGTATGAGATCCGAGATCTTTATCTTGCCCACGTCGTGCAGAGGCGCGCTGCGGACGAGCTTCGAGATGTACTCGTCGCACATGATCTCGGGGAATTTCCCCTCGCTCTTCAGCTCCTCGGCGATGGCGCGGACGTAATACGAGGTCTTCTTGATATGGTCGCCGGTGCACTTGTCGCGCGCTTCGACCATCTCCGCGAAGTCGAGTATGATCTCTTCCTGCATGGCAGAGATCAGCTCGGACTGTTTCTCGACCTCTTCGATGTAGTTGTCGGAGTCCTCGGCCATCTTCTTGAGGGCGTCGTAGAGGTTGTTTATCTCGTCCTCGGTGGAGATGTTAAGCTCCTGCAGGCGCTTCAGGCTTGTGCTTCGGCCGGATTCCGTATCGTACGCGAACTGGTTCGCCGTGCCCGCCATGGCGTTGATCGGGAATATGACGCCGTTTTTAACGACCTCGAGCACGATATTCATTACGATTATCGCAACCGCGAAAAACAGCGAGAACATCTTCGCGATGAACATAACCTGATCGGTCATGATGCTCGCCATCGTGATATCGGCGCAGACATAGCACACACATTCGCCGTTCGAATCCCTGAGCGGGGTATATACTGTAAGGAGCCAGCCGTATGTGTCGTTTGTGATTATGGGATCGATCTCGCCGCCCGCGAAGAGCGTGGGCAGCATCTCCTCGAACGACTCGTCGAACGGGATCAGATCGCCGGGGTCAGCGCCCTTTTCGTCCGGCGTGTCGAGGTCGAACACGACACGGCAGCCGCGTTTTTCCATGCGGTAGCAGTAGACGTATTCGATCTCGGGGAAGCTGTCCCTGATCTTATACATTTTATCCTCTGTCTCAAGGTACCCCGGCGCGTCGGCGCCGTCCTCGATATACTCGACCACCCTGTCGGCGTCTATCTGCAGAGCGATGTTCTGCGTGACGCCCGTACAGATCTCGGAATATTTCTGTATGCTCGTTTCCCGGTAAAGGTAGAACGTTATTCCGCAGGCGAGCGCTCCGAGGAGCACCGTTCCGGCGAGAACTATAGCTATGACCTTTTTAAGCAGAGAATGCTTGACCCTCGCGTCCGCGCCGTGATAGTTGTTGGATATCAGGGGATCGGTGAAGCGCGCCTTTATCTTGTCGGGAAGAAGCCTGTAAATGAGTATCGCGGCGGAGAGTATCACCGCTTTGTCTATGAGATCGACGAACAGGCAGGCTATGAAGAGGTTCGTGAAAGTTTTGTCCGATATGCCAAGCGCCTCGACCTTTGCTGAATAGATCGCCGTCACGCCCTCGCCGGTCGTGTAGCGGTACGTGAACCATGTGAGCACCGCGCTGAGAACGCCGCTTAAGAGCGCGAGGAATACCACCGCGATCGCGGTTTTCCATGCTTTTTTGAATACGCCTCGGTTTTTTAGCCAAGCGACGCTTATCGCGAGCAGTATGCCGACAATGCCGAAATAGATATTCATCCACGACATGGTCGCGCCGCGAACGATCGCCGTGATCAGCGCAGTCAGCACGCCGGGGAGCGAGCCGCCGAGCAGCGCCGCGATCACCGTGCCGAACGTGTCCATGTATACGGGCAGATGGAGCGGTTTGAGCCCCCGTTCCATAAGCACGTTCAAAAGGACGCCTGCGACGATAAGCAGCACCGGCGCGATCGCCGATCCGAACCTGATCCTGTTGTTCCTGCTCATTTTCCCTCCGATACCTAAAGCCGTATCCGCCGTTATGTCCTGTCATTGTATGCCGGGTATGAAAGGTCATACCTTTTCTTTTAGTATATTATCACCCCCGGCGGCTTTTGTCAACAAAAACGAGTAAAAACGGGCGCGGAACAGCTTCCGCGTCCGTTATGTTTTTCCTTGTACCGTCAGTTCTCGCGGGAGAAGTATTCCTCCAAACAGAGACCGCCGTCGTGTATGAGCTTCGCGAGCTCAACGCCCACGTATCTGAAATGCCACGGCTCGCTCTTTACGCCGGTCAGGTTCGTCTTGTCCGCGGGGTAGCGAAGTATGAAACCGAACCTCCACGAATTCTCGTAAAGCCAGATCCCTTCGGGCGTATTGCCGAACGCCGCGTTCTCCTGCGGGAAATCCGTGGAAGCGAGGTCGACTGCGAGCCCCGCGCAGTGCTCGCTGGCGTTTCCCGGCATCACTCCGACAGGGTTGGTATAGGGATCGTCGCCGTAATGCGGATCGGCGCTGAGCTTGTTGTACCACATCTGCCATTGCTTTTCCATGGTGCGGTATGCGCTGTTTATACGGTATTTGCAGGTGATCCCCTCACTGTACGCCGCCTCGAACATGGCCTTGAGCTGCATGCCTACCTCAAACTGGATCAGTATGGAGCTGCTCTTGACCGTACCCGAGCTGCCGAGGAGCTGCTTCGCGTTTACGAGATCGTGCGGGACATAGCCGTCCGGCAGTCTGTGCTCGAAGTTTATCAGCATCCTCTTTTCCGCATCGGTCAGCGGAGCATGCAGGGCGGCGCTCTCCGTAGGCGCGGTCGTCGGAGCTGGTGTCGGGGCCGCCGTCGGCTCGGGAGTGGGCTCGGGAGTGGGTACCGCCGTCGGGACCGGCGTCGGCGATGGCGCGGGAGACGGCACATCCGTCGCGGCGGAAGTGGCGTCCGGCTCGCGCGTGGGTATCAGGACGACCTCCGCGCCGCCGGGAGCCGCGGGAGTATCGTTCCCGCCCGGCGCGCCGGAACACGCGGCGCAGGTCAGCATCGCGAGTATCAGTATTGCGGCTGTGAGCTTATAGGCTTTCATGCGGTTATTATCTCATATCGGCGCAGCGCGGTCAATACCCGCCGTCCACGCCTGCATAACCCGGACTTTGCCCGCATATAGAGTACCATGTACAAGCACTCTGTAAAAAGAAAAAGCGCCTCGAGGCGCTCATGCGGAGGGAGGCCGTACGGCGCCCGCGCGTGGATCGCGCTCGTCGCGGCGCTGTGCCTCGGGATATTCATAGGCAGCACGTTCGGGAGCGAGCCCAAGGAAGACTCGGAGCATGAGGCCGCTTCTCCGACCGCCGCGACGCCCAAAGAAGCTCAGATCGGCTCCGCCTTAAAGGATCTTTTCGTGCCGGCGGCGTCGGATACGCCGTCGCCGACCTCGATCCCGCATAAGGGCGGGGTGATACGGCTCGATTCATCCGTCATAACGGTTTCCGTCGACGGCGTTCCCCAAACAATGGAGCTTGAGGAATACCTCGTCGGCGTCGTCGCGGCCGAGATGAGCGTCAAGAGCGAGCCCGACGCGCTCCGCGCCCAGGCGATCGCCGCGCGCACGTTCACCGCTCTGCACATGAACGGGAGCGCGAAATGCCCCTCCGGCTGTACGGTATGCAGCGACTACCGCTGCTGTCAGGCATATAAGGGAACAGATGTTCTAAAATCCGCATGGGGAAGCCGTTATGACGAATACATTTCGAAGATCCGCGACGCGGTCAGCTCCACCGAAGGTCTCGTCGTCACTTTCGACGGACAGCTGATCTCCGCGCTCTATCACGCCTCGAGCGGCCCCGCGACGGAGAACAGCGAGGAGGTCTTTGCGGTCGCTCTGCCGTATCTTGTCTCCGTGGAAAGCTTCGAGGGCGACGCCGAGATTGTCTCCGTGCAGGAATTCTCGGTCGAGGAGGTAGTAAAAAAGATAAATGCACGCTATCCCGAGGCCAATATGAAAGCGCCGCTCAGCCCGACCGACTTCGACATCTGGGGACGGTCCGATTCCGGCAGGGTGCAGCTCGTGAGGATAGGCGACTCGGTCATATCGGGAAGCGACCTTCGAATGACGCTCGGCTTGAGGAGCGCGTCCTTCACTGTCACTTTCGACGAAAACAAAGTGACCTTTACCTGCTTGGGGTACGGTCACGGAGTAGGCATGAGCCAGGTCGGCGCCAACGAGATGGCGAAGAACGGCGCGGATTACAGGACGATCCTCGCCCATTTCTATACGGGAACGGACATTTCCCGGCTCGAATACAGCTCATAGCTCGTTTTTCAGCTCGTTCGCGCGGGAATACGCATCCGCTTTGGGGATGTCCAGCACGAGCGCCGCCTGCTTTGAGGCGTCCTTCGCGCTCATCCCGCCGCGCATAAGCCTCAAGAGCATTTCGTCGAGGCTCTCCTCGGGCTTTTCATTTCCCTGCGCGCCGGATACGACTATAACGCATTCGCCCTTCGGCGCGTTCTCGCGGTAGATCTCGTAAAGCTCCGACAGCTTCCCGCGCTTCGTCTCCTCGAAAAGCTTCGTTATTTCGCGCACGAGCGCCGCGTCCCTGTCGCCCATTATCTCTTTGAGCTCGCGCAGCGTCTCCGCGGCGCGATAGGGGCTTTCGTAGATAACGACAGTCGCCCTTACGCGCCTGATCTCCGACAAAAGCTCCGTACGCTCGCGGTTTTCCCGCGGCAGAAAGCCCGCGAAATAGATCCTGTCCGTGCCGAGCCCGCTCAGTATCGCGGCGGTCAGGCTCGCGCTCGCGCCGGGCAGCACGGTAAAGGGGAGGCCTTTTTCGATGAACACGCGGACGAGCCTCGCGCCGGGATCGGATATACAGGGCATTCCCGCATCGGAGACGTACGCGACGGTCTTGCCCTCCGCGACGAGCGATGCGATATGCTCCGCCTCGCGCTCCTCGTTATGCTCGTGCATGCTGAAAAGCCTGTTCCTGACACCGAGCTTGTTCAGCAAAACGCCGCTGTTCCGCGTATCCTCGCAGAAAACGGCGTCCGCATCCTTGAGCGCTGCGGCGACCCTCTCCGTCACGTCGCCGAGATTTCCTATCGGCGTCGCGCAAAGCAGGAGCTTTCCATCGGTTTTTACGGCGTTATCGGTCATTTTCCCTGTGATATATCCTGTTCGTTTCCTCGGTATAGCTGCCGTCCGGATCGGTGACGTTCAGCTGTTTTTCCATTTTAAGCCCCGGCGCGGCGCCTTTTTTTGCCTCTATGAGGGCAAGATACGGCGCTTTTTCCGCGTTCGAGGCGACGAGGCGCAGTCTCTTGGGCTCGAGCCCCGCGGTCTTAAGCTCGAAAAACGCCTCCGCGAGCCTCGCGGCGGGACAGCAGGTGTAAAACCTGCCGCCGAATTTTATTAGCCTCGCCGCGCTTTCCGCGACCTCGCGCAGGGTGCAGTAAACGTCGTGTGTAGCCGCCCCGCGGAAGCCTTCCTCGCCCTTGCTCGAGACAGCTCCGCCCGAAGCGGGGTAGTAGGGCGGGTTGCATACCGCCGCGTCGAAAGTTCCGAGGCCGAGCACGCCGTGCGCCGTGCGCATATCCGCCTCGACGACCTCGATATCCTGACCGTTCAGCTCGACAGAGCGGCGCGCCATGGCGCATTGCTCCTTCTGTATCTCGAGCGCAGTAAGCGCGGCACCCGTCCTTCCCGCGAGCAGTATCGCGATTACGCCCGTGCCCGCGCCCATATCCAGCACTTTTTCACGGCGGTTCGCTTTTGCGAACCCCGCGAGCAGCACCGAATCCGTGCCGAAACGGAAGCCCGAAGCGTTCTGAATGATCTTCAGTCCCTTATACTGAAGATCCTCGAGCTTTTCGCCTTCCTTGAGATCGGTCATTCCTCTTCGCCCATTATGGTCTCGTAGATGGACTGGAGGCCTTCGTCGGTATAGTATTCAATGATTATCTTGCCTTTTTTCTCGTCGCCCTGTATCTCGACCCTCGTTCCGAGCCTCTCGCGGAGCCTCGCTCTCGCCTCGGCGAGGTCGTTGGTCAGTGTGCGGCGCTTCCTCGGACGCTTATGGAGCTCCGCGAGCGTCATCGCCTTTTTGACCTGTTCCTCTGTCTCGCGGACGGACCACCCGTTCTGCGCGCATTTTTCCGCCGTCTTTTCAAGCAGTTCCTCGTCCGTGATCGCCGCAAGTACCCTCGCGTGGCCGGGCTGTATGCTCCCGTCGCGAAGCCATGTCTGTACGCTCTCCGGAAGCTGGAGGAGCCTTACCGAGTTCGCGATTGCCGGTCTCGATTTCGAGAGCCTCTTCGCGACCTCCTCCTGAGTGAGGTCGTGCTCCGTCATCAGGAACCGTATCGCCGCCGCTTCCTCGATGGGGTTAAGATCCTCCCTCTGGATGTTCTCGATCAGCGCGACCTCCATGATCTCGCTGCCGTCCATATCGCGGAGTATCGCGGGTACCTCGTCGATCCCGGCAAGCCTCGCCGCCCTGAAACGTCTTTCTCCCGCGATTATGGTGTACCTCTCGCCCTTTTTCATCAGTATGAGCGGCTGTATGACGCCGTGGCGCTTTATAGACTCCGCGAGCTCATTGAGCTTTTCTTCATCGAAGCTTTTGCGCGGCTGCCCGGGGTTGTTGTCTATTTGATTGACCGGTATTATCCTTACCGCGTCGGTCTCCTGCGGCTCAAAGTCCGAAAACAGGGACTCCAACCCCTTTCCGAGGCCTTTTTTATTCTTCGTTTCCATCTCTGTCCAAAAGCTCCTTTGCAAGATTTTCGTACGCCTTCGCGCCCGCGCTCTTCGGATCGTAAAGCGATATCGGCAGTCCGAAGCTCGGCGCCTCGCCGAGCCTTACCGACCGCGGTATCACCGTTTCGTACACCTTGTTCTTAAAGAATTTCTTGACCTCGTTGACGACCAGCGGCGAGAGGTTCGTCCTTGCGTCGTACATCGTCATGACCACGCCCTCGACCTCCAGCGCCTCGTTCAGGTGCTGACGCACGAGCTTTACCGTGTTCATCAGCTGCGCCAGTCCCTCCAGCGCGTAATACTCGCATTGGATGGGTACCAGCAGCGTGTTCGCGACGGTCAGCGCATTGAGCGTCAGTAGCCCCAACGACGGCGGGCAGTCGATGAATATGTAATCGAATCTGTCGCCCAGCGGCCTTATGGCGTTCTTGAGCTTTCTTTCCCTTGCCATCATGGGCACTAGCTCGACCTCCGCGCCGGCGAGGTCTATCCTCGACGGTATGACCTTAAGCGTCTTTATCCGCGTCGGGAGTATCGCGTCCTCCGCTTTGACGTCGTTTATCAGCACGTCGTATATGCTGTATTCGCAGGCGTTTTTGTCTATGCCCACGCCGCTCGTCGCGTTGCCCTGCGGATCTATGTCCACAAGCAGGACATTCTTTCCCTTCTGCGCGACACAGGCCGCCATGTTGACTGCGGTGGTCGTTTTTCCGACACCGCCTTTCTGGTTTGCTATCGCTATTATCTTGCTCATTTTCTGCACCACGCTCCTTGATCCAGCTTACGTATCAATTATAATGCATAACCGTCACTCTTGCAACGCCCAATTTGATTGTTTCACGTGAAACAATTCCGCACAATGTTTCACGTGAAACAAAACGAGGAGGACGATCGTCCTCCTCGTTGAACGTGCGCGGCGCTATTGCGATATGCGTATCAGTATGTCGACACCGTTGTCCCTGTCGGTCTGCTCCACGAATACGGCGAGGCCGCTGTCGCGGAGCTGATCGCAGGCGGAGTTGACGGTGTTAATGAACAGCTTGTAGTCGCGGAATATCCTTATTATCTTCGGCCTCGGCTTTGCGCCTGCAGGCGTCCTGTCCGGCGCTTCGAGCATGCCGTCGACCAGTTTTTCCGTCTCCTTCACGGAAAGCGTGCCGGATATGATCTTCGATACCGCCGCCTCGCGGTCTGCGTCGGAATCGAGCCTCAATATGGCGCGGGCGTGACGTTCGGAAAGTCCCGCTTCCGTTATCACGCCGCGAAGCTCCGAAGAAAGTCTCAGTATCCTCAGCTTGTTCGCGATGAAGCTTTGGGATTTCCCCAGGCGCGCCGCAAGCTCGTCCTGCGTGATGCCGAGCTTGTCGAGGAGCGCCGAATAGCATTCCGCCTCCTCA
This sequence comes from Clostridia bacterium, assembly GCA_017614315.1. GTDB lineage: Bacteria > Bacillota > Clostridia > Christensenellales > CAG-138 > UBA3857. The sequence continues at coordinate 11,721 of JAGACA010000021.1, read as the reverse complement.
AAGAAATGAAGATCCTCGCGCTGAAGGTTCTCTACGATCGCCATAACGGCGGCGTCCTCTTCGCCGGAGACCGGGGAGATTATGCATTGGACCGTCGGCCACGCGAGCGTCTTTACCGCGCGCAGCCGTCTTTCGCCCGCGATCAGCACGTAGTTGTCGCCCGACCGCCTTACGACGAGGGGCTGTATCAGCCCGACCTGCCGTATCGAGGCTGCAAGCTCCGAAATGCTCTCGTCGTCGAAGGATCGGCGCGGCTGATCGGGATTAGGCAGTATCCTGTCAGTCGGAACGTCCTCCACGAGTATCCGCGGCTCCTTATCCCGTCTTTCATCCCTTTTGGTGCCGAACAATGCCATAAAAAACCTCCGCGCAAGCTTCCTTGGAGTGATATTCCCCGGAAGCGGCGCGGATACCTGCCATGCGGCGCGATAAGTCGTTTTGCGACAAAGCTTTTATAACGGAGCCTTCTCGATCGAGCCCGCCTTTCGCGGATACTTAGCGTCGGTCTTTTTCAGCTTGACGGCGCGGACGATGCTCCTCGCGCCCCAGCCGACGTCAAAGGGATGGACTTCGGCGCGGCAGCCGAGCTTTCCGAGCGCGCTCTCAGCCGCCGATAGCTCCTCGCCGACGCTCGCGGCCTTATACATGAGCGAGCTTCCGCCGACCCTGACGAACGGAACAGTCAGCTCAAGCAGAATGTTCATCGGCGCGACTGCGCGGGAAAGCGCAACGTCGAAACGCTCACGGAGCCCGGGATCGCGCGCCGCGTCCTCGGCTCTCGCGTGGATCGCCTCGGCGTCGACGCCGATCGCGGCGCAGGCTTCCTTTAAGAAATTGACCCTTTTGCCGAGCGAATCCACGAGCACGAGCTCTATATCCGGGCGGACGATCTTAAGCGGTATCCCCGGGAATCCCGCGCCGGTGCCGACGTCGATCACGCGTGCATTCGCAGGAAGGAGCTCTGATCCCAGAACGCTGTCGGCAAAATGCTTTCTCGCAACCTCGACGGGATCGGTGATCCTTGTCAGGTTCATGCGCGAGTTCCATTCTATAAGTATATTGTAATAGTTTATAAATTGCCTTATTTGTTCATCGGTCAAGCCTTCGATCTCGAAAGCGAGCAGGCTCGCGGTCATCTCTTCCATCTCATTCGCCCTCCCTCGATTTAAGGTATACGCTCAGCACGGCGACGTCCGCGGGGCTCACGCCCGATATGCGCGAGGCTTCTCCGAGGTTCGACGGCCTGATCGCGGAAAGCTTCTGCCGCGCCTCGGTGCGCAGGTTCGTGATCGCAAAAAAGTCTGTGTTTTCGGGGATCTTTTCCCCGTCAAGCGCCTTGAGCTTCCTGATCTCGTCGTCCTGACGTTTGATATAGCCGCCGTAGAGTGCGTCGACCTCGATCTCTTCCGCGGCCTCGCGGCCGATATAGGGCAGGTCGAAAAGCCCCGCAAGGTCGGCGTAGCCGACGCCCCGACGCTTCAAAAGCGCGTCGAGCCGGATGCTGCCGCGAACGGGCGTCGAGCCCTTCATTTCGAGCAGGGCGTTGAGCCTCTCGTCCGCGGGGACGGCTCTGTCGAGGGCGGTGTGCGCGGAGGCGATGAGCTCCTTCTTCCTCATGAGACGGTCGAATCTTTCGTTCGAGATCAGCCCCGTCCTGTAAGCCTTTTCCGTGAGCCTCAGGTCGGCGTTGTCCTGACGGAGGAGCATCCTGAACTCCGCGCGGCAGGTCATCATGCGGTAAGGCTCGTTGGTGCCCTTTACGGTCAGGTCGTCGCAGAGCACGCCGATGTACGCGTCGTTTCTCGCAAGCAGGAAGGGCTCCTCGCCCTTTACGTACAGCGCGGCGTTTATGCCGGCGTAGATCCCCTGCGCGGCGGCCTCCTCATAGCCGGAGGAACCGTTTATCTGCCCCGCGAAGTACAGGCCGGGTATCCTTTTCGAAGCAAGTCCGCCCTTTAGCTCGGTCGGATCGATGCAGTCGTACTCTATCGCGTAGCCGTAGCGCATGACGCGGCAGTTTTCCATGCCCTCGATGGTGCGGAGCATCGCGTCCTGCACGTCGCGCGGAAGGCTCGTCGAAAGCCCCTGCACGTACATCTCGTCCGTCGAAAGCCCCTCGGGCTCGATGAAAAGCTGATGCCTGTCCCGTCCCTCAAAGCGGACGATCTTGTCCTCGATCGATGGGCAGTACCGCGTGCCGGTGGCGTGTATCGTGCCCGCGTACATGGGCGAGCGGTGTATGTTTTCCTTAATTATCTTATGGGTTTTTTCGTTGGTGTAGGTAAGGTGGCAGGGCAGCTGATCCCTGATTATCTCATCCGTCATGAACGAGAAATGCGGTATCGGCTCGTCGCCGAACTGCGGCTGCATGCGTGAATAATCTAGGCTCCTTCCCTGAACGCGCGGAGGCGTGCCTGTCTTGAACCTGCGGAGAGTAAAGCCGAGCTCCTCGAGCGAGCCGGAAAGTCTCGTCGAGTTCGCAAGTCCCGACGGGCCTCCGAAGCGGTTGAACTCGCCGGTGTGCGTGCGGGCGTTTAGATAAACTCCCGTCGATATCACGACCGCACGGCAGGCGTACCTTGCGCCGAGAGCGGTCTCGATACCCGAAACCGCGCCGGAGGAGAGTATTATCCTCGCGCACTCGTCCTGGCGGAGAGTGATGTTTACGTTAAGCTCAAGAGCCTTTTTCATGCGCTCATGATAACGGCGCTTGTCCGTCTGCGCCCTTAAGGACTGCACGGCGGGACCCTTTCCGGTGTTCAGCATGCGCATCTGGATAAGGCAGTCGTCCGCCGCGAGACCCATCTCGCCGCCGAGCGCGTCCACCTCCCGCACGAGATGCCCCTTCGACGTGCCGCCTATCGACGGATTGCACGCCATAAGCGCGACCGAATCGAGATCCATGCACAGAACAAGCGTGGAAAGTCCCGTTCGGGCGCAGGCGAGCGCTGCCTCGCAGCCAGCGTGACCGGCGCCTATCACCGCGATATCGAATTGTTCGTCATAATCGGGCATCGTTTATTTTCCCATGCAGAAATCCCTGAATATCGACTCAACGAGCTCCTCCGCGGGATCGTCCCTGCCGAGTATCGAGGCGAACGCGTCCATCGCGTTTTTATACGAGAAGAACGCGGCGTCGAAGTCTCGCGCGCCGAGCGCGGACTTCGCGGCGTCGAGCGCGGACTCCGCCCTTTCGAGCGCCGTGACGTGGCGCAAATTGGTCACAAGATTCTCCGCGCCCTCGTCGGCGCCCGGGAGGAGCGTTTCGGCGATAAGGCGCTTGAGCTCGGCTATGCCGTCTCCCGTGACCGCGCTCGTGCGGACGGCGGGGAAGGAGCAAAAAGTCCCGTCGCCGTCTAATAAAATGACGTTTTCAAGATCGGATTTGGCGACTACGGCGACAGTCCTCTTTCCCGAAATGGACGAGAGTATCTCCCTGTCGGCGGGTTCAAGTCCGCGCGAGCCGTCGACTATCCAGAGGACAAGATCGGCCTCCGTCGCTTCGCGGCGTGAACGCGCCACGCCCATCGATTCGACGGCGTCGGGCGTTTCGCGTATTCCGGCTGTATCGACCAGAACGACGGGTATGCCTTCTACCGAGAGGCTCTCCTCGAGCGTGTCACGCGTCGTGCCGGGTATCGGCGTGACTATCGCCCTCTCGCGGAGGAGCAGCGCGTTGAGGAGCGAGCTCTTGCCCACGTTGGGGCTGCCTATGATCGCGACGCGCGCGCCCTCGCGCAGTATCCTCGAGCGCATGCCGTTTTCGGCGAGCGTTTCCGTTTCGGAAGCGAGTTCGTCCGCGGCGGTCATCGACGCGGCGGGATCGAACGCGGCTTCGCCCGTGTCGTCCTCCAGGTAATTCGCAAGCTCCGCGAGGAGGCTCTTCGCCCTTAAGTAAAGCCCCGTAATGACGGCGCTAAGCCTGCCCTCGAGCTGATCGAGCGCAGCCTTCCTCGACCGCTCCGCGCCGGCGGAGACGAGATCCATCACCGCTTCCGCGCGGGCGAGATCCATCTTGCCGTTAAGATAGGCGCGTTTCGTGAACTCGCCGGCTTCGGCGAGTCTCAAAAACTCCGCCGCAGCAAGCCTTTCCGAAAGCTTCGCCGCGACTGCGCGCGAGCCGTGGCAATAGATCTCCGCCATGTCCTCGCCCGTATAGGACGCGGGCGCCTCGAAGAACACTGCGCAGCACGAATCGATCGCGGAGCCGTCTGCGTCGGTGACCGTGCCGTACGAAATACGCCTCGGCTCGATCCTTCCCGTGAATACGGTCTCGAGCGTCTTCCGCGCGGCGGGGCCGGATATCCTCATAATTTGAATTGCACCGCCCACGGGTGTGGACAGTGCAAAAACTGTGTCGTTATTTGTCATTCCTCTTCCTTTTTCGGGGTGTTCATGAACATGGGGTTCGCGGCCCTCGCGGCGGCGTAGAGCCTTTCGTACTCCTCGCGGCTGATGGTGCCGTTGTCGGAATCGTCTTCGCGGACCTGCGCGGGACGCCTCTCCGACGGCCTGCGGCTGTTCCTGTTCTTCGTATAGCCGCTCCTGCCCCTGCGCTTGGGGGTGACTACGACGCGGCGGTTGGGCTCTTCGCCCTCGGAATGAGTGGTAACGTCGGGGTTGTTCTGCAGCGTGGCGTGAAGCACGCGCCTCTCGTAGGGGTTCATCGGCTCGAGCACGCGGGGACGGCCGGTGGCGCGCACCTGCGCGGCGACCTTCTTCGCGAGTCTGCGGAGGGTCTCCTCGCGCTTCTCGCGGTATTCCTCGGTGTTCAGCGTGACGCGGGTGTAGCCGTCGGTCTTGCGGTTCTTGTTGACGACAAGGCCGGTAAGATACTGCATTGCGTCGAGCGTCTCGCCCCTGTGTCCGATCAGCATGCCCATCTTCTCGGAATCGATGCGGAGCCTCAGGCAGTCCTCGTCCATGGCGGCGAGAACCCGGCCCTCCGCGCCCATGCGCTTTATGAGCCCCTTAACGAATTCGGCGGCGGGATTGCCCTCGGCGGCCTCCTCGGTGTAGTTGAGCGTCTTCACGGCCTCGGGCTTATCCGCGGCTTCCTTAACGGAGGGTTCGGGCTTTTTCTCGGTCATATTTTCCCGGGAAATATTCGCGTTCGCCTCTTCCTTCTTTTCGGGACGGGGCTTCCTCTCCTCGGCGTTTTTCTTTGCCTGCTCGGGCTTTTTCGCCCTTTCCTGCTCCGCATTGTCCCTGCGGTCGTGACGGTTCTTCCTGTCGCGCCTGTCGTTATCCTCGCGGCGCTCGTTTCTCGGACGATCCTCGTTCCTCGCGGGCTTTTCGTCCCTGCCGAATACGTCTAAGAGCTCGTCGTCGGGCTTCTTCGTGAGCTTTACCACGGCGGGCTTCGCGCCTATGCCGAGTATGCCCTTGGTCTCCGTGCGGAGTATCTCTATCGATACCTCGTCGATGGAGATGCCCATCTGCTGCAATCCTTTGAATATCGCCTCGTCGACGGATTTGCCCGTCGATTCGATGCACATGATCTCGTTATCTTCCATTATGCCGCTTTGACCTCCGCGTCCTTCTTTGCCTTTCTGTCAAACACCGCGTTGATAATCAACGAGGATACGATCTGCACCGCGCCGGATACCGTCCAGTAGAACGCGAACGCGGCGGTGGAGCTCATACAGATCATGATACTCATGATCGGCATGAGGTACATCATGTAGTTCATGGACTTGTTGCTCTGGTTCTGGCTGCTGCCGTCCTTCTTCTGGCGCCTCATCAGTATTATGGAGGACAGAAGCTGCATGCCGGCCGCCAGGAACGGGAGTATCATAAGTCCGTTGGCAGGGGTGCTGCCGTTCTTCGAAAGCGCGTCGGGATAGCGCTGCATTATCTTGGAATAGATATCCGAGCCGGTCACGGCGTTGTCCGTGCCGGTGCCCTCGGCGTTCTCGCCCAGCATCTTTGCCGCGGTGGCGGTATCGACGCTTTCGGGGAGCAGGCTCATGCCCGATCTGTCAGTCGAGCAGGAGGAGCAGTTGCTGCATCCGGTCTTTGCGCCCGCGTCGCCGTATTCGCCGGCGGCAAGGCCGGTCTCCTTGAGCTTCGCCCAGATCGTCTCGCCCGAAATATGATTGCCGTTCGAGTCGGTATAGCCGTTCTGCAGCATCGGCATGTTGGCGAGAGTTACGGAGCTTATCGCCGTAAGGTTCCTCGGCTTCGTGATGACCTCGCCGTCAAGACGGAAGATCAGCACGTTTGCATCGAGGAAGCTGTCGGGCTGCCAGACGTTGTTTACCCACAGGAACTTATAGCTCTTGAAGGTGTCCATCGCGGTCTCGTCGGCCTCCGCGCGCTGTTCGACCGTGCAGGTCTCGGCGACGGCGGTCTCGTACATGAGCTTGACCGTCTCTTCATTGCCCCAGCAGCGGAAAGCGGCGAGGAAGCAGAAGAAGAGGGGAAGGGTGATCAGCATGGGCAGGCAGCTCGAGAGCGTGGAAACGCCGTGCTCCTTCATGAGCTTCTGCTGCTCCACGCGGAGCTTCTGAGGATCGTTTTCGTAGCGCTTCTGAAGCGCGTTGAGCTTGGGCTGAACGACCGCCATTTTTATCTGCGTCTTACGGTTGGAGATATCGGGGAATATCTGGACAAGACGCAGCAATATTGTGACGACGAGTATCGTCAGAAGATAGCTGTTGTTGAACAGTCCGTAAAGGAACTGCATCAGCCAGTAAAACCAGCGTGTGAGAAAAAAAGTCATCTTGCTTTCCTTTCGTAGGTCCCGAGAGCGGGAGATCTCCACCTTCCCTTAAGAGGGACGGGATCGTATCCGCCTTTTGAGAACGGATTACAGCGCAAAAGCCGCCAAAGGGCAAGTATCGACCCCTTGGCAGCACCGTGGACCTGTATGGCTTGTATGGCATATTCCGAGCACGACGGCGTGTACCGGCAGCAGGGAGCCCTGTCCGGTCTTAAGCCGCGGTAGCAGCGGATGAGATATATGAGAAAGCGTTTTATAGCGTTTCCGATCAAAGTCAAATCGGGCTCTTTCAGCCAAGCAAGCCCGCCTTCGCCATGAGGCGGCGCACGGTGGATTCGATCTCCTTGAAGCTTGCGTCCTTTATCGGTGTACGCGCGATAAAAATGAGGCGGCAGCCGGGAAGCATCTCCGGCAAGAGAGGAGTTACAGCCTCTCTCAGTCTGCGTTTCACCCGATTGCGGACGACCGCGCTGCCGATTTTTTTGCTCACCGCGAACCCTATCTTCGTATCGGGCGCGCGGGACGATATATGAACGAGGACCAACAAATGGCTTCCGACGGATTTGCCGCGCTTGAAGACCCGGTGAAATTCCTTGTTCCGCTTTAACGAATAGCAGCGCTTCATTGTACCTGTGTATTATTCGGGGCGCTCGCCCCTTTTCCCGCGGAATGTATAAATAGTATTCGAACCACGACTCATGTGACACGCGCCGTGGTCCGTTCGATTACATTCGGTTATGCGGAAAGCTTCTTCCTGCCCTTTGCGCGCCTTCTGGCAAGAACGTTCCTGCCGTTAGCGGTGGACATACGCTGACGGAAACCGTGGACCTTCTTCCTCTGCCTTGCCTTGGGCTGGTATGTCATCTTCATGGATGTACACCTCTTTCCTTTTACAGTATTGGTTCAAGGGGGAACCCGAAGGGCTTTACCCCACATTGTCACAGATAAGCATTATATCGGATTGACACTCGATTTGTCAAGCGCTTATTTTGATTTTTGGGCCCGAAAGGCGGTATATTTTGGCCGAAAAGACGCTTTTTGTCCGTCAGAACGCGATTTTGATCTCGGTGCCCTTTCCGACCTCGCTCTCGAGGGATATCCTTCCGCCGTATTTCATGGCGATATGCTTCACTATGGCAAGCCCGAGACCCGTGCCGCCGGTGCTCTTTGAGCGGGACTTGTCCACGCGGTAGAACCGCTCGAACACGTGCTCGCGGTGCTCCTCGGGGATCCCGATGCCGGTGTCGCGCACGGAAACGAGCCCGTTTTTCACGGTGACGAGCACGCTGCCACCCGGCACGTTATAGCGGATGGCGTTATCGACGAGATTATAGATCATCTCGGAAAGCAGGCTGCGCGAGCCCTCGATGACGAAGCTCTCGGTATCGAGCTCGAGCGTAACGCCGTGATCCTCCGCAGACTTCAAAAGCACGTCGCGGCATTCGTCCGCGATCTCGGCCATATCGATCGGCTCGCGTTCGGACTCCGGCGCGCCCTCGTCGAGACTCGAAAGCCTGATTATGTCGCTGATGAGGGCGAGGAGCCGTTTCGATTCCTTCTGTATCCTCTCCGCGAAGTCCGGCACGTCCTCCTTTGAGGCGAGCCCCGTCGCGATCATCTCGGCATAGCCCTGTATGCTGGTGAGAGGCGTCTTGAGCTCGTGGCTGACGTTCGCCGCGAACTCCCTTTTCAGCTTTTCGAGCGTGAGCTGCTCGCCCATGTCGAGGAGCAGCATCATAGTGCCGACTATCTGCCCGCTGAATATGACCGGGTCGATCAGCACGCGAAGCGTCGTCCCGTGGCTCGTAAACTCGGTAAGGCTGCTCTGTCCCTGTTTCGCAAGGTCTATGCACCTGTTGAGCTCATCGTCGCGGATGACCTCGTTCCTTGACATGCCTATCGCATATTCGGGCAGGTCGAGGTAATGCCTCGCGTCCTCGCTGACCGTATATACGCGCTCGTTGCCGTCGAGCACGAGCACGCCGCCCGTTATCGAATCGATCATGGCGGCGTAATCCGCCCCGTGATAGCTCCTGTCCTCGCGCATGAGCGTCGCCGTGAACACGTAAAGCGCCGCAGCCCCGAGACATACGGATGCGCCGACGGCTATGTAAAGCCACGGTGCGCGGAGCTCGAGAAGCACGGCGATAACGGACGCGGACGACACGAGCGTACATACCAGAATGTAAACGATTATCGCGAGGGACCGAAAGCGTTTGTTCATATATCGTCATCCTTTCCACATGGAAAAAGCGGTCGGAGATCGCCGTTTGAGCGTATCCCGTCCAAAAACCCATGCGGCGCCTGTGATTATACTATCCTGCCTTTATCAGGGCAAATGTGGAAAAACCGGCGAGTTTTCTGTGGAAAACTCGTAAAACCCCGCCTGAAACGGCGGAGTTTTCCACATTTCGTGAAAAATTTACCTGTTGAGGCCGTCCTCGGCGTACGCGGGATCAAAGATGCGGATCATCCGTTCGCCGCGGTTCCCGTTATATCGCGAAATTGCCGTTTTCGAAAACCTTGACCGTCTTTCCGTCCCGGGTCTTGCCGATTATGGAAAGATCGCGCGTGCCGACCATGAAATCGACGTGCGTGCTGCTGTCGGCGTTGAGGCCTTTTTCGGCAAGCTCCTCGGTCGAAAGCTCCTCGCCGTCCTTCACGCAGGAGGGGTAAGCCTGGCCGAAGGCGAAATGGCAGGACGCGTTCTCGTCGAAGAGGGTGTTGTAAAAGAGTATCCCGCTGTTCGAAATGGGCGAATCGTAGGGCACGAGCGCAATCTCGCCGAGGTAATGGCTGCCCTCGTCGAGTTCGACCTCAGCGCGGAGCGTCTCCTCGTTCCTGTCCGCGTGTATCCCGGTTATGCGGCCGTCCCTGAATGTGAAGCGTATGCCCTCGACCACGTTCCCGTGGAGCACGAGGGGCTTCGACGCCGCGAGGACGCCGTTCACGCCCGTGCGCAGCGGCGCGGAGAAGACCTCCTCGGTCGGCATGTTGGCTACGAATTTGACGCCGCCCTTCGTCAGCTCGCCGCCCGCCATCCAGACGTTGTTCTCGGGCATTTTGACGTAAAGATCGGTGCCCGAGGAATTGACGTAATGCAACTCCTCGAAATCGAACTCCGTCATCGCGCGCGCCTTGCCCTCAAGATCGGCGCAATGCTCTCTCCAGTTTTCGACCGCATCGCCGTCCTCGGTGATGCGCACGGCCTTGAAAATCGCCCGCCACAGCTTTTCCATGGCTTCGTCCTCGGGGATCCCCGGGAACACCTTTTTAGCCCAGCTCGGTATGGGCACGGAGACCACACACCACGGAACGACGTTCGCCATCACGTCGCGGGAGACCTCCTTGAGGTCGCGCCCGGCTGCCGCGCTCCAGCGGCGAAGCCTCTCGGGATCGACGCCCTTTAAGTTCTCGGGATCGGACGCGGCTATCGATATCCTGCCCGCGCCCTGCTTGATAAGCTCTTTGCTCATCAGAACGTCCCACGCGGGCACCGCGTCGAACATGGTATCGTCCGCGTGAAGCCAGCGCTCGCGGGAAACGAAATCGTCGCGCCAGACCATGAAAACGTCCTTCGCGCCCGCCCCGAAGGCGGCCTTCGTAAGGAGCCTGCCGAAAGCGGCGCACTCGACAGGGCAGTTGACCGTCACGGGCTGTCCCTTCTTAACGTTTATGCCGACACCCACGACGAGGCGCGCGTACTGCCAAAGCATGTTTTCGTTCATAAAAAGAGGTTCCTTTCCTTATATCCTTTACATTATACCCCATCTGCCGCCCGAATGGAAGAGCCGCGGGCTCAAAATAAGCAGGCGTTAACGCCTGCGTTTTACTTATTTTTCCGCTTTTTTCGGCCTTGCGCCGAGCCTTGCGAGCAGGAACACCAGGTACGCGCCGATCGACAGCGCGATCTCATAGATCCTCATCTGTACCACCCAGCCGTATTTGTCGAATATCGTGTTGAACACGACGAGCGACGAGCGGCGCGGCCCGATGTAGAACATATTGACCTCCGCGCCGGGTATGAGCGTTTCGATCAGCACGTTCAGGAATATCGCTGTGTTGCAGCACACTATGAAGCAGACGAATCCGCGGAAGAAATCGCGGAACTTATATCCGCCCCTGCCGGAGAACGCGATGAGGAGGCCGATGAACACCAGGATCGCGTGCCATATGCACGAATGCAGCGTCGGGATAACGTGCTCCTGCAGTATGCCCGAGGTCTCGATGAAGGTCGAGAAGCCGCTCATGAGCGTATAGGTCATCATGAAGGTGAGGAGCGCCTTCCTTACGGGATCCTCCTTTTTGAGGAAAGACGCGAGCGGCGCCATATAGATCGGCAGACTGCACAGCTGGAACGGGAAAAGATATGCCGTCGTGACGATATCGCCCCCGTGGAGCCCGAAATGGAAAAACGAGATCTTGAATATCTCCATCCCCGCGAGCACGAAGCCGACCGTGCGGAGCACCGTGTTGAACCTGCGCTCATCCGACTTCCTCAAGAGGAACGCGAAGAACACCGCCGACGTGAGCCCGACCGCGATATAGATTATATGCGCCGCGCCCCACGCCTTGGGCGCCTCCGAAAATTTGAACGCTATCGACGAAAAAAGATCGATAAAAAACTGTTTCATATTTTGATTAACCCGTTGGTCAAAGAATTAAAAAGCGGCATGCCGTGAAAAAAGCATGCCGCCTCTTCGTTAAGATCAGTTGCCGAAGCGGGCGCTGTTGAACTTAACGCCCGGGCCCATGGTGCTGGAGAGGACGAGGGACTTGATGTAGGTGCCCTTCGCCGCAGCGGGCTTCGCCTTGATGATGGCGTCCATAAGGGTGTTGAGGTTCTCAACGAGCTTATCCTTGCCGAAGCTGGCCTTGCCGATGGGGCAGTGGCAGATGTTGGTCTTATCGACACGATACTCGACCTTACCGGCTTTGATATCGGCGATGGCCTTCGCCACGTCCATGGTAACGGTGCCGCTCTTGGGGTTGGGCAT
>JAGACA010000020.1 GCA_017614315.1 Clostridia bacterium | reverse complement strand
TCGTGGATCCCGCCGATAAAGCGCTGAACGTTCTCGACGTCGTTTACCATAATCAGATAATCGGGGATAAGGGATAGGGAAACAGGTACGAAGGAGATGCGGGGAGATGTGAAGACGGGGGACATAGGGGACCTCCGTATTAGATAAAGAATGATAAATAAATCATAGCATTGTTTTGTTTGATTGTCAATGTGAAAATAGATACCAAAGGCAAGTGGATTCGACGCGCGCGATGCGCGCTAACATTGTTTCACGCCCGACTATGAGAAAGCGGGGACTTTATAGGATTGCGTGAAACTCGAGTTTCCACGCCTCCGGCGCGGAAACTCAAAGGTTCGAATACAGACTAAGAGGGCGCGCCAAAAAAGAACAGGCGGGTGCAAGCACCTGCCTGTTCTTTTTTGTATAAAAGCGTATAAAAGTACCGAAATCAAGGTAAGAAGGTACAAACGTAACGCCTCTTGCCGCCTCGCCAAACCGGAATTTATACATTTATCAGTTCCTGCTCCAACACATCCGCGTAACTCTGTACGACCGGCCCCAATCCTTTCAGCCACTGCCGGATTTCTTCCCTGTTTTTGTATAGAAGAGGGCTTTTCCGGATTTCGATCGTTTTCCGCAGCGGAGCTTCATCTGAAAAAAGATGCTCCCCAATAGCCCAAAGACCTGCCTGTGTTTTGGAAATGACATCGCCATTTCTCAAGGTGTAAATACACCTTGCAATATCCAGTAGCCATCCGCACGAATAAATGCTTTCATCTGTCTCTACGGCATATTTACGAATACAATCATAATGCTCGCGCACAGCTGCTACCAGTTCTTCGTTGTCCGGAGCGGAAAGGATCCACTCTTTGTCGCCGTATACCCGTTTCCCATACTTTGCCAGTTCAAACAAAGAAAACGGGTCGGGTGTATAACGGTCAGTTATACGTTGACCGCTTGTTCCCCAATAGACCAGCCTTTGAAACGCTTGGCTGCGGTACTCATTTACGTTGGCAATAACACCCTCAAAAGAGCGGTAATACATGTTGTCGGGCTCTTTTTTGAGCATATTCTGCCGCAACATGAGCAGTCTTTCTGCCTGTTTCTCAGAGATAGGTTCATTGACCAGCACAACGAAATCAATATCGCTCCATCCCGGTCGGAAATCATCAAATACCGCGCTTCCGTACAGCCATGTGCCGTATATTTGTCCCTCCAGTATTGAAGCTATTTCTTTTATCATCCTTGTAACTGCTTTATCCATTTTTCGCCGCCAAATCCCGATTTGTCAATCTCTTTTCTTTTTTCATTTTACTCGAAAAGTGCGAATGATTCAAGAGTGAAGTTTGCCCTTGAGGGCAAGTGAAGTTACGCCTTTCGGCGTAGTGAAGTTTGCCGCTTCGCGGCAAGTGAAGTTAAGTGTTCCGCAATCGTGCCGAAGGCACACTTCACGCGTGAAGCGCGCTTCACAAGGCGGAGCCTTGCTTCACGTTCCGGCTTGCCAGAACACTTAGTTGCAAAAGACCTCTTTTGGTAGACAAAAGAGGTCTTTTGCATGGCGGAGGAGGAGAGATTCGGTTTTGACCCTATCGCACATTTTTGCTTGTTCTCCGAACTGCGCAAAAAGTGCAGGGACCAAAACACGGGGCGGGCGAACCATCCACAGGATGCTTCGCTGTTCCGCCCTTCGAATCTCTTCGATACATACTGCCAAACTCAAATACCGCCCGTATGGGCGGTATTTGAGTTTGGCGGAGGAGGAGAGATTCGAACTCTCGAACGGCTTATGACCGTTACACGATTTCCAATCGTGCGCCCTCGACCAAACTAGGCGACTCCTCCGTGAAAGTATTCGGTTTTTCGCTTCAACAGCGAAAGCTATTATACATTAAAGGTCTGCCGATTGCAAGGGTTTTTTTGAAATGCGATAATATATTTGGATCCGCCAAAAACAAGGGTACGGCCCTTATGGAGCCGTACCCTTTTTTCGGTCATATCAGTCGCGGTACATGGGGCGAGCGATATAGTGGGTGTGGAGCAGTTCGTGAGCCTTGTGGGAACCGGGAGCCTCAAGATACTCGGCGTAGAGCTGCTTGACCTCGGGATTCTCGTGGGACTTCCTCAGGCTCATAGCGGCGTCCTCGCCGTACAGACCCGCGGCGCGGTCGGCGCGCAGATCGGTGAAGTTCCTGACGTAGCCGGGCTGGTGGGGCTGACCGCCGCCGTTGACACATCCGCCGGGGCAGGCCATTACCTCGATGAAGTGATAATTCTTCTCGCCGGAACGGACCATGTCGAGGAGCTTGGACGCGTTCTCGAGGCCGCTGGTGACGGCAACGTTGACGTCCATGCCCGCAACGTGAACGGTGGCCTCCTTGATGGCCTCGGTGCCGCGGACGGAGTGGATGTCGAGGTTCTCAAGCGGCTTGCCTTCGAGTACTTCGTAGACGGTACGGAGAGCGGCCTCCATAACGCCGCCGGTCGCGCCGAAGATGTGCGCCGCGCCGGAAGCCATGCCGAGGAACGGATCGCAGATCTCGTCGGGAAGCTCGGTGAACTTGAGACCGGCTTCGCGGATCATCTTCGCGAGCTCACGGGTGGTGAGGGATACGTCGATGGTCCTTAAGCCGTTGGTCTGCAGCTCGTCGCGGGAAGCTTCGAACTTCTTCGCGGTGCAGGGCATGATGGATACCACCACGATGTCCTTCGGGTCGATGCCGGCCTTCTCGGCGTAATAGGTCTTTACGAGAGCGCCGAACATGCCCTGGGGGCTGCGGCAGGAGGACAGGTTCTCGAGGAAATCGGGATAATAGGTCTCGCAGAACTTGATCCAGCCGGGGGAGCAGGAGGTGATGAGCGGGAGCTTGCCGCCGTTCTTTACGCGGTGGATGAACTCGGTGCCTTCCTCCATGATGGTGACGTCGGCGGCGTTGTCGACGTCGAATACGCGGTCAAAGCCGAGACGGCGGAGAGCCGCAATCATCTTGCCCTCGACGTTGGAGCCGATGGGCATGCCGAACTCCTCGCCCAGCTGTACGCGGACGGAGGGAGCGGGGCCGACGACGACGTGCTTGGTCGGATCGGCGAGAGCTTCCCAGACCTTCTTGGTATCGTCCCTTTCGGTGAGAGCGCCGGTCGGGCAGACCGCGATACACTGACCGCAGTTGACGCACGCGGTCTCGTCGAGATCCATCTCAAACGCGGAAGCGATGTGGGTCTTAAAGCCGCGCTGGTTCGGGCCGATAACGGAGCAGTGCTGGTTGTGCTTGCAGACTGCGACGCAGCGGCGGCAGAGTATGCACTTGGAGTTATCGCGCACGAGGTGGATGGCGGAATCGTCGATGTCTGGCTTCATGGGCTCGCCGAACTCGAACCTGTGGTTGTCGCAGCCGTATTCCTGAGCGAGGGTCTGCAGTTCGCAGTTGGTGCTCCTGGAGCAGCCGAGGCAGTCCATGCGGTGGTTGGAGAGCATGAGCTCGAGGGTGGTCTTGCGGGCCTTGCGGAGAGCCGGGGTGTTGGTCCTTACGACCATGCCCTCGGCGACCTGCTGGAGACATGCGACCGGGTTGGACCTTGCCTTTTCGACCTCGACCACGCACATGCGGCAGGCGCCGATGGCGTTGACGTCCTTAAGGTAGCAAAGGGTGGGGATGCGGATGCCGACGGATTCGGCAGCCTGCAGGATGGTATAGTTGGCAGGAACCTGGACGGCCTGACCGTTGATTGTCATGTTGATCATTTCCATAGTGCTGTCTCCTTATTTCTTGACGATGGCGTTGAACTTACAGGTCTCGATGCAGGCGCCGCACTTGATGCACTTATTGACATCGATGTGATGGGGCTGCTTGACCGTGCCGCTGATAGCGCCGACCGGGCACTTGCGTGCGCAGGCGGTACAGCCGCGGCA
Organism: Clostridia bacterium; assembly: GCA_017614315.1. Lineage (GTDB taxonomy): Bacteria > Bacillota > Clostridia > Christensenellales > CAG-138 > UBA3857. The sequence goes on along the minus strand of JAGACA010000020.1, from coordinate 70,545 downwards.
GACATCGGGCTGGATCTCATAATGCATGAGGTTCTTGCAGACGCCGGCCGGGCAGCGCTTCTCATAAACGTGAGCCTCATACTCGTCGCGGAAATACTTCAGCGTGGAGAGTACGGGGTTGGGAGCGGTCTGACCGAGAGCGCACAGCGCGTTCGCCTTGATGTAGTAGCAGAGCTCTTCGAGCTTGTCGAGGTCTTCGGGTTCGCCGCGGCCGTCGGTGATCTTGTTGAGGAGCTCGAGAAGGCGCCTGGTGCCGATACGGCAGGGGGTGCACTTACCGCAGGACTCGTCAACGGTGAAGTCGAGGAAGAACCTTGCGAAATCGACCATGCAGGTGGAATCGTCGGTGACGATCATACCGCCGGAACCCATCATAGCGCCGATGCGGGTAAGGTTGGCGTAATCGATCGGGGTGTCAAGGAACTGAGCGGGGATACAGCCGCCGGAAGGACCGCCGGTCTGGACGGCCTTGAACTTCCTGCCCTTGGGGATGCCGCCGCCGATATCATAGATGATGTGGCGGAGGGTCGTGCCGAGGGGGATCTCAACGAGGCCGGTGTTGTTGATGGCTCCGCCGAGAGCGAAGACCTTGGTGCCCTTGGAATCCTCGGTGCCCATGGAAGCGAACCAGTCGGCGCCCTTGATGATGATCTGGGGGATATTGGCCAGCGTCTCAACGTTGTTGATGATGGTGGGCTTGCCGAACAGACCCTTGTTAGCGGGGAACGGGGGCTTGTTGCGCGGCTCGCCGCGGTTGCCCTCGATAGAGGTCAGAAGCGCGGTCTCTTCGCCGCAGACGAAGGCGCCTGCGCCGAGACGGATCTCGATGTCGAAGTTGAAGCCGGTGCCGAAGATGTCCTCGCCCAGGAGGCCGTATTCACGAGCCTGGTTGATGGCGATCTGGAGACGTTCGACCGCGATGGGGTACTCGGCGCGGACGTAGATGAAGCCCTTGGAAGCGCCGATGGCATAGCCGGCTATGGCCATGGCCTCGAGAACGGCGTGCGGGTCGCCCTCAAGGACGGAACGGTCCATGAATGCGCCGGGGTCGCCCTCGTCCGCGTTGCAGACGACGTACTTCTGATCGGCCTGGTTGGCGGCAGCGAACTGCCACTTCATGCCGGTGGGGAAGCCTGCGCCGCCGCGGCCGCGGAGGCCGGACTTCTTCATTACGTCGATGACCTCGGCGGGGGTCATCTCGGTGAGCACCTTGCCGAGAGCGGCATAGCCGTCCATGGCGATGTACTCTTCGATGTTCTCGGGATTGATGACGCCGCAGTTCCTGAGCGCGACGCGCATCTGGGTCTTGTAGAAGTTGGTCTCGCCGAGAGCGGGAACGTCCTCGAGCTTCTGACCGGCCTCTTCCTTATGGACGAGACGCTCTACGATACGACCCTTGAGGAAATGCTCCTCGGCGATCTCCTTGACGTCCTCGGGCTTGACACGGCTGTAATAGGTGCCTTCGGGATAGACGATCATGATGGGACCCATCGCGCAGAGGCCGAAGCAGCCGGTGCGGATGACCTGGATCTCGTCCTGAAGACCAAGCCTCTCGAGCTCGACCTTAAGGTTGTCGGCAATCGCCTGGGAACCGCCGCTGGTGCAGCCGGTACCGCCGCAAATCAAAACATGTGAACGAATCATTTATATAACCCTCCGATTATTTTTCTGCAGCGCCGATGGTGTATTCGACGATGGGCTCGCCGCCGACGATGTGCTTCTCGACGATCTCCCTCGCCTTGTCGGGGTTGACGTAGATGTAGGTCACGCGCTTGTCGCCCTCGAAGACCTCGACGATCGGCTCGAAACGGCACATGCCGATGCAGCCGGTCTGGCCGACCTCGACGGTGCCGGTGAGATTGCGCTTGGCGATCTCCTCAACGAAGGTGTTGAGAACGGGACGGGCGCCGGCGGCGATACCGCAGGTCGCCATGCCGACTACGATGCGCTTCTCGGCGCTGCCTTCGCGAAGGATGACCTTGTTCTGCATCTTTTCACGAATCTGTTTGAGTTCTTCCAAAGATTTCATACAACATATTTCCTTTCGGTTATCATTTTTAATTATACCGCTTAAGCGGTTCAGCGAAAGTCATTCGTCCTCTCCGGCCGTTCCCTCGTACTGCTCGGTCAGCGTTTCGCGGATCCACACGAGCACGTCCGGGCTTGAAAGAGGTACCTCCTCCCCCAGCACCTCGCGTATCTCGCGGGTGTCGAGCTCGACCGTATGATTGGGGAAGGTGTGTCTGAACAGGAAATCCACGTCGGGGCTTCCCTGAACGAGCGACACCACCGTGGAGACGACGTCCCCCAGCGGGGTAAAATCAAGATGGTTCTTGTAGAAGAAGGCCGTAACGACGGTCCCGTGATCGTCGGGATATACCGCCCTTTCGCGGGAAGAGATCGTCATGTGTCCGCCCGTCTGCTCCGCCGCCAGTTTAAGAAGCGGCAGCCCCATGCCGACCTTGCGGGTCGTGCGGGTGGTGGAGAACGGATCGGTCACGCGCGAAACGAACTCCTCGCTCATGCCCTTGCCGTCGTCGATTATCGAAAGCTCGAGGCTCTCGTCGGTCTCGTCGAGAAGTATCCGGACGAGGCTCGCGTCGGCGTGGATCGAGTTCTGTGCGATGTCGAGTATGTTGAGCGAGAGTTCCTTCATTTTGCGCCCTTTCCCGTTACTTGCCGGAAAGCTTTCTGAACAGTTCGCGGCGGATGACCTCCGGACCGTCGTCCTCCGAGCAGGGAAGCTCGATATGATTGAGCTTCTCGCCGAAGTCCTCAAGCCTGTGAGCGTCGGAAGATACGACTACCTTCCTTCCGCCCGCGAGCTTCTCGGCGTTCTCCTTGTCCCTGACCTCGCAGAGGTCGAATACGGGCTCGTCAGGGAACATGCCGAGTATCGCCAGCATGCCGTTCGACTCCCTGTCGATATGCGCGGGATACGCTATCCCGCCCATGCTCCTTACCATCCCGGCGGCCTCCTGTAAGGAGAGGCTCGTCGCGGCGGGAAGGAACCACGGATCCTGCCCGATTATCTCGTCGTCCTCTTTCATGATGAACTGATTGCCGAATATCTCCACGCGGTTCGGGATCTGCATCCTATAAGGCTGCAGAGCCTCGTCGAATTCCAATGCCTGTTTCAGGCCTTCAAACAGGCATACCATGTGGATCTCTTCCGACGTCGTCAGCTCGCATCCCGCGACGGGCGTTACCCCGTATTCCTCGCAGGCATGAAAGAAATCGACGCAGTTTTTGCAGGAGTTGTGATCGGTGAGGGCGACGATCTTTACGCCGGCGATGAGCGCCATACCCGCAATATTGCACGGAGTCATCTCGTCGTCGCCGCAGGGCGACAGGCACGAGTGGACGTGCAGATCGTAGGTGAACAGCGCCATCGATTTGCCTCCCGTCAGTTCGCGTCCCGGTGTTCTTCGAGCTTTAAGCTTATCTCGTGGCTCAGCTCGAACATTCCCTTGCGGCTCCCGAGCAGATTGATGCCGTGAAGCTCGGCCTTCTGAACGGCCTCTTTGTCGGGCACGACGCCTTCTGCGAATATCACGCAGGCAACGTCGGTGAGCTGCGCCACCGCGGAAACATTCATGTTAGACATGATGGTCACCCATGCATCCCCGGGCTGCGCCCTGCCCATGACCCAACTCAACAGGTCGCCCGCGTAGCCGCCTTCGATCTCGCGGCTGCCGTCGGGAAGCTCTATCGTTTCGAGGTCAAGCTCCTTTGCGAGCATTTCTACCGTAAGCATGCTGTTCCTTCCTTTTTGCTCCTTTTGAGGAGCGGTCGGATAAAGGGAAAAACGTCCTTCTTATTCCATTTCCGTCCTGATCTTGCAGTCCTCGAGCTTCGCTTCGCCGTGGACGACGTCCAGAGCGAATGCCCTGCATGTGGGCGAGCCGCAGGCGCCGCAGTCCTTTTTGGGGAGCTTTTCGGCAAGCGCTTCGGCCTTTTTCATAGCGAGCATCATGGACAGCATATTGGGCGATCCGTCGGGCATATAGGTGAAGGCCTCTGCCTCGGTGTACTCGTCGGGGATATCTCCGGAGGAGAAATCGCCGATGTCCGAGACGTCGTTGGGCTTCACGACCATGCCGCCGGTCTTGCGCAGATTGTGCAGTCTGACCCTTGCCACATAACCGTTCGTGGGCGCGAGCACGCCGCCGACGCAGCCGGGGCTGCAGGCGTTGAGCTCGACGAATTTGATCTGTCCCACTATGCCGCTCTCAAGGTCGTCGAGGACCTTGATAACGTTGTCTATCCCGTCCGCCGAAAGATACTCGTCGTTCATGAGGCTGGCCGCCTCGCCGCTCGTCATTGCCCATCCGATTCCGACGACGCCGGCTTCGGACGCGGCCTCGGGAGAGGGTTCGGCTTCAGGCTTCATCTTCGAGAGCAGCTCCATGTATACGTCGTTCATGCTGGTGACGAGATCGACGTAGACCTTCTGTCCCTCCATGACGCTCTTCGCCCAGCTGACCTTTGCGGGACAGGGGGATATGAAGACCGTCTTGATGTCGTCGGGATCGAGCTCGGGATGCTCCTTCGCGGCCCTTTCCTTTGCCAGCTTGCCGGCAAGCTCATAGGGCGTCAAAACGGGCACGAGCTGATCGCAGAGCGTGGGATAGCGGAGCTTTATAAGCCTTACGACTGCGGGACATGCGGAGCTTATCGCAGGGAGCACTACGTCGGGTCGGTTCATGTAGAGCCTCGTGAGATCGGTGACGTATTCCGCCGCCTTTGCGACCTCATAGACGTCCTTGAAGCCCATGTCGAGGAGCCCCTGGATGACGTGATCCGCTTCGTTCATGTGGTTGAACTGCCCGAACAGGCTCGGCGCGGGCAGCGCGATCAGATACTTGGTAAAATCGAGATCGGAAAGCTGATCGTACGAAGCGTGCTTCGCGGAATGCTTGCACACCCTGATGCACTCGCCGCAGTCGATGCAGGAGTTGGGGTTGATGACCGCCTTGTTGTCCCTGATGCGGATAGCCTCAACGGGGCATCTCCTCAGGCAGGTGGTACAGCCCGTGCATTTCTCTGGATCGATCGAAACAGAGTGCGTATACTTAGCCATTTGATCCCTCCGGTCTTACCGATTACTGCTGTTTGTTAAGGTGATACCAAAGCTCGATGGTCGTACCGACGCCGACCTTGGTATCGATGTGCATTTCGTCCGAATACCTTTTCATGTTCGGGAGCCCCATGCCGGCGCCGAAACCCAGCGCGCGTATGTTTTCGGGAGCGGTCGAGAACCCCTCCTTCATGGCTTCCTCAACGTTGCGGATACCCGGTCCCTCGTCCTTGAGAATGATTATTATCGTATCCTCGGTGATGTAGACGTCGGCGTCGCCCCCGTGAGCGTGGATGACCATGTTGATCTCACCCTCGTACATCGCGACGGAGATGCTCCTTATCACGTTCGGCGCGACGCCGAGCTGACGGAGCAGCTTTTTCGTCTCGACGGAGGCTCGTCCGGCGTTCGCGAAGCTCGCGCCGTCGACGTCGAAATGGTAGTGCAGAGTATCGCTCATGCGCTACACCTCTTCTCTTTCGGGACCGCTCTCAAGATCCGCGCGTCCCAGCCCCGCGGCGTAAAGCCTTCCGCAGGACTCGAACATGGGAAGGTCAGTCTGAAGCACAGCAACTCCGTTTTCCTCGGCAAAATCGACAATGCCGGCTGCCGGCACCTTGCCTCGCACGAAAACAACGCAGTTCATGTCCATCATGAGCAGCGTCCTTATAACCTGGACATTCATGAGCCCCGTAAGCAATATGCCCTGATCCTTGACGTAGGCAAGCACGTCGCTCATCATGTCGCTCCCGCAGGCGGAATTGACCTCGCAGTCGAGCAAATCCCCGCCTGTAAGCACCTTGGCCTCAAGTATCTCGGCCACGCGGCTGATCTTCATTTGGGTCGATCCTCCTTCGAAAAACGGTTTCGTTCCTTATTACATGTACTTCGCAACGATGTCGCGAACGTCGGCGGGAACGAGACGCCCGAAAACCTCGCCGTCAACGGTCATAACGGGAGCTAAGCCGCAGCAGCCGAGACAGCGGGTCGCCTCGAGGGTGAACTTGCCGTCCGAGGTGGTGTGGCCGGGCTCGACGTTGAGCACGCGGGAGAGCTCATCCAGAATGTTCTGGGAACCCTTGACGTAGCAGGCGGTGCCGAGACATACCCTGATGAGATGTTCGCCTCTGGGCTCGAGGTTGAACATGGAGTAGAAGGTGGAAACGCCGTAGACTTCCTCGAGGGAACGTCCGAGTCCGTCGGCGACCATCTTCTGGACCTCTATGGGCAGATACCCGTAGATCTCCTGAGCCTTTTGAAGAACGGGCATAGTCGCGCCGTCCTTACCCTTCCAAGTGGCGATGAATTCCTTGAGCTGCTTTTCCTGCTCAGGAGTGCCCTTAAAGGGAATTGCCGTGATTTGTTTTGCCATGACAGTCCTCCTTATACCGCATATCAGCGGAATTATTATGTGTGCATACGGCCTTCCGACGGCCTAAATACCCCGCCGCGCCGTATTTTCCCCGGTGGGGGCCTCCTGAACGGTGCAATATGGATATGTTAGGCTATCATCAGCCAAAGTATAGTATAACATAAGTTAATAAATTATTCTATAAGCAAATGATACATTTTATTGTATATTTCGGAATGTGAAAAAGAGACGCCGCAGACTTGCTGCGGCGCTGTATTCAAGGGATATCGGGTATCATTTCTTAACGAACGTGAGGGCGCCGTCCGTGAGTTCCGTCTTTTCGCCGTCCTCGAACCAGCCCCCGTCGGGCTTTGCGACGGTCTTGTTCAGCGGCACGGCGCGTTTTTCGCCGTTTGACAAGCACATCGTTTCAACGTGCCGGAGAACCGGAACGATCCTGACCTTGTCTATCCCTTCGGCTCTGTCATACATGGAATAGGGGAAATTGATGCATGCGAAGGTGAATAAATACTCTCTCTCGCCGATCTTCTCCCTTTCGAAATACGAGGGTTCGAACCGGGGGCCGTCGGCCTCCGCATAGAATCCCACGCACTGTGAGAAAGCCGCGCACTGTTCGGGCGACCACGCGTCGGGGAAGGTTACCCTGACGCGGACGTTCATAAGTCCTATACCGTTCATGTACGCTCCGTCGAGTGCTTCGAACCTTACGCCGGAAAGCTCCGCCTCGAGATTCGTCACGTTGTAATTGCGCCTGCCGTTCGCCTCGACCCATTCGGCATAGGACAGTATCGCCGTCCCGGAGGAAAGCTCCGCGGGCTCCGCCTTGACGCCGAGCTTTTCGATCCTTTGGAAAGCGGCGACGTCGAAGCACGCCGTGCCGAGCTCGGCCTCGAGCTTCGTTATATATCCGTTCGCAGCCAAGCTCCTTGAGCGATAGACCGCTTTTGCCCTGAGGATACCGTTTTCATCGGCATAGCGCGAAAGGAATTCCATTGGATCCGCAAACCCGTAGTCGACCAGGCGCAGGGAAGCAAGGTCGAATTTGACCGTGCCGACAAGAGCGCAACCCTTGAGAGCGGCTTTGTTCCGCCTGCTGATCTCGGCGCACTCTTCCTCGTCGATCATCCAATCGTCATGTCTGAACTCGGAAGCGATGAGCCTTAAATGCTCTTCGATCGCCGGATCGTACATGATCGAGCCGAGGTCGTAAAATTCGAGCTCCGTCCCGTCGTCGAGGACGAGCCAGACTCCGCTTTTGGCGGGCTCCCAGAGCCTTGCGCTCCCGTTTAAGAATATCTCGGGCGTTTTGCCGTCCTCAAAGAGCTTCGCGACCTGATCCTGCGGGACCGGTATGCGCGTCGCGTTCCCGCCGGTCGCCGCGTCGAGCTCCGGCAGCGCGGCAAGCCCTCCGAGCCTTAACGCAAGGTACATCTTTTCGCCGTCGACGAGCGTTTCGCCGAGCTCTATGGAAAAATCGTCCTTTATCTCCTGCCAAACGGGCTCATCCGCGGCGAAGGTCACGCGGTTATCCGTCACCGAGCCTATCTCGTTACCCCACGCGTCCTTATCTCCCGGCTTGACGATCATCTCGTCGAGCGACTCTATCGGCGTACGTCTGCCTTCGCCCCGTCTCAGGTATTCATCGAGCGAGTTCGTCTTAAACCACGAGAGCACCTCCGCCCTCGCCTTGGGGATAGCGAATACCGTTATCACGGCCGCCGCGAAGCACGCGGCGATCGGCAGGAGCGCCTTCTGCCATTTGAAGGCGGAGCGGCGCGGGAGCCCCGTAAGCACCTTTTTCCTTATGCCTTCCTTGTTCATAAGCTCATTTTCGGCATATTCCATGAGCTGCTCGTTTTTTTCGTTCATTTTTCATTCTCCTCTTTGATCTGCTCTCTGATCCGTTTTCTGGCGCGGGCGAGTCTCGATCTTACCGCGGCTTCGGTAACGCCCATTTCCTCTGCGATCTCGCCGAGCTTCATGCCGTATCCGTAGCACAGTATGAATATCCGCCTCGTTAGCTCCGGCTCCGTCTTGAGAAGGGAAATGATCTCCTCCGACGCGGCGTCGGAAACGCCGAGCTCCTCGACGTTCTCGTCCGCCGGCTCGTTTTCCGCCGCTTCGAGCGGGATAAGGCTGATCCTTGCCCGCGAGCGGTGGAAATGCGCGATCTCGTGTTTCAAAACCGTCGTAAGATACGCCTTCGGATCACGCACCGCGTCCTTTCCGCGGCGGCGGATAAGATCGAAAAACTTCGCGTAGGCGTTCTGCAAAAGATCGCGCGCGTCATCCTCGGGCGCCTTAAGAAGCGAAAGGCGGGTGAGCTCGCGGAAAGTCGCATCGTACACGGTATTGAAATAATCGGTTATTTCCTTCATTGCTGCTCCTTTTGAACGGCCGTTCACTTATATAGAGTGCGCAGAGGAGAAAAATGTATCGCTTATCCGAAAAGTTTTCATGCATTATATGAAAACGGGGCGGCAGCATGTGTGCCGTCCCCGAACGGTATGGTTTATTCACTGCCCGAGCAGCGTTTGATCGAACGCGAAGAGCGCTTCGTTGATCTTATAAATATCGTAAATGCCGTGCGTGATGAAGTACTCGATTATGACGTCGAACTTGATCGAGCGCGAGAAGGCGTACCCCGCCCGTTTTATTAGATCGCTCGCGCCGTCCATGTCGAGGCGCAGGGCTATCGCGAAAGCGATCGCGGTGGGCTTGGACGGGCGGTAGTTTTTATCGCTTTTTATCTTCGAAAACAGCTTGCGGTCGACGTTCGCCCTCTTATAGCATTCGACGTCGGTCATACCGCTTTCGTCTATGCGCCTAAAAAGGGTCTCGGAAAAGCTCTCGTCGAGGTCGAACGGCCCGACGGCAGGCGCCTCGCACGCGTCGTATAAAACGCATTCCGCGGCAAAAGCTCCCGCGCCTTCACGTTTTTCTTTCTTTGACGCAGAATCGGCCTTTTTGAGAGTGAGCTTCGCCGCCGCCATACGGTTCCGATACGTTCTTTCGGAGTCCTCGTGCTCGGAAACGTAAGCCTCGTCGATGTATTCCTCTATCTCGCCCCTGAGTTCAGAGGAAATCTCGAAGGAAGTTCTGTCGAAAATGACGAGATAGACTGTCATTTCGTGCGATGCGAGAAATGCCTCTATGCACTCCGACGCCACGCGGACGGCCTCGCGCTTGGGATAGCCGTAGACGCCCGCCGAAATGAGCGGGAAGGCGACGCTTTCGCACCCGAGCCCGTCGGCGACGGCGAGCGAGTTCATATAGCACGAGCGAAGGAGCGCCTCCTCGCCGTGCCCGCCGCCGCGCCAGATGGGACCGACGGTGTGGATCACATATTTCGCCGGGAGCATGTATCCGCCGGTGGCCTTCGCCTCGCCGGTCCTGCAGCCGTTGAGCTTCCTGCATTCCTCAAGGAGCCCCCGTCCCGCCGCGCGGTGGATGGCGCCGTCGACGCCGCCTCCTCCCAAAAGCGTATTGTTCGCCGCGTTGACAACAGCGTCGACCCTCATGCGGGTTATGTCGTTGCGTTCGATTATAAATGGCATCCTGCTCCCCTCCTTTTTTACATTATACATTATACCGCGGTTCGCGGGATAAGTAAAGGAAGGAGCCGCGTTATTCGTCGTCGGCGGATTCGAGCAGCTTGAGCCTTATCTCGAGCTCATAGATCTTTTCGGCAAGGAGCGAAAAGTTCATGTTCAGGCAGCTTTCGTTCTTCTTTATCACGTCGTAATGCGTCCTTTTGTCCTCGCCCTCGAGCCTCTCCGTCGGGAGGCTTATGGGGTACAGCGCGCGCATGTCCATGCTTTATCCTCCTTCCCCGTCATTCCGCTCTTTTCCTTACGCTCATCTCGAGCTCGGCGCCGCCGGTGAGCGCGAAGCGTCCGCCGAGGTCGTTCGCGAGCTTCAGTCTGAACACGCGGCCCTCGTTTTTGAGCTTCACCTCGGCGACCTCGGATACGCTTTCGGGAAGCAGTATGCTCGTCGACTCGTTCGTGAAGCCCACATCCGTTTCGACTACCACCCTGCCGTTGGCGTACGACTTTCCGCGAAGGTACAGCGCGCGGAGCGTCTTTATCGCCGCCTTGTCTCCGAGGTCGGTGTAGGGCGTTGTCCAGTACGCGGTGATCGCACGGCCGTCGAAGTCGTCGCCGACGCCCCATTTTTCGAGGTATCGGGTCGAATCCGCGATGATCAGCGCGCCGTCGTCGTTCACTATGTCGCGGGCGAAAAAGCCGCTGTACTGCATGTACCTGCGGAGCGCTGTGTCGTACTCGATGAGCCGTGTGAAAAGGCCGACCTTTACAGTGAAATAGAGCCTGTCTCCGACGACCGCGAGGCGCGTTCCCGACGTGTCTGCCGACGCCATAACGCCCTTAATCATCCTCGCGTCGGGAAGGGGCGAAGCGTCTGCGCCGTTGAAGGAGCAAAGCCCCTCCTTGGTCACGTAATAGATGACGTCGCGGTATACCGCCGCCGCGAGCCCGTAAACGGGATATGAGTCGCGGCTTATGAGCTCGACGGTGTAATTCCCCGGGCGGTCGCCGATGAGACGCCAGATCGAGTTCTTTTTGAATATGAGGAGCTGATTGCTCATCGCCGCGAGCGCCGTTATCGGGTCGCCGCCCGCCGCGCCGATCTCGATGTGTCCGCCCTCGACCGCGGTCGAATCCGCGTCCGGCCCCCAGTCCTCTATGCTCCTGTCCCCTCCCGGCAGCTTCGAGTAATAAAGCCTGTCGGGATGCTCCGCGTCCCCCGCCGAAAACAGACGGCTGCGGAACATGGCGAGGAAATTGACGGCGATATCCGAACAGCCCTCAGCCGAGCCGAATGCCGTGAAGGACGAGCCGTCGAATTTGAGTATCCGCCCGCGCCCGTCCGCGATGAGGAGCGTATCGGTCATGCCGATGCGCGTCATTATCGCCGTCACGCATGCCGAAACGCGCGCCTCCTCGTATTCGTATGCGAGGTTCCAGGTCTCGTTCGCACCGTTATAAGTAAATATCCCTCCGTCCGTCACCGCGACGGGGATGCTTCCCGACGCGTTTTTATAAAACAGTATCCTGTTGACCTCGCCGGCACCCGCAGACGGGATCGCCTTCGGAAGGTATTTCGAAAACCCCTTCGTGACCATGAGCCCTCCATCCGACGTATCCATGTTCATCGCGTCGGGCGAGTAAGACGGCGAAACGAGGCTCTCGTCCCTCGACTGATCGAGCCCAATGAAGCGGTCGATCCTGTAAGTGAAGCCTGCCATATCTCCCTCCGTCACCAGCGGTTCACGATCTCGTACGCGGCGGGCTCGCCCACGTGCGGGCGAAGCTTCGACTTCGCCGCCTCGTACATGGAAAGATAAATGTTCGCGCCCCTCTGTGTGCCGACGTCGCCCGCCATGCGCTCGCGCCCGACGACGTACGTGACGATGAGCCCGTGCGCGTGCTCCGGGAGCTCACTCACGTCCGAGGGCTGTTCGAGCCTTTTCGGCTCGCAGCGGTATGTGACCGTCGCGGTTTCGTTGTACGGCAGGGCGATTGTGCCGGTGTCGGCGGACTTGAACTTTACGGGATGGCCGAGCTGCTCCACGCGGACTATCTTTAAGCAGTCGCGGGTGAGGTCTGCAAGGTCGACAATGCCGCCCGACGGGTGCGCGGTCTCGGTCTTCGTGAGGCAAAGCGCCCTCGCGAGATCCGACTGCGCGTCGTTGGCATAGTCCGTGAGCCTCTTTCGGAACGCGTCCATGGTCATGGGATCGTTCCCGCGGTCGAGCTGAGCAAGCGCGGAAACCAGAATGTCGTTGAGTGTCATTTGGATGTTCCTCCTACATAATAATGTTTTACAGCTTAAATGCCGATCCCGACAGCCGTCTCGCCGTCTCCTCGGCGCTTGCCCGTTCCTCTTCCGTCCTTTTGATGTATTCCGAAAGAAACGCGGGAAGCATAACCTTTACGCCCCTCGGCACGCGGTACGTCACCGAGTTAAGGCAGCCCTCCCAGGGGCGGTCGGCGGGCGAACCCGCCAGGACCGTCTCGGTGAGGTCAAGATCTTTGTTTTCCATCTTTACCTCCGTTTGATAAGCGTTGACTTATATGATTTTTTGTGGGCAGGTTTTTATCCCGCAATTCCATTGTATCGGATATAGGTCTCCCGTTCAATAGTTTTTAGAACATTTGTACTTTTTCTGCTTAAGGTTTTTTGTGATAAAAGTCGGTTTTCGGTACCGAAAACGTGCCTTATGTGGGGATCGCCTACGTCATTATGTAGTAAGCGGCGGCTCTTCCGTTGATTTTATCGAACTAATGTGCTATAATATTAATAGGGGCGAGACCCCGCAAAAGAAAGGAGATGATCGGTGCGTACAACGATCGCAATATACCCCGCGTTCAAGCTAAACACGCGGGAACGACCATTAAAAAGGCGCGGGTAAACAGGCTGTCGAAGGCGGCGCTCGACGCGCTTGAAGAGATACTCTCGGACGGAAGCGTCAAGCCCGCCGACCGCCTGTCCGCCGTGAAGCTGACGTTCGATCTCATTTCGAAGGCCGCCGAACGCGAATCCTCCGCCGACAACGGGATACTGCGCGTGGTATTCGAGGGTATCGACCGCGAGCTCGCGGAGTAATATAAAGGGAGGACCGCACGGTTCTCCTTTTTCAATAATTTGTGCATAATATATTATTAATTGGTATTGCAAATTATTTTGGAGGTGGTATAATATTATCGAGAAAAGAGTCCGCGAAAGGAGTTGTTTATATGGGAAAAAGCATATACTCCCTCGTGCTTGACGACGAGGTGATAAGACTTATAGACCGAATGGCGTACGCCGAGGGGCAGAGCCGCAGCGCGCTTATAAACCGCCTGCTGGCGCGCGAGGTCGGGTACTCCACGGACGAGCTTAAAATGCGCGACATATTCCGCCGCATGGAGGAGGATCTGCGCGACACCCTTCTCCCCATGCTTTCCGAATCGAACGATTCGACCTACCGTCTGCGCTCCGCGCTTTCTTACAAGTACAATCCCACCGTGAAGTACACGGTCGCGCTCGGGCGGGACGGCGCGTCGATCGGCGAGCTCCGCGCCCAGGTGAGGAGCCGTTCGGACGGACTGACACTTCTGATGCTGCAGTTCTTCCGCCTTTGGGATAAGCTCGAGGAGGCATACATAGGCAGGACGGATCTCACTTTCGAGCCGAACAGGCTGACGAGAAAGCTCGTCCCGCACATGAAGAAAGACGGGCGCATACTCGATTCGGTCGACGGTTCGGCCATCGCAGCGTATATAAACGCGCTTGACGGCGCGATGAAGGCGTTCTTCGACCGGGTGAACGATCCCGCGGACGCGGCCGCCGCCGCCGAAGCGCATATGGCGGCGTACGTCGGGAACAACGACGTCCTGATTTGACGTCCGAAACAGAGGTGATATTATGAACATGAACAAACTTACGCAGAAGAGCATCGAAGCTTTACAGAAGGCGCAGAGCCTTGCCGCTTCGAGGAACAATACTACCGTAGAGCAGGCGCATCTTGCGTCCGCGCTCGTCACGCAGGAGGACGGGCTGATCCCCGCGCTTTTGAAAAAGCTCGGCGCGGATCCCGCTTCCCTTGCGGCCGATCTCGGCTTCGCCATGGACGGCCTTGCGAGGATGCAGGGCGGCTCGAACGAGGGTTACGCGTCGCCGCAGCTCTCCGCGGCGCTCGAAGCGGCGGAGGCGATCGCCGGCAGGATGAAGGACGAATACACCAGCGTCGAGCATCTGTTCCTCGGCGTCATCGATAAGGCCGACCAGACGATGAAGCCGATACTCAAAAAGTTCGGCATAACCGAGGCGGGCTTCAAGGCGGTGCTCAAGGAGATCCGCGGCGACCGTCCGATCACGACCGACGATCCCGAGGGGACTTACGACGTGCTGAAAAAATACGGGCAGGATCTCGTAGCTCTCGCGAGGGAGCAGAAGCTCGATCCCGTCATCGGGCGCGACGACGAGATACGAAACGTGATAAGGATCCTATCCCGAAAGACCAAGAACAATCCCTGCCTTATCGGCGAACCGGGCGTCGGCAAGACGGCGATCGCCGAGGGGCTCGCGCTCCGAATAGTCCGCGGCGACGTACCCGAGAACCTTAAGGACAGGAGCGTGTTCTCGCTCGACATGGGCGCTCTCGTCGCGGGCGCCAAATACCGCGGCGAATTCGAGGAGAGGCTCAAGGCCGTGCTCTCCGAGATCAAGAACTCGGACGGGCGTATAATCCTCTTTATCGACGAGCTGCACACCATTGTCGGCGCGGGCAAGACGGACGGCGCGATGGACGCAGGCAACCTCCTGAAGCCGATGCTGGCAAGGGGCGAGCTGCACTGCATAGGCGCCACGACGCTTGACGAATACAGAAAGTACATCGAGAAGGACGCGGCTTTGGAGAGGCGTTTTCAGCCGGTCATGGTCGACGAGCCGAGCGTCGCGGACACCGTATCGATCCTCCGCGGATTGAAGGAACGCTACGAGGTGTTCCACGGCGTCAAGATAAACGATAACGCCTTGATCGCCGCGGCGGAGCTGTCGAACCGTTACATATCCGACCGTTTCCTCCCCGACAAGGCGATAGACCTTGTGGACGAGGCCTGCGCTCTTATTAAGACCGAGATCAACTCCATGCCGTCGGAGCTCGACGACTGCCGCAGGAAGATAATGCAGCTCGAGATCGAGGAGACAGCCCTCAAAAAGGAGACCGACCGCATATCGGAGGAGAGGCTCGAGACGCTCCGGAAGGAGCTTGCCGAAGAGCGCGACCGTTTCAACGAGATGAAGGCGAAGTTCGACGACGAGAAAAAGTCCATCGAAGCCGTGCAGAAGCTTCGCGGCGATATCGAGGCGGCAAACGCGAGGATGCAGAAGGCCGAGAACGATTACGACCTGAACCGCGTGGCGGAGATCCGCTACGGCGAGCTCCCGAAGCTCAAGAAAGAGCTTGAGGAGAAGGAAAAGGAGCTCTCCGGCCGCGATAATACGCTCCTCCGCGACCGCGTCACCGAGGACGAGATCGCAAGGATCGTCGCAAGGTGGACGGGAATACCCGTAAGTAAGCTGATGGAATCGGAGCGTGAGAAGCTGTTGAAGCTCGACGACAAGCTCCACGAGCGCGTGGTCGGGCAGAACGAGGCGGTCGAGGCAGTCGCCGACGCGATACTGCGCTCGCGCGCGGGCATACAGGATCCGAACAGGCCGGTCGGCTCGTTCCTGTTCCTGGGCCCCACCGGCGTGGGCAAGACGGAGCTTGCCAAGGCTCTCGCCGAGGCGCTTTTCGACGACGAGAAGAGCATCGTCAGGATCGATATGTCGGAGTACATGGAGAAGTACTCGGTGTCCCGTCTTTTAGGCGCGCCTCCGGGCTACGTCGGCTACGACGAGGGCGGTCAGCTGACCGAGGCAGTCAGGAGAAAGCCCTATGCCGTCGTGCTCTTCGACGAGATCGAAAAGGCGCACCCCGACGTTCTGAACGTGCTCCTGCAGGTGCTGGACGACGGCCGGGCGACCGACGGTCAGGGACGCACGGTCGACTTCAAGAACACGATAATTATCATGACGAGCAACTTGGGAAGCGAGCTCCTGCTCGAGGACATGGGCGACGACGGCAGGATCTCCGAGGAGACGAAGGCAAACGTCACGAGGCTCCTCCGCTCGCATTTCCGTCCCGAGTTCATCAACCGTCTTGACGAGATCGTCATGTTCAAGCCGCTTTCCGCCGAGGATATGGCAAACATCGTCCGCATAATGATAAGGCGCCTCGCCGACCGTATGCGCGAGCGCACGCTGAACCTCGACATCACCGAGGCGGCGCTCGGGTACATCGTGAGGAACGGCTCCGACGCGCAGTTCGGCGCGAGACCATTAAAGCGCTTCATCGGCCAGAATGTCGAGACGCTGCTCGCGAGGAAGATCCTCGCAGACGATCCCGCGCCGTACTCGACGCTCACCGTCGACGCCGACGAAACGGGACTGAAAGTCAGTTAGGAGTTAGAAGTTTGCAGCTCCGGCTCATGACAAGCTGAATGCAGCGAACGGATCCGGCGGTATGCCGGATCCGTTTTAGTCCTTGCGGAGCGGGCAAAACATGATATAATAGAGATAATAAAACCCGAAAGGAAAACGATATGAACTGTGATATTGCGATAGTCGGCGCGGGGATCGCGGGCATGACCGCGGCGATCTACGCATTAAGAGCCGGAAAGAGCGTCGTCATGATAGAGAAGGAATCCGTCGGCGGGCAGATCACGCTTTCGCCGCGCGTCGAGAACTATCCGGGCTTCAAGGAGATATCCGGTCTCGACCTTGCGGACAATATCTTCAGCCAGGCGCTCGATCTCGGCGTGAACCTTGAGGTCGACGAGATCGTGAAGATCGAAAAAACGGCCGAAGGCTTCAGGCTGACCGGGAATTATTCAGAGCACACCGCGAAGGCGGTCGTGATCGCGACGGGCTTGAAGCACAGGAGGCTCGAGGCCGCGGCCGCGTTCGAGGGCGAGGGCGTTTCCTACTGCGCGGTCTGCGACGGAATGTTCTATAAGGGAAAGACCGTCGCCGTCGTGGGCGGGGGCAACACCGCCGTTTCGGACGCACTCTACCTCGCGGATATCTGCGAAAAGGTGTATCTCATCCACCGCCGCACGGGCTACCGCGCGGAGAAGGCGGTCATGGACAGGCTCCTTGCGAACGAGAAGATCGAAAGGCTCGAGAACAAGATCGTCGATTCGATGGAGAACATTGAAGGCGGAAAGCTTTTGCACCTTAAGGACACGCAGGGCGGCGAGGGCATGGACGCCGCCGTCGCGGGGCTCTTCGTGGCGCTCGGGCACATACCGCAGAACGACGCGTTCAAAGACGTCCTCGACCTTGACGAATACGGCTTCGTGAACGCGGACGAAAGCTTAACCGTGAAAACTCCCGGCGTTTTCGTCGCGGGCGACTGCCGCAAAAAGACCGTGCGTCAGCTCACGACCGCCGCGTCGGACGGCGCGGGCGCGGGGCTGGCCGCGGCCAAGTACATCGACAACTTATGAAGGGGTGATATCATGGATCTTAAGGAAGCGAAAAAAATGCTCGACACCAAGGAGAAAAACTCCTGCCGCTATTATCAGAACACGGACTGCGAATACTTCCCCTGCCACAAGGGGGCGGATCCCGATTTCTTCAACTGTCTGTTCTGCTACTGCCCGCTCTACGCCCTCGGCGACAAGTGCGGCGGCAAATTCCGTTATCTCGAAAGCGGCATAAAGGACTGCTCGAACTGCCTTAAGACCCACGGCCGCGGCGGATACGATTACGTCATTCAGAACTTCCCCCGCATTTCGGAGCTTGCGAAGCAGAATCGGGAAGAGCCGGAAGAATAATGTGCATAGTTAAAAAGGAGGGGCAAGCCCCTCCTTTTTTTGATACGGTTTCTTATTCGATATGTCCCTTTGCGCGGATCACGTCGATGACGGAATCGACGTATTTTTCGCAGATCTCCTTCGAGTCGGCCTCGACCATGACGCGGATCACGGGTTCGGTGCCGGATTCCCTGACGAGTATGCGGCCGGCGTCGCCCAGCTCGTCCGCGACCTTCTTTACCGCCGCCTGCACGTCGGGATCGTTCTGCGCGTCGGGCTTGGACTTTACCCTGACGTTCTTGAGCACCTGCGGATAAAACACGACGGGCTTTGCGAGCTCGCTCATGGGTTTCTCCTTCGCGATCATGACTTCCATCATCTTGATGCTCGTGAGTATGCCGTCGCCGGTGGTGGCGTACTTGGTGAATATGATATGGCCGGACTGCTCGCCGCCGATGCGGTGGCCGTTTTTGACCATGTTCTCATAAACGTACTTGTCGCCGACCTTGGTCTTTTCGTATTCGATGCCGACGGCGTCGAGCGCCTTGTAGAGCCCGAAGTTGCTCATCACGGTCGTGACGACCTTGTTGTTGAGGAGCTTGCCGCGCTCCTTCATGTAAAGGCCGTAGATGTAGAGTATGTGGTCGCCGGTGACGACGTTGCCGTTCTCGTCCACGCAGAGGCAGCGGTCGGCGTCGCCGTCATACGCAAAGCCGACGTCGAGACCCTTCTCCACGACGAACTTCCTTAAGCCCTCGATATGGGTGGAGCCGCAGTTCGTGTTGATGTTGGTGCCGTCGGGCTCGTCGTTGATGACGTAGGTCTTCGCGCCGAGAGCGTCGAATACGCCCTTCGCGATCATCCACGATGCGCCGTTCGCGCAGTCGAGACCGACCTTGATGCCCTTGAAGCTGTACTTCGACATGGATATGAGATAGCCTATATAGCGGTTCCTGCCCGCCACGTAGTCGACCGTGCGGCCTATGTTCTCACGCTCGGCAAGGGGTATCTCGCCTATGCCGTCGATGTAGTCCTCGACCTTGAGTATGGTCTCCTCGTCCATCTTCTCGCCGTGGGAGTTGAGAAGCTTTATGCCGTTGTCATAAAACGGGTTGTGGGAGGCGGAGATCATTATCCCGCAGTCGAAATCGTCCGTGCGGGCGATATAGCTGACCGACGGAGTGGTGGTGACGTGCATTATGTACGCGTCCGCGCCGGAGGCCATGAGGCCCGCGCAGAGAGCGTACTCGAACATATAGCTGGAACGCCTCGTGTCCTTGCCGATGACGACCTTTGCCTTTTTGCCGAGCCTCGCGCCGTAGTACCAGCCGAGATAGCGGCCAATCTTGACCGCGTGCTCGTAGTCAAGGCCCTTGTTGGCTTCGCCGCGGAAGCCGTCTGTACCGAAATATTTGCCCATAGATTTTGTGCCTTTCGAGAGTTACTGATTCTTATGCCTGATCTCCCCGTTGTCGCGCCAGATGCTGTTTTCGGGAACGACGCCGCGGACGCAGGAGGTGGGATATACGCTGGAGTTTCTGCCGATGACCGTGCCTGGATTGCAGACGGCGTTGCAGCCGACCTCGACGTGATCGCCGAGCATCGCGCCGAACTTTTTGATGCCGGTCTCGATCTCCTCGGTGCCGTTATGCACGACGACGAGCTTCTTGTCGGACTTGACGTTCGACGTGATGGAGCCAGCGCCCATGTGGCTGTAATAGCCGAGTATCGAGTCGCCCACGTAATTGTAATGCGGGGTCTGCACGTGATCGAAGAGTATGGCATTCTTGAGCTCGACGGAGTTGCCGACGACGCAGTTCGCGCCGACGAGCGCGGAGCCCCTTATGAACGCGCAGTGTCTGACCTCGGTCTCCGGGCCGATTATGCAGGGCGCGCCGAGATACGCCGAGGGAAAGACCTTGGCGGTCTTGTGCACCCAGACGTGCTCCGATATCTCTTCGTAATCATCGCCGAGAGCGGGGCCGAGAGCGAGTATGAACTCCTTTATGCCCTTCAGCGCCTCCCATGGATATGTGAACTGCGAAAGGTAGTCCTTGGCCAGGGTGTGGTCAAGGTCGAAAAGGTCAGTTATCTTATACATATTACAGCCTCTCGTTCCTTTCGATGTCGAGGAAGTACTTGTACGTATCGACGGTAAGCTCGCCGCAGGCGGCCTCGTCGCAGGCGATTATCGCCGCGTTGTGCATCTGGAGCGCGGAGCAGGTCCATTTCTGGCTGACGCCGCCTTCTACGGTCGCGGCAAGCGCGCGCGCCTTGTTGTGACCGCTGATGAGAACGAGGACTTCCTTCGAGTCGGTGACCGTGCCGATACCGACGGAGAGCGCCTTCGAGGGCACCTTCTCGGGATCGTTGCCGAAGAAGCGGGAATTGACTATGCGGGTATCGGTGGTGAGATCGCGTACGCCCGTCCTCGAAGAAAGGGAGGTGTACGGCTCGTTGAACGCAAGATGCCCGTCGACGCCGATGCCGCCCATAAAGAGGTCGATACCGCCGTAAGAGGCGATCTTTTCCTCATAGCGGGCGCATTCGCCCTCGGGATCGTCGGTCATGCCGTTGAGAATATTGATATTTTCGGGCTTCATATCGACAAGATGGTCGAAGAAGTTATCGTGCATGAAGTACCAATAGCTCTGATCGTGCTCGTGAGGAAGACCGAGATATTCGTCCATATTGAATGTGACGACGTTTTTGAACGATACCTCGCCGGCCTTGTTCATGCGGGCGAGCTCGCGGTAGACGCCGATGGGGCTGGAGCCCGTCGGGAGCCCGAGGACGAAGGGGCGGTTTTCCTTGTGAGCGTTGATCTTCGCGGCGATATAGTGCGCCGCCCAAAGGCTCATCTTATCGTAATTGTCCTGAATAATAACGCGCATTTTTATCTCTCCTTATACGAAAATGTCCGGCTGTGCGGAAGCCTCTGTTACGCTTTTCATTACGCTTTTTGCTCTTCCGCTCACGGCACGCCGAACGGTCGCCGCGGCAGCATCCGCCGAATCTTTCGATGACTGCCGTCCTCGTCACCCGTTTTGTAAGGGCCCGGCGCTGACCGCGTCCCGCCCACCTCAAGGAAAGACGCGGTTTTACTAAAATTATATTATACGCTTCTTTCGTATCTTGTCAATCGGATTATGTGTCGTGAAACAAAAATGACGTTCTTTTTGTTTTCGGCGGCAAAACGCAAAAAAAGATACAGAATGGTCTTGAAAAACAGTTAAAAAATCGGTATCATATAGAGTGGATCGTGCGTACGGGACAATGCGCCCGTAAGCGCAGAATAAAGCATACTTAACGGGAGGTCAATTTCGTAATGGAAATCAAGAGACCCGGCGTAGCCGGAACGATGGAATCCAGCGATATTATCGTCAGGATCGAGCCGAAGGAGACGGAAGGCATCGAGCTTACGCTTGAGAGCGCCGTCATGCAGCAGTACGGAAAACAGATCGAAAAGGTCATCCGCGAGACCCTTGAGGAGCTCGGCGTTACGAAGGCTTACGTCAACGCCGTCGACAAGGGCGCTTTGGACTGCACCGTCGCGGCAAGGACGCTCGCCGCGGCATACCGTTCCGCCGAGAGCACGGAATACGTCTGGAGCGAGGTCAAGGTAAAATGAGCAGATTAAGAAGAAGTATGCTTTTTGTGCCGGGCAATAACCCCGGTATGATCAGGGACGCCCACATTTACGGCTCCGACTCGATCATGTTCGACCTTGAGGACTCCGTCGCGATAACCGAAAAGGACGCGGCGAGGTTCCTGGTCTATAAGGCTCTTACGAAGCTTCATTACGGCTCCAAGGAGCTCGTCGTCCGAATAAACGATCTCTCCTCCGGTCTCGGCGTAGCCGACCTCGAGGCGATCGTCCGTGCCCGTCCCGACGTTATAAGGCTGCCGAAGACCGACAGCGCGAAGGACGTCGTCGAGTGCGAGCGCGAGATCGAGAGGATCGAGCGCGAAGCCGGCATCCCCGTCGGCTCCACCGGCATGATGGCCGCCATCGAGAGCGCGAACGGCGTTCTGAACGCGAGGGAGATCGCCTTTGCGTCGAAGCGCCTGATCGGTATCGCCCTCGGCGCTGAGGACTACGTCACCGACCTTAAGACCACGAGGAGCCCCGAGGGCATCGAGCTCATGTTCGCCCGCGGCATGATCGTGAACGCCGCCAAGGCGGCGGGCATAATGGCCCTCGACACGGTCTATTCCGACGTCAACAACGAGGAAGGCTTCATCGCCGAGGCGACCATGATCCGGAAAATGGGCTTTGACGGCAAATCCGTCATCAATCCCCGCCAGATCGCGCCTCTGCACGCCGTTTTCACCCCGTCCGAAAAGGATCTCGCCAAGGCGCACGCCATCATGGACGCCATCGCCGAGGCGAACGCGAGGGGTTCCGGCGTAGCTTCCCTCAAGGGCAAGATGATCGACAAGCCCGTCGTTGCGAGGGCTCAGTACCTGCTTGAGATGGCTGAGCGCGCAAAGACGATGACCGTGGAGGATATTTAAGATGAGCGAGTTCGACTATAATTCCATTCCCCATATAAACGAGGTCTCCGCCTGTCACGGCGTATATGACGAAAAGAACCTCTGGCAGAAGGATCCCATCAGCTTCGACGAGCGTCAGCAGCACTCGAAGAAGGTGCTCCCGAGCCTCGAAGAGGCGATAAGGCGCGTCGGCCTAAAGGACGGCATGACGATCTCCTTCCACCATCATTTCAGGAACGGCGACTATGTCGTCAACATGGTCATGGACGTCATCGCGAAGATGGGCATAAAGGGTCTTACCCTTGCGGCGAGCTCCCTTACCGACTGCCATTGGCCGCTTATCGACCACATCAAGAACGGCGTCATCAAGCACATCGAAACCAGCGGCCTGCGCGGCAAGCTGGGCGACGCCGTTTCCCACGGACTGATGGACTTCCCCGTCATCTTCCGCTCCCACGGCGGAAGGGCGGCGGCCATCGAGACCGGCGAGCTGCATATCGACGTCGCCTTCCTCGGCGCTCCGTCCTGTGATCCCTACGGCAACGCCAACGGCTATAACCGCGACAGTGAGGAAGGCTCTTGCTGCGGCTCCCTCGGCTATGCCAAGCTCGACGCGCTCTATGCCGACAAGTGCATAATAATCACCGATCACCTCGTCTCCTTCCCCAACACCCCCTTCGGCATCCCCGAAAGCCAGGTGGATTACGTGGTCAAGGTCGACAATATCGGCGATCCCAACGGCATAATGAGCGGCGCGACCCGCTTCACCAAGAACCCGAAGGAGCTCCTTATCGCCCAGTACGCGACGAAGGCGATCGTGGCTTCCGGCTATTTCAAGAACAACTTCTCCATGCAGATGGGCTCCGGCGGCGCTTCTCTTGCCGTCGCGAGGTACCTCAGGGAGTACATGCTCGAGCAGGACATCAAGTGCCGTTTCGCTTTGGGCGGCATCACCGGCCAGATCGTGCAGATGCACGAGGAGGGGCTCGTCAAGAAGATACTCGACGTTCAGAGCTTCGACCTCATCGCGGCGAACTCCGTCAAGAACAACCGCTTCCACGAGCAGATCGACGCTTCGTACTACGCGAGCTATGTCAACAAGGGCGCTGCGGTCAATCAGCTCGACTTCGTCATACTCTCCGCGCTTGAGGTCGACACCGAGTTCAACGTCAACGTAATGACCGGCTCGGACGGCGTCATCAGGGGCGCGGTCGGCGGACATCCCGACACGGCCGCCGGCGCGAGCATGACGATAGTCGTATGCCCGCTGCTCCGCGGACGCATACCGACCGTCTGCAGCAAGGTCAACACCATCTGCACCCCGGGCAAGACCGTGGACGTCGTCGTCACCGATCAGGGCATCGCGGTCAATCCCGCCCGTCCCGAGCTTTATGAGAAGTTCGTCGAGGCGGGTCTCCCCTTGACCACCATAGAGAAGCTCCGCGACCGCGCTGAGAGGATCGCGGGCACTCCCGAGCCCATCAAGTACACCGACAGGATCGTCGGCGTGCTGATGTACAGGGACAATTCCGTTATCGACGTCATCAGACAGGTTGCGGACTGAACCGAATAACCTTTGACGTGCCGGAGGACGGGCGTCCGTCTTCCGGCGCGTATTATTGAACGGAACTTCAAATGGATCATTTCGTTTCCCGCGGCGTTGAGCTTTCGGGCGCACGCCTTGAAAAAACAGAGGCCTTCCTTAATAAAATGGGTCTCAGATACGAGGGCGGCGCGGACTATACCGTGCAGCTCGTTTCCGACTGCGGCGAGATACTCGCGAATGGCAGTCTTTGCGGGAAGGTTTTGAAATTCATCGCCGTCGATCCCCGTCTGCAGGGCGAGGGCGCGGCGCTTACCGTCGTTTCCGAGCTCGTCTCGGAGGCGATGATGCGCGGGATAACGAAGCTCTTTCTGTTCACGAAGGCTTCGAACGAGATGCTCTTCCGCGGGATAGGCTTTTACACGCTTGCCGCCACGCGCGACGTCTGCTTTATGGAGAACGCCCGCGCGGGTCTCGACCGCTGGCTCGGCTCGATCGAAAAATTCGAGGGCACGGTCGGCGCTGCGGTAATGAACTGCAATCCCTTTACGCTGGGGCACAGGTATCTGATCGAGACCGCGGCGAAGGCGGTCGATCACCTGTACGTCTTCGTCGTGAGCGAGGACAGGTCGCGCTTCCCGTTCGAGGACAGGCTCGCTCTCGTCAAAAAGGGCACGGAGGATATCAAGAACGTGCACGTTATGCCGAGCGGCGATTACATGATAAGCTTCGCGACCTTCCCCACCTATTTCCTTAAAGACGGCACGGACGCGGAGAGCGTTTACGCTTCCCTCGACGCGGCGCTTTTCGGCGAGAGGATCGCGCCGAAGCTGAACATCACGAAGAGGTTCGTGGGCACGGAGCCGTATTCGCCCGTCACGAACGCGTATAACGAAGCAATGAAAAAGCTCCTCCCCCGCTGCGGCGTGGAGGTCGTTGAGATAGAAAGGTTCCGCGGTATAAGCGCGAGCAGCGTCCGCGAAGCTCTCGACAGGGGCGAGCTCTCCTCCCTTAAGGAGCTCGTGCCCGACGGCACTCTCAGGTATCTGCTTGAGAAGAATTCTTTGAAAGGCATCGATCGATAAGAAATGAAGAGATCTTACGTCATATTGGCAGCCGCCGTGATACTGCTGGCGCTTACCGCGCTGCTGTTCGCCGTATGGCTCTATCCCGGCGTGATAAAGCCCGCGCAGGATTACCGCAAGGCCGTTAAGCTTTATAACAGCGGCGAATACGTGCTTGCGGCGCTCGCTTTCGAGTCGCTTGAGAAATACCCCGAGCAGGCGAAGAACGCATGGCTGAACGCCGGCGACGCGAGCGTGGAAAAGGGCGAGCTCGCCCAGGCGCGCGCTTATTACTTAAGGGCGAACGCCGACTCCTCGGTCTATGAGAAGATCGACGCCGCATATTATGAAAAGGGCGTCGCGGCTTACGCTTCGGATCAGCGCATCGAGGGTGAAAACTGCTTCTCCTGCATTTCGTACAATTCCCGCTATGCGTCCCTCCTCGATCCCGTAAGGATCGGCTCCGCGCAGAGGTTCCTCGTCGCGGGGGATTTCGATTCCGCCGAAAAGACCTTCAAGCTCTGCAGCTCGGGCTCATATGCCGAGATATCCCGTATCTGGCTCGACCGCGGCAGATTCCTTATGATCGGCTACGATTTCGACAGCGCGGCCCTGTGCTTCTCGAAGTCGGTCTCGTTCGCTCCCGATAAGGAAGCGGCGCTCGATTCTGTCGACGCCGCTTGGGAAGAAGCCGGCTTGCGCGCCGAGAGCGAGGGCAGATATGACGTCGCAGAGCTCTGCTTCGCCCGCGTCAGCACCGTTTCCGAGCAGCTGGCGGCAAAGAAGGAAGCCTACGATAACGGCGTTCGCGCTTACAACGCCAAGAGCTGGACGCTCGCGCTTTCGTATTTCACCGCCGCCGACGGGTATCTGGACGCTTCCGATTACCTGACCAAGCTGAACGACGCTTTCGATAACTGCTACGCCGCCGGCGCGGCGGGCGTTTATGCCGTACTCACCCCCGACGGCAGCGTCACGCTCTGCGGGGACTGGGGCGGTCTTGCCTCCCCCGACTGGACGAACATCACGAGGATCGCCGTCGGAGGCGACGGGTTCATACTCGGCTTAAAGAGCGACGGGCGCGTGTTCTTCGCCGGCAGCGGCGAATCCGGCGCGTCGGCCGTCGACGGCTGGAGGAGCATTACCGAGATCGCGGCGGGCAAATCGCATTCCGTCGGGCTGAAGTCAGACGGCACGGTCGTCGCCTGCGGAAACGACGAGTTCGGACAGGTCTCCGGCGTAAGGAGCTGGACGAACATTACGGCGATCGCCGCCTTCGGCAACTTCACCGTCGGTCTCAGGGCGGACGGCACTGTTGTCGCCTGCGGCGACAACTCGTCAGGTCAGCTCAGCGTGAGCAGGCTTTCGGGCGTAAAGGCCATCGCCGCCGGTCTCGACCACTGCGTGTTCCTTCACAATAACGGCACCGTCACCGCCGTGGGAAGCAATTCCAAGGGGCAGACGAAGGTCTCCGGCTGGTCGAACATCGAAAAGATATTCGCCGGGAGCTATCACACGGTTGGCCTTACCCGCGACGGCAAGCTCGTCGCCTGCGGATCGAACGACAACGGCGAATGCGGAGTGAGCGGCCTTCAGGATGTGCTCGCGGTCGCTGCCGGCGACGGATTCACAGTAGTGCTTTTGAAGAACGGCACCGAGCTCAGGCTCGGCTCCGTCGGAGAATAACGGATGGAAGAGATAAAATGCAGCGACAAGCTCTGCGCAGTATGCGCGCACGGCTGTTCGCATCAGCACGGCGCGGAGGAGATAGAGTCCTCACCCGTCTCCGTTGAGGAGATGGCGGCCTGCCGCGAAAGGCGCGCCGAAAGGCAGGCGGAGCTTATAAGGGAAAACGCTCTGCCCGTGATATCGTTTACGATGAACATCGCCGGGCCGGTCAAGTATAAAAAGGCCGTCGAGGTCTGTTTCAACGTGGGCGTGAGCGAGCTTAAAAACGCGCTCGTCAGGTTCAACGCCTCGCTCGTACACGAGGAATACATTATAAAAAAGACCGGCTGCGAGGCGCTTTTTCAGTTCCGCGGGCTGAACGCGAAGCTCATAAAGGCGGTCGCCGTTAAGGTCGAGGACGCGATGAGCTTTTCGAGGCTCTATGACATCGACGTCATCGGAACGGACGGCGTAAAGCTTGCCCGTCCTTCGCAAAGGCGCTGTCTGATCTGCTCCCGTCCCGCCGCCGAGTGCGCCCGGAGCAGGACGCATTCCGTTGAGGAGCTTGAGGAAAAGACCGCCGCTCTGCTCCGCGAGGCGATAGCCTATGCGGCGGGCATGGCGGCGTATTCCGCCCTTGTTTCCGAGGTCATGACCACCCCGAAGGCGGGGCTCGTCGACCGTAACAACAACGGCGCGAACGCGGATATGGATCTTGCCATGTTCGTAAGGAGCGCTGACGCGCTTCGCCCATACTACTATCTGATGGCGTACAATGCTGCCGATACCGAAACGCCGGGCTCCGGGCACGGCGAGGGCTGCTCCGTCGACGAGAATATCGACTGTGCCGACTGCCCCTCTCACGAAACCTGCACGCTCGAGCACGGTGCGAGCCTTATGACGAAGCTTACTCTGCTCGGCGTCGAAGCGGAGACGCGCATGAAGAAAGTGACGGGCGGCGTCAACACCCACAAGGGTGCGATATTCTGTCTGGGACTTTTGGTTTCGGCGTTCGCAAAGCTCGCCGCAGAAGGCAAAAGCTGCCAGCCGCTCGACATAATCGCGGAAGCGAAACGCATGGCGAACGTCCGCTCCGCGCCCGGCCGCGGCACCCACGGCGCGGACGCACGCGAAAAGTTCGGTGAAAACATGCCGGTTTTCGGCGCGGATGCTGAGGCGCGCGCCGGCTTCCCCGCCGCGGTGAACGCTTACCGCAGGATACTCGGGTTCAAGCTGATGGGCTTTGACGACAACGACAGCTATGCGCTTTCGCTGATCGGCATAATGGCGGAGCTTTACGACACCAATGCTTACTCACGAGCCGGCGCGGAGGGCGCGGAATTCGTCCGCCGCCGCGCGGCGGAGATAGCCGCCATGCCGCTTTCGAAGCGGCTCCCCGAGGTCGTTTCGTTCGACCGCGAGCTTATTGAGAAAAATATCAACTGCGGAGGCGCCGCGGATATGCTCGCCGCCGCGATATTCCTTGATAAGCTGAACGAGTTCGCCGACAGGCTGAAACGCCCGGTCGACATAAAGGAAGAATGAGCAAGGGAATCAAAACCGAATACGATCCGCGTCCCGTCGGGGTCTTCGACTCCGGCTTCGGCGGCGTGAGCTTTTTGAGGAACGCCCTCATCGAGCTTCCTTCGGAGCGCTTCATCTATTTCGGCGATAACAAAAACGCCCCCTACGGCGACAGGAGCGAGGAGGAGATACTCTGTCTTGCGGAGAACGCCGCCGAAAGCCTCGTCGACCGAGGCGTAAAGACGCTGGTCGTCGCCTGCAATACGGCGACGAGCGCGGCGATAAACGTACTGCGCGAACGGCTGAGCGTGCCCGTCGTCAGCGTTGAGCCTGCCATAAAGCCCGCGTGCAGGCTTCCCGGCGGCGGCAAGGTGCTGATGCTCGCGACGCTCGCGACAACGAGGCTTTCCAGGTACCGCGCGCTGCAGGCGCGCATGCCCGACCCTTCGAGGATAATCAATGTCGGCTGTCCCGGCATCGTCGACCGCATCGAGAAGGGCGAGATCGGCGAGACCGCGTTCGACGACATACTCTCGGAAAGGCTCGGGTTCCTTGAAGGCGCAGTGATCGACGGCATAGTGCTCGGCTGCACACATTTCCCGTTCATCGCGCCGGCGATATCGCGCTACGCATCCATGCATTTTAAGGGCGAGCACCGCCTTTTCGACGGCAATGCCGGCACCGCGCGCCAGCTGAAGCGCGTGCTCGAATCGGAGGGGCTTTCGGCCGATCCCGCGGTCTCCCCCGCCCCGCGCACCGTGTTTTTGACGAGCGGCGACAAGGAGGCGCTCGAGCCCATATTCGACATGCTGCTGAAGGTGCCTATAAGCTATTGAAACGAATTATAAAAAGGGATCCTTGGGATCCCTTTTAATATTTCTTTTGATCAGTCCTCGTCTTCCTCTTCGGGAAGGACGGCGTTGTGGTAGACGTTCTGGACGTCGTCGTCATCGTCGAACATATCGAGGAGGCGCTCGACCTTCGCGACCTGTTCGGGATCGGTGACGTCGACAGTGGTCTGCGGGATCATGGCAACCTCGCCGGAGAGGATGTTGAGACCCATGCCCTCGAGAGCATCGCGGACGGCGAAGTAGTCATTCGGAGCGGTGTAGACCTCGAAGCAGTCGTCCTGCGCGACGAAATCCTCCGCGCCGGCGTCGAGCGCGCTCATCATGAGCTCGTCCTCGTCGGTCTCGCTCGTGCGCTCGATGATAATGACGCCCTTCTTGTCGAACATATAGGAAACGCAGCCGGTGTTGCCCATGCCGTTGCCGTATTTATCGAAGATATGCCTGAGCTCGGCGGCGGTGCGGTTGCGGTTGTCGGTGACGACCTCGACTATGAGAGCGATTCCGGCGGGACCGTAGCCCTCGTAGGTGCCCTCTTCGTAATTGACGCCCGCGCCCTCGCCGACGGCCTTTTTGATGGAGCGGGAAATATTGTCGT
The DNA here is from genome assembly GCA_017614315.1 of Clostridia bacterium. GTDB lineage: Bacteria > Bacillota > Clostridia > Christensenellales > CAG-138 > UBA3857. The sequence continues at coordinate 40,982 of JAGACA010000020.1, read as the reverse complement.
TGGGCATATTCGCCGCCTTGGCCTTCGCTATGACGTCGCGGAGCTTGGAGTTGTTGGCGGGATCTCCGCCGCCCTCCTTGACGGCTATCGCGATCTCGCGCCCGATCTTGGTGAATATCTTGCCGCGGGCGTTATCGGTCTTTTCTTTTTTATTCTTAATATTTGCCCATTTGGAATGTCCTGACATAATAACCTCCTTATTTTTGGTAATAGATCAATCGACTGCCGTCTGATCCGAAGCTGTTACGGGACGGCATACTACAACGACCCTCGTCCTTGACGTGTGGATGAGATAATCGTAATCGCCCTTGCAGGTGATGAGGGTGAGCCGCTTTTCGCCGGTCTGCGACATCACGGACGACGGGATGTCGTCATACGGGTACTCGTTCACCGACAAGACGGTGTAGAACGCGTACGAGCCGTCCTCCATCTTGACGATGACCCTGTCGCCGGGCTTGAGCTTGTCGCGAAGCACCGAGAACAGGCCGAGTTTGCCGTGATAGCGGATATGCCCGCCGATGATGCAGTTGCCCTCCTGATTGGGACACGCGCCGGTCTCGAGCCAGCCCGCTATCTCCGCCGACGGGACGTCGTGCATATTGCCCTCGTCGTCGACGCCGATGGGAACGATGGCGACGTTTACGTCATAGTCCACGAACGAGATGCTGACGGGCTTTTTGCCGGGCTCAGGCCTCGGCGTCGGCCCGGGGTCGGGAGGTTCCGTCGTGCCGGGAGCGTGCGTCGCCTTTTCGGTCTGATCGGGTGCTGCGGTGTATGCCGCTTCGGTCGTGATGGGCGGGAACGTCGCGTCGGGAGCCTCCGCGGAGCTATGATTGAATACCCACGTGAATTCGCGGAGAATGATATAAACGCCGAAAAGGATCAGGCATGCGGACAGGACGTAGAGACAAATATTGAATATCCGGTTCCTGCGTCTTCTCTTTTTTCTTCTCTCTTTTCGATCGTTTTTTTCCATACCCGGTTATTATAACACACGAATTCGCTATTGGCAACAGATAAAAAATGTGTTATACTGTTTCGGTATGATTTGAAATAACGCCCTGTTTAAGGAGATTTTTAACGATGGATATCAAGCAAGCGATCGCCGAAAAGGTCGAAGCATTCGCGTCCGTACCGGCCGCGGACGTCGCCTCGTGGTTCGAGGTCCCGCCCTCCCCCGATAAGGGCGATATCGCGCTTCCATGCTTCAAGCTCGCAAAGAGCTTAAGAAAGGCTCCCCCCGTCATCGCGGCGGAGCTTTCGGCGGCGTTTTCGGGCTTCGGCGGCATTATAAAGGCGGAGCCGTCGGGCGGCTATCTCAATTTCTTCCTTGACAGGAAGGACGAGGCCGAAAAGGTCATACTCCGCGTGATCAACGAGGGCGAGAGCTACGGCTGCTCGGACGAGGGCGCGGGCAGGAACGTCTGCATCGATTTCTCTTCGATAAATATCTGCAAGCCCTTCGGCGTGCATCATATCACCACGACCGTGCTCGGACACTCGCTTTCGAGGATCTACAAGCATCTCGGCTTCAATCCCGTCAGGATCAACCACCTCGGCGACTGGGGCACGCAGTTCGGCAAGATGCTCGTCGCTTATAAGAAGTGGGGCGACCGCGAAAAGATCGAAAACTCCCGGAGCCCCATGCGCGAGCTCGTCGATCTTTACGTCAGGTTCCATCAGGAGGCGGAGGCTCACCCCGAGCTGGAGGATGAGGCCAGAGCCGCGTTCCGCTCCATCGAGCTTCACGATCCCGAAAACTGGGCGCTCTACGATTGGTTCAAGGAGATGACCCTAAAAGAGGCGCAGCGCACGTACGATCTTCTCGGCGTGGAGTTCGACAGCTATAACGGCGAAGCGTTCTATGAGGATAAGATGCCCGCGGTCATCGAGGAGCTTAAGGAAAAGGGCGTGACGACCGTCGACAACGGCATGACGATCGTCGATCTTTCCGCATACGGGATGCCGCCCTGCCTGATACTCAAATCGAACGGCGGCACGATATACCCGACGCGCGACATCACCGCCGCGATCTATAGAAAGAACACTTACGATTTCTATAAGAACCTGTACGTCGTCGCTTATCAGCAGAACCTGCATTTCAGGCAGGTGTTCAAAACGCTCGAGCTCATGGGTTACGACTGGGCGAAGGACTGCGTGCACGTCAACTTCGGCATGATCTCCATGCCCGAAGGCACCTTCTCCACGAGGAAGGGCAACGCGATCTATCTTGAAGACGTGCTTTTGAAGGCCATCGAGAAGACCAAGGCCATAATGACCGAAAAGAGCCCCGACCTCGAGAATATGGACGAGGTCGCGCGCCAGATCGGCGTCGGCGCGGTCATATGGGGCCCGCTGTATTCGAGCCGCATAAAGGATTTCACGTTCAGCTGGGAAAAGGCGCTTAACTTCGAGGGCGAGACCGCTCCCTACGCGCAGTACACGCATACGCGCTGCTGCTCCGTTTTGAGGAAGGCCGGGGCATACGATATCAAAAAGGCCGACTGGAAGAGCCTCGACAACGAGAGCACCGCAAACCTCGTGAAGGCGATCGACGCTCTGCCCTCCGCCGTCGAGTCCGCGGCCGAGAAGTACGAGCCGTATCTCATCGCGAGGAACGTGATCGAGATCTGCTCCTCGTTCAACAAGTTCTATTTCGAGAACCGCATCATGGACGAGGATGAGAGCGTACGCTCCGCGCGCCTTGCCGTGACTGACGCCGCGCGTATCGCGATAAAGACCGGGCTTTACCTCCTCGGTATCGAAGCGCCGGAGAGAATGTAAAATAATCATGAGTTAGGAGTTGGCGGGTCGTTCGCCGGTCCTCACTCCTGACTCCTCACTCCCACTTAATAATGAAAGGAAGCAATCGAATGATCATCATGGATGAGTACCGCCAGCAGCTTACGGCGGTGATCGCTGCCCTCAAGCAGGCGGGTGAATCCCTTTAAGGTCGCCGAGCTTGCGGAGGAAAAGAAAAAGTTAGAGGACGAGATGGGCAGGGACGGCTTTTGGGACGACGTCGAGAACGCGAACAAGGTCAACCAGCGCATGAAGTCCATTTCGGGCAAGCTCGACAAATACTCAAAGCTCGAGTCCATGTGCGAGGACTTCGAGGTGCTCATGGACATGGGCGCAGAGGACGAGGATCTTGCGAACGAGGTGCCCGAATCCTTTGAAAAGCTTCAAAAGGCCGTCGAGGATTTCCATCTTGCCGCGCTTCTGACCGGACCGTACGACGCATACAACGCGGTGCTTTCGCTCCACGCGGGAGCCGGCGGCACCGAGGCGCAGGACTGGGTCAGCATGCTCTACCGCATGTACGTCCGCTACTGTGAGCGTTCGGGCTTTACCGTAAAGGAGCTCGACCTTCTGGACGGCGAAGAGGCGGGCATCAAGTCCGTCACCTTCGAGGTGCAGGGCGAGAACGCTTACGGCTACCTTAAGGCCGAGAAGGGCGTGCACAGGCTCGTCCGCATAAGCCCGTTCGACTCCTCCGGCAGGAGGCATACGAGCTTCGCTTCGCTCGACGTCACTCCCATACTGACCGAGGACGACAATTCCATCGAGATCAAGCCCGAGGATATAAGGATCGACACGTACCGCTCCGGCGGCGCGGGCGGCCAGAACGTCAACAAGGTCTCCTCCGCCATCCGCATAACGCATTTCGCGACGGGCATCGTCGTGCAGTGCCAGAACGAGAGGAGCCAGCTGCAGAACAAGGAAGTCGCCATGCGCATATTAAAGGGCAAGCTCCTTGAGATCAAGGAGCGTGAGCGCATGGAGAAGATGGCCGACATAAAGGGCGAGCTGAAGAAGATCGAATGGGGCAGCCAGATCCGCTCGTACGTGTTCCAGCCCTATACGATGGTCAAGGATCACCGCACCGGCTGCGAGACGGGCAATATCCAGGCGGTCATGGACGGCGAGATCGACGAATTCATTCACCAGTACCTTATCAAGATGTGATCCGCGATATAAAAAGAAGGCAGGAGAAGGGTGCTTTCACTTAAGGAGATGCGCCCTGACCTGCCTTCTTTTGTTTTTGTCCTTTACGCCCTCAGTTCGGCGTTCAGACGGAACTTAAGGCTCTTGAGTATCGCGTTGACCGCCTGACCGATCTCATCGTCCGTGAGGGTATGGTCGTCGGCGCGGAGCGTGAACGTGAACGCCATGGACTTTTTGCCCTCGGGGATCCCCTTATCGCCGGGGAGCTTCGGACGGTAGACGTCGAACACGCGGATGTTCTCGACCTTGACGTGCGCCTTCGCGGCGGCGATAACGTCGATGACCTCCTGCGCCTCGGTCTTATCGTCGACTATCAGCGCGAGGTCGCGCTGCACGGCGGGATGCTTGGGCAGGGGCTTATACTTCCTGACCCTGATCATATGCCTCCTTATCGCCGCGAAATCGAGCTCGGAGATGTACGCGTCCTGCGAGATGCCGAACGCGCGGAGCGTCTTGGGATGGACTGCGCCGATCTCGCCCAGCTTTTCGCCGTCGGCAAATATCTCCGCCTTCCTCGTGGGATGGAGGTGGTTCGATCCGCCCTTTTCGAAGCGGACGTTCGTCACGCCGATCTTGTCGAAGAGCGCTTCGAGCGTGCCCTTGAGCGTGAAGAAATCCTCGTCCTGCCCGAAATGGATGACGCCGAGGAGCTTCCTTTCCTCGGGGAGGTCACCCCTATTGAAATGAACGTTGCCCACCTCGAAGAAGCGGCCGAAGCCGGTCTTGCGGTTAAGGTTGAGCGCCGCGGCGCGCATGAGCCCGCCCGCGAGCTCGGTGCGCATTAAGCTCTGATCCTCGCCGAACGGGTTCAGGAGCTTGACGGCGAGCCTGCGCTCGTCGTTTTCGCCGAGCATGAGATCGTCGAGCTCCTTCGGGGAGATGAAGTTGTAATTGTAAAGCTCAAGGCAGCCGAGCGCCGCCATGGTGTCCTTGATCACGTCCTCGTCCTTGAAGGGAAGCCCGATGCGTCCCCTGAACGTGTCGCCGCGCATGAGCGTCGGAGCGATATTGCCGTAGCCGTAAAGCCTTCCGATCTCCTCGGCGATGTCCCAGTCGGTCTCGATGCCGTCCTCTATATCCGTGCGGAAATGCGGGACGGTGACGTCGAGCCTGCCGTCCTTCGCCTCGGCGTGAATGTTGATCGAGCCGAGCAGACGAACCATTTCGTCCGCCGGAAGGTCGGTGTTCAGTATCTCGTTGACGTGGGCGACGGACGCGGAGACGCGCTTCGTTCCGAGGTCGGCGGCGCAGACGTCGATCATGCCGCCCATGACCTTGCCCGCGTGCAGCTCCTCGACGAGCTCTATCGCGCGGTCAAGAGCGAGCTTCGCGTTGACGGGCTCGACGCCCTTGATGAACCTTGCCGCGGAATCGGTGACGTGGTGCAGCTTCCTTGCGGTGGAGCGGATGTTCTCGGGACGGAACACGGCGCTTTCGAAGAGGGTCGCCTTGGTGTTTTCGGTGATCTCGCTGTTGAGGCCGCCCATAACGCCCGCGACGCCTACGCCTTTTTCGGGATCGGCGATGAGGAGCATATCGGAGCTCATTATCCTCTCCTTGCCGTCGAGGGTGAACACGCTCTCGTTCTCCTTGGCGTTCCTTACGACGATATGGCTGTCCTTGACGCAGGCGAGATCGAACGCGTGCATGGGATGGCCGTACTCGACCAGCACGAGGTTCGTGATGTCGACTATGTTGTTGATGGGACGCATGCCCACCTGCTTAAGCTTCCTCTGCATCCAGACGGGCGACGGCTCGATGACGAGATCTGTCACGACCCTTGCGGTGTATCTGGGGCAGAGATAGGGATTCTCGACCGTGACGGAAGCGATCCTTCGGCAGTCGCCTGAGCCCTCGACTATCTTCGGTACGGGCTCAATGAACTTTTCGCCGAGCGCGGCGGCGGCCTCGCGGCAGATGCCGATTATCGACTGGCAGTCGGGACGGTTGGGGGTGAGCTCTATCTCGAAAATGCAGTCGTCGAGATCGAGCGCCTCCTGTATGCGCTGACCGTTCGGGTGCTTTTCGAGGAACACCATGACGCCGCCGTTCTCGCAGCCGGGATACTCGGCGTTCGTTATGCCGAGCTCCTCGTTCCCGCAGAACATGCCCGCGGAATCGACTCCGCGCATCTTGGTCGGGTGTATCTCGAAATTGCCGGTGAGCTTCGCGCCGTCGAGCGCGACGGGCACCTGATCGCCGACCTTGACGTTCGTGGCGTTGGTGACGATCTGATAAGGCGCCTCGCGGCCCGCGTCGACCGTACAGACGCGGAGCTTGTCGGCGTTGGGATGGGGCTCTATCGCCAGTATCTCGCAGACGTAAACTCCGTCGACCTCGCCCATCTCGGGTATGATATCCGCGACCTCAAAGCCGCGCAGGAGCATCCTCTCGGCAAAATCTTTGGGCGTGGTATTAAAGGGGACGTATTCTTTTAACCATTTAAGGGGCAGTTTCATGATCGGATACCTCTCTTACTTGAACTGACTGAGGAATCGGCCGTCGCCTTCGTAGATGAGGCGGATGTCGCTGATGCCGTATTTAAGGCATGCGACGCGGTCGACGCCGACGCCCCACGCGAACGCGCGCCACTCGTCGGGAGATTTGCCGCAGTTCTCGATCTCGTGCGGGTTGGTGATGCCGCAGCCCATTATCTCCATCCAGCCTGTGCCCTTACAGGAGGAACAGCCATTGCCGCCGCAGATGGTGCAGGAGATGTCTACCTCCGCCGACGGCTCCGTGAACGGGAAATAGCTGGGACGGAGCCTCGACTCGACGTTCTCGCCGAATACGGCCTTTACGAAGGAGTCGATCGTGCCCTTCAGGTCGGCTATGGAAACGTTCCTGTCGACCACGAGACCCTCCATCTGCATGAATACGGGGCTGTGGCTCGCGTCGGGCTCGTCCACGCGGAAGCAGCGCCCCGGTATGACGAGTCTGAAAGGCAGATCGAGCGTCTTCAATGCCCTTGCCTCACACGGGGAGGTATGCGTCCTCAGAAGCACCTTGTCGTTGACGTAGAAGGTGTCCTGCATATCCCTTGCCGGATGATTCGGCGGGAGGTTAAGGAGCGTGAAGTTATACTCGTCGTACTCGATCTCGGGACCCTCGAAGGTGGTGAAGCCGAGGCCGATCAGTGCGTCGCGGATCTCGCGGTAGACGAGCGTGAGCGGGTTGAGCGCGCCCATGGGGACTGCTCTGCGCGTGCCGGGGAGGGTAACGTCGATCTCCTCGCGCTCGATCCTGAGCCTTTCGGCAAGCTCGCTGAGCGCGGCTTTGCGCTCCTCGAACTTTTCGATAAGCTCCTGCTTAACGGCGTTCGCCTTCTGTCCGAGAGCGGCCCTCTCCTCCTGGGAGAGCTTGCCCATGGTGCGGAGTATGGCGGTAAGCTTGCCGCCCCTGCCGAGCACCTGCGTCGAAAGCTCGTTGAGCTCGTCGGCGTTCTTGATCGCCTCCAGCTCCGTCAAAGCCGCCTCGCGTATCTTAAGCAGCTCTTCAAACATTTATCAAAACTCCTTTCGTTGATTCAAAAACAAAAGCCGCATGCGTCCCCATGGGACGGCATACAGCCGTGGTACCACCCAATTTCACGCGGGGAGATCCCGCGCCTCATCGCGCGCTTTAACGGGCGCACCCGCCGGCGGCTACGCATCGGAACGACTTCACCGTCGGGGCTCGGGGGCGAACTTTATGCTTTGCCCGCTTTAACGCGCTTTCAGCGCAGCGCGCGTCTCTCTTTCAAAGCTTGCTCGGCTTTTCCCCGTCATTGCCTGTACGAATTCGTATTTTACCTCAAAAACGCCGATATGTCAAGTGAGCTCGGGATACATTTTTGCTCTTAAATAGAACGCGAGCGCCGCGCCCATGAACGCGTGTGTCTCGTCCTCGCCGCCGAAATCGGCGATCGCCTCGTCTATCGGGCGGAGGAACACGTTCAAAAGCTCGTCCGGATCGGGCTCGAGCTTCCCTGCGGGCTCGAGCTCCCGCGCGAGGAAGCAGTAGAACCTGCTGTTGAAAAGCGCGGGATTGGGGCTGCATACGCCGAGCAGTTCCATGCTGCCGGCCCGATAGCCCGTCTCCTCGCGAAGCTCGCGGAGAGCCGCCTCGCGCGGATCCTCGCCGCGGTCGACGACGCCGCCCGGGAACTCCGTCGTGAGCCTGCCCGCGCCGTGCCGCCACTGCCTTACGAGCACGAAATTGCCCCTGTATTCGGGAATAACGACCACGCAGTCGGGAGCGTCGAGCGCGATATAGTCGCCCTCGATATCCCCCGCCCTCTCGCGCCGCGAAAGCACCCTGAACACGCGGGTCTTAAGAAGCTCCCTTTCGTCAAGGGCGTCCCATTTGAGTTTTTCGTCGTCCATAGAATCTTTTCCGGGCTTAGTTTTCGCCATTAAAGAAGTCCTCCGCCTTCATGGGGTATATCTCCCTGACGCCGTTCGGATCGAGCTCCGGGTCGTAGAGGCACACGTCGGAATACGGACAGAGGCCGCAGTGAAGATACGCTTTGCCGTGCGATCTTAACCTCGCGGGGCTGATGGAGATGTCGCCGTCGAGTATGTTCGAGAGCGTTTCCGCGGCTTTTCGCTTTGCATAATCCACTGCATAGGCGAATTCATCCGCCGAAACGAGCCCCGTCCCCGTGACCGAGCCGTCCTTACCCGCCTTCATGCCGAATACCGTCGGACTGACGCCCAGATCCTCCGTGGCGGCGATGACCTCCGCCTCGTTCAGCATTATGCCCTTCAGCATGAATTCCTTCATGAGCTCGTCAGTGAGCTCCTTCCGTATCTCGCCCGATTCGTCCAGCTCGGGGAGAATATCCTTTATGGGCATATAGTACATGCCGACCGTTTCTGCCGAGTCTATCGCCGCGGCGTAGAGCGGGAGCTGGAGCTGGAGCCCGTTTTTCAGCGCGGAATACTCGAAATCCTTTGCGTAGGATTTGTAGTCGATTATGCGGCTCATGTCTCCCGACCTGTCGACGCGGTCGATAACGCCGCTAATGAAGAACGCTGCGCCGCCGGCCTCTATGCGGAGAGGCGGATAGACCGAGTCCTTTCTGCCGAAGCTGACCTCGCACCCGTCGGGGCGGAAGCTTCCGCTCTGTATCTGGCGGGTGACTGCTAGGCAGGTGTATTTGACCGTCTCGACCACGTCCTTGATCTTCGCTCGCTGACGTGCGGTGTCGAGGAGGAGATGCCCGCCCTTTTTATAGATCAGCGGCGGAACGATCTCCCTCAATATCTCGAAGACCTTTTCGTCGTCGAGCTCCTTCCAGTCGAGGCCGCGGTCCATTACGTATCTTACGTACGTTTCGAGCGTTTCGTGATAGAACAGGCCGAGATCGGTCGTCTTTTCCGCGCGCTCTTCGCGTTCCTTCGCCGAAAGTCCGTACTGCATGAAATGCCTGAACGGACAGCCGTTGAACGCCTCGAGCCTCGACGACGAGCCGTACATGAGCCTGCCGTAAAGCCTCGACGCGAGCTCGCGTCCGAGCGGCGCGGCTCCGTTCCTTTTCAAAAGCCCGTCGGTGATCGCGTCGAGCATCGGTCTGAATTCCCTGCGGCCGTTGAACCACGAAACGAGCTCCTCCGCCTCGGGATCCGGGACGCCGGAATCGGACGACGCACGGAGCTTCCCGGCAAGACCGAGGAACGCGAGCTCCTCGTTCGAGCCCGTTCTGTTTATGAACACGCCGTTCACGACCGGAATGAGCGGGAACGCCTTCATGATCGACGAAAGTATCCTGCACGGCGCGGCGGGCTTGTCCATCCTGCCCGCGCCGGTGATATTGACGGGGTATGAGAAAACGATCTCCTCCGTCGCCTTCGAGAGCGCCTGATATATGGCCGCCGCGTCGCCTGCTGCGAGCCTTTCGGAGCTCTTCCACAGCTCGAAACCCTTCGCCTTCAGAAGCTTCAGGTCGCCGTCGTCGATGACGCCCTCGTCCTTTCTGGGCTTCGGGAAAAGGCCGTCGTTCATGCCAAGCACGATCAGGAGCTTCACCTCGCGGCTGCGCGTCCTGTCGTAGCTGCCGATGAGCGCCTGATCGACGGTCGACGGTATCATGCCGACGCCGTAGGCCTCGAAGCCTTCGCGCACGACGTTTATGAACCGCTTCATGCCGACCGTCTCGCCGCCCATTATGACGTAGAGCTGGTCGAGCACCTCGAGAATCGTGTTGACGACCTGCGCGTTCTCGTTCTCCTCGCGGAAACGTCCCTCCGAATGGAGCTTTAAGCAGAGCTCCTTCTGTTTTTCGCAGACGCCGAGCGCGTCTATGAGCGAGCAGATCGCGCGCGTGCGGGACTCGCAGTTCTTATCGGCAAGCGCGTCCTTGAACGCCGTAAGGGGGGTCATTATCCTCCGCCTTACGTCCTCGAGCTCCGCCTCCTCGTCCTCGAAAGGCTCGGTCAGCCTTTTGCCGGAAATGCCGGTCTTCAGGAGACAGTTTTCAAACAGCTCCGCCTCGTCCGGCGTGATATCGAAATAGCCCGTCTTTACCGTTTCGATGACGTTCCCGCTCTCGAACCCGCTTTCGGCGGCCGAGAGCGCGGAGAGTATCAGCCTCGCCGCAGGGTGCGTGACGAGACGCCTTGAAACGTCTGCGAAATACGGAATGCCGTATGTCGTGAATACCCTTTGAATGATAGGCGCGTAGCCCGCCATGTCGCTGACGATGACAGCCATGTCGCCGAAGTTCATCCTTTTCGAGGCGGCGATCATGCGCTCCGCGGCCTCGGCGACCTCGTCGAGCCTGCCCGGAGCGGTATAGACCGAGAGGCCCTCGGGCATGTTGTCAAAAGGCGTCGGGTTCGGAACAAAGAGCTCGCGCTCGAGATGCACGACGGCCTCCGTGCCCGGACGCTTCCTTTCGGTAAGCTCCGTGACCGCGTATTCGGCTCCCGTCTCCTCCGCGATTGCCTTAAGCTTTCCGAATATGAACGCGTCCTCCCCGAAAAGCTCCCTGTCGCGGGAGGAAACGTCCAGCGTCATCGCGGCGGCGACGCTCGCTGCGTTTTCGAGGAGCGCGCGGAAAACGGGATACACGTATTCATGCATTGTATCGCCGCCGTCGATGAATATATGCGCGCCCTTAAGGGGGCTTTCGCCCATCCTTTTGACGAGCTCGCGCATCATGTCCTCCGCGTCCAGATATCTGTCCGCGAGCCTTGCTTCGAGCTCGCCGAATATGAGGGCGATATCCTTGAGCTTCGCCTTTATGGGCTCCTCGTCGTAAAAGCTCTCCGCGGCCTTGGACACGTCGTCCGCCGTGAAGGAGCATCTTTTGAACTTCGCTATCAGCGTGTCGCACTCGACGGGGAAGCCCCTGTGCTCGGCCGACCTCTTGAACACGGTGAGATCCTTAGCGACCTTGTCGACAGCCCTTCTTACGAGCATTATCCTGCCCTCCGGCGAGAGGAACGCTCTCTTTTCGCCGACGCTGTCGAGCGTCCTTCTGGCGATGTCCTTCCATGATGTCACGGTGCAGCCGAAAAGCCCGCCCGAGAGACGCTCCGAAAGTCCCTTTTCGGTCTCGAAGGTGGCCTGCTCCGGCACTATCACGAAGCATTCCGCGCCGTCGCCCGAAGCCTTGACCGCGGCGATGCGGGAATAGAGCTCCTCCGTCTTTCCGGAGCCCGCTCTGCCGATTATGAACTCAAGCCGTGCGCTCATACGTCCTCCCGTCAAAAAGGAAAGCTTGTCTTTTTCCTTCATTATCTTAACACAGTTTTGACTGCTTGAAAAGCCCTGTTTCTTATGGTATTATTAAATGTGACATACAGATCTCTGGCAATGATCGCGGAGGGGAAAACCATTGACCGATCGGGAGCTTAAAGACATAATAAGCGCGATAAAGCCGGCCGACGAAGCCGCCGTTTCCGCGGCTCAAAAGCGGCAGGTGAGCCTTGCCAAGCCTCCGAGAAGCCTTGGGAGGCTCGAGGATATTTCGGTTCGCCTCGCCGGTATGACCGGCAGGGTCGAAAACAGCCTCGAGAAGCGTCTCGTCGCCGTATTTTCGGCGGATAACGGCGTCGCGGCCGACGGCGTAGCGGTCACGCCCCAGTCCGTCACGCTGAAACAGTCCGTGAACATGACCCGAAGGAAGACCGGGATGAGCGCGCTGGCGGAATTCTTCGGCGACGACGTCCGCGTCTACGACGTGGGCATCAACGCCGACGCGGGATACCCTGGCATCATCCCCCGCAAGGTGCGCTTCGGCACGGACAGCATTTTAAGAGGCCCCGCCATGTCGCGGGAGGAAGCTTTGAAGGCTGTCTCCGTCGGCTTTGAGGCGGCAAAAGACGCGAAGGCGGACGGATACGATATCATCGGCATAGGCGAGATGGGGATAGGCAATACAACCACCTCCGCCGCCGTGCTCTCCGTGCTGACCGGCGCGGATCCCGCTAAGGTGACCGGCCGCGGAAGCGGGCTTTCCGACGAGGCGCTTTCCCATAAGCGCGAGGTCGTCGCCTCCGCGATAAGGCTGAACGCGCCGGATCCGTCGGATCCCGTCGGCGTTATCGCCGCGGTTGGCGGGCTCGACATCGCCGCCATGACCGGGGCATATCTCGGCGCTGCGTATTACCGCATACCTGCCGTGGCGGACGGGCTGATCTCCGTGACCGCGGCGCTCGCGGCGGCGAGGCTCTGCCCCTGCGTCAGGGATCACATATTCCTGTCGCACGTTTCCGAGGAGCCGGGCTATCTCGTCGCACAAAAGGAGCTGGGGCTCGATCCCATGCTCATGCTGAACATGCGGCTGGGCGAGGGCAGCGGCTGTCCGCTCGCCTTTCAGATAATGCGCGGCGCATGCGCCGTTATGAACGGCATGGCCGCCTTTTCCGAGGCGGATATCGACGACGGATACCTTGAAAAGCTGAGCGGAGTAAAGGATTTTGATTACAAAAAATGAAGATACTGCTGGTCGGAGGTTCAAAGAGCGGAAAGAGCATGCTGGCGCAGAGGCTTGCAAGGAGCCTTCACGGTACTGCGCCTATGTATTATTATGCCGCCATGGATCCCGTTGACGACGAGGACAGGGAGCGCATACGAAAGCACGTCAAGGATCGCGATGGCTGGGGCTTCACGACCGTGGAGCGCGCCCGGAACGTGTCCGAGGAAAAGCTCGATCCCTCGGGGACCGTCCTTTTCGACAGCGTGACCGCGCTCCTCGCGAACGAGATGTTCGGGGATCCTCCCGCGGCCGATTCCGCGCGGCATACGCTTTCGGAGCTCATGTCGCTGAGCGGGAGCGTATCGAACTTCGTCTGCGTCGCGGACGAGCTTTTCCGCGACGGAACCGAGCACTGCGGGCTGACCGAGGAATACCGTCGGGGGCTCGCGTTCGTTCTGAACTCGCTTGCCGAGGGCTTCGACGCCGTGTGCGAGGTCGTCTGCAGCGTGCCCAAGGTTTATAAGGGGGAGCTTCCCCCGATCGGAGATAAGATATGAGGCTTTGGTCCTGCGCGTTTTTCATGGCTTGGGGGATGTTCCTCGCGATACCCTGCCCCTTTCCCAAATGGGACGAGGCGGCGAGGTATCGTATGCTCGTCTGCCTTCCGCTCGTCGGCGCGATAGTCGGCGGGCTGTGGGCGCTTTCCGCATACCTTTTATCGCTGTTTCCCTGCCACGCGGCTGTCCGAGCGCTCGTCCTGACCGCTGTCCCCGCGCTCGTTACGGGCTTCATACATCTCGACGGCTTCATGGACGTATCGGACGCCGTGCTTTCGAGCCGCGACCTTGAGGGACGGCAGAAGATACTGAAGGATCCGCACGCCGGCGCGTTTGCCGTGCTGTCGGCTCTGTTTCTTATCCTCGCAATGTTCAGCCTGTTCTTCTCGTGGGAGTATTCCGCTGCCGATCTTGTCCCCCTTGCGCTCATCCCGGTCGCCGTGAGGGCGTGCGCGGGTATCGCGGTCATACTCCTTACTCCCATAGAAACGAGCCAGTATTCGGGCGGGCGCAAAAAGACGCTCGCGATCCCGCTTTTCATAATGCTTGCCGCGGCATTGGCCGTTCCCGCGGCGCTTTACGGCGTTCACGGACTCGCGCCCGCGGCGGCCGCGGCAGCGTATTGGGCTTCGGCGCTCTTCGCCAAAAAGCGTCTCGGCGGCATGAGCGGCGATATTTCGGGCTATGCGCTGTCGATAGGCGAGCTTATCGGCATTGCGGTACTTGTTCTTATTAGATCGTTTGTGAGGTAGTTATGGATCTGGTCATAGGCGGCGCGTATCAGGGGAAGCTGACCTGCGTCAAAAAGAAATACGGGTTCAAGAGGGACGAGATATTCGATCTCGCGAACGGGTTCCCCGACAGGGAGTATAAATGCTATACCCACTTCGAGGCGCTGACCCGCGAGTGGGAGGATCCGCAGGAGCTCGTCCGCCTGCTCATGCCCTTCATTAAGGACAGCGTGGTCATCTCGCGCGAGATCGGCTGCGGCATAGTCCCGATGGATCCCGACGAGCGCGTCATGCGCGAGCGTCACGGCATCGCGCTTTCGATACTCGCCAAGGAGGCGGAGCACGTGACAAGGGTGTTCTGCGGCATCGAGGAGAAGCTTAAATGAAGCTTACGCTGATAAGGCACGGCATAACGCGGGGCAATCTCGAACGCCTGTATTACGGCAGCACCGATCTGCCCCTTCTCCCGGAGAGCGCCGAGCGGCTTAAAAAACGCGCCGCTCTCGGCGCGTATCCCGCCGCGGAGAGGTATTACACCAGCGGGATGCTCCGGACGGAGCAGACCTTCGAGGCGATATACGGCGATATCCCCCACGGGATACTTCCCGGCATGCGCGAGATCGATTTCGGCGATTTTGAGATGCGCTCCTATGAGGAGCTTAAGGACGATCCCGCCTATATCGAATGGATCAGCGGCGACAACGAAAAAAACGTCTGTCCCGGAGGCGAGAGCGGCGTGATCGTGACGGAGCGCGCGCTTAAAGCCCTCGCCCCCGTTATATCGGAGGGCAGGGACGCCGTCGTGGTCACTCACGGCGGCGTTATCGGAGGCGTGCTCGCGGCGTACTTTCCCGTTTCGAACGGGCGGTACGGGTTCACGCCCGAGCCGGAG
This sequence comes from Clostridia bacterium, assembly GCA_017614315.1. GTDB lineage: Bacteria > Bacillota > Clostridia > Christensenellales > CAG-138 > UBA3857. The sequence goes on along the minus strand of JAGACA010000020.1, from coordinate 25,889 downwards.
CGCGGCTTCACCGTGGAGTTTTCGGACGGAAAACCGATCTTGGTAAAGCCAATATGAAAAAACCGCGGCGGATTTCATCCGCCGCGGAGCTTTTTTTGTTATCAGCCGAACAGATTGCCGAAGAGACCCTTCTTTTTGGGCTCTTCCTTCCTGGGAAGGCGGCGGTTGTCGATGCCGAAATAGATCGAGAAGCAGTCGGGATCCTGGAAAGCGTCGGTCTGGTTCACGCAGTACGCGTTGCCGTCAATCACCTTGAACACGGTCTCGTCGCTCGACCAGCCGTCGGGCGCCCTGAATCCGTTCTCCTTGAGGAGCGCGAAGTACTTGTTGAGCTCGCCGCGGTTCGTGTTCCCCACGGAGAGTATTGCGAGCATGTCGCCGTCGCCGCGCCTGTCTTCAAGCTGGATATCGCTGCCGGCGAAGCACCACTTCGGGTACTGGGGCAGTATGTCGTCCCACTTTGCGAGCTCGGCCTCGTCTCGAGCCTTCGCAGCCTCCTCCTCGGCGATCTTCGAGGGGAGCTTCGTGCCGCACTCGGCGCAGAAAGCCGTGCCGATATCGTTCTGATGTCCGCAGTTGGGGCAGGTCGCCATCTCGAAAACGGTCTTTTCGGGGAGCTTCGCGCCGCAGGCGGGGCAGAACTTGACGTCGGCCTTGGCCATCTCGCCGCAGTTGGGACAGGTCTTCATGTTCTTCGAGGCGCTGGTGGCCATGCCCTCGAGGAAGCCCATCGCCTTCTGCCAATCCTCGTTGGAGACCTTCGAAGCGGCCTCGTTCGCCTCGTTGAGGCTCGCCGCGGCTTCGTTGGCTGACTGGCGCAGCTCGGCGGTGGCGTTATTGATGCCCTGCGCGGCGGCATTGGCGGCGGCGTTGGCCGCCTGATTGACGACGGGCTGCACGGCCTGGCGCGCGCCTTCGCGGGCGGCGTCCTTGACCGCCTTGCCGACGGTATCCTTCAAAAGCTTATCAAACAGACTCATTGTTTTCTCCTTTCGTATTGGGGATGCTGTACATGAAGACTATACCATTATTCGTGTAAAAAAGCAAGGATAATTCCGCTCCGACAAATCCGCTGTTTACAATCGTGCGGGAATATGTTATCATTTTTTAAGGGACGCCGTTCTCCGGCGTTCCTTAATCTTTTACGGGGGAACACGTTATATGGCAACCGTATCAAGAGGCATCCGCGCGCCCATCATCCGTCAGGGCGACGACATCGTTAGAATAACCGTCGATTCCGTTCTCGAGGCTGCGAAGAACGATGGCTTCACGCTTCACGACCGCGACGTCATCGCCGTTACCGAGGCGGTAGTCGCGCGCGCCGACGGGAATTACGCAAGGGTCGACGATATCGCGGCCGACGTAAAGGCGAAGCTCGGCCCGCATATCGGCGTCGTATTCCCCATACTTTCGAGGAACCGCTTCTCCATCTGCTTAAAGGGCATCGCGAGAGGCGCGAAAAAGGTCACCGTGCTCCTCTCCTACCCCTCAGACGAGGTCGGCAATCACCTTGTCGATCCCGAGGTGTTGGAGGATAAGGGCGTGAATCCATGGGCGGACGTGATCACCGCCGAAGAGTTCTACGCGCTTTGCGGCGGCGAGTGCCGTCACCCCTTCACCGGCGTAGACTACATCGATTTTTATAAGACGCTCATCGAGGCTGAGGGCGCGGAGGCGGAGATTATATTCTCCAACCGTCCCGAGGTGATACTTGAGCATACGGGCGACGTTCTGTGCTGCGACACCCACACGAGGACGCGCACGCAGAGCCGCATAAAAAAGCACGGCGGCAAAAACGTGCTGACGCTCTGCGACATTCTGAACGAGTCGGTCAACGGCTCCGGCTGCTGCCCCGATTACGGCCTGCTCGGCTCCAACAAAGCGACCGAGGAGCTCGTGAAGCTCTTCCCCCGGAACGCGAGGGAGGTCGCTTACGGCATACAGGGGCTGGTTTACGAGCGTACCGGCGTACGCGTCGAGGCCATGGTCTACGGCGACGGCGCATTCAAGGATCCCGTCGGAAAGATATGGGAGCTTGCGGATCCCGTTGTCTCCCCCGGCTATACCGACGGGCTTCGCGGTCTTCCGAACGAGCTGAAGCTCAAGTTCCTTGCCGACAACGACTACGCCGGGCTTTCCGGCGAGGCGCTTGCAGACAAGATCCGCGAACGCATCCGCGAGAAGGACAGGGATCTCAAGGGCTCCATGCTCTCCGAGGGCACTACGCCGCGCATGCTGACCGACCTGATCGGCTCGCTTTGCGACCTGACCTCGGGCTCGGGCGACAAGGGCACGCCCATCGTCCTCGTGCAGGATTATTTCGTGAATTACGCAGGTTGACGGAGGAAAAATGTTTCCATACTTACACGTTTTCGGGATAGATATACCGATGTACGGGCTGTTGATGGCGACTGCCCTGCTCGTTTCCGTCGGACTTTCGTTTTTAAGGTGCCGCAGGCGGGGGCTTGACGGCGAAAAGCTCCTTACCATCGCCCTTATAGCCGTCGTGTTCGGCATCGTCGGCGCAAAGGTGCTGTTCATGGTCGTGACCTACAGCTGGGATGAGATCACCGCCGCGGTCAAGGCGAACGGCTTTATATGGATATTCCAGGGCGGGCTCGTGTTCTACGGCGGGCTGATCGGCGGAGTGATCGGCGCGTTCGTCGGCGCGGCTCTCGCGAAGGCGAAAATCGTGCTTTACTCCGACCCGATCGTGCCGACGCTTCCCCTCGCGCACGCCATAGGCCGCATGGGCTGCTTCTGCGCGGGCTGCTGTTACGGAAAGGTCACGGAGTCGTGGATAGGCATGAGATTCCCGAGCGCCGTCACGGGGCTTGCGGAAAACGTGAAGGTCATACCCACCCAGCTGATCGAGGCTGGCGCGAACCTTATCGTTTTCCTCTTCCTCCTCTGGTTTACGAGGAAAAAGCGTCAGGGCTTCACCACCCTTTTCGTCTACCTCTTCATATACGGCGTGGAGCGCTTCCTGCTCGAGTATCTGCGCGGGGATGAGATCCGCGGGATATTCGGCGCGTTCTCCACTTCGCAGTGGATCAGCATCGGCCTCGTCGTCATCGCCGCCGCCGGACTTATCGTTACGAAGGTCGTTTCGAACAAAAGGTCGAATGAAGCCGAAAAAGGTAATACCGTTTCTTAACGTGTGAAAAATTATATTATTATCAGTTTCGCGAATGCCACAATATCTTGTATCGCGAAGCATGCGTCACATACAAGCGAGCCATTTTTTGACTTGTAATCATTGAGAAAATTTGCTATCATACTTTCGGGGACAGACCCATCGCCTCTGTTCCCTTTTTATCCCGGTTTTTTTAGGTTTTTGTTTGGGGGAAACAATGGTCTCGGCACAAATAGTATGGTCAAAGGCGCTTCCAGTGCTCGAAGCGGAAATGACGCCTATAAGTTATAAAACTTGGATCAAGGACATAAAGCCCATATCCATCGAGGGCAGCACGCTCATACTCATGGCGCAGAGCGAGCTGTACCTTACGAGCCTTCGCCAGTTCTATGCAAACACCATCACGGACTGCGTGAACCGCGCGAACGGATCCAATTATTCGGTCAATTTCATAATCAAGGAAGAGGCGGAAGCCGTCGTTTCCGTGCCCGTTTCGAACAGCACGGAGAAGGGGCTCTTTTTCGGTGTACAGCCCAAATACACGTTCGACACCTTCGTTACAGGCGAGTCTAACCGCTTTGCCCATGCAGCCGCCGTCGCGGTCGCAGACAATCCCGCCTCCGCGTACAATCCCCTTTACATTTACGGCGGTTCCGGTCTCGGCAAGACGCATCTTCTGCACGCGATAGGCAATTACGTGCATGAACTGCATCCCGAGTTCAATATCTGCTGCGTTTCGAGCGAGGAGTTCACCAACGACGTCATCGCCGCGATCAAGTACGACACCCGCGAGGAGCTGAGGAAAAAGTACAGGAGCCTCGATCTCCTTCTCGTCGACGACATCCAGTTCATCGGCGGCAAGGAAGCGACGGAGCTTGAGTTCTTCAACACCTTTAACGCTCTTTACGGCGCGAACAAGCAGATAGTCATCACCTCCGACCAGTCGCCGAAGGATCTGCCCAGCCTGCAGGAGCGCCTGAAGAGCCGCTTCGTATGGGGTATCACCGCCGACATCAAGCCGCCCGAGGTCGAGACCCGCGTCGCCATATTGAAGAGCAAGGCCGAGCGCGACGGCATCGACATAACCGACGACGCGCTGCTCTATATGGCGGAGCAGTTCAACGCGAACGTACGCGAGCTCGAGAGCTGTTATAACCGCGTTATGCTCTACGCCGAGTTCTCGAAGCGGGCCATGATCGACAAGAGCTTCGTCGAGGCGATACTCAAGGATTACGTGTCCTCCGAGGGCAAGCATATGGTCACTCCGGAGCTTATCAAGCGTGTGACCGCCGATTATTTCGAGATCAGCGTCGAAGAGCTCATCTCCACAAGAAGGGACAAGCGCATCGCCACTCCCCGTCAGATCGCGATGTACCTCTGCCGCACGCTCACGAACACCTCGTATCCCGATATCGGTAAGGCGTTCGGCGGCAAGCATTACTCCACCGTTATGTATTCCTGCGACCAGGTCACGGGCGAGATCGCCGAAAGGGCGGACATCGCCACTGCGGTCGACGATATTACGAACAGACTGACGAACGACCTGTCGCCGATGTGATAAGAAAAACACCGCGCCGTCCGGGATCCCGGACGGCGTTTTTTTGCGTCTTTTTCAAAAAAAAGAGACCTTGCGGCCTCATAAAAAAGCATTACGGATATTTGACCTGGAATATTATCAGCAGTATTATCCCGACGGTCAGGAAGGCAGCGCCGCTGATCGCGATAAAGCCGTATCCCTTGACCTTTTTCTCCTTGCGTTTTTCCACGAAAGTCCTGTAATTCATGTGATGATAGGGCAGGAAGGGCAGGAGCACATCCTTCGTCCTTTTGAGCCCGAAGAGCACGCCGTTGAAGGCGCCCTCGTTGCTGACGAACACAAGACCGGCGGAGAGAATGAGGAGCATGCCGGGAACGCAGAAAGCATCACAGAGGATGCGCAGTTTGTTCTGCGCATCCTCCGTTTTGAAATAGCTGTTGACCAAGAGAATGGTAAGCATCATCGACAGACCGACGGCGATGCATGTGCCATATCGAATCAAAATGCTTTTGACCGATTTTTTCTCTTTCAAATTCCGAACTCCTCTTTGTACTTGGCTTCCTCTGCGTCGTTGCAGCGGACGAAGTGACCGGGCAGGATCTCCCTCATCGTCGGCTTATCCGTGGAATAGTCGTGCGCCGCTAACGGATTGTAGATGATACGCGTGCGCTTCTTTTCCGAACGGGGATCGGGAAGCGGGATAGCGGAGAGCAGGGAACGCGTATACGGATGCATCGGATGCGCGAACAGCTCTTCCGTTTCGGCCAGCTCGACCATGTTGCCGTAATACATAACGCCGATACGATCGGAGAAGTATTTGACGACAGAGAGGTCATGCGCGATGAACAGGATCGTAAGACCCAGCTGCTCGCGGAGCTCGTTCAGGAGGTTGATGACCTGGGCCTGAATGGAAACGTCGAGCGCAGAGATAGGCTCGTCTGCGACAAGGAGCTCGGGCTCCATGATGATCGCGCGGGCGATACCGATACGCTGACGCTGACCGCCGGAGAACTCATGCGGGTAACGACCCGCATGCTCGCGGACGAGGCCGACCAGCTCGAGCATCTCGAACACCTTGTTGTCGATGTATTCCTTATCCTTGATGCCCCTGATCGCCAGACCTTCGGAGATGATCTCACGAACCGTCATGCGCGGGTCGAGCGAAGCGATAGGATCCTGGAATATCATCTGGATCTTGGTGATCAGCTTGGTCTTCTTCGCGACGCGGAGGTCGGTCTTCATCGCCTTGGCGAGCTTGTTTTTCTCTTCCTGAGAGGAGGCGTTCTTGATCTTTTCCTCGTAATCCGCACGCGTTTCGCAAGCGAGACGCTTGGCGTACTCCCTGTCGGAATACTTATGATCGAAGCGCGCCTTCTTGATCTCGGCGTTGTTGTCGGCAATGATCTTCTTAAGCTCCTCAAGGCGATTCTCGTCCTTGCAGGTCTTCATCTCCTTGCGGGCCTCTTTGATGGCCTCGCGATAGGAGCGGACGCCCGCGCAGATGCGCTGACCCTTGAAGTAGATGTTGCCGGACGTGATGTTGTAGATCTTGATGATCGAACGGCCGGTGGTGGTTTTGCCGCAGCCGGACTCGCCGACGAGACCGAATACTTCGCCCTTATGGATGTTGAAGGAAACGTCGTCGACAGCCTTGGTGGGTCCGAAATACTGGCAGAGATTCTCTACGCGAAGCAATACTTCACCTTTGTTGTCCGTCATTTGATTTCACCCCCCTCGAGTCTTTCGGTCATACGGCGAATACGATCGGTAATCGCCTTCGGGATCTCGACCTTGGGTGCATCCGGATGCAGCAGCCACGTTGCCGCATAGTGCGTATCCGTGACGCGGAAGAACGGCGGATGCTCCTCGAAGTCGATCTTCATAGCGTACTTGTTTCGAGCTGCGAAAGCGTCGCCCTCGGGCGGATAGATCATGTTCGGCGGGGTGCCGGGGATCGCGTCGAGCTTTTCCTTGGTGTCAAGGTCGGGCATGGAGGACAGGAGCGCCCAGGTGTACGGATGACGCGGATCGTAGAAGATCTCGTCCGCGGAGCCGTACTCGACGATCTTGCCCGCGTACATAACGGCGATATCGTCCGCCATATTCGCAACGACGCCGAGGTCGTGCGTGATGAATATGATGGACAGGCCGCGCTCTGCCTTGAGCTTGTTGATGAGCTCGAGTATCTGGGACTGTATCGTAACGTCCAGAGCGGTGGTCGGCTCGTCGCAGATCAGTATGTCGGGGTTCGCCGCAAGCGCTATCGCGATAACGATACGCTGACGCATACCGCCGGAGAACTCGAACGGATACTGGTTGTAACGGAGACGCGGCTCGTGGATACCGACCTCATCCATCAGCTTGATGGCCTTCTCCTTCGCCATACCCTTGGTTACGCGGTAGACGATGCCGGAAGCCGTCTTCTTGAAGTGGTTGGTCAGATCGTTGGTGCGCTTGTCGAAGTCGATCTCGCCCGAAGAAGCGATCTGGTTCTCATAGTGCTCGGACATGCGGTCGATGATCTGAATGATGTTGCCGCTGAGCTCTTCCTTGGGATAGACCACCTTCGGAACGACCTTCCAGGTGACCGTCCTGCCGCGGGCGATGAGACGTTCGCGCTTTGCGGACTGACGCGCGAAACGCGCTTCTTCCTTCGGGTTGCGCTTAAGGTAGTAGAAGTAGCGGTTGATCGCGTTGTCCAGCGCGGATTCGAAGGTATACGCACGGCTGTCCTTGATGAACTCGAGCTCGTCGATCGACTCGTCGATCTCGGCGTAGAGCGCCTTGGCGGTCTTCTTCGCTTCGGGCTTGGTGAAATCGGTGGAGAAGAACTCGCGGGCGGTCTTGAGCTTCTCAATGACGTCCTTTTTCTCTTTGAGCGCGCGCTCAAAGGAGTACTTGACGGCCTCCTTTTCGCTGTCGCCGAACTTCTTGAGGAACCTTTCCTCGATGAAGGCCTGAGCCTTATTGTTCAGCTCCTCGGTCGGAAGATCGAGGTTGGCGCTCTGGTCGAAGAGCTTGTAGTAGCCGATGCTGAAGAAGTCGGGGCGTTTGCTCTCGATAAGCTCCTTCGTGAGCTCTTCGAGCTTCTTGACGGCCTCTACAGAGGCTTCCGTTTTGTTTTCTTTCTTGTTATAGCCGGCAGCGGCGCGCGAGAGCTCTTCGGAGATCGCGTTCATGCGATCCTTGTAGCCCTTCGTCAGGAAACGATCGTCGATCTTCCCGAGCCTTTTCCTGAAATCGGAGAGGTTCTTCCTGACGTCGATGTGCTGATTCTTCTCCGCGAGGAAGAGGAAGTTGTCGCTTAAGCCGTGCAGGTCGGTCGCGTTGGAGTGCGCAAGGTTGTACGAGTTCTCAAGATGGTTGCTCTCGATGCAGAACCGTTTGAAGGTCTTGAGCTGCTCGTCGACCTCGCCCGTGTGCTCCTTACCGACCGCCGCGTACATGTTCTTTTTCAGCGCGGCGAGACGCGCGTTGAATTCCTTCTTTGCCACCCTGCGGTTGGTCGAGCTCTTGAGGAGCATCGCCTCGGTGATCTGACGGCCGATCTTAACGATAGGATCCAGAGAGGAAAGCGGATCCTGGAAGATCATGGAGATCTTGTCGCCGCGGATGTTGTGGAAGTCCTCTTCCGAGATCTTCAGAAGATCCTTGCCGTCGTAGAGTATCTCGCCGCCTTCGATGATGGTGTTGCCTGCGAGTATACCGAGGATGGCCTTTGCCGTAACGGATTTGCCCGAGCCGGACTCGCCGACGATCGCGAGCGTTTTGCCGCGCTTAAGATCGAGGGAGATGTCGCGGACAGCCTTCAGCGTACCGGCCGTTGTGCGGAAAGAGACTTTCAGGTTTTTTACTTCGAGTATGTTATCCATAGATCAATCCTCCACATTGCGCAGCGACGGATTGAATGCGTCTCTCAAGCCATTGCCGAACAGGTTGAACGAGATCATCAGCAGCGAAATGAACAACGCCGGCAGGATCATCAGGTGCGGATAGTTCATCCAGATCGCGCTTGCGTCGGAGAGCAAGGTACCGAGGGAGGTGGTCCTTGAGGAACCCAGCTTGACGATGCCGAGGTAGCTCAGCATGCTCTCGCTGAATATGACGCCCGGGATGATCAGCGCGGTGGACGTAACGATCGTACCCAGAGAGTTCGGGAAGATGTGCTTCCAGATAAGACGCATATCGCGCGCACCGAGGGTCTTCGCGGCAAGAACGAATTCCTGCTTCTTGAAGCGGTAGAACTGGGTCCTGACTCGGTACGCGATGTTTATCCATCCGTTCAGTATGTATGCGAACAACAAGCACGGTACCGCGCCCAGCTTCGTTGCCAGATGGATCTGGAACAGCGTTGCCACGATGATGAACGGGACGCCGCTCAGGATATCGGAGAAACGCTCCATGAGCAGGTCGACCGCACCGCCGTAGAAGCCTTCGGTCGAGCCGTAGAGCGCGCCGATGCAGAAGTTGATGACGGAAACGCTGATAGCGAGCAGTAAGCTCAGGCGGAGACCGCCGGCAAGCCTCAGCATCAGGTCATAGCCCTGGCTGTCGGTGCCGAAGAGGTACTGCGGCTCGAATCCGTTCTTATAGATATAGTAGTTCTTGTAGAGAACGCGGACCTTCATGTGCGCGGTCTCGAAGGAACCGCCGCCGGTGTATTCCCACTTGATGGCGTTGCCTTCTTCGTCGCGCTTGTAGTTGTCCTCAAGCACCATGCCGGGAGCATACTCAACGTTCTTGGCCTTGCCCTTTTCGTTGATGGTGATCGGCTGGTACTTTTTGCACTTGAACCAGAAGTTCGCATCCTGAGGATCGGGGGTGAAGTTGTTGTCCTCGATGAGAGGATAGAGCAGGTGGAGACCCGACTCCTCTTCCCACGCGATCATCTTCTTCAGCTCTTCCTGCTCAACGCTGAGGAAGAGGAAGCCGACCTCGTTATAAGCGTCGATGACGCCGTGGTAATAGGTCTTTTCCTTCTTGGACGAGTCGATCTGGATATAGGGATCGCTGACCTCGAGTATGGGCTGGAACTCGCTGGCCATGCCATCTTCGAGGGTGACCTTGCCGGTGCCTTCCCAGTCCTCCGCACCCATGCCGATGGCGATCTTGGAGATAAGACCGATCTCGGAGAAGTCGCGCTTAACGCCGCCGTTGGCGATGCCTATGCTGCGAAGGGATTTTATGTACGGACCCTTCTTGGCATAGTAGGTGTCCATGAACGTGGACGGATTCTTGGTGAAGAGAGGCGCGGTGACCGAGAACAGGAATATCAGGATGATGATGATCATCGCCACGACCGCGGCCTTACTCTTGCGGAAGCGGATCCACGCGTCCTTGAAATATCCGATGGGCTTGTCGTCGAACTTAACGTCGGTGAGACGCGTGTTCATGTTGACAAACTCAAACTTTTCGGGGCTGATCGTTTTAATATCGTTTGCCATCTTATCTCTCCCCCATTCTGATACGCGGATCGATGAAGCCGTAGCTCAGATCCAGCACGATACCGGCGAGCAGATAAACGAACGTATAGAATACACAGTCTATCATAAACACGTCGTAGTCGAATAAGTTCAACGATTTGATGTACAGCTGACCGACGCCGGGGATGGAGAAGATCTGCTCGATGATCAGCGAACCGGAGAGCAGCCCGACGAACTCGGACAGTATGTTCGGCAGAACGGGGACCATGGCGTTCTTCAGAGCGTGGCGGGCAGTGGCTTCCGCACGGGTAAGGCCCTTGGTGCGGGCAAGCAGCATGTACTCGCTGGTCAGCGACTCGGTCAGCTCCGCACGGACGAAACGCGTATAACCCGCGATCGAACCGAAGGACAGCGCGAGGATGGCGGGGATCATACTTACGAACATCTTCCACGTAAAGTAAGAGCCGCCCGCGTCTGCCAACGAATACATCGTAAGCGGCAGCCACCCGAGCTTAAAGTACAGGGTATATTGAACCAGGAAAGCGTAGACGTATGACGGGACGGAGATGAACACCATTACTATCGTGCTGATAAATGAATCGTCCCATTTGTTTTTGCGGATAGCGGCGTAAACACCGAGCGCGATGCCCACCGGGACCGCCAGGATCATTGAATACAGGTTGACAAGCAGCGTCGGGAGGAAGCCGCTTTCGAGAACTTCCCAAGCTCCTTTACGGGGAGCGATGTACCATGAGGTACCGAAGTCCCACTTGGTAAAAATGTTCTTTAGGTAGATACCGAACTGGGTCATAATCGGCTTATTGTAGCCCAGCGCCTCCCAGCGCTGTGCGATGACCGCCTGCAGATTCTTCTCGACGGGCATCTCACGGGGCAGCATATGAACCAGTATAAAGGTTATCATGACGATGATGAATAACGTAAACAACATCAGTATGAGTCGTTTTACTACGTATTTCAGCACTGCTCTTTCCTCTCCTTCCCCAAAATTTGTGTCCCATCCCCCGGAACACCTTTTCTCGAACCCGCAAGGCACGGATTCGAGAAGAGAGTGTTCCGATATATGGCCCTTAAAGCAAGCAGCGCAGGGGGAGGGCCCCCTCCCCCTGCGGTGCGATTACACTTATGGGGCCGTCTTGGACGACTCGTTTATTATTCGTAGTTCAGCGTGCCGCCCTGCTCGTTGACGAACGCGATCCACTCTTCATCGTTGTAGTTGTACTTCATGAGCTCAAGTCCGCCCCAACCATAAGCCAGGTTGTAATCCGGCGTATAGAAGTTGGCCTTGAACGCAAGGAGCGTGCAGGTGGTGGAAGTAGCGAGCGGGATACGGTAGTACTTCTCGAGATAGAGCTTCTCCATCTGAGCAGTGATCTGCAGCTTGATCTCGTTCGAAGCAGTAGCATACCTGCCGGTACCGATCATGCTGGTCGACCAATCCTTCCAAGTCATGGTGACTTCTTCGCCATCAACGGTGAGGGTAAGGGTCTCAGCAGCGGGATCCCAGCAGCCGGCCTCGTGGATGGCGTACTTGTCGGTGTTGCAGTAGACTTCGAAGTTACGGAACGGATACAGAGCAGCGCCGCCCCATGCACCGTAACCGATAGCGAACTCGCCCCTGGCGGTATCGCCGTAACGGTCGGTGACGTTGCCGATCGCCTCAAGGGTGATCGGGCCGAAGCCGGAACCCTCGGCAGCCGCGTTGATGTACTTGTTCATCAGCTCGACCTGCTTCAGATCGGAGGAGTCAAGAGCGCCCTTCTTGTAGCCGATACGGATCTTGATCTCAGCGCCCTCGGTGTAGAGGCCGGCCGCAACGAGCTCCTGGCAGGCTTCCTTCATGAGCGCTTTGGCCTCAGTCAGGTTGTAGCCGTTGATGGACTTATAAGCGTCCTTCAGAGTCGCATACGGGGTGCCCTCGCCGTACTGTACGCCGTACAGATCACAGATGGCCTGCATGGCGGGCTCGGAGGAGCGGTAAGAGGACTCGGGATCATTGTAGAAGTCGTAGTAGTACTGATTGTTCATCAGACCGAAGCTGGGGGTGAAGCCCGCGGTCGCGGTTACCCACTCAGCCCTGTTGATGCCCAGCGAGAAGGCCTTGCGGAACTTGATGTTGGACATAACGACCGAGTTGACGTTGCCCTTGGAGTTATCCATCTCCTGCAGGAGCTCAAGGCCGGTGCAGAAGAAGAAGGACATCGTGTAGGTCTCGTCAGCCTTGTAGAGCTGATCGGACATAGCGTAGGTCGGAAGCTCCTCGGAGGAGGGCGCCCACTCGATCAGCTCGCCCTTCAGGAACGCCTGCTTCGCAGCATCGTCCGTCATGACGTCGATGACGATCTTGGTGGTCTGATAACGCTGCCTCTGCTCACCGTCTACGAGGTAGGGGGTGATGGAATAGAGGAAGCCGTTCTCGTCCTTCTGCCAGCCGTACCAGTTCTCGTTCTGAACGAAGACCATCTGTTTGCCGTCCTGCAGAGACTCGAGCTTGTAGGGGCCATAGGACATGGAGGTTTCGACGGAAGTACCGTAGTTGGTGGTTACGAGCTCGCCGCTGTCATCCTTACCAGCATCGTAGAGCGGGCCATAGACCAGCCAGGTGGAGGTGAAGGAGGTCAGAGCGTAGTAGTAATCGATCTTGCTCTCCATGACGTACACGATGGTGTAGTCATCGACTTTGTACATACCGACGGTGTCGTCATAGCTGCACTCGGGATACTCTACTTTGTAAACCATGTAGGCGTAGAGGTCATCCTCGGTCTCGCCCCAAGCGGGGTTGCCGGTGGTGACAGGAGCGTAGAGAGCGTAGGTCTCATCGGTGAGGGGTACAAGACCATCCTCGTCCACGAGAGCAACCAGAGCCTCCCAGGTGTCAAGCGCGAAGTACTTATCGCCGTAGTATTCGACGTAGTCCTTCAGGGTGTTGCCGCTGAGCCAGTTGGTAATCGGGAAGTCGACCGCGAAGAACATGGGATATCCCTCGGGGGTGTAGTACTGACCGTCTTCACCGGCGGTGAGGTCAGCCATGCCGTAGCCAGCGCCAGTCTCGTTCTCGATCTTAGCAGTGGTGCCCTGATAGTAGTAGGCAACGCCGCCCGCGACTGCGGACTCACCGGACCAATAGAGGTTGGAACGGTAGTTCTTCATGGTAGGATCGAGCAGCCTCATCATGGACTCGACATAGGTGTCAGCATTGATGGGGGTGCCGTCTTCCCACTTAGCATCGGGGTTGAGCTTGAGCTCGAAGACATAGCCTTCCGTAACGGTAGCGGGATCAGCGCCCTCGGGGAGCTTGACCGCATACTTGGTCAGGTCGGCCTGATGGGTGGCGGTGACGTCGTTGATCTCGGTCGCCATCTCATAAACCCACTGATAGATGCCGTCCTCGGTGTTCTCAGCCTGCATCGTTACGAAGGGCATGGAAAGGTAACCAAGGATCGCATCGTCAGCGCTGGTCTCCCAGGTGTGCGGGTTCCAGTTGTTGCCCAGGCTGGGAGAATACGTATTATACGTAAAGTTGCCGGTAACAACATCGACCTGCGGGCCGGGGACCTCAGTCTCACCCGGATTTACGGGAGCCTGAGTATCCGCGGGTTTCTGGGTCTCGACAGGATTATCGGGATTGACGGGCTTCTGGCAAGCAGCAAGCGCGAGAATCATGACGAGAGCCAGCAAACCAGCAAGGATCTTTTTCATGTTGTGCATTGATTCTTCCTCCTTTGAAATTGTGTATAGTAACACACATGGATATTATACGGCATTCACTGTAAGTTGTCAATCCCTTGTCAAAAAATTTTGCTTTCTATGAAAAAAAGTATTTTTCGCGCCGGGAAAACGACCGATTTGTTCATGATTTTGCCATATTTTCATTAACTTTTTCCTCATTCGGCCGTCGCGGTCTTCCGGCGCCCGACCCGGGATCGCCGTAATATGATATGATTTCCGCGCCGCTCGTATTACTGTCGGCAGACGTCCGCGGCGCGGTCGGGATCGCCGCCCGGCGGCGGGCACGGCCGGGGCACAATATATTCAAATTCGTCTAAAAAAGTTTCATGAAGCCCTTGACAACCGAATATCTTTCGTGTAGAATAGCTAAGCTGTCGATAAGACGGAAGCATAGCTCAGCTGGGAGAGCACCTGCCTTACAAGCAGGGGGTCATAGGTTCGAGCCCTATTGTTTCCACCATTCGGCCCGGTAGTTCAGTTGGTTAGAATGCCAGCCTGTCACGCTGGAGGTCAGGGGTTCGAGCCCCCTTCGGGTCGCCAATATATGCCTCGGTAGCTCAGTAGGTAGAGCAGGGGACTGAAAATCCCCGTGTCGGTGGTTCAACTCCACTCTGAGGCACCAACCTGCGGGAATAGCTCATTTGGTAGAGCGCCGCCTTGCCAAGGCGGAGGTGGCGGGTTCGAGCCCCGTTTCCCGCTCCATTTATTAAATCCCCGATCAGGGGATTTAATAAATGGACGGAGGCAGCGCCCATTGACCCGCATTTTATGCGGGTTCGAGGTTCGATTCCGGTTGCCGAAGGCAATTTTGACCATCCGGCTGATGGTCAAAAAGGAAACGAACGGGCGGCAGTCCGAACGAAGTGAGGTTAGTCCGCCCCGTGGACTGCCCGTTCTCCCACAACCGAATATCCCGGCACCATAGCCAAGCGGTAAGGCAGCGGTCTGCAAAATCGCCATTCTCCAGTTCGATTCTGGATGGTGCCTCCAAAAACCCCTCGCATCAGCGAGGGGTTTTCAGTTAGATCCACCCTGCGGGCGTATGAATTGCGCTTTGCGCATGAAGTATCTGCCTTCAACGGAATCGGGCCCGGCGTGCTGCCGAGCCCGATCGTTTTCCTGTTATGATCAGTTGTTCTTCTTTTTCTTCTTGTTCTTGGACGCGACGACGATTATCACGACGATAATGATTATCACAGCGAGTATTATCGCGATCCAGATGAATATGCACAGGCCGAGAGGCTGCGGGCAGAAGTGGCAGATGGGACATTCGGTCTTGTCGTCGTCCCCGCCCGGCGCGATGACGCCGCCGCCGGGATTATCGCCCGAGTTAATGTCGTTCGTGCCGAAGGAGATTATCTTCGAATAATCGGAGAATATGTCGTCCATATCCGGCTGACTGCACCTGTAGCGGCAGCGAAGCTCGATCACGGTGTCCTTCGGAATAATCGGGTGGTCGTCGTTCGCAAGGTGAAGGAGCGCGCACTCCATCTCGCCTGCCTTTATGATCCAGTCGGAATTGCCCATCAGCGTCCATTCGGTATCGCCCTTGACGCGCGCCTCGGTCTCGATGACTATGCTGCCGCCCATGGCCTCGACCCTTGCGGCGTTCTCCATGAGCTCGTCGGGCACGGTGAGCGTGAAGGCTACGACGGGATTGTCGTTGAATTCCTTATCGGTCATGCGAAGATCGGTGATGACCGGCGCGGGAAGATCGGCTTTCGTAAGAGGAGCGATCACCTCGGCGTCCTTGCCGACGCTCGCGATGTTCGACCACTCGGAGAAGTAATACTTGTCCGGGGTCCCATCCACTCTCACGGTAACGACAAAGCGCGCACGGAAATAGAAGGTATGCTGGGTGAGATCTATATAAAGCACACCGTCGTCATCGGTGCTGTAGGTGTACTGCTCGGGCCTGAGCTGATCCTTTACGCCCGGCATATGTATTTCGGGATTGCCGTTCCAACGGTCGTCGTTCGGCACGCAGCGGGTGACCCACATATCCTGAACGGTCTCCGTCGCGTTGTTAAGAGCGCCATCGACTATGTCCCATTCGCTGTAGCGGGGATTGCCCTCGTCGTCGTGCCCGAGACCGAAATAGTCGTCTCCGTCCCAATACCTCGTATAGTGCCAGCCGGATACGCTGTCGTTAACGTCGTCGAGCGCCCAGTCGATCTGAACGTTCATCCAGATGTCGTCGCAGCCGATGTTCGCCATGAAATCGTCTATGGTGCCGTCAATATGCGCGTTCTCCATGTCCTTGAAGAACTTGGTCATCTCGTTCGACAGGGTATAAGCGACCTTGATGGTCGTCGGCGAGTCGCTGCCGTCAAGCCAGCTCGCGGTGACGTTGCCGGGAGCGACAAGATCAAAAGGCAGCCCGGTCTCTGCCTTCGACGCGAATACCGCGGTGAACGAAAGCAGCATCGCAAGCACGGTTATAACGGAAAAAAGCTTTTTCATTTGAGCATTCCTCACTTTTTTATGGATCGCCCGCCGCGGTACAAGCCGCAGACGGGCGTACTGTCATATTGTTTTAGTTGAACTTCGCACCGAGTATGAGCTGGCGGAAGGTATCGTTAAGCGCGGAAGCGTAGGTCTTCGCGGCTTCCAAGTCGCGGGTCATCGTCATGGTGATCACGACGAGGTCGCCCCTCGCGCTGACGCCGCAGAGCTTATAGACCGTGCTCCTCTCGAACCCCTGCGGGCCGTCGATGAACGCGCCGTAGAAGTCGAAACCGTCGATCGTGTAATGGGTGAACTCCTTCGCTCCGGGGGCGGCAGTGATGAGGTACGAGAGCGCGTCCTCGGTCGTCGAGGCGAATGTGAACTCGACGCTCGAGACCCTGTCCTGCGGAGCGGAAAGCACGAAACCGAGAACATCGTTCTGCATCACGACGTAGTTTTCGGGGACGTCGAGCGTGATATGACCGTTCGCGCCGGTGACGATCTTGCCGCCCGTGGGCAGCGGATCCGCGACGGAGCCGGTCGGCTCGGCGGTAAAGAAGTCATGCGCGTCATAGCCGTCGTTGGGCATGAGCGTGGGAAGCTCCGATGTCCTGCCGCCGATGGCGTCGATCACGCCCGAGAAGCCGTATTCCGCAAGGTATTCCGCGGCGTCCGCCGCTATGCCGGAATCTGCGAGCGCATCGGGTCTTGCGAGGACGATCTCGATCTGCATGCCGTTTGCTTCGTCGCCGAAGCTCTCGGAAAGCTTAAGGAGCGCGCCTTCCCTGCGGAATCTCCACTCCGCGGGGAATCTGTTTATCATGCCCTTAATGACGAGCTCGCCGTTCGCGATGATCGCCGTGCAGAGCGCGAATACGTTCTTGCTGCCGCTGACGGCGTCGGGCTCAAGGCCGTTTACCGCAAGATAGCAGGAGCCTGTGCCCGTTTCGTAGATCGCGGCGCGCATGGCGCAGTCGTTCTTTACGCCGGAGTTCGCGGCATATATGCCGGTCGCTGACTTGACGGTATATACGCCGTACCAGTCGCCGAAGAACGCGTCGACCGTTTCGGCGTCGGCCGGAACGGGAGCTTCTGTCGGGACGGGCGTCTTGATGTCGACTACGGTCGGGCCGTTGGGGTCCTTAAGGCATCCCGCGAAGGGAACGAGCATCATTGCTACCGCTAAAACGCAGAGGATCTTAAAAAGCTTTTTCATACCGCGTCATCCTCCTTCCTTCTGAAAGCGGAGGGAAGTATCGCTTCCCTTGCGCCTCCGAACGGAACGAGCGGTCTGCCCGCGGGATACTCGTCTATGGGCGCCTCCTGTCCCCTTCTGCCGAGCAGCACGAAGCTCAAGCTCATGCCCGCCTCGTTATCGACGATGAGATCTATCGAGAAAACGACCGTGGCTCCCTGCGAGCGGGTCGCGGATTCCAGCGTTCCCGCGACGGCTACATAGCGCGGCTCGGCGTCGCCGGTGACGATCCTGACGCCGTTCGGGAGGTCGCCCGTCACGCCGGAATATACGACGCGCGCGGAAAGCCCCTCGATCAGCCTGATCTCGAACGGGGAATTGAGCCTTACATACTGCACGGTGTCGGCGGCGCTCGTCCAGAACGTGCCGGGCTTGATCACGACGCCGGGATCCGGCGTGACGATCGGGGTCTCCGTAACGGAGGGGGTCTCCGTAACGGCGGGAGTCTGCGTGACCGCGGGAGTCGCGGTGGGCTTCGGCGTATTGGTGGGCTTCGGCGTAGGCGAAGGCGTTGTTCCGGCGGGAAGTATCACGAGCGTGAGCTCCTTCTCGACCGACTCGCCCGCCTGCGCGGAGGTCGCTACGACGGTGAACTTGTAGGTGCCCTCCGTCTGGAGCGTGCCCTTGAGGTAGTTGTTGTTTAACGTAAGTCCGGTGTTGTCAAGGCTGCTTCCCGCCTTGAGCGAGAACACTGCGTCCGAATAGTTCGCCGTGAGCCTGTATGAGTAATTGTATCCGACGTTCCTCTCGGGAAGCTTGTCCGGAGTGAGTATCCTCAGGTGGCTCGGGCTCGTCGACGGCGAAGCGGTCGGGGTAGCCGTCGGGCTCGCGGTCGGCGTGGCTGTCGGCGCGGCGGTCGGCGAATCCGTCGGATTCGCGCCGGCGGTGACTACGAGGGTGAGCTCCTTCTCGACGGACTGACCAGCCTGCGCGGAGGTCGCGACGACGGTGAACTTGAACGTGCCCTCTGCAATGAGCGTGCCGGTCAGTCTGTTGTTGTTAAGGCTTAAGCCGATCTGGGAAATGCTGCTGCCCGCCGCCAGCGAGAACTTGGCGTCGGAGTAGTTTGCGGAAAGCTTATAGGAATAATTGTATCCGACGGGCTTCGACGGCAGGTTGGATGGAGTTGTTATCTCGAGCGGATCGGGCGACTCCGACTGCGGAGCGATCTCATCGTACGCATATCCGCCCATGCCGAGCGCGCCGGCGCTTAAGCATCCGGCTAAAAGCACGATCGCGGTGAATATGCTTATGAGCTTTCTCATCATATCTTACGCGCACCTTTCGCCTTGCGGCGGAAAGGTCTCCTTTCCTCTATTATTACGGGCGCCGGTCGATCGATCCGGCCTTCACGGTAAAGTTACATTCCATACCAAGTGTATTATATCAAATATCATTCGCCATTGCAAGTAAAATACATTATGTAATAAATTAACAAAAAGGGGACTTGAAACCAAGTCCCCCATGTTATGTTTTCCCTGCTAAACGATCCCGAGCGCTTTTCTTAAAATGATCAGCGCGTCTACCGCGTCGACGACTCCGTCGCCGTTCATGTCGCACCTTGCGGCGCATTCGTCGTCCGCCTCCATCAGCGACAGGACGATCCTCAATACAAGGAGCGCGTCCTCGGCCTCGATCACGCCGTCGCCGTCATAATCGCCGAGGACGGTCTCGGGTCTGACGTAACCGTCCGCTACGACCTGGCGTTCATAATCCTCAAACATCAGGTTCCCGTCCTGTATGCCCCACTGGCTCGTCATCGCCTCGATCGTGATCGGGCTGAGCTCCGAAAGCTCCGCGCCGTCCTTGAACCTGAACGTGAGCTTCAGGAGCCTGCCCCCGGCGGTTATGCCGCCGATGAAGCCGGCGTCATGTCCTTCGAACAGGAAGTCGGTATCCGAAAGCGTGATCTGGACGGTGACGCTGCCGCTGCCGATCTGTTTATATGCGACGTACGGCTCCCAATCCCCGTTCGCCTGGATCGCCGCGATCTCGTCCGCGAAGTTCGCGTTCATGCGCGCCTCTTCCTGCGCGAGGACGCTGTTTTCAAAGAGCCATTCCACTCCCGTACATTCGATAAGATCGCCGTCGAACTCGATATTGAGATAGCAGTCGGAAAGCAGAGACCCCTCGGTGATGGTCACGTACCAGTCGAAGGTCGTGCCCGCGACGGCGCCCTGGCCGGCGTCGACCGTGACCTCTCCGCCAGTGTAGACTATGCTGTGGCAGGGACGGAGCGCCACGACGAGCTTGTTTGAATCGGCGCCGAAATAGAAATCGTAAACGCCCTCGTTGAACTCGTCGACCTTGATCAGGAGGTATTCGTCCTCGCCGAGCTCGATAACATCGCTCATGCCGTGCTCGTCGTCAAGACTGATCTCAACCGCGGTCTTGCCGAGGGTCGTTTCGCCCTTTCTTATGCAGAAGGTATAGGGTACGATCTCGTACTTCTGGGTCTCCTCGTTCCAGACCTCGTTGGGATCGAGGCGCATGGGTGCCCACAGGGTATCCTCGCCCTCGAAGGCGACGGCGGGAGCGTCGGGATAATCGTAATCGCCGCCGGCGGGATCGCCCGGCGCGGCGGGTATTGGCCTTACCGGATCGATCATGGCGGCGGAAAAATTGCCGAAGCAGAGGAATATGCCCTCGTTGCCGCTTATGACCGAGAAGGTCCCGCTTTCCGGATCGACGACGAACTTATATGTGCCCGCAGCGGAAACGTAGAGCCTGTAATCCGACGCGTACCCGCCCGCGGCTTCGATCTCCTCGCTCGTCATGAGCCTGCGTTCCGAAGCCTTGTCGAATACATCGCGGTCGAGCGAATAATAGTTTACGCCGTTGAGCGAAAGGGTGAACTCGCCGAAAGAGCCGTAGTCCCCGGGCGTGAGATCGGCGCTGAACCCGTAGAGCCCGGTGTCGGGATCGAAAGTGAGCTCCTCGCTGTCCCAGCCTGTCATCTCGCCGCAGATCAGATAATTCCTGAACAGCTCGCACCTGACGAAGCTTTCGTCGCCCGGCATGAGCGTGAGGACGGCGCCCGTCAGCGCGGGAACGCTTATCATCGAGTCCGCACCGAGAAGCTCGGGATCGTCGATCTCGGTAAGCTTATAGTATTTTGTATCCATCGGGACGGGATCGCCCGAGCCGGGATCGAACACTCCGGGATCGTCGGCGGCGGTAAGCGCATACCAGATCTCGCGCTCACCGTCCTTGTCCTTGACGTATTTCTTAACGGCGACGAGCCCCGCTTCGGTGAAGGTCATATCGAAGCCGCAGCCTTCGCCTTCCGCAGCGGGCTCCGAGAACTCGCCGAGCCCGAGTTCCGCCTCGCTGTCCGCGGGCTTATAGGCGGCGTAGTATTTTTCCTCGTCGAGCGGATGGAACGTGATGACTTTTTCCTCATTGCCCGGCGCCTGCTCCTCGGCGTTCGACCTTGCGGCATATTCCTCGGCGGCGGTGTTTCTCCAGCCGTAAACGTCCATGTTATACCTTGCGGAGCCGCTGAACCCGAGCGCGTGATCCTCGATCACCGTCACCGACGCGGGAACGTAGAGATCGACCAGCTCGTAGAAGCTCTTGCCCTGGCAGTGTTTGTCGAACGCGTCCGCGCGGATGGCGGTAAGTCCCTCGGGAAGCTCTACGTTCGTGAGCTCCGAGCAGCCGGCGAAGCAGCCCAAGGGGATCTCCGCGACGTTTTCGGGGATCCTGACCGAGCGGACGGAGTTGCAGTACCTGAACGCGTATTCGCCGAGCGTCGTCAGCGCTGCAGGGAAGCTCAAGCTTATGCTTTCGTTCTCCTCGAGCACCGAGGTATAGGGCTTGACTTTGAAACTGTTGTTGTCCCAGAACTGCGCCGAGCCGTAACCGTTCGCGCCCGCCCAGAGATAATCCATGCCGCAGAACGCGAAGGCGCTGTCGCCTATCGATTCGAGACAGTCGGGGAGCCAGACCGTGTTGAGCTGATAGCAGTTTTTGAACATGCCCTCGGGCACCGCGGTCATGCCGTGCGGAAGCTTGACCTCGTATACGCCTGTGTTCGCAAAGGCGTATTTGCCGACGGTCACGAGGCTGTCGGGAAGCACGAGCGTGCCGTTGACATGGCTCCTGCCCGTGAGGATGATCGGTCCGAAATCGTACGTTTCGGAATCCGAGTTCGGGTAATCGAGGCCGGCGGTGAGCGCGCCGCAGTTCGCGAATGCATATTCGCCTATCGTCTCGATCGCGGGAAGCTCCTTCCCGTCAAGGTCGAAGCATAGGCGGCTGCCGCCCTCGGAATAAAAAGCGCAGTCTCCGATCGACGTGAGCGCGGCCGGGAGGTTGACGACCCCGAAGAGCCGGGGATCGGTGAACGAATAATCGCCTATGCGCGTGATGCGGTCGTCGAGCTTAATGGTAAGTCTTGAATAGAGTTTGGAGGAGAAATAGACGTTGATGTTTTCTTCGTAATTGTAAAGCTGCTTTGCGGTGAGGATCGCGTCCCACGGGGACTTGTCCTCCTCCGTGAAATCGGGAAGATCGCCTTCGCCGGTGATCGTCAGCTCGCCGCCGAAGAACCAGTCGCCGTTGTCGTCATAGGTATATGTTTCGCCGGACTTGTTCTTCATAGTCATTACGAGCCGCCATGTGTGGCCGGTCGAAAGCGTGCCCATACGCATCGTGGTGATCATCTCGAATACGGGCGTGACGGTAAGCTGCTCGTCCTTGACCGTTATCGGCATGCTCATGCCGACCTGGAGGTCATAGTCGTGCTCCTCGATATGCCAGTGATCGAAGCGTTTGCCCTCTGGCGCGGTAAAACCGCACGCCGGAAGCACGAACCTGTCGCCGTCGCTGAAGTATAGGTCCGCCATCGAGCCCGTGCCCTCGCCCGGCTCGAACGAGACCGTGCAGGTGGGTTCGGCGGAAACGAAGCCCGCCGGCATCGGTATGACGCCGACCGTAAGAATAAGGGCAGCGAGTATGCTCAAGATCCTTTTTCTCAAATACATTTCGTCCTCCTATCGATCCCCTGCAAGGCAGACGATCCTACATATACAGTATATCACAGGGGCATGAAAAGTCAACGAAAAAAGCGCCCGACGCTGTGAGCCGGACGCTTAATTTTCGGTATGATTTTTTACTGCTCGAGCGCCTTGTCGGCGACGGTGCAGAGCTCGTTGAAAGCGTTCATGTCGCTGATGGCGAGATCGGCGAGAACCTTGCGGTTCACCTCGACGCCGGCGAGCTTCAGACCGTGGATGAGCTTGGAGTAATTGGTGCCGCAGATCCTGGCGCCGGCGTTGATACGGGCGATCCAGAGACGGCGATACTCGCGCTTCTTGAGCTTCCTGCCGACATAAGCGTAGGCGAGGGACTTCATTACCTGCTGGCTGGCGGCGCGATAGAGCTTGGATTTGGCTCCCCAATAGCCCTTGGCCAGCTTAAAAACTTTGCGACGCTTCTTCAAAGCGTTAACTGCTCTTTTGATCCTTGCCATTGTATTGTTCCTCCCTTACTTCTTATACGGTATCAGAGCGCCGATCTTCTTTGCTTCCTCTTCGGCGATGAAGCCGACCTGGCGCAGATTGCGCTTGCGCTTGGTGGATTTCTTGGTAAGGATATGGCTCTTGTAAGCCTTTGCCCTTTTGATCTTGCCGCTCTTTGTGAAGCTGAAACGCTTTGCGGCGCCCCTGTGGGTCTTGAGTTTCGGCATGGGATGTCCTCCTGGTAAAATTAATTATTTGTTGGTTTTCGGTGCGAGGAACATATACATATTGCGTCCCTCCTGCTTCGGCGGCTTCTCGACGGTCGCGTTCTCCTTGACCATTTCAAGGAAGGAATTCATTACGTCGACGCCGATTTCACCGTGAGCAGCCTGTCTGCCCCTGAAGCGGATAGATACCTTGACCTTGTTGCCCGCCTGCAGGAATTTATTGCACGCCTTGGCCTTGACTTCCATGTCGTGCGTGTCGATGGTCGCTGAAAGCTGAACTTCCTTCATTTCGACGACGGTCTGGTTCCTGCGCTGTTCCTTTTCGCGCTTGGACTGGTCGAAACGGTACTTGCCGTAATCCATGATCTTGCACACGGGCGGATTTGCCTGCGGCGCGATCTTGACAAGGTCGAGCCCTCTTTCCTCCGCGACCTTGAGCGCGACGGCGATCTGAACGACGCCCATCTGCTCTCCGTCCTCGCCGATAAGGCGGACTTCCTTGTCGCGGATATCTTCATTGATCATCAAATCGTTAGCTGCTATGGTGTTTCACCTCCGAATGAAATTACTTCAAAAGCAGAAAAAACGGGCGGCATACGCCACCCGTGAAAGACCCGAATATCAAAAAGGTTCTTGCCATAAGACTGCACCATGACGGAACACGGTGAGTGAGAAGCGGGCGGCTTCTGCTTCAAAGCTTTATCATTATAGCATAATTCGCCCGCCTGTCAAGCCTTTTGAAAATATATTTGTTATTTCAACGATTCCATAATCTTCTCGCCGAGGCCGGAGAAGCCGACGGTGAGGGCGATTATGATAACGGCGACGACCGTGAGGACGACGCAGATGACCGCCCAGATCCAATAGCTCCTCGCGTAGCTCCTGCGGTTGATGTTCGAGCCGCTGATCGAGAAAACGATAAGGAATACGAATCCGACGACGGGGATCGAGAACAGTATCGAAAGTCCCCAGTAAGCCCATGCGCTGAGCGGCTGGTACTGCTCGGGGAGATCGTCCTTGGTAATCGTCCTCTGTACGGGAGTGTTTACTATTACCTGGGGAGCCGGAACGGCTTCGGCAACCGTCGGTCCGCCGCACTTGGGGCAGAAAGCGCCGTCGGTCATGGTCCCGCAGCGAGTGCATTTATTCATAATGATTCCCTCCTTGTTTTGGTTCGCATAAAATTATATACCTTTTTTTGAAATTATTCAATACCTTTTTCAAAATCGCGGTCTCTTGCCGCGCCGGCCGCGCTCCCCCGCCCGTCCGCGCCAGTTACGCAATATCTTGTGGAGCGTCTCCGTACAGAGCACTATATAATAGGAAGAAACTCCCTCAAAAAACGCCCCCGGATCGTCCTCCGGAGGCTGTTTTCAGGCGTTTTTCACTCCCCGTCGCGCTGCGTCTCCGCCCGCCTTTCGGGAACGATCTGAGCGATCGCGACCGCCGCGAGTATCAGCGCGCAGCCGATGTATTCGCGCGCGGTCATTTTGTGTCCGAGTATCAGCGCGCCTGCGATCACGGAGAACACCGACTCCATGCTGAAAAGAAGCGAAACGAGCGCCGGATCGCCCCTCTTCTGCGCGACTATCTGCAAAAGGTACGCGACGCCGCTCGAAAGGATCGCAACGTAAAGGAGCGGCCAGATCACACCGCCCACGGCGGCGAAGTCGGGACGCTCGAATATGAGCATGCCGGCGAGCGAAATCATCCCCGCGACAAGGAACTCACCCGTGCACAGGTCGATGGAGTCGAGCGACGAGCCGAAGCGGTCGATGAGCAGTATCTGTACGGCGAATGCGGCGGCGCAGGCGAGGGTGAGAAGATCGCCGATCTCGAGCCTGAAGCTGCCCTTGATGCAAAGGAGGTAAAGTCCACCGAGCGCCAAAAGTATGCTGACGACGAGTATCGGGCGGACGCGTTTGCCTATGACGAGCCCGAATACGGGCACGAGCACTATGTAGAGCGCGGTGATGAAGCCCGATTTGCCCGCGTCGGTGCCGAGCTCCATGCCGAACTGCTGGAGTATCGACGCGACGCCCAGCGCGGCGCCGATCGGGATAGCGGCTTTCAGCATCGTGATCCTGTATTCCCGCGTCGTCCGTTTGACTTCCTTCCCCGTCTTTTTCATTACGAGCGTCCGCACGCCCCATACGGAAGCGAGAAAGGCGATCGCGATGAAGAAGCGCAGGCAGTTGAAGGTGAGCGCGCCGATCTTCTCCGCGCAGATGTCCTGCATGACGAACGCGGTGCCCCAGATGAGCGCGGTCATGAGCGGAAGTATTGACGATTTGAGCTTGTCTTTCACGGGATAGATTATAGTATGGGGCGGGACGATTGTCAATTGTCCGCGGAGGGTCACTGACCGGTTTTATCGTACAAACTCAGGAACTCCTCCGGTGTAAGACCGTGCATGAACATGTACTCTGCCGCCTCGATCCCAACGTATCTGAAATGCCAAGGCTCATAAAGGAGATAACGGATATGCGCACCAAAGGCTATTCCGTGCTCCGCGCTGACGCGTAGAGATGATCGGTGCCGGCTCCGGATGGGAGTAAACAATTTCAAATGCTAAAACAAAACAGTCACCCGTTGGATGACTGTTTTGCTTTGGGATCCGGCAGCTGCCTATCCTTCCATGCCGTCGCCAG
>JAGACA010000019.1 GCA_017614315.1 Clostridia bacterium | reverse complement strand
GCATTCACATAACGGACATATGGGATTCCATTTTCTTCTGTTGCTAAAGCGATCACGCTGTCTTTTCCAAAACGTTCTTTCATTATTTGTTCTGCTTCAATACTTAGTCTTTTCATGGCTGCTCTCCTATTCTTTTGTTTTTAGCGCTGTTTTAGATAGCTCGCATCTTTTGGTTCATACGGTACGGAAATGAAGCCTTTTTTTTGGTGGTACAAGCAGCATACAGTTTCGATGAATAGCCGATTTGTAAACAAATCGACAAACAGGAATTTGTTGATGTGCTGCTTACAGCTTTTTGTGGATTTTTTCAAGGTATGTCACCGAGTCTTCGCCGAAGGTAAGCTCGATCAAACCACCCTTTCTGCCGAACTTGTTATTGCCGATGGGATAAAGGCGGAATTCCATTTCATCGCCTTCATCGTCAATGGCTTTCGCGAAGAGGTCTCCTGCCTTAAGATAAACCTTGTCAATGGCAAAGCCGCCGTCCTCCGGATGCTCGTACCTGCCGCAAAACGACGCCCATCTTGATTTGTCCGTATCCTTGCCTGCAAGATCCTCGATACAGGTGACGGGTGCCGGTTCCTTATCCCTCGCGATATCACGCATTCCGGTCTCAAAGCTGTCGAGGCCTCTGACATCGTCGGTCTCGCGGCAGTTCAGCAGGACAAGCACTCTGTTCGCATTGATGAAGCGTTCAAACCAGGTGTTGAAGCCCGCCCAGCCTCCGCTGTGACTGAGTATGAGACCGAGCTTTTCATCGTTTATAATGCCCCATCCGAAGCCGTAACTTCCGCCTTCGTCATTATCAACGGGTTCTCCGTTATTGAGCGTTGCAGGAGTAGACATGAGCTTTTGCTCCGCGGCGCTGAGAACAATGTTTTCACTGAGAGCCTTATCCCATTTGAACAAATCTGTAATGTTGCTGTAAACATAGCCGCAGCCGGCTCCGCCGTCGAGCAGTGTAATGTAGTCCTTCCATCCCGTGTCTTCGGCGTTTAAAAATCCGCTTTCGCCGCGGATCATTCCGCAGACGCCGTTCGCGATGGTTGCGCCGTCCTTGTAAGGATGGCCTACAAAGGTAGAGGTCAGCCCGGCGGGATCGAAAACGTTTTTCTTCATGAAGTCCTCAAACGGGACTCCGGAAATCTTTTCCACTATCTGCGCCAGCAGGCAGTATCCCGTGTTGGAGTACTCATAACGTTCGCCTGGCGCAAATTCCGGCGCCTCTCCGCTTTCGGCGAGGAAGCGAACGATCACGTCGTTCCCGGGGATGCGGTTTTCCGCCTTTGCGGTTTCGATCACCCAGCCCATATAATCAGGAAGCCCTCCGGTATGCGTCAAAAGATGACGAACGGTCACGCTCTTATACGGGATCTCCGGAAAGAACTTCGTTATCTCATCGTCGAGGCTTAGGAGCCCCTTTCGCATTAGGAGCATAATTCCGGCCGCAGTGAACTGTTTTGCTATCGAAGCAAGGTAGAATATGCTGTCCTCCTGCATGGGAAACATATCGCCGCTGTCGCGGAAACCGATCGCGCCTTTCGACACGATTTCGCCGTCTTGCGCATATAACCAGGTCCCCGTGAAAACGCCTTTTTCGTGCGCCTCTCTGGTAAAGTATTCAAACATTGCTTTCTTATCCATTTTGCCTCCGTAAATCCCGATTTGCCAAGCTGATTATACCACAGCAAAGCGGTTAAGACAACGAGAAAACCTCCCTTGCCCGGCGGACAAAAGAGGCGGATTTGCATTGCTGTATGCGAGATCTGCAAAAATGTGTGCAACCGGGATTTACCGAAGCTGCATTCGCATAATAAAACCTTACAGAAATCGGTGTGCAACGTGTGTGCAACCCGCGTGCAACCCATCGTTATTTCAGGCGATTTCAAGCTTATCCAAGTTGGTGCATGGACCTTCAAAAAAGCTATATGTGTAAAGGCTTTTTGAGCATTTTGAGTAAAGAAAAAACCGGGCTCTTCAACCCGGATTTTTGGTGCGGTCGATGGGACTTGTTTTTGCACATTGCCTTGCTGCTTGCGTTCCACGCTGTGCAGCTGCGGCGTGCAAAAACCCGGGGCGGGCAAAACATTCACCGGATGTTTTGCCGATCCGCCCTTCAAGTCCCATAAAAACGCAAAGACCACATAAAAGGGCAGGACTGAAGTCCTGCCCTTTTATGTGGTGCGGTCGATGGGACTTGAACCCATACGGTCTCCCATACGCCCCTCAAACGTACGCGTCTGCCAGTTCCGCCACGACCGCAAAAAACGATTGCGAAAGCTATTATAATGCCTGATGCGGAGTTTGTCAACACCGAAATGCCGATTTTACGATATATTTTCGGGCTTCGCGAGAAGTCCGGCGGCGGGGTTTTTATTGCCCGAGGCGCCTTTCTGCGAGCACGACGGTATAGCGCTCCGTTTCGTACTCCTCGCCGGTCTCGGCAAAGCCGTTTCTGTGCCAGAAGCGCTCCGCCTGAGGATTCCCCTTCACCCAGCCGAGGCGCACGGCAGAGAAGCCGCAGCCGCGCAAAGCACGGCAGAGATCGCCTATCATGCCGCTGCCGACGCCCGCGCCCTGTACGCAGGCTTCCACCATGAAGAAGCCTATGAAGGCCGTATCCGCGTTGGGATAGCCCTCAATGAGGTCCAGAACGGCGATCATCCGCCCGTCCTTGAAATATCCGAGGTAATGCTTATCCTCGAGCTTCCTTCCGGGAGGCAGCGCGCTCATATCGGCGCGCACGCTCTCCCCGCTCGCGAAGGGCGGGCAGTAACGGTAATAGAGGCCGTTCCCCGATGAAAGGGCGACCACGGACGGGATATCGCCTTCATTCAGCTGTCGGACGGAATAGACGGATGAAATGTCTGAAACGATCATGTTTTACTGCTGCGCCTGCAGGAAAGACGCGGCGTTCGGATCGAGCGAGAGCTCGTCCGGTTTCCTTGCCATGATTTCGTAATGCCCCTGGCAGGCGACCATAGCGGCGTTGTCGGTGCAGTATTTCATATCCGGGCGGCAGAAGCGTATGCCGTACCTGTCGCATTCCCTCTGCAGGCGCTCGCGAAGGCAGGTATTAGCGGAGACGCCCCCCGCAAGAGCGAGCGTGGTGAGCCCGGACTCCCTTGCGGCGCGGACGGATTTGACCGCGAGCGCGTCGGTGACTGCTCTCTGGAACGAGGCGGCGAGGTCTGCCTTATTGACGCTCTCGCCCTTCTGCTCGGCGTTGTGCAGTATGTTCACGACGGCGGTCTTCAGGCCGGAGAATGAAAAATCATAGCTTTCGCCCTCGTTGAACGCGGTGCGGAGCGGATACGCGCCGGGATCGCCGCCCAAGGCAAGCTTTTCGAGCTCGGGCCCGCCGGGATAGGGGAGACCCATCGCGCGGGCGACCTTGTCGAACGCCTCGCCCGCTGCGTCGTCGCGCGTGCGGCCGATCAGCGTGAAGTCCGTATAGGAATCGACGCGGACGATATGGCTGTGTCCGCCGGAAGCGACAATGCACATGAACGGCGGCTCAAGGTCGGGATACGTTATGTAATTCGCGGCGATATGACCGGTGATATGATCGACGCCGACAAGCGGCAGTCCCTTCGCGTAGGCGAGCCCCTTTGCGTACGAAACGCCGACGAGCAGCGCGCCGATGAGCCCGGGACGGTACGTAACGGCGACCGCGGAGATATCGTCGAGCGTGACGCCCGCGTTATCGAGCGCTTCCCTCACGACCGAGCCTATACGCTCGGTGTGGCTCCTTGACGCGATCTCGGGCACCACTCCGCCGTAAAGCCTGTGTACGGGTATCTGCGTATGCACCGCCGTGCCGAGGACTTCGCGCCCGCGCAAAACCGCCGCGGCGGTCTCGTCGCAGCTGGATTCGATACCGAGTATGAGCTGAGAGGAGCTCTCCCTGTATTCACTTGCCTTTTTCAAGGCCTGCTCATTGTATCCGGGCATTCTTTTTCTTTTTGGTGACGGCAAGGTAAATCACGCTGAGCGCCGCAAACCCGCCGTCGAATACGGCGGCATAGTTCCCGAGGATCCCCGTGAAATCGGCGAAGAGCTCTGCGGGACAGATGCGTATCATACGGCTTTCGGCGGGATCGAAAGTGGAGCTTTCAAGATCGAGGAAAACCACGTGGAACATCGTCCAAAAGCTGTCGAAATCGACTATCACCCACACGGCGAGCGCGATGACGACGACGAGCGCGATGATGAACGCGATGAGATACGCCTTCGCCATAGTCCTAATGCTGTCACGATCCTTTCTAATAATAAAGATCAGGAGGACGATCAGCCCTGACGCGAGCGCAGCCGCGCCGCATATCAGTATGGTCATTGCAAGCTTCCTCACGTCGCGCATATGCGAAAGCTCGCGCTCGTTGAAGAACTGCACTTCCTCGCCGTTCTCGACTATCGTGATATCGAGATCGTCCGCGCGGCCGATGGAATAATACATCATGCGGGACAGAACGCGCGAGGAATCTTCCGGCGAAATGCCGTAATAGCTCTCTACAAAGGGGAGATCGACAAGGTATTCCTTATAAAGCCAGCCGGTATCGTTGAATAGGATATTCACGCCGACGGTCAATAAACCGTAAAGCAGCGCGAGCGCGGCGATGACCGCGGCGGTCTTCTTCAAAGTCTTCATTTGTCCCAATTCCCTTCGATGAGTTTCCTGTGCGCCGTGAAAGCTCGGTCAAGGTATTCCTCCGCGCTCAGGCCAAAATACGGATCGTTCTCCGGCAGCTTCTTTCCGAACGCGTCGGATACGGGATGCTCGATCTCGAGGCTCCACGGGCCGGTATAGGAGGAATCGATTATCTCGCTCCTCACCCGCGCCCAGTCGTCGTTTCCGTCGAGCGGCATGAGGTGATCGTCGAGCACACCGTAATTGTCGTGAAGATGTACGGCGAATATCCTGTCTTTGAAATCGCGGCAGACGCGCACGTCCGGACAGTGCGCGTGGTTGTGTCCCGCGTCGAAGCACACTCCGACGTGCGGCGCATCGATCAAAGGCATGAACTCGTAAAGCCGCTTATACGCCTTCAGGTTCTCGAAAGCGAGCTTCACGTTCGCGCGGTCGGCGGCGTCGATGATGCGTCTGAACCGGTCGAGCCCGACGTCGCTGATGGGCGGGGGAGCGAATCCCTCGGTCAGATGCACGACGAGCGTCGGCACGCCGTACATGCCCGCCTCGGTCACGAGCCCCAAAAGCTCCGTCGCGTAATGCTCGCCGCGGTAGCCCTCCTCCCAAACCGCGTTGATGGGGCGGTATTCGAGATGCGCGTTCACGATCTCGAGCCCCAGCCTCCGCGCGTTGTCGCATTTTTGAGGGATCGGCGGCTCGAAAGCGGACTCGGTCGCCCACCAGAGCATAACGCCTTTGAACCCCGCCGCCTTTATGAGGCGGAGCCTGTCCTCCTGCTCTATTGGATAGCCGAACCAAGCGGCGATCGAAGGAGACGGATTAAGCATTTGCAAGCTCGCTTTCTTTTCGGTTGGGAGTGAGGAGTTGGGAGTTAAAATACATCCTGCCTCCCGATCCTAAACGGATCGGATCCTCGATTCGAGAAGCGCTGCGGCGTACGCGACGAACGCGGAGCACGCGCGGCAGCTGCCCTGACAGGCGACGAGGGGATGAGGCTCGGCCTTGAACCTCGCGGCGACCTTGCCCGAAAGCTCGGCGCAGGTAACGGTGCCGAACTCGGCGGTGAAATCGTCGATCAGCCCGCGTCCCTCCGCGTAAAGGCGCTGCTTATGCGCGGTATCGGTCACGTCGTCATAGCCCTTTATCAGGCCGAGAGCCATCAGCATTCCCGTTACGGCGCCGCAGGTCTCGCGGGTGCCGCTCATGCCGCCGCCGAAATCGGAGGCGACGCGGCGGAGCGTCCTTTCGTCAACGCCGGCCGCGTCCGCAAACGCGCAGAGCGTCGCCTGCGCGCAGTTGTATCCCGAGTTGAACAGGGCGACCGCCCTGTCGGTGCGTTCGGAGCGTACAGCCTCAGCCATTTTTCACCTCTTCGCCGCAGATGGAAGCGGCGAGCTTATCGAGCCAATTCCCCTCGAAAAGCTCGATGAGCCCGGCGTCGGACGCGGCTGCGAGCTTCGGGTCGATGGGGAGCTTCGCGACGTTCAGTATTCCGTAATTCTTCGCGATGTCGTCGACGTGGCTCTCGCCGTAGATCTTGTGCTTGTTATGGCAGTCGGGGCACTCGAAATAGCTCATGTTCTCGACGATGCCGAGTATGGGGATATTCATCATGCCGGCCATCTTGACGGCCTTTTCGACGATCATGGAGACGAGCTCCTGCGGGCTTGTGACAACGATTATGCCGTCAACGGGCAGGGACTGAAACACGGTAAGGGGCACGTCGCCGGTTCCCGGAGGCATGTCGACGAACATGAAATCGACGTCCTTCCATATGACCTCCGTCCAGAACTGCTTTACGGTGCCGGCGATGACCGGACCGCGCCATACGACGGGAGCGGTGGGATCCTCAAGAAGCAGGTTGATCGACATAACGTCGATGCCCGTTCTGGTCTTGACGGGGTAAATGCCGAAGCCGTCGCCCTCGGCGGACTGCCCTTCGATGCCGAACAGCTTGGGGACGGAGGGACCGGTGAGGTCGGCGTCGAGCACGGCGGTATGGAAGCCGGCGCGCTGCATTATGGTCGCCATGAGGCCGGTGACGAGGGATTTGCCTACGCCGCCCTTGCCGCTGACAATGCCTATGATCTTCTTTACGCTCGAGAGCTCGTGGGGCTTTTCGAGCATGCTCGCCTGATCGCGCGAGGGGCAGCTTTCCCCGCAGCTCGAACAATCGTGAGTGCAGTTTTCGCTCATTGGTAAAACTCCTTTTCACATTAAAACTTTATGTTATTATTATACCCCGGGGGACGTTCATGTCAAGGAAACGAAAGGTATATTTTCCATGCATAAAAACCACAATTTCCTCCTCCGGGATCATGAAAACGACCGTGACGGCGAAGCTTTTTTATTGACTGCGGGATCGGGAAGATATATAACTAATTAAAAAATATAAAAAGGGTGAGTTCAAAATGAAAAAGCGTCTCTCCGCTCTCTTCACTGCCGTAATTCTGCTCCTGTCCTCGTCGGTAGTGCCGTTTCCCGTTATCGCCGGCGGAACGCCGGCAGTTTCCCGCGGGATCGTCTTCGGCACGTGCGGCGCAAACCTTACGTGGGAGCTCGATACCGAGACCGGTGCGCTCACGATCGAGGGTTCGGGCCGGATGGACGACTCACCGTGGTGGGACGATTATCATCAGCTCATAAAAATAGTCTCGTTTTGAGGGCGGCAATGGGGATTCTCACGCTTTGATGATAAGGAACGGTTCACCGCCGCCCGCAATGCGGACGGCGGCGTTTTTTTGAATTGCTGCTCTTGTAAAATACCCGATATTGTGATATATATTTAATGTATAATTACAGGAACGGAGGGATAGTATGCGCGATTTTAACGAGCTCAACTGGTTCGAGGGCGCGGAGACCGTGCTCGCTTTATTCGAAAGGCTGACCGTCATGCGTTCTGTGAAGGAGGAAGAGCCCGTAAAGCTCCTTCTGGGCGCCTGCAATGCGCTCATGCGCGGCAATATAAGGGAGGCAGTCGATATGAGCTTCTCGATGACCGGCGCGCTTTTAATGAGCGGCTGCCGCAGGGTCACGGGCGATCTGTTCAAGGACTTCCTTTTAAGCGAGATATTCTTGAAGCCGCATCCCTTCGCGATCATGTCCGCCGCAAACAGGCTCGACGAGGCGGTCTACAACTCGATGAAGGACGACCTCGACATACTCTACGCGCTTAAGGATCTTTCGGGCGAAACGCTCGGACGCTTCATTCAGGAAAGGTACAGGGAGCTCAAGCAGAAGCTCCATCCGAACCGCGATCTTGCGGCGCGCCGCGCCGAGGCCGCGTGGGGCGGCGGCTCCGTCCGTCCGGAGGAGGATGCGAAGCCCACCACTGTCATCCCCGCGTTCCTGCCCTCCGGCGATCCCAACTGGCATTACGGCGAGGAGGAGATGCGCGACAGCTTCGTCTCCGATGAGGCGCTCGAGGAGATGTACCACCGCTTCATAGAGGCGGAGCCCGACTGGTCGAGCTTGACAGAGGATCTCTGGAACTTCTTCGCGGCGTACGGCTGCGGCGATTTCCTCCGCGTAAGGCATTTTGCCTGGGAGGACGGAAAGCTCATCCCCATCGGCGAGATCCGCCCGAAGGACGACAGGTTCCTTCCCGAGGGGCCGTACCGCACGCTCATCGACCACGCGATATCCTTCATGCGCGGCGAGACAATGGAGCCTATGCTCCTCTCCGGCGCGGACGGCGCGGGCAAGACCGCGATGCTCTTCGCGCTTACCGACGAGCTTCCCGAGATGCGGTTCGTTTACGCTTCGGGCGTCAGGTGCTCCGCCGATCTCACGCCCGTGTTCAACGCGGTCAAGGATCAGCCCTTGAAATTCCTCGTTGCGCTCGACGAGCCGGAGCTCAAGGGGCTTGCCATGAGGCTCATTCCCGCGAACGTGCTCCTTGCCGTTGCGAGGAAGGCGAACATGTCGGGCTTCTCGAAGATCATCGCCATGTAAGAGAATTTTTTCAAAACATTAGCCTTTCCGTGGAGTATTGTCCCTCGGGAAGGCGTTTTTGCAGGTTTTTCAATAAAGTCTGTTGCATTTTCCAAACGTATGTCGTCATTATAGGTGAAGGGGAAAGCATGCAGGATCGCGACTCGGAAATTATCAAGCTTTTCTTCGAGCGCTCGGAGGACGCCGTCTCCCGTGCGGGCTTTAAGTACGGATCGTACCTGAAGTCGATCGCGCGCAGGATGCTTCGTGACGAGCGCGACGTCGAGGAGACCGTGCAGGACGCTTTCCTTGCCGCGTGGGATTCGATCCCGCCCAATCGTCCCGACGATCTCGGAGCGTATCTCGGAAGGCTCGTGAGGAACGCCGCGATAGACCGGGCGAAGCTTAATTCAAGGAAGAAGCGCGGCGGCGGCGAAGCCGCCCTCGTGCTCGACGAGATCGCGGAGCTCGTTCCCGGCGGAACGGAGCCCGAGGAGGCGCTCGCAGGCAGCGATCTTGCCGAGACGATCAACGGCTTTTTGAAGGGGCTTCCGCAGAGGAAGCGCAGGTTATTCGTCCAAAGGTACTGGTACTTTATGGGCGAGCGGGAGATAGCCGAGGAGAACCTCATGGCGCCCGCCGCCGTAAGGATGCAGCTTTCGAGGACGCGCAGGGAGCTAAAGGCATACCTTGCGAAGGAAGGATACGTTTATGAATAACGACGAAATACTGAAAGCGATAGGCGACATCGACCGCTCCTACGTCGATGAGGCGAAGCCGAGGGGCAAAAGGCGCTTCGTACGCGCCGTCTCCACAGCGGCCGCGGCTCTCATCCTCGTCGCCGGGCTCGGGATAGTCCTCCCGAAGATCATCGGGAACACCCCCGACGATAAGGCCGATCGCACGGCTTACGCCACTCCCGATACGAAAGGAGCGGACGGCTCTCAATACGGAGACGCGAAAAACGCCCCCGTCGATCCGCCGGAGACTTTCGGGGGGATGAAAGGCACAGTGCCCGGATTCTCGATATCGCTTGTGACCCTTGCCGAGGCCGCGTCGAGGCATGAGTTCATCGCCGCCGTCAGGATAAACGGCAAAGCCGACGCCGACCGATATTCGCCCGTCGACGTCACCGAATGCTTTGCGGGCTCGCTGCCCGAAAGCATACTCGTCCGCTTTCCGATCGCAGGGGACGTGATCATGGCGAACGAATACAACAGGACCGTCGCGGACGTCGTCCTCGAGCGGGGAGGCGAATGTATCGTGTTCCTCGACAGGATGACCGACGGGACCGACCGCTTTTTTGCCGCCGAGATCATCTGGCACGAATCGGACGGCAGCGCGAGGACGCTGTCCATACGCGATATTGAAGGATCGACATATTCCGCGATCATTACGGCTCTGCCCGGCGTGATCCGCGATAATCCGTATAAGGCTCCCATCGAGTAAAGAAAGGAAGTAATCATCAATGACAATCAGAAGGCTCATTACCGCGGCGCTCGCCGTGCTCATGCTGTTGGCTGCCGGCTGCACCAAGGATCCCGGAAACCTCATCAATCCCGATCCGACAAAAGCTCCGGAGGTCGACGTATCCGAGATGCTCGTCGTTTCCCCCGAGGCGCGCGAATACGTCAAGCACCAGAACGCGCTCTATCCCGAGTTCGACTATAACGACCAGGAGATGTGGAAGGCATACGCCGAACAGAAAGCGCTTTGGTGCGCCGCGCTCAACGCTCGCTGCGAGGAAGGGGCAAAGGTGACATCGTTCGCCGATCTCACCGGGCTCATGACCAAACAGCTCCTTAAAGACAATCAGGGCAAAAACGTCGTTTGGTCGCCCGTCAACGTCTATATCGCGCTCGCAATGCTCGCCGAGACCACCGACGGCGAGACCAGAGCGCAGATCTTGAAGCTCCTCGGCTCGAACGATATCGTCGGCATGCGCAAAAACGTCATGGCGCTGATCGCCGCCGAATCGAACGACGACGGCGTATCCGCGAGCCTCATTGCGAATTCACTGTGGCTCAACAACAAATGGGGCTTCTATGAGGAGATACTCCAGACCCTTGCCAAGAGCTACTATGCCTCGTCCTATTGGGGCGATCCGGGCGATCCCGCATTCACGCTGGCGCTCCGCAAGTGGCTCAACGACAACACCGGCGGTCTTCTCAAGGACGCGGTCGAGGGCGTAGAGCTCGACGCAGACACCGTTCTCGCGATCGCTTCCACGCTCTATTTCAAGGCCGCGTGGGAGAACGAGTTCAGGAAGGAGAATACCCGTAAGGAGACCTTCCATACTCCCGACGGCGATATCGAGATCGACTTCATGCACGGAACGCTCGCTCCCGATGAAAGCCAGTATTACAAGGGCGAAAGCTTTTCCGCCGTCCGCCAGGGGCTGAAATCCGGGGTGAACGACGTCTGGTACCTCCTGCCCGACGAGGGCGTCAGCATCGAGGAGATGCTCGAAAGGGAAGGCTTCGCGTTCATCAACTCCGACAAGAGCATGGCGAAAGCAGGCTATCTGATCGACCTCACCGTCCCGAAGCTCGACGTTTCGAGCGATTACGAGCTTAAAAAGGCGCTCATTGCGCTCGGCGTCACCGACTGCTTCGATGACAAAAAGGCCGATTTCACACCGCTTTCTCCCAATTCGGCAAATCTGTACGTCTCGAGCGTTACCCACGCCGCGAGAGTCAAGACCGACGAGGAGGGCGTCGAGGCTGCCGCGTTCACGGTGATCGACGTCAAATGCGGCGCCGCGCCGATCGAATACGAAACGGTGGTTTTCACTCTCGACCGTCCCTTCGTGATGGTCATCACCGGCGCGTCCGGTCAGCCTCTGTTCATCGTCGTGGTCAACGACCCGGTCGAATAATTTAGCAGCACATAAAAGACTGCCGCGTTCGGGAGACACCGATAAGGAAGAATTTTCATAAGTTGCGGAGCAGCCAAAACGGCTGCTCCGTTTCTGCTCGTCAAACCATTTTCGTCGTACCGGCCAGCATTGGATTTTGCCGGCATTTACCGCAAAATTCGTTCGTAAGGGTGTCCCCTTAAACCCCGTATGTCAGAAACAATCAGCGGAACAATATATCATTGTTTTTTCTTGATTTTCGTAGAAGTATTTGTTATATTGAGTATTGCAAAATTCAAGGAAAGCGAGGTGAATCATGAATGTTCAAAATTACAATCGAAATCGTAACCAAATACAGCATGATGACCTCGGAGTTTGGGCGCTGATTCGGTAAGGATACATATCCGTTTTTACCGTGGCCGACCGTCACGGTTTTTGTTTCCTTCCGCAGGCGCTTCAAAGCCGAAAAGTCATCACATGATAATGCTGAAGTTCGATTTCCTCCGTTCCGATCCATGCAGACTGTCCAAATATGCGTAGCTTTGTGACAATTCGGAAAACATAGCTGTAAGAGGTACGGATTTCCTTGCAGCTGAAGAAAAAATAATATGATTATTGAAAGGAAATGTATCATGAATAAACAAAAAATGATGGATAGTCTTGCCAGGGAAGCATATGAAAGAGGCAGCTTCAACGGAGTATGGCTCTATGCCGAGAACGGCGAGATCGTGTCGAAGGGCGCTTACGGCTTCCGCGATGCGGAGGACAAGCTCCCCATGCTGGAGGATACCATCTTCGAAATGGCGTCTGTTACCAAAATGTTCACGGCGACGGCAGTTATGCTTCTCGTCAGGGAAGGCAAACTGAAGCTTGACGACGAGTATGCGAAATACTTTCCGGAATTCCCGTACGCGGGCGTAACGATCCGGCATCTTCTGACCCACACGAGCGGAATGTCCGAAGAGTTTGATACCGAGGATTGGGTAGCTCCCGCCTGGGAAGATGAGCACAGGATCCCGCCCTGCAGCGAGATCATTGACTTCATTCGTGACAGTGACGAGGAGCTCGACTGCGCTCCCGGTGAGAGATTTGAGTACAGCGATATCCACTATTGCCTGCTGGCAAATCTGGTGGAAAAACTTTCCGGCGAGAAGTTCGAGGATTATCTCAAACAGAATGTTTTAGAACCGGCCGGTATGAAGGATTCCGCCATTCTTCACACCCGCAGGGACGGCAGGCCCTCTGACCGCATCGCCCGCAATATGGTGTTGGAAGACGACGGTACTTACGTTCCCTCTGATCTTTCGGAAGAGACTGCTCCTTACGTGGTCGGCTCGGATGGACTGAACGGTTGCGATTACCTGTACACTACCATCTTCGACATGCTTGCATGGGACAGAGCGCTCCGTGAGGAAAAAGTGCTTACCCGCGAGGAACAGACGGTGATGTTCACGCCCGTGAAACTGAACAGCGGCGAGGAATACATCGACGAAGATGATGAAGGTTACGGCTTCGGCTGGGCCATTGTCAACGACGAAGATCACGGCCTTATCGTCAGTCATTCAGGAGGAATGCCCGGTCTTGAAACCTGGTTCGAGCATTTTGTCGATGAAGACAGAACGCTTGTGATCCTCAACTGCCGCGACTATGCAGACATCCGGGCCTTCGTTGCCTTTTGGGACGGCTTGCGGGCGATCGCGCACGACGAGGAGCCGGAAGCGGTAGTATCCATTGAGGATATCTCGGTGAAAGCCCCCGATAAATCCAAGTGGAAAAGCTTCTGCGGCAAATACGAGCATCCCGAAGACAGCGATTTCGTTGTCGACAAGGTCTTCATGAAGAAAGGCGAGCTCTGGGCGAACGCCATCAAAGACGAGAAAGATGAACTCACATTCCGTCTCTATCCCATCGGAGAGAACGAATTCGGAAGGAAACGCGGCTTTCTTAAGCTGACCTTCGGAAACGGCTGTTTGATGTACGATGATTTCATCTGCAAGAAACGGTAAAAATCACAGTATTAATACGGCGGGAAACGACCCCGCCGTTTTCTGTATGCTGCGTGCATGAAAATCGGAGAGAGCTTTTTCACTCTCTCCGAAATTCTTTGCCCTTACCGCGAAAACCGATATGGTTATTTACTTTCTTATCGGTGTCCCGCGTTCGCGGCAGTCTTTTCGTTTTGTTGATCCCTTATTTACCCGAAACGACGACCTTCTTTATGAGGAGGCACGGTGAGCCGACGCGGCCGAAGCCGCCGCCGAAGCTCCAGCGGATATCGTTTCCGACGGCCTCGATGTCGTGCATGAGCGTGAGGAAATTGCCCGCGCAGGTGATCTGGTCGACGGAGCGTACGGCCTCGCCGTTCTCGACGAGCTGACCCTTGGCGATCAGCGAGAAGTCGCCGCTGACCGGGTTGAGGCCGGCGTGCAGGCCGGACAGCTCGGTAATGATGAGACCGCTGCCGAGCTCCTTCTTAAGCTCGTCGAAGCTCTTTTCGCCCGCGGTGATGTAGAAATTGCTCGGAGCTATGCCGACGGGGGATGCGACGCTCGGGCGGCCGGCGTTCGAGGTGGACTTGACGCCGTCCTTGAGCGCGGTCTTTAAGTTGTAAAGATAGCTCGCGAGCACGCCGTCCTTGATGACGTCCGTCTTTTCGGAGGGCACGCCCTCGCCGTCGAACGCGCGGGGATTGTCAGCAAGGAACGGATCGTCCACGATGCTGACGCACGGAGCGGCGATCGTTTCGCCGAGCTTGCCATTAAGGAGCGAGAGCCCCTTCTGAACGGATTCCGCGGAGAACATCGAGAAGAACGAGGCGATGAGATCCGCCGCGGCGTCGTTCCTTAAGAGTATCCTGTACTCGCCGGAATCGACGGGGCTCGCGTTGAACTCGAGCAGCGCGTTCTCGACGCTTTCCTTGATAACGCCGGGGATGTCGTCGGGGGAGGGACGGAACTTGAAGCCGAAGCCCATGTGCTCCTCCTCGCCCTCGCGGAGTATCGGGTTGACGATGACGTACGATATGCTCTGTTCGCTGTCGGCGGCAAGGCCGAGCGTGTTGTGGATATGCGTCTTTATGACGCTGGTATTGACCGAGTTGTACTGGTCGCACCTCGTGACGCGGCTGTCGAAGGCGAGCGTGTCCTTCTCGAGACGGCGGGCGAGCTCGATCTTTTCCTTCTCGTCGAAAGCGCCGAGGGGATCGGTCACATCCGGGATCTCGGGATACTCGCACGCGCCCTGCATGGGCATAACGTCGGTCGATTCGATTACGGCGGCGTTGTCGATAGCGTGGCGGACGAGCTCCTCGGGATCCTCGAACACCTCGGTATAGGCATAGCCGTTCCTGCCGTTGACGAGCACGCGGAGATTAAGTCCGTTCGTCTGCTCGACGGAATACTTGTTTATCTCGGAATCGAGGACGGTCACGGAGAAGCCCTCGGACGAGGAGGCGTAGACCTCCGCGCTTTCACAGCCCTTTTCAAGAGCAAGCTTGAATAAGATATCTCTGAACTCACTGAACGTCATTATAAAGCACCTCCTTTACCGCCGACGACGATCTCGCTTACGCGTATCCTCGGCTGACCGACGTTGGTCGGTATGGAGCCGGAGAGCGAGCCGCACATGCCGGGAGCCATCCACATCCTCCTGCCGATCCTGTCGATCTTCATAAGCACCTCCGCGCCCTTGCCGATGAGCGTCGCGCCGCGGACGGGGCAGAGTATCTTGCCGTCACGTACCCAATAGGCCTCGCTTACGGCAAAGTTGAATTCGCCGGTG
Source organism: Clostridia bacterium (assembly GCA_017614315.1). GTDB lineage: Bacteria > Bacillota > Clostridia > Christensenellales > CAG-138 > UBA3857. The sequence goes on along the minus strand of JAGACA010000019.1, from coordinate 10,022 downwards.
AGCGGGTTGACGGAGCCGCCGCCCATCTTCGCGGCGAACAGGCCTTCGCCCATCGTGCGGATCATCTCTTCCTCGTCGTCGCTGCCCGGCGCGAAGAAGGTATTGGTCATCCTCGAGGTCGGGGCGTAGGTGTAATTCTCTCTCCTCGACGAGCCGGTCATGGGGTGATCCATCAGCCTCGAACCGAGCCTGTCGACGAGATACGTTTTAAGTATGCCGTTTTCGATCAATAGGTTCCTCTGAGCGGGATTGCCCTCGTCGTCGAAATGCATCGAGCCCCATTCGCCGGGGAGCGTGCCGTCGTCAACGGCGTTGACGATCGGGCTCGCGATCTGCTGACCGAGCTTGCCGCAGAATACGGAGCTGCCGCGGCCGACGCTGGTCGCCTCAAGACCGTGCACGCAGGCCTCGTGGAGTATGACGCCGCCGAAGCCGCCGTCGATGACCACGGGCACCTTGCCCGCGGGACATTCGGGAGCGTGGAGCATCGTAACGGCCGTCTTCGCCGCCTCGCGGCCGACAGCCTCAACGTCGATCTTATCCTTGTACGCTTCAAAGCCGACGCCGTAGCCGGGGGAGACGGAGCCTGTCTGCGCTTCTCCGTTCGCCATGGCGACAGCCTGCACCGCAAGACGCGTGCGGGGACGCCTGTCCTCGGCGTGCAGGCCTTCGCTGTTGTACACCCATGTGCGGTGATCGAAGTCCATATACGCCGCGATCGTCTGGGTGATCTCGTCCGACTGGTTCTTCGCGGCCTCGGTCGCGCGCCTTAAAAGCTCGACGCGGTCGGAGTTGCCGATCTCGGCGAACGGCTGCTTAGCCCAGGACCTGCCGATCCTGTCGACGCAGATCGATTTAGCCTCAAAGTCCTTCATTCCGTTGAATGCGGATGCGGCCGCCCTCGCGCAGGCGATCAGCGCGGCCTCGCTCGTATCCACGGAATAGGCGTATGCGCTCTTCGTGCCCTTCAAAACGCGCACGCCCGCGCCTGCCTCGCGCTCATAATTGGCGGTCTCGACAACGCCGTTTATCATGCGCATCGAATTGGATTCCGTATCCTGAAGATACAGCTCCGAAAAGTCGCCGCCCGTTTTAAGGGCCTCGTCGAGAACGGCGCTCACAATACTGCTTTTTACCAAGTTTCTTACCTCCGGTTTTTATTTGTCGCATAGAGAAACGGGCGGATGCGCTCCGCCCGAAGGAACGCTTATTTTATTACGGCCTTGTGGAAGATCTTCTTGCCCTTCCTGATCTTTACGCCGTCGATGAAGGCCGCCTTTTCGATGACCAGACCGAAATCCTCGACCTTTTTGCCGTTAACGGCGACGCCGCCCTGCTGGATGAGGCGCCTCGCTTCGCCCTTCGACGCGGCGAGCGAGCATGCGAGCATGAGGTCGATCACGTTCATGCCTTCTTCGGGAACGTCAAGCTCCGTCGTCGGCATGTTGGAATCGTCTCCGCCGCCCGCGAACAGCGCGTGCGAAGCCTCAAGAGCCTTGTTCGCCTCCTCCTCGCCGTGGACGAGCTTTGTCAGCTCGAACGCAAGGAGCTCCTTCTTCTCGTTTATACGGGAATCGTCCCACTTCGCGATCCCGTCGATCTCCTCGATGGGGATGAAGGTCAGCATGCGTATGCACTTCATGACGTCCGCGTCGCCCACGTTCCGCCAGTACTGGAAGAACTCGAAAGGCGAGGTCTTGTTGGGATCGAGCCATACGGCGTTGCCGGCAGTCTTGCCCATCTTCTTGCCCTGTGAATCCGTGAGCAGGGTGATCGTCATAGCGTGCGCGTCCTCGCCGAGCTTGCGGCGGATGAGCTCCGTGCCGCCCAGCATGTTCGACCACTGATCGTCGCCGCCGAACTGCAGGTTCACGCCCTCGGTCCTGAACAGATGATAAAAGTCGTAGGACTGCATTATCATATAGTTGAACTCAAGGAACGAGAGCCCCTTCTCCATACGCTGCTTGTAGCATTCGGCACGCAGCATGTTGTTTACGGAGAAGCAAGCTCCGACCTCGCGCAGAAGGTCGACATAGTTTAAGGAAAGGAGCCAGTCGGCGTTGTTGACCATTTCGGCTTTGCCCTCGCCGAACTCGATAAAGCGCTCCATCTGCTTCTTGAAGCATTCGGCGTTGTGATCGATGTCCTCGCGCGTGAGCATTTTGCGCATGTCCGTACGCCCCGAGGGATCGCCGATCATCGTCGTGCCGCCGCCGATGAGGGCGACGGGCTTGTTCCCCGCCAGCTGCAGACGCTTCATCAAAGTCAGCGCCATGAAATGGCCGGCGGTAAGGCTGTCGGCCGTGCAGTCGAAACCGATATAGAACTTCGCCTCGCCCGCGTTGACGAGCTCGGAGACCTTCTCCTCGTCGGTGACCTGCGCGATAAGGCCTCTCGCCTTCAATTCATCGTAGATCTTCATAAGTCTTCCTTTCGATGGTTTATTACAAAAATAATCAATAAAACGCCCCCGTTTCCCTTGGGGAAACAGGGGCGGATCTGACCGCGGTACCACCCTGATTCGAAGGCGCGAACGCCTTCCTCATTCGCTGCGCTGTAACGGGCGCATGCCGGCCGCGCCTACTCGGCTTCGCTTTTCGGACGGCTGCTCCGGGATGTATTCGCACTCCGCCGTTCTGCGGCCTCGCACCGGCCGGCCGCTCTCTTAAAAAACGTTACGGGGCTACTTGCTCCCATCAATGCTTTACAAACAATTATTATATCACATTTCAACGCCCTGCGCAAGCCCCGTTTTCCTACCTGCGCGGAAATACCACTCCGCCCTTCTCGAACCCGTGCACCCAGTCCGAGAACAGATAGTAAAGCAGGAATATCACGCTCGACAGTCCCCATGTAAGGGGATAAGCCCAATAGATGAAGCGTATCTCGTGGATGAAGTGCATAATCACGGTTATGTACGTTATGCGCAGTACGCACCATATGGCGAGCATTACCGCCATCGGCACGAACGCCTTTCCCGCGCCGCGGCACACCGCCGCCACCGCGTGCGAGAATGCGAGCAGACAGTAGAAAAACGCCTCGATCCTCGCCTGCTCGACTCCGAGGGCGATGACCTCCGGGTTCTTGTCAAACAGCGAGATGAGGAACGGCGCGGTGATCCAGATGACAAGGCCGATGACCTCCGCAAGCAGGACGGCGGCGAATATGCCGAAGCGCGAGCCGCGTTTCGCGCGCTCGAACTCCCTTGCGCCGAGGTTCTGTCCGACGTAGGTCGTCAGCGCCATAGTGAACGAGTTTATCGGCAGGAACGCGAAGCCCTCGATCTTGGAATACGAGCCGTAAGCGGCGGTCGCGATCTTGCGGAAGGAGTTGATGTTCCTCTGCACGATGACGTTCGCAAGGCCGATGACGGAGTTCTGTATCCCGGCGGGCAGACCGTAGCGGATTATCTCCCTGAATATCGGCCAGTCGAAGCCGAGCTTTTTCCATTCGATGTGATACACCGTGTCCTTCTTCATGAACTGTATCACGCAAAGCACGACGCTCGCCCCCTGGGAGATGGTCGTCGCGAGCGCGGCCGCCCATACGCCCCAGCGGAACACGGCGATGAACAAAAGGTCGAGCACGACGTTCAGAAGCGACGAGAATATAAGGTAATACAAAGGCCGCTTCGAGTCGCCGACCGCGTTCATTATCGACTTGAAGGTGTTGTATAAGACTATCGCGAGCGCTCCGGCGAAATACCAGCGGAAATACGATACCGCCTCGTCCATGACGTCGGGATCGGTGTCGATCCACCTTAAGAAGGTCGGCGTGAATATCACACCGACGACGGTCAAAATGAGCCCGCTGACTATGCCGAGCGCGAGATTGGTGTGGACGGCCTTCGAGACCTTCTCAGCGTCCTTCGCACCGAAGTATTTGGAAATGACTATGCCCGCTCCCATCGTGAAGCCGATGAAGAAGCTCGTCAGAAGGAAAATGAGGTTCCCCGACGAGCTGACCGCGGCAAGAGCGTCGGTGCCGTGAACGTTGCCGACGATCAATGAGTCTATCGTATTGTATAACTGCTGGAAGAGCTGGCTTAAAAAAACGGGAAGAGCAAAGCCGGTAATCAGTTTCCACGGAGAACCGACAGTCATATCCTTTACAGTTGCGCGCGCCCTGATCAATGCTCTTATCCGATCCGTCTCTCTTGTATTTTATCAGAGTATAACAGAAAACGTTCCAAAAGAAAAGCCGTTTCGTCAATATACTTTCGCATTCGGTTTGACTATTTACATACGCGCGAAAAAATGATAGAATTATCGGGAAACAATCCTCATAAAGCGGGAGGAGACCATGAAAAAGCTCTTATGTCTGTTCTTTGCCGTTCTCATCGCCGCGGGGCTCTGCGCCTGCGCGAAGAACGACGAGCCCTTCGACGCCGAGAAGGCTTACGCCCGCATAATAAGCGAGGTCAGGTTCGAGGACGAGCTCCGCGACATGACGGACTACGCGGCGTTCGTGTTCGGCGACGCGGCGGAAGGCGCCGAGGTCAGGATGCTCAACGCGGACGACAAATACGAGGACGCGGTAATAATGTTCATTTTGAAGGACGCGTCCGACGCAGGCCGCGCCGAAGAAGCGATACGCGCCTATATCTCCGAAAGGAAGACCGAGGCGAGCCGCTATAATCCCGAAGAGGTCACGAAGCTCGAAAAGGCCGTCATTTACACCAACGATATCTACGTGTTCTGCGTGATCTCGAACGACGCCTCCACGGCGTCCAAAATACTCGGTCAGTAGGAGGAACCATGCCCGGAACCCCCGGAAAAACATGTAAAAGGATACTTGCCCTTATCCTCGCGGCGATGACGCTCATCGCCGTTTCCGCCTGCGGCAAAAAGCCGTCCTCCGAAGTCGTGATCGACATCGACTCGCCGTCGAAGACGCAGCCCGCCGCCGCGCCGACGACCGCGCCGACGGAGGCGGGGGAGACTCCCGCGCCCGAAACGCCGGCGCCGACGGACGAGCCTTCTCCCGGCACGCCGCCCGCAATAATATCGAGATCGGGCAGCTACGTCACGTACGAAGGCACCAACGTTATGCGCGTCGACGACCGCGCGTACGAGATGTGCGTATATCTCGAGGACGTCGCAAAGCAGTACGCGGAGATAATCGAAGCCGTCGCGGAGGCACTTTCCGGCAGGGCGAGGGTGTTCGACATGATAATCCCCATGTCCTACGGCATCATGATGCCCGACGACGTGAGGCCTAAGATATCGTATTATATCGACATGAAGGAGTGCATAGCGAAGACCTATTCCTATATGCCGAAGGTCAATACGGTGTCCGTGTTCGACACTCTCATGATGCATAGGAACGAGTTCATCTATTTTCGCACGGATCATCACTGGACGGCGCGCGGCGCGTATTACGCCTATGTCCAGCTCATGTATAAGTTAGGCAAGACGCCAAACCGGCTTTCCGATTACCGCGAGGTCAGCTTCGACGGCTTCCTCGGCACCATGTATAAGGACAGCGGGAACGATCAGGCGCTCTTGCCGGCGGAGGTCGTCTACGCCTACTATCCCGTCAGCGAGGGCGTCAAGATGACCATCCACGCCTCTAACGGCAAGGTGTTCGAGTATCCCATCGTCTGCGACGTCACGAACTACAACGCCTCGGCGAAGTACGACGTTTTCGCGGGCGAGGACAACCCCCTCACGGTGTTTACCAACCCCGCCGTGACGGACGGATCGAGCTGCATAGTCATCAAGGAATCCTTCGGCAACGCCATGATGGCGTTCATCTGCGACCATTACAGCACCGTTTATGAGATCGACTACCGCTACTACAAGGGCTCGATCGTCGAATTTGCCAAGGAGCACAATGTAAACGACGTCATTTTCCTCAACAATTTCATGATGATCAGCTCCAAGTCGAACGTCGGAAAGCTTGCGATGATCGCAAAGTAAAAGGCGCGATTGTACCGGGTTTGCCACAATTATTTGCGGCAGACCCTTTTATTTTCTGCCGAGAAATGGTAAAATGATCGAAGAATGTGAAACTGTCCCCGTCTGCGCTCTGCCCGGGGACGGACGAAAAGGAGAGCCCGGATGCAAAAGGACGTCGGCAAAAAAAGGAGAGCCCGCTTCTGGCGGTTCCTTTACTTCGCCGTCGTACACACACTTCCGAAAAGATCAGGCTATACCTTCGACCCGATAGAGCTCGAGCCGCCCTTCCTTCTCATATCCAATCATGTCACGAACGATGACCCGTTCTATACCGGGCTTTCGTATAAAAACTCGCCGCTCGCCTACGTTGCGAGCGAGCATATTTTCCGCAAGGGCTTCATATCGAAGCTCCTCATGCGCTACTTCTATCCGATACCGAGGCCGAAAGCGGATTCCGGCGTGGGCACCGTCCGCGCGGTGCTCAAGCGTCTGCGCGAGGGCGATCCCGTCGCGCTCTTCGCCGAGGGCGACTGCACCTGGAACGGCGTCTCGGGCAGCGTCTTTCCCGCGACCGGAAAGCTTGCGAAGGCGGCGGGCGTCCCGCTCGTCACCTACCGGCTCGAGGGCGGTTATCTCACCAGCCCCCGATGGTCGAAGAAGCACCGCAAGGGCAGGATGCACGGCAGGGTCGTCCGGATATACGGCGCGGACGAGCTGAAAGCCATGACCGCCGACGAGGTCGAGACCGCCATAAACCGCGACATACATTATGACACCTGGGAGGAGCAGAAAAAGGATCCCGTCCCGTTCAGGGCGAAGGCTCCCGCCGAGGGGCTCGAAAGGGCGCTGTTCATCTGTCCCGAATGCGGCGGCGCGGACTGCATGTCGACGAAGGGCAACGAGCTATACTGCTCTTCGTGCGGCGCAAAATGGAAGCTCGACGAATACGGCTTCCTCAACGGGCCGAGGTTCTCGACCGTCCGCGAATGGGACGAATGGCAGAAAAACGCCGTCAGGAACGTAAAGCGAGCGGGGCTGTTCGAGGCCGCGTGCACGCTTACCGATCTTGACGCCGGCGCGAAGAAAAAGAAAACGACGGTCAGTCTCGATACCGAAAACAAGGTCATCCGCATGGGGGACGGCGGGGAAGTGAAGCTTTCGGATATTACGGACATGGCCATGATAAAAACCGTCCGCCTCCTCTTTACCGACGGAGCGGGCTATCACGAAATTCAGTCAAAGCGCGGAGTGCTCCGCCCGTACCTCGCTGCGTGGCAGGCGTACCGCGAAGAAACGGAGGATCGATGATGTATCTTAACCCCATACTGTTGGCAGCCGAAACGAAGGAGATTTTCTACTCCACGCACGGCGTATGGAACGCCATCATTCAGCTCGGCATTATCGCCGCGCTGATGCTTATCGCCAACCTTTTGAGAAGGCGCGTCCCGTTCATAAGAAAGAGCCTCATGCCGGTCTCCGTGCTCGCGGGCTTTATGATGCTGGCCGTCAAGCTGATCCTCTCGAAGGGCTTCGGCATCGAGGACTTTTTCGATCATGAGTTCCTCGACACCGTCGTATACCACTGTATCGCGCTCGGCTTCATAGCGATGAGCCTCCGCGTCATGAACAAGGAGGAGGCCAAGGGCACGGCGCTCGCGGGCGCCAAATCCGGCGCGATGATCGTCTGCACGTATCTCGTCCAGGCGTTCGTCGGCCTCGTTATCACCGTCGGCATCGCGCTGCTCTTCAAGCCCGACCTCTTCAAGGCGTCGGGACTTCTCCTGCCCATGGGCTACGGCCAGGGTCCCGGTCAGGCCAATAACATAGGCATGACCTTCGAGACCTACGGCTTCGAGGGCGGACAGAGCTTCGGCCTCGCCATCGCCGCCGCGGGCTATATAGTCGCCTGCACGGTCGGCGTTGTAGTGCTGAATTTCTGGAAGAGGAAGAACAAGATCGACCTTTCGAAAAACATGACCGAGAAGGCCGACGAGCTCTCCGTCGAATACTTCCAGGAGAAAAACGAGATCCCCGTCTCCGACTCGATCGACAAGCTCTCGGTCCAGATGGGCTTTGTCCTCCTCGTGTATCTCATCACATATCTCGTCACCCTTGGCATCACCAGCGCGCTCACCGCGTGGGCGCCCGGACTCGCGTCGCTCTTGAACTCCATGCTTTGGGGCTTCAACTTCATTATCGGCGCGGCTATCGCCATGCTCACGAAGACCCTCTTAAAGACCGCCGAAAAGCGCGGCTGGATGAAGCGCAGGTACCAGAACAATTACCTCCTCAACCGCCTGTCGGGCTTCTTCTTCGACATTATGATCGTCGCCGGCATCGCCTGCATCGATCCCGAGGATCTCACAGGCCTCTGGATCCCGTTCATACTGCTCGCAGTAGCGGGCGGCGTCGCGACATGGTTCTATTTGAAGAAGGCCTCGAAGATGATCTACGAGGGCTATTACCATGAGGGCCTCATCTCCATGTACGGCATGATGACCGGCACCATCGGTTCCGGCATACTGCTCCTCCGCGAGATCGATCCCGAGTTCAGGACCCCCGCCGCGAACAACCTCGTGCTCGGCTCGAGCTACGGCATACTCTTCGGCGCGCCGCTCCTCATACTCGTCACGACGGCGGCGAAGAGCGACCTGCTCTGCTATATCGTAATGGGCATCATAATCGTGTACTTTACGCTGCTTATGCTGTTCATCAAGTTCTTCAAGGGCAGAAAGAAAAAGAATAAAGAATGAAACTGAAAGGCTCGCGTTTCAAACGCGAGCCCTTTTATGGCTTCATGTCATTCGACCCTCATCTTCTTGGGCAGCCAGACGTGCCACTTCGGAGCCTTGAACGGCCTGCGCTTTATCATCGCGGCTATGACGTGACGGTGGATTATGCCGCTTGAGAGTATGAGCGCGGCGGCGACGGCAATAAGAACGATCGACCATGTGGGCATATGCTTTTCCTCCCGAATAATGTTTTGTGTTATATTTATTATATCCGTTTCATGACGGTTTCACAAGGGCGCCTGAGGACAGGATCTACCGCAGCGTTTTAAGGTATTCCTTGTGCTCGTCGGTCACCCGATAGCTCTCGAGCGCCTTTTGGATGGCCTTGCGGCGCACCCACTCGTCGAGCCGGCGGTTCTCTATATACGGAACTGTCTCGTCGTATCTCTTGGCAAGCGCCGTCGCGAAGTACCATGCGACCATCATTTTAAGGTAGTAGTCCTCGCCCCTTTTCGACGCTGCGAGCTCGAGATATTCATCCTTGAAATCCTCGTCCAGAAATTCGTTCATCAGCATGCGGAGCCCGAACCGCGCCGTATAGACGAGGTCCGACGCGATCCACTTCTCGATATACGGCAGGAGTTTTTTATGCTCCTTCCTGAACGCCTTCGGCGTCGCCTGATCCGAGACCGGCCAGCAGTCGACGTAGGGCAGCAGCGCCTCCACGCGCGCGACGCAGGCGTCGAAGTCCTTCATCATCGATATCACGAAGAAATGAATAAGGTTTTCTTCATAATACTCATGCGGCAGGGAATCGAGAAACGCGTCCCGTTCGCCGCTTTGAAAAACCTCCTTGGCGATCGCTCTCATTTCGGGCGTGCGTACGCCGAGTATCGTCTCGGGAGGAATGTTGGGGACGAGCTTCATCTGAAACTCGCGGTAGGTTTCGTCCCTTACTTTTATAAGCCTGTCGTAAATTGTCATTCGGCGCCTCTCCTTGTGCGGTATCGTGCGGGAAGATTTTATCATATTTCAGGGGGGCATGGCAAGATGGATTGGGACGTCTGATCCGAACAGCGCGTTCCGACTGCTTGAGTTAAGGAGAGACTTGCGTAACGGAACGCGAACAATATCGAGGTGTGATCACGTTGATCACACCTCGATATTGACTGTCCTCATTCAATCTTTCTTTACCACGCAAAAGAGGACGCGTTTGCGTCCTCTTTTGTTTGGTAGCGGCAATCTGATTCGAACAGATGACACTCCGGGTATGAACCGAATGCTCTAGCCAGCTGAGCTATGCCGCCAAATGGTTGCGGGGGAAGGATTCGAACCAACGACCTTCGGATTATGAGCCCGACGAGCTACCTGCTGCTCCACCCCGCGATGT
>JAGACA010000018.1 GCA_017614315.1 Clostridia bacterium | reverse complement strand
CTTGAGACTGTTATCACTTATGTTCCCGGTGCCGACGGCTCAAAGACGGCGCTCGTTGCGACTTACCAGAACGGCTCTGACGGTTCCTACAGCTATACCTACGACGCGAACGGGAATATCACCGCGATCACACAGGGGAGCGTGAGCTTCACCTATGAATATGATGCTGCCAACCAGCTTATCAGGGAGAACCTGTACTACGGTTCGGGGAACTCAAACAACGCCACCTATACCTATGAGTACGACGCTTGGGGCAATATCCAAAGCAAGAAGAAGTACGCCTACACCACGGGCACTCTCGGCACAGTACAGAACACCGTTACCTACGGCTACACCAACACCCAGTGGGGAGATCTCTTAACGAGCTTCAACGGGAGCACTATCACCTACGATGCCATGGGCAATCCTACGAGCTATCTCGGGAAGACTCTCTCGTGGGAAGGCAAGAGGCTCACGTCCTATACGAACGGGTCAACGAGCATTACCTACGCCTACAATGAGGACGGATTAAGACTGAGCAAGACAGTTGGAACAAACATAACCGAGTATTACTACAATGGTTCGGTACTGATCGGCATGAGGATCGGAACGGGCAGCAGCGCGAAAGTCCTGCGCTTCAGCTACGACGCGAGCGGTAACGTCGTTGCTGTGGACTACTCCACAAACAACGGATCGAGCTTCACTACCTATTACTACCTCAGGAACGCGCAGAATGACGTCATTAAGCTGATTGACGGAAGCGGCAATGCCGTGGTAGAATACCTGTATGACAGTTGGGGCAGGATCATCTCCTCAACTGGTACCTTGGCAAACACGGTTGGTCTTTACCAGCCCTTCCGTTATCGCGGTTACGTCTACGATACCGAGACGCAGCTTTACTATCTGCAGAGCCGCTACTACGACCCCGCTGTCTGCAGGTTCATATCCGCGGATGTGTACCTCTCTACCGGCCAGGGGGTTATCGGTCACAATAGCTTTGCGTATTGCAATAATAATCCTGTTAATATGGTGGATGATGGCGGTGCAAAGCCGAAAGACTTAGTGCTCATATCCGAAGAAGGCGGGGGTGGCACGTTGTATGATTATTCTGATTTGCCACGATATTTTGAATATGGTGAAGAACAACAAGCTTTAGATGCTTTTAATGCCGGATATACAGTTTATTATAGAGACACAAAGCTGGTTTGGATAAGTGGTGAGCCTTTCAAATCATCTTGTTCGTTCCTTGGCGAAATTCACATTTACAAAGGTCAAACATTCGAACCAATTGATTTGAAACATGAATATGGTCACATTGTTCAAGAAAAACTGCTTGGCGTCAGAAAATATGCGTTTTATATTGCTCTGTTTTCTGCTGTAAATTGTTCTCGATTCCCGGGAAATGATAGAGGTTATTATTCACAAATGTGGGAGTATACAGCTGATATGTTCGGGGGTGTGGATATAACCGAAAGACCTAAAGGTTATGAAGAAGGCGCAAGAGAAAAAGCTGTGGTGTACTTGTTTTTTGCATTGTTTAATTGATTTTTACCAATGATGAAAGGAGAGGATAAAAATGAGAACTGTCAAAACATTTATGGCCGCAGTATTGATAATACTGACAGTCACAAGCTCTTTTTCCGGCTGCTATTTCTGCATGGGTACGCCGGGACCGTACCAGGGAAATGAAACGGCCCTTTTTACAATGGCTACATTCAGCATACCGGAATGTGATCAAATAGGAACATGGATTTATAGAATCGAAACAGACGCTCAAGGCAGAACTCTGTTCAAAATCAGAATGGGCAACAGCCCGATGTATTTTTGCAGTTTCGGGGAGAAGAGCCCGCTGTACGCGTTTGCGATATGTCAATACTTTGACGATGAAAAGGTTTACTATTACGAGGATGATTGCTGGGTAATCTTTGCAAAAGAAGAGGATTTCACCGAAGCAGAAAAGGAACTGCTGAAAGAAAGGAATGATTGGAATCAGACGCTGAACTACGATAAGATGACGGAAAAATCGATAATTCCGAAGGAAAGTCAAGGCCGAAAGAATTATCCGAACGAGTGGAAACTTGAGCAAGACGCAAAAGAAACGTTTTTGAAGAACTTCAGTTTAGAGGAAGGAGAGTATGCTTATGCATTCTTTCTTGATGATGACGGCGAGGGCAGGCTGTTTTTTACCGTGGTCGTAGAGCGCTTCAATGACGACGTAGTAGATGCATCTTCGGTTCGCAGCTATCTGGAGATGATCGATACAAAAAAACGCGGAGAAAGAGCTGTTATTGAGCAGATACAGGATCCGGCGCACATATGGGAACAGATCAAGGCATTTAAGGCACAGAATAACTGGCATGATCGCGGGTGACATGAGGACGGATCTCTTTACAACATCCGATCCCGCGTATCTTGAAAACAAAAGGGTATAGTATGCGGCTCCGTGCTGATCGGCATGAAGATCGGAACGGGCAGCAGCGCGAAAGTCCTGCGCTTCTCGTATGACGCGAGCGGCAATGCTGTTGCTGTTGACTACTCCACAAACAACGGATCGAGCTTCACTACCTATTACTAGCTCAGGAACGCGCAGAATGACGTCATTAAGCTGATTGACGGCAGCGGCAATACGGTGGTAGTATACACATACGACAGTTGGGGAAAGATCATCTCCTCAACGGGTACTTTGACAACTACATTAGGAACTGATCAGCCCTTCCGCTACAGAGGTTACGTCTGCGACACTGAGACGCAGTGGTACTATCTGCAGAGCCGCTATTATGATCCCACCACCTGCAGGTTCATCTCCGCCGACGTCCTGCTCTCCACCGGCCAGGGGGTATTGGGCCACAACTCCTTTGCGTACTGTCGAAACAATTCGATTACAAGATTTGACAAAGACGGTAAGACCGATGAAGATACTGAAGATGTGCTTAATCTTATAAAGAGCAATGTACAAAAAGCAAAGAGACTGCGTTTTTTTCTGAGCCTTGGTGTGAGTTTATCCATTTCCAATCCGATAGCAAATAGGTTTGCTATTAGTGCGAAAATTGCTGATAGATATGCTTACTTGTATTTAAATACAAAAAAAGGAGCCAACATGGATTATAAAAATGAGGATAGATGGAAAGAATCTTTGCCTAATTTGCAGTTTCCAGGAAATGATGGAGAGGATAGGATCTACTCCTTGTGTGGACAAGATGTCAGTGCTTCTGACATAGGCAATATCAACTTTGGTGCTGTTGGTGCAGCTTTGGGAATTCCTTTGGCCATCCTGTTATGGCAGGCAGGCGCTGCGCAGCTCAGGGATCACAATAATTATGGCTTCTTTAGGTCAGAATACGCGTCTATGCATACTGAATTCTATGGTGATGAGGAAGATGATTTCAGAAATATAATATTAGGATACAACATGTACATGGAGGGATATTGGGGATGAAAAAGCTCATCGTTTTTTCACTTTTGATAATGCTGTTTGTCTCTTGCAGTCAAAAGGCCTGTATTGATACTGGAACTATAATCTCAAGGAATGAAATAATCCGTTATTCATTGGAGGATATTCTAAATGTATTTCATGATGAAAGAGAATTGCTTCAAAGTGTTGCGGATATTATTCTTAACAATGATGGTATAGAAGATACAATAACAAAGCTTAACGATGATGATTTTGCTATATTTCTGGACGATGATAGAGAATTTTTCACGGATCAAGAGTGGGACCAAATCCTGAAACTCTATAGTGAAACCGGACCTTATCAAATCATGAGAAGCTTGAAGTTCGGTAACGATGCAGTTTGTTTTGTATTTTTAACAAATACTAACGAAAACTACACCTACAGACTGTATTATTTTGTTGAGAACGGGGAGCAAACCGCGAAGCATTACAGACGAAATAACGATACTATTAATCAGTTGGATAAAGAATGGTGGTTAATTGGACCTGAATCTGAAGCTCAAAAGTGATTTTACGTTTTTTATCATTTAGCTTTGTGCACCCCAAATTAGCATCCGACCAACGTTTACGATGCCAACGGCAACGTTATAAGCATTGCCTCCGCCTACAACGAGGACGGGTTAAGACTGAGCAAGACCGTAGGGAGCACAGTAACGGAATACTTCTACAACGGCTCCGCGCTCATGTACATGATCACGGGAAGCGAAAACGCAGATGGATTATCGCTTTATAGACAAGCTTACTATGGCGATGATCGACAAAACTGATTACCGCGAATAAAAAACAATTTAGAGGAATGTGTAAAGAATAAGGAGGATACTCTTAATATGCCTAAATATGAAAGAATAAAACAAATTTGTAATGCTGAAAATAAAAACATGATCTCTGTATTAAGATATATTGCTTCCATAGAAGGATATCTATCCGAGGGGAATATTCAATACAAAAAAATGTTTAATAGTTTTTTAAAACCAAAGTTTGTTGAAACAGCTAATAGGTATGATGAAAGCTCAAACTGTATATCAAGAAGGCAGTATAATTGTCTGCGAAAATACAGACATGGTAAGTTTCCTATTAACATTTGTATCTATTTGCAAACACTTTACGAGCTTATGATTGGTTATGAGCAAAAGGCGGATATTGCTCCCAGAATAAATGATATCAGTTATTCAGAATACATACTAAACTATCTCAGAGAGCAAATCATATATATAGTAGTCTATAATAATCAAAATGAAAATGGCAACAATAATACTATTGATGGTATTCATCTAAACTATTTTCGTACAATTTATGATGAAATTATTGCATTAGATAATGCTTGTGGCGAGAACAAGTTAAAAATCTATAATAATATTTGGTAGGAGGTAAAAAGTGAAGAACAAATCATCTGTCTCAAAAGCTACTGATTCTCTTGTTGCAATAATACAAACAATAATCTTGGCTTATATTCCTATTGTCTTTGACAGCAATATGACTTATAAAGTAATCGCATACTTTGTTGTAGGGATTACCATAATTGTTTATATTCTTTTTTTCAGACATAGAATTATTACAGCCATTATTTTAAGACGATCGATTGATACTGACAAAATAAAAGAAATAAATGCTGTTACAGTTTTTTATAATATCATTATTCCTGAGATCAGGAACCTATCTTGTAATAATTTACAGCCCGATGATTTTGAATTGCTATTTCGATTCCGAGTTTGGAAAAACGCAATATGGTTTATATCGGATCATTTTTGGGAAAACGGAGAATTAAAAAATGTAAATACGTTAGAGTCTGTTACTCATTCTATTAATGCTGTATATAAAAACGAGGTTGTTTCTGCATCAAAAAAACTGTTAGAGATTTATTCAACAAACGATTTTTCCATGATTATCCAATCATATAATTGTGAAACCTTTGAAAAAACCATTAATGAACGCGTAGAGATAATTAAAATAATAGCCAACAATCAATAATAGTATCATAATAATTGCTTTTTCATAAAAGCGCTCATGATTATTATGGAAGCTAGGAAAATGAATATTAGAACTAATTGACTCAACTTCGAAACCAACATCATTGCTTAGACACTGCGTGAGAATGTTGCATTGGCGAACATCTGCCCTATTATGTTTATGATAATACCAATCTGTTTTTTTGATAGACACGAGTTCCACATAGTTCTAGACTCTATAGACTATGTCTTAGAGTGAATCAATATGGAACTCATTTCCTAATTTCGAAAGCTATTTAGGCAATTGTATCCAGTTAAAGAGCTTTTCGCCTGGCAGTATTATGGTGTATCGTATTGACTTGATACAATATTATGAGAAATACCGGCAATCAGAACATATTTTTTTGGCGCATGCCCCGTATAGTAAAACGGATAACACGTAGTCAGCATTAAGTGTTGACCTGAGATAAAGGGTACTCGCAGCTCCTCATCGGGTTCAAGTATACGTATCGATTCCACAGTATAGTTGAGCACTATGCCATCTGCAAGCGTGACTGTGATCGTATCACCAAAGTCGATATCCTTCAGCACCTGAAGGTGGTTACGGTTCCTATGACCGTAGATGACGCACACACCTTCTTCCCCGGGATAGGCTGATGTTTCGAGCCATCCCGGAGTCTTATCAAGCGTTGCATTATCAACGCCTATTGAAACAGGAATCTTTGTGCCAAGTATCGTGAGAGTGAATGCCTGACCGTAAACCGGAGAGGTGTGCGGAACGGTGGTCGGCTTCGGCGTAGTTCTGACCACAGGTGGATTTGTAACAACCGGACCGGGAACTGAAGGTGTAGGATCAGGTGAACCTGTTTCCCATGGGTCGAACGTCATACAGGGCGTCATATCGGGGTTTCCGGCAACGGTCGGCTCAGTAGTTGTGGTCGTTTCAGTCGGTACTTCTGTTATGATGGTCTCCATAGGAGCGGGAACCGAGTGATCGACGGGTTTGTTATCTCTTCCTGCGAGGAAAGCAACGATGAAGATGAGCGCGATGAGCGCTATGAGTGCTATCAAAAGCACGATGAATTTCTTGTTTTTCATATGTATCCTTTCAAAAATGTATTTGCGCCCACCGGGTTACCGATGGGCGCATGGTTTTAAGAGTATGGTCTTGCGAACATGTAGATCGGGTAATTGTAAGTAGACCACAGATCACGGATGACGACGCGGCCCTTGGAGCTGGAAGCCTCAATGACCATGCCGAGACCGATGTAGATGCCGGTATGGTGGACTTCGTTCCACCTGCCGCATCCGGAGCATTGGCGATTCTGCCAGAATACGAGATCGCCGGGCTGGAGCTCGCTTTGCTCGATCTCCATATCGTTTATATGGCAGTAAAACGCCTGATCCGCAGCTCGAGCCCAGAAGTGAGCGCCGAGGTCAGGATCGACCTGATTGATCGCCCAACAGACGAGACCTGAGCAGTCGAACTTATCGTCGCCCTTTGCCCCGAGCACATACGGCGCACCGAGCTTTGATATTGCCGCCCTTGCAACGTCACCGCCTTTTCCCCCGGGAAGGAGGGCGAGAATATCATTGACATTGGCGTCCCCGCTTACGCTTATGCCCATGAGCCTTGCGTAGTACGAGCAGTATTCGGGCTTCATCATTTCATACAGGATCTCACGCTGATAATCGGTGAACTCAAAGTGATCCGCCGCTTCCCTATAATTCAAGGAATGCTGATTGACGTACACGGTCAGCACCCACATTTCTTCTCCCTCATCATACCTTCCGTGAGTTGAGAGATCGTACCAATTCATCTCATAGAAGATCCGGCGAATATAGTCGATGGAAATATCGGTGAGCTCGATAACGTTCATAGCATCGTCGGGGTTCGTGCTGCAATAAACGGCGAATACAGCGATAACGTCATTCCAGTTATTCACAGGCGCGTCGCCATCCCCGTCGCCCATGTAGCTTATGGCAAGCGCGTCGTAGCTGCCCATGTCAACGGCAAGGGCATCGGCTTTCATGCGTTCATGGTATTCAGAACTGATCTCCGCCACGATCTCGCTCATGGGCTTGCAGCCGGTCAGGTCTTCAGTTGCGAATACGCCAAAGGCAGAGCAGACGAGGAGAGCGACGACGGCAATTACCGCTATTACGACAACCGAAACCCAGCCACCTGCGGCGATCGCCGCAATAAGCTCTTTAACGGCTTCTGCAGCCGCTTTTGCCGCTTCCGCAATATACTTTGCCAGTGCTTCCGCTGCCTTTGCCGCCGCTTGTGCCGCTGCCTTGGCGACCTGTGCGGATCTCTCTGCCGCGACCTTTGCCGCCTGTGCAGACTTTTCCGCTGTGACCTTGGCTGCTTCCGCGCTCTTTTCAGCAAGCTTTGCTGTCTGTTGAGCGGTCTTTGCCCAGGCATTGGCAGAAGCTTGAGTGCTTTTTTCAGCAGACTGAGCCGTACCCTTCGCGGCATGCGGATGACGCGCCCTCAAGGAATATGCGGACTGCTTTGATGATGCGCCGGCTTTGGGTTCGCTTGCAGAAGACCGAACGCTGACTTCCTGCGATCCATTGCTCGGGAATGGGGATCTGTACTCTGAAGTCGGCTTTTCGGCAGGCTGTGCAGATGTTTTACTGCTCCTGCTTTTCTCGAGGCGCTTCTCTCGCTTCGCATCCTTCTTTTCACGGTTTTCAAGCTTTTTGCGAATGCGGCGCTTGATGCGTTCCTTGGCTTTGCGGCCTGTATCTTTTCCCGCTTCAATGCT
Organism: Clostridia bacterium; assembly: GCA_017614315.1. Classification (GTDB taxonomy): domain Bacteria; phylum Bacillota; class Clostridia; order Christensenellales; family CAG-138; genus UBA3857. The sequence continues at coordinate 71,663 of JAGACA010000018.1, read as the reverse complement.
GTCGTTTGCGATCTCGAAGAGCTCGTTCTCAGCATATTCCTCGGGAGTATTATATCTGTCGGTATCGAGGCTTACATTGTCCCGCACCCTCTCTACCGCGGCTTCACCCTTCCTTCGGATATAGCCGAGCTTTGCAAGCGCCCTTCCGGGAGATGGCTTTTTCTTTCGTTCCATAGCTGTTCCTCCGATCAGCCTGCAATTGACTCGGCGGGCTTTGTCGTCATTAACTTGTAGAGCGAGGTACTCTCCGGAAATTTGTTCTCGAAGGGAACTATGGATCCTCCGCAGACGAGAAGCCCCGTTCCGATCTCCGCATTCGTCACATATGAGAGCTGAGTATCGGAGATCCCTAGCACCTGCGAGAGCTCGAGTCGATCAGTCGCTGCCTGATTGAGCAGCGTGACGAATTCCGAATTGGCGAGCATGGCCCTTCCACGCTGGGACTGCAGCAGGTCTTCTACGTTCTGCGAGATGCCCGTATAGTAGGCCCCGTACTTCCTCGCTCGCTTCCATTGCTCGAACAGGAAATTCGTGCTGAATTCGTTCGAGAAGAACAGGTATATCTCGTCTATGAACACGTAGGTCGCTCTGCCTCTTGCCTTGTTGTAAAGGATTCGGTTGTAGATCGTATCAAGTATCACGAGCATGGCTACGGGCTTTAAGTGCTCGCCCATATCCCGGATATCGAAGCATATCGCGGAGTTGTTCAAATCTACGTTGGTCTGCTGTGCGAAGGTGTTGAGCGAGCCTTTTGTGAATAGCTCTATCGCAAGAGCAATGTTCTTTGCCTCCGGCTCCTTCTGCCACAGGAGCTCCTTGTAGAAATCCATGAGAGTCGGCATCGGGCCTTTCCATCCATTCGCAAAGAAGTTCCTGAACACGTTGTTAAGGCAGCGGTCTATCACGGATTTCTCCTGAGCGGTCGTTATCGCGCTGCCCATTATCTGCTCAACGAGCGTCTGAACGAACTGCGATTTCATATCCAAAGGCTTTTCGTTCTCGGTATCTCCTGGCGACAGATGCAGCGCATTGATATGGTTGTCGGATCCTGCGGAGAGACTGACCACAGTACCGCCAAGTCTGCGTATGAGAGATACGTATTCACGCTCGGGATCCAGAATAAGCACGTCCGCCATGTTCCTGAGTATCAGCGAAGCTATCTCATCCTTTGCAAAGAACGACTTGCCCGAACCGGAAGTTCCGAGATAGAAGCCGTTGCCGTTCATCAGCAACGTTCTGTCGATGAAAATGAGGCCTTTTGTGACCTTGTTGCGTCCGAAATAGACGCCCGTGCTGTGGCTCATGGTCTCGGCCCTGAAGGGCGTAAGCATCGAAGCTCCGACTGACGTCAGCGTTCGCAATGCGTTGGGCGTTCTTAAACGACTTCAATATCGCCTCCGACCTCGTGCTGCAAGCTTTCGAGCCCGGGATCGATCTCCTTCTCGTATGGTTTCTTATACGGTTCCACTACAAGTACTCTCATCTTTCTTCACCACCGATCTCGCCGGTTTCTCTCGACCTTGACTGTATGATTGGCGTTACGGGTTCGACCTTTATACCGGACTGTTCGCACATTTCGGCGAATTCGCAGATATGATAAAGGCTGCTGCCGATCTCCGAGTGATAATCGTCTATGTAGCGGCACGTGCGAACGACGCTCTTGCCGTCACGGTAGGTCAAGCGCACCTGACCTCCGTCGGGCATTCGGAAAAGCTCGTTGTAATGAGAATCGATGAACTTTAAGCCCTTCTCCGCTTCCTTCATGTGCTTATCCAGCCAATCGGCGACGTAAACGTAGATGTAGACGTTGTAATCACCGCGGTTGGAATTGAGCCGCATGAGGTGGGCGTAGTCGCCGACGTCAAAGCGGTACGCGGTGGAATCCTTCGCTTGCGCAATGGCCGCTGTCGGATGCCTGAAGCAGAACCTTGCGAGGTTGGCCCTCGTTGAGAAGAGCTTGCCGTTATCCGTTCCGTTTCGCAGCTCGTCGATTATCTCGTTGAACTGTTCCTTGAAGGCGTCGGACTTGAGATCCGATCGCTGATTCTCCCAGGAGGGATGGAACTCGTCACCGTCGGGACCGAAGTCCGCACGGAAGTGCCCCAAACACCCGGTCTGCGAAGCGATCTGCTGTGATTGCGTGAAGGTATAGAGTTGCTCGGGCTTGGTGGCTTCGAGTATTTCTATTTGCATATTGCTCCTTTCAGCGGCAGGGGCTTAATTGCCCCTGCCGCAAAAGATTCTCTTTGTTATTTCTTGCGTTTCCTTATCTGAAGGAAGATAAATCCGCCGATCATGAACACGACGAGCGCTATCGCAATGATTGTCTTTACGGGCATATTACGCCTCCCCGGGTTCCTTGCTCTTCTTACGCTTCATTGCAATGATGATGTATGCCGCTGCGCCGCCGACAGCGAGGGTGATACCGCCTACAAGGGCAGGGAACTCCCACCAGTCAGAGTCAAGGCCGAGCTTGACGTACTTGCTGTTGCGAATGACGAACTCGATGGGAGAAGCAAAGGTGGTCTCATTGGTGATCTCTACCTTCTGGGCGGAAATGGGGAAGTAACCTTCGGGGGTAACGGTCTCTTCGATCCATACGTAGCCTACGGGTAGACCGTAGATCACGAGGTCGCCCATGCCGTTGACCATGAGGTCGGTATACTCGCCCTCGCCGTCCACGTTGTAGAAGTAACTTCCGTCGTCCATGCGGTCAAAGGTGAGAGTCGTAAAGCCGAGGCCGTTTTTGACCTTGAGGCGGAAGCCCGCGCCGGAAAGGGGATTGCCGGTCTCCTGATCGATCTTGTGGATTATGAGGCCGGTGGGCGTATTCTCGACGGTGATGTGTGCGGGGTTGCTGATGCCGTTATCGGTTGCGACAGTTACAGCAACTGTGCCAACGGAGACATACCCGGTGGGCGTGTTCTCAAGAAGAGTGTATTCGCCGACAGGAAGGTAGCGGATCTCAACGTGACCGTTCTCGTTGGTAAAGAAGCTCTCTTCGCCGTTATCGTCGGGCACGCGCCAGCCGTTGGCCGTCATACGGGTCCTGACGATCTCACCGTTCGCGTTCAGGAGCGTGAACTCGATACCAGCAAAGGGCTGACCGGTGTAGGTATTGAGCTTGTCGATGATGAGGTCGGTGGGCTCATCGGTGACGGAAGTGTCTCCGGTGATATTGCCGTGTTCGTCGACGTCAAAGCTGTAGATCTGATGGGAAAGCGCGTATCCCGCGGGAGCCTCTGCCTCGATCATCGTGTAATGACCTGCGGGGATGGCTTCAAGACCGAAGCCGCCGTTTTCGTCAGTGGTAACGGAAGCGTAAAGTGTGCCGTCCGCACGGTAGATCTCGAACCTTGCGCCTGCAACGGGAAGACCGGTGGAAACGTCGGTCTTATTGAACGTAAAATCGTTCTTGTGGTCGTAGAACTCCAGAACGATGGTCTCCTTGTCTTCGGTGGTGATCGTTACGTCGAATATCACATCGGAGATCACGTAACCTGCGGGAGCGTGGATCTCACGCACATGGTAATTACCGACAGGCAGATAACAGGACATCGCGCAGCCCGTCGCATCCGTCGTCATGGTGCAGTAAACCACGCCGTTATCGTCGTAAACTTCGAAAACAGCGCCGGGAAGACCGGCATGGGGCTCGGCTTCATCGAGCTTCCATACCTTGATATTGCCCTTGAACATCTCGTTCACGATGGGATTCGAGAAATAATAGTAATTCTCGATGTATTCGGTGTCTCCCGTGAGATCGACGGGCATGGAATCCTCGATCATCCAAATAGCGTCATCGGGGGCCGAAAGCTCGCGGAGGTAATAATGACCGGCCGGCAGGTCGTTCGTTGTGGAAGCGACGCCGCGGTCGCTGGTTATGAGCACCTCGACGAGAGTATCCATGGGCAGGATGCCGATGTTCTCCGCGGTGTAGAGCCCGAAGACGAAGCCCTCGCCGCTGATGGGCTCGAACTCGAAGGTCTTGCTGTTCCAGCGCTCGGTCATCTTGCGCAGCTTCATCGAAGCGTGCTGACGCTCGTTGTAGGCTTCAACGGTCTCGACAACGACGGGAGTATCGCCGTCCTGATAGCTGACGGTAGCGGGATAGACGTCGGGATCGATGATATAGCCTGCAGGCGCTTTGACCTCGACCACGTAATAGTCTCCGAAATCGAGATAATCGGATTCGGCGACGCCGTACTCGTCGGTCGTGAGCGTCGCAACGATGTTCATGCCCGAATCGAGTATCTGGAACATCGCGCCCTCAAGACCGCCCACGCTGTATGCGGGAGCATTGACGGTGCCCCATTCGGTCTCGGTAGTTATGACGGAGGTCATCGCCTCGCCGGTCTTCTCTATGCGAATGCGGCCCCTTGCGCTCTGGTTTTCGATCTCTATCTCAACAGAATCATTGAGCGGGATCTCGACGGTATAGACAGTATTGTCGATCCAGTAGGGCTCAACGGTGGAAAGCTCCCTTACGTACACGACGCCAACAGGAAGATCGTTTGCAGTGGCAACTCCGTTCGAACGGGTGGTGACTTCTTTGATGAGGTTTTCACATGCGAAGTCGGAGTAGATGCCGAACTTGACGCCGCCGAGAAGCGCGCCGTCATCGCCCTTCTTGACGATACGGAGGCTGCCGAACGCTTCGGTGTTGACCGAGACGGAAGCCGTCGCAACGACCTGAGTCGTGGTGGCGCACATGAACACGTTCTGGAGATCATCGCCGTTCGGAACGTATGCCGCCATGTTGGAGATACAGCGGGAGTCGCTGCCTTCGGCCGCAAGTACGAAGGAGGATCCGTTGAGGGACTGAGCCGCAGTGATTGTCAGCGTATCGTTACCCGTTCCGGTGTAACCGGAAACGCTTACTCCTTCGGGAAGCTCGGAGGTATTGAGCGTATAACCGCCGTTTATGTTGGTGAGCGTTACGCGGGTCTGGCCCGTGTAAGACGAACCGCTCTTGGTAAGCTGAAGCTCGGAGGGAGTAAAGGTGATGTTATGGGTGATGGTGTCCCTGTTCCTGGCGTGCTCGAGGAGCTCGTCCGCCCAGGTCAGCACATGCTCATATCCGGACTTGGCGCGTATCCAATCGGGATGAGCAAGGCGGTTCGTGAAGCTGAAGGAGCCGGGCTCACCCTGCTCGGAGAGCCAGAAGCGGATCGCATTGGCGGTCGCCTGACGCGCTTCGTCCTCGGTAAAGCCTTCGGGAAGGTTGCAGGGATAGCCGTACATGAATATCGACTGCAGGCCCTCGAGCGTGATAGCCCCGAAGAGCGAGGAGGGCGAGGCCTCGGTGTAGCCGTTGCCGTGGGGGTTGCCCTCGGAGTGCTCGACGCAGTAGACTATCTCGCCGGTCTCGACGATCCAGTGCTTCGGAGTGTTGAGGTCCTTCCATGTGCCGCTCGAGTAATACTCCAGGTAGTCGAAAGCGTTGTTATACTCCGACTGTATCGTAACGGTGCCCTCGGAGTAGGGACGAATGGTAGCGGTATTTGCGAAGGCGCTCATGGGGATGAGGCTTACGCAGAAAAGCGCCGCAAGAAGCAGCGCGATGAAACTGGTGTATTTCTTCATACATTTCTCCTTTGGTTTATTGGTTTTTTGTTATTGGGTCTCTCAGAATAACCTCAGCTTACTGGAGGTTAATCCTATGGGTTAATCGTGTATGCGAGGGTCGGTTACGGGCTCGCCTTTTGCCTGCCATGATTTGATGCTGCGGGCAGTGCTTCCGGGATCCCGACGATCCTTATCCCGACGCTTGCAGTACCTGTTACGTTTACGTGGTACATCCCGGTAAAACCTGGGTTTTTCTCTCATGAGTCTGTCGATGTACTGAAGATGCGGAGTTGGGAGAAGGCTCATTCCGTCATCCCCACAGCAGCTCCATCATCTTCCAGTCCACCCTCATCCTCAAGCTCTTCCTCGATCGCAAGCTCGATAATGAGATCGAGCTTGTCTGCGGTGAGTTCGGCAAAAAGCTGCCAGAAGCCTTCGGAGTGAAGCCCGGCGACAGCCCTGATGTAAAAGGGCACATCCTTGTCGATAGATGCATACGACGCTACGAGCAAACGGTACATCTCCCTGTATTCATGGAGCTTTGCAGCCTCGAGAAACTTGTTGCGGATGACGACGCAGCCGTCGTACAGGCAATTGGCGGCATCGTCGATCATGGGCATGAGCTTGTCGTATTTGAGGCCGCCGTCCTTACCGACAAGATCGGCCTTTTTGAGATACTGATCGGCTGTGATACGATTGAGGGGGCTTGTCCTGCCCCTGTGAGCGGAGACGCCGCACATTTCGATGCAGGGCTCCGTGATTTCGGTGTTGTGAGTCAAATTATCGTTCCTCCTGATAGGTCTTTTTGTTTTCGCGTTTTTGTTTGTACTCTTCCAGCAAACGGATGATCGTTCTCTCTATGTCTCGTCCCGAAGTGCCCGCGGGGAAATACTTTGCAACGGTAGATTGCCTCAGCGTGATAGTAGTGTACATGGGCTTTTCGACGGTCATTACGGCTTCGATCGCCTCCTCGCTGATCCTTCCTATCTGCGCCAGCTTATGAAGCTTCTGCGCCTGTGAAAGCGAGGGCGAGATCTGATCGCGCTCCATTATCTCGAACACGACTTCCTGATCCGCGGAATCGAGATATGAGACTTCAACTGCGGGGTTGAACGCCAATGTACCGTCGTCGACGTAACCGAGCAGCGCGGGCGTAAGATCATTCAAACGAATAAAGCGCTGAACCTGCTTATAACTGTCCCCAGCTTGCTCGCCTACGATTTCAGTTGAACGCTTGCCCTGAAAATCCGGGACAACTTGTCCCACATTTTTTGAGGGCCTTCCAAGTTTTCGAGATAGCGCATCAAGTTTCATCTTGTACGCCTTAGCTTTTTCGCTTGGCAGGAGCTTGTCCCTTTGGCGAAGATTGCTGTCCACCATTACGATCGTGGCGGTATCGTCATCCAATTCGCGTATCGTGGCAGGTATCGTTTTTATTCCCGCCCTCCTGCATGCTTCCACACGGTTATGCCCTGCGATGATTTCATATCCTTCTCCCGACTTATGCGGGCGGACCAGTATTGGGCTCAATACACCGTGTTCCGATACGCTTTCGATCATTTCCTGCATCTTTTCCTCGGGGTACTCCCGAAAAGGATGATCCTTGAAGGGAACGAGACTGTCTACTTCAAGCTCGGCAAGCTGGGGCAGATCAGCCCTTCCGTCGGTTGGCTCGAAGAGATCATCGAGCTTCCTGAACGTCACGCCCGTTGCGCTCGAGGGCTTTGTCATGTTCGATCACCTCCTGAGTTAAGGCTTCGTATGCGATCCCCACCGGGTTTTTCGGGTTGTATCCGAATACGCTCTTTCCGTTCACGTTGCTTTCGGTCATCTTGATGGACTTGGGTATCTCAGTATCGAATACCTTGATAGCCCCGCCGTAAGCTTCGCGGAGCTGCGAAACGAGCTCCTTCGTGAAGTTCGGGCGCTTGTCCATCATGGTGACAAGTACGCCTTCAATATTAAGAGAAGGGTTTATCTTCTTCCTGACCTTTGAAACGGTGGAAAGGAGCATCTGCAAGCCGGCATTTGAGAAGAACTCCGGCTGTGTGGGTATGAGTACGCTGTCCGCTGCCGTGAGCGCGTTGAGCGCGAGCACGTTCAGCGAAGGCGCACAGTCAATGAGAATATAGTCGTAATCCGGCTTTACCGCATCAACAAATTGACGCAGCATGCTTTCACGGTTCATCTCATTGACGAGAGCCAGCTCAAAACGCGAGAGCTGTATGCTCGAAGGCATCAGATCGACGCCCTCGGCTGTGGTGAGTATTCCCTCGGACGGGTCGAACGGCTCTTCATCCATTGCCTTAGCAAGGACGTTTGAGACCGTGTATTCCATATCGTCCGGGGACTTGAACCCGAGCGCCATTGTGAGGTTGGCCTGAGGATCGAAGTCGATCGCCAGTACCGCATATCCCTGCCTCACAAGTCCGGAACCGAGGTTCACGGTGGTGGAGGTCTTTCCGACACCACCTTTTTGGTTCGCTATTGCGATTACTTTGGTCATGGTGTGCCTCCATATTAAGTAGAAGTTGTTCCTGCCTCGTCGGGCCGTCGTCCTCACGCATATCGTATTTCAGATCCCCGCATGCCTGTGCCGAGCCGTCCAATGCTGTGAAGCGTTCAAGACGGAAGTATCATTATGCTGTTGCCCGAGTTGGCTATTCGGTTGTCAAGCTGCACGAGGTTCCTCCGAAAAAGTCCCTCTATAGTTCTATGGCAAAAAAAACAGGGGGGTGTAACCCCTGAAAAAAATTTTTGGCAAATATATTTTTCGAATGAATGTTTGGAGACCACGTGTTGAAATCTTATTGAGTTGTATTTTTATGCCCTGGCTTGAGGGGAAAAACTCCTCAAAACACACAGTCGAAATGAGTGACAAAATCGCCTGTTCCGGGCCAATTGAGAGCATTTGTGCGGCACGAAAATGAAGCTGAACGAATTAAAACAGTCGTTCATTATGTGCGGTTAAATGGGCGACATCCTCATTATGTTGTAAAGAAAATGTGGTAAAATGTGGTACAACGGCCTAAAATGTGATAATTTTGGCAGCCTGAAGCGGGCTTTCAGCAGGCATTTTGCAGAGGATGCGAGGGTGATTTGATAAAGAAATGTGGTATGGGAGCCTGTAGAATAGGTGGTTAAAAAAGTCAATGGATATGCGGAATTTTTGAGCAAGAAAAGATAAAAAAAGAGCCCTTCCTTCAAAAAGAAGGAAAGGCCGTATGTAAGTGGCGCGCCCTGAGGGATTCGAACCCCCGACCTTCTGGTCCGTAGCCAAACGCTCTATCCAGCTGAGCCAAGGGCGCTTTTCGATGCTTGATAATTATAGAGCAGTCATATTCAAATGTCAAGAAGAAAATTTGTATATTTGAAAAGCTTTCTGCACCACGGTCCGGGGAGAAAAGGCCGTCCGTTCGCTACGTATAAACGCTTTTACTGAAAATCCGCAGCGGGTATGCGCTGCGGATATGTAATTTTTAAGTTAATTGCCGCCGCCGTTCACAGCGGGATCGGTCGGATCCTGACGCAGACCGTTCCTCGACGGGACGTCGGGGGATGTGGTGCCGAGCGGGCTTCCGTTGACGATCAGGAACCGCGTGCCCTTGGGGCAGTTGTCGTATATGAACTTCGCCGCCTCGACGACCATGCGGATGCAGCCCTGCGTATTCTCACCGCCTATATACTTCTCGCCGTCGTAGTATTTCGGCCACATGTTTCTGGGGTTCTCGGAGCCGTACATCGGGCCGTGGATGAACAGGCCGGAATAGCCGTTCGGGTTGGACGCGGTGTTATAGAGCACGGCGTACTGCGCGTAGCCGTGGTCGCCGTTCGCAAACGGATGCCACTGCTGGCGGAGATTGCCCAGCACGAATTCGCCCACGGGGGTGCGGTTGCCGCCGTGAGATACGCGGTACTGGCCGACTATGACGGAATACTGCCCGTCCTCGCCGATGCCGTATATGGTCAGCGTGAACGATCCCTTTTCAAGATACAGGAAATAGGGGAACGCGGGATCGACCGTCGGCGCGGGTGTGTCTGTCGGCTCGGGAGTATCCGTGGGAGCCGGGGTGTACGAGGGCTCGGGCGTCGGCTCGGGAGAACCTATCACGACGGGCTCGTCCGTGGGGACGGCGGTCACCGAGGATGGATCGGAGGGGATTATTATCGGAGCCTCCGTCGGATCGCCGAACGCGAAAAGCCCGCCTCCCGCGCAGCCCGAGAAGGCCGCGGAGAACACGAGCGAGGCGCACAGCAATATGAACAAGGTTTTCTTCATTATCGAGGTCATAGATAAATTATACCACGCTTGTCAAGTCCCGACAATAAACAATAAATATCGATCCGCGCCGTCAGCCGAGTATGAACGCGGCAAAGGCCTCCTTCGCGTAATCGGGATCGGCGTTCATCGCGGCAAGTCCCGCAAGGAACGGTATCACCGCGGGGAGGAGCCTTTTCATCCTTGCGGCGAGGTTCGGCGCGAGCTTCATCGAGCCGAGCTCGATAAGGTCGTTCCACTCGTTCATGGCGCTGTCGAGCGCCGCCTCGAGCCTGCTTTCCGGCTCCACCGAGCCGTTCGCCGCGATGAATACGCGAAGGCATATCCCATCGCCCAGCATGGCGTCGGAGAGCGCGCCCAAAGCCTCCCTCCCGGGAGTGGCCGACCTTACGGAATCGACCCACGCGAAAAGCCCGTCGCTTATCGACTTCATGCAGTGCTCCGCGGCCTTTTCGACAAGCGCCTGCTTGGTCTTGAACCCGTACTGCACGTTCCCCTTCGAGACCGACGCGAGCGCCGCGACCTCGCCGAGGCTCATGCCGTAAACGCCTCGCTCGGCGATAAGCCGGACCGCCGCCTTTATTATCCTTTCTTCGGAAGCGTCCTTCATGTGAAAAGCTCCTTTTTCCGTTTTGCAAAGTATAACAGATTCTGCGGAAAAAATAAAGAGCCCCGACATATTATCTAATATGGAAAGATACGTAAAAAGACGAATGACGCTCAACGGGAGCGTAAGGGGCAGCGCGGTCGTATCGTGCTCGGACGAGGGCGCCGCCGTCACGCTGTCCGTCCGCGGGCTGCCCGCGGAAACGAGCCTCTTTTACGCTTGGGACGGAGGCGTGGGAAGGACGGATATCACAGGGGAGACCATACTCATCCCCGAAACGGACGTATGCGCGCTCGCGCTGGTAAAAGACGGGCGGATCGTCGCCGCGGGCTTTTCGGGCGAGTGCGCGGCGAACAGGGGAAGGATACTCGACGCGATCAGGATAACGGCTGCGGAGGAGCCCGAAAAAAAGCCCGAACCGCCGAAAAAACCTTCAGCGGTATCGCCCGCGAAGAAGGCTCCGCGCGCGGGAACGCCGACAGCCGCAGTTACCGAGGGGATACTCCGCCGGGCGGAGCTGCTTTTCTCCGCGCTCGGGAATAACGCGCCAGTTCCCATGCCGGAAGAGGTCGGGGGAACGCCCGTCCCGAACCCGTTCCCGCGCTCGTTCCCGGGAACGGAATGGAGAAAAAAGGACGGCGATCACAGGCTTTTCGGCGAAAAAAACGTAGGCGGCGTGAAGAAAAGCTATATCGCGGTGCCTGTCGACATGAAAAGAGCCGGCGCGCTGTCAAGGGGCAGAGTCATCGTGTCGAAGGACGGCAGGAGATTTTTGGTCGAACAAATTTTATGACGAAACAGGTCGTAAACTGTTGAAATATATCGTTGCTTCTTATATAATAACTATGTATGCAATATTGATTAACGTCGGATTCGATCCGGCGTTGACGGAAGGAACGATATGGAAACAAAAACGTTGAACGGGCCGCTCTTCGCCCACATGGTCGAAGGGGGAGCCGCAAGGCTGAACAATAACCGCGTCATCGTCAACGAGCTCAACGTATTTCCCATTCCCGACGGGGATACGGGCGACAACATGTACATGACGATAGATTCGGGATATTCGGCGGTAGCGGACGGAGCCTACGACGCTCTCGGCCTTACGAGCAAGCAGATCGCGCGCGGTATGCTGCTCGGCGCGAGGGGCAATTCGGGCGTTATCCTGTCGAGGATATTCGCCGGCATCTCGCAGGGCTTCGAGGGAGTAGAGTCAGCCGACGTACGCACCTTCGCCAAGGCGATGGAAAGGGGCGTAGCCGAATCCTATTCCGCAGTACAGACCCCCGTCGAGGGCACCATACTCACAGTCTATTCCGACGCGGTACGCTATGCCAATTCCCGCATACATGAGGGCACGGATTTTCAGGCGTATTTTGAAGATCTCCTCGACGAGCTCCGCGCTTCTCTCGACCGCACTCCGACGCTGCTTGCCGTTTTGAAGGAAGCGGGCGTCGTCGATTCCGGCGGAGCGGGACTCGTCTACATCGCCGAGGGCATGCAGGACGCTCTGAACGGCATAAGCATCGTGCACGGCGGCGCCGACGCCGAAAAGAAGGGCGACAAGTCCAATCTCAATTCGTTCACCGAGGATTCCGTACTGGAGTTCGGCTACTGCACCGAGTTCCTTTTAAGACTGCAGACCGCGAAGGTCGGCGAGCTTTCCGCCTTTGACGAAAAGCCGCTCATCGACTGGATAATCGCGAACGGCGAATCGGTCGTGGCCTTCCGCGACGGGAGCATATTAAAGGTCCATGTACACACCATGGCGCCGGAAAAGATACTCGCGCACTGCCACGGATACGGCGAGTTTCTGTCCCTTAAGATCGAGAACATGATGCTCCAGCATAACGAGACCACGATCAGAAACAATTACGTATCCGCCGCAAAGCCCCAAAAGCCGCGCAAGAAGTTCGGCATCGTTGCGGTCGCCGCGGGCGACGGCATAAGGCAGACCTTCCTCGATCTCGGCGCGGACGCGGTCGTCGACGGCGGGCAGAGCATGAACCCCTCCGCGGAAAGCTTCCTTGAGGCTTTCGGCGAGATCAACGCGGAGAATATACTCGTTTATCCCAACAATTCCAACATAATACTCACTGCGAACCAGGCGGCGAAGCTTTACGAGAACGCCTGCGTGCGCGTCATACCGTCGAAATCGATCGGCGAGTGCTACGCCGCGCTTTCGCTCCTCGACACCTCCTCCGGCGACATCGACGAGATCGAGAACTCATCCATCGAGATAATGCACTCTGTGGTAACGGGCACGGTCTCGAAGGCATGCCGCAATACCGAGCGCGACGGCGTTTCGGTCAAGGAGGGCGACTACATCGGCTTCTCCGACGGCACGATATTCTCCGACGCGGCCTCCGCGAAGGAAGCGGCGCTCAAGCTCGCGGATTCACTCTCCGCGGACGATTTCGGCATACTGATGCTGGTCTGCGGCAAGGAATCGAGACCCGACGAGGCGCAGGAGATAAAGGACGCCCTCCAGAAGGCGCATAAGCTCACCGAGGTCATACTCCTCGACGGAGGACAGCCCATTTACGAATACATAATGATACTGGAATAATGATCCGTATTATATAGAAATCATTTTTGAAGAGGTATAAACCATGTTAAAGCTTTTCACTGATACCGACTGCGACGTTACCCCCAAGGTAGCGGCCGAATACGGCTATTCGCTCATCAGCATGCCCTATTCCATCGACGGCAAAACGGTCCTCCCGTATGAGGACTTCCTCGTGTTCGATCCCAAGGCGTTTTACGATCAGCTCAGGGAGGGCGTGCTCCCCAATACCAGCGCCATCAGCCGCGAGAAGTATTACGACATCTTCGAACCGTACTTCAAGGCGGGCGACGAGATACTCTACGTCCATTTCTCCCGCGCGATGACCGCGACTTTCGACGCCATGGATCAGGCGGTCGCCGATCTTCAGGAAAAATACCCCGCGGCGAAGTTCTACGAGATCGACACGAAGGGTATCACCATCGTCAGCTATATTATCGTGCGCGAGGTAGGCGACATGGTCAAGGCCGGCAAGAGCGTCGAGGAGATCTTGAAATGGGCGGAGACCGAGGTCGACAAGTTCGCCACCTATTTCTTCGCGGACGACCTTAAGTTCTTCAAGCATTCCGGCCGCGTTTCCGGTCTTGCCGCCACGATGGGAACCCTGCTCGGCGTGCGTCCCATAATCTGCATGAACGACGAGGGCAAGATGGTCTCCGTCGGCAAGGAGCGCGGCAGAGCGAACGCGATCGAGCGTCTGCTCACCTACGTCGACGAGCTCAACGAGGATATCAAGTCCCACCGCGTGGTCGTCGGCAACACCGACGCCGAGGAGATCGCGGACGAGATCGTCGCGAGGCTCCGCGAAAGGTACGGCGACGACCTCAATATCGAAAAGCTCTCCGTCAACCCCACCGCGGGCAGTCACTGCGGCCCGAACACCGTGGGCGTCTGCTTCCACGCTAAGCACAGGTAATAAGAAATATTATTTATGCCCCTTTCCTCTCCGGGAAACAGATCCCGGGATCGACGGGTCCGAATTCGGGAGGAGAATATGATCACTGTCAGAAAAGTCACGACGAGGAAGGAACAAAAGGAGTTCATCGACTACCCACTGAAGCTCTATGAGGGCAATCCTTATTTCGTGCCGCCGCTCTATTCCGACGAGAAGAAAATGTTCAAAAAGGGCTTCGTGTATAACGACACCTGCGACGTCGTCTGCTTCAACGCCTACGACGGCGGGAAGATGGTCGGCCGCATACAGGGCATCATCCAGAAGGCCGCCAACGAGAAGAACGGCGAAAAGCGCGTCAGGTTCACGAGGTTCGATTCCGTCGATTCTCAGCCTGCCGCGGACGCGCTGTTCAAGGCGGTCGAGGACTGGGCGAGGGAAAACGGCATGGACGCCGTCTGCGGGCCGCTCGGCTTCTCCGATCTCGAAAGGGAGGGGCTCCTTATCGAGGGCTTCGACCAGCTTTCCACGTTTGAGGAACAGTACAATTACGAATACTATCAGCGTCTCATCGAAAACTGCGGCTACGTGAAGGAAGTCGACTGGACGGAATCCAAGATCTATCCGCCCGAAAAGAACGACGGCGCGCTTCAAAGGATCTCCGAAAAGCTCCTCAAGCGTTACGGCATGCGCGTCGGCGAAGCGAAGAACGTAAACGATTTTCTGAACCGATACTCGGACGGCATGTTCGAGCTCCTCGATAAAGCGTACGAGCATCTTTACGGCACCGTACCGTTCACGCCTGGCATGAAGAAGCTCATGATCGACAACTTCCGCCTGATAATCGACCTCGAGCACGTCGGCGTGGTGCTCGATAAGGACGACAACATCGTCTGCATAGGCGTGTGCTTCCCGTCCATCGCCGAGGCGGTGCAAAAATCAAAGGGCAGGCTCACGCCCGCCGCGCTCGTAAGGATACTCCGCGCGCTCAAGCACCCGAAGGTCATAGACCTGGGGCTCGTCGGCATCGATCCCGTATGGGCGAACCACGGCGTTTCCGTCGCCGTCTCCGCCGCTCTCGAGCGCATGCTCAGGGCGCCGGGCGTCGATCACGCCGAGACGAATCTCAACCTTGAAGACAATCATCTGATCCGGAACCAGTGGAAGCGCTTCGTCGCCGTACAGCACAAGCGCAGAAGGGCGTTCGTCAAGCCGCTGTAAGGGATCGGCAGGAAGGCATTACAATGATCAAACTATGCATCGACTGCTTCGGCGGCGACAACAGCCCCGGGGCAAACGTAGCGGGAGCGCTCCTGGCGCTTCGTGAGATACCGGATCTCGAGCTCGTGCTCACGGGCGACGAGGAGCTCATCAAAAAGGAGCTCGAGGGCAGGGACTATGACAGGGGGCGCCTTTCCATCATCCACGCGCCGGAGGTCATCTCCTGCGACGAGGTACCGACCGTCGCCATCAAGCAGAAAAAGGAAAGCTCGCTGATGAAGGCGATCGAGCTCGTGCGCGAGGACGAGTCCGTCCACGGCATAGTCACCATCGGCTCGACGGGCGCGCTCGTCGCCGCGGCGACCTTGAGGGTCGGCCGCATACCCGGCGTCAAGAGGCCGGCGTTCTGCCCGATACTCCCCACCATGAAGGGCGGCATAGTCGGCGTCTGCGACAGCGGCGCGAACGTCGACGTCTCGGTCAGGATGCTCTGCCAGTTCGCGATAATGGGAAGCCTGTACCTCAACTGCGCTTACGGCATGGAAGCTCCTCGCGCGGCGCTCCTCAACATCGGCGTGGAGGAGACCAAGGGCGACGAGCTCAGAAAGAGCGCGTATCCCGTTTTCCGCGGGCTTGACGGCGTCAACTTCGCCGGCAATATGGAGGCACGCGAGCTTCTTTCCGGCGATTACGACCTCGTCGTCTGCGACGGCTTCTCGGGCAATGTGCTAGTAAAGTCCACCGAGGGCGCGTGCCTCGAGATGCTCAAAAAGCTCAAGCGCGACATCTATTCCCGCACGATCAACAAGGTCGGCGCGTTCCTCATGAAAAAGATGTTCGACGAGGAAAAGCGCTTCATGGACTACCGCAACTACGGCGGGAGCGTGCTCCTCGGCCTTAAAAAGATCGTCGTCAAGGGGCACGGCTCCTCGAACGACGTCGCGGTCGAAAAATGCATCGAGCAGGCGTACCGCATGCAGACCGCGGATCTCACCGAAAGGACGAGCCGCGAGATAGAAAGCTTCAACGCCTCCCACGAGGATCTTCCCAACTGATAATATGATAAGCAAAGTCAACGAGCATCTTCCCCGGATGCTCGATCTTATTAAAAGGCTCGCCGCGATACCCGCGCCGTCCGGAAATGAGGACGCGCGCGTATCGTTCATTCTCGGTCATCTTAACGAGCGCGGTATAGGCGCGTATGCCGACGGGGCGAAGAACGTCATCGTTCCCATCGGCACCGATAACGGGGGAGACGTCACAGTCTTTTCGGCGCATACCGACGTCGTTTTTCCCGACACGACGCCGCTTCCCGTATACGAAAAGGACGGGAAGCTCTTTGCGCCCGGCGTAGGCGACGACACTGCGAACGTCGCGGCGATACTCACGATCATAGATATCCTCAACGAGACCGGGCTCCTGCGCTCCCCGAAAAGCCTCGTCATGTTCGTCTTGAACAGCTGCGAGGAGGGACTCGGCAACTTAAAGGGCACGAGGCAGCTTATAAAGGATCACGGGCACAGGATAAAGGAGCTCATCTCATTCGACTGCGGCGTCGGCGACGGCGTCATCACCGGCGCGGTCGGCTCCGAAAGATGGCGCGTCGCGGTAAAGACGGAGGGCGGACACTCCTACGGCGCGTTCGGAAAGCCCAACGCGATACACATCCTTTCAAAACTGATCGGCAGGCTCTACGAACAGGAGCTGCCGCGGATCGGGAACGCCCGCACGACGTATAACGTGGGCGTTATAGAGGGCGGCACCTCGGTCAACACCATCGCCCAGAACGCTTGGATGCTTTACGAATACCGCTCGGATTCGCGGGAAGCGCTCGCGTTCATGCGCGAAAGCTTTATTAAGCTCGCAGCGGAGGAGGCGGAGGACGGCGCCGAGCTCGAAAAGGAGCTCATCGGCGAGCGTCCCTGCGGCGGAGACGTCGATCCGGACAGGCAGGAGGAGCTCGCCTCGCGCTGCGAACGCGCGGTAAAGGCCGTGCTCGGCAAATGCTTCGGGCGCTGCTCCGCGTCGACCGACGCGAACGTCCCGCTCTCCTGCGGGATCCCCGCCGTGACGCTCGGGCTCTTCTCGGGCGGCGGCGCGCATACCCGCGAGGAATGGCTGGAGCTCGGCTCGCTCGAAGCGGGGCTTGAGATCGGCTTAAGGCTCGTCGCCGAAAGCTGCTTCGGCATACCGAATGAATAAAGATAAGCTCAAAACCGCATACAAAGCGCTGGCGGCGGCCGTTTTTGCCGCCGTATTTGCCGTTCTCGCGCTCTCCTGCGGGCCGGCTGACAAGCCGAAGTCCGCCGGCACGATCGAGTTTCATTTCATCGACGTGGGCGAGGCGGACGCCTGCCTCGTCATGACCGACGGTCACGCCATGCTCGTCGACGGCGGCAACGCGGATGATTCGAGCCTCATTTACTCATATCTCCGCGATCATTCCGTGACGCATCTCGATTACGTTATCTGCACCCACCCGCACGAGGATCACGTCGGCGGGCTTTCGGGCGCGTTGAATCTCGCCACGGTCGGCAGAGTGTTCTGCCCCGAGCCGAACGAGGGGATCAGGGCTTACGCCTCGTTCGTAAAGACGGCCGAAAAGCGCGGAGCCGCGGTCGAAACGCTCGCCGCGGGCGATACGCTTTATCTGGGCGAGGCGAAGATAGATGTGCTCGCGCCGCTTGCAGTCACGGGCGACCTCAACAACGATTCGTACGTGCTTTTGATCACCTACGGCGGGACGCGGTTCCTGCTCGCGGGCGACATGGAGGCGGAGGAGGAAGCCGCGCTCCTCGATTCGGGAGCCGACCTCGACTGCGACGTGCTCAAGGTCGCGCACCACGGCAGCGGCGGCTCGACATCGGCGGAGTTCCTTGAAAAAGCCTCCCCCGAATACGCCGTGATCTCGGTCGGACTTTACAACGACCACGGACACCCATCGGAAAGATGCCTTGAAAGGCTCAAAGCCGCCGGCGCGAAGATATTAAGGACGGACGTCTCCGGGCATATCGTGATTTCGTCCGACGGAGAAAGGCTGACGGTAACGACCGGCAGGGGAGGGACGATGACGGGCGGAGACCCGGATTACATCTTGAACGCCTGGTCGAAGGTATTCCACCGTCCGGACTGCGAGAGCGTCGGAAAGATGAGCGAAAGGAACAGGATCGAATTCTACGGCACGCGCGAAGAAGCGATAGAGCAGGGCTATAAGCCCTGCGGGATATGCAGACCGTGAATCAAAAAGCCCCCGCGGGAGATCCGCGGAGGCTTTTTTCAGTCAGGAGTTAGGAGTGAGGAGTTGGAGCGTCTGCTTCAAAACCGTAAACTCTAAACTGTAAACTCTAATCTCTTCCCTCGCCGCAGGCGATCATAACTGGGAACGACAGCGCGTTCGCTCACTCCCATTCTATCGTCCCGGTGGGCTTAGGCGTCAGGTCGTAGAGCACGCGGTTGACGCCCTTTACCTCGTGGGTGATGCGGTCGGTGATATGCGAAAGGAGGGCGAAAGGCACGTCCTCGACGGTCGCGGTCATGGCGTCGCGCGTGTTGACGGCGCGGATTATGACGGGCCACTCGTCGGAGCGTTTGCCGTCCTTGACGCCTACGGAACGCACGTCGGGGATTATGGTAAAATACTGCCACACCTTGCCGGCGAGCCCGTTTTTGTCGAACTCCTCGCGCAGTATCGCGTCGGATTCGCGCACGGCCTCGAGCCTGTCGCGGGTGATCGCGCCGAGGCAGCGAACGCCGAGACCGGGGCCGGGGAAGGGCTGACGGTAGACCATGCCGTCGGGCAGACCCAGCGCCTTGCCGACGACGCGCACCTCGTCCTTGAAGAGTATGCGGACGGGCTCGACGAGGCTGAATTTAAGATCCTCGGGCAGGCCGCCGGCGTTGTGATGCGCCTTTATGCCCGCGTCGGATTCCAGTATGTCGGGCCAGATCGTGCCCTGTGCGAGGAACCCGATGCCCTCTAATTTTCTCGCCTCCTCGGCGAAGACCTCGATGAACTCGCCGCCGATTATCCTGCGCTTCTTCTCGGGATCGGACACACCCTTGAGCTTGTCCAGGAACCTGTCGACCGCGTCGACGTAAATGAGGTTCGCGTCCATCTCGCCCCTGAACACGCGGATGACCTGCTCGGGCTCGCCCTTCCTCAAAAGGCCGTGATTGACGTGCACGCAGACGAGCTGTCTGCCGATCGCCCTTATAAGAAGAGCCGCGACGACGCTCGAATCGACGCCGCCGGACAGCGCCAGCAGCACCTTCTTATCGCCGACGTACGCGCGAATGTCGGCTATCTGTTCCTCGATGAACCTCTCCGCGAGCGCGGGGGTCGTGATACGTTCCATGTTTTCCGGTCTAACCAGTACGGGCATGCTGTTTCCTCCTTGAATATTACTAAAACTGTAAACTCTAAACTGTAGACGCTTCCCTCGCTGCAGGCGGTCATAGCTGCCGCGCTCGGCGCGGCTTATTCCCATTCGATTATTCCCGCGTCGACGAGGTACTGCTCCATGAAGTCCATATAGTCCTCGACGAGCCTCATCAGGTATGTCTTGTACTGTGGCAGGACTTCGTTCGCTGCGGCGTAGAGGCGGTCGTAGATCACGTCCTCGTCGTAGGGGTCGTCGCCGAGATCCAGCATGTACGCGTGGTCGATCTCTATCAGCTTTTTGAGCGCCGCGTCGAGCTCCTCGGTCTTCATGAAGCCGAAATCGCCCTCGTTCTCGAAATTCGTGCGGATCTTAAGAAGCGCCTCGTTCTTGTCGAAAATATCTTCCATATCGTTTCCTTTCCTGACGGATCGACCGTCATCTTACGTCGAATTCTATCTCGGGGAGGAGCTCCTTGAGGCTCCTGCCGAATCTGCCGTTATGTTCGCCCTTCTCGCCCGGCGCGCCGAGTACGATCAGACCGACGTCGTGCTCGTGAGCGAAGTCCGCAAGCGACTGCTCCACGTTGTCGCAGCGGAGTATCGTAAGCTCCGCTCCGGCGTACTGCGCGCAGGTGAAGAGGTAATCGATCGCGTCCGCCTCGTCCCTGGAGTTCATGAATCTCTGCCCGTTAAGCACGGAGTGTACGATGAACAGGGGACGCTTTTCGCCGTCCTCGGTCGAACGCTTCAGCCCGTGCATTATCAGCCTTTCGCAGGAGCGCTGACCGGTGACGCAGACCATTATGCCTTTCTGTTCGCTCATCTTTGACCTCCTTCCATTCCGGGAAGCTTATCCTTGATATCCATACCCTTATAGTCTTTGCAGTAATTCACCGCGTCGATGGGATCAGCGGCGACGTGATACAGCGCGCTGTGCGCCTCGCTCGTAAAGCCCTCCTCGACGCAGCGCTCGAGCTGGCGGATCAGGTGGTCGAAATAGCCGTTCGTGTTGAGGAGCACCACGGGCTTGTCGAAATATTTCAGCTGCTTCAGCGTCAGCACCTCCATGAACTCCTCCATAGTGCCGTAGCCGCCGGCGAGGGCGATGAAGCCGGACGAAAGCTCCTCCATGAGCGATTTGCGCTCGTGCATCGTCGCGGTCTCGATCCTCTCGGTACAGCCCTCGAAATAGATGCCCTTCCTGTTCAGCTTTTCAGGGATCACGCCGACGATCCTGCCGCCCGCGCTTTCGGCGCCGCGCGCCGCAGCGCCCATCACGCCCGAATCGCCCGCGCCGAAAACGAGCCCGAACGAGGCCGAAGCGATCAGCCTTCCGGTCTCGAACGCCGCGTCAAGGTACACCCTGCCGATCCTGCTCGACGAGGCTCCGAATACGCATATGCTTTTTTCGGCGGTTTTGTTCATGCGTTTTTTATATCGCTTGGGCATCAACGGAAAGGCCCGTATTTGACCCTGAGCTCCTTTAATGTTTCGTCTTCGTTGAGCTTGTAAATGAGCATATCCGCGATGCTCGCGAAGGCGGGATTGTCCTTTGACGCGACTATACAGTAATCGAGCGAGCCGATGACCGTGTCGCAGATATAGTATTCGCTCACGCCCGAAAGCTCGGGCTCGGCGTCGAAGTATTTCCTTACGTACGCCCCGGCCATGACCGCGGCGTCGATCTGGCCGCTTTTAAGGGCGACGATCAGCTCGTCGAACGAGCCGTACTTGACCGCGTCGACGGTCACCGCCGTAGCGGGATCGGGCGTCGGCGCGGGACGGCCGAGAATCTTGTCGACGATCGTGCGTTCCGCCGTCGAGGTCACGCGGAGGACGTACGCACTGAACACGCTGCCCGCCGCGGTCTCGGGGATATAGCCTATGCGCATCTCGGGCGGGGTCTTGGCCTTGTTGGCGCGATCGAGCGTCACGAGATACACCTTGTCGGTGAAATAGGAATACGAGCAGGCGTATGAGCTCGACGCGGTCTGGAGCGCGATCGCGACGTCGATCGAGCCGTCCTTGAGCTTCGTCGAAACGGTCTTGGACGTACATTCGACGAGCTTCAAGGGATCGTCCGAGTCAGGGAGAAGCTTCTTCGCCAAAAGCATCGCGAGCTCCGCCTCGAGCCCCTCGCCGTTCTCACAGAAGCCGGGCATGTCGTACCTCACGCCGACGGTGAGCATGCCGCGGCTCTCGACGCGCCTTACCTCGACCGAGGACATCAGCGAGGTCTCGGGCTTTAAGAAATGATAGAGTATCAGCGCGAGCAGCACTATACCGACCGCGATGAGGCCGCGCCTCCACCACTTGCCCTCAGGCCCCTTCAGGGTGGGCAGCTTGTTGAAACGCTGTTTGAGCCTCGGGCTTATCGCGAAGCGGCTCGTTTTTCCGATTTTATATGGATTGGTCTTCATTTCTTAAGATCCGGCGCCATGCAGGCAAGCTTTTTTTCCATCGTCCTGTGCGGGAGCCCCGCGTCGAGGAACACGTCGGACACCGCCCTGCAGCCGCAGCTTTCATAAAAGCCGATCGCGGAGCACTGCGCTCCGAAGGTGATTTTCCCGGCGCCGCGCGCCGAAAAGTATTTTTCCGCAAACTCAAACGCTTCTTTGCCGTATCCGCGCCCGCGGTATTCCTTCAGGATGCAGAACCTCTGCAGGTGGACGGTATCCTCGGTCTCGAAATACCCGCGGAAGGTGCCCACGCATTTTTCACCGTCGAGCATGAGAAAATGTGTGCACGAAGAGCCGGGGGAGTCCATTTCGTCGACCTCGAGCTCCATGGGCACGCCCTGCTCTTTGACGAATACCGCTTCCCTTATCGCGACGCAGTCGCCCAACCTGTCCTCCGCCTCGACGACTTTCACCCAAAGGCTCCTTTCCGATACATATTACTCCAATGTTATTATACCAAATCCGGGAGACAAAAGCAAACGCTATCTTCCCCGCGCGCCTTGCAATTATCGGGGATGTGTTGTATAATCAATAAAATGGTAACATGTCGGATCTGTATCAACGCATAAGGAGGACGGCTCATGGACGGCGCTGTTTCGGAACGGGACGCCGCGCGGGATCTTAAGGAGCGGGTCGAAAGCTACATCCTCGAAAACGGGCTTCTTTCGGACGGCGACTCGATCCTCGTCGGGCTGTCCGGCGGCGCGGATTCGTCGGCGCTCCTTTACGTACTCACGCGGCTTTCGAGAAGGCACGGCTGGACTGTCCGCGCGGCGCATTTCAATCACATGATCCGCGGGGCGGAGGCGGACGGCGACGAATCCTTCTGCCGCGGTCTTGCAGAAGCGTGGGGCGTGCCGTTCTACTCCGACTCGGCGGACGTTCCCGCCTATGCAAAGGAGAACGGGCTCTCGCTCGAAACGGCGGGCAGGCTTTTAAGATACGACTTCCTCGAGAGGATAAGGGCGAAGACGGACACGAAATACATCGCCACCGCCCACCACATGAACGACAACGCGGAGTCCATACTCCTGCACCTTTTAAGGGGCTCGGGGCTCGCGGGGCTCCTCGGAATAAAGCCGAAGCGCGGCGACATTATAAGGCCGCTCCTTGCCGTAAAGAGGGACGAGATCGAGCGATACCTCGAGCTCGAGGGCGTGCCCTACCGCACGGACGAAACGAACTTCATCCCCGAGGGCTCGAGGAACAGGGTGAGGCTGAAGCTCCTCCCGTACGTCGAAAAGAACATCAATCCCGGCATAGTCACGACGCTTTGCTCCATGTCGGAGCTTTTGTCGAGGGACGAGGAATACCTCATGGACGAGGCGCGCAGGGCAAGGGAAGCGCTCATGAAGGACGGCGGGCTTTTGAGGAAGGAGCTTAACGCTCTGCCATACCCCATAAAGACGCGCGTGCTGCGGCTCGAGCTCGCCGAAAGGAACGCCATTATCGACGTCGAGCGCAAGCACCTCGACGCGATACTCGAGATGCTTTCCGGCAGGACGGGCTCAAGGCTGACGATCCCCGGCATCGAGGTCAGGACGAGCTACGGGCTCGTCAAGTTCGGAAAGCCGTCAAGGAAAAAGGCGGACTTTGAGATCCCTCTCGCGGTCGGCCTCATCGAAACGCCGCTCGGCTCGTTCAGAACGGAGCTTTCAGAGGGCACGGAGGGCTTCAGAAAGGATCCGAACGTGCTCTTCATGGACGCGGATAAGCTCGGCGCGCTCGGCGCTCCCGCCGTGATCCGCCCGCGGAGCGAGGGCCTTAAGTTCATGCCCGTCGGCGCTCCCGGAACGAAAAAGCTCAAGGACTATTTCATCGACCGCAAGGTCGACAGGGAAACGAGGGATTCCCTTCCGCTCATCACCTCGGGCAGCGACGTGCTGTTCATACCGGGCTTCGCCTCGAGCGCGCTCGTCAGCGTCGACGGATCGACCGAAAGGATGATCCGCACGGAATTTTTAAGGAAAGATTAAGCCACGCGCTTTAATTTAGCTTATCGAACGGAGGTAAGGAATATGTTAAACAGGATGGGGCTTGAGAACGACATCAAGTACGTGCTCCTGAGCGAAAAGCAGATCGCCGCCCGCGTAAAGGAGATGGGCGAGCAGCTTTCGCGCGAGTACGCGGGAAAGAATCCGCTCTTCGTCTGCATACTCAGGGGCGCAGTGCACTTCTTCTCGGATCTCACAAGG
Organism: Clostridia bacterium; assembly: GCA_017614315.1. Lineage (GTDB taxonomy): Bacteria > Bacillota > Clostridia > Christensenellales > CAG-138 > UBA3857. The sequence goes on along the minus strand of JAGACA010000018.1, from coordinate 47,501 downwards.
TGCTTCACCGACTACATGGAAATGGACTTCATGGCCATCTCCAGCTATGACGACAAGATGGTCTCCCACGGCATGGTCAAGATCAAGAAGGATCTCGACGCGCCCGTGGAGGGAAGACACGTCGTGGTCGTCGAGGACATAATGGACTCGGGCAACACGCTCAACAATCTCACGAGGCTCCTCGGCACGAGGAATCCCGCCTCGATCAAGATCGTCTGCCTGCTCGACAAGCCCAGCCGCCGCGAGTGCGAGATCACTCCAGACTACTGCGGCTTTGCCGTTCCCGACGAGTTCGTCGTGGGCTACGGCCTCGATTATGCCGGCGCGTACCGCAACCTGCCGTATATCGGCGTCCTCAAAGAGGAAGTATATAAGGAAAAATAAAAGCAGGCGTCCGCTGTATTCCGCGGATGCGAAGGATCAGTATGCCGACCGTTGAGATCACTACCGAATACGGCAGGGCGACGAGGGAAAAAGCGCTCCTCATCGTCAATCCGAGATCCGGAAACACAAGGGCGCTCGATCTGATCGCGCCCGTCATAGAGGCGCTCTCGAACAAGGGCTACGAGACATGGGCGTTCACGACCACAGGCCGCGGCGACGCCACAAGGCTCGCAAACGAATACGGCGCGGAATGCGCGCTGCTCGTGGTCATTGGCGGCGACGGCACTGTCAACGAGGTCATAAGGGGCATCATGACCGTCGAAGCGGAGCTTCGTCCCGTTATCGGCTATATCCCCATGGGCTCCACCAACGATTTTTCCGCTGCGCTCGGCCTGCCGAAAACTCCCGACGGCCTCATCGAGACCGCGATCGACGGCGTGCCCACGCCGATAGACGTCGGCTCGTTCAACGGCAGACATTACGCATACCTTGCATCCTTCGGCGCTTTTACCGACATAAGCTACTCGACTCCGCAGAACGCGAAAAACGCCCTCGGCTTCCTCGCGTATCTCGGAAGCGGCATGAACTCCATAGCGAATATCCGACCCATAAGGACCACCGTCGTTATCGGCGATAAGATGATGACCGACGATTACGCCTTTGCCTCCGTTTCAAACACCCCCAGCGTCGTCGGCGTCATCAATTACCAAAGGTCGCGCGTGGATCTCGCGGACGGTATCTTCGAGGTCATGCTGATCAACTACCCCAGGAACGCCGTCGAGCTCGGCAAGGTAGCCCGCGCGCTTTCGTCCGGCGACTACAACTGCGAGCTCATGCACATCTATTCGTGCAGCGAGGTGCGCTTCATACTCGACGATCCGGTCAACTGGATGCTCGACGGCGAGCTCGTCGAGTCCGGCCACGACGTCAGGATAAGGAACGTGCCCTCCGCGATAAGGATAATGCTTCCGAGAAAGAAGCCGCGGCCGCTGTTCGAATAAGTATCAGCGGGTGAGTTCGAAACCATCCTCACCCGGGGGACACGCTCCCCGAACAAAAAAACTAAGGAGAAAAACAGAATATGAAGGCAAACAAAAAGAACAGGGGAGCGCTCATGATCGCCGTGGCCGCGGTGATCGCCGCGCTGTACGTTGTGCTCACGCTCCTGTCCCAGGCGGTTGGGCTCTTGAGCTTCGACGTTCAGCTCCGCTTCTCGGAAGCGCTGTGCGTACTGCCGTTCTTCACGTCATCCGCCGTTCCTGGGCTCGCGCTCGGCTGCGTGCTCGCGAACATCCTGACCGGCTGCGCCCCGTGGGACGTCGTTTTCGGCTCGCTTGCGACGCTGATAGGCGCGATCGGGTGCTTTTTCATCTCAAAGACGCTGAAAAAGCGGGGAAGAGAGACCCTCGCGATGATCCTCTCGCCCATACCCAACATAATCGCGAATACGGCGATACTGCCCTTCGTGATATCGTGGGTGTACGAATCGCCCATCCCTATACCGCTCCTCGCAGTGTACGTGTTCCTCGGCGAGATCGCCTCCTGCGCGCTCGGCATACCCCTCGCGTTCGCGCTGAACAGGAGAAAGGGATCCGTATTCGGGGACGGGGAATGATCCCCGCGGTACGATCGTTGAACACTTTTGCGCCGTGAAAACGGCGCTTTTTTTGTTTTCGGCCTTCGAAACGCACGGAAGCGTGTACACGAAGAAATATATTTGAGCTTTTTCCAAAAAAGCTATTGCAATCGAAAAGAAAACATGTATAATGGTAAAGCTGCGCTATGTGCGGCTTTTGATGCCAACCCGATCCCGCAGCCTGTGTAGCGGGGAAGGGAAGAAAGTCTATCGGATGCAGCAGCGGTAGTCCCAAGGGAGATTGCCGGTCGCCAACCGGGTAACTTTTGAGGGATGGCCCCAATTGGGGGCGTGGCGGGAAACCGCCCGATAAGTTTTCACTGTGAAAACGCTCGGGTGCGTGTACTGCCGGGAGCGGCGAAAGTCGAACTGTGCCTACCTATTTAATTGAATAGCGACCTATGGGAGCCGCGCGGGCCGTCGCGGACGCGGCGCGAGAGCCGCAAGACCGCGATAAGCCAGGCAAGTAAGGACGCTCCTGCGAGACATATCCCCGATATTGCTTTTATCGGAGGAAAAGAGAACGGGATAATGAGAGAGATCCATTCCCGCCGTCACTCAGGACGATCCGGAAAGCGAAAGCCCCCGAAAACGGAAAGCTTCAATTAAAATGTAAAGGATGGATACAGACGGACGATACGCTCCGCATAATACGGCACGGCGATACCGTGATAATTTGGAAGGAGTAAAAAATGGCAAACAACAGGATCCGCATTAAGCTGAAGGCCTACGAGTGCGAGCTCATCGACCGCAGCGCAGAGAAGATCGTTGACACGGCAAGGCGCACCGGCGCCAGGGTCTCGGGCCCGATCCCTCTTCCCACCGAGAAGGAGGTCGTCACCATCCTCCGTGCAACGCACAAGTACAAAGACTCCAGAGAACAGTTCGAGATGCGCACGCATAAGCGTCTGATCGACATCATCCAGCCCTCCGCCAAAACGGTCGATGCGCTGATGAAGCTCGATCTTCCCGCCGGCGTTGACATCGAGATCAAGCTCTGAAATGAGGTGTCACGATGAAACAAGCTATATTGGGTAAGAAAATCGGCATGACTCAGGTCTTCCGTGAGGACGGCACCATGGTCCCCGTGACCGTCGTTCTCGCAGGTCCCTGCCCCGTCACTCAGATCAAGACCGTCGACCACGACGGTTACGACGCGGTGCAGATGGCGTTCATGCCCGTTCGCGAAAAGCTCATCACCAAGCCCGAAATGGGTCATCTCAGGAAGGCCGGCGTTGAAGCTCACCGCTATGTCAAGGAATTCCGCCTTGACGACTGCAGCCAGTATCAGGTCGGCAGCGTCGTAAAAGCCGACGTCTTCGAAAAGGGCGAGCACGTTGACGTGACCGGCACTTCGAAGGGCAAGGGCTACGAGGGCAACATCAAGCGCTGGAATCAGAGCCGCGGCCGTAAGACCCACGGTTCCCACTCCTACCGCGTTGCCGGCTCCATGGGCGCCTGCACCTATCCCGGCGAGGTCTTCAAGACCAAGCGTCTCCCCGGCCACATGGGCCGCGAGACCATCACCGTTCAGAACCTTGAGATCGTCCGCTCCGATGCGGAGAGGAACCTCCTCCTCATCAAGGGCGCCATCCCCGGCGCCAACGGCGGTCTGGTACTCGTAAAGAGCACCATTAAGTAATGGAGGTAAAAGAACATGCCTAACGTAAAGTTATACAACATGAAGGGCGAGAACATCGGTACCGTCGATCTTGCCGAGACCGTATTCGGCGCCGAGATCAATGCCTCCGCAATGCACTCCTATGTAGTCGCGTACCTTGCCAACCAGCGTCAGGGCACCCAGAGCGCCAAGACGAGGGCCGAGGTCTCCGGCGGCGGCAAGAAGCCCTGGCGTCAGAAGGGCACCGGCCGCGCCCGTCAGGGTTCGACCAGGAGCCCGCAGTGGACCCACGGCGGCGTGGTCTTCGCTCCGAAGCCCCGCAGCTACCGTATGTCCCTCAACAAGAAGCTCAAGAGGGTCGCGCTTGTATCCGCTCTCTCCTCCAAGGCCGCCGACGAGAAGATCGTCGTCGTCGACTCCATCGAGATGGACGAGATCAAGACCCGCGATATGGCGAAGAGCCTTGCCGCTCTCAACGCCGTAAAGCCCCTCATCGTTCTTGAGGACAACAACGAGAACGTCGTCAAGTCCGCCAGGAACATCGAGGGCGTCGAGATCAGCTTCGTAGGCGCTCTCAACACTTACGAGATCTTAAAGCATGACACCCTCGTCATTTCGAAGGGCGCCGTCGAGAAGATCGAGGAGGTATACGCATGAATTACCACGATATAATCATCCGTCCGGTCCTTACCGAAAAGACCTACGAAATGATCGGCGATAAGATCTACACCTTCGTAGTCGACAAGAAGGCCAACAGGACCGAGGTCAAGCAGGCCGTCGAAGCTGTCTTCCCGGGCGTCAAGGTCGAGAAGGTCAACATCGTCAATAAGGACGGCAAGCTCAAGAGGCAGGGCCGCTATCTGGGCCGCACCGCCTCCACCAAGAAGGCTTATGTCACGCTCGCGAAGGACTCCAAGGGTATCGAGTTCTTCGACAGCATGCAGTAAGGAGGAGTTAAGATGGCTATCAGGAAAATAAAGCCCACTACCCCCGGCCAGCGTTTCATGACGGTCTCCATGTACGAGGAGATCACCTGTTCGAAGCCCGAGCGTTCTCTGCTCGAGGCCAAGAAGCGCACCGGCGGCCGCAATAACCGCGGACGCATCACCACCCGCCACATCGGCGGCGGCAACAGGGTCTACTACCGCATCGTCGACTTCAAGCGCAACAAGGACAACGTCCCCGCGAAGGTCGCCACGATCGAGTACGATCCCAACCGCTCTGCGAATATCGCTCTCCTCCATTACGCGGACGGCGAAAAGCGCTACATCATCGCTCCCTTCGGCCTTAACGTCGGCGATACCGTCGTTTCCGGCGAAGGCGCCGATATCAAGATCGGCAACTCCATCCCCCTTAAGAACATCCCCGTCGGCACCATGATCCACTGTATCGAGCTGCTCCCCGGCAAGGGCGCTCAGCTCGTCAGGAGCGCGGGCAACGCCGCTCAGCTCATGGCTAAGGAAGGCAAGTACGCTCAGGTGCGTCTCCCCTCCGGCGAAGTTCGTCTGATCCCCCTCGGCTGTAAGGCCACGATCGGTCAGGTCGGCAACATCGACTTTGCGAACATCATGCTCGGCAAAGCCGGCCGCAAGCGCCACATGGGCATCCGTCCCACGGTCCGCGGTTCCGTCATGAACCCGAACGACCACCCCCACGGCGGCGGCGAGGGCAAGAGCCCGATCGGTCGTCCCGGTCCCGTTACTCCCTGGGGTAAACCCGCTCTCGGTCATAAGACCCGCAAGACCAAGAACGTCAACGACAAGTTCATCATTCGCCGCAGGAACGGCAAATAATCAAGAGGGAGGATAATGAATAATGAGTAGGTCAGTCAAAAAAGGACCGTTTGTGTCCGAAAGGCTCCTCGCCAAGATTCAGGAAATGAACCAGTCCGGTAAAAAGACCGTCCTGAAGACCTGGTCCAGGGCTTCGACCATCTTCCCCGATATGGTCGGTCACACCATTGCCGTTCACGACGGAAAGAAACACGTTCCCGTCTATATCACCGAAGATATGGTCGGTCACAAGCTGGGTGAGTTCGCCCCCACCCGCACCTTCCGCGGCCACCGTGGCTCCGAGAAGACGACGAAGGGCAAATAAGACAGGAGGATAATGATTTATGGCTACAAGGTCTAAAGAAAAAGCGGCACAGCGCCGTGAGAACGCCGAAAAGCGTCCCCATGCCACCGCAAGGTACATCAGGATCTCCTCCCGTAAGGTAAAGGTCGTCATCGACCTCATCCGCGGCAAGTCCGTCGAGGATGCCGAGGCGATCCTCCTTTACACCCCCAAGGCTGCTGCCGAACCCGTTCTTAAGCTGCTGCGCAGCGCGATCGCGAACGCCGAGAACAACATGGAGCTTTCCAAAGACAATCTCTACGTTGCCGAGATCTACGCCAATCAGGGCCCGACGCTCAAGCGTTATCGCCCCAGGGCAAGGGGTTCCGCCTTCCACATCAGGAAGCGCACCAGCCACATCACCGTCATCTTGGACGAGAAGGAGTAAGTTATGGGTCAGAAAGTTAATCCTAATGGCTTCCGCGTAGGCGTTATCAGGGGTTGGAACACCCGTTGGTATGCCAACAAGAAGAATTTCTCGGATCTCCTCATCGAGGATCACAAGATCCGCGAGTTCCTTAAGAAGAAGTATTATGAAGCAAGCGTTTCGAAGATCGAGATCGAGCGCGCAGCCGATAAGGCGACCGTCAGCATCTTCACCGCTCGTCCCGGCATGCTGATCGGCAAGGGCGGCGTAGGTGTCGAGGCCATCAAGGCAGATCTCGCGAATCTCGTCGGCCGTCCCGTCAACGTCAACATCATGGAGATCCGCAATCCCGACGCGTGCGCGCAGCTCGTCGCCGAGAACATCGCGGGCGCTCTCGAGAAACGCACCAGCTTCCGCCGCGCCATGAAGCAGGCCATGGGCCGTGCTATGAAGGCGGGCGCGAAGGGCATCAAGATCACCTGTGCCGGTCGTCTCGGCGGCGCCGAGATCGCGAGGAGCGAGGATATCCACGACGGTTCCATTCCCCGTCAGACCATCCGCGCGGACATCGAGTACGGCTTTGCCGAAGCTGCCACCACCTACGGCCGCATCGGCGTAAAGGTTTGGATCTATAAGGGCGAGGTCCTCGGCAAGAGGAACCTCAAGAAAGCGTAAGGAGGCGAATAACCATGTTGATGCCTAAGAGAGTTAAGCGCAGGAGAGTCCATCGCGGCCGCATGAAGGGCCGCGCGCTCCGCGGCAATACCATCACCTACGGTGAATTCGGCCTTGTTGCTCTGGAGCCCGCGTGGGTCACCAGCAATCAGATCGAGGCAGCGCGTGTCGCCATGACGCGTTTCATCAAGCGTAACGGTCAGGTCTGGGTCAAGATCTTCCCCGATAAGCCCGTTACCGAAAAACCCGCCGAGACCCGAATGGGTTCCGGTAAGGGCTCGCCCGAGTACTGGGTAGCAGTCGTCAAGCCCGGCCGCGTTATGTTCGAGATCGCCGGCACCGACGAGGCAACGAGCCGCGAAGCGCTCCGCCTTGCCATGCACAAGCTGCCCCTCAAGTGCAAGATCGTGAAAAGAGTAGTGGAGGAGAAGGCCAATGAAGACTAAGGAATTCCAGAAGCTCAGGGAGATGTCCGTCGAGGAGCTCCAGGCTAAAGAAAAAGAGCTCAAGGAAGAGCTTTTCAATCTCCGCTTCCAGCAGGCGGTCGGCCAGCTTGCGAACCCGATGAGGCTTAAGCAGGTAAAGCGCGACATCGCTCAGGTCAAGACCGTGATCACCGAGCGCGCGATCGCCGCCGCAAAATAATGAGGGAGGTAAACGATAATGGAAAACAATGAAACCCTCGTAAGGGGTTACCGCAAGACCCGCACCGGTATCGTCATCAGCGACAAGATGGATAAGACCGTTGTCGTCGCCGTCCGTACCAAGGTCCGTCACCCCCTCTACGGCAAGATGGTCAACAAGACCACGAAGTTCAAGGCTCACGATGAGAAGAATGAATGCGGCGAAGGCGATATCGTCCGCATCATGGAGACCCGTCCGCTGTCCAAGGATAAGCGCTGGCGCGTCGTCGAGATCATCGAAAAGGCTAAGTAATCTTGGAGGTAAATTATGATTCAGCCACAGACAAGGTTAAAGGTCGCCGATAATTCCGGCGCTAAGGAGATCATGTGTATCCGTGTGCTGGGCGGCTCCAAGAGGAAGTTCGCCAGCATCGGTGACGTGATCGTCGCTTCCGTCAAGACGGCTACCCCCGGCGGCGCCGTCAAAAAGAAGGATGTCGTCAAGGCCGTCGTCGTCCGCACTGTGACCGGCGTCCAGCGCCATGACGGTTCGCACATCCGCTTCGACGATAACGCGGCAGTCATCATCAACGATCAGAAGCAGCCCCGCGGCACCCGTATCTTCGGGCCGGTCGCCAGGGAGCTCCGTGAAAAAGACTATATGAAGATAGTCTCCCTCGCACCCGAGGTTCTGTAAGGAGGAGAAACTATGAACATCAAAAAAGGCGACACCGTAATGGTAATTGCCGGAAACAACCTCAAGGACGTCGGCCGCACCGGTAAGGTTCTGAAGGTCGATCCCGAAAAAGAGCGCGTTTTCGTACAGGGTCGTGCAATGGTCATCCGCCACACAAAGCCCCGTCAGCAGGGTCAGGAGGGCGGCAGAATCGAGAAGGAAGGCAGCATCCATGTGTCCAACGTCATGCTGGTCTGCCCCTCCTGCAAAAAGCCCACCCGTGTCGGTCATACCTTCGTTGAGGGCAAGGACGGCACGAAGAAAGTCCGCGTCTGCAAGAACTGCGGCAAGAACATCGACTGAGGAGGAAAGGGATAATGGCAAAGAATAATCAGGAACAGGCTCCTGCCAAGAAGAAAAAGTCCGCTCAGGAAGCCGCTGCTTTCACCGAGCCCGCCCGCCTCAGGGTCAAATATAAGGAAGAGGTAGTTCCCGCTCTCCAGGAGAAGTTCAACTACGCTAATCCCATGATGATCCCCAAGCTCGAGAAGATCGTCCTCAACATGGGTCTCGGTTCCGATAAGGATAACCCCAAGGCCATCGACGCCGCTCTTGAGCAGCTCGGCCAGATCGCCGGTCAGAAGCCCGTCGTCACCAAGGCCAAGAAGTCCGTTGCGAACTTCAAGGTCCGTCAGGGCATGAACATCGGCGCAAAGGTCACCCTCCGCGGCGACCGCATGTACTACTTCATGGATAAGCTGATGAACATCGTTCTGCCCCGCGTCCGCGACTTCCGCGGCGTGAGCGACGTAAGCTTTGACGGCCGCGGCAACTATGCAATGGGCGTCAAAGAGCAGCTCATCTTCCCCGAGATCAACTATGACGACGTCGACAAGGTACGCGGTATGGACATCGTTTTCGTAACGACCGCCAATACCGACGAAGAGGCCAAGGAGCTCCTTAAGCTCTTCGGTATGCCTTTCGGCAACATCAACGCCTAAGAGGAGGGTACATAAATGGCTAAGACATCAATGAAGCTCAAGCAGCAGCGTGAACCCAAATTTTCCACAAGGGCGTATACCCGCTGCCGCATCTGCGGCCGTCCCCACAGCGTCCTCAGGAAGTACGGCGTATGCCGTATCTGCTTCCGCGAGCTCGCATACAAGGGCGAGATCCCCGGCGTCCGCAAGGCCAGCTGGTAATCTTTAAGGAGGATAATTATGCTTACTACTGATCCTATTGCAGATATGCTCACCCGCATCAGGAATGCGCTGGTTGCAAAGCACGAAACCGTCGATGTGCCCGCTTCCAACATGAAGCTCGCCATCGCCGAGATTCTCCTTAACGAAGGCTACATCAAGTCCTACTCCGTGAATGAAGAGGGCGTTGAGAAGATGATGAACATCGTTCTTAAGTACGGTCCCAACCGTCAGCGCGTCATCACCGGCTTAAAGCGCATCTCCAAGCCCGGTCTCCGCGTCTATGCGAGGAAGGATAGGCTCCCCAAGGTCCTCAACGGCCTCGGAATCGCCATCATCTCCACCTCGAAGGGCATCATGACCGACCGCGAAGCAAGGAAACAGGGCGTAGGCGGCGAAGTTCTCGCCTACATCTGGTAAGACAAATATAACTGGAGGTAAAACATGTCTCGAATCGGAAAACATCCGATAACCGTACCCAACGGAGTGACAATCACGGTCGAGAACAGCGTCGTGACCGTCAAGGGCCCCAAGGGACAGCTTTCGGAGAAGATATCCCCCCGCATGAACATCGAAGAGGAGAACGGCACCCTCAAGGTGACCCGCCCCACCGATGAAAAGCAGGATCGCGCCCTGCACGGACTCACCCGTACGCTTATCAATAACATGGTCATCGGCGTGACCGAGGGCTTCGAAAAGAAGCTTGAGATCGAGGGTACCGGTTACAAGGCTGCCAAGAGCGGCAACAAGCTCGTTCTTACGGTCGGCTATTCCCACAACGTCGAGTTCGAGGAGAAGGATGGCATCACCTTTGACGTTCCCGCTCCCAACAGGATCACCGTTAAGGGCATCTCCAAGCAGAAGGTCGGCCAGATCGCTGCCGACGTCCGCGAGGTCCGCCCGCCCGAGCCTTACAAGGGCAAGGGTATCCGCTATGCCGGCGAGTTCGTACGCCGCAAGGTCGGTAAGACGGGTAAGTAATGGAGGTACAGTATGATAAGTAAGATCGATAAGAATGCTGTCAGGGTAAAGCGTCATGAACGTCTCCGCAGCTATTTCAGCGGGACCTCCGAGCGTCCCCGTCTCAACGTATACCGCAGCTTGAAGCACATCTACGCTCAGGTCATCGACGACGTTAACGGCGTCACCATCGCCGCCGCGTCCACCGTAGAGCCCGAGATCATCGCTCAGCTCGACGGTAAGGACAAGAAGCAGGCTGCCGAGCTCGTCGGTGAGACCGTTGCCAAGCGCGCCAAGGACAAGGGCGTCGAAAAGGTCGTTTTCGACCGCGGCGGTTATCTCTATACCGGTCGTGTCGAGGCTCTGGCAAACGGCGCCCGCAAGGGTGGCCTGGATTTCTAAGGAGGTACTTTATATGCAGCAGAAGCGTAACTTCACTCCGGAAGTACCGGAATTTCAGGAGCGCCTTGTAGCGGTCAACCGCGTTGCCAAGGTCGTCAAGGGCGGCCGCACCTTCCGTTTCGCCGCGCTCATCGTCATCGGCGATGAAAAGGGCAGGGTAGGCGTAGGCACCGGCAAAGCAGCCGAGATCCCCGAAGCAGTCCGCAAGGGCGTCGAGGATGCAAAGCGTCATCTCATCAACGTTCCCATCGTGGGGACCACCATCCCCCACGCCGTTGAGGGAAAGTTCGGCAAGGGTCATGTCCGCATGCTCCCCGCTGAAGAAGGTACCGGCGTTATCGCGGGCGGTCCCGTCCGCGCCGTCCTCGAGATGGCCGGCGTCAAGGACATCCGCACCAAGAGCTATGGTTCCAACAACCCCGCCAACTGCGTAAAGGCAACCATTGACGGTCTCATGCAGCTCAGGACTGCCGAGCAGATCGCGAAGCTTCGCGGCAAGACCGTTGCCGAGATCACCGAGTAAGGGGGGAAGAACTATGGCAAACCTTAAGATCGAACTGGTCAAATCGACCATTGGCGCATTAAAGGATCAGCAGGCAACGGTAAAGGCCCTCGGCCTTCACAAGATGCACTCCACGGTCATCAAGCCCGACAACGCCTGCATCCGCGGCATGATCTTCAAAGTAAAGCACCTTGTCAAGGTGGAAGAAGTCTGATTGGAGGTGCAGCATGAAACTTCACGAGTTACAGCCTACTTACGGTTCCACCACCGCCAAGCGTCGTGTCGGTCGCGGCACGGGCTCCGGCCTCGGTAAGACGTCCGGCTATGGTCACAAGGGTCAGAAGGCACGTTCCGGAAGCAAGAAGAACGGTTTCGAGGGCGGCCAGATGCCCCTTACCCGCAGGCTCCCGAAGCGCGGTTTCTACAACAACTTCGCCAAAGAGTACACTGTTATCAACATCGAGGTACTCGAGCAGTTTGATAACGACGCCGTGATTACCGCCGAGCTCCTCCATGAGGCAGGCGTGATCCGCAAGATCGAAAAGGACGGACTCAAAGTTCTGGGTCGTGGCAAGCTTACCAAGAAACTTACTGTCAAGGCAGCTAAAGTTTCGGAATCAGCCCGTAACGCTATCGTTGCTGCCGGCGGAACTGTTGAGGTGGAGTAATGTTTAAGACATTCTTCAACGCATGGAAGGTCAAGGACATCCGCACAAAGATGCTCTTCACCCTCCTGCTCATCGTCATCTACCGTTTCGGATCGTTCATCCCGATCCCGGGCGTCAACGCCACCGCGCTTGCCGCCAACATCGAGAACTATGACCTTCTGGGGTTCCTGAACCTCTTCAGCGGCGGCAGCTTAAGCCAGTTCTCGCTGTTCGCAATGGGTATCTCCCCGTACATCACGGGTTCCATTATCGTGCAGCTCCTGACCATCGCGATCCCCGCTCTCGAGCGTCTTTCAAAGGAGGACGACGGCAGGGAAAAGATCGAAAAGATCACCCGCTACGTCGGTATCGGCCTTGCCGCCGTGCAGTCGATCACCATCATCGTCACCCTTCAGAACCTCTCCCAGAGCTCCGGCGGCGAGAGCATCCTCAATGTCATCTCGCTCTTTAAGGATTCGAAGGTCAACGAGGTATTCACCTACATCACCATCGCTATCTGCTGTACGGCAGGTACCGCGTTCCTTATGTGGACGGGCGAGCGCATCACCGAGAAGGGCGTCGGCAACGGTATTTCAATGCTGATCTTCGCCTCGATCGTGGCCTCGATCCCCGACGTGTTCGTAAGGATATTCCGCTATTGGGAGATCCTCCCCTGGGCGACTATCGATACGCAGCACGGCGGTCTGATCCGCTGGTGGGTACCCCTTGTGGCTCTCGCAGTCACCATCATACTGGTCGTAGGCATCTGCCTTGTCGATAAGGCGGTCCGCCGCGTGCCGGTACAGTACGCAAAGCGTGTAGTTGGACGTAAGCTTTACGGCGGTCAGTCCACCCACATCCCGATGAAGGCGAATGCCAACGGCGTTATGCCGCTGATCTTTGCCATGACGCTCCTGCAGGTCCCCGCTATGATCGCTCAGTTCTGGGCGGATTCCAGCGCGGGCTTCCCCAAGTTCGTCAGCACGTATCTGAGCTCGTCTTCTACGAACGTCGCGGGCGTTATCATCTACAACGTTCTCTACGGGCTCCTGATCATCGCCTTCGCGTACTTCTATTCGTCCATCAGCTTCAACCCCGTGGACATCTCCAAGAACCTGCAGCAGAACGGCGGCTTCATCCCCGGCATTCGCCCCGGTAAGCCCACCAGCGATTACCTGCAGAAGAAGTCCAGCCGCCTGACAATGTTCGGCGCGCTCTACCTCTGCCTGATCGCGATAATCCCGTCCATACTGCTCAACGTCCTCGGTATCGACCTTCTCAGCCACTTCGGTGCGACCAGTATCCTCATTATGGTCAGCGTCGCCCTCGAGACAGCCGAGCAGCTCGATTCGCTCCTGCTGATGCGTCATTACAAGGGCTTCCTCGGTTGATCCCGACAGGACCGGCCGAGGGCGGGAGACCCCCAATGGGTCTTTCTCGCGTCCTAACGGAAATGTTGATCCAAAACCTGCGGTTTTGCGGCTTTTTGCCGCAAAACCGCTTGGTGCTTGATTAAAGTCAGAAGTGAGAAATAAGGAGCGAGAAGCTGAGCGCTGCATACCAACTCCCGGATCCCAACTCTTAACTGTTATCAAATCCAACTACGGGAAGGAGACCTCCAACATATGAAACTGATCCTCTTGGGCCCGCCGGGCGCAGGCAAAGGCACGCAGGCCGAAAGGATAGCCGAGCGCTATTCCATCGCGCACATCTCGACCGGCGATATGCTCAGAGCCGAGATCAAGGCCGAAACACCCCTTGGAGTCGAGGCGAAATCCCTGATCGACAGGGGCGAGCTCGTTCCCGATGAGATCATCATCGGCATGGTCAAGAACCGCATCGGCATGCCCGACTGCGAGAACGGATTCCTGCTCGACGGCTTCCCCCGCACCATAGCGCAGGCGGAGAGCCTAATGGGCTTCACGGGCATCGACCGCGCGGTCTGCATCGAGGTACCCGACGAATCCATCGTCGGCCGTATGTCAAAGCGCCGCGTGTGCCCCAACTGCAAGCGCACCTACACCGTCGATGTTCTCGAGCCGGATGAGGACGGCGGATACACCTGTCTCGACTGCGGCACGAAGCTCATCGCGCGCGACGACGACAGGCCCGAGACTGTGCAGCACCGCCTCAACGTATACGCGGAGCAGACTTTCCCGCTCATCGATTTCTTCGAGGCCAGGGAGCTCCTTTCGCGCGTCGACGGCGACAAGAGCATGGACGAGGTCGCAGACAGCATCTTCGAGCTGTTCGAGTGAACAAAATGACCGAAAGAGTTACGATAAAATCCGCTTCCCAGCTAGAGAAGATGCGCGTCGCCGGCAGACTCGTCGGCGAGACGCTGAACCATCTTGAAAAGCTCGTCGGGGTGGGCGTATCCACCTGGGATCTCGACCATGAAGCCGAAGCGTTCATAAGAAAAAACGGCGGAGTTCCGTCCTTTCTGGGCTATAACGGATTCCCCGCGTCGATCTGCACCTCGATCAACGAGGTCGTCGTTCACGGCATACCGTCCAAAAAGCGCAGGCTTAAGGACGGCGACATCATATCCGTGGACTGCGGCGCGATAGTCGACGGCTGGCACGGCGACGCCGCGAGGACATTCCTCGTCGGCGACGTTCCCGACGAGGTAAGAAAGCTCGTCGAGGTGACGAGGGAGTGCTTCTTTCTCGGCGCGGAGCAGGCGGTGGAAGGCAATCACCTCATCGATATAGCGAGGGCGATCGAGGATCACGCGAAGGAATACGGCTACGGCGTCATAAGGGAAATGGTCGGTCATGGCATAGGCTCCCGCATGCATGAGCCGCCCGAGGTGCCCAACTACGTCGATCCCCGCATGGGCAAGGGCTTAAAGCTCGAGGCGGGCATGACCCTTGCCATAGAGCCGATGATCAGCCTCGGTACATGGAAGCTCGTGATAGCCAAGGACGGCTGGACGGCGTTCACCGCCGACGGCAAGCCCAGCGCCCATTACGAGAATACGATTATTGTCGGAAAAGATTCCCACGAGGTCTTGACATTGGTATAGTTTTGTGCTATCATAAATCAGTTGCGTCATTCAAACCGAACGGAGGTGCCAAAATGCGCGGATTTTTCTGCAAAAATGGCCTTTTCTCGGTTGAGGACGGGGCAAAAAACCCCGTCGGGCACGCGGCTGTAAGCCTTCGCGGGCATGATTCCGGCAAAATATATTTTGTCGTCGGCGTGCGAAAAAACGACGACGGCAGCGAGCAAGTGCTCCTTGCGGACGGAGGTTCGCGCCGGATCGATTCACCCAAGTCCAAAAAGAGAAAGCACGTGATAGTGCTCAAGGCGGCGGACGAGGGAATAAGAAAAGCGCTTTCAAACGGTGACCGGGTGGACGACTCGGTTATCGTTCATGCGCTCAAACAGCTTAAAAAGGAACTCGGCGGACAAGTTGATCCGCCGGCCGATATCAAATAAAAAGGAGATTAGAATGTCCAAACAGGATGTTATCGAAGTCGAAGGCGTCGTTACCAACACCTTTCCCAACACCATGTTTGAGGTAACGCTTGAGAACGGGCATAAGATAATTGCCACGATCTCCGGCAAGCTTCGTCAGAACTTCATTCGCATCTTGACCGGCGACAAGGTCACTGTCGAGCTTTCGCCCTATGACCTCACCCGCGGCCGCATCACGTGGCGTGCGAAGAACTAACAAACAGCGGCATTGCCGTTAAGATATGTAATTACGTTAAGGAGGAAAAACCATGAAAGTCAGGCCGAGTGTTAAGCCCATGTGCGAAAAGTGCAAGATCATCAAGCGCAAGGGCCGCGTCATGATCATTTGTGATAATCCCCGCCATAAGCAGAAGCAGGGCTGAGCCCGACAGGCTTCAACGGGTATTTGCGCTCGCGAAGAACACTTCACTTTGCGCGAGGAGTGAAAACCTTCTGAACTGTGTTTGATCATTTCCTGTCCGGTGCGGCTGCCCGGTTTGGACTTTGGCCAATGAGTGGTTGCTTGGCCAGTGTCTAAATCGGGAACCGGCAGGTGATTATACCCCCCGTGGGGAAGGGTAATTCCCCGAATAACGAATATTTTCTTATTTACGGAGGTAATTAAATCCAATGGCACGTATTAGTGGCGTTGATCTGCCCAGGGACAAGCGCGTTGAGATCGGCCTTACCTACATCTACGGTATCGGCCTTTCCACTTCGAAGAAGATCCTGGCGGAAACCGGTGTCGATCCCGACATTCGCGTCAGGGATCTTTCCGAAAGCGATGTCAACCTTCTCAGGGAATACATTGACAAGAATCTGAAGGTAGAAGGCGACCTTCGCCGTGAGACCGCGCTCAATATCAAGCGCCTCATCGAGATCGGCTGCTACCGCGGCGTTCGTCACCGCAAGGGTCTGCCCGTTCGCGGACAGAGAACCAACACCAACGCTCGTACCCGCAAGGGCCCGAAGCGTCAGATGTCCAGAAAGAAGTAAGGAGGAAGCGATAAATGGCTAAACAGGTCAAGGGCAAGAAGATTGCCACCCGCAAGCGCCGCGAGAAGAAGAACATCGAGCGTGGTCAGGCGCACATTCGCTCCTCTTTCAACAACACTCTCGTTACCATCACCGATCTGAACGGCAACGCGATCTCTTGGGCTTCCGCCGGCGGCTGCGGCTTCCGCGGTTCCAGGAAGAGCACTCCGTTCGCGGCTCAGATGGCTGCGGAGCAGGCTGCCAAGGCTTCCATGGAGCATGGCATGCGTGTTGTAGAAGTTTATGTTAAAGGTCCCGGCGCAGGTCGTGAGTCCGCAATCCGTTCGCTGCAGGCGGCTGGTCTTGAGATCAACATGATCAAAGACGTCACCCCGATCCCCCACAACGGTTGCCGTCCCCCCAAGCGCAGGCGTGTGTAAAGGAGGCAAACGATTATGGCAAGATATACAGATTCCGTTTGCAGGCAGTGCCGCAGGGAAGGCTGCAAGCTTTTCCTCAAGGGCGAAAGATGTTACAGCGCGAAGTGTGCTTTCACCAAGCGCGCTACCCCTCCCGGACAGCATGGTCAGGCTCGTCAGCGCAAGCAGTCCAACTACGGCATCCAGCTTCGTGAGAAGCAGAAGGTCCGCAGGATGTACGGCGTTCTCGAGTCCCAGTTCAGGAAATATTATGAGATGGCGTCCAACATGCACGGCGTCACCGGTGACAACCTCCTCGGCCTCTGCGAGCGCCGCCTGGACAACGTTTGTTACCGTCTCGCTTTCGGCGTAAGCCGCGCGCAGGCCCGTCAGCTCGTCGTTCACGGCCATATCACCGTTGACGGCAAAAAGGTCGACATTCCCTCTTACATCGTGAAGCCCGGCCAGGTCATTTCCGTAAGGAATTCCAGCCGCGACATGGCGTGCTTCAAGGCTCTGCGCGAGCAGGGCGCCGACGGCAAGATGCCCAAGTGGCTGACTCTTGACGCGGACAACCTTCAGGGAACGGTCGTCGCCATGCCGCAGCGTGACGATATCGACGTCATCATTGAGGAGCATCTCATTGTTGAGTACTATTCAAGGTAATGAATTGAGACCCGGCGTTTCCTTTGGAAACGAGACCCTGTACGCTTAATGAAAGGGGAGAGTTTGATGTTGGAAATAGAAAGACCCAAAATAGAGTGCGTAGAGCTTACCGACAGGTATGGCAGGTTTGAAGTCAAGCCTCTTGAGCGCGGCTTCGGCACTACTCTCGGCAACTGTCTGCGCCGCGTGCTTTTGAGCTCGCTTCCCGGCGTCGCTGCAACCTCCGTCAAGATCGAAGGCGTGCTTCATGAGTTTTCCACCATTGAAGGTGTGAAAGAGGATGTCACCGAGATAATCCTCAATATCAAGGAGCTCCGCACCAAGATCCACGGCGAGGGCGCCAGGCGTGTCGTCATTGACGCCACGGGCGAATGCGAGGTCAAGGCATCGGATATCATCACGGACGCTGACGTCGAGATAATCAATCCCGATCTGCACATCGCCACTCTGGGCGAAAATGCCCGTCTCAACATGGAGATCGTTCTCGATCAGGGACGCGGTTACGTTTCGGCCGATAAGAACAAGAAGCCCGGAATGCCCATCGGCGAGATCGCCGTTGATTCCATCTTCACGCCGATCACCAAGGTCAACTTCCGCGTGGACGATACCCGCGTCGGCAACACAACCGACTACGATCAGCTCACGCTCGAGGTATGGACCTCCGGCGCTATCCGTCCCGAGGATGCCGTTTCGAAGGCAGCCAACATTATGACCGAGCACCTCAGCCTGTTCATCAACCTCACCGAGGACAGCCAGCGCGATACCATCTTTGAGGACAAGGGCAGCGACGACAAGTCGAAGCTCTTGGAGACCCCCATCGAGGAGCTGGATCTCTCCGTCAGGAGCTATAACTGCCTGAAGCGCGCCGGCATCAACTCCGTCGCGGAGCTCGTTGAGCGCAACGAGGAAGAGATGATGAAGGTCAGGAACCTCGGCCGTAAGTCCCTCGAAGAGGTACAGCAGAAGCTGCAGACCCTGGGACTTTCCCTCAGAGAAAGCGACGACTGATCAACTTAATTGTCCATGCCCCAGCGGCAACTATTATAGGAGGAAAAAGAAATGCCCAACCGTAAGCTCAACAAGCCCACCGATCAGCGTGATGCTATGTTCCGCAATATGGCGACCGCTCTTCTTTGGAACGGCAAGCTCGTGACTACCGAGACCCGCGCCAAGGAGCTCCGTCCCATCGTCGAGAAGCTCATCACTCTGGCTGTGGCTGAGTATAAGAATACCGAGACCGTCACCAAGAAGTCCATGAACGACAAGCAGCAGGTCATCGAGGTCGAAAAGACTATCGACAAGCCCTCCAAGCTGCATGCCAGAAGGCAGATCGTCGGCTACCTCTACAACATCACAGAGGTCAAGGAGCACAAGGAGAAGAGGGAAGACTTCGAGAAGCGCGCCGTTGCGAACTATCCCGTCGTCGAGAAGCTCTTCCGCGAGCTCGCTCCGAAGTACGACGGCAAGACCGGCGGTTACACCCGTATCCTTAAGCTCGGTCCCCGCCGCGGTGACGCCGCCGAGATGGCTCTCATAGAGCTCATCTGACAGGAATAAGAAAAATGCTCTTCGTTAAACACGAAGGGCTTTTTTATTGCATAAAAAAAGCTGAACCGCGGCATACTGACCGTACCAAAACTAATTCGGGAGGTAAATATGACCGGAAACACAAATTGGTTCATGAACAGTCAGCCGCAGGGCTCGATCTCGAACGGCGATCTTACCGTCGTTCAGGACGAAATGTATCAGGAGGCGCTTGCGTATAAGAAATGCAAGGTCTACGAAAGCCGCTTCACCGATCCCGGCTTGAAGAGGATGGCGTGCGACCACGCCGAGCATCACCGTCAGCACTTCGACGCGCTGAACAGCTATCTCGGGACAAGACAGTAACGGAGGAGAAA
This sequence comes from Clostridia bacterium, assembly GCA_017614315.1. Taxonomy (GTDB): domain Bacteria; phylum Bacillota; class Clostridia; order Christensenellales; family CAG-138; genus UBA3857. The sequence goes on along the minus strand of JAGACA010000018.1, from coordinate 28,271 downwards.
TATGAATAATCAGAACATGACCGAAAGGGAGCTTTTGACTGATCTTCTCCATACCGAGAAGAACATGACCACGATCTACGCAGGGAGCTGCACGGAGTGCGAGAGCACGGAACTGAGGAGGATACTCCTTCAGAACATGACCGAGTGCGCGAACGACCAGTACACGGTATTCGACGAGATGCGCAAGCGCAATCTCTACAACCCGAAGACCGCCCCCGGACAGGAGGTCTCGGAGGCGAAGCAGAACATGCAGAACCTTTCGAACGAGACCTGGTAAAGCAACAAAAAACAGCCTGCCGACAACAGGCTGTTTTATTCTGTCCGATCAGCAGACCCTGTACAGATACGTCACCTGATCCTCCTGCCGGTTTATATGCCCTCCGTCGACGACGGTAAGCTTGCCGCCCATATGCTCATAAAAGCCGCGTGCGGGAAGGTTGTGCTCGTTGCAGTTGATCGTGAAACGGGCGACGCCGTGCTCTTTGCAGTATGCGCGCACGATCCCGATCGCGGTTTTGCCCGCGCCCAATCCCCTGTGGGATCTCAGAAGGTAGAGCTGCATCACGTGTACGCGATCGCCGTGTATGAAAGAAAAGTAACCGACGGGAGCATCGCCGTCAGCGATCACGAACATCTCGATGTCAGGGTCTAGTATCTTTTTGAGGGAGATCTCCTCATGCAGGGAAAAATCGTACCCGTCGATCACCTCGTCGGGATAGATCCCGCGGTAGGTCTCGCCCCAGACCTGCCTGCGAAGGCGGGAGAGCATCGGAGCGTCGGCAGGCTCCGCTTTTCTGAATACGATCATTTTACAAGCCTTTCCGCCTGCTTCACTGTGACGCCGGGGCAGAGCTCCGTCACGCGCGTGATAAGAAGCTCCTTCGCCTCATTGGGAGAGTACTTCTCCTCCGCGGCGGCGATCTCCTTTCCGTAAAACCTGTCGGCGGACGAATACCGCGCGAGCCCCCAGCCGTAAGGCCGCCCGTGACGGTCGATCGCGTACTCGAACGAGGTGGGCAGGGCGAAGCATTTCATCTGCAGAGTCGTGATCAGCGCGTCAAAGCCGGAGCCCTTGCCGTCCATGCCCGTCCTTGTTCGGAGCTCGCTGCTGATCAGGGAACCCTTCTCGAGCTCGTTCATTATGTAAAGGGCGGAGTGCGGCAGGAAGCCGTCCTCGTACATGCCCTCGAAATCATATCCGTCGCGGCGATAGCAGGCGAGCACGGCATACCATTCGGGCGTCATGAACACCGCCTTGCCGCGGAAAAGCTTGCCGTAGACCGAAACGTCCGTCTTCCACTCCCACGGGCCGTCCACGCCCTCGACGAACCACACGGCGGGGTCGATGTGGTCGCGAAGAGAAAACCCCTCTATCCCGGATGAGAAGAAGGGCAAAAAGCCGAGCTCCGAGATCACGCCGCGGAGCTGTTCCTTATTTGAAATAACGGGGATGTCATTGACCGTCATGCGTCAGTATCCTTCGGGGCGTGGGAGGTTCCTCACACGGCGATGTTCGATCACGCGGCGGGGGTTTTCGTCCATCAGTATCTCCGCCCATTCCGCGGGATAGCGCTCCATAATAAAATCGTACGCGTCGGAGAGCCTCGTCGTGCGGGAGAACACGCCGTGCGAATCGGTCGCGATGAAGTGCACCGCCGCCTCGTCGAGGAGCGTCCGCGCAGTGCGATAGCAGGGATCCGAGCGATGCGAAAGCAGGCTCGTGCGGTTGATCTGCAAAAGGCAACCCATCTTCACCCAGTCGAGCGCAAAATACGGATCGTCCTGAACGGGGAAATATCTCTCCGGATGAGCGATGATCGGGGTGATTTTTCTCTCGAAAAGCGAATACAGCACGTCACGCACGCGCCACATGTCGTCGCCGAAATCGAACTCGACCAGCATGAACTCCGAGCCGGCGAGCGTGAGCACCAACCCCTCGTCATAGAGCTTCGCCACGTCGTCCGTGCCGAAAACCTCCATGCCGCGGTGCAGCTTCACGTTTATGCCGTGCTCCGAAAAAAGCGATTTCAACCCCTCGAACTCGCGGTCGTACCACGGGCCGAAATAATTCCTGTATGAGCCGGGGATGTTGCAGTGCGGCGTGACGATAATGTCCGTGACCCCGCACGCCTCGGCGACCTCGCCCATGCGCGCGCTCTCGGCGATATCGTCAGAGCCGTCGTCCACCCCGGGAACGATATGACAGTGGATGTCGATCATCGGAAAAAACCTTCGCTTGTTTTCGATACAATGATTTTACCCTTTATGATCCGAATTGTCAATCTCGCGTTTTGTGATTGAATAATCGCGCGCGCGGTGATAGAATAATAAAAAACCGATCCGAGGTTACGATGATAAAGGGCGTGCTCTGCTCCACCGGAGCGATGATAACCAAATTTAACGGACGCGATCCGCGGCTGCTTCGGGAGTTTTTCCCGAGGCTCGAAGCGGACGGCGTCGAGTTCATGGTCTATCCGTCGTGGGACGCCGTGCTTGACGAAAACATCGAGGCGGTCAGGCGGATATCGCTCGACGTCGGCATGAGGATACCCGTCCTCCACATGGACAAAAGGATCGGCGAGCTTTTGAGCCTTGGCTCTGACGACGAGATAAGGGAAGCGGGGGAGAGGTTCAAAAACAATCTTTTGATCGCGCGAAGGCTCGGGGCTGAGCTTGCTGTACTGCACCTGTGGGGCGGCCCCGCGAGCGATCACGATATCGAAAGGAACGTCTCCGTGCTCGGGGATTATCTTATTGAGGCCGAACGCGCGGGAATCATCCTGACCGTAGAGAACGTCGTCTGCGCCGTCGAAACGCCGCTCGCGCACTTAAGGCGCATTATGGATACTTACCCGAACGCCCTGTTCACGATCGACACCAAGATGGCGGAGTTCCACCGCGAGCTTCCCGCGACGCTTGCCGAGGACAGGCTTTGGGATGGCAGGACGCCGCATCTCCACGTCAACGATTACGGCGGGGGTGTGAAGGACTTTACCGACCTTCGCGTGCTCCACATGGGCGACGGCCACGTCGATTTCAAGCCGTTCTTCGAAAAGATAAAGGCAATTGACTATTCCGGCTGGCTCACGGTCGAGTCGAGCTCCGTGTTCCCGGACGGCAGGGTCGATTTTATTAAGCTGAACCGCACGATCCAAAAGGTCAGAAAAGCCGCCGAATAAAAATGCCTCTTGATTAAGAGGCGGATCGGTGATAAAATATCTATGCTTCGGGGCAGGGTGCAAGTCCCTACCGGCAGTAAGCCCATTGGGTAAGTCTGCGAGCAGCTTTCAAAGCTGCCGAATCGGTGCGAATCCGATACCGACGGTCACAGTCCGGATGAGAGAAGCGGCACACAAAACGGGCTCGTCCTCCTTTTGCGCTCCGCTTTAACGGAGCTGAAAAGGGGGTCTTTTCATGAATAAACTGCTTGAGACGGCAAAGGACAACTTAAGCTTCATTGCCGTCTGCCTCGGCATTTTCGCGGGGCTTTTCCTCATCGCGTTCCTGTTCGAGCGCTTCGTAATGAAGGAGCGCCGCCGCAGGTTATCCGATACGCACTACATTGCCTATGTCGCGCTGTTCTCCTGCATGGCGGGCGTCCTGATGCTCCTCGAGATACCGCTCTTTTTCGCGCCGAGCTTCTATAAGCTCGACCTGTCCGAGCTTCCCGTTATGATCTCCACGTTCTATCTCGGGCCGGTGGCGGGCGTCATCACCGAGCTTATCAAGGTCGCTCTCAAGCTCGTTCTTAAGGGCACCTCGACCGCGTTCGTCGGCGATTTTGCGAACTTCGCGGTCGGCTGCTCGTTCGTGCTTCCCGCGTCGATGGTCTATCACGCGAAGCCCGGCAAGCGTTCCGCGCTCGTCTCGCTCATCGTCGGCACGGTCTTTATGACGGTATTCGGCAGCGCATTCAACGCGCTGTACCTCATACCGAAATTCGCCGAGCTCTTCCATATGGAGATCCCCGCGATCGTCGCCATGGGCACCGCCGTGAACAAGCATATCACAAGCGTGTGGACGCTCGTGTTCTACGCCGTCGTGCCGTTCAATCTTCTAAAGGGCGTCGTCGTTTCCGCGGTCACGTTCCTCATCTATAAGCGCATTTCGCCGATAATGCATAAGCTCGACGCGCGGAGGACGAAGCGAAAAGCGGCGCCCGCTCCCGAGCCGGAAGCCGAAACAAAAACCGAATAGTACTAAAAGGATCTTCCCTTCGGAAGATCCTTTTCCAATACATTTTTCAGTTTTCGCCGTAGTTCGAATAGCTCGAGAACTTGGTCAGCTCGGGTATCCAGGTCAGCTCTATGCGTCTCGTCTCGCCGTTCCTGTGCTTCACGATATCGAGATACGCGATATTGTTGTTATTGGCGTATTCCTCGGTATCCGCATACGCGGCGGGACGGTACAGCATCATGATTATATCCGCGTCCTGCTCGATCGAGCCGGATTCGCGGAGGTCGCTCATGTGCGGCGTATGATCCGGGCGCTTGTCCGGCTCACGCGAGAGCTGGGACAGCACCACGAGAGGAACATCAAGCTCCCTCGCGAGGATCTTTAAGCTTCTCGTCATCTCCGACACGACCTGCACGCGGGAATCGGATCTGTTCTGCGAGGTCGAGCCCATCAGCTGCAGATAGTCGACGATGACGAGATCGAGCCCGCGCTGCGCCTTAATGCGGCGGCAGCGGGAGCGAAGATCCGATACCGTTATGCCGGGAGTGTCGTCGAGCAGAAGCTGCGCGTCGCCGATATCGCCGAAGCTCTTAGCAATCGTAAGCAGCTGATCCGGATTCGTCCTGCCGGTCTTGATGCTCTGGAGGGGTATGCCCGTCTCCGTCGCCATAACGCGCATCGCAAGCTGCTCCCTGCTCATCTCGAGGTTGAAGAACGCGACCGTCGCGCCCTCGCGAAGAGCGGCGTGAGCCGCGATATTCAGGGCGAGCGTGGATTTACCGCTCGCGGGACGTCCGGCGATTATGATAAGGTCGCTTCGCTGCAGACCGCTCGTGATCTCGTCCAGGTCGTAAAAGCCCGTGCGGAGACCCGTCGCCTGGCCGGAAAGCTTCATCAGCTCGCCGACGCGGTGATACACGCGCCCGTAAACGGGGGCTATGGGCTCCCAGGTCTCGTCCGAAGAGGTACGGATGGCTATCTGCATTATCCTGCGCTCCGCGTCGTCAAGCAGAACGGAGGTCTCCCTTGAGCCTGTGCGCGCGTCCTGCGACACCTCGGTGCAGACGGAGATCAACCTGCGCCTCGTCGACTCCTCGATGACGATGTCGGTGTAATGATCGACGTTCATGGCGGTCGGCGTGGTGACGGAAAGCTCCGTCAGGTATTCGATGCCGCCGGAGGCCTCGGTCTTGCCCAGCTTCTCGAGCGCATCGAGCACCGTTACGACGTCGATGGAGCCGCCGCGATCCCAAAGATGCTTCATCGCCCTGAAGACCTCGCGGTTTTTAAGGCTGAAGAAATCGTCGGGCGTCAGCTTGTCGAGCGCCTGATTGCTTGTCTCGGGGGAGAGGAGTATGGAGCCGAGGACGGCTCTCTCCGCTTCGTCGTTAAAAGGGAGATTGAATTTTTCTTCATCCTGAGGCATAATCACTCCTTGACCGGAAGCACTTCGACCTTGAAGGTCGCGTCGGTCTGTTCAAACATGTGCGCGCCGACCTCATATATGCCCAGCGCCTTTATGGGATCGGCGATGCGGATCTTTTTCTTGTCCACGGAAAGATCGTACTGCTCCTTGAGCGCGTCGGCGATCTCCTTACCCGTGATGGAGCCGAAAAGCCTGCCGTTTTCGCCCGATTTGGCGTATATGCGAACGGTCAGATCGCTCATGCCGGAGGCAAGCTCGCGGGCGACCTTTCTCTGCACATCGATGCGGTGCTCTTCCGCGGCCTTTTTGATCTTCGCGGCGTTGATATTTTTCGCGTCGGCGGGAACGGCGAGCTTGCGGGGGATCAGATAATTTCTCCCAAACCCGTCCGAAACATTGACTATCTCGCCCTCGCTGCCGGTGCCCTTAACGTCCTTCAGCATCAAAACCTTCATTTATTCGTTCTCCTTGTCGTTATTTTCGTCGTCGTTTTTTCTGTCGCCTCGGATATAGCCGTACTTATCGAGCTCGTCCTCCTCGCGGCGCTCCTCTTCCTCGCGCGCCATGTCGTCAAGCATCTTCACGATCTGCGCCCGCCTCGGCCTCACCTGCTCCGATATCCCGAAGAACATCAGGAACACGAGGCTGTACGGGAAAAGTATCAGCGTGAAAACGAACAGCAGTATGCGCATGAACTTCGGCGCGTTGGGCACCGAGAGCATGAACAGCAGAAAGCAGAATCCCTGCAGCGCAAACATCGAAACGATGGGTATCCCGAGCGACAGGGCGATCGCCGCCGCGCGCTCGAAGCCGATTATACAGCACGCCGCGATGATGGCGATGAGTATAAGGCTCCCCCAATGCGCCGTCCGCGGCAGCCTCCACTCGGAAAGCTTCGCCATGGGCGCGGGCTCGACACGGAACATCTTCGAAAACAGCCTGTAAAGCAGTATCATCAACAGGGCGTAAAGCTCCGCAGTGAGAAGGGACATCGGCATGAGGATGTCTGGTATCAGGCTCTCGAGCTCGGAGAAGTACTCGGCGAGCGACGCCTCCGCCGCCGCGTCCGCCGCGAGCAGGGATGTCAGAGGCTCGGCGATCGTTTCGGTGAAGAACGCGACGACCTCGGCATGGGGCTTTTGCCCGTTCAGAATGGAGGTCAGGGTCATCGCAAGATACATCCCGACGGTCAGCACCGCGGTCAAAGCGAGTATGCAGTACCTGTGCGGGAAACGTTTTTTGCCGTAAACGATCATAACGACGAGCGCGGCCAGAAGCATCGCGAGCGAGGCGAGCCCGCCGGGATCCGTCCCGAAGGATATGAACGATCCCGCGGCAACCGCGCCGGCGACGGGCAGCGCATACCACAAGCCCCACTCGGCGGCCATGAAGGCCGTGAGAACGAGGAACGGCAGAAGAAGCGCCTGCGATATGAACGACAGTCCGAACGCGATCAGCGTTACGCCGATGAGTATGAGTATCTTAAAACCAGTTTTCACGTAAAGTCCCTTTCGGATATATACCCACATTATATCTTACCTTATTTATGAATTGCTGTCAACTGTTAAGAGTTAGGAATTAGGAGTTAGGAGTCAGGAGTTGACGTCATTCCTCATTCCTCACTCCTGACTTGCACCATCCGCTTTTAACATTAAAAGCCATTCTTACATAGTCATATAACAGCAATGCGGAAAAAGGAGGCGGCAGCTATGTGCGAAACGGGACTCGACAGGATCAAGCCTTACGGGTTCGCGCGCGTGATAAGACTTATCGATTCGGCGACAAGGGAAAGGCTCGAATCTCTCGGCGTGACCGAGGGCGTCACGATCAGCCGCCTTTTCTCCGCGCCATGCGGTGATCCCACGGCGTACGCGGTGCGCGGCTCGGTGATCGCTATAAGGGCCGAGGACGCAAAGCATATCATCGTCGGAGGCGGCACATGGGCTTGACGCGTGAGCGCGAGGGCAGAAGGCGCAGGTTCGGCGCGGAGATAAACTGCGCCTTTTTGGGCAATCCCAACGTTGGCAAGAGCACGCTCTTCAACGCCCTGACGGGGCTCGACAGACATACGGGCAATTGGACGGGCAAGACGGTCGACACGGCGGCGGGCTTCATGCGCCGCGCGAAAAAACGCGTCGCGCTCTACGACCTGCCCGGCATCTATTCCCTCGGCGCGACTTCGCCCGAGGAGGTCACGGCGCGGGACTTTCTCATGTCCGGCAAGGCGGACGTCGTCGTGTTCGTCTGCGACGCTTCGAACATGGAACGAAGCCTGAACCTCGTCCTTCAGGCGCTCCCATATTCCGAAAACGCCGTCGTCGCGGTGAACCTTATGGACGAGGCGAAAAAGAGGGGCGTGTTCGTCGATACCGACGAGCTCGGGAGACTTCTCGGCGTAGAGGCGGTCGCAACGAGCGCTTCCGCAGGCACGGGCACGGAGGAGCTCAAGGCGGCGATAATCCGCGCCGCGGAAAAGCACGCGAAGACGGAACGGGAAAAGCCCGACGATCCCGCGCGTCCCATGTGGCGGGAGGCCGAGGAGATAGCGGGAAAGGCTGTCAAAAGGGACAGGGACGCGGTCTCGGCAAGGCGGATGAAGCTCGACCGCTTTCTGACGGGCAGGGTCACGGGCGTCGTCTCGATGCTCCTCATGCTCGCGGTCGTGTTTTTCATAACAATGGTCGGCGCCAACTGGCCTTCGGAGCTCCTGTCGAAGGCGCTCGTCGCGCTGAAAACTGCGATCCGCGCGGCGTTCGTCAAGCTCGGCGCGTCGGAAACGTTCACCGGCATCATCGTCGACGGCGGGCTCGGCACGCTTTTCACGGTCGTATCGGTAATGCTCCCTCCCATGGCGATATTCTTCCCGCTGTTCACTCTCCTTGAGGATCTCGGGCTCCTTCCGAGGATAGCGTTCAACCTCGACAGGCCTTTCGCACGCTGCGGCGGCTGCGGCAAGATGGCGCTGACGACCTGCATGGGCTTCGGCTGCAACGCGGCGGGCGTAGTGGGCTGCCGCATAATCGAAAACGGCCGCGAGAGGAAGCTCGCGATACTCACGAACTCGCTCGTGCCGTGCAACGGCAGGTTCCCGACGCTCACCGCGCTTATCGCCGTATTCATGACGGCGGGCGGAGCGGCGGCGGGGATAGAGGGCGCGCTGATACTTACCCTGTTCGTACTGCTTTCGGTACTCGCCGTGTTCTTCGTGACGTTCATACTCTCGCGGACGCTCTTAAAAGGGCAGCAGAACTCGTTCGTCTTGGAGCTTCCGCCGTTCAGAAAGCCGAATGTCGGGCGGGTGATAATAAGATCGCTCCTCGACAGAACGCTTTTCGTGCTCGGCAGGGCAGCGATGGCGGCGTTCCCCGCGGGGATCGTCATCTGGCTTCTCATGTACCCAGTGAACGGAACGGCGCCAATCGAAAGCGTAACGGGCTTTCTCGATCCCGTGGGCAGACTGATGGGGCTTGACGGTAAGGTGCTCGCGGCGTTCATAATGGGGCTTCCCGCGAACGAGCTCGTGATGCCTCTCACGCTCGCGCTCTATAACGGCTCGGGCGGCATAGCATCAGTGCTGACCGCTAACGGCTGGACGGCGTTCACGGCGCTCGAGGCGATAATACTCATGCTCTTCCATTCGCCCTGTATGACGACGCTCCTGACCATCCGCCGGGAAACCGGCTCATTCAAGTGGACGCTGGCCGCGTTCCTGATACCCTCGGCGCTCGGTGTGATACTGACCGTGCTTATCAATCTTTCGAGGATGGCGTTAATATGGCTGATACGGTGATAAAAAGGCGCAGAAAGCGCGGCGCGCGCGGCGTTCTGATACCGCTTGCGGCGGGACTCTTGGCAATTCTGATCCTCGCCGCTGCGGCGGTAAAGAGGACTGACTCGTATCTTGCCCTTGCCGCATCGGAACGCGTGCGCGAGGTCGCGGAAAGGGCGCTGAACCTCGCCGCCGCGGAGACGCTCGCCGGGCTGGAGGAGGGCTTCCTTTCGGTGACGAAGCTCGACGATGAGGCGTTCATTATCAACGCCGACACGGTCAGTCTCGGACGGTTCATAACCGAAACGGTCGCGCGCGCGGATGAGGCGCTCGCGTCGCTCGGCAGGATCGGCGCGAGCATAGAAACGGGAACTGTTACCGGCCTCGTCCCGCTCACGGGCGAGGGTCGCCCGATCACGGTCAGGTTCAAGCCGATCGGCGCCGTCCACGCCCAGAGCGCGGCGAGCCTGAGATCGGCAGGGATCAATCAAAGCCTTTTCACGGTCAGCGTCATACTTACGGTGCGCATCCGCGTTATACTTGCGGGGCGGGACGAACTGATCGAAATAAAAAACACCGTTCCGATAGCCGAAACGGTGATAGCGGGCAGGGTGCCACAGGTCTATACGAACGTCGCGAACGAGGACGACATGCTGAACCTCATCCCCACGAACGTTCCGTGAGCAGATCCTATGCAGCCGACCGCAGGGGAGCCTCCATCGGAAGCTCCATATACTTCATGTCGTTGAACCTTATGAACTTGGTTATCAGCTGTACGGTCTCGGGATTCGCGCCGCTTTCCGTATAGAGCATGTCGACGTGACCGTACGGCACCAGCTTCTGCACGACGGAGGCGTTGCTCATAACGCCCGCGATCTTCGAGAACAGCGAGAAACGGTTCTTCGGAACGGACTCGTCAAGCGTGCCCTGTATTATAAGGACGTCGGTATCGCAGCTCATAAGCGCGGTTATGGCGTCCATATTTGTGTCTGTCTGACCGAACTTCGCCGTCTGCCAAAGCCAAAGCATCGGATAGTTTAGATAGGCGAGGCCGCCGACCTTGGTGTACGCACCGTGAAGGACTCCGTCCATGTTGCTTGCAAGCCCTCCCGCGGCGACGACGGAATCCACCCTCGACGCTTCCATGCACGCGGCAAAGCCGCCGCGCGAATGTCCGACGATCGAAATGCGGGTGCATCCGAAATGACCGTTCTCGTCGATGAAATCAAGGCAGGCGTCAAGGTCGTGAACGATCTGGGCGTAGCTTACCTGATCCTCGCCCTCGCTCCTGCCTACGCCCGTCGGATCGAACGTGAACACGGCGAAATCCTCTGCGATCAGCGCCTTTACAAGGGGCAGATAGTCGTCCTGGATCGCGCGGAAGCCGGATACGAAAACTATCAGATCGCTCGCGCCGCGGCCGTAGAGGAACCCGGTGAGCTTGTTCTCACCGCTCATGAACGTGAACTCCTCGCGCGAGGAATAGCCGGTTTCCGGTTCCTTATCGAAGCGCTTGAACACCTGGGTATAAACGATGCCCGTCACGATGAACAGGACAATGAGTATCCCGATAAAAATGGCCGGGATCAAAACGCCCACAACGTATTTTCGATTCAGCTTTTTCATATCGGTTACCTCGTTTTAAGTCGTATCGGGTTCAGCTGTCGCTGTCACATTCGCCTGTTCCGCGTTTCCCGGGGAAGCGTATGCGCGGATCGGTCGGTTCCGGCTGGGGAAAAGGCGTCAGGACCATATGCATATAGATGAACGGGTTATAGCTCTCGGGCGATCTCGGCGATATCGACGCGACGCCGGTGTATTCATACGGATCGCCGTAGGTCGTTGTCAGATTGCTCAGGAACCCCTCGTACCCGTTGTCGGTGGTGACGTAATACCATTTGTTGATATGAGCCCACGCCGTCACCTTGGTCTTGTTGGGAAGCCTCGTTATCACGTTCCCGTCCCTTATATACGGTTCTGAACGCAGGTTCACGGAGCCGTTCGTCGTGCCGTCCATCAGCGTGAACACGCCGTCGGCGGGGGAGGGGAAGCCGGTCACATAGGAAAGATCCAACGATATGTATCCGTTAAGTCCCTTGTACCACGCTTTGAACCAGCCGTTTGAGCTCACGTCGAATATGTCGAAATGCTCATCCTTATTGACGGTGGCGATTATGGAGTATTCCGTACCCGGACCGGACCGGAAATTCGTGCCGTCCGCGGTGCAGATACCGTACGCGACGGCGTCAGGGCCGACGACGAAGGGATCGTCGGGCGGGGACGGGAGCGTGCCGTCGGGATTACGCTCGGTGATCGTGATTATGTCGAAGTTCGGATAGTAGAAATTGAGTATCTCCTGGTAAGTCCAGGCGTAAGTCGCGGGGTTCGCCCTGATGTTCGCGCCCATCTGCGAGAGCCCCACTCCGTGACCGTGGCCGGAATAGATAAGGGTGTATCCGCCCGAGGTCTCCTTGCCCCAATAGATGAGGCGGGACTTCTTGAACACGTATTTATAGCTCGAATAATCGTCGCCCGAGCCGTCGACGTCGGTCAGCGCGAAGGATCTCAAATGCGAAGTGGGACACTCGAAGGTATAGGTCTTGTCGCCGTCGCCGGTCTTGACCTTGGCCTTGACGTGGAGCTGCTGCATGTGCCTCTCAGTGCCCTCGATGGGATCGAAGGCGTAAAGCTCGATGATGGATCTTAGTTTAGTCGCATTTACGCCGTAAAGCGAGCTGATCTTTTTAAGTATGAAATCGCGGAAGCGGCTGTTGTCGCCGGTGCCGCCGAAGGTCACGTTGATCGTGTCGGTATCATCGGTGTACTCGTCGAATTCGATATCGTCGATCGCCACGCCGTAGGCCGCGTCATACCACTGGCAGCTCGAACCGAACACGAACGAGGGCAGGCTCGTTTCGCCGCCGTTGGAGTGCGCATAGCAAATGGGCACGAAGCTGTCCTGATATGCAATGGTGATGCCGACCACGTCAAGGCAGTGGCGCATCGTGGGCAAACGGTTCTCGCGGAAGCCGCGGTAAGCCTGATACTGCGCGCTCGAATAGCCGTCCTTGATGTCGTACGTCGAATCGGGAGCGGAGTCGATGTAATAAATGCCGTGCGCCTTGGCTGCGATCGCCTGCGCGCGGAGAGCCTCGTCCTCGCAGTAGGGATTCAGCTCATATCCGACGACGCCGTAAATGTAATACGCCATCGGTACGGTGTTGACCATCATCAGCGTCGAATCCTTGACGAAGAAGCGGAAATTGCCGAGGTACATGCGTCCCTGGGTGGAGTCCGAAGCGCAGGAAACGAGCTTCAGCATGCCCAGCTCATAGTTCTGGTCGACGCGGGTGAGCCTTATGTCCGACGCCTCACGGATGACCGCGCCCGTCGAGCGGTTGGTCATCTTGACCTTGCCGGAGGAGGTCTTCGAGATCGTGACGGGAACGGGCGAGCTCATCGTGCCGGAGATAGTCGTGTTCGTGCCCTCAAGCACGTAATCCGTGCCGAGATCGACGTCAATGGATGACGTGGAGCCTATCGTGATGAGCACGCGGATTGTCGAAAAATCGTAATCCGTCGGAGGCGGCGTAGGTCTTCTGAACTCGTCGTTCCCGCCAAGCGCCTTAATGCTTATACCCTTTGCGAACACCGCAAGGGGCGTAAAGCACGCGAGCGCCAGCGCGAACGCGAGCACGAACGCCAATACCTTTCCTTTTGATCTAAATCTTTTCATTATTCGTATCATCCTTTTTCAAAATAATCTTCACGGCTTCGGATGCGAGCGCAAGTCCGAACGCCGCGGGCACGAAAGGCGTCGAGCCGGGGGACGGCTTGACGGAGTCCGGGTCGGGAGCCGAAAAGACGGGTTCCGTCGGCTCCTCGTCCGACCAGGCAACGGTCAGACGCTTTATTCCGCGGGCTTTCAGCTCCCTTCTCATAACGCGGGAAAGCGGGTCGACGGAGGTCTTATAAATATCGCCGATCTTCACGCGCGTCGGATCCAAACGGTTCCCCGCTCCCATCGATGAGATGACGGGTATTCCTTTTCCGACGCAGTATGTGATAAGGGCGAGCTTCGCGGTAACATTGTCCACGGCGTCGATAACGACCGATGCGTCGTCGGGGACGAGCGCGGCGGCGTTGTCGGCGGTGACGAAGGCGTCGACGGGGCAGACGAAGGCGTCCGAAACGGCTCTTATGTGCCGCGCCATGGCCTCGACCTTTTTAAGCCCGATCGTCGATTTCTCCGCGCAGATCTGTCGGTTCAGATTGCTTTCCTTAACGACTGCGCAGTCGACGATCGTCAGCCGTCCGACCCCACAGCGGCACAGCGCGTCGCAGGCGTGACCGCCCACTCCGCCGACGCCGAACACCGCGGCATGCGCATTCGAAAGGGTCTTTAAGGCGTCCTCGCCGAGGAGCATCGCCGTGCGGTAAAAGCTCTCCTTCAAACCGAAACCTCCCTTGCGGATAATCACCTATTATAATTATAGCACATTTATACGGACAAATCAACAAACATGTGGTTTTGTCTTTATTTGTAAGAAAAATCACGGTTCAAAGGGGCGCGTGTCCCGCGAAAACCGCGATTGACAAATCCCCTTCGAAGTGTTATCATACCCGCGAAACAACACCGGAGGATGAAACATGCTTCAATTCGTTTCCGACTGGGCATACGGTAAGTTCGGCATCGTCGGCGCCGTGGTGCTCTTTGTTATCGGTCTTGCCGCGCTCATCAAGGGCGGCGACTGGTTCGTCGACGGCTCCGTCGGCATAGCCAAAAAGTTCCGCGTGCCCGAGCTTCTTATCGGCGCGACGATAGTTTCGATCGGCACGACTCTGCCCGAGGTCATGGTCTCGGCTACGGGCGCCGCAAAGGGCATGGGCGACATCGCCTACGGCAACGCCATCGGCTCCGTCATCTGCAACACTGCGCTCATCGCCGCGGTCACGGTCGCCGTGCGCCCCGCCCTCGTCAACAAAAAGGCGCTCTCGCTGCCCGTCGCATGCTTCTTCATCGCGGCGGTGTTCTACGCGTGCATTGCGTATTTCGCGGGCTATTTTTCGAGGATCGTCGGCATTATACTGCTCGCGATGTTCGTCGTCTATATGGTCGTCACCGTCATCCACGCGAAAAAGCATCCCGAGGAGGCGGAGGAGGAAGAAGCGGGCGGCAAGGAGCTCTCCACGCCGAAGAGCATTATACTCCTCATCATCGGCGCGGCGCTGATCGCCGTCGGCGCGAACTTCCTCGTCGATAACGGCACGGTCATCGCAAAGGCGCTTAACGTGCCCGACACGGTCATCGCGCTCACTTTCGTCGCGCTCGGCACGAGTCTGCCCGAGCTCGTCACCGCCATAACCTCGCTCATCAAGGGACACGGCGCGCTCTCGCTCGGCAACGTCATCGGCGCGAACATATTCAATATCGTCCTCGTATGCGGCACCGCGATCACGATCAAGCCCTTCGCGCTTCCCGACGGCAAGCTGATCGGCGGCATGAATGCGAGCCTCGTCGTCGATCTTCCGGTCATGTTCCTCGTGATGGGGCTCCTGACGCTGCCCGCGCTCATCTCCGGTAAGCTCAAAAGATGGCAGGGTTTGACCCTCCTTCTGATCTATGCCGGATTCGTCGCCTTACAGTTCATCGGCGGCTGATAATATAATCTTCAAAAACCCTTGTAATTACGCGAAAACAGCTGTAAAATACCTCTTTGTGAGCAAAAACGCAAAGAGGTTTTTTTATGAACGATAAGATAAGGAATATCGCGATAATCGCGCATGTCGATCACGGCAAGACGACCCTCGTCGATCAGCTCCTTAGGCAGAGCGGAGTATTCCGCTCCAACGAAGCGATCAAGGATCGCGTAATGGACTCCAACGACATCGAGCGCGAGCGCGGCATAACAATACTTTCCAAAAACACCGCGGTCAATTACAAGGATTACCGCATCAACATCGTCGATACTCCGGGCCATGCCGATTTCGGCGGCGAGGTCGAGCGCATACTCAAAATGGTCGACGGCGTGCTCCTCATGGTCGACGCATTCGAGGGCTGCATGCCCCAGACGCGTTTCGTATTGAGGAAGGCGCTGGAGCTCAAAAAGGTCCCCGTCGTTGTCATCAACAAGATCGACCGTCCCGGCGCCCGCCCTTATGAGGTCGCGGACGAGACGCTGTCGCTCTTCATCGAGCTCGGCGCGGACGACAGTCAGCTCGATTTCCCCATCGTATACGCCTCCGCGCGCGACGGCGTTTCGGGCATGGATCCCAAGGAGCTCTCTCCCGATATGCAGCCTCTTTTCGAGACGATCATATCCGCCGTTCCCGCTCCCGCCTGCGACGAGACACTGCCGCTGCAGGTGCTCATCTCCGCCATCGATTACGACGATTATGTCGGCAGGATAGGTATCGGGCGCGTTGAGCGCGGCGTCGCCCAAAAGGGCGTTCCGGTATGCGTGGGCGTTCCCGGCTCGGGCTCGAGGCAGGCGAAGCTGACAAAGCTTTACCGCTTCGACGGTTTGAAGCGAATCGAGGCAGAGGAGGTCTCGGCGGGCGACATCGTCGCCGTCGCGGGCGTCAGCGAGCTCTCGATAGGCGAGACAATATGCGCCTCGGCGTTCTTCGATCCGCTGCCCTTCGTGCACATCGACGAGCCGACGCTTTCCATGTACTTCATGGTCAACTCCTCGCCCTTTGCCGGCAAGGAGGGCAAATACGTCACCAGCCGCAATCTGCGCGACAGGCTGTATAAAGAGGTCGAGACCAACGTCGCCCTGCGCGTCGAGGACACCGACTCCACCGAGGCGTTCAAGGTCTCCGGCCGCGGCGAGCTGCATCTTTCGATACTGATCGAGACCATGCGCCGCCAGAATTACGAATTCGCGGTTTCCCGTCCCGAGGTAATAATGAAGCACGACCAGTACGGCCGTCTCATGGAGCCGATGGAGGAGCTTACGATCGACGTCCCGACGGAATTCATGGGCGCGGTCATGGAGGGGCTCGGCAGGCGCAAGGCCGTGCTCTCCAACATGATCAACGATAACGGCGGCGGCGTTCGCCTCGTGTTCGACATTCCCGCGAGGGGACTTATGGGCTACCGCTCCGAGCTCCTTACCGATACCCGCGGAAACGGCGTGATGAGCCATATCTTCAAGGGCTATGCGCCCTACGCAGGCGATATAGAGGAGAGGCTCACCGGCTCGCTCATCGCCTCCGAGACCGGCGAATCCAACGCCTACGGTCTGTTCAACACGCAGGATCGCGGCCGCATGTTCATCGGCGCGGGCGTCCCCGTTTACGAGGGACAGATCGTCGGCGAGTGCGCGAGGAACGAGGACATCACCATCAACGTCTGCAAGAAGAAGCACATGACCAACACCCGCGCTTCCGGTTCGGACGAAGCGCTGAGGCTCACTCCTCCCGTGATATTCTCGCTCGAGCAGTGCCTCGAGTTCATCAGGGACGACGAGCTCGTCGAGGTCACTCCCAAGTCCATCCGCATGCGCAAGCGCCTCCTCACCAAGGATCAGCGTGTCAAGGACTTCAACAAGCGCATGGCCGAAAAGAGCGAAAACTGACCTTACTGAATGACCCGCGGGAAAGCTTCTGCGGGTTTTCATTATACGGTTATTGACGAAATATATCGATAATGCTATAATACGATCAGACTAGTATGGGGGTTAAATATCATGAAGCGTGCTTTATGTCTTATACTGATCGCGGCGATGGCGCTCGTCAGCACCGGATGCCTCGGCGATCTTTTCTCCCCGCCCGAATACGAGGTCGCTTTCGATCCCGCGGGCGGCAAGCTCGTTTCGGGCGAACTTTCGCAGTTTGTCAAGAAGGGCGACGACGCCGTGGCGCCCGAAGTCAAGCGCGACGGTTACGAGTTCGCGGGCTGGGAAGGCGACTTCACCGACGTTCGCGATAATCTCGAGATCACCGCCAAATGGACGAAGCTCTACACCGTCACGTTCGACGCGGGCGAGGGCACTCTGATCGGCGTGGCCGAGCAGAAGCTCAAGAAGGGCGATATGCCCAATGCTCCGACCGCTGAGCGCGAGCGTTATATCTTTGCCGGATGGGAACCCGCGGTCTCCGCCGTTACCGGCGACACGACCTATAACGCCGTCTGGACGAAGCGCACACTCACCGCCGAAGAGATATTCGAGCTCGTTTCTCCCTCCGTCGTCGAGATACACACCGTCGATACGGCGGGCGACGGCTGGCAGGGCTCCGGCTTCTTCATCAACGACAGCGGCGTCGTGCTCACCAACTTCCACGTCATGGAGGGCGCCGTCGAGGCCATAGCGATACTCAAGGACGACCGCGAGATCACCGTCAAGGGCGTTATCGATTACGATGAAGATCTCGATCTCTGCCTTATCCAGCTCGACATCTCGGGCAACAGCTTCCTCGAGATCGCGGAGGACGACGCGGTGACCGGACAGACGGTCTACGCCATCGGCTCTCCCCGCGGCTATACCGGAACGCTGTCGAACGGCATAATCTCCTCCGCCGACCGCGTGGAGGACGGCGTTTCCTACATCCAGACCACCGCGCCCATCTCTCCGGGCAACAGCGGCGGCCCGCTCGTGAACGAATACGGCGAGGTGCTTGGTGTCAACACCTGGCAGAGGACCGACGGCCAGAACCTCAATTTCGCCGTCAACGTCCACCAGGTATCGAGGCTCGACATGGGCGGCTTTATCGATCTCGAGACCTTCGGTCACGATACCGCGCCCGAACCCGGCTTCTATGAGGTCTACAACCACCGCGAACAGGAGTCCAACAACTCCCGCTCCTCGGCCGACTATCTGCTCTCGGGCTACGCCTACGCGGCAGAGCTTTCGAGCTCCAGCGACGTCGACTACTTCAAGATCACCGTCACCAACCCCGGCCAGGTCACGATCCAGTTCAAGTTCTACGAATCCGGCATGGATATCGGCTACGTGTTCGGCTATTTCGACGGCTCCGACTTCAAGAAGGTCACGATAAGCTTCTCGTATAATTCCTCCAACGATCTCTACGTCGCCACATTCAGCGTTTCCGTCGCAAGGGATTACTACCTCGTGTTCATGAAGCCGAGCGGCACCACGATCACCTATCCGATGTACTACGCGGTACAGGTGAATTACAACTAAAAAACCGAATCGAAAGCCGCCTCCGGGAAACGGAGGCGGTATTTTTATCGGGATTGCTTTGAAGGGCGATAAGTGATAAAATGACCGTATGGAAAAGACCGCGATAAAAGAAGGATACTTCGGTTCGGTGAACGGCAGGCGCGCGAGGCTCTTCACGCTCTCGAACGGCGTGATCTCCGCCTCGTTCACCGATTTCGGCGCTTCGCTCGTAAGCCTCCTCGCCCCCGAAAAGGACGGCTCCCGCACGGAGACCGTGCTCGGCTACGACCGCGCGGAGGGCTACGAAAACGGAAGCTGTTATATAGGCGCGACCGTCGGCAGGTTCGCCGGCCGCATAGGCGGCGCGGCGTTCACGCTGGACGGAACGGAATACCGCCTGCCGAAAAACGACGGCGAAAACCACCTGCACGGCGGTTTTTCGAAGCGCTTCTTCGACGCGGAGATAACGGGGGAGGAGCTCGTCTTCTCGCTCGAAAGCCCCGACGGCGACGAAGGCTTTCCCGGGAACCTCACGCTCAGGGTCGCGGTCTCCCTCGACGGCGCCTCGCTCGTCATCCGCTATGAGGCGGAAACGGACAAAAGGACGGCCGTCAATTTCACAAATCACGCCTATTTCGACCTCGATCCCGAAAAGAAAGGGATCGGGAAGCACACGCTTAAGGTGTATTCCGACGCCTTCGCCGAGACCGATCCCGCGCTTATCCCCACGGGCAGGATACTGCCGGTCTCCGGCTCGCCCGCCGATCTTTCGGACGGCAGGCTTCTTTCCGAGATCGTTTCGGACGGGCGCCTTTTTGCGACGCGTGGTCTCGATCACAGCTTCATCCTGAAGGGCGAGGGAATGAAAATAGCCGCGGAGCTCGTTTTCCCCGCGACAGGTCTTGCCGTCGCCTGCTTCACCACCCTGCCCGCTATACATGTCTACACGGGCGGGTTCCTGGACGGCGACGCCGGCCCCGTTTTAAGGGGCGGCATAAAACAAAAGAGGCATCTGGGAGTCGCCCTTGAAACAGAGCGCCTGCCCGACAGCCCCAACAAGCCCGATTTCCCGGAAACGGCGCTCGCTCCCGGGGAAAAGTATTCGGAAACCACGGTCTATACGCTATATTATTTGTGATACGGTTCGCCGCTCATTATCTTGAACGCGCGGTAGATCTGTTCCATCAGCATTACGCGGAACACCTGGTGCGAGAAGGTCATCTTCGAAAAGCCGAGGGTCATGTCCGCGCTTTTTCTTATGCCTTCGGTCAGTCCATGCGAGCCGCCGATCACGAAAGCAATCCGGCTTTTCCCCTCGAGCATCAGCCCCGAAAGCTTCCCCGAGAACTCATCACTCGAAAGCTGCTTTCCCCTTGGGTCGAGCGCTATCACAAAGTCCGCAGGGGAGAGCCTTGCCGCGAGCCTTTGGCACTCCAGCTCCTTCACGCGTTCGATCTCGGGCTCGGAAGGATCCGCCGGCACCTTTTCGTCCGCGACCTCGGTTATCTCGACCTCCGCGAAGCGCGAAAGCCTCTTTGAAAACTCGTTCACGGCGTCCGTATAGAATTTTTCTTTAAGACGCCCGACCGCGATCACACGTATCTTCATATCACTCTGATCCTATCACGCCGAACTCGTAAAGCCCGTATATCACGTTCAGCACGACGAGTACAGCCATTATCACCCACAGTATGGGATCGGCGAAAAGCGACGGCTTTTTCTCCTCGGGGGGATAGACGACCTCGCCGTCGACCTCGACGGTCAGCTCGTCCTTCTGCGCGAACATGCCGAGCCTGTTCCTCTTGTAAATGAAGCGGAGGAGTATCATCATCGGCACGATTATCATCGCCGCGGAGGACGCGTAATAGAAGCTCATCGACAGGTATCCGCCGCGCGTACCGAGAAGCTCGAGGAGCTGTCCCGATTCGCCCGACAAGAGCTCCGAATACGCGTCGGGGTTTGCCTTAATGATAAGCGCGCTCACGACGCCGACAAGATTGTTTACGAAATGCATAACGACGGTCAGCCACACGTTCCTCGTTATAAGGTAGACTGTCGCGAACACCATGCCCATGCCGAAATAGACCGTGAAGTTCGACGGAGCGAGGTGCAGAAAAGCGAACACCGCACTCGTCAAAACCGCCGCAAGTACGGGGCTCGTCCTACGCCAGGACTCGAGCATCGTTCCCCTCATGAGGAACTCCTCGGTAACGGGCGGCAGGACAGCGATCGAAAAGAACATTATTATCCCGTTGACGTTGAGGAGATCCTCCGCCGTTGTGGAGTTCGACTCGATCTCGATGCCGTAGAATATCGCCTCGTTCATGAGCGAGAGCGACTGGCTCAGGAGCATGCAGCCGTAGCCGAGCGCCGCTGCGACGAGTATGTGGGTGATCTTCGGCGCGCGGAACCTCTCCATCTCGTCGGCGTTCCTTTTGCGGAAAATGAGCGCGGGGATCAGAAAAGCCGGGACGGACACCAAAAGGCTGCTCGCCGCGTAGACGTAATTCGGATCGTTCTCGAGCCCGCGAGCCTTCAAAGCCGCCGAAAGCGCGAACGAAAGCACGAGATAAAGCGTAAGCGATACCAGAAACAGCAGGGACGCTTTCCTTTCAAGACGCATATCGGCCCTCCTTATATCTCAAAAATGCCGGTCACCCGGTCGTAATGCGCGACGGCAAGGAAGAAATCCTTCTCCGGCACGCCCGATGCGTTAAGGTAAGCGCGCGCGGAGCCGAGGGCGATATCCTCGGTATTGTTCTCGCGGCTCAGGTGCGCGAGTATCGCCCGCCTTACGCCGGTGGGGTAGAGCTTCATCAAAAGCTCGCCCGCAGCGTCGTTCGAAAGATGCCCGTGATCCGATAGTATCCTTCGCTTAAGCCTTTCGGGATAGGGACCGGACAGAAGCAGATCCACGTCGTGATTCGATTCGAGGAATATGAGATCCGCGCCGGCGGCCTTCTCGCGAAGAGCCTCCGTCACTCGGCCGGTATCGGTCATGTAGACGATACGTTTTCCCTTGTTGAAGAAAACGTATCCCACGGGCTCCGCCGCGTCGTGGCTCAACGGAAAAGGCGTAAGATCGACGTCGCCGATATAGAAATTCTGTCCCGTCACGAACGTGCGTATGTTCTTCATGGCGACCCCGCCGACGATCGGCGCCATCGCCCTCCATGTCTTCTCGTTAGCATACACGGGTATATCGAACTTGCGCGACATAATCCCCACGCCCTTTATGTGATCGATATGCTCATGCGTGACGACTATGGCGGAAAGCGACGAGGGCTCGACGCCGACCGCGTCAAGCGCATCTATTAGCGCCTTTCCCGCAAGGCCTCCGTCGATCAGTATGTTCGTTTTGCCTGCGGTCAGGATCGAGGCGTTCCCGGTCGAGCCGCTGTAAAGGGGGGAGAAGATCATATCGGTTCCTTAAAAAACGAGATATCTCAAAAGCATCAGTATCGCGATGTGCGCGGGGTAAACGATATACGCCCGGACGCCCGTCTTAGGCCCGCGCTTTCCGTTATACAAGACCATGGGCAGCGCGGCGAGCGCCGTCATGAATACGTATACTAGCAATACGGCGGCGTTCACCCGGCCGGGGGTCTTCACGGCGGAGACGATCGTATCGAAATAGATCGCCGCGGCGAATACGACCGTCGCGGCCGACGTGCGGAGCTTGTTTTCCTTCACGGCGTACAGAGCGAATACGAAAAGCACGCCGAGCATGCCGTAATCCATGCCCACGGTATAGTCGACGGCGTAAGCCGCCGCAAGCGCCGCGGCCATGCCGAGGGGACGCTTCTCCTTCCACGAAAGGCATAAAGCGAGCCCCAGGAACAGCGTCGTCATGACGCTCAGCTCCGTTGACACGCCGACAGACCTTCCGAATACCACGAGCCTGAAGGCGGGATCTTCGAGCCCGCACATAAGAGAGAACGGGATCTGGCTGATCAGCGCGAAAAGGAGCATCCTTTTAAGGTATTTTTTGCCTGAGGAGGTCTTCGAGGCGCCCTCCGCGACGCCGAAAGCGAACAGCGGGAAGGCAAGCCTGCCGACGGCGTGCATGCCGAAACAGAGCCACGGGTTCGCAGCGGCGATCTCGGATCCGAACACGTGCGCCGTGTGGTCGATCAGCATGGATACTATCGCGATCAGCTTGAGTATGAATGAGGACACGCTTCTGCCTCCGGAGGTTTGGTCCTGCATATTTTAACACAATGCGGGATTTTTTTCAATCGGTCGCTACCGATAAAAAAGGGAGAACAGAGGCAGTCTCTGTTCTCCCGAGGGCTTTATCGGCTTAGTCGTCTACGAACCAGACGTAGATCTGCGGGATGCCGTTCTCGTTGAGACCGAGGGGACGTCCGTAGATATAGCTGTAGGTCTTGCCGACCGTGATCTCGCCGGCGGAGCTGTAATGGTTGTGGTACTCGAGTACGAGCTCCTTGCCGTCGGCGGTGGTCAGCTTGGCGAGTATGTAATCGCCGCTCTCGATGATCTCGGTAACGGTACCGGTGATCCTGTACGCCTGCGAGGTGGAATACGCGAACGACGCGTAGTTCATCGCAAGAGCGCTCGACCTGTAAGGCGTGTACTCGGGAGCCCTCTGCACGTGCATGTAGCGCTCGGACACGCGTCCGTCGGTCGTCGTGCAGGTGATCAGGAGCTTGTAGTCGCCCGCGACCGCCATGGTCACGTTGAAGGTGAACGTACCGTCGGAGCTCACGATGGGGGTCGTGACGGTGGCGTTATACGAGCCGGGGCAGCTTGCCGTGACGGTGGAGCCGGCGGGTACGCGGCCGCGCACCTCGATGGTGTCGACTGCGTTCTTGACGCGCTGGCTGTAAGCCGTGTCGCCGTACTGCCAGGGCAACTCGATGAGGTTGACCGTGGGAGTGGCCTTCATGACCGTTACGTTAAAGGTGTGGCGGTAGATCTGATGCCCCGCAAGCTTGCCAACGGCCTCGATGGTGTAATCGCCGGTATCCTCAAACCTTACGGTATGGGAGAACGAACCGTCCTGATTGATCTCGACCGTCTCACCGTTAAGGGTGAGCAGCGTCGCAATAAGATCGACGCGGCCGGTGACGAGCACGAAGCCGTCCTCGGAAACGATCGTGTCGGCGTTGTCGAAGCGGACATTGATCGTCGGGATCTGGAGCATGATCGGCTCGATATTGTCGATCAGCGTTTCGGTGCCGTCGTCGTTCTTGATATATACAGTGGGCTTCGCAGAGTAGGTGGTGCCTTCGATGGGTTCATTGGGCATGAGGCTCGAAACGGGGACCTTGAATTTTACGAAGCCGGAGGAGGGAACGGTGACTTCCTTGCGGGTGCCGTCCGAGGTCTCATAGATCAGGACCTTGCCCTCCTTGGCGTAGATCGTCACGTAATAGGACGAAGCGTCGGAGGGATTCTGCTCGATGATGGGCGCCTTATTGGTGCCGGTCGGGGAATTGTTCCTTTTGGCACAGGACTTGGCAAGGCTGACTATACCGACTATTATGAGCGTCAGCACGGCGAGCACCGCGACTATCGCAGCGATCTTTATTACAAGGTTCATGTTCTTCTTGTTGGAGAAGAACGAACCGCCGGACTTCTTATACCTCTTCGGCTCGAAATCGTCGTCCTCGTCGCGGAAATCGTCGTCCTCGTATGCGGGGGCGGGACGGGTCTTGTCCTTGTGCTTGAAAAGGCCGCTGAAGAACGCAAGACCCTTCTTTTCCTGCTTGCGGACGGGACGAACGTCCAGCTCGTCGTCGAAATCGTCGGCGTCGTCCTCAAAGCCGCGGTCGTCGGGCTCGTTTTCGAACGCCTGCGCGGCGCGCCTGCCGTCCATGAAGGGATCGCCGCCGAAGCCGTCCTCGCTCGCAGCGGGCTTCCTCTCGAAGAAACCGAAATCGGACTCGCCTTCGCCCTCGTCGACTGCGCGGCGGTCAGCTTCACGCATGGCCTCTGCGCGGCGTCTCTCCTCGGCCTCCTCGGCGGCGCGCCTCGCGCGCTCGGCCGCCTCCTCCGCGGCGCGCATGCGCTCGCGGTCGGGCCTCAATTCGGGAGCGGAGTACTCGGAGACGAAATCCTCGGGCACGTCGTCCTCGCTGACGCTGTCGGCGGAAAACTCCGGCCTTGCCCATCTGGGACCGGAAACTATGTTGGGAACGGGATTAACGGGCTCGTTATAGCCCGCTTCGCCGTCAAGACGCATAGCGCATTTAGCGCAGAACACGGCGCCTTCGACGTTTTCATATCCGCATCTTGGACACTTCATGGCGATAGATCTCCTTTTTTTCATGCACATTAAGGTACGGTAAACTCATACACATACCATTATATCAAATATCCTGTCGGATTTCAACGTTTTATGTGCATAAATATGTACTAATTGTTTTCTTCTTCCTTATAAGGATCGAGCACGAGCACCCTGTCTTCGCCGAGGGTGTTCACGTAAATGCTTGCCTCGAAATCGTTCAGCTTATGGATCTTGCAGTCCTGAACGGTCGATACGAAGCTTCCGCAGTCGTCGATGTCGATGTTCGACTCGGGGGTCTTGTAATGCATGGGGATGACCACGCTCGGATGGAGCATGTTCGCAAAAGCGCGCGCCTCGAGATAATCGATGGTGTACCTGCCGCCGATGGGGACGAACAGAACATCGACCTTACCGATCGCCGCCGCCTCTTCCTCAGTGGGAAGCGCGCCAATATCTCCCGCGTGCAGCAGGCGGATGCCGTCGATGTCGAACAGGTACATGTTGACCGTGCCGCGGCGCTTTCCGCCCTCCTTGTCATGGCAGGCGGGGAACGCGGTGATCCCGACGCTGCCGACTTTGACGGGCTCCGTGCCGTTGATGATCACGGGCTCGCCGGCCGCCGCCTGAACGTAGGCATGATCGAAATGCGCGTGGCTGACCGTGACAGCGTCGCACTCAACGCCCGAAACGACGAAGCCGGTCTCGGGAGCGGGCGGATCGGTCAGTATCCTCGTGCCGTCCTCTGCGGTCAGAAGAAAACAGGAATGTCCGTACCATTTGATATTCATAAAATCAACTCCAATCAGATATTTTACTTGTTGTCGCTTTCGAGCGCGAGCGCCATTATTAGCGCCGCCCTGCCGGGAATGAGCCTCTTTCCCGAGACTCTCGCCGCGCGGTCGAGCTTCAAAGCCCTGCGGATATGCGCCGCCGCGCGGTTAAGGCTCTCCGGCGTGTCCGAGAACATCGCCGAGAGCGTCGCCCGCCGTACGGCGGGATCCTTCGGGGGAAATTCGCCCCCGCATGACTTTGCGATCGGTATCAGCATTGCGAGGAGCTCACCGTTCCCTCCGATCCGAAACCCGTCCGGGATCCCGGGCAGGAGCCTTCCTTCGACGAACACGTCGGCAAGCAGCCCGATCGCTTCGTTGGAAAGCGTCATATTCACAAAACCGCCCGATGCCGTCACATCCTCGAACAAAAGTGCGCCTTTATAAGAGGATGATTTAATATTATATACCATATTCGGCTCTGCGTCAAGCGAGTTCTTCTTCGGAGCGGGGGAGACGACGTCCGCGCGATCCCCGAAAAAAAGCAGATCCTCCCGCTCAAAGCGCCCGAAGACGCTCTCAAAGACGGGGAGGATCAGTTCAAACAGCTTATCCCGTGCGTTCATGCCTTGGCTTTTTTGCGCGATTTGCCGGACTTTTTCTTAAACAGCGGACGCGATGAATCCATCCACTCGTGCATCCTCTTGTGATGCCTCGTGAACGGGAAGTCGCATGAAAGCACGCTGAACTTCCTGCCGAGCACGGTAAAGAGGAAGACCATGAGTGCGAGGAGCCCGGTGAGAGCGCCTATCGCGAGGGGGAGTGTGAACGAGCCGTTATTGACTATCCCGCCGATATAGCCGGAGCCGTATACAAGGAGTATATGCGACGCGACGGCGGGTATTCCGGAGCGGAGCTGGGACGTGATGACGCTTTCCGTAAATGCGACGATCATGGCGGCGATCGCGGCGCAGACGGCAGCGTTCGCGGTCGTGCCCGCCCATTTTTCATAGGAGGCGAACATGATATAGACCGCAGCGCCGGTGAAGAGAGTGTCGAGCACTATCGCCGCGGAGAAATGGATCTTTTCAAGATAGCTGAACATTATACAGCGGAACACGACCTCGATCACGGCTGGAACTATTAGCACGAAGAAAATACGGTCCTCGGAGAAGGTGAGATCCTTCGTATAGGAGTTCACTATCGCCATAAAGCCCGCGACCTCGGGCCTCGCGGCGTAATGCTTCAAGAGCAGCCCGAGCACGACGCCGAGGAGCAGCGTCGCGCCGAGCGTGAATATTATTCCCAAAGGATTGAACCAGTTGATCCCTCCGCAGTCGTGAGGAGCGCGGAGCGAAAGGAGATAGATGACCACCGCGATCGCTGCGGAGATGCAGAACGCGGTCTTGAACGTGTCGTTCAGATTGCTGAGCACGGCGCTTCGGACGGTATCCTCGATATAGTTGTCCTTCACGGCAAGACTGCCCTTCTCGACCCTCTCGAGCGTGACGGCGCGCGCCTTTTCCTCAAAGCGTTTGGGAACGGCGGAGAAAGGATAGACTATTCCTATGAAGAGTATGACCGTCAGGAGGAAAAACCCCAGAGCCTTGATCACCTTCATGCTTTATGCGTATCCCCGTTAAGAGGGGAAGCTCCTTTATCGAAAATGGATCGCGCCCGCGACTTGGGCGAAAGATCACTAAACTATACTATAACATATTTTTATTTGTTTTTCAAGTATCGTCCGCGCTTTTCCGGGAAAGACTGTTTTAAGGGAACACCCCGTTATACCACATGTGAAAGGAAAAGCTTATGAATAAAACCGATCTTCACCGAAAAAGGCTCAAACGCCGTTTAAGGCTCTCCGTTTTTTTAAGGAAGAACGGACTCTTCGTTGTGATCGCCGTATGCCTTCTCGCGATCGGCGGAGCGGTGATACTGATGTCGGGCGGGAGCGGCAGGCCCTCCGCGCCGGCGGAGCGAAAAGACGACGAAACGCTTAAGGAAGCGGAGGCGAGGAACACGCCCGCGCCGTATCATACTTCACCGCCCGTAAAGCCGCTCGCGCCGACCGATCGGCCGGAGCATACGCCGCTGCCGACGCTCGTGCCGGACATGACTCCGGCGCCGACGGTCACGCCCGCGCCGGAGAACCGGAACAAATGGGTATCGCCCGTCGACGGAAGGCTCCTGCGCGGCTACGCGATGGACTGCCTGATCTATTCCAAAACGCTCGGCCAGTGGATGACGCATCCCGGCGTAGACATCTCGGCTCCGAAGGGAGCGGAGGTAAGGGCGGTCGCCGAGGGCACGGTCAAGCGCGTCTATGACGACGACATGCTCGGCACGACGGTGATCGTCATACACGACGGCGGCTTCGAGACCGTGTATTCGAACCTTCAGAAAAACCCGCCGGTCAAGGAGGGCGACAGGATCGCCGCCCGCGGGCTCATCGGCCTCGTCGGGAACACCGCGATATCGGAATGCACCGAGGACAGCCATCTGCACTTCGAGATAAGGAAGGACGGCGTCCCAGTCGACCCGTCCGACTATATCGTATTCAAGCACGAATGAGAAAAAGCCTTCCCTGCCCGGGAAGGCCTTTTTTTACATAGTTATCTTATAGATCAGAAACTCCGATTCCGTCTCGCACATGTACCATACGCTCCCGTCCCCGTCGACCTTGAATATCAGGTAGTTTTCGTCGATCCACATATGGATGTAGTTATCGGGGAAGTACACGTCGACG
>JAGACA010000003.1 GCA_017614315.1 Clostridia bacterium | reverse complement strand
CTCGAAGCGGTCGACGTAGGCGGGGCTCTTCTCGATATCGCACTTGGCGAGGTTGATCTCGGGATTGTCGTAGATCAGCTCGGTCAGCACCATGTCGAGCATCTTGCAGGGGCCGCAGTGATCGGTAAGGAAATCGGCGATCCAGAAGCCCTCAGCGGTAACGCGGTCAAAATCCTCTTCGTTAACAAAAGCGATCATATCAGTTTCTCCTTTCCAGCTCTTCTTTGATGAGCTCTATGACCTTCATTTGCAGCTCGGACAGCACCTCGTAATGATCGGTGGGGTCCGTCCTCCCCTCGCAGGGGAGATCCAGTATGTTGAGGTAGATCAGGCATTGCGTGATCTTGACCTTATACCAGTCATATCTTGCTTTGATGAACTCCTCGAGGCTGTTCACGCCCTGATCGCGCCAGCCCTGGGGCACTTCCTTTTCGAGGTCGATGCCCTCTTTTTCTAGGAACAGCTTCTTGAAGTTGTCGGCCTCGAGCTCGCCCAGGATGCGGATATCGTCCTCGTCGAAATCCTCGACCTTGTAGTCGCCGAGGATGTCCTCCATGACGTAGTAGCAGATGTTGAACAGTGTTTCAAGCGTCTTCTGCTCGCGGATGTAGGCCTCATACTCCTCGACCGTGTTGATGGGGTTGCCCTTGAGGTCCTTCTGCCCGAGCGCCTTGACCATCTCATCGGTGGGGTCGGGCACCTGCTTGCGCTTTAATGCGAGCACGGTCGCCTTGACGGGCTGATCGCCCACGGTCACGGAAGCGGTCTCACCGGCTTTCAGACCGATGACTGCTGCCTCGAGATCCCTGTTGTAAAACCCGCGCCCGAGTGTTACGGTGACGGAAGGCTTATTGAACTTGGGGATATCGCTCTCGGTCATAAGGACCGCGGTGTCGCCCTCCTCGGCAGCCGTTCCGTCCGGAAGCGGAGCCAGCACGAGCTGTTCGCGGACGATGCTCTTCCTCGCAAGCTCAAGAAGCTCTTCCTCGGTGGGAAGCCGCTTTATCGCGTCCTCCCTCTCGAGGTACTTATCGATGTAAGCGCCGAAGTCGATCTTTTCGGTATAGGGGAACTGCGTCTTCATTTCGTCTCCTCCTGCTCGGCAATATAGTCTAATATTGTGTGCGCCGCAACGTTGCCCTCGCCCACGGCCTTTGCGATCTGGTACGGGAGCCCCGTGCAGTCGCCCGCTGCGAAGCAGCCGGGAAGGTTGGTGGCTTGTTTGCGGTCGACCGCGATATGCGGGCCGTCAAGCTCGAGGTTCTTCAAGAGTGCTGTTGGCGCTACGGCGTTCCTCAGGCAGAACAGTCCGTTCACGGGAAGCTCGGCCCCATCGGTCAGCGAGAGGGTTGAGATGCGCTTTTCGCCGTTGACGGCCTTGATCTTGGCTGTCATGAGCTCGACGTTGGGAAGTTCGATCCCGCAGTCTGGATACGCGGCGAAGAGGTAGACCTTTTCGGCGATGTCCGCGAGGTACCTGACCTCGTGCTCGAAGCGTTTGGCTCCGCAGAACACGGCGATGGTCTTTCCCTTGTAAAACATGCCGTCGCAGGTGGCGCAGTAGCTGACGCCGTGACCTAAGTATTCCGCCTCGCCGGGGAAGCCCTTCGCGGCAACGGAGCCTATCGCGAGGAGGACTGTTTTTGCCTCGAACATATCGTTCTCGGCTAAAAGCACGTAGCGGTCACGCAGCTTAGTTATGCCCGTTACCATCTTATCGACGGGTTCGAGCTCGAGCGCCTTTGCGTGAGCGCGGAAGCTTTCGTTGAGTTCCTTGCCGCCGACGATGCCCACGCCGGGGTAGTTGGCGATCTTCTCGGAGCGTTCGACCTTGGGGCTCATTTCCATGGAGCCGAACCAAACTACGTCCTTGCCGCGCATTTTCAAAGAGATCGCTGCGGAGAGCCCTGCGGGGCCGGTGCCGATTATCGCGGTATCGAACATGTTATGCCTCCTGTGTGTTTGCCTTGCGGCTCATGACCTTTTCGAGGTAGTTGCCTGCGCGGTTCAGTATGCTTGCGGGGGTGCCGCTGGATTCGACGACGCCGTCCCTGATAACTATAACGTGGTCGGCCTTCCTTATTGTGGAGAGGGAGTGCGCGATTATCACCGTCGTGCGGCCCGCCATGAGCTCCTCGAGGGCGTCCATTACGGCGCGCTCGTTCTTGGAGTCGAGGTTGCTGGTCGCTTCGTCAAGCAGCAGATAGTCGGGGTTGTTCATCATCGCCCTCGCTATGGCTATGAGCTGGCGCTGACCGCCGGAGAAGTTAGTGCCGCCCGGAGCGACCCTGGTATCGAAACCGTCGGGGAGCTTTTCGATGAAATCGTAGGCGCGGGACTTTTCGGCTACCTTTATGAGCTCGTCGTTCGTTATCTGTCTCTCGCATCCGTAGCAGATGTTCTCTCGGAGCGTGCCCTCCATGAGGGGGCTGCCCTGCGCTACAAGGCAGAATGCCTTGCGCCATTCGTGGATATCGTAGTCGTTTGCGTTCACACTGCCGAAACTCATCGTACCCTCGGTGGGATCGTAAAGCCTGTCGAGCAGCTTGAATAGCGTGGATTTACCTGAGCCGTTCGAGCCGACGATCGCGGTGATCTTATTCTTCGGTATCAGACAGCTAACGTCCTTGAGGATAGGCTTTTCGCCGTAGGAGAAGTCGATATGGTCGATGACGACGTCCTGATCGGGATCGTCCATCGTCCTGCCGCCCGCGTTCTCCTCATCGGGGAGCTTCAGCGCGGTGAGCACTCGGGAGAGAGCGCCGTTGGCCTGGCGGATGGTTCCGACGCTGTTTATGAGGTTGGTGGCGGCGGTTCCGACCGCGGCGGCTATCGTGTAGAAGGCCACGATGTGACCGGTCTTGAGCACTCCGTCGGCGACGAGCTTCGCGCCGATAAAGAAGGGGATCAGCATCGAAAGTACGGTGTAGATGGTCTGCAGAGCGGTGTAGAACACGTTCATGAAGCCGGTCTTGAGCTGCATCTTGTACTGCTCGTCGAAGTTCTCGCGGCCGTTCTCGATCTCCTCGCCCTGCGCGTTGGCGGTCTTGATGAGGGTGAGGCTCTTGGTGCGCTCGACGAGGTACGCCGTGGTGCGGGCGAGCATGGCCTGCGTCTTCTGCGCGATGACGAACTTTAGCTTGGCGTAGAGCCAGCCGACAAGTACGCTCACCGGGATGAGGATCAGCATGGCGATCGAGATCTCTTTGCTGAGCTTGAGCATCCTCGATATGTAGATGCCCATGCCGATCGCTATGCCGACCATGCTGATGATCGTGGCGAGGAGCTTCGAGGCGAAATCGCAGTCGGTGGTGACACGGCTGACGAGGGATTCGCCGCCGTCCATGTCGTAGCAGGACTGGCGGGTGTAGATGATCTTCTTCCAGAGCCTCGAGCGGAGCCCGAGGTTTATCTTTTCGGAAGCGATGGCGGCAAGCACGAGCGTTGCGGCAGAAGCTGCTGCGATGAGGATGTAGCTGCCTGCGTAGCTCACGATCTTTTCGGTGGGCACGTTGCCCATCTCGTCAACGACAGCGCCGTTGAAAGTCGCTATGTTCATCGTTGCGAAGGTGCTTGCGATCGTTGCGGCCAGAGCGAGCGCCAGGAATATCCACGGCAGCTTTATGCCGGCCATTGCGAAGAGGTAATCCTTGAAGCTGACTTTTTCCCTGCTGTAGGCTTTCTTTTCGTTTTTCATTGTACGAACACCTCCTGGTAAGACTGCTCCTCTACAAGTGCACGGTAGGTGGGACTTGTTTCCATAAGCTCATCATGAGTGCCTATTGCTTCGATCTCACCCTGCTTGAGCACTATGATATTGTCGGCGTGCGCTATGAAATTGAGTTCGTGGGTGATGGTTATTATCGTCTTCCCCTCGAAGCCCTTGAAGAAGGTCTCGCTGATCTGGACCGCGGTCTCCGCGTCCAATGCGCTCGTGGGCTCGTCGAGAAGGAGTATGTCCGCGTTCTTAAGAAGCTCTCTTGCGATGACCATACGCTGACGCTGACCGCCGCTCATCGCGCTGCCCCAGAAGGCGAGCTCCGCGTCGAAGCCCTCGGGCTTATCCATTATGAAATCGTAGATGTCGGCAAGCCTGGCTGCCGCCTCGAGCATATCGTCCGTGATCTCGACGTCTATGCCGTAGGTCAGCGCCTCTCTTATGGTGCCGCTGAAGAGCTCGGCGTCCTGATTGACGTAACTCATGCGGTCGCGCCATGCCTTCAGGTTGATGTTCTCGAGGTTTTCGCCGCCTATCGTTATCTCGCCCTCATTGGGAGAATAGAGCTTTTCAAGCAGGCGGAGCACTGTCGTTTTGCCTGAGCCGGAGGGGCCGACTATCG
Source organism: Clostridia bacterium (assembly GCA_017614315.1). GTDB lineage: Bacteria > Bacillota > Clostridia > Christensenellales > CAG-138 > UBA3857. The sequence continues at coordinate 3,736 of JAGACA010000003.1, read as the reverse complement.
CGGTGGTCCTGCCCTCGGGAATCGTGAAGCTTATGTTTTTGAGTATAGGAGTGTCTTCGGTATAGGAGAAGCTTACGTTTTTGACTTCGATATCGCCGGAGCGGGCGAGAACGCCGGCAGCCTCGTTCATCGCCTCCTGCGGAGCGTCCATGAGCTCGCCCAACCTTGCCGCGCGGCCCTGAACGTCCTTGAGGTTCGACCAGATGCTCGTGAGCTGGCGGAGCACCAGATTGATGGTGGGAACGAACAGGAAGAACGCGAGCCACTGGTCCCTCTGGATCTCGCCCTTCCTCAGCAGCATGCAGCCCCAGATGACTGCGAGCACTATGCCTGCGGCCTCGGTGATGAAGGAGTAGGCGGTCATTACGCCGTTCAGATAGGAGTTTTCGACGTTGGCCTTGCAGAGCTCCTTCGCCGCGTTCTTTCCGTTTTCGTCCTCCTTTGCTTCGGTAACGAACGACTTGATGAGAGTGAGGTTCCTTATGCGCTCCGAGAGGAAACCGGTGAGTCCGCCGATCTTCGTCTGGATGCGGTGCCCGACCTTGTACTGCCATTTGCCCATCAGTATCGCGTAGACTACGTAGACGGGGATCATTATGAGCACTACCGCGATCAGCTTGGGGCTGTAGGAGCCGATCTCCTTGATCGCGCTGTACAGGTACACGATGAGGCCGGGGATCGTAACGATCATATTGACGAGGGATCCGACGGCGACCTCCGAGTCGCAGGTTACGGCGCTGAGTAAGCTTCCCGCGCTGTTCTTGTCATAGTAGCGGGTCTCGATACCCATCATGCGCTTCCACACGGAGTTCCTGACGGATCTTGTGGATACGGAGCTCGCGATGAGGAGGGTGGATTCGACGAGTACCCTCAGCACTATGAAGCAGGCGTAGTTGATGAGAGCGCTCATAAGCGCCTTGGTCGAGAAATCGCCCTTCAGCACGCCGGCGGTGGAGCCGGGCAGCTTGGCGACCACGAGGTAGTAGGCAATGGTGACGGCAAGGGCGATGATGATCCACACCCAGCTCAGCTTTGCCCTTTTGAAGAAAAGACCGAACTGTCTCCAGCTTGCGCGGTCGACTGTCTTTTCCTTTCGGGTCGGTCGTGTTATCGCTTCCATATTCGATCCTCCGTTTACGGTTTAATGGACGATCGGGATCGCCCGTTCTCTTTCGTTGTCTGTATACTAACACAAAAAAGCCCGTAAATAAAGGGCTTTTGCGTCATCGGTCATATACGGGGCGATTCGGTCCCCCGATCGTCCGATCGGGTCGAAATCGCGCTTATTTGGTCATTTATGATTGAATTGCTACGGCATTCTCGCTTGGTCAGATCCGATATCGTATTATTCTCGATACATACGCAATACTGCTTCGATCACCAAATTATCTGAGTCTGTCAGTTTCGGGGATATGTCTCGCAGGAGCGTCCTAAGCTTCTTAGATGATCGTGGTTCCGCGCCTATCGCGGCGCGGACGCACTGACCCGCGCGGCTCCCGTTGGTCGCTTTTGTCACATATTATATGAACTGCGTTCCTTTTCTTGCTATAAGCTCCTTCAATACCGGGTACTTTTCGCGGCTGACAGGCACCTCTTCTCCATCGTCGAGCACCGCCTGGAAGGTCCTTCCGAGGCCGGACTTCTCCACCCTTGCAACGTGCTTGAGCGACACGAGGAACGACTGGTGGCAGCGGATGATATCGTGATCCTCGAACATGAGCTCGAGCTCCGAGAGCGCGTTGTTCACCACATACTCATGCTTATTTATGTGAATTACCGCCTTTCTCGAATCCCTTGAGATGTAGAGTATTTCGTCCGGATCGACGAGAACGAAGCCCATGCTGGTCTCAACGGCTATCTTTCCGTGAGATGAAGAACCGCTCCTCGATCTGTCGAAACGCTCGAAGGTCTTCTGCAGGCGAATAACGCTGACGGGCTTTACGAGGAAATCCATCGGCTCGTATTCGTAGCTCTTCGCGCCGAGCTCGGTATGCCCGGTGAGGAACACGTATTTCGCCTTGGGCTGTACCTTGACGAGATAATCGGCGACGGTGAAGCCTTCCGTATCGGGCATCTCCATATCGAGGAAGGCGAGATCGATGGGAGTGGTCGTCAGTATCCGCATCATCTCAACGGAATTCGACGCGGTCATTATCCGCTTTTCGTCGACAAACAGCGCGACGCCGCTCCTCGCAGCCTCCGCGGCTACGGGATCGTCGTCGACTATCAATACGTTTATCTTTCTTTGCTCGTTCATTCTATTGTACCTGATTTAGCGTAGTTGATGGGCACGCGGGCGATGAAGCTTATCACGTCACCTTCAAGCTGATTGTAGACCGTGCCGTTGTAACGGGAGACGAGCGTTTTGAGGCTCGAAAGCCCCACGCCGTCATGCCCCTTCTTAGTGGTATAACCCTGCTTGAACACCTCGCCCAATTCGTTTGCGTCGGGCTCCCTTTTGAGCTTGTTCGATACCCTTATCACGCAGTATTCGCCGCGCTTAATGATCGTCAGGTGAATGCCGTAGGATTTGTCCTCGTGCGTCGAGACCTCGTCTATGGCGTTCTGGAGGAGGTTCGAGATTATCTTGTTCGTCTCGTAAACGTTCGTGGCGATCTGTGAAAGATCGTATTGGATATCGCAGTGAAGCGCTATGCCCTCGCGCACGGCCATAATGCGGAAATTATATATCAGCGCCGCTATCGCGGGATCCTTCACCGGCAGCATGGTATTCATCACCGCGGAATCCTCTTCGAGCGCGTTGACGTATTTCAGGCACTCGTCGTATTTGCCCTGACGTATGAGCCCGGAGATCGTCTGTACGTGGAAATTGTAATCGTGCCTCTGCGAGCGGATGACGTTCATGAAGCTTCCCATATCCTCGCGGTACTGCTTCTCCTCAAGTATGGCGGAGCGTTCCCTGCGGTAGGCGGGGATCAGTATCATAAGCCATATCCCGAACCAGAACAGTACGGCAGAAACCACGCTCAAGGCAAAAAACGCAAGAGGCGGACCGGCTTTGGGAAGCAGCGCGGCTAAAGCCAGCGCCGCGCACATGGCAAAGGGCACGACGTACATCAGTATCCTCTGCAGGCGTACGCGTTCCGCGTCCTTTTCGGAATACGCGCTGCGCCAGTCGCTTCCGGGGAATCTCGGGCGGAGCCAGAGCGTGACCGCAATGAAGAACACCATCATCACCGCGCCCATCCAGACGGCGGACATCCCGATGTAAATGTAAGCGCGGAGCGGGATGATGAGCGCAAAGAACCCGGAGAACGCGATGAGCAGCGCGATGGCGGCGTTGCCCTTATACTCCTTTTCCTTGACAAGAAGCAAAAGCGCCGACAATACGAAGAGCAGCGCCGCGGCGGGGATCTCCAACCTGCTTCCGCCTATAAGGGGGAGCAAGTATGCGGCTGCTCCGCAAAGGAGCCCCGTAACCGCGGAACGGATGAGAGCGGCCGCGAGCTTTTCCCTTATAAAGCACAGCGCGATGAACCACGCGGCGCAAGCCGCGCAAAGCAAATAGACGGCTTCGATCACCATCATCCCTCCTTTCCCCGTCATCGGAGCATCGGTATATCATTTCTATTATATATCAAAGACCGGCAAAAATCAATGTTTTTGCACATCGGCCTGCAAAAACTGACCGAATAGACCCGTTACTGCACCGAATAGGCAAAGCCTGTTGACTATAAACCTCCGCGGATGGTACTATCTCGCCGAGATCATTCTT
>JAGACA010000002.1 GCA_017614315.1 Clostridia bacterium | reverse complement strand
TGGCGGAGCGGGTGGGATTCGAACCCACGGTAGGTTGCCCTACACCTGATTTCGAGTCAGGACCGTTATGACCACTTCGATACCGCTCCACGGTATTTTTGCCTCTCCAAGCCTCCGGAAAAAGGAGAGAATTGGAGGAGAGAACAAACGCTGATATTCTGTTTTCAAGCCTCAAAAAGCCTAATAAACATAAGGACTTTTTGAGCGGAGCGTTCCAATTGGCTTGAACGTTTTCGAGTCAGGACCGTTATGACCACTTCGATACCGCTCCACGGTATTTTTGCCTCTCCAAGCCTCCGGAAAAAGGAGAGAATTGGAGGAGAGAACAAACGCTGATATTCTGTTTTCAAGCCTCAAAAAACCCAATAAACAAAAGGATTTTTTGAGCGGAGCGCTCCAATCGGCTTGAACGTTTTCGAGTCAGGGCCGTTATGACCGCTTCGATACCGCTCCGTAAAATCCGACGAAGCATATTATACAGCATGCGGATCGTGATTTCAACCTTTACGGAAGATATATATGCATTTTATTCGCCCCGTTCGGCGAAGATTATCTTTCGTATCCTCTCGTCAGCCGCGGCGAGCGCGTTCTTAATATTCGTCAGCGCGTTATTGTCCGTCGGGACGACGACGAAGTATTTTCCGTTCAGTTCGCCGAACACGCGGCAGGTATGATAGATCTCCTTCGTGATCCTGACTTCCCCGCCGTACTCCTTTTCGATCCAGACCTCGACGATGAATGTGTCCTTCGCCGTGTCGCGGCTCATGCTCGATACGAAGTTGCCCATCGAGTACATGCAAAGCACCTTTCTGCCGTCGTCCGCAGTGATCCACACGGTCGGCTGTACGGAATGCGAATGCGAGCCGCAGATTATATCCACGCCGGCGTTCGCGTATATCACGGCGTGATCGCGCACGTGCTGAGGCGGAGCATTGAGATGCTCGTATCCCCAATGGGCGTAGGCGATGACGAGCTCGGCGCCTTCCTCCCTCGCGTCCGAAACGTCCTTCCTGACCCTTTCCTCGGAGAAGGTGTTTATCATGTACGTCTTGCCGTAAACGCAGCCGTTCTTGCCGTTATAGGACTCCGCGTATGAGAGCACCGCGACCTTGATGCCCTTGACGTCGACGATGATATAGCGCTTGTCCTCCGCCGTGCGGAAAACGCCCGTTGACATGAAGCCGTATTCGTCGACCGCGTCGAGGGTCTCGAGTATCCCCTTCTGACCCGCGTCGCAGCAATGATTGTTCGCAAGCGCGAGCACGTCAAAGCCAGCATATTTCACGGCGTCAAGATATTCCTTCGGCCCGTTGCAGTTGGGTTTGTTGTCGTCGGTACGTTGGAGCGCGGTGGAGTAAGGCCACGAAGACGAGAGCGTCGTCTCGAGATTGCCGAACGCGCAGTCCGCATGCTCGAGTATGGGCTTTACGTATTCGAAGGACGGGCTGAAATCGTACTTCGCTCCGTCCTGCGCCTGCTTCTGCGCCATATACTGCTGGCTGGCGAGGCACATCAGATCGCCGACGAACATGAGCGTCGCCTTGATAGGCTCGGGCGTCGGCGTCGCCGTGGGCTCGGGGGTGGCCGTCGGCTCAGCGGTCGGCGTCGGAGCAGCGGTCGGCGTCGGAGCAGCGGTCGGCGCGGGCGAGATTGAAGCCGCGGCTTCCGCGGTCTGCGTCTTTTCGGGATCCGCGCCGTCGTGCAGATAACAAGATGACGCGAGCGGTATGAGCGCCGCCAGCGCCATTATCAACGCAAATGCTTTTTTCAGTCTTTGAAAGATCATAATACCGGATCTTCGCCGTACTTCTTCGCGGGAAGGCAGATCGCGGTCGGGATATCGTCGTCCGGCAGCACGTCGTCGATGTTATCGAGCATGTATGATGGGAACCTGCCGAGATATTCCTCAAGGCAAAGGCCGGCTTCGTATATCTCCGTCGCGGCCTCGACGCCGACGTAACGGAAATGCCAGGGCTCGTAATGAACGCCGGTCAAGTGCTCCTTCTCCTTCTGGTACCTCAATATGAAACCGAAGCGGTGTGCGTTTTCCCGCATCCATGCGGCTTCCTTTGTCCTGCCGTAGAGTATGGTCGCGGCTTCGAAGCTTTCGCTCGTCACGTCTACTGCGAGCCCCGCGCAGTGTTCGCTGGCGTTATACGGCATCGTGCCGACGGGTTTATTATAAGGATCGTCGCCGTAATGCGGATTTGAAGCGATCCTTCTTCTCCACATATTGCCCTGCATCTCCTGCGTCCTGTAAGCGCTGACGAGCAGGTACTTCGCCCTGACGCCCTCTTTTTTGGCGGCCTCGAACATCTTTTTGAGCTGATCCGCGACCTCGATCTGTATCATGGTGTTGTAATACCTGTGTTTGCAGACGTTCCCGAGGTATGTGACCGCCCTGACGAGATCGTGCGGGACGTAATCGTCGTCGAGCGTGTTCTCCATATTCACGAGCATGAGCCTCTCCTCGTCGGTGAGATAGCCTTCGGGCGTGGGCGTCGGCTCTTCGGTGGGCTCGGGCGTGGGCTCCTCTGTGGGATCGGGCACGGTCGCCGCCGTAGGTTCAGGATCATTTCCGAAAGCAGCGATCGCAAGGCGGCCGTTCCCGGACGCGGTCGGAGCGGCGGATAGGATCGAGGGCTCGAACGCGGCCGGATCAAACTCGGGCGCGGAAAGCTTAGCCGCCTGCTTCGCTGGCGCGCAGCCTACGGCCGCCGCCGACGCGAGAACGAGCAGTATCGCAAGTATCCCGTTGAGTTTTTTGATAAGATCCATCCGCGTCTCCTCAAACTTTTTTATCATTATATTTTATCACTTTGAAGCCCCTGTGTCAAACGGAATGATAAAAAAACAACTGATGCAATTCCGATAAAAATGGTGTATAATAATATGGTTACAAGGAGAGTCCGCGAATGAACGAACAGATTGCTTTTAACGATGAAAACCTGTCACAGCCGCTCCCCGCGAGGATGAGGCCCGAAACGCTCGACGAGATCGTCGGACAGAAACAGCTTCTGGGCGAGGGCCGCGTACTGCGCCGTATGATCGAACACGACGCGGTCTCTTCGATGATATTCTGGGGGCCTCCCGGCGTGGGGAAGACGACCCTTGCAAACGTTATTGCCAACCAGACGAAGGCGAGCTTCATCGTATTCTCCGCCGTAACGAGCGGCATAAAGGAGATACGCGCCGTCATGCAGGAGGCCGAGAAAAACCGCCGTTTCGGAGAAAAGACGATCGTCTTCGTCGACGAGATCCACAGGTTCAACAAGGCTCAGCAGGACGCTTTCCTGCCCTTCGTCGAAAAGGGCAGCATAATACTGATCGGCGCAACGACCGAGAACCCGTCGTTTGAGGTAAACAGCGCGCTCCTTTCAAGGTGCAAGGTATTCGTTCTGAAAGCCCTGACCGAGGAGGACATTACTTCGCTCCTGACAAGAGCCGTCACGAGCCCCAAGGGCTTCGGCAGGCAGAAGCTTTCCATATCCGACGAGGTGATCAAGATGATCGCCGTGTTCGCGAACGGCGACGCGCGCACCGCGCTATCGACTCTCGAGATGGCGGTGCTGAACGGCGACGTCAGAGGCGATACGACATTCGTCACCGTCGAAACGGTCGAGCAGTGCACGTCGAAGAAATCCCTGCTTTACGACAAGAACGGCGACGAGCATTACGATCTGATCTCCGCACTGCATAAATCCATGCGCAACTCCGACCCCGACGCGGCGATCTATTGGCTCGCGAGGATGCTGGAAGCGGGCGAGGATCCCATTTATATCGCGCGCCGCGTGACGCGCTTCGCCAGCGAGGACGTCGGCCTTGCCGACCCTCGGGCGTTGGAGCTTGCCGTCGCTGCGTTCCAGGCGTGCCATCTGATCGGCATGCCCGAATGCAGCGTGCACCTGACGCAGGCGGTCGTATATCTCTCCCTCGCCCCCAAGTCGAACTCGATGGAGACGGCGTATCTGAGCGCGCGCGAGGACGCGCTGACGCAGCTTTCGGAGCCGGTGCCGCTGAATATAAGGAACGGCGTTACGAAGCTTATGCGCGACGAGGGCTACGGCAAGGGATATCAGTACGCGCACGATTACGAGGATAAGCTGACGGCCATGCAGTGCCTGCCCGATTCGCTCGTCGGCAAGGAGTATTACGTCCCTACCGAACAGGGGCTCGAAGTCAGGTTCAAGGAAAGGCTCGAGCTGATCAAAAAGTGGAAGCGTGAGCATGAATAAAAATATATTTCGGTTTGGGCGTTTTTTTGAAAAAAAGTTCGTGACAACCGCGATCTTATCTGTTATAATACATAACCGTGCAAGCCAATGTAGCTCAGCTGGTAGAGCAGCGCATTCGTAATGCGCAGGTCCAGGGTTCGAATCCCTGCATTGGCTCCAAACCTTATCGGCTCATCGAGCCGATAAGGTTTGGCTTAATCCCAAGGGATTCGAAGCCCGCGAAAAAGGCAGCAGTGCTGCGTTTTTTGCGAGGCCGGGTTTTTCTGCACAGGACGAGAAGACGGCGGTCGAGCCGGCTTCGAGATCCGAAGTGCGAAAAACGAATCCCTGCGTCGGCTCATCGAGCCGATAAGGTTTGGCTTTCCGGGGTGTAGCGCAGTTCGGTAGCGCGCCTGGTTCGGGACCAGGAGGTCGCGAGTTCAAATCTCGCCGCTCCGACCAAAAATATCGGGTACCATCCGGTACCCGATATTTTTTGCCGTCGCTCTGATACTTGAACTCCGAATTCGCCTTTCACAGGCAAAATATAATTGCTCTATTGTTTTTCCGATTTTTTTGTGATATATTTATAATGTTCGGAAGGTGCGATATGAATTTCTATTCATGCCTTATATTGATAACGGAACTTTTGATGACCGCGATGACGCTGCACGTCGTCGGCTATTCCGGATTCAAGCGCGTCCAGAAGGCCTGGTACATCATCACTTTCGTCTCCATAATGCTTTGCGCGGGAGCGGAGTTCGCGATACACGGCGGATACTACGATCCCTCGCTCTCCCTTTTCCTTACGATCATCGCCGTGGTGCAGTTCTCCCTCGCCCCTCTGCTCGGAGTGTTCTTCTCCGGCGCGCTGGGCTTACATCACTGCGGCAAGATCGCGATAGGTTATTTCCTGATAAACCTCATAGTCGAAGCCGCCGCCGCGCCGTTCGGCCTGGTGTTTTATTTTGATGCCGCCGGCTATCACCGCGGCGAGTTCTTCATCATCTACGAAGCGTTTTACGTATTGAGCCTCGTGTTCCTCATCGTCGGCATGATCTCCGTGGGGAAGAAGTTCAAACACAGGGATTTCTGGACGATCGGCATGGTCGTCGTCATACTGCTTGCCGGAATACTGCCCATGACTTTCTTCAAGCTGAACGTCACATATATCGCCATCGCGATCAGTGCGAGCCTCTGCTACATCTATTACAACGACCTCGTTCAGCAGGACATACAGGCGGAGCTCGTCGAGAACCAGAAGACTATCTCCGATATGCAGGCAAACATAATCTCCGGTCTTGCGAACCTGATCGAGAACCGCGATATCGAGACAGGCGAGCATATCGCCCGCACCGTCGATTATGTCCGGATCATTTCCGAAAACGCAAAGAAGGACGGCGTTTACGCGGATATGCTGGACGACGAATTCATTATGCTCATGTGCAGGCTCGCGCCGCTTCACGACATAGGCAAGATAGTCGTCTCGGACAGCCTGCTTAAAAAGCCCGGAAGGCTGACGCCCGAGGAATTCGAACATATGAAGGTGCACGCCTCGGTCGGCGGCTCCGTCGTGCGGCAGGTTTTGAACGGCGTTACGGACGAGGAATATCTGATATTCGCCTGCGATATCGCCACCTACCATCACGAGAGATGGGACGGCACCGGCTATCCCAAAGGCATGAAGGGCGACGAAATACCCCTTTCCGCAAGGATAATGGCCATTTCGGACGTGTTTGACGCTCTCATTTCGAAGCGCTGTTATAAAGCCGAGATCCCCATCGACGAGGCGGTCGAAATAATCAGGAGCGAAGCCGGTTCGCATTTCGATCCGAAGCTCGTCGAGGTATTCCTGCGGCATGAGGACGAGATCAGAGCGGCAGCCGAAAAATAATCCGGATAACATGAAAAGCTCTGTTTCAAGAGAAGAAGAACTTAAAAGAATCTATAAGCTCGGCAGACACCCGGAGGGCGGGTATTTCTCCGAGGCTTATACCGCGCCATATTCCGTCGGCGAAAGACCCATATCGGGAAGCATTTATTTCCTTTTGGGAAAAGGCGGGGTATCGCGTCTTCACGAGATCGACTGCGACGAGATATGGTATTATCACGAGGGCTGCGGCATGAAGATTACCGCGCTCGATAAGGACGAGAAGAAGGTGTTCCTTCTCGGCATGAGAGCGGAGCTCGGCGAAGCGGCGATGGTCGCGATCCCGGCGGGAACGGTATTCGCCGCGGAGAATATTTCTCCCGACGGATACACTTTCGTTTCATGCGTCACTACTCCGAAATTCGAGCAATCGGGCTTCCGCGTCGTCGACCGGGATGCGCTTGAAAAACGGTTCCCCGAGTTCGCGGACGAGTGCGTATATCTTGCATTCTGAATAATAAAAACGCGTGACGGTGATGGTCACGCGCTTATTGTTTTTGGCATCATCTTACGCTTTTTCCGTCAGCGAACACGTCAATGACGTTCAGGGCTTCATCGAGAAGAACAAAGTCTGCGGGGAAACCTTTTTCTATCGAACCGATCTTATTCTCCATGCCAATCGCCTTCGCGGGGGCGTATGTCGCCGCCGTAACCGCCGCTCCCGCGTCGCACGCCGCCGCTATCACACCGGGTTCCCTGTGATGGAGCGAGGGCATTGCGTTGAAGAGATGCGTGGCGTGGGTCGCGCCAGCGTGAAACGCGCGCATGGCGGTCTCGTAATCGGCGGCGGTATGCCTTGGAGGGAACATGTCGTTATGCAATCAAAAACTGCCGCAGACGGTTCTGCGGCAGTCATGTGCTCATCCGTATCAGTTGTTCCCGCACTTATGCTCGGCGCAGTGCTCATGTCCGCAGCCGCCGTGATGATGCTCGCCGTGGCAGTCGCCGTGATGATGCTCGCGGTGATCGCACTTGACGTTCGGATCGAACGCAAGCCTGTTCTCCGCAAGCGCCTTTGCGGCCTCGTCCGCGGGGCCTGTCACTCCGCCGTAGATCGCGATCTCCGCCTCGTCGAGAGCGAGCCTCGCGCCCATGCCTATGCCGCCGCAGATCAGCGCGTCGACCTTCGAGGCCTTCAAAAAGCCCGCAAGCGCGCCGTGTCCGGTACCGTCGGTCGGAACGATCTGCTCGTTCACTATCTTTCCGTCCTCAACGTCATAGATCTTGAAGCTTTCAGTGTGTCCGAAATGCTGAAAAACCTCACCGTTTTCAAATGTTACAGCGATCCTCATTGTATTTTCTCCTTTATTATTAAGATTTTCCGGTTCGTCGGGGAGCGCGTACGAACAGCAGCCGCCTGTGACGATAAGGCGCTTCCCGTTTATGAGCGCATCGGCGATCGTGCGCCTCGCGCTTTCATAGACGGCGGTGACCGTCGTGCGCGAAACGTTCATGCGCTCTGCGCACTCCGCCTGCGTCAGCCCCTCTCCGTCGATAAGGCGCATCGTCTCGAATTCGTCTAAGGTGACGGATACCGTTTCATCGGCCTCGGCGTCGTCGGGCGAAAAGCTCCGGTAGACGGGCAGGCAGCCTATCTTTCTGCATCTTATTGGCCTCGGCATAGCGTTCACTCCCCTTTCGTCATAATTATAAAACAGTTATTGACATATGTCAATAACTATTCGGAAATAAATCTTCGATGTAGGCAGTAAAAGAAAAACCGGCCGCCGTTTCTCGGCTGCCGGTATCGATCATTGACGTTATTCGGCCATTACGATGGGCGAATCGGCGGCGTTCTTCCTTACAGACTCGATGCCGTTCATGCAGCTGACCATTTTCTTATAGCCCTCGGATACGGCGATGATCTGGCCGTTCCTGGCCTTTAAGCGGAAGCGGAACTCGCCCGTCTTGTCGGTGTAGACCTCGAACTTGGGATGCTTGAGAGCCTTATAGCCCTCGACGGTCTGATCCTCAACGCCCGCGATGGGAGCATTTTTGATAACGCTTGCGATGCCCTTGCGGCAGGAAGCCTCGGCCTCATATACCTCGGAAGTGGCGATGATCTCGCCATTCGTCGCCTTAAGGTTGAATTTAATGCCCTTATTGGTCTTTTTGATGACAAATTTGCCCATTACAAAATACCTCCTGTTTTGGTTATCTATAATATACAGCAAATCGGCTCTTTTTTCAATAGTTTTGTCAAAAAAAACGCGCGCTTGACCGACATAGCGCCGTATGGTATTATTTATCTATCAAATCCGATCGGAGGGATCGAATAATGGCTTTGACCGATAGTTCTTTTTTTGATTGGCTGATGGAAATGCTCCGGAGCATCGCGGGCGTCCGCACTCCGTTCATGAACACGGTCATGAGCGGTGTGACGCTCCTCGGGCAGGAGACGATAACGATCGTCCTCGCCGTTGTGATACTCTACTGCTTCAGCAAGCGTTCGGGATATAAGTTCCTGTTCATGTTCCTTACCGGAACGCTTATCAATCAGGGGCTCAAGTGCATTTTCATGATCCCCCGTCCCTGGGTGCTCGATCCCGATTTCGAGATCGTAGAGTCCGCCCGCGCTGGCGCGACAGGCTGGTCGTTCCCCTCCGGTCATACGCAGTCGGCGGTGATGGCCTACGGCGGCATCGCCCATGAGATCAAAAAGAAATGGGCGTACATAGTCGCCGCAGTGCTGATAGTCGTGATCGGCTTCTCGCGCATGTATCTCGGCGTGCACACCTTCTTCGACGTCATAGTCGCGATCGCCGCGGGCGTGTTCGCGATAGCGCTTGCCGATATCCTTTTCAGGAAATTCGGCGACGATCCCAAGTTTCCCTCTGTCATAATGGGCGTCGCGTCGGCTTTGGCGCTTGCGTTCCTCATAGTCATAATGGTCACCGACAAGTCCGAGCTCCGCGACGACAACTTCGGCACCGCCGCGATGGTATTCGGCCTTTCTTTCGGCGTGTTCTGCGGCAGTATTATCGAAAGGCGCTTTATCAATTTCGAGACGAAGGCCGTATGGTGGGTGCAGATAATCAAGGTCGTGCTCGGTTTGGGTATCATAATAGGCCTGAGGATGGGGCTGAAGCCGCTCTTCAAGCTGATCTACGACTCGCCCATCATGAACGCTCCGAGGTATTTCCTCATGACCTTCATCGGCGTAGCCGTATATCCCATTTCGTTCAAGTTCTTCAACGCGCTTGACCGGAAGAAAAAAGCGGAGCAGGAGTAAACCTCCGTTATCGATGAAGCGGGACGATCCGTCCCGCTTTATTCTTTCATGCCTTTGAGCTCCCTTTCGAGCTGACGAAGCGCATTCGTCTCGATCCTCGAAACGTAGGAACGCGATATCCTCAAAAGCGCAGCGACCTCCCTCTGCTTCAGCGGCTCTCCTCCGTCAAGGCCGAACCTTAAGATGATCACGGAGCGTTCCCTGCCCTTAAGGCAGGCGTCCACTGCGTCGCGCACCCGCTGTGCACGCAGGGTCCTTTCCGCGGTCTCCGTCACGCTCTCGCCGTCGGATCCCAGCACGTCCCCGACCGTGATCTCGTTTCCGTCCCTGTCCGTGCCTATCGGCTCGTCAAGGCTTACCTCTCCCCTGCGCTTTCTTTCGGATCTTACGTACATAAGTATCTCGTTCTCGACGCAGCGGCCTATATACGCGGCGAGGCTCCTTCCCCTGCCCGGAGAATAGGTATTGACCGCCTTTATGAGCCCGACCGAGCCGATCGAGATGAGGTCGTCTAACTCGCGTCCCGGAGCTCTGTATTTCTTGGCGATATGCGCGACGAGCCTTAGGTTGTGTTCGATCAGCTCGCCGCGCGCGTTCTCGTCGCCCTTGAGGAGCAGACCGACCAGCCGTTCCTCATCTTCCTTCGGGAGCGATCCCGGCAGCTGTCTGCCGACAAGTCCCGTAAATGCGAACAGGTTTTTCAAAAGAAGGAGTATCGCTTCGAGCATTCCGGTTCCTCCGCGCTTTATTCGATACTCAATCTATGCTCGCCGGGACGACATTATTTACTGAAAAACGACTAAAAAACTCCCGGGGGCGATCCCCGGGAGCAATGTTTCGGTATTATTTCGGCTGCAGTCGGCTATCCGAACCTGACGTGGACCTCATTGATATCCGTGTCGTCGTACCAGTTGCCGTTGATCGTCCACGAGATATTGTAATAACCGATCGAAGACGCAAGGCTCGTAAGCGACTTCTTGGCAGCGTCCGACAGCTCGATGAGCTTTTCGCGGTACTCTTTTTCCTTCTCGGACATCACGCTGTCGAGCTGCGTCTGCTCGCTCGTCCAGCTGTTTTTCTTCTCACGCCAGGCGTTCACAGCATAGAAGTCTGTAAGCTCCTTCGAGTACGCTTGATATGCTTCGTACAGGTTCAGGTAATCATTGTAGCATGCAGTGTACATCGCGATCTGTGCGTCCGAGAAGGTATAGCCCGCGTCCTTCTTTTCCTGGACTCTTTTCAGCACCTTTTCGATCTGATGGAGCCGCTTTTCCGTCACCAGTCCGATCTTATGCAGCCAGCGTTCGAACTGCCTTGTACACATGCCGACCGGCTCCGCGTCGATGCCGTAGACCTCCTTTATAAGGTCGATACGGTTCTGCTGATCAACATATACGTATCTCCAATCATACTCGATGTCGCCTATCTCGCCGTACATCGCCCTTGTCCTGATCTCATCCGGGTCGATATGCTGGGCGAAGTTCACGATCGCGGTAGTCTGCGCGAGCGAAGTGTTGGTATAGATGCCGCTGTTTGCCGCGGCGATCATTGCGGGAAGCTGCGACAGCTTGCTCTCGTTTTTCAGCTTTTTGAATATGGCGATCAGCATTTTGCGCTGTCTTGCGGTACGCGAGCTGTCAAGCCCGTCGGCGCGTTGACGGATACGAAGATATCCCAGTACCGCGTCGCCGTCAAGGTGCTGCATCCCCCTTCCGAAGGTGCGGTCGCCGCTGTGAGAAATAAAGGGCTGATCCACGTTGTAGTCGATCCCGCCTATGGCGTCCACAAAGTTGATGACGGCCTGGAAATCGAATCCGTAATAGTATTGGATCGATATGCCGCCGAGCCACTGCTCCGCAGCGCGGCAGGTGAGTTGGAATCCGCTGGCAAGGTCGCCCGCAGCGCCGGTGGTCTTGAATTTTCCTTCAAGTCCGACATTGAAAACGCCGTTGAGCTTGTAGTATCCGTAATGCCCCGGCGCGGTCGTCAGCGTGTCGCGCGGAAGCGTGATGAGATCGATGGTGTCCTTTGTGAAATTGATGGCTATCACCATCACAACGTCGGTATGCGGGGTGGTGCCGCTGGTGGTGCTCCCATCTTCACGCGCGTCGATACCCGCAAGAAGGATATTGAGTATTTCATCCGGCTCTTCCGTGTTGTCGGGAGACGACGTCGGATCGATAGTCGTATCCGGCGTCTGTATGGGGACTGCGGGCGTGCGGTCGGGGATATCGAACGCAGGCGCGACCGCGGTCTGATCCGGGATCTGCGTGGTTGAGGCGTTGTGGAAAAGCTTTTCGGGGTGCTTTATTATGCGGTAAGCCAATCCGACGCATAATGCGATCGCCGCGACAAGCAGGGCGAGGATAACGCAGAATACGATGGTGCGGCCTTTATTGCTTTTGTTTTTTGTTTCGATCATTTCTTCCATTTATTGTTTCCGTGTTCCTTCATAGTGGTTTCGCGGTGATCCATTATATCACACGAACATCAGAATGACAAATCGCCTTATTCGTTCGCGGGTTTGGATCATGGTACCGCTTCGTAAGAGCTCTGAGCTGCATGCGATAATGCACCTTTATGCCTCCGCTTTACCGCATTCATCATATTAATGGCTCTCCTGCGGTATAGCTCCTCATACGCAAGCCCGGCCGCTTCTCCACGGTGCCGGCACTCGCCGGAGCCCTTTTGCCGATTCTTTGTCCGCAAACAACGGTTACTTTTGATTCGGAAAGGCTCGATTGAGTACCGACTGGTATAGATCGGTTTTTACTGTTTTTCTACTTGTCAAATCTTCCTGCGAAATCAGTCGAAGCGACGCCTTTAAGCGGGAGCTTAACGGGCTTATCCGTC
>JAGACA010000017.1 GCA_017614315.1 Clostridia bacterium | reverse complement strand
AGGCTGCTCCTGCGGACATATCCGCAGAAACTGCACAAAAAACACGGAACAGTGACTCAGCGTCTTTGTTCCGTGTTTTAGTAATATTGCGTAATTCTCCTTAGAAAAAACCCGGTTGCTTCCTTATGCGGGTCACTGGAAACGCCTGTTTTTTTATATCCGGCGGGATCATCTGAACAGCTCGAGACTGCTTTTCACGATACGGTTGACGAACGATATCACTTCCTCGCGGCTGTACTTGTCGTATCCGTCCAGCACCGTGTTCATCAGTCCGTTCGACAGGTGGGTGTAGAGCATGTCCAGCTCCGCGTCGGAGGCGTGCCGGAGCTGCCGCTTCCATGCCGTTATTCCGGATTCGCGCGCCAGATCGATCATCCGCCCGAGCACGGAGGGGCTCGCGCCGTTGAATATCAGCACGCGGCACGCGTCCTCGTGCTTCTCGACCATGGCGTATATCGCGGATATCAGCGCGCTTACGTCGAAGCCGTTTATCAGGGAAAGCGAGCCGCGGAAATCGTCAAGCAGCTCCTGCTCGATGCTCTCCAGAAGGTCGAAACAGTCGCTGTAATGCGCGTAAAACGTGGCTCTGTTGAGCTCCGCCGCCTCGCAGACCTCCTTGACGGTGATCCTGTTGACCGGCTTGTCCTTCAAAAGCTCAAGGAACGATTCCGTTATCACGCGCCGGGTATATCTCACTCTCGCGTCGGTTTTTTTCATCTCTTCCACCTCATAATAAAATTGTTGTTGGTTTTTTTCGACACGATCGGGGCGGGTGTCGATTATCTTTCGCTTCTCCGAAAACTGCCGATTGTATCGGCGGCGCAGTCTGATTATACTTGACTTGTGAAAGATAATCAACATTTGTTTGAAAAAAGGAGGCGCAATATGTACGATCTGTATCTTGTAACGGGAGCGACGGGCTTCGTCGGACGCGCCGTTATCGCGGCGCTGACCGCAAAGGGGGCGAGCATCCGCGCTCTTGTGATGAAGGACGACGGGCTTTCGGCGTTACTTCCGCCCGAAGTCTGCACCGTTACCGGCGACGTATGCGACGACGCGTCGCTCGAAAGGTTCTTTGAGGGAGCGAACGGCTCGGCCTGCGTGATACACTGCGCGGGCGTCGTGTCCGTGGCGTCCGATCCGGGCGACGGTATCTACCGCGTAAACGTCGGCGGCACTGACAATGTGATAAGGCACTGCGAGAAAAGGGGCGTCGGCAGACTGATCTACGTCAGCTCCGTCCATGCGATACCGGAAAAGCCCAAGGGAACGGAGATCACCGAGGACGCCGTTTTCTCGCCGGGGCTCGTGCGCGGGGATTACGCCAAAAGCAAGGCGATCGCGACGGAGCTTGTATTCGACGCGGCGAAACGCGGACTTCCCGCAAGCGTCGTGTTCCCCTCGGGCGTGATCGGCCCGGGCGACGTCGGCAAAGGCAGCATGACGAGCATGCTCCTTTCGTTCCTCGCGGGGAAGCTTCCGCTGGCGGTGAAGGGCGGCTACGATTTCGTGGACGTTCGCGACGTGGCGGACGGCATCGTCTCCTGCTCGGAGTTCGGCGCGGCGGGACGAGGCTACATCCTCTCGGGACATTACGCGTCCGTACGCGACATACTCGACGCGGCGAAGGCTGCGCTCAAGCTGAAAAGGCTCGTCTCGTTCCTGCCGATCTGCCTTGCGAAGATGATCGCTCCGTTTTATGAAAAGAGGAGCATAAGAAAAAAACGCCCGCTCTTCTTCACGCCCTATTCCGTCGCCGTGCTCGATTCAAACGGCAGGTTCAGCCGCAGGGCGGCTGCGGCGGCATTCGGCTATTCGCCGCGGTCGATCTGTATAAGCGTGCGCGACACGGTGCTGTGGCTCAAAAAAACGGCTGTGCGCGCCTGACAAAAAGAACGGAGCGAAAGTTTCCTTCGCTCCGTTCCGATTATCTTTCGGTTTTAAGGATCAGATTATCCCCATCGATTTTCTTAAGGTCAGCAGCGCGTCGGTCGCTTCGATCGAGCCGTTCCCGTCGTAATCGCAGTTCGCAAGGACGAGCCCCGTCCCGTCGATTATCTGCATCGCGTATCTCAGTATGAGAAGCGCGTCGGACGCCTCTACCGCACCGTTGCCGTCGGCGTCGCCGGGCAGAGCGGGCGGCGTGGAGGGCTCGGGAGGCGTGGAGGGCTCGGGAGGCTCGGGCGGGTCGAGCGTGATCCCGACGTACTTAAGGTCGGGCGACGCGTCGTCGGCCGGAACGAACACTCCGCCGACGGGCTTCACGGTAACGAAGCCTCCGCCGTAGACGGTAGCGGAGCTTCCGGTGAACACGACGGGGCAGAGCAGCTCATAGGGATCGGCGATGCCGGAGTGCGTCTGGGGATCGTAGCCCTCGTTCATCACGAAACCGTAGCCCGCGTCCCTCGCGTTCGCGACGATGCTCGTGAAGAACTCGAACCAGATGGTATCCATGTCGAGCCCGGTAACTGCCTTGAGCGCGCCGAAGGAGTAGTTGTAGTAATCGTCATAGCCCGTATAGCTTCCCGCCTCGTCGATCAGCTGCTTGAATATGGCCGTCGTGCCGAATCTCGTATAAAGATACTGCGAGAAGAGCATTCCGAGGCAGTAAACATGGAGCGAATTATCCCAATAGGGAAGCGGTCCGCCGTACTGCATCTGGCCGTAACATTCGGCCTCGGCGGGATAGTAGTTCGAGGAAAAGTTCATCGTCCAGTAGCGCAGACGGCTTATAAGCTCGTCTCCGGGGAAGCAGATCTCCTCGGCGGAAGCCGAGCACACCTCGTTGAGCCAACCGGCCATCTCGCAGTTCGAGAAATTGATCAGGTGCTGGAACTCGTGCACTATCGTCGAATAGGTTCTTTCTATATCTCCGGTCGTTCCGTCTCTCGTGATGCCGGGATAGGTGTCGATGTGGATCATCGGCAGCCTGTTGCTGCCGTAGAAATCGCCGGAATAGAAATATCCCCCTATGTATCCGCCGGAGCCGTTCCAGCCGTCGTCGATATTGTAATACAGGAGGTTGACCTTGCCGTCGCCGTTTATGTCGTAGAAATCGCCGTAGGAGAACTGCATAAGAGCGAACTTCGACTCGAACGCGATCGCAGAGGCTTCGGCGAAGGAAGCGTCGATCGTATCGAGCGGATAATAGTTGTTCTGATCGCCGGTCGTGGTCGGCGTCCAGATCCTGCAGTGCTCGCCGACGTACAGCACCTTGAACTCGATGGTGTCGCCGGAGGAGTTGGGGCTGTAATAATCGATCGCGAACTCCCTCGTGCTGCCGACGGGATAGTCCGTCTTAACGGCGTTGGGCTGAAGCTTCGCGTCGGGGTATTTCGTGCGGGCCCTTTCCGTCATCTCGCCGTCGACGTCGATCATGACAGGCACGTCGGACGTCAGAACGTCGGGCATGACGCTCGGATTCAGAGTGGTTATGATCTTTCCGTCGAGCGTGCCGGTGGACAAGCCGTTGACTACGTCCTCCGACGGGTTGTACATAACGACGTAATCGCCCTTGTAACCGTCCGTGGGATCGGTGTCGAGAGCGACGGTCCTGTGCGTGCCGCGCTGGGAAACGGCCGCTTCACGGCTCGCTCCGCCGGGAACGGAGGCGAACAGCAAAGAAGCCGTGACGAGTATCGCGACGAGTTTTTTGAATGTTCTCATGATCGGTCCTCCAATCGATAGACTGTAATATATATTATCACGTTTCTTAACCGCAATCAAGTACCCGGACGGACGAATGCGGATATTTTGTATATCTTAAAATATATTTGAAATCCGCCGAAAAGAATTGTAAAATATTCTCGGACAATTATATTCAGATCGGAGGACACATTCATGCAGTTTTCGGAAAGAATCAAGGGCGTTAAAGGCAGCGCTATCCGCGAGCTCTTCAAGGTTC
This sequence comes from Clostridia bacterium, assembly GCA_017614315.1. Taxonomy (GTDB): domain Bacteria; phylum Bacillota; class Clostridia; order Christensenellales; family CAG-138; genus UBA3857. Next base: position 7,954 of record JAGACA010000017.1, on the reverse strand, counting down.
TCGGCAATCCCGCGATAATCAGCTTCGGCGGCGGCAATCCCGCCAAGGAATGCTTCCCCAAGGAATGGGCGGCGAATACCGCGCGCGATCTCATCGCCGAAAAGGGCGACGTCCTCCTTCAGTACGGCCCGACCGAGGGCTATATGCCCCTCCGCAAAGCATACCTCGAAAAGGTGCTCCCGCCTCTGGGCATAAAAAACGCCTCGATCGACAACGTCATCACCATGACGGGCTCCATGCAGGGTCTCGATCTTCTGGCGAAGGTCATGATAAACCCCGGCTCCACCGTACTCGTCGAGGAGCCTACCTTCCTCGGCGCGATCCAGATATTCAAGCTCGCGCAGGCCAACATCGTTTCCGTTCCCATGCATGAGGACGGCGTCCACGCCGACGAGCTCGAGGCGATGGTCAAAGAGCACCGCCCCGTCATGTTCTACACCATCCCCACCTTCCAGAACCCGACCTCCAAGGTCATGAACATCGAGGCAAGGAAGACGACCGCAAGGCTCGCCGCCGAATACGACATGCTCGTCGTCGAGGACGATCCCTACGCGGCGCTCCGCTTCTCCGGCGAGGTCATGCCCCTCATCAAGACCTTCGACGTCTCCGACAACGTCATACTTCTGACCAGCTATTCCAAGACGATCTCTCCGGGTCTGCGCGTGGCGTGCTGCTGCGGCAACGAAGAGCTCGTAAGGAAGATGGTCATCGCCAAGCAGGGCTCCGACACCCACTCCCCGAACCTCAACCAGGCGCTTGTCGCCGAGTTCATAAATCAGGGCAGGATGGAGGATCACTTAAAGTTCATCAACTCCGTCTACTCGAAGTCCGCGAAGATCATGGTCGACGCCATGAGGAAGTACTTCCCCGACTGGGCGAAGTACGAGATGCCCGAGGGCGGCCTGTTCGTTTGGGTCACCCTTCCCGAGGGGATGGACGCTTCCGAGATCTACAAGCGCGCGGTCGCCGAAAAGCTCGTCGCCTACGTTCCCGGCGCGCCGTTCTACACCAAGCCCGGCATCGGCGACAACACGTTCAGGCTCAACTTCTCAGCCGAGCCCGAGGATAGGATCGTCGACGGCATACACCGTCTGGGCGACCTGCTCAAGGAATTAAGGTAAAAGTGCTCAAGCCCTACAAAACCGCGCTCCGCGATTCCGTGACCGAGTTCACGGAGAAAAAGTCCCGCTTCATAGGCCGCTGCTTCCGCGTCGCGAACGAGGAGGAGGCCATGGCGAGGCTCGCGGAGGTGAGAAAGGCTCATCCCGACGCGACGCACAACTGCTGGGCGTATTCGCTTGCGGACGGAGGACAGCGGTTCTCCGACGACGGCGAGCCCGGCGGGACGGCGGGCATGCCCATCATGGACACGCTGATCCGCAGGGGAATAAAGGACGCGCTCATTGTCGTCACCCGCTATTTCGGCGGGATACTCCTGGGCTCCGGAGGGCTCGTAAGGGCGTATTCCAAAGCCGCGTCCGACGCGCTCGGCGCGGCGGGCGAGGGGATAATGACGCCCTGCGCCGTGATCGGGTTCTGCGTGGACTACACCCGCTTCGGTCAGATCGAGGGCTTCGTCCGCGCGGAAAGCACGGTCGAAAGCATCGAATTTCTGGAAAACGTCCGCTTTACCGTGTACGTGCCGGATGAAAGGGCGGAAGGCTTCATGAAGGAGCTCGTCGAAAGGACGGACGGAAGAGCGGAGCCGGAAAAGACGGGAGAAGTCTTTCGGTCGGGAGTTTAGAGTTCGGAGTTAAGCGGGAACGCTTATGATGTTTCTCAAGCATACAAAATCACTATTTATAAACGGAGGTCTTCAGCAATGGTCAACATCCCTGTCACGTTTAGCGCCGACTTAAAGAAAAAGCCGACTTTGGAAGAAGAGGGCAGCCTCGGCTTCGGCAAACGCTTCACCGATCATATGTTCATTATGGAGTGGTATGACGGCGAGTGGCATGATCCCCGCATCGAGCCGTATCACCGCCTGAGCCTCGATCCTTCGAGCTCCGTGCTCCACTACGCGCAGGAGATCTTCGAGGGTCTCAAGGCTTACCGCACCGGCGACGGCAGGATCGTCATGTTCCGTCCCGACGCGAACAGCGAGCGCCTCAACAATTCCGCAAAGCGCATGTGCATGCCCACGATCGACGTCGACTTCAACGTCGAGGCCATGCGTAAGCTCGTCGAGGTCGAAAAGGACTGGGTGCCCCATTCCGCCGGCACCAGCCTGTATTTAAGGCCCACCATGTTCGCCAACGACGAGGCTCTCGGCGTGCACGCCGCAAGCCATTACGTCTATTTCGTGATCTGCTCGCCCTCCGGCGCCTATTATAAAGAGGGTCTCAAGCCCATCCGCATCCGCGTCGAGGACAAATACGTCCGCGCCGTCCGCGGCGGCACGGGCTTCGCCAAGACCGGCGGCAACTACGCCTGCTCCATCCTTGCGGGCGACGAGGCCGCGAAGGAGGGCTTCGCCCAGGTGCTCTGGCTCGACGGCGAGCATCTTAAGTACGTCCAGGAGGTCGGCGCCATGAACATGATGTTCATCGTGAACGGCAAGCTCCTGACCGCGGATCTCAAGGACACCGTCCTGCCCGGCATCACCCGCCGCTCAATACTCGCCCTCGCCCGTGAGAAGGGCATAGAGGTCGAGGAGCGCGACATCTCCATCGACGAGCTCATCGCCTGCGCCGAGTCCGGCGAGCTGACCGAGGCCTTCGGCACCGGCACCGCCGCGGTCGTGTCCCCCGTCGGCGAGCTCTGCTACCGCGACAAGCACATGGTCATCGGCGGCGGCGAGATCGGCAGGCTCACGATGGACTTCTACAACACCCTCACCGGCATCCAGTGGGGACGCATCCCCGACACCCACGGCTGGGTGAAAGAGGTCTGCAGGTATTGATCGAACAGATCGTAAAAGCCCCGGACGGCAGTCCGGGGCTTTTTGCGTCGGAGGAAGAGAAGATCATGATTCGCAGTCGGGAGTCGGATACAGTTCCGAAAGCCTCTTCCCTTGGGGGAAAGCGTCGGCGAAGGCGATCCCGGGCGTCCGCGGACAGAGAAGGATTGACAGATACCGAACAAATGTGCTATAATTATATTAGGGGCGGGGAAAACCGCCCGAATAAAAAGGAGGATTTGATGCAAAAAACAATCAATTCATCAAGATCTATTCATGGATGAGGGAGCTCGATCTCTCTGCGGCGGAAACGGTGCTTTTCGCCATCATTTCGGCATATACAAGCTTCAAGGGACAGTTTGACGGAGAGATGAAGTGGCTGTCGTCATGGATAGGCACGGACGGGGCGATGGCGGAGGAGCTCCTCGCCGGACTCGCCGAGAAGGGGCTGGTGGAAACGTGCAGGAATTCTTACGGTCACACCGTCTACAAAGCGTCCCGCCTCGGAGGGACGCTGGACGCGGGCGGCCATAAATATAATAATATAGATAATACTATAGATAAAACTATAGATACTTCTATTGATCCATCTATAGATAAAACAACAGATAAAAAAATGTATAGATCATCTATAAACAGTATAAATAAGTCCGAAAGGCTTACGGAAGAGGAACAGAAGGAAAGGATGCTCGCGCTCATGAGCGAGTACGGAGACATTACGAAGGTACCGATCGACAGGCTCGAATGGGCCTGCCGGGGCTGATGAGGAATTGAAAAAAAGGCAGGCCGCGGCCTGCCTTTCGAGGGGGGAAAGCACATCCTTCAGTTCAGCTCGAAGAGGACTTCGGTCTTGTCGCCCAGGAAGGTGGTGGGGAGCTTGCCGTCCCACTGAAGGATGTAGTAGTACTTGATGAGCTCGGGGGTGAGGCTCTCCGCGACCGCCCTGTTCTTCGCGGCCTCCTTAAGGCCGGCGTACTCGGCGGCGTCCGCCTGGATCTTGGTGACCTCAAGCTCGGCCTGGGCGGCGATCTTCGCCTGCTCCGCGTCCGCGTTGGCCTTGATTATGAGCCTTGCGGCCTCCTGCTCGGCCTGCATGGTCAGCTGCGCCTCCTGCGTTTCAGCGGTCAGCTTGTTCTGCTGGGCGACCTGCTTCGCCTCTACCGCGTTGGTGAACGCGTCGGTGAAGTCGATGTCCTGCACGCTGATGGAGCTGACCGTGATACCGTAATCCGCGACGTCCTCGACGACGAGGGCGGTTATCTCGCCGGAGAGCTGCTCGCGGTACGCGACGAGCATCTCGGCGGTGTATTTCGAGAATACCGACTTGGTGTTCTCGAGGAGGCGGGGGTAGAGGATCTTATTGTAGTACTCCTGGCCGACGGTCTTGTAGAGCCTTTCGGCGGTCGCCTGATCGATGGAGTAGTTCACCGCGATCGAGATATCGACCTGCTGGATATCGGAAGAGAAGGCCTGAAGCGTCTCTACCGCTTTCTGGGTGCGGTTGTCCATCTTAACGACCTTCTGGAAGGGGCTCTTCAGATGGAAGCCCGCGTCGAAGGTGTAGGGCTCCACGCGGCCGAACGTGGTGACGATGCCGGTATAGCCGGTGGGGACCGTGGTAAGGCAGCAGAGGGCGAGCACGACAACGAGTACGACGCCGCCGACGATCAGTAAGATTTTTCCGACTTTCATTTTCTTCTCCTTTTGTCACTGTGGTAAACGGCTGCCGCTCTCTCGAGCGTGGGAAAATTATAGACCGTCCCGCGGGGAAGGTCAATCAAGAACGGGTAATGATCCTGTAAAGGTTTTGTAAAATGAAAAGACGGCTTCCGCCGCCGATCCGCGTCCGAAGGACGATTCACTCTCTGCAAAGGAGCCCTTCCGCTTCCCCGCGCTTTCCTTCCTTTATAAGGCGCCTTATCATGGTCGACGAGATCTTTTCGCCGCCGTGCATGACGGGCGGGACTATCGTAACGCCCGCGCCTTCCTCGCGGCAGAGCTCGACGAGAAGATCCGCGTCTCCTTCGCCGCCCGCGCCGAACCTGTGGTCGAAGCCGCAGACAATACGCCTCGCGCCCATGCGTCCGATTATTATTTCGCGGATGAACCTGTCGGCGGGTATCGCCGCGAGCTCTTCGGTGAATTCGGGCATGATGAGCATATCCGCGCCGAGGGACGCGATCAGCCGCGCCTTCTCATCGGGCGAAACGAGGGGGGCTATCTGCTCGCCGGCGGGCAGGAACGCGTTTTTCGGTATCGACGGGAAGGTGAACACCGCACCCGCGATCCCCTCGGAGCGCGCCGCGGATACCGCCGCCTTTATCACCGCTCGGTGACCTGCGTGCACGCCGTCGAACGTGCCCAGGGCGACCGCGCACGGCATGAACGGTATTCGGTTTATATCGTCGACTATCAGCATTGCTTTTCCTTTATGATGTCAGTCCCTTGCCTCGACCGCGATCCCGTTCCTTTTGAACAGCGCCGCGGTCACGCCGTCGCCGGGCGTGAGAGAACCGGTAAAGCTCCCGTCGTACACCTCGCCGCAGCCGCAGGAGGGGCTTTTCGATTTGAGTATCGCCCTGTCCGCGCCCTCCCTTTTCGCGATCGACAGCGCGGCATACGCGCCTGCGATGAACGCGCCGGTCACGTCCCGCCCGTCGCGGGTGACGGCGCGCGCCTTTCCGTCAAGCACGTCCCCGCCCGTGCCGGTGAGCTCCGCGGGAACGCGGGGCACGGCAAGACCGCCGAGCTCTTCGGGGCATACCGCGGCAGCCTCGCCCCTTTCAACGAGCGCGGCGATCCCGGGATCGGGCTTCGACTTGCCGTCGTAACGGCAGGGGCAGCCGGTCAGGCATTTCGAAACGATTATCATGCCCGGAACTCGAGGTCGCAGGCTTCCCAGGGAAGCTCCGTGTCCGTACGCCCGAAATGCCCGTACGCCGCGGTCTTGCGGTAGATGGGACGCCTTAAGCCGAATCTCTCGATTATCGCCGCGGGGCGGAAATCGAAGGAGCTCACGACGAGCTTCTCGAGCTCCGTATCGGGCAGGATGCCCGTGCCGAAGGTGTCGATCCTGACGGAAACGGGTCTCGCCACGCCTATCGCGTAGGCGACCTGTATCTCGCAGCGGCGGCAGTATCCGTGCGCGACGAGGTTCTTTGCGACATAGCGGCAGGCGTACGCGGCGGAGCGGTCGACCTTCGTGGGATCCTTGCCCGAGAAGCTCCCGCCGCCGTGACGGGAATAGCCGCCGTAGGTGTCGACGATTATCTTGCGTCCGGTCAGGCCGGAATCCCCGTGCGGGCCGCCGATCACGAAGCGGCCTGTCGGGTTGACGAATACCCTCGTGTTCTCATCCATGAGCTCGGCGGGGATCACCGCGTCGATGACCTCGGCCTTTATGTCCCGCGCGAGCCTGTCCATGTCGGCGTCGGGATCGTGCTGGGCGGAGATGACCACCGTATCCACGCGGACGGGCGTCTGCCCGTCGTACTCCACGGTCACCTGGCTCTTTCCGTCGGGACGGAGATAGGGCAGGAGCCCCGATTTCCTGACGAAGGTCAGCCGCCTCGTCAGCCCGTGCGCAAGGGATATCGGCATGGGCATGAGCTCCTTCGTCTCATCGCAGGCATAACCGAACATCATGCCCTGATCGCCCGCGCCGATGTCAAGGGGATCCGCCTCGCCGCGCTTCGATTCAAAGCTCCTGTCCACGCCGAGGGCTATGTCGGCGGACTGGCTGTTGATCGCGCAGATCACCGCGAGGGAGCGGCCGTCGAAGCCGTATTCGGGCTTGTCGTAGCCGATGTCGAGCACCACGTCGCGCACCAGCTTGGGTATGTCGACGTAGCAGTCGGTCGTGACCTCGCCCATCACGACGACCATGCCGGTCGCCGCGCAGACCTCGCACGCCACGCGCGAGGAGGGGTCGTTCGTGAGCATCGCGTCGAGCACCGCGTCGGCGATATTGTCGCAGACCTTATCGGGATGTCCCTCGGTGACGGATTCCGAAGTAAAGAGGCGTCTCGTGTTTTCCATATCAAAAACCTCCGTGGCAGTATTTCAAAATCAAAGGGGAGCAGCGGCCTTATCAAGAGCGCTCCTCCCCGAATCGACGCTCATCTTTGCGGAAGCCTTCCGCCGGAATTGGCACCTTGACGGTCTTCGTCAGGTTGCCGTGGCATCGCAGGGCCGTTCCCTCAGCCACTCTTGATAAGTCGTGTTCAACTACCGTTCAATATAACACACGAAAGGACGCAATGCAATAGATTTCGGCAATTTCTTTTTTTGCCCGGGCTTTTCGCTTGACAATGACGGGAAATGGGTGTATAAAATCAGTATGGAAAACAAAAAGACGTTTTTGAAGTTCACGGCCGCCGTTATCGCGGCGCTCATGCTCCTGCCCCTTTCCGGCTGTATCAAGTCCAGGCACATCGCCGTCGGCGCGGAATGGGACGGGGATTATTGCTATACCGTTTACGACGACGGTACAGCCGTCATTATCGCCTATACCGGCTCGGACGAGATATTGAGGCTCCCGGGCGAGTACAAGGGCAAGGCCGTGATCGGCTTCGGCAGCAAGACCTTCGAAAACTGCGTCGGTCTGCGCATGGTGTATCTTCCCGAATCGGTCACGTCGCTCCCGCCCAGGCTCTTCGTCGGCTGCGGCGATCTTGCCGCGATCTACGTTCCCGCCGCGGTCAGGTCGATGGGCAAAAACGTGATCTCCGACTGCCCCAGGTTCAAGACCGTGCTCTACGCAGGCACCGCCGAGGAGTGGGAGGGGATCGACATCGGCGACGTCCCCTGGACGGACAACTACACCCTCGTAAACGCCGAGGTCGTGTACAGCGTCGACCCGTACAGCAACTGATGGACCAAACAAAAGCGCCGTCGTAAAGGGGACTTCCTGATAAGGAAGTCCCCTGCGAGCTTAGCGAGCCGCGCGGGTCAGCGCGGGCGCGGCGCGATAGCCGCAAGACCACGAAAAGCCAAGCAAGTAAGGCTGCTCCTGCGGACATATCCGCAGAAACTGCACAAAAAACACGGAACAGT
>JAGACA010000016.1 GCA_017614315.1 Clostridia bacterium | reverse complement strand
GGGCGACTACTTCCGCTGCGCATATCGCTCGCTCGCGCTCAGCTATATGAACGCCGTGCAGGAGCTTCAGCACAACACGGGCTGCCATTATGAGAGCATCTATATTGTGGGCGGCGGCGCGAAGAACGGCTTTTTGAACCGCTTGACAGAGGAAGCAACAGGAAAGAAAGTGATCGCCCTGCCCAGCGAGGCGACGGCGTTAGGGAATTTGAAAATACAGATAAAAACGGAGGAAGAGCTATGAGCTATTCGGAAGCAAAAAACAGATACGCTTCTTACGGAGTGGATACCGAAAAAGCCATTGAAGCATTGAAAAAAGTCTCCGTCAGCCTGCACTGCTGGCAGGGCGACGACGTGCGCGGCTTCGACACCGATCCGAATAAGCCCCTTACCGGCGGCATACAGACGACCGGCAACTATCCGGGCCGTGCGAGAACGCCGGAGGAACTGATGGCGGACATCGACAAAGTCCTCTCGCTCATCCCCGGCAGGCCGAAGATGAACCTGCACGCCTCCTACGCGATATTCGAAAACGGCGAATGGGCGGACCGCGATAAGCTCGAGCCGAAGCACTTTGCAAAATGGGTTAGGTTCTGCAAAGAACGCGGCCTCGGCTGCGACTTCAATCCGACGTTCTTCTCACATTCCATGTGCGATCCGCTGACGCTTTCCAGTCCAGACGAGGCGACGCGCCGCTTCTGGATCGAACACGGCAAGGCCTGCATTCGTATCTCCTCGTATCTTGCGGAAGAATTGGGCGAGCCCTGCGTTATGAACATCTGGACCGGTGACGGCTTCAAGGATATCCCCGCCGACCGCATGGGACCGCGCGTGCGCTATCGTGAATCGATCGACGAGATCCTCTCCGAGCCGTTCGATTTTTCAAAGGTCAAGCCCTGCGTTGAAAGCAAGGTCTTCGGCATCGGCGTGGAGGCGTACACCGTCGGCAGCGGCGAGTTTGCTCTTTCCTACGCAGCCATGAACCGCGATAAGTGCATACCCCTCATGGACAACGGGCACTATCATCCGACCGAGGTGGTCTCGGATAAGATCCCGGCTTTGCTCGCCTTCTTCCCGGAGATCGCGCTGCACGTCACCCGCCCGATCCGCTGGGACTCGGATCACGTCGTGCTCTTCGACGACGAGACGCGCGAGATCGCGAAGGAGATCGTCCGCTGCGGGCTCGATCGCGTGCATATCGCGCTCGACTACTTCGACGCTTCGATCAACCGCATATCCGCATGGGTGACGGGCTTCCGCAACCTGCAAAAGGCGTTACTGTTCGCGCTGCTCACCCCGAGCGACGAACTGAAAATGCTCCAGGATTCGGGCAATTTCACAAGCCTGATGGTGATGCAGGAGGAGCTGAAGACCCTGCCGTTCGGCGAGGTTTGGGACGAATACTGCCGCTCCTGCGCGAAACCTATTGACGGCGAATGGTTCCGCGAGATCGAAGAATACGAAAAGAAAGTACTGGAGGCAAGAAAATGAAAAACGTACTTGAAGCGCCTTTCATGGCGGAAATGATCCGCACGACGACCAATATGTACGCCCACGGCTGGGATGAGCGCAACGGCGGCAATATCAGCATGCTCCTCGATGAGGAGGAAGTGAAAAAGTATCTGAGTATCCCTGCCATCGTGCGCGTGATCCCTACGGGCTTTGAGGCTCCGGAGCTTGACGGGAAATACTTCCTCGTCACCGGCACGGGCAAGTATTTCAAGAATGTGCAGTACGATCCCAAAAAGAATCTAGGCATAGTCCGCCTCGCGAACGGCGGAACCGAGGCCGAGGTGCTGTGGGGCTTTTCGGACGGCGGCAAATTCACGAGCGAGTTCCCTGCGCATATGATGAGCCATATCGCCCGCATGAAGGTCGATTCCGAAAACCGCGTCGTCATGCACTGCCACCCCACGAACCTGCTCGCCATGACCTACGTTCACAGCCTTGATGAAAAGGCGTTCACGCGCACGCTTTGGCAGATGTGCACTGAGTGCATAGTAGTGTTCCCTGACGGCGTGAACGTCCTCCCGTGGATGCTCTGCGGCACCAACGAGATCGGCGAGGCGACCGCCAAAAAGATGGAGACTGCCCGCCTCGTCGTCTGGGCTCAGCACGGCATTTACGGCGCGGGACGCGACCTCGACGAGACCTTCGGTCTCATAGAGACCGCCGAAAAGGCCGCGGAGATCTGGCTCAAGATCGCGCATCTGCCCATACTCAACACCATTACCGACGACCAGATGCACCTTCTCGAAAAGCGTTTCGGCGTGAAGGCGAGAGAAGGCTACTTATCCTGAAAACACAAACGGAGGATGAATAAATGAAGGTATTTATGATCGGCGGAACGGGTCTTTTGGGTTCCGAGGCCGCAAAGGAATTGATCGCAAGAGGGCATGAGGTCTCGTCGTTGGCGCTGCCGCCGCTGCCATCCGGCGCGGTACTGCCGCCCGAGATGAAGCTCGAATTCGGCAACTATCTCGAAATGAGCGACGAAGAGCTGAAACAGCATCTGACGGGCTGCGAAGGCTTCGTATTCGCCGCCGGCGTGGATGAGCGCGTGGAAGGCCCCGCGCCTATATATGACTTATACAAGAAATACAATATCGACCCCGTAAAGCGTCTTCTCGGCCTTTGCCGTGAATGCGGCGTGAAGCACGCGGCGATCTGCGGTTCGTATTTCTCGTATGCCGCGAAAAAGTGGCCCGAAAAGGAGCTCACAAAGTGGCACCCGTATATCCGCAGCCGCATCGACCAGGAGGAAGCCGCGATGGAGTTTGCCGGCGATATGGACGTCGCCGTGCTGGAGCTTCCCTACATATTCGGCACACAGCCCGGCAGGAAGCCCGTTTGGGTATTTCTCGTTGAAAACGTAATGAAGATGAAAAAGGCGACCATGTATCCCAAGGGCGGCTCCACTATGGTGACCGTGCACCAGGTCGGGAAGGCGATCGCCGGCGCGATCGAACGGAACCGCGGCGGAAACTGCTATCCGATCGGATACTACAACCTTACGTGGGTGGAGCTTCTGAGGATCGTCCACAAGTATCTCGGCTGCCCCGACAAGAAAATAATCACCATCCCCAACTGGATGTACGTGCTCGGCGGCAGAAGCATCATGAAGGAGCAGAAAAAGAACGGTATCCAAGGCGGCCTTCACATGGTAAAGTTCACCGAAATCATGTGCTCGAACCTGTTTATAGACAGATCCGAGGGCTGTGAAGCGCTTGGCGTTACCGACGACGATATAGACGCCGCGATCGGAGACAGCATACTGCTCTGCAAGGACATAATTGAGAATAAGACCGTTACGCTCGGCATGAAGGGAGAATAATATGCAGACCGTTTTCATGACCGGCGCGGGCGGCGGCATGGGCTTTGAGAGTTTCAAGGCCATGCTGCCCGATCTCGGAAAGCTGTATGATCTCGTCATCCTTGTGCGCGACAGCGAGAAGAATCACAAGCTGTTCGACCCGTATGCGGGCACGAACGGACTGGCGATCCGCTGGGGCGATCTTCTGAACAAGGACGACGTGCGCGCCTGTGTCAATAATGCAGACATCGTACTGCACATTGCCGCGTTCGTTTCACCGCAGGCGGACTATTTCCCGAAGAAGGCCATGCAGAACAATTACGGGTCTACCCGCAACCTGATCGAAGCCATCAAGGAGACGGGCAGGAACGATAGCTGCAGGTTCGTCTATATCGGCACCGTAGCGGAGACCGGCGACCGCATGCCTCCCATCCACTGGGGCCGGGTCGGCGATCCGATAAAACCGAGTATGTTCGATTACTATGCGGTATCGAAGGTCGCCTCGGAAAGATACGTTATCGAGAGCGGACTCAAATATTGGGTCAGCCTCCGCCAGACCGGCATCATCGGCCCGGCGATGGCGAAGATCCGCGACGCGATACAGTTCCATAACTGCCTCGACAACGTGCTCGAATACGTTTCCGACCGCGACAGCGGCACTATGATGCGAAACCTTTGCGCTTTTGAGGCGGCCGGCACGCTCGATCCGTCGTTCTGGGGACATATCTACAACATCGGCGGCGGAGAGAGCTGCCGGGTAGATACCTATACGATGTATCTAAAGATGTACGGCGAAATCGGATTCAGATCGCTCGATCCCATCATCGAACCAAAGCATTACGCCACGCGCAATTTCCACGGGCAGTACTACTTGGATTCGGACAAGCTCGAAGACTATCTGCATTTCCGCTCGGACGGCATGCAGTATTTCTACGACGCGTATCTTAAAGAATTGGGCGCGGCAAAGCCGTTCGGAAAGATCGTTTGCAAATTGCCCGGAGGACAGAAGCTTATGGGCGGTATCATCAAGGGTACGTTCAAGAAGCTGCTTGACAGCGAACACGGCACCAGGCACTGGCTCGATGCAAACATGGAGGATCATATCGAGGCCTACTGGGGCAGCAGGAAGGCATGGGAAGCGCTTCCCGAAAAGGTCTCCGAGATGGACCATTTCACCGACTGGGATACGGTCGTTCATATCGATCACGGGTACGATGAATCGAAGCCGGAAAGCGAGCTCGATCTTTGCGATATGGCGGGCGCGGCGCGCTTCCGCGGCGGCGAACTTATATCCGGCGAGATGCAGAAAGGCGACTGGAAAACTAAACTTCGCTTCCGCTGCGCGTTCGGTCATGAATTCGAGGCGAGCCCGCGGCTTGTGCTCGAGGGCGGGCATTGGTGCCCGGAGTGCGAGCGCAGAAGCTGGAATTACGGCAAAAGAGCAAAGGTCGATCCGTTCTTCGCTCAGGTT
>JAGACA010000015.1 GCA_017614315.1 Clostridia bacterium | reverse complement strand
CTGGCGACGGCATGGAAGGATAGGCAGCTGCCGGATCCCAAAGCAAAACAGTCATCCAACGGGTGACTGTTTTGTTTTAGCATTTGAAATTGTTTACTCCCATCCGGAGCCGGCACCGATCATCTCTACGCGTCAGCGCGGCGATGAGAGACGGCATGGGTCGATTTCCGGTCGCGAAGCAATTTTGACCATCCACCGGATGGTCAAAAAGGAAATCAACGGGCGGCAGTCCGAACGCAGTGAGGCAAGTCCGCTCTGGCAGATAGGCAGCTGCCGGATGATTTATACCTCCGCTTCCCGTATCCCTTTGATCCTCTTTTCAAACAATGCGATCTTGTCTTCGTCCGCAAGCTGCTTCGCGAGCTCGCTGTTAAGCTCGCAAAGCTTCGTGAACATCGCGTGCAGCATCATGAATCGCTTGTGCTGAAGAGAAAGCTCACGGTTCTTTTCCCTTATCAGCCTTGACGGATCCGCATCCTTCTTCACGGGCTTCTTCGGCGGTATCTTCCCCGATTCCGCCCGATACTTGTTTTGATAACGAAGCATCAGCGCGGCGTCTCCTCCGGCAAGCTCCAGCGCAGCGCGGCGCACGGAATAGCCTTTGGCGCGCATATCCGTTATCTCCTTTATGAGCCTTGCGGTCTCCTCGTCGGTGAAGGGCTTATACGTCCTGCCCTTCGAGCCGTTCTTCTCGGCGTAGTAATGGTTCCGTATGCTGTCCGGCATACGCCCGGTCAGTCTCGCCGCGCTCCTGAACGCCGACGAGAGCGATCTGCCCTCGTGTTCCGCGTCCGCCACACAGCTTTTCAAAATCAGATCATCGCGATCCGTCCATCCGATCCTTTTCATCTTTTTCCTCCAGATTGTTATAAAATATGTATGTATCCGCCTGTTTATGATAAATTATCTGAAAAGATCGACAATGCATGCGATCAGTCCGATCACCACAGAGCTCGTGATGCCGTAGACGAGCACCGGCCCCGCGATCGAGAAAAGCTGCGCGCATACGCCCATAACGATCCCTTCCGAGCGATGCTCCATAGCCGGAGCGACGATCGAGTTGGAGAAGCCCGTTATAGGCACGACCGAACCCGCGCCGGCAATCTTTCCGATCTTGTCATACACGCCTATCCCGGTAAGCACTGCCGCGATGAATATCAGCGTGACGGACACGAAGCCTCCGCGCGCCGCCTCGTCGAGGGAGAAGAGGCGCGTGCCGACGTCGCCTATAAGCTGTCCAAGACAGCATATCGCTCCTCCGAAAAGAAATGCGAGCACGCACCTTAAAAGCGTTCTGCTCTTCGGCATGCGCTTTTTGACGAGCTCGCGGTATTCGGCATGCTCCCTTTTTTCGTCTTCGGTCAGTTTTCTCTTCGGCTTTGACATATTTGCCCTCCGTTCGTTTTTATAAGTATTCCTCAATTCGCCTTTTTTAATCCAACATATATATTTTGTGAATAAGCCTCAAAACGCCCCGCGCGTACTTGACTTGCGCGTTTTATTCTTTTATAATCTGTTAGAATGCCTATATTATGGGAGTTTCCGTTCTCGTAATGGCATATTACATAGATTGGAGGAAAATTTCATGCAATGGTGGCATGTTCTGCTTATAATAGTTGGCGCCGTCGCGTGCCTGGGAATAGGTTTGGCGGTTGGCTATTATTACAGACGCAACATTGCCGAGGCTAAAACAGCCAGGGCAGAAGAAGCGGTTAAGAAAATGATCGAAGACGCTCAGAAGCGTGCGGAAACACTGAAAAAAGAGACACTGCTTGAAGCAAAAGAAGAGGTCTACCGCATAAAGACTGAGCAGGAAAGAGAAAACAAAGAACGAAGGAACGAGGTCCAAAGGGCCGAAAGACGTCTCCAGCAGCGCGAAGAGAGCTTCGATAAGAAGCTGGAGGGTATCGAAAAACGCGAGGAGCTGCTCAATTCCCGCACGAAGGAGATCGAGAAACTCGAAACCGAAGCGAAGGAGCTTTTCGAACAGCAGAGGGGCGAGCTTGAGCGTATCGCCTCGATGACGAGCGAAGAGGCGAAGGCGATAATCCTCAACAACGCAGAGAAGGAAGCCCGCCACGACGCGACGCTCATGATAAGGGATATCGAGTCCAAGGCCAAGGCCGAAGCGGACAGGCGAGCGGTCAACATAATCGCCTCCGCGATCCAGCGCTGCGCTGCGGATCACGTGGCGGAGACCACGATCTCCGTAGTACCCCTTCCCAACGACGAAATGAAGGGCCGTATAATCGGCCGCGAGGGACGCAACATAAGGACCCTCGAAACCGCGACGGGCGTCGACCTCATAATCGACGACACCCCCGAAGCGGTCATACTCTCGGGCTTCGATCCCGTCCGCCGCGAAGTGGCGAGGATCGCTCTCGAGAAGCTCATACTCGACGGACGCATCCATCCCGCCAGGATCGAAGAAATGGTCGAGAAGGCCCGCAAAGAGGTCGACAACCAGATCCGCGAGGCCGGCGAAAACGCGATATTCGAGGTCGGCGTGCACGGCCTGCATCATGAGCTCGTAAGGCTCCTCGGCAGACTTAAGTACCGCACGAGCTACGGCCAGAACGTATTGAAGCACAGCATTGAGGTCGCGCATCTCGCGGGGCTCATGGCTGTGGAGCTGGGCGTCAATGTACAGCTTGCGAAGCGCGCGGGTCTCCTGCACGATATCGGCAAGGCGGTCGATCACGAGATCGAGGGCAGCCACGCCCAGATCGGCGGCGATCTTGCAAAGAAGTACCGCGAGAACAACCAGATCGTTCACGCGATACTCGCCCATCACGGCGACGTTGAGCCCAACACCGTCGAGGCGGTGCTCGTACAGGCGGCCGACGCGATCAGCGCGGCGCGTCCCGGAGCACGCAGGGAGACGCTCGAAAACTACATCAAGCGTCTTGAGAAGCTCGAGGAGATCGCGAACTCCTTCGACGGCGTCGACAAGGTGTTTGCCATCCAGGCAGGCCGCGAGGTCCGCATAATGGTCAAGCCCGAAAACGTCAACGACGCGGACACGATAATCCTTGCGAAGGATATCGTTAAGCGCATCGAGTCCGAGCTCGAGTATCCCGGCCAGATCAAGGTCAACGTGATCAGGGAAACAAGGGCTGTCGAATTCGCGAAATAACGCATAGTATCTATCAAAGAAAACGTACGGCTCCCGTGCCGAAACCTGCATGGGAGCCGCATCTTTTGAAAGGCCGACTCACATGATCTTTGCCGACGGACATTGCGATTTCCTTTACGGAATGGCGAACGAGGGATACGATCTTACCGATCCCAAGCCCCGCCAGTCCGTTACCCTTGCCCGCCTTAAGGCGGGAAACGTCAAGCTTCAGCTCTTCGCGGCGTGGATCGACGTAAGGAAAAAGCGCCCTTACCTTTCGCAGTTCATGAGCATGGCGGACGCCTTTGAGCGCATGCTTCGGGATAACCCCGAGCTCGTTAGGCTCACCCCCGACTTCGACGAGACCGGCGATAAGATCGCGGCGATGCTGACCATCGAGGGCGGCGAGGCGATCGAGGGCGAGGAGGACGTGTTAAGGTGTGTTCATAGGATGGGCGCGAAGGCGATGACGCTCACGTGGAACACGAGAAACGAGCTTGCCGATCCCGCGGTCAAAAAGAGCAGGAGGGGGCTTACTATCCTCGGCCGCGAGATTGTCCGCGAAATGGGCAGGATCGGCATGGCGGTCGATGTTTCGCATCTTAACGACGCGGGCATAGAGGACGTGCTCAACGAGGACGTAAAGGTCTTCGCTTCGCACTCCAACGCGCGCGGCGCGTTCTATTCCGAAAGATCCCTGCCCGACGAGCTGATAAAGGAGATCGCCCGAAGGGGCGGCACCGTCGGCGTGAATTTCTATTTCAAGCAGCTTTCGCCCAAAAGCTTCGCGGTGATCGACGACGTCGCGCGTCACGCGGAGCATATCCTGAACGTCGGCGGCGAGGACTGCCTTGCGATCGGCTCCGACTTCGATGGCATGGGCGATTACCCCAAGGGGCTTTCCGATCCGTCGGGGCTGCCGAACCTGATCCCCGCTTTCGAGAGCTTCGGGATCACGGGAGAGGCGCTTGAGAAGGCGTGCTGGAAGAACCTCATGCGGTTCGCGAGATCGCTTGTATAGAATTTGCCGTTTTTTTGTCACAGATTTGAGTTTCGTAATACACAAAAAGGTGTTATAATATAAACAGCAAAGGGGAAGGAGAGCAATCATGGCTGCGTACACGTTTGAACGCAAAGAGATCAAATACATAATCACCGCACAGCAGTATCGCGACCTTCTTCGCGCGCTGGGGGGCAGGATGCAGCCCGATGAGTTCGGAGTGACGAGGATCTGCAATATCTATTTCGACACCCCGGATTTCAGGCTGATAAGGGAATCCATCGAAAAGCCCATGTATAAGGAAAAGCTCAGGCTCCGCACCTACGGCGTGCCCGACGAGAACAGCAGGGCGTTCATAGAGGTAAAGAAGAAGTTCGACAAGGTCGTCTATAAGCGCCGCGAGACGATGCGCTATATCGATGCGATGCGCTTCCTCGTGAACCGCGAGAAGATCGTCAACCCGACGCAGATCGAAAAGGAGATCGAGTGGATGCTGAACTTCTACAAGGGTCTCGCGCCGGCTATGGTGCTCTGCTACGACAGGCAGGCGTTCTTCGGAACGGAGGACGCGTCGATCAGGATGACCTTCGACACGAATATCTCCTACCGCATCAAGGATTTCAATCTGATGTGCGGCTCGTACGGCGAAACGCTGATGGACGACAGCACGTACATACTCGAGCTCAAGCTCAACTACGCTATGCCGCTCTGGCTGTCCGCAATAATGGACAGGCTTAAGATCTACCCCGGATCCTACACCAAATATGGCAACGCATATAAAAAACTACTTTCATCGGGAGGTTTATTATGATTTCTGACGGATTGTTCACCAGCCTTTTGTTAAGCGAGGGCTACATCGTGCCGCGCGTCGGCATGATACTCATCTGCATCGGCGCGGCGCTCGTACTGGGGCTCGTCAT
This sequence comes from Clostridia bacterium, assembly GCA_017614315.1. Lineage (GTDB taxonomy): Bacteria > Bacillota > Clostridia > Christensenellales > CAG-138 > UBA3857. The sequence goes on along the minus strand of JAGACA010000015.1, from coordinate 48,694 downwards.
ATCGCTGCTCTATATGTATAAGAACAGCTACAACAAGGGCTTCGCCGCGGCTCTCGTACTGCTCCCGATGGTCGTCGCGGCGGTCGTCGCGGTCGTCAACGGCAATATCGGCATAGGTATCGCCGTCGGCGGAGCTTTCGGCCTCGTAAGGTTCCGTTCGGCTCCCGGCACGGCTCGCGACATACTCGCGATCTTCCTTGCCATGGCTGCAGGCCTCATCTGCGGCTCCGGCTACGTCGCGCTTGCTGCAATGGTCGTACTGCTGGTTTGCATCATCGGCTTCATACTCCTCTCCGTCGGCTTCGGCGGCAAGGGCTTCAGGAGCCGTATGCTTCGCATCACCGTCCCCGAAAGCCTCGATTACACCGGCGCCTTCGACGATATCTTCAGGAAGTACACCACCTCCTGCGAGCTCGAAAAGGTAAAGACCACCAACATGGGCAGTCTTTACAAGCTGTTCTATAAGATTGACCTCAAGGATCCCAAGAAGGAAAAGGAAATGATCGACGCCATCCGCGTAAGGAACGGCAACCTCGAGATCGTGTGCGGCATAGTCGACACCTCGAAGCCCGAATTATGATCGATACGATAATAAAACGGCCGTGACCATTTGATCACGGCCGTTTTCGTTTTAAGGTATGTCAGTCGTCAACGCTCTCGGACTTATCCTCCGACACCTCGACGACGCAGTCCGAGGTGCCCATAATGGAGCGGAGCTTCGTCTCGAGCTCTGCCGCGACCTCGGGATTGTCCTTCAGGAACGCCTTCGCGTTTTCGCGGCCTTGGCCGATGCGCATGTCGCCGTAGGAGAACCACGCGCCGGTCTTGGAGATCAGCCTGTTGCTGATGCCCATATCGAGGATCGAGCCCTCGCGGGAGAAGCCCTGACCGTACATGAGATCGGCCTCCGCGATACGGAATGGCGGCGCGACCTTGTTCTTTACGACCTTCATGCGGACGCGGTTGCCGACGGCTTCGCCGCCCTGCTTCAGGACGTCCACCTTGCGCACGTCGATGCGGATGGTGGCAAAGAACTTGAGCGCACGGCCGCCGGTAGTCGTTTCGGGATTGCCGAACATGACGCCGACCTTCTCACGAAGCTGATTGATGAATATCACGCAGCAGTTGGATTTGCCGACGATGCCTGCAAGCTTCCTCAGAGCCTGGCTCATGAGCCTTGCCTGGAGGCCGACGTGCGAATCACCCATATCGCCCTCGAGCTCGGCCTTCGGCACGAGCGCCGCGACGGAGTCGATGACGATTATGTCGACCGCGCCGCTCCTGACGAGCATATCGGCGATGTCGAGCGCCTGCTCGCCGTTGTCGGGCTGGGAAACGTAAAGCGAGTTCATATCCACGCCGAGCTTTCCGGCGTAAACGGGATCGAGCGCGTGTTCCGCGTCGATGAACACGGCCATGCCGCCGAGCTTCTGCGCCTCCGCGATCATATGAAGAGCGAGGGTGGTCTTACCGGAGGATTCGGGGCCGTAGACCTCGATTATCCTGCCGCGCGGGATCCCGCCCACGCCGAGCGCGTTATCGAGGGCAATACAGCCCGTGGGGATAACGGACACCTGTATCTTCTGCGCGGCGTCGCCCATGAGCATTATCGCGCCCTTGCCGAACTCCTTTTCGATCTGAGTAAGAGCAAGATCCAAAGCTTTTTCCTTATCCATTTATACGTCCTCCAAATCGGTTTTTATTATTTTATCATATCTTATACGAGCTTTGCAAGCTCGGCAAGAAGCGAAAGCGCTGCCAAAACGGTATCCCTTCTTATCTCGTTCCTGTCGCCGGAAAGCATAAGCTCGCGCGTCACGGAGCCGAACTTCGCCGCGCCGCCTATGAACACGAGCCCCGCTTCGCGGCCGAGCTCGTCGGCTCCCGGCCCCGCGAGCCCGGTGGTCGACACGGCGACGTCCGCGCCGGTCTTCATAAGAAGTCCCTCCGCCATGGCCTTCGCGACGGGACGTGAAACGGCGGTATGCTCCGAGATCATGGCGGGGGATACGCCGAGCGTACGGATCTTCGCTTCGTTCGAATACGTCACGCAGCCCTCGGCGAACCAGCCGGAGCTCCCGGGGACGTTCACTATCATGGACGACAGCATCCCTCCCGTTAGGCTCTCCGCAACGGCGGCGTGCGCGCGCTTTGCCGTCAGCTCCGAAGCTGCCGCGCGGACGAGCGCGGCGCATTTTTCATCGAAATCAGCTCTCATTTTGATCAAACAGCCCGCGGTTCTTTATCACATAATCCACGCCCGACCAGATGGTGAAGACGACGGCCGCGGCCATCGATATGAAATCGAGCGGGAAACGCATTGCGCGGAACACCGGTCCCGCGATCAAGACGAGCGGCAGGGCGATCGCCTGCACGGTGGTCTTTATCTTGCCGAGAACACCCGCAGCGATAACCTTTCCGCGGCTCGCGGCGACGAGGCGTATGCCGCTTATCAGAAACTCGCGCGCGATCACTATCACGGTGAACACGGGGAGCAGGAAATTGCATATGCTCATAAGGTCGCGGCCTGTGATCATTATCATGCCGGCGGCGGTCAAAAGCTTATCCGCGATCGGGTCCATCAGCTTTCCGAAATCGGTCACGAGGCCGTATTTCCTCGCGATACGCCCGTCGAGGGTATCGGTGATGTATGCCAGTATGAATATCGCGGCGGCGATGAGGTACTTTATGGATATCTCCGCGCCGAGGATCTCAAACGACCGGTCGGGCAGATAAAAGCACGCTATGAATACGGGGATCGCGCATATCCTCGCCATAGTAAGCTTGTTGGGAAGATTCATTAAGCCCCTCCTTTTTCGATCTCCGCGGTCAGGTCGTACACGCCCGCGTCGGTGATATTTACGAAAATGAAATCGCCGGGTACGATGCTCCTGTCCTCGGGGAGCTTGATCTTGATAAAACCGTCCACGTCCGCCGCCTCCGCGTATGAGCGGCAGAGAGCGTATCCGTTTTCGATGCCGTCGACGAGCGCCTCGACGGTCGTGCCGATCCTTTTCCTGTTCAGCGCGAGCGATATCTTCATCTGGCGGCGCATCAGCCTGTCGAAGCGGCGCTTCTTGACGCTCTCGGGTATCTGGCCGTCCATCTCGGCGGCGGGAGTTCCGTCCTCGGGAGAGAACGTGAACGCGCCGATCCTGTCGAAGTGATGCTCGGTGATGAAGTCAAGGAGCTCCTCGAACTGCTCGTCCGTCTCGCCGGGGAAGCCGACCATCGCAGTCGTCCTCAGTATGAAATCGGGCGAGACCGTCCTTATGTAGTCCGTGATGAACTTAATGTGCTCCGCCGTGCCGTGACGGTTCATGCGCTTCAAAAGCTCCGCGTTGATATGCTGTATGGGCATATCGATATAGTTCAGAAGCTTCTTTTCGCGGCTTATCACGCCGATCAGCTTCTCGTCCACCGTGTTGGGATAAGTGTAAAGAAGCCTTATCCAATGAAGCTTTTCTATCTTCGCAAGCTCCGAAAGAAGCTCGGAAAGCTTCGGTTCTCCGTATAAGTCGACGCCGTAAGCGGAGGTATCCTGCGCGATGACGGTAAGCTCCTTAACGCCGCGGTCGGCAAGCCCCTTCGCCTCTTCGATCAGCTTATCCATGGGATAGCTGACCCTGCCGCCGCGTATGAGCGGTATGGCGCAGTACGTGCACCTGTTGTCACAACCGTCGGCGATGCGAAGATACGCCCTGTACTTTGGCGTGATCAGCACGCGCTCCGGCGCTTGCTTCGCGGGAGAGAACCCGCCGAAAAGCCTCTGCTCGATCGCGTCTGCAAGCCCGGAATGATCCTTTACGCCCCATATGAGATCCGCCTCGGGAAGCTCGGCGGTCAGCTCGTCGTAATAGCGCTCGGTCAGGCAGCCGCACACGACCAGCAGGCGGCAGCTGTACTCGTCCTTATACGCCGCGTACTCGAAGACCGTATCGAGCGATTCGGTCTTCGCGCTCTCTATAAAGCCGCAGGTGTTCACTATGATAACGTCCGCGTCCTCGGGATCTTCCGCTTTCGCGAACCCGCGCGAAACGAGCTCGCCCAGGATCTCCTCCGAATCGACCTGATTCTTGGAGCAGCCGAGGGAGACGACGAATACCTTATTCATGCCGAAAAGCCCTTCATTCATCGCTTTCGGAACCGGAGCCGAAGAATTCCGCGTAGCCCGCTTCGTCGATCAAGACCTTCCTCGGCTTCGAGCCGTCGAAGCCGGAAACGAACTTGTGCTGCTCCATAATGTCCACAAGGCGCGCAGCCCTCGCGTAACCGACGCGGAGGCGCCTCTGGATCATCGAAATGGACGCGGAGCCCGATTCCATGACGATCCGCACGGCGTCGGGAAGGAGCTCGTCCTCCTGCTTGCCGTTGCCCTGGCCTGTCGGAGCGGTCAGCTCGGGTATGGAGCTCAGCACGCGGTCGTCATGCGGCACCTCGATCTGGTTGTCGACGAAGAACTGCATTATGTTCTCGACCTCCTCGTCGCTTACATAAGCGCCCTGCGCCCTGATGGGCTTCGCTGCGCCGTTCGGATGGAACAGCATATCGCCGTGGCCGAGCAGCTTCTCCGCGCCGCCCATATCGAGTATTACGCGGGAGTCCGTTGCGCTGGAGACCGCGAAAGCGATCCTCGACGGAATGTTCGTCTTGATAAGGCCGGTTATGACGTCGACCGAAGGCCTCTGCGTGGCGACGATCAGGTGTATGCCGCAGGCGCGGCCGAGCTGGGCGAGCCTCGCGATGGATTCCTCGACGTCCTTCGCGGACACGATCATGAGGTCTGCGAGCTCGTCTATGATTATCACCAGGCGCGGCATCCTGTCCGCGGGATCCTCCTGGAGCACATTATAGCGTTTAAGATCGCGCGCATTGATCTTGCTCATCTTGATATAGCGCTGATCCATCTCGTTGCACGCCCACTTGAGCACGCCGGCTGCCTTTTTGGGATCGGTAACGACGGGGCAGTATAGGTGCGGGACGGGAGCGAATATCGAAAGCTCGACCACCTTCGGGTCGATCAGGATCATACGCACCTCGTCGGGCGAGGACTTGTAGATGGTGCTTAAAATGATGCCGTTGATGCACACGGATTTACCGGAGCCGGTCGAGCCGGCGATCAGCATATGCGGCATTTTCTCAAGGTCGGCGTACACGGGCTTGCCGGCGATATCCTTGCCGAGCGCGAACGTGAGAGGCGAGGACGAGGAATAGAAATCGCCGGTGTCCAGCACCTCGCGCAGGCGAACCATCGCCGTCGCCTTGTTCGGTATCTCGATGCCGATCGCGGCCTTGCCGGGGATCGGCGCCTCGATCCTCACACGTGGAGCGGCAAGCGCGAGCGCGATATCGTTCGACAGCGCGGTGATCCTGTTGACCCTTACGCCCTGCGCGGGCTGCACCTCGAACCTCGTGATGACGGGGCCGACGCTAATATTGATGACCTTTGCGTTGATGTTGAAGCTCGCGAGCGTCTCGATCAGGAGCTTCGCCTTCTCGGACGGCGAATCGTTCGCTATCGAATCGGCGCGGTCGGGCTTCGAAAGCAGCGATATCGGCGGACGCTGATATTCGCGCACGGGAACGGGATCCGCGATCTCGTCGGCAGCGGTCTCGCCGCCTTCCGCCGCGGTCTTCTTCGCGGGAGCGGCGTCCTTTACGACCGAATCGCCGGTAATATTATCCTCGGGAACGATCTCGATTGTGTCGAACGGATCGAAATCCCCGGGAGCGTTGTCCATAACGGGGGGAACGTCGATGACGGAGGAGACCTCCGGCCCGTTTGCGGCGGGCGACGGGACTTCGTTCGGAATGGTGCCCGACTTGGGCATCACGTTAAGCTGACCCGCTACGACGGGATTGCCCTCGACTCCGTCGATAACGGCGCCGATGTCGGATCTCTCGGGCTTAAGTCCCTCGGGCTTTTTATGCCTTCCGAGCAGACCCTTCTTTTCCTTTACGGGGCTCAGCTTCAACCCGTCGTCCTCGTCCTCGGCCTTGCGCCTTTCCTTCTCGAGCCTGCGCGCTTCCTCCTCGCGCTCCCTGCGGCTCCTCTTTATGGCGGACTCGATCTCGTCGTCGCCGACCTTTTCGTCGATAAGGCGCGCCTTGCGGCGATCCTCAAGCGCGTCGACCGTGGCGATGACCTTCTTGCCCGCGCTCCTAATGGATACCCTCGTAATGAGGAGCAGGAGTATTATCGCCAGAGCGGCGAAGATGACCACCGCGCCGGCGGTGGAGACGAGCTTCGCCAGGCCGAACGCGGGTATCGATGAGATGAAGCCTCCGCCCCTGCCGGCCTTGCCGAGATCGTACGCGGAGACGATGTATTCCTTAAATGTCGAATTGCCTATATTGAACGAAAGGATATGTATGATCGAGCTCACGCACCAGACGGCTAACAGTATCATAATGACCGCGCCGGTGCCGAACTGCTTTTTGGGTATGGCGATGAGCACTACGCCGATCGCCGCGAGAACGACGGGCATAGCGTACTGCACGACGCCTATCAGCCCGAACAGGAAGGTCACGACCGGCTTCAAAAGCGCCGCCGTATTGACGTACGTCAGAATCCCGGACACGATGCCGAGGGCGATAAAAACAACGCCCGCGATCTCGTCGACGTGCTCATAACGCGGCTCCTTTCTCCTCTCCGGCTGCTTCCCGCGGGAGGGGGCTTTCTTCGAGCCGGAGGGTCGGTTTTCCGTATTCTCGACCGGCCTTCTGACGGAAGCGGTAAGCTCCTTCGGCTTTCCCGTCTTCCCCTTTTTCTTGCTTGGCATCAGTTTCTTCCTCCGTCAATTCATGCTTATGAGCTCGCGCGCTATGTCGAACTTAAGGGACGAATATATGTCCTGAGTGGGCAGCTCGAGGACGACGAGCACCAGAAGCTCGTCGTCCGCGGAAACGTTGACGCGGAACCCGACGAACCACGAAATCTCGCGGCTCTTGTCCGAGCCTATCTCGGCGGTGCCGGTCTTGCCCGCTACGGTACAGCCGCGCGCGCGAAGCATACGGCCGGTACCGTTATAGTCTTTGCTCATTATCTTTTCCATCATGGGCAGGAGCGTGCTGATAGTGCTTGTCCTTATGGCGTTCTGTATCCACGTGCCGTTTTCGAATACCTGATAGGGAACGTAATTCACGCCCTCCGTCCTGTAAAGCGCCTCGGTGACGTGGGGAAGGGGAATGTTCCCGCCGTTTCTGAACGCGCAGTACATGGTCGCGAGCTGCAAAGGCGATATCGTGACCTGACCCTGACCGTAACCGGTCTCGGCTATCGAACGGGTGTTCCAGTTTTCCTCGGTGTCGAATTTGACCTTCAGCGTGGATTTTGCGACGCTCAGCTCAAAGGGCATGTCCTGCTCGAAGCCTATCCTGCGCAGATACGACAGGAAGTTGTTCTCTCCCATGAGGAGCGCGAGATAGGCGAAATAGATGTTGTCCGAATGGAGCATCGCATTCTCCATATTAAGCGGCTCGGTACGCTTGTTGACGTGCGTCCTTTTGATGGGCGGCCACATCCAGCGCCCGAAAGTCGAGGGCGTCCAGTAATCGTCCTCGATCTCGCCGTCGAATACGTAATCGGGAGTGACCTTGTTAAGCTCCAGCGCCGCCGCCGCGGTGAAGGACTTTATCGAAGATCCCGGGGGATAGAGGCCGAGCGTCATGCGGTTGTGCAGGGGCTTCGCGGGATTCGCAGCAAGGGTGTTGTAATAATCCACGTCCGCGCTGATCGCGAGCTTGTTAAGGTCGTACGTCGGGTACGACGCCATCGCCTTGACGGAGCCGGTCTTGGGATCCATCACGATCACCGCGCCGGCGGTATTGTCGCCCCAGAGAACCAGATCCAGCACCTCCTCGGTGCGCTCCTGAAGCTCGAGATCGATGGTAAGATGTACGTCGGAGCCATGCTCGACGGGCTTTCTGTAAACGGTCGAAACGTATTCGTCGTTGGCGTTTCTGATCGTGACGTTCAGGCCGTCCTTGCCGCGCAGCACCGATTCATACGATTTTTCAAGGCCGGAACGCCCGACTATGGAGTGCGTGTCGTATAGGCCGTCCGTCGGGAGCCTGCCCTCGTTCAGCTTGTCGATATCGGCTTTCTCGACGTATCCGACATAGCCTATGGTGTGCGCGAGAAGCGAGCCCATGGGATAAACGCGGTCTATACCGTAGTTCTCGATCAGCCTTGCGCCCTCGAGCCTGTCGATCGCCTCGTGCATATCCGCAGTCAGATCGTGGTCGTTTATCTGAATAATAAGCGCGACGTCGCCCTTCGCCTTGTTGATCGCCGTCACGACCGTATCGGAGGGTACGCCGAGTATCTCGGACAGCGACCTCACGAAGCTGTTGCGGTCGGGTATCTTCGGGATATCGGCAACGACGGCGTGCATCATGACTGTCTCTGCAAGGAGCTTGCCATCCGCCAGGATATCTCCGCGCCGCGCGGGGACGGCGGTGATCTTAACGGTGTAGCCCCATCTCATCTCGGGAAATATCAGCGCCGGCGTCCAGTCGACGCGCCTCTTTATGCCGTCGGTCACAAGCCGCATCTCGTATTCGTTCGTAAGCGTGCCCGCGACCTCGGTCTCGTACGTCATGCGGAAGGCGACCGTCACAACGTCGCCGTTCGTCTCCTCGGAAAGCTTCTCATAGCTCACGCTCGTAACGCCCAGCCCCTCGAAGATAGCCGTATACTTGGCGATGAAATCGTCGCGGCCGATATAGTCGGTGGGCAGGGGAGTGGGCTCGGGAATGGAGGTCTCGGAAACGGTGACGCCGCCCTGAACGTCCTCCGTCGGGGTCGGCCTTTCCGTGGGCATGGTCGTCGCGTTCTGGGAAAGGTATCCGAATGCCGTGCTGAAATCAAAGGCGCAGACGGCGTCCATGAACTTGGTGAAGCAGTCGGCGTCTTCCAATATGATAGATCCGGAGGCGCATCCCAAAAGCTGGACGAGCACCGCCGCGATCAGTATTATGGATATCAAAGGTTTATATGAGCTTCGCATCATAAAACTCCTTATCGGCACTTTATACCAATTATATTATAACAACTATAACGCAAAAGGTCAAGGACATAACTTAAAAGGCCGGGGATCGAACGATCCCCGGCCTTTTCTGAAAAGCGGTATAAAGCTGTTATTTCTTGATGCCGAAGGCCTTCTGCTCCTTGAGGATAACGTCGTGAGCGCCGCCCTCGACTATGCTGGTCGGAGATACGAGAGTGAGCCTTGCGGAGCTCCTCAGCTGCTCTATCGTCAGCGCGCCGCAGTTGCACATCGTGGAGCGCACCTTCGCGAGCGTCACCATGACGTTGTCGTGCAGGGAGCCGGCGTAGGGCACGTAGGAGTCGACGCCCTCCTCGAAAGAAAGCTTCGAGCCGCCGCCCATGTCATAGCGCTGCCAGTTGCGGGCGCGGGCGGAACCCTCGCCCCAGTACTCCTTCATATAGGAACCGTTGACCATGACCTTGTTGGTCGGGCTCTCGTCGAACCTTGCGAAATACCTGCCCAGCATGCAGAAATCCGCGCCCATGGCGAGGGCGAGAGTGATGTGATAATCCATCACTATGCCGCCGTCCGCGCAGATGGGAACGTATATGCCGGTCTTCTCGAAATACTCGTCGCGGGCCTTCGCCACCTCCATTACTGCGGTGGCCTGACCGCGGCCTATGCCCTTCGTTTCGCGGGTGATGCAGATGGAGCCTCCGCCGATGCCGACCTTGACGAAGTCCGCTCCCGCCTCGGCGAGGAACAGGAAGCCTTCGCGGTCGACCACGTTTCCGGCGCCGCACTTGACGGTGTCGCCGTACTTCTCGCGGATGAAGGCGAGCGTGTTTTTCTGCCATGCGGTGTAACCCTCGGAGGAGTCGATGCAGAGCACGTCCGCGCCGGCGTCGATGAGGGCGGGAACGCGGGTCTCGTAATCGCGGGAATTGATGCCCGCGCCGACGACATAGCGCTTGTTCCCGTCAAGCAGCTCCATGGGGTTTTCCTTATGCACGTCGTAGTCCTTTCGGAACACGAAAGCGACCATATTGCCGTTCCTGTCGACGATGGGAAGGGAATTGAGCTTGTGATCCCAAATGATGTCGTTCGCTTCCTTAAGGGTCACTCCCTCGGGAGCGGTGACGAGACGCTCGATCGGCGTCATGAAATTCTTGACCTTTTCATCGGGGGAGATGCGGCTTATGCGGTAATCGCGGCTGGTGATGACGCCGAGGAGCTTGCCGGTAGAGCTTCCGTCGTGAGTGACGGCAACGGTCGAATGACCGGTCTTCTCCTTAAGAGCGACGAGGTCGGCGACGGTCTGCTCGGGAGTGACGCAGGAATCGGACACGGAGAAGCCGGCCTTGTATGCCTTGACCTTGCGTACCATGTTCGCCTGGCTCTCGATGGACTGCGAGCCGAATATGAACGAAACGCCGCCTTCGCGGGCGAGCGCGACCGCAAGGGTGTCGTTCGACACCGACTGCATTATAGCCGAAACGAGGGGTATGTTCAGCGAAATCGGCGCCTGTTCGCCCTTCCTGAACTTGACGAGGGGCGTGACGAGGCTCGTATTCTGCGGGGTGCAGACCTCCGAGGTATAATTGGGGATGAGCAGATATTCGCCGAAAGTATGGGACGGCTCGTCATAGATGAACGGCATGGGAGAAAAGCTCCTTTCTTGTATCTTGCGGTGGTTTATATTTTTCTTCTTACAACTGTGTGCGCGATTATCCCATCGACGAAGTACTGCCTGGAGTACATGACGGGGACGCCCTCGAAATCGTAATCGACCTCGTCCATATAAAGGAGCGGAGTGCCGACTGTGACGCGAAGACGCTGGGCGACGGAAGGAACGGCGGCGCAGGGCTTTATCTCGGTAACGTCAAGGTAAGCCTCCTTGCCGCAGCAGTCCTTGAGGAACGAGAAAATGGGCTTCGACAGCTCCGAGGAGTCGTATTCCCTGCGGATGAAGTGCTTGGGGATATAGTCCTCGCAGTAGATCACGGGAACGCCGTCGGCGGTGACTATGCGCGAAACGAGGAGCATCTCGTCCGTCCTGCCGATCGAAAGCTTCGCTGCGGCGGAGGAGGAGAGCACGGTGCCGACGCTCTCGAGCTTCTCGGCAGGCTTTTTGCCCGAGCGTCGGATCATGTCCATGAACTCGATCTCGAGATCCATGCGGACGGGAACGTCGAGAACGTGGCGGTTTATTATGGTGCCGAGACCCTGCTTGCGGCTGATAAAGCCCTCGCGCTCAAGCTCCGCGAGCGAATCGCGAAGCTGGGTGCGGCTGATGTTCAGTATGTCGGCAAGCAGCGACTCCCTCGGGAGCCTGTCGTCGTCCTTGAAACGGCCGTAGCGCATCTCGTAAAGGAGCTGCTTCTGCACGCTCTGTTCCTGAAGCGGAACCTCGTTCACGGCTTCGCCCTGCGGCTTTTCCACCTTGATCCTCCTTGTCGGGATATCCCGAAAAATAGGTAATACCTTTTCACAGAATGATACCACGAAGAGCCGACCGTGTAAAGGGGGTCGGAGCCATATATTTTTTTATTTCATGGGTGTTTCGGCTTATAAACGGCCTTCGAGGATCCCACTGAGTCTCAGGAACGCGTCCGCACCGAGAGCCTCCGCCCGGACGGACGGATCGAGCCCGGATTCGCGGAGAGCGGCCTCGGCTTCGGGCCGCGTCAGGCCGAGCGAAAGGAGATTGTTCGCAAGCGTTTTTCTCCGCATAGCGAACGACGCGCGGAGCAGTTTTTCAAAGCCCTTGGGAAGCGAGAGCCCCTTTTGATCGAATACGAGCACGGTCGAGCCCACGTCCGGCGCGGGGTAATATGAGGAGGGCGAGAGCGTCAGGAGCCTCGAAATATCGAAAAGATACCCGCTCATCACCGTCAGAGGGCCGTAGTTCTTATCGCCGGGGCGTGCGAAAAACCTGTCCGCCGCCTCGGACTGCATCATCATGACCATGCGCTTTATGGGCGCGGGGGAGGTCACGAGCTTCAGCAAGATCGGGCTCGTGATATAGTACGGAAGATTCCCGGCGCAGACGAACCCGCCTCCGAAGGCTTCGGAAACGCTCATAAGATCGGTTTTCAGAAAATCAGCGTGTATCACCTCGGCCTTATCGCCGAGGCGCTCCTTCAAATAGTCCGCAAGCGCGCCGTCGAGCTCGACAGCGGTCACGCGGAGCCCCGTTTCGGTCAAAGGCTCCGTCAGCGCGCCTAGCCCGGGGCCGATCTCAAGCACGGGCAGCCCCGGCTCCGCCGCCGCGGAAACGATGGCCTTTATCGCATCTGCGTCGACAAGGAAATTCTGCCCGAGCGCCTTGTTGGGCTTGAATCCGTATTCCTTGATTGTTTCCTTCGAGCCTGCCATAGATCAGCTTAAGTATAACCCCTTGGGCAAATGATTCTTCATTATCCCGCCGACGGCCTTGCCGAAGCCGACGGGGAAGGACTTATCTCCAGCGAGCACGGATACCGCGGAGTATCCGCGTAAACCATCGGGGCAGGGGAGAGTGTTGCCGGACATGAACGCTTTCAGCTCCGGGCTGTCGGGATCGAGCCGGATCTCACGGCGGAACCTCTGCCCGAGCGCCGCCATAAAGAACGTGTGAGACGGCTCGAAGCGATCCTTTCTGATCTCGCCGAGCGTGACGCCCGACGATATCGGATCGAGTCTCATCACCGCCTCCGGCATGTCTGCGGGAACGAGCTTCAGCACTCCGTTCGCGTTCACGACGACGCCGTCAGGAAGCGGATCTTCAAGCGTGTCGGAAACGAAGGCCGAAAGGAGCCCAAGGCTCTTTTTGTCGCACGCGGGTTTGACAAAAGCGGGCTTTATCCTGCCAGAGCCGCCGTTCTCGCGGCGCATGCGGCATACGAAATGCCCCTCGCCGCGGTAGGCGTGCGGGTAAAGCCGCTCCATGTGCTCAAGCGAAAAATCGCCGTTGGATACAAGAAATCTTTCTATAACCTCCTCGTTCTCCTCACGTGAGAAGGTGCAGGTCGAATAGACGAGCGTGCCGCCCGGAGCGACGCATTCCCTTGCGCTTTCGAGTATCAGGCTCTGGCGCGCGGCACAGGCGGCGACCGCCTCGGGCGACCATTCCGCGATCGCGGTATCGTCCTTGCGGAACATGCCCTCGCCGGAGCACGGAGCGTCGACGAGCACGATGTCGAACAGGCCGGCAAGCTCCCTCGCGACGACGTCGGGCTTTTTGGATATGACGGCGGCGTTAGCAACGCCCAGCCGTTCGAGATTCCTCGACAAAAGCGTCGCCCTTTTCGGAACGATCTCGTTCGAAACGAGTATCCCGCGGCCTTTCATCCTCGCGGCGACGCCGCCCGATTTGCCGCCCGGCGCGGCGCAGAGGTCGAGCACCCTGAGCCCCGGATCATCAGCTTCCGACGCCGCGATAACGCTCATCGCCGACGGCTCCTGCATATAGAAGAGCCCGGCGGAGTGAAAGGGATGTCTGCCGACGTTCTCCGCGTCCGGAACGACAAAGCCCTCGGGGATCACGCCCGTTTCGGCAAGCTCCCACGGCGAGACGGCGCGAAAATCCCCGACGCTTATCTTCAGCGTGTTGACGCGTAGCCCCCTTACGGGCGGCAAATCGTAACACGCCTCGAAGACAGGATAATCGGGGCCGAGCTCGTTTTTCATCCTTTCGATAAATGCCGCGGGAAGCTCTTTCATATGAACGGACGTGGCGCGCCGTCGTTTCGGCCGCCGGATGACTCCTTCGTTTTCTTTCGCATCCATTATAAATGCAAGCCCGATCACGGTCAAGTACGGCGACAAAAAAAGCCCGATCTCTCGGGCTTGTCAACATCATAAAGGGTGGTTGTTTTACTCGGCGACGTAGGGCAGAAGAGCTACCTGACGCGCTGTCTTGATGGCCTTGGCCAGGGTCCTCTGGTGCTCGGCGCAGACGCCGCTCATGCGGCGGGGCATTATCTTACCGCGCTCGGTGATGAACTTCCTCAAACGTGCGGTATCTTTATAATCGATATGCTCGACTTTGTCAACGCAGAACTGACAGACCTTGCGCCTGGACTTTTTGGGACGGGGCTTCATCTTACGGTCTTCCATGACAGTTACTCCTTTCAATAAATCAGAATGGCAGATCGGAATCGGTTATCTCGGAAAAACCGCCTGCGATATCGCCGAAAGCGGTGCCGCCCATGCCGTCGGACTGGGAGCTGTTCCAGCCCTGACCCTGCTGCGGACGCCTTTCACCCGACGGAGCGGGCTGCGGCTGATAACCGGAGGGACGGGCGGGAGCGTCCTGCGGCTCGCGGGGGCTCAGGAACTCGACCTCGTCGGCGGTCACTTCGAGAGAAGCGCGCAGAGCGCCGTCCTTGCCCTCGAAGGCCCTGGCGGAAACCTCGCCAATAACGCAGACCTTTTTGCCCTTCGTAAGGAAACGGCTGCAGTTCTCGCCGAGCTGCCTCCAAGCGGCAACGCGGAAGAAATCGGTCTGGCGGTCATCCTTATTGGACGTGAAGCGGCGGTTTACCGCGACGGTGAACGTGCAGACATTGATGCCGGAAGGGATCGTGCGAAGCTCCGGATCTGCGGTGAGATTACCGATGATAATAAGTTTATTCATTGGGGATCCTTTCTAACAGAGGATGGATCACGCCTCCCTGCGCTCAACGACGTAGCGCATGATGCGTTCATCATTCTTCAGGTTACGCTGGAGCTCGGCGGGGACTGCACCCTCGGCGTTGAAGAGCACCAGAACATAGTAACCCTCGGTCTGATAATTGATGGGGTACGCAAGACGGCGCTTGCCCCACTCGTCGATCTTCTCGATCTCACCGCCGTTATCGGTGATGACCTTCGCGAACTTCTCGACTACGGATTTGGTCTCCTCCTCGGTCAGCTCGGCGTTGATGACGTACAGACTTTCGTACTTGTTCATTCATTTCACCTCCTTGTGGTCTGTTGACCCCTTCGTCAAAAGGGGTAAGTATGGTGTTGACGCTATATTATAGCACAGCGAAATACGCATAACAATAGCCGGACCCGGATTTATTACAGTATATTTTTGCTTTTTTGCGGGCATAAGAGCGCTTTATCTGTACTTTTCGGCTCCGCGGACTTATAATGATAAAAAAGGAGGTGCGGCATGGGCGCGATACGCATTCTGCCCGAAACGGGCTTTGTGACCTCGGAATGGTCGGGAGGTACGACCACCGAGCTTTTCATCATGCCCGAGGACGGCTCGTATAAGGAAAGAAGGTTCACGGTCAGGATCAGCACCGCTCTCGTCAGACTCGAAAGCTCCGTGTTCACGGATCTTCCGGGCGTAAAGCGTTTCCTGACTCCGCTCTGCCCGGGTTTCCTTATAACCGTGAACGGCGTCAAGACCGAGCTGAGATACGGCGAGGTGCTCGAATTTTCGGGAGGCGACAGGGTGGAGTGCGTAGGCTCCGGCAGGGATCTCAACCTAATGCTCAAGGGCGCCGACGGCGAGATGCGCACAGAGGCCGGCGCTTTCACGGTCGAGCCCTGCGAAAGGGCGTTCGTGTTCGCGCACGACGCGCAGACGGTCTCGTTCTGCGGCGAGGGAAACTCGGCCTTAACCGGCGCGTTCCTTCCCGCACTGTCGTTCTCCGAGATCGCACCCGGCGAATACTTCACCGAGGCAAGCGCTGTGCTCTTCATCATCCGGGACTCCGGCGTGGGTATTCGGAATTGACAAAGGGGATAAAAAAGTATATAATAATTCGAACGATCGATGAGGAGGACCTGTTATGGAAAAGAACATAATCACGATAAGCCGTCAGTTCGGAAGCGGCGGCAGGACGATCGCCAAGGGCGTCGCCGAAAAGCTTGGGTATGATTATTATGACAAGGAGCTCATCGAAAAGGTCGCGGAAATGACCGGCTTTGATCCCAAGTATATCGAGGAAAACGGCGAGTACGCCCCGGGCAAGAGCATATTCAGCCTCGCGAGCTCGTTTATAAGCGCGTCGAGGGTGATGGGCGGCATGAGCGCGTACGACTACCTGTGGGTAGTGCAGAGGAACGCCATAATCGAGATCGCCGACAAGGGCAACTGCGTCATCGTCGGCAGGTGCGCAGATTACATATTAAAGGATTATCCCAATGCGCTGCACGTTTATATCCACGCGCCAATGGAGGCGAGGGCGGAGCGCATCGTCAAAAGATACGGCGAAAGCGACAAAAAACCGGAGGATCGCCTGAAGGAGAAGGACTCCAAGAGGAGCGTCAACTACAAGCATTTCACCGGCAACGTATGGGGCGACAGCCGCAACTACGACCTCTGCCTCAACAGCGATAAGCTCACCATCAAAAAGTGCATCGAGGTCATCTGCGATTTCGCCACCATGGAATGGGGCACGGGCAAACAGGTCTGATATCAGAGTATCACGCGCCAAGCCTCTTTCAGCTTTTCAAGATCCCACGCCGCGTTCGCCGGGCTCGTAGAGGGCAGGGGAACGGCGTGGATCCCCGTCTCGGGGAATACGTATTTCTCATAACAGGCGAACGACGCCTTGCCGTTTGCGAAAATCCTCTCTATCGGAGCTTTTTTAAGAAGCTCCGATATTTTATTGGGCACGGCGTCTCTGATGCTCGCGTCGGACGAACCCGTTATCGCGCACGCGCCGATCGAGTCCCAAAGCGCGATCCCATGATCGAGGAGGAACGCCTTTTTCCCCTCGACGCAGTCGGGTATCTCCTCGCCGTAAAGCGCGGACAGCACCTTCCAGAAACGGTTCCGCCTGTGCCCGTAATAAAACATCGCCTCGCGCGATGCTGCGGAGGGAAACGAGCCGAGTATCAGTATCCGCGAGTTCCCGTCGTAAACCGGCTGGAACGGATGAACGAGCCTTTCTTCGCGCATATCGAACAGACCTTTCGCTGATTTGACAGTATTATACAGCCTTTCTTTCTTCTGAACAAGCGGGCGATATTTTGAAGCTTGATTTTTGCCCGCGATGTGATATAATACGAAGCACGCCGGCGTGATGGAATTGGCAGACGTGACGGACTCAAAATCCGTTTCTGGCAACAGAGTGTGGGTTCGAGTCCCACCACCGGCACCAAAGAAAAACCCACCCATGAGGTGGGTTTTTCTTTGGCATTTTTATGGAGGATTCGAACCGAGGTTCGCATACGCGGCGCAAGCCGCGTGCCCGGAATTTCTTCCTTGTTTTCTGATAAAAGAAATGCCGTATCCTGCTAGGCGCGCCACGTCGCCGCGAACGTCGAATCGTTCGCGGCGACAATTTTCCTTTTTGATTCTTTCGCGAACTGTCATTTCGTGGCTTTGACGACACTTGACTACACCGATTTTTAGAAGGCGCAGATCAGCACCTACCTTTTTCAAGGTTATGCAATAAAATATCGGAGCATCGTGATAGATGCTCCGATGATTGCGTTTTTATCCACCCATTTTCTTATATAATGATTGAAAAATCTCAAACGGTTCACGCCAATGATCATAATAGCGCATGATAACGTTTGCAGTAGGCAAGCCCTCTTTTGATAAATCATGATGTTGGGGTATTGGCTTTCCGGTCTTAACATAATTAGAAATCAGATCATCAACTTCTTGTTTCGTGTATTTTCCTTTCTTTGTTTTTTGAACAGTAATGCCAAACTGATTTGCGAAAGCATCAAATGAACCATATCTTCCGTGGATGACGTCGGCACCATAAGGAAAAAACTGAAAGAAAGCATCTCTTGATTTCACTATCCGTTCTTTTCCCTCAAAACAGGTTTCTACGGCTTTTTCAATCTCTTGAACTGAAACGAAAACATTTTTTGATACAGAAGAACCTATCAACCTTTGGTATGTTGGCATGTCGCCAAACAAGCGATAAATTGCCGCCATCGGAGGTAATCCGTTTGCGCTATTACAGTCCCTTTGCGTCAGTTTTCCGTTATGCTCACGAACAAATCGCTTTCCTGCTTCTATTGATTCTTCTTTTGTCCAAATACCATGTGCTTCGATATCGCATAGTCCTCGCTTGATATCAGTAAAGTTTTTATATTCGGGGTAATAGTTCAAGATGCAATTGATTGACGGTAACCCATTTTCTTTTCTAATATCTTTCTGTGTAATGTGTCCATTTTTAGAAACAAATCTTTTTATTGCCTCTGCAATGTTTTCTCTGTTCCAATTCAAAGAAATATCGGTAATACCAAAGGCTGTTTTCAATGAATTAAGTGTCCCATAATATTTTATAACGTAACTGATTCCTGGTAAGTGGTTATATTCTCGACTAAAATCGATTTGCTTGATATCACCTTTTTCTTGAATAAAAGAGCCGACAATTTGGTCGAATTTTTCTTTTGTCATTTTCCCTTCTGCGTTATGGGAGGAAGAATCTACTGGCTTTGCTGCATCTTGCTTCAACGATTTCCCGCTTAAAAACTTCCGTGCTTTTTCTTCTAGTACGATCTCTTGCAATTCCTTATCACTTTTCTTGAGATTGCACGCAGCGCAAAGAATCTGACAGTTTTCTAATGAAGACGCTCCGCCTTTTGCATAAGGAATAATATGATCAAAATGACATTCCCCAATCGTGAAAATCTGTTTTCCGCATAATTCGCATTGGATTTTTCCGTTATTCTTTTCTAAGTTTGCTTTGACAACGCCAAACTGTATTGCATCAGAAAAAAATCTTCCAGCCATTATTGACCTCCTTTTGAAAAAGCCACATCCGCCGATCCAGATAATTGATGGTATTCTCAATAACATTAAGCAAATTGCTCAATCTTTTTCACATATTATATCATGTTTTGTGAATATTGCAAGTGTTAAACATAGAAGTACTTCGCGAAGAAAAATCATTTCGCAATTGCTACCAATGGATACTCCATCCGAGATGAAGGACGATATCGACTGATTATTAGAATAGTCTTGTTCAGTCTCCAATAGCAATATAGTGGAATGTGTATGTGACTGCCCTACACCATTTTGACAAAGTCCGTTATCAACACTTGCACCAAAAACCGGGTTTTTTCAACCCGGTTCTTTCTTTGCTCAAAATGCCGAAAATCCAGTATTTATAAGGCTTTTTTGAGCCTTCGCGAATTGCCTTGAGTAAGCTTGAAACAGCTTAAAATTGCCTGCGTTGCACACCGGTTGCACACCGATTTTCCCAATCGGCACAACTGTTTTTCGGCCCTCACCGAAATCGCGTTGCGAAGGCGGGTTTTCAATTATCGGCGACTGCCTGTTCATCTGCAGATGGCACGGCGGTGATGAAGAGGGAACCTTGTTTCTGGAAGATTATGAAAAGCTGAACGAAAACGGGCTGTTCGATTCTTGGGATGATGCATACAGGTATATGGTCAAGTACCTTAACCAAAATTGGTCTGAAAGAGGTAATTACGCTATATCCGTTCTTCTTTTTCAAAAAGGATCGGGGGAATAACAGCCGCAGCAGACGCTTTCCGTTCTTGTTGACAGCGGCAGTCGGTCATATTATAATATAGCCGTTATTGAAAGACCGATCCGACCGGAGGGACAGAACATGAAAAAAGCCGTCTTGCTTATCGCCGTTATAATGCTGCTCGCATTCACCCTGCCCGCAGCTGCCGAATCTGCCGAGAGCGTGCCCGACTTTACCGAACCTCTCGACTATTCCGACGCGGCCAACTGGGCGTATTTCAGTGAGGGCGAGGATAAGCCCGCGGATCTCTTCATCGTCTGCCCGACGGTGGATACAAGAAGCTATGCAAACTCCGAGGATCTCAACGAAAAGCTCAAGAGCCGTTTCGTCAGCGCTCTCGACGCCGAGAAGGGCATCTATGCGGATGCCTGCCGCCTGTATTCGCCCTACTACCGCCAGATGTCCATCGGCGCGTATACGCTCTCCGCTGATGATTTCGATAAGGCGATGAAGAACGCTTATCTCGATGTTTCCGCCGCATTCAGGTATTATCTCGATAACGAGAACGACGGCCGCCCGATCGTGCTCGCCGGCTTTTCGCAGGGCGCCGAGATGTGCATAGAGCTTCTGAAGGAATACTTCGGCTCGACCGCCGAGGGAAAAAAGCTTATGGGGCAGCTCGTCGCCGTTTACGCGATCGGCTGGAGGATCACGGACGACGATATAAAGGATTACCCGCAGATAGTCCCCGCAAAAGGCGAGAGCGATATCGGCTCCGTCATCTGCTATGAATGCGAGGACGGCACCGTGAAGGGCTCGATCATCATCCCCGAGGGAGTCAGGACGTATTCCATCAATCCCCTGAACTGGAGGACCGACGGCGCCGCCGCCGACAGCTCGCTCAATAAGGGCGCCGTCTTCTCCGAGGAGGATGGGCCTATCCCCGGCTTCTGCGGGGCCTATATCGACGAGGCCCGCGGCTCGCTTATCGTGCCCGGCGTCAGCGCGGAGGATTATCCCAAGGTGCTGGACGTGTTTCCGGACGGCTGCTTCCATATCTACGACAATATGTTCTTCTATACGAACCTCAAAGAGAACGTATCGCTTCGCGTGAACGCCTTTGCCGAAGCCCGGCAGCAGGCGCACCGCAGCGCTGTTTTGTGGATCTCAGGCGCTGCTGCCGCCGCACTTGTGCTCTGCATAATCGGCTTGGTGCTGAACAACAGAAGGAAGAAAAACGTTTGATCCTTCCCGTATTCCCTTATCGAAAGCGCCCGCTCAACGCGGGTGCTTTCGCAAGCAACGCGCAGATCGTGCCGGATACCCTTTTGTGTTGTCTCAAAAGTCTATACAGGTCAGGCAATGCCGGCGAAAGCAGCGTGCGTATTACATGCCGCTGCTTTAGTTTTATACGTTTTATTTTGCGATCGAAGCGTCCTCTGCTACGGTGCAGCCCCATTCGGCGGTCACGGTCGGAACGTCGGCTTCATCCGTTGCGCCGGCAGTCTGGATCCCTTCGGCAACTACATCAACGGAGAGCTCATGCTCTTTCTTTTATGCCAATACTTTTTCGCGTATGACCTGCTCCTCTGCTCTTGCCCGGCAGGAGTTAATTTGCCGGATCCATTCGAGTTGATCGCAGGCTTTGAGGATTTCCGTGACGCCTTCTGTGTGGTATTTGTCGTTATGGGACTCGAAGCCTTTTGCGGTCCGTCCTGTGGACGGAACAGACGGCAAAAGGCCGGGTCATGACAAAAGGCGCGAGAACGCGGCGCGAAGCGCAAGTTCGAGACGCATCTTTTGCACAACGAGTCCCACCGCCGCAGCCGATCTTTTTTCCGAGATTGACGCGCCGTTCTTTTTCATGTATAATCGATAAAACAGCGGTAAAGGGGGGAATGACCATGATATGGGACATGATCATACAAAACATGGTCTCGCTTTTTCTGATCGTGCTTTTCGGGATCAGACTGCTGAATAAAAAATCCTTTCAAAACGCCGAAACAAAGTATTTCTGGCTTACTCTCATAAGTTGTTTGCTTCTCGTGTTCGAGGATGCTCTTGAAGTGGCGGCGGCAAAAGACCCTGCTTTGCGGTTCTGGCGGATACTCCTCTCGATCCTCGGCTATACGCTTCGCTCCACGGCGGCTCTCGGGCTCCTGCTCGTCATTATTCCGCGAAACAAAAGATCCTTCCTTTGGTGGATCCCCTGCGCGGTCACGTTCCTCATCAACTGCACGGCGTTTTTCAGCGACGTGGCGTTCGGATACGGCGAGGATTACGGCTTTTACCGCGGACCTCTCGGCGTCGTCTCGTTCATTGTACCGCTCTTTTATATCCTTGTGATACTTATTTATTCCCTGCGCCGCATCACGGAGAAAAGCGGGTCGGAAAGATTTATCGTTCCCGCCTGCATACTTTGCTGCATCGCCGCGACCGCTAAAGGCGTGTTCATAGGCGGAAACGAACTTACCGCCGCGATAATGATCAGCAGCATATTTTTCTATATAGTGCTGTACTCGCACGACAACCGTCTGGATCCGCTGACCGGATTGAGCAACCGCAATGCGTATTATGACGACTGCGCCGCGCTGAGCAAAAGCATCAAGGCAGTCGCGTCGCTCGATATGAACGGCTTAAAAAAGCTGAACGACTCCCGCGGGCATCAGTCCGGCGACGAAGCTTTGAAAAAGATCGGCCAATGCCTGCTTTCATTCACTGATCGCAGGACGTCGGCTTACAGGATCGGCGGGGACGAGTTTGCGATACTGTTCTTCCATGACGACGAGGAGGAGATAGCCGGGATCGAAAAGAAGATCAAGGAGAAGGTGACCGCAGACGGCTACAGCATCTCCGCCGGATATGCGGTCTGCCGCAAGGATCGCGATCTTGAAGAGACGATCGGAGAATCCGACCGCATGATGTACGAGGACAAGGCAAGGTATTATCAGACGAACGGTATCGACCGCAGAAAAAGCCGCGAGCCGAAAGCGGAGGGCTAATTCCGCATCCCGCGGTTTTTTCGGCTGTTGCCGATTTTTTTATTTTTCATGCAACCGAAATACGGTATCGAACGTTATATATGCAGAAAGGCGGGAAGCGACAATCGCTGCCCGCTCGTAAATTTGAAAAGAGGTAAACTCAAATGAAACGATTCATAACCATCCTGCTCGCCGTACTGACCGCGGTATCGCTTGCAGCATGCGCTAAAAAAGCGCCCGAAGGCGAGAAAAAGCCCAACGATTCCGGTAACGTCGGCATCGCAAATCCGTGGATCGACTGCGATACGCTGGTCGACGCCGCCAAGCTGGCGGGCTTTGACGTGACCGTGCCCGGCAAATTCGAGGGCTATCCCAACAAGGTGTACCAGGCCGTCGAAAAGTCCATGATCCAGGTACTTTATTTCGACGGCGATCCTGCCGCGGAGACCAGCAGCATGATAATGGTGCGCAAAGGGACGGGCAGCGATGATATCTCCGGCGACTACAACGATTATCCCGAAAAGGGTTCCGTAAACGTGAATGGCGTCGACGTCAGTATCAAGGGCAAAGACGGTCTGATCTTTAACGCAGTCTGGACATGGGAAGGCTATTCCTTTGCCATCAACGCCGACAAGGGCATTACGAAGGAAGCCCTCACCGCCGCGATCGAGGAAATGCTCACGGTCGCAGGCTGATAAAAACGAGACATCCTTAATACTCCGAAAAGAAAACGACGCCTGACGGCGTCGCTTTCGTATTGCATTTTCGTTTCTCCGAACGGCCTTACTCAGCGGCGGGCCTCGCCCTTTTCAAGATAATAGCTGTTCTTTCTGTTATACATGGCTTCGTCCGCGCGGCGGAAGACCTCCTTGAAATCGGCGTCGTCGCCGGGATGGTAGACTGCGCCGCCGCCTGAGAACGAAAGCGTCATAACGTAGCGCTTCTCGTTTTTGTTGAAGTTCTCGATCTCGTCGTCGAGCCTCTTTATCAGGGCGTCGAGCTCCTCCTCGGTAGTGGGGCCGAGCACGACTATGAACTCGTCGCCGCCGATGCGGTATATGCGCCCGGAGCCGAACACCCTGCGGAGTATCGCGGCGGCGTCTATAATGATCCTGTCGCCGCATTCGTGACCGAAGCTGTCGTTCGTCTTCTTAAGTCCGTTCACATCGAATACCGCGATGGCGAACGCGGCGGTACCCGCGTTGATCTCGTCGTTCAGCACCTTGATGTGATCAAGGTATGCGGCCTTGTTGCCCATGCCCGTCATCGAATCGGTATAGGCCTGCTCGTGCGCATAGTCCATGTAATCCTTAAGCTTCTGCTGCATTATACGGATCTGCCCGGACAGCTGACCGATGGCGTCGGCGGAGCGATCCGGAACGATATCCTCGACGGGCTTGCCTTCCTCGGCGGAGCCGGCCCTGATTTCGTCGGAAAGCTTCTCGACATCCTCCGAAAGCACGGAGAGCTCCGAATTGAGCGTGCGTATGCGCCTTCTGAGCTGAGCTGTGGTGAGCACCATTATGAGAGCTCCGACGACGATCGAAAGGGTGCTGAATATGACGACGAACATGGAATGTTCCTTGACCTGCGCGTCGTACCAATCTGCAACGAAATCGACGCCTATAAGGCCGATGACCTTGCCGGAGGAGTTCCTTACGGGGCTCCAAGCGGTGTAAAAGCTTCCCCATTTATCGCTGTAGGTATCGTTGTCGATAGCGGACGTGCCCGACCATGCTATCTCCTGCGCGGGGGTGTATACGACATCCTCGCCGAACGCACCGGGGTTCACCGGATCGGGATCGACCGTGAACACGAAATGATCGCCCTGCTTCTTGGCGGCGTAGATGTATTTGATGTCGTTGTCCTTTTGCGCGTCGAGGACCTTCGTCAGCGTTTTCGCGATGCTCTCGAAGTCCTCAGTACCGACGTCGTTCTCGGTGAGCGACTCAAGAAGATTGCCGTCGACGGCGGCGGCGGCGGTATCCGAAACGGAGAGCATGTGCCAGCGGATCAGCGTCCGCATGGCGTTCCCCGACTGGCGGATAAGCACTATGCCGAGCACAGCGTTGACGATCACGAGCAGCGCGCAGACTATAACGGTGTATTGTGTTGCAAAACCGAATTTCCGTTTTTTCATTTTCGACCTCTTCCCGGCGGCAGAAGCGCCTTGTGCGGGAAACGCTCATAATAATGGAACAGACATATGCCGACCGGCGTTTTGACCGGGACATGAGCCATGTATGCTCTAACCCAAATATAATATCACAATTCGACCGAAATTTCCAATCTTTTTTTTCTCCGCGGCAGGCGGAATGGGGGGAACTATTACCAATATAAAAAATTTATGTAAAACTATGGAATTGACGAAGATTATATGATATAATCTTTATGTATGGGTATAACTATGCCCGAAGCACGGTTCTTCAATGATCTGTTGTCGGGAAAGAGGACGGTTATTATGAAAAAGCTCATTTCGATCCTTCTTCTGACGCTGCTTCTTCTGACGGCTGCGGCGCCGCTTGTCCAAAAGGCGTCGGCGGCGGAAAGGAAGGTCGTCCGCGTCGGCTGGTACGAATCCGCGTATCACCGCACGGATCAGTACGGCAGACGCTCCGGCTACGGCTATGAGTATCAGCAGCGCATAGCCACGTACACCGGCTGGATCTACGAATACGTAGAGGGGAGCTGGTCGGAGCTTTTCGAAATGCTCGTTGCCGGCCAGATCGATATCCTGAGCGACGTTTCCTATACCGAGGCGCGCGCCGAGCTCATACTTTACTCCGCCGAGGAGATGGGCTCGGAAGACTACCACGCCTTCATTTCACCCACCAACAGCGAGATAAGCCCCGACGATTTCACCACCTTCAACGGCAAAAAGGTCGGCGTCAACAAGAACAGCATACAGGAAGAGCTCCTCATCGAGTGGGCGAAGACTCATAGCGTAACTCCCGAGATCGTGGAGCTTTCCGGCAAGTCCCCCGAGCTCCTCGAGATGCTTGCGCGCGGCGAGATCGACGTGCTTGTCACCCTCGACGCATACGGAGCGACCGCGGACGTTCTTTCCGTCTGCAAGATAGGTTCCGCGTATTCCTATTTCGGCATCAACAAGAACCGCCCGGATCTCAAGCGGGATCTGGACGGCGCCATGAACCGCATATTCGAAAACAACCGCAACTTCAACGAACAGCTCGCCGAAAAATACCTGCAGACGCGCGGCGTCAGCAATTTTCTTACTCCGGACGAGAAAGAATGGCTGAACGGCCACGGCGCCATCCGCGTCGGCTACCGCAACGACTTCCTGCCCTTCTGCGCCGAGGACGAGTCCACCAACGAACTTATCGGCGCGCTCACCGATTATCTCAAATATGCGGAGAACTGCGAGAAGAACGCGAAGCTCACCTTCGAAACGCAGGGGTTCGATACGATGGACAACGCATTGAACGCCCTGCGTACGGGCGAGATCGACGTCCTTTTCCCGGTGAATATCGCGTCGTATGACGGCGAAAAGCTCGGAGTCATAATAACCGACACCCTGATCAGCACCGAGGTCTACGCCTCCGTAAGGAGCTCGGATCAGCGCGGCATCTCACCGGACGAGCCTATGACCGTAGCCATCGTGGAGGGGCACCGCAATCACACCACCTTTGTAAAGGATTTCTTCCCCGATTGGTCGATCAGGTATTTCAAGAATACCGACGCCTGCTTCAAGGCGGTGGCGAACGGAGAGGCGGACTGCACGCTGACCAGCAATTACCGCCTTAACCGAATAAGTGATATCTGCGACAGACTGAAGCTCTCGAACCTCACGACGGGACACGCGATGGATCTTTCGTTCGCGGTAAGCAGGGAGAACGACGAGCTCTATTCGATACTCAACAAGATCAACCGCCAGATCCCCAGCGCGCTCGTCAACGCATCGCTTACCGGCAGCACCTTCCTCGACGACCGCGTCACCTTCGGCGATTTCCTGCACGACAACCTTGCCGCGTTCATAGGCGTCGCCGCAGCGATAATCATACTTATACTCCTGCTCATAATTTTGAACTTCCGCTCCATCATAAAGGCGAACGAGGGCATGCAGATCATCTCCGAAACGGAGCACGACAACCTTACCGCTCTTTACACCCGCGGGTTCTTCATACTGTACGCGCACAGGATGTTTAAGGAGAATCCGTCCAAAAAGATGGACGCGATAGTCCTGAACGTCGAAAAACTGCACATGCTGAATACCCTTAACGGACGAAGCTTCGGCGACGACGTGATACGCGCGCTCGGCGAGGAGATAAGGGTTTTCTTAAAGGACGCGGACGGCATCGCGGGACGCATGGAGGGCGATCACTTCGATATCTACTGCGCTCACCGCGACGATTACGATAAGCTCCTTGATCGCTTCCAGGATCGCATGAACGAGGTCTCGAAGAATTCCGAGATCATACTCCGCATGGGCGTAATGCCGTGGCAGAAGGGCATGCTGCCCGATCAGATGTTCGAGCGCGCATGGATGGCGTGCGATCTGGTACGAGGTGATTTCAAAAAGCACCTGATGGTCTACGACGAGGAGCTGAAGAACCGCGAGGAGCTCAACAGCCGCCTGAGGAACGACCTCATGCGCGCCCTCGGCGAGCATGAGCTCGAGGTCTATTATCAGCCCAAATACAATATAAAGACCGAACATCCGACGCTTGAGAGCGCCGAGGCGCTGATACGCTGGAACCATCCCGAGCTCGGCATGATCAATCCTCCCGACTTCATTTCACTGCTCGAAGACAGCGGACAGATCAGCACGCTCGATAAATACGTCCGCGAGGAGGCCGCTAAGCAGGTCGCCGCGTGGCGCGATATGCTCGGGTATACGCTCCCCGTGTCCGTCAACCTTTCGAGGGTGGACGTGTTCGATCCCGACCTCCTGAGGACTATGGACGCGCTCATTAATAAATACGGTCTCGAAAGGCGCGACATCAAGCTTGAGGTCACCGAGTCCGCCTATACCGAAAACGCCGATCATCTCATCCGAATAATCGGCGAGCTGAGGGAGAAGGGCTACGAGATCGAGATGGACGACTTCGGCACGGGTTATTCCTCCCTCAACATGCTCTCGTCCATGCCCATCGACGTTCTTAAGATGGACATCGGATTCATAAGGAACATCGACCGGAACGAGAAGGATCTCCGCCTCGTCAAGCTGATACTCGACATCGCGAAGAACCTTAAGGTGCTCGTCGTCGCGGAGGGCGTCGAGACCGAGATACAGCTCAAGCTCCTCAAGGAAGCAGGCTGCGATATCGTGCAGGGCTATTACTTCTCGCGTCCGCTTCCTGCAGCGGAATTCGAAAAGACCATACTCGGCAAAAAGGCCGGCAGATGAGACATGTCGGGTGCGAATAATAAACAAAATGCATGACGCGGGACCCTTCCGCGCCATGCTTTGACGATAGGCCATATCGGAAAGGACGGCGCTATGGAAAACGGGATCACGATAAAAAGCGAGCGGCTTTTCTCCGAGGAATACGTCGGCTTTCTCAAGCGTACCGACCTCGGTTCGCAGTATCCGAAGGAGCGATTCCATGAAAGGATCGAAAGGCTTCTCGAGAATGCGTCGATAAGCCTTGCCGCAAGGAACGAAGACGGCCTCCTCGTCGGCGCGCTCCTGGGGCTCACCGACTTTGCCTACTGGCTCTACGTGACCGACCTCGGCGTCGACAGGGCTTACACGAGGCGGGGGATAGGCAGACGGCTTATGGCCGAAGCCCTTTCTCTCGCGGGCGGCGAAAAGGATATCGCCGTATATCTCATTGCGAACGACAAGGCCGTGCCGTTCTATGAAAGCATAGGCATGGTCAGGACGAACGAGGTAATGAAGTTCGATCACGTCGAATGGACGGATTTCACCGTATGACGGGGGAGAGCATGCCGGATACCATGACCGTGAACGGGATCGAATACCGCGTTATCCGCCTTCTCGGCAAGGGAAAGGGCGGATATTCGTATCTCGTAACGGATGGGGAAACGGAGTATGTCATCAAGCAGATCCACCACGAGCCCTGCGATTATTACAGCTTCGGCAACAAGCTCGAGACGGAGCTCTGTGACCGGACGAGGCTCCTCGCGGCCGGGATACTGATCCCCAAACTCATCGACGCGGACACGGGAAACGAGCGCATACTTAAGGAATACATAAAAGGCGATACCGCCGCTGAGCTCATCAAAAAGGGCGCTTCCGCCGAAGGTCTGATCGCAGAGCTCAGGCTTATGGCCGAAAAGGCGAAGGCGGCGGGGCTCAATATCGACTATTATCCCACAAACTTCGTCCCGCGGGACGGAAAGCTATATTACATCGATTACGAATGCAACGCCTATTCAGAGGAGTGGGATCTTGAAAACTGGGGTATGAAATACTGGACGGGCGGATGAGATCGCCCGTCTTTTGCTCTTGAAAAAACGCGCGGGATGGTATAACATATTTGTGACAAAAATCCCCATGAACGGAGGACGGAGATGGCAATGAACATAAAAAGAAGAAGACGCTCGCCGCTCGGATCGGCGCTCCGCGTGATAGCGGTATTGATCGCCGCGCTCGCCGTCGCTTACGCGGTGCTCATGATCGCGATACCCGCGTTCGAGACCGTCGACAAGACGCTTAAGGAGGGCTCCGCGGACTGGATGCGCGGGCTCGACGACAGCCTGCCGATAAGCGAAGCGATACTCCCCGGCACCCATGACAGCGCCGCGTCGGAGGTGCGCCTCGCCTTCTTCTCGAAATGTCAGGCGCTCTCCATAGGCGATCAGCTGAACGCCGGCTTTCGCTATCTCGACGTCCGCATCGCGGCCGACGGCGAAAGGCTCAAGCTCGTACACGGCTTCGTCGACTGCAAAGAGACTGCCGCTCCGTGGTCGAAGCCTCTGTACCTCGACGCGGTTCTCGAGGACTGTTATGCTTTCCTCGAGGCGCATCCGTCCGAGTTCGTGGTGTTCGCGGTAAAGAAGGATCACGGCGACGAATCGATCAAGATCATAAGCGGTCTCCTCGACGCGCTCATCGAAAAGGCACCCGAGCGCTGGCTTTTGACAGACAGCATACCGACCGTCGGCGAGGCAAGGGGCAGGCTCGTGCTCATGCGCCGCTGGGACAACGAAGCGGGCGCCGATTACAGCGGGATACAGTTCAGCTGGGTCGATCAGAGCAACCGCGAAATGACTGCGGTCAATACCGTTGAGACGAATAACGGAAGCTATACCCTCTGGGTGCAGGATCGCTTCAAATACGGCACGGAGGACAAGTGGACGGCGTTTACCCGAGCCTTTTCCGAGGGCAGGGCGGACGGCGAAAACGTGTTCCTGAACTTCCTTTCCACGAACGGCACGGCGAAATTCGGCCATCCCTATCAGCACGCAAGGACGCTGAACGCACGCTTCCTCGGATCGGATACGGCGCTTTCCGGATGGATAATAGTCGACTTCGCGTCTTCCGCGATGGCGGAAAAGATCTATTCCGCCAATTTCTCCAAGTAACGAAAAACCCAATAAACAGAAACAAAAAATACGGTCGTATAATACGACCGTATTTTGATCGTCGCCTTTTCAGCTCCGCTTCGTGATGAGCTCCGCGAGCTTCGCGAACAGTATGTCGGGCTCGATGGGCTTCGACAGGTGTTCGTTCATGCCCGCCTCGAGCGAGCGCTCGACGTCTTCGTCGAATACGTTGGCGGTCATGGCGATAATGGGAATCGTCTTCGCGTCCCCGCGATCCAGCGCCCTTATCTCGCGCGTGGCGGAAAGGCCGTCCATAACGGGCATCCTGACGTCCATCAGTATAGCGTCGTAATGCCCTGGGGGATTGGATGCGAACATATCGACGGCGATCCTGCCGTTCTCAGCGCGCTCCGACTCGATCCCCTCAAGGTCAAGCAGATCGCCCAAGATCTCGGCGTTGGCGTCGACGTCCTCCGCCATGAGTATCCTGTGCCCCGCAAGCGGGTTTTCGGCGGGCTCTTCGACTTCGGGAGCTTCTTCCGCGCCGCCCTTGTTGTCGAGCACGGAGCATATCGCACGGAGCAGACTGTCGGTAAAGAGCGGCTTCGCCAGTATGAAGTCGACGCCGTCCTTCCGGGTCTCCTCGTCGATGATGTCCCAGTTATAGCCGGTCAGCATTATTATCGCAGTGGAGCCGCCGTCGAACCGGCGTACCTCGCGCGAAAGCTCGCGTCCGCTCAGCTCCGGCATCTTATAGTCGGTGAGGAGGATCCTGTAAGGCTCGCCCCGATCGTACGCGGCCTTAACGGCCTTCAGCGCTTCCGTCGGCGATACGAACGATTTCACCTCCGCGCCGAGCGATCTGAGCACCAGCTCGGCGTGCTCGCACGCGATCCTGTCGTCGTCGACGACGATCACGCGGAGCCCATCGGGAAGCTTTATGCCGTGCTCATCGCTTACGCTGCGGTCGGAGGCCTTGAGCTCGACGGTCACGCGGAAAATCGAGCCGACGCCCTTGCGGCTTTCGACCGCGATATCGCCGTGCATCATCTCGACGAAGCTCTTGGTTATCGCCATGCCGAGACCGCTTCCGCCGTAGCGGTTGGTCGACGTCGCGTCCTCCTGCGAGAACGCCTCGAAAAGTTTGGGAATGAACGCCTCGTCCATGCCTATGCCGGTGTCCTTCATCGTGAAGCGCATGCGGCATACCCCGTCTTCCTCTTCAAGCTGCTCCGCGTTCAGAATGACGGAGCCGGGAGCCTCTGTGAACTTCACCGAGTTGCCGAGGATATTGATAAGCACCTGCTTCAGCTTCATGCCATCGCCGACGTAGTAATCCTTTACTCCGCCGAACAGGTTGCATTCGTAATTCAGACCCTTATCGGCGCACTGACCGCCGATTATTATGTTGACCTGGTCGATTATCTCGCGGAACGAGAACTCCTCGTCTTTGAGCGCCATGCGTCCGGACTCGATGCGGCTCATGTCGAGTATGTCGTTTATGAGGCCAAGAAGGTGCTTCGCGCTCGCGCCGATCTTTTCAAGGTGATCGCGCGTTTTGGGCGAGATATCGGGATCGCGCAGAGCGATGCTGTCAAGGCCGATAATAGCGTTCATCGGCGTCCTGATCTCATGGCTCATATTGGAAAGGAAGCTGGTCTTGGCTTTGCTCGACTCCTCCGCGAGAGCCTTCTCGACCTCGATCTGCTTTTCGCGCTTCTGTATCGTGGAGTAGATCACAAACAGCACGATAAGCGTAAGACAGATGAGGGAGACCTGTATGCCGGTCGCTGCGACGAGCGAGAGGTTGGTCTCGCTCAATACCCCGCGGAGATAAGTGTCCGCGGACTTCGTTGCGCCGGATACCGTGTCGACGCCCGCCTCCTGCAGCTTTTCGGTATAATAGGTCTCGATAGGCGTCACGGATCTTTCGATCGCAAGATCGGAAGCCTGTCGCATCCAGACGGTGGACGTGAATATAATGACGCCGAGAAGTACGATAAGCGCGACGTTCGAACGCCCGATCCTGCGCTGCTTGTCGTTTTTCAAAAGGCAGAGGAACACGATGAAGCCCAGGAGACCCCACGCGGCGAGTATCAGATAGGATTCCGTCGCGAGCGTCTTTACCGAAATGAGGTTCGGGATAAGGAACGCCAGCGCGAAGAACACCGAAACAGCAAGCCCTACCGCGCCGAACACGACGCCGGACTTCGATTTCTCCTGCCTTGCGGTCTTCAAGGCGGCCGCTGAGCAGAACGCGTAGGCGATCGTCGCGCCGACGGTCGTCACGTCGACGATCCAGCTTATTGCGGTGCGCCCGAAGAAGGGCAGTATCACCGATATCGCGAGCACGATCAGTATCGCGCGCCGGGGGACGTTGTTCCTGTCGAGCCTGCCGATCCACATGGGCAGCATCCTGTCCTCCGAAAGGGAGCGGATCAGGCGGCTGAGAGCGATGTAATTGCCTATGAGCCCGGTAAATATCCCGAACAGCGCCGCGACGCCGATTATCGCGGAGCCCGTACCGCCGAGAGCGGCTCTCGCTGCGAAGAACGTGGGCTGACCTTCGACGCCGGAATAATTGCCGAGATTCGCGACGTATTCGGTCCAGTTCTTGAGCCCTGCGGGGACGGATACCGACGCGAGGAGCGCGAGCGCGATATAGGCGATCGCCGAAACGAGTATCGAAAGCGCGAGCACGCGGAACGTCTTCTTAAGCGGGAACCTCGCCTCCGCCGCGGAATGGGATACCGACTCGAATCCGGCATAAGCCCACGGCGCGAGGGCAAGTATAGTCAGCGTCCCGTTAGCGGCGACGCCCGATCCGCCGAAAGCCGGTTCGAAGAGCGGCACTGAGGGATCGCGCTTTATTATCGCGACGACGAGAACGAATACGGCCGCAGCCGCGAGGAACACGCCCATCAGTATCTGCACGCCCGCGGCGAGTGAACGCCTCAGGCACAGGAACGCCGCGAGCGCGAGCGCGAGCACCGCGAGAAGGATCTCGCCCAGATATATATGGAATCCGGCTATCTCATAATGGAAGCCGAACTGGAACGCGCTCCCGAAGAGCGTTCTCGCGACTATTGGCAGAGCCGTGGCGTTTGCCCAGAGTATGGCGATATACGTCAGGATCAGGAACCACGCGCTCAAAAAGCCGTGATCGAAACCGAAGCATTTCTTTGTATAGGTGTAAGTACCGCCGCTGTCGGGGTACCTGTTCATCAGAAGATGATAGTTTTTGGCGAGTACAAGCATGACTGCCGCGCCGAGAGCGATGCCTATCGCAGTGCCTATGGGGCCGGCGATCGGCAGGAACGTCGTTCCCGGCATAACGAAAGCGCCCTGTCCCACGCTGCATCCGAACGCAAGCGCCCACATACCAAGCGCGGTGAGATAGGGCGTCAGCCGCCTTTCGCCGATCAGAGAGCTCTTTTTCATGACAGAATATCCTTCCTCCGGATCTTAAACGTCATTAAAGCGAGTTTTCGTATTCTCCGATGCCTTCGCAGGCGATGCGGTAAAGCCCGCGTATCCTTTCGAGCCTTTCCTTAACTTCGCCGTCCGTAAGCCTTCTTTCGTTGCCGGGACGGTATTCCTCGGCAAGCTCCGAAGCGGCCTCGGCAAGGCCGATGAGCCCGAGATTGGCGCATACGCCCTTCATGGCGTGCGCGCTCTCGAAAAGCGCAGTCGGGTCCATGTCATCGCCGGCGGCGATGAGCGCGTCGACCACGCCGCCCTTCGGGAACTTTCTGATATGCTTGTCGATCAGCTTTTCGATGCGGAGCACGCTTATCGCGCGGTCATAGCTCCCGCCGATCTTTTCATACAGTTCGGTAAGCGTCATTTCATTGGATCCTTTCGTCGTTTTTTTCGCGTTCGATCAGTTTCTCGAACTCGTCCGCGGGGAGAGGCCGCGAGAAATAGTAGCCCTGCACTATGTCGCAGCCGGCGTCCTTCAAGAGCTTGAGCTGGCCTTCCGTCTCGACGCCCTCGGCCACGACCTTGACCTTCAGGTATCGGGACAGGTCGAGCACCAGTCTCACTAACTGGAGATCCGTTTCGCTCGTTTCGATATTGCGGATGAACTTCATGTCGATCTTCAATACGTCGACGGGCATAGCGGAAAGCGTGTTCAGGGACGAATATCCCGAGCCGAAGTCGTCCATCTCGATCTCGAAGCCGTTTTCGCGCAGGCTCGCGATGACCTCGAGCTGCTGTTTCGCGTTGTCGGAATAGGCGGATTCCGTCACCTCGAGCTTCAGATCCTTGGAGCCCAAGCCGTTCTCCTCGGTCAGCTTTTTCATGGTGTCGACCAGCGATACGTCGAACACGTCCGCGCGGGAAAGGTTGACGGAAACGGGCACCGTTACCCCGTACTTGCCGCGCCACTCGGCGATCTTGCCGGCGGCCTCGTGCCATACGAACTCGTCGACTATGCTTATAAGCCCCTTCTCCTCGAAAAGCGGAATGAAGCTGCCGGGGGAGATCATGCCGAGATCGGGATGCTTCCACCTGATAAGAGCCTCTGCGCTCGAAAGCACGGGCGGGTCGCACTGTATGTTGTATTTCGGCTGGAAATAGACCGTCAGCTGCCTGTCGTCGACCGCCGCACGCAGGTCGTTTATCAGCCTTTGATTGAACAGGTCGCGCTTGTGCATCTCGTCGTCATAGATCATGAGCGGCCTTTTGAAATCGCCGCGGACCATGTTGCATGCGGTGCGCGCGCGGTCGAACATGGTCAGAGGATCCATGTCCTTCTGCCAAGGCATGACGCCCATGCGAAGGTGTATATCCACGTTTTTCGAGAAGCCGTTCATCTTCGTCTGGAAACGATCCAGAAGCTCCGAATAATCGGCGCGGTGCGTGAAGTAGATATTGAAATTATCCGCCTCATAGCGGCAGGCGATGCCGTCGGTCTCGGAAAGGAACGCGCGTATGGCGTCGCCGAGAGCGCGCAGCACCTTATTTCCGAACTCCCTGCCGTTAAGGTCGTTTATCGAATGGAAATGCTCGATGTTCAGCACGGCGGCGTCGAGATGAAGATCGGGGTGATAGGTGAACAGACGGTTCGCGTACTCAAAGAAGAAGTTACGGCTGTAAAGGAGCGAGATCCTGTCGTGCTCGGCGGCGGAGATGAGGTTCTTGCCCTCGCTCAGCTCTATCATGCGTCCGACGCGGGCGAGTATGACCTCGTGCATGTCGAACGGCTTCGTAATAAAGTCTGCGGCGCCGAGCTTCAAGGCCTCGAGCTCCGCGCTCTTTTCGGCGGTCAGGACGATGACGGGTATGTTCTTCATGCGCTCGTCCCCGCGCATGGCTTCGAGCACCTCGAACCCGTTCATTACCGGCATAATGAGATCGAGCATCACGAGCGAGAAATCGTATCCGCTGTTGCGGATCATTTCGAGCGCCTCTTTGCCGTTCTCCGTGTACTCGACCTCATACTGATCCTCCAGTATGACGCCCAGCGCGTCGCGGTTGATCTCCTGATCGTCGACGACGAGTATTCGGTGGACTCTCTGTATCTGTTTGGACTGTATCATATTCCGATATTCTCCTTAACGGTCACGCTCTGCCGATATATGTCTTCAAAGTGGAATACAGGAGCTCCGAGTCTGCGGGCTTCGAAAGATGCGCGTTCATTCCCGCCGTGAGCGCCTGTCCGATGTCGCTCGCAAAGGCGTTGGCGGTGAGGGCGATTATGGGTATTTTCTTTGCGTCCTCGCGGTCGAGCTCCCTTATAGCGCGGGTCGCCGTAAGCCCGTCCATGACCGGCATTCTGAGATCCATCAGTATCGCGTCGTAATATCCGGGCTCGGAAGCCGAGAACATGTCGACCGCAACGCGGCCGTTTTCGGCGTGCTCGGACAGCGCATCCTCGAGCTCTAAAAGATCGGCTACGATCTCCGCGTTGTCGGGGATATCCTCGACGATCAGTATCCTGCGGCCGGCGAGCGAATCGACGCCGCCATCGGTAGCCGACGGCGCGGCGTCCTCGGACGCTTCCTCAAGCGGCACCGTGAACGAGAAGGTCGTGCCGACGTTCTTTTCGCTCTCGACCGAGACCTCGCCGCCCATCAGCCCGACGATCCTCTTCGCCATCGCCATGCCGAGGCCGCTTCCGCCGTGGCGGGTAGTGGAGCTCTGATTCTCCTGCGTGAACACTTCGAACACATGGGGGAGGAAGCTCTTGTCTATGCCGACGCCGGTATCCATCACGCGGAACGTGACCGCGGTCTTGCCGTCATCGGTCGGATCTGCGCCGATGACCAGCTTGACCGAGCCGGGAGCGTCTGTGTACTTCACGGCATTGTCCAGCATGGAGATCAGCACCTGCTTGATCAGCATCTCGTCGCCCGTAAATGCCCTGTCGACGTTCTCCGCGCCCACGACGCGGAACCCGAGCCCCTTTTCTTCGCAAAGTGTGCCGAATATCGCGCTCACCTGGTCGATGGCGGACTTCATCGGGAAGACCTCGCGCTTTGGCTCGAGCTCGCCGGATTCTATCCTGTTGATATCGAGTATGTTGTTTATCAGCCCCATCAAATGCTTCGCGCTGAGGCCGATCTTTTCAAGCTTCTCCCGCGTTTTCGGGGGAACGTCGGGATCGCCGAGCGCGACGGTATCGAGCCCGATTATTATGTTCATCGGGGTGCGCATCTCATGGCTGACGCTGGAAAGGAAGCTCGTCTTAACGCGATTCGATTCCTCCGCGGCTTTGAGCTGCGACTCGATCTTCTCGCTCTCGACGATACGGCGGGTGATCCTGAAAAGCAGAAGATACATGACGAAAACGAATACGCTTCCGCCGAAGAGTATCCCGGACATGATTATGTCGGGCTTGCCGAATATGCCTACAGCGAGATATCCCAGAAGGAACAAAACGAGAAGCACTATTGGGATACGGAGTATGGCCTTGTTCCCGAACGCGGTGTTGAGCCTCGAAACGTATCGGGCGAACCTGATGAAGCCGATGATATTGAAGACCATCAGAAGGCTTCCTAGATAGACCAGTGAATAGATGACGAAAGGCATTTTTATGTCCTCCGGATGAGCTGTCGATCTGCGATCATACAAATTATAATATACAACTTTTGCGGTTTCCTGTCAATAGGAAACGGACAGGAAACACAGGTTATGCGATAACGGGGGAGAACTGCCGGATAGTGCAAAAATACTCTTGACGGGGTATCACGATGGGGGTATAATACAATATGTTGTGTTATGAGCTATTTTGACGATTCGAAAAAGGGGTACCGCATATTATGAGGATCGGCTTTGACAACGATAAATACATACAGATGCAGTCTCAAAAGATCCTCCAGAGGATCGAAAAATTCGGCGACAAGCTCTATCTGGAATTCGGCGGCAAGCTGTTCGACGACTACCATGCGTCGAGGGTAGTGCCCGGGTTCCTTCCAGACACGAAGATAAACATGCTTCGAGAGCTCAAGGACAGCGCGGAGATAATCCTCGCCATCCACGCCGGCGATATCGAAAGGAACAAGATCAGGAACGATATCGACATCGCCTACGACCGCGAAGTGCTCAGGCTGATCGACGCGTTCACGTCGCGCGGCTTTTATGTATCGGGCGTCGTGATCACGAGATACCGCGAAAACCAGCCGGCGGTCGACAAATTCGCCGAAAATCTCGAGCGTCTCGGCATGCGCGTCTACCGCCATTATCCCATCGAGGGCTACCCCAAGAATCCCAAATTCATCGTTTCGGACGAAGGCTTCGGCAAGAACGACTTTATCGAGACCACGCATCCCCTCGTAGTCGTGACCGCTCCGGGTCCCGGCTCCGGAAAGCTCGCGGTCTGCCTCTCCCAGATATATCAGGAATTCCGCCGCGGCGTCCGCGCGGGCTACGCCAAGTTCGAGACCTTCCCGGTGTGGAACCTTCCGCTCAATCATCCCGTCAATCTCGCTTACGAGGCGGCGACGATCGATCTCGACGACATGAACATGATCGATCCGTTCCATCTCGAGGCTTACGGCGTTTCCACGGTCAACTACAACCGCGACGTCGAATCCTTTCCCGTACTCAACACTATATTCACCCACATCTACGGTCAGTCGCCCTATAAATCCCCGACGGACATGGGCGTAAACATGATCGGCTACTGCATCACCGACGAGGATGCGGTCAAGCACGCCGCGGAGCAGGAGATAATAAGGCGCTATTATCAGGCCGCCTGCGAGGCTAAGCGCGGCAGGATCGACAAGGAACAGGTCTATAAGGCCGAGTTCATAATGTCCCGCGCCGGGCTCACCCAGAGCGACAGACCCGTGGTCGCCGCCGCGGTAGGCAAGGCGGAGGAGACCGGCAAGGCCGCCATGGCGATAGAGCTTCCGGACGGCAGGCTCATCACCGGCAAGACAGGCTCGCTCGTCGGCCCGTCCGCAGGCGCTCTCATAAACGCATTGAAGGCGCTCGCAGGCATCAATCCCGAGATCGACCTTATCGCGCCCATTATCCTCGAGCCGATCAGAAAGCTCAAGACCGAGCATTTCGGCAGCGAAAACCCGCTCCTCCATTCGGACGAGCTCCTCTACGCGCTGTCGATCTGCGCGGCGACAAACCCCACGGCGGATCTCGCGGTAAAGCAGCTTCCGAAGCTCAAGGGCTGCGAGGCGCATTCCTCCGTGATGCTCACCCGCGCGGACATCTCCGTCTACCGCAGGCTCGGGATCAACCTCACCATGGAGCCCATAAGAAGCGGCAACAGGATGTATATGTGATAAAAAGCATAAAAAAGCTCCGGCAGGGGACTTCCTGATCAGGAAGTCCCCTGCGAGCTTAGCGAACCGCAGCGGGTCATGCGCAACGCGTAAGCCGAGAGGGTAAGGCTGCTCCTGCGAGACATTTCCGCGGCAAGTGTATAAACAAACACGGAACAGCGGCTCAGCGCCGTTGCTCCGTGTTTTGCTGTTTTAACGTTGTTCTCTTTTTGCTGTTTTAACGTTGTTCTCTTGAAGAAGAATACTCGGTTGTTTCCTTCAGCGTATCCCGGTGTGATCGGAGCTTTTTCGTATTGATCCTATTCCGCTTCCGCGATCCTCCTCGCGACAAAAACGCCGCTCGCGGAGGCATGAGAGAGGGAGTGGGTGACGCCAGAGCCGTCGCCGATCACGTACAGACCTTTGTGCTTCGTCTCGAGGTTGCCGTCGATGTCGACCTGCATGTTATAGAACTTGACCTCGACGCCGTAAAGCAGCGTATCGTCGCTCGCGGTGCCCGGAGCGATCTTGTCAAGGGCGTAGATCATCTCGATTATGCCGTCGAGTATGCGCTTCGGTATCACCAGCGAAAGATCGCCGGGCGTCGCCGAAAGCGTCGGGACGGTGAAGCATTCGTTTATGCGCTTCGCGGTTGAGCGGCGTCCCGATATGAGATCGCCGAACTTCTGCAGCATGACCCCGCCGCCAAGCATGTTTGAAAGCTTCGCGATGTTTTCCGCGTACGCCGTCGAGTCGTTGAACGGCTCGGTGAAATGCTTCGAAACGAGCAGCGCGAAATTGGTGTTCGCAGTGTGGAGCGCGGGATCCTCATAGCTGTGCCCGTTGACCGTGATTATGCCGTTGGTATTCTCGTTTACCACCACGCCGTGCGGGTTCATGCAGAAGGTGCGGACGAGATCGCCGTATTTTTCCGTACGGTAGACGATCTTCGATTCGTATAATTCGTCGGTCAGGTGTGAGAATATCTCCGCGGGCATCTCGAGCCTCACGCCGAGGTCGACGCGGTTGGAATTGGTCTTTATGTCCAGCTCGCGGCAAATGGATTCCATCCACTTGGAACCGCTGCGGCCGACGGAGATGACGCATTTTTTGCAGAAAAAGCTTTCGTTTTCGGTGTTCACGACAAACCCGCCATCGGCCGTTTCCACATTCCGGACGGGCGTCTTGAAGAAGAACTCGACTTTGTCCTTCAGTATCTCGAAAAGGTTTTCGAGCACGACGTAGTTTTTGTCCGTGCCGAGGTGCCTGACCGAAGCTTCGAGAAGGTGCAGCTTGTTCTGCATGCAGAGCTTCTTTATGTCGGTGTTCGCGGTCGAATAAAGCTTCGTGCCCTCGCCGCCCAGGGACATATTGATCGAATCGACGTAGTACATGAGCTCAGTCGCGTGCTCCCTGCCGATGAACTCGTGCAGGTTCCCGCCGAACTCGTTCGTGATGTTGTATTTGCCGTCGCTGAAAGCGCCCGCTCCGCCAAAGCCGTTCATAACGGCGCAGGTGGGGCAGTGTATGCATGAACGCACCTTGACCCCGTCGATGGGGCATTTGCGCTTTTCAAGGGGATTGCCCGCCTCGAAAACGGCGACGTTGAGCTCCGGCGCGAGCTTTGCTAACTCGTAAGCTGTGAATATGCCTCCGGGACCCGCGCCGACGATTATGACGTCGAATTTCCTCATTGTAAGACCCTCCTCGGGCAGAACTTTTTGTCCTGTAACGATTCATTATATCACAAACCCCGGTACGGATTCAACCGTGCCGGGGTTTGAATTTTTCTTTTGCCGTCAAACGTATTTCTTCATCTGCATCAGCGCGTGCTTTTCAAGGCGCGATACCTGCGCCTGACTTATGCCGATCTCTTCAGCGACCTCGGTCTGCGTCCTGCCGAGGAAAAACCGCATCTCGATTATGTTTCGTTCCCGCTCGGGAAGATGCCCGAGGCCTGTCTTCAGCGCGACTGAATTCAGCCACCTTTCCTCCGAGGCCTTTTCGTCCCTCACCTGATCGACGACGAACACCGCGTCGCCGTCGTCGCGGAACACGGGCTCGTTCAGGGATACCGGATCCGCGATAGCGTCCAGCGCAAAAACGACCTCGTCCTCGCCGATCCCGAGCTTCTGGGCGATCTCACCGAGCGTCGGCTCGCGGCCGAGCTCGTATTCGAGCTTCGTCCTCTCGCGCAGCGCGTGATACGCCGTGTCCCGTATGGAGCGCGAAACGCGCATGGGGCTGTTGTCGCGAAGGTATCTTCTGACCTCGCCGATTATCATGGGGACGGCGTATGTCGAGAACCTAACTCCGTGCGACACGTCGAAATTGTCTATCGCCTTTATCAGCCCTATGCAGCCTATCTGGAAAAGGTCGTCGGGCGGCTCGCCGCGCATGGAGAACCGCTGTATCACGGACAACACCAGCCGGAGGTTCCCGTTTATGAACTCCTCGCGGGCGGCTTCGTCGCCGCCCTTTATCCTCTTAAGCAGCTCATCGCTCCTTTTCGCATCCATCCTCGGAAGCCGTCCGGTATTGATGCCGCAGATCTCAACGGTACCCTTTGCCATAGCCCACCTCAAAAGAAAAGTCTAATGAGATTTTGCCCGCGTTTTACTTTCCGTATGCGGCCGGGGACGTGAAAAAAAGGTTTTTGATTGACGAA
Source organism: Clostridia bacterium (assembly GCA_017614315.1). GTDB lineage: Bacteria > Bacillota > Clostridia > Christensenellales > CAG-138 > UBA3857. The sequence goes on along the minus strand of JAGACA010000015.1, from coordinate 7,465 downwards.
TGCGAAGTGAATATTGTATAATAGTATTGATAATCGGAGATAAGGAGGTGCTTATTATGACATCGGTCAAAGAATCATGGAAAAAGGTCGGCAGCGACTTCGGCGACGTCGGCAGGGATATCGGCAAGTCCGAGCTCGGAAAGGATCTCGGCAAGCTCGGCAAGGACTTCGGCAAATCCATCGTCAAGAGCGTCAAACACGGCGTAAAGGCCGTATCGGACTGGGCGGACAAGGACGATCCGGAGGAAGAAAAAGAAGAAGCTCCCGCCGAAGAGGGAGAAGTCATCGATGAGTGAGATCAGGCTCGCCCGCATGGGCGAGCTTTCTCAAATACTCGCGGTCTATGACGAGGCGCGCGGGTTCATGGCCGAAAACGGCAATCCCGATCAGTGGGGGAAGAGCGGCTATCCGGACGAGGAGCTTTTAAGACGGGATATCACCCTTAAAAGGCTTTACGTCATCGTCAGGGACGGAAGGATCGCCGCGGCTTTCGTGCTCTTCGAGGGCGACGAGCCGACTTACCGCGTGATACGCGGGGGCGCGTGGCCGAACGACAAGCCGTATCTCACCGTGCACAGGCTCGGCTCCTTGAAAAACGAGCGCGGGACGGCGCGCGAATGTCTCGACTACGCCGCTTCGATATGCAGAAAAAAGGGGCTCGAGCTTCGCGCGGACACCCATGAGAAGAACCTGCCCGTCAGGCATATCCTCGAAAAATACGGCTTTTATTACTGCGGACGCATAAACGTTTCGGACGGCTCGGAACGCCTCGCATACCAGCTCGATGTCGTTTGAAAGAGCGGATAAAGCTCTTTTTTTATTTTGCCTGTAAGATTTCGGCATAAAGCGCGTCTAATAAAACGAAAGGAGGTTTGACGGGTTTGCGGTTTGAGGAAATATACGACACATGTTTCAAGGACATATACCGATACGTGCTCAAGCTTTCGGGAGATCAGGACGCCGCCGAAGAAGTGACGGCTGAGACGTTTTTCAAGGCGCTTTCCCACATCAACTCTTTTCGCGGCGAGTGCAGTATGTTCACATGGCTTTGCAAGATCGCCGGCAATTGCTATAAGACCTATCTCAAAAAGAACCGCTGCACGGTAAGCATTGACGATATCGACGAGCTCGCGTATATCGGTAAAAACCCGGAGGACGTCGCATCGGATCGTGACGACGCCGCAAGGATAAGGCGCATCCTGCATGAGCTTCCCGAAACGTATAAGGAGGTGTTCATGTGGAGGGTGTTTGCCGAAATGAGCTTCGAAAGGATCGGAGCGCTGTTTGGAAAAAGCGCGAATTGGGCGTGCGTCACATATCACCGCGCAAGGAAGATGATAGCCGAAAAGGAGGAACTGAAATGAAAACTAATTGTAATGTTATAAAGGATCTGATGCCTCTTTATACGGAGGGGATGCTCAGCCCGGAAAGCGTGGCCTTGATAGATGAACACATGAAGGAGTGTCCCTCCTGCGCAGAGGAGCTGAAAGAGCAGAAGGATGCGAAAGAAAGGATAAACACAAAAGAAACGAAATACGTTAACGATGCCGCGCCTTTGAAAAGAGTAAAGAAAAAGATCGGGAAGAGGACCGCGCTCATCATCGCAGGCTCCATCGCTGGCACCCTCGTTCTTCTGGCGGCTGCGTTCATCCTCTGGCCGACTTCGATAGACTTAGGCTCTTCCGACGTCCATACCCAAGAGGATATGGAGCTGGCGGCCGCGGCGGTGAAAGCCGACGCGGAGAGCATGAGGTTATATAAGCTTATTTCTTTGAACTACGCAGGGGACGAAAAAAGCAGGATCGAGCTTGACTACATAAACAAGTATCTCAATAACGGGAAAGAACCCTATATCGACTGCATAGCTTTCGATTCCGTGTTCATTCCGCCTCTTGGGCTCGGCGGCGCGTGGGATCCACATATCTACTATTGGAGCTGGATCGTCGTAAAAACCCAAGACGGTCAATGGATCGTTCGCGAAAAGGGGTTTTGATGATCGGCGATACAAAGGGCGCTTCGATTTCGAAGCGCCCTTTTTTGCGTCATTTATTCAGTACTATCGGCACGGCGTATTCCTCGACCTCGCGGACAGCCCTTTCGACGTCGATCGTCAGCCATTCGCCGTTTCTGTAAAGGACTTTGCCGTTCACCATGGTCATCTCGACGTCGGAGCCTCGCGCGGAATACGCGACCGCTCCGGCAGGATCGTAGATAGGGCGGAGGTTCGGCTTCGACGTGTCTATCATGATTAGGTCGGCGGCCTTGCCGGGCTCGACCGTACCCGTCTCGTCTCCGCGCCCCTGCGCTTTCGCGCCGTTTACCGTGGCGAGTTTGAGCGCCTCATATGCGGGAAGGGCGGTCGGGTCGAAGGACGAGCCCTTCGCGAGCAGCGCCGCAAGCTTGATCTCCTCGAAAAGATCGAGCGAGTTGTTCGAGCACGCGCCGTCGGTGCCGAGGCAAACGTTAATTCCGGCGTCGAGCATAGCGCGGACGTTCGCGATGCCGCTCCCGAGCTTCAGGTTCGAGACCGGGCAGTGCGCGACGGACGCGCCGTGTTCAGCGAGCAGCTCAAGATCTTCCTTCTCAAGCCAAACGCCGTGCGCGAAGAGCACCTTGGTGTCCAGCACACCGTTTTTCGCGAATGCAGCCGCCGCGGTCATGCCGTGCCGCGCCTTCGCTTCCTCGTGCTCCTTCTTCGTTTCGGAAAGGTGGATATGCGTTATCGCGCCGTACTCTGCCGCCCATTCGTGAGCCATATGCCAGATGTGAACGGGGGAGGTGTACTCTGCATGTATCGAAATGTCGCCGCGGACGTCGCCGGAAACGCCGTAATCTTTTAGAAGCGTGCGCGTCTCGATCACGGCGCGGTCCTTTTCGGGATCGTAACCGTCGCCTATCGCGATTATCGCGTTCGACAGGTTCGCCTTCATGCCGGCCTTAAGAACGGCCTCGGCGACCGCCGGCTCGCAGAAATACATGTCCGAGAACGACGTAGTGCCCGTGCGTATCATCTCCGCCATGCCGAGCACCGTCCCCGCGACTATCGCGCGCTCGTCGAGCCTCGCCTCGACGGGGAATATTTTATCGAAAAGCCAGCTCTCGAGCGTATAATCGTCGGCGTAACCGCGCATCAGACACATTGCCGTGTGCGCGTGCGCGTTGACGAGGCCGGGCATTACGATATGCCCCCCCGCGTCGATCACTTCGCGCGCCTCGGGCTTGTCCTTACCCAAATATGCGATCCTGCCGTCCCTGATCCCGATCGAGCAGTCGGGTTCTGCGCCCGCCCCCGTCATGGGCAGTACGAGCGCGTTTTTTATGAGCGTATCGAGCATGTTCAGATCCTCTCGAGGAATTCGCGGACGTAGCCCGAAAGCCTCTCGGACGCGGCGTTGCCGGCTTCGATGACCTCCTCGCCGGAAAGGGGCTTGTCCAGTATGCCCGCAGCCATGTTCGTGACGAGCGTCACGCCGAGTATGCGCATGCCGCAGTGCCTCGCGGCGATGCACTCGGGCACCGTGCTCATGCCGACGGCGTCTGCGCCGAGTATCCGCATGGCGCGTATCTCCGCGGGGGTCTCGTACTGCGGGCCGGTGCAGTAGAAGTATACGCCCTCGTGTATGTTCTCACCGTGGCTCTCCGCGACCAAGCGGAAGGCCGCCATGTATTCGCGGTCGAAAACGCGGCTCATGTCGGGGAATCTCGGCCCGAATTCGTCCATATTGGGGCCGATCAGGGGATTTACGGAATTAAGCTTGATGAAATCGGAGATCAGCATGAGCTCGCCGGGCTTGTACCCGGTGTTTATGCCGCCCGCCGCGTTGGTGACGATAAGCTTGTCTATGCCCAAAAGCTTCGCGACGCGGATGGGGAAAGCGGCGTCCTCGGCCGCCCAACCCTCATAAAAATGCAGTCTGCCCTGCATAAGCAGCACTTTTTTTCCTCCGAGCTCGCCCGCGAGGAATCTTCCCGCATGACCAGGCGCGGTCGAGAACTTCATGTGCGGGATCTCGCCGTACGGAATGACGATGGGGGAGGCGAGCTTCTCTCCCAGCCTGCCGAGCCCCGATCCGAGTATGATGAGAACTTCGGGCTTAAATCCCGAAAGCTTCTTCGAAAGCGCCTCGGCGCCCTCGCGGTAATCGTCGAACGAAAGCATATCAACGTCCCCCAAGATTCTTTTTTATTTCAAACGCTTTTGTAAAGCTCTCCTCAAAAGGCGGCCTCAGAACGCCGACCTCGGTTATTATCGCGGTTATGAGCTCGTTGTCCACCACGTCGAACGCGGGGTTATAGACCTTTACGCCCTCGGGGGCGATGCGCTCGCTGAACCAAAGCTCCGTCACCTCGTCGGGATCGCGCTCCTCGATCCTTATGCTCTTACCGTTCGGCGTGTCCATATCGACGGTCGAAAGCGGCATAAGCATATAGAACGGCACGCCGTAATGTTTCGCGAGCACCGCAAGGCTCGACGAGCCGATCTTGTTAGCGGCGTCGCCGTTCCTCGCTGCGCGGTCGCAGCCTATCATGACGGCGTTCACGCGGCCTTCCTTCATGACCTCGCCGGCCATGTTGTCACAGATCAGCGTCGTATCGACGCCCGCGTTCATAAGCTCGAACGCCGTAAGCCTCGCGCCCTGCATGAGCGGCCTCGTCTCGTCGGCGAAAACGCTTATGTTCATGCCCTTTTCCTTCGCAAGCAGGACAGGTCCGAGCGCCGTGCCGTACCTGCTCGTGGCGAGAGGGCCGGCGTTGCAGTGCGTGAGCACGGTATCCCCGTCCTTTAGGAGCGAGAGCCCGAACTCGCTTATGCTCCTGTTCGCGGCGATATCCTCCTCGTGGATGGCGATCGCCTCGCGTCTTAAGCATTCGACGATCTCCTCACGGGGCTTCAGCGCGTTCTGCTTCAAAGCCTGCCGCATCCTCGCGAGCGCCCAGAAGAGGTTCACCGCGGTGGGACGCGACGAGGCAAGATACCTCTCCGCGTCGTCCATGCGGCGGTAGAAGTCCTCCTCGTTCATGTCCTCGCGGGCGCAGAGGTAATATCCGTACGCCGCGGCTATGCCGATGGCGGGCGCCCCGCGCACGCGGAGCTTCCTTATCGCCTCGAACAGAGTCTCGCGATCCTTTATCTCGATGTAATCGAGCTTTCCCGGCAGCTTCGTCTGGTCGATAATGACCAGCGAGCAGCCGTCCTCGCCGAGTTTGATGTTTTCAAGTTCTTCCATGGCTTATAGCACCGCCTTTATTATCAAAAGAAGTATGACTCCGGGCACGCCCAGAACGCCCGTTATCAGGGAGTTCAGCCACGTGATCGGGATGTAGAAAAAGTCGATGTGAAGTATGTTGTAAAATACGACGTCGAATATAAGGAGGAGTACCGCTCCCGCAAGGCTGTTCAGAAGCAGCTTCCAAAGGAGCTTGCCCGCCTTCCCGATAAGCTTGAATACCAGGAATATGATAATCACGGCGGCGCAGAGCACGATCAGCGGTATGAAACCGGAAAACGATAAAAGCTTTCCGCCTGAAAATAGCGCCGTGCCGTTCATATCGAGCCTCCTTTTCGATCCGTCCCTTATAATTGTATTTCGGGACGGGGAAGGGTTATTCCGAAAAACTCACCGAGCCGTCCGAGTATATAAAGATCTCCGCATCCGCGATATCGGGGAACCCGCCGTCGCCCAGATCGAACACCTGAGCGGACGGAAAACGCCCGTAGCGGATGTATCCGTCCCGCACCTCGCAGATACCGGTGAACGAACCGGATCTCACGAAGAAAACGAACCCCTCGTCCAGCATGTTCACCGTTACCGTAACGCTCCCGCCGCCGATCGAGAATACTGCCTCGATGCGGCTTTTATCGGTTATACTGCCCGAAACGGAGCCGCCCGACTCGAATTCGTACTCGAATTCGCCGTCGGGAAGCACGGATCCGCTCCCGCCGTACGCTCCGCTCACGGAGCCGGAACAGCGGAAGGACTCCTCGTTATAGGCGAGCATGCCGACGCTCGCGTATAAGCGCGCGACGTACGTTTCGTCGCGGAGCAGCATGAAGCATTCCGATATTATCGCGCGGTCACCCGAGGCGTATACCGCCTCGATGATGCCCGAAGCCGCCGGAGTGTATTCGCGGAAGAACTTCGTCAGCATATCGAAAACGTCGTTGCCCGAGGTGTAAGCGGGCTCCGGCGTCGGCGCGTCCGTCGGCACGGAGGTGGGCAGGAACGCGTCGCTCGGTATCACGTCGACGGGATCGCCGCCCGAGCGCTTACAGCCCGCGGACGCGAGCAAAAGCGCGGACAGCAAAAGCAATGCGATTGTCCGCCTTACGGTCATTCGGCGTTAAGATAGGCTTCCTGTTCGGGAGTAAGCCTGTCGAGCCCGAGCCCCATCGCCTCGAGCTTTATCATTGCGACCTCGCGGTCTATGCTCTCGGGCACGTTGTAAAGCCCGGGAGCGAGCTCGCGGCCGTGCTTCGCAAGGTACTCGGCGGAAAGCGCCTGTATCGCGAAGGAAAGATCCATTATCTCCGCGGGATGTCCGTTGCCCGCGGTGATATTGACCAGCCTGCCCTCCGCCATAAGGTTAAGTATGCGCCCGTCTGGCATAACGTATCCGTCAATGAAGGGTTTTCTCTCGATCTTATCCACGGCCATGTTTTCAAGATCGGTCTTGGATATCTCGACGTCGAAGTGGCCGGAATTCGCCATAATGACGCCGTCCTTCATCTTTTCGAAATGACGGGCGGTGATGACGTCCTTACAGCCTGTCGCCGAAACGAAGATATCGCCGAGAGGCGCCGCGTCGTCCATCTTCATCACGCGGAAGCCGTCCATCGCCGCTTCGAGTGCGCGGAAGGGGTTGACCTCGGTCACGATAACGTTCGCGCCCAAGCCCTTGGCGCGCATGGCTATCCCGCTGGAGCAGAAGCCGTAGCCGGCTACGACGACGGTCTTGCCGGTGATCATGTTGTTGGTGGTGTACATGATCGCGTCCCATGAGCTCTGACCCGTTCCGTGACGGTTGTCGAACAGGTGCTTGCAGTTCGCGTCGTTGACCGCCATCATGGGGAAGCCGAGCGTGCCGTTCTTGACCCTCGCGCGGAGCTTTAATATGCCGGTGGTCGTCTCCTCACAGCCGCCAATCAGGAACTCGCCGTATTCGGGGTGCTCGTCGTGGAGCATAGTCACGAATTCGCCGCCGTCGTCGATCACGATATGCGGCTTGAACTCAAGCGTCTTTCTGATATGCTCGCGGAACTCCTCGGGCGTGGCGTTGAACCAGGCGTACACGTTCATGCCCTCCGCGGCAAGCGCGGCGCAGACGTCGTCCTTGGTCGAAAGGGGATTCGAACCGGTCACGGCGACTTCGGCTCCGCCCTCGCGCAGAAGGAGCGCGAGATACGCGGTCTTCGCCTCAAGATGCACGCATACAGAAACGCGCAGACCCTTGAAGGGCTGCTCCT
>JAGACA010000014.1 GCA_017614315.1 Clostridia bacterium | reverse complement strand
GATCATTGAGGACTAACGATAGCCCTCTAAATCATCCTCTTTTAGTAAGTGTACATGCTTTCCGTAACGAACTAATGCTTTGATAATATATTTGCATTTCACATATAAACTGCACACCGATCACTCGGTGTGCTGGATATGACTCTTACCTTCCTGCCTTTGGTCATATGCTTGTTGCCTTATTAAACTGTTTAGTGTTCATGATTTCTACGATAAACATAGATTTGAAAGCTTTATCGTTTTTCATGTGATTATACAATGGGTTTTATACTCTATTCGCGTCTGTTGCGAAAACTGTTCAGTATTTCGTAAATGTGGTCATAATACTGCTCTTCCACACTCTTTGGTGAAAGCACTTTCATCTTATCACCAAACTGCGCCAACCAACCGAATAAGGTGGGGGCTATCTGTATGTGCAAGGCTGCAGCGCATGTAGTATCATTTACGGACAGCATTTCGGTATCCTCGCCGAACTTGTCCATAACGGGACCGATCAGTGATTTGTCGAACTGAAGCATCACGTCCTCCAGTTCGCCGCTGTACATTTTGAATGCCTGCTCCGTGTATCCGGCAACGCTGTTCAGCTTCATAAGAGCTTCTTCCGAAAGCGTTGAATCCTCAATGACCGAGACCTGATCGATTCTGTCAACGCGATAGTTTGCCGTGCGCTCTGGATGCCTTGAACTGTATGCCATCAGATAATAGTTATCTTCGCAGAGTATCAAAGCGATAGGTTCGACAACGTATCTTGGATTAAATGCACATGGTGATAACCGCAACAAGCTTGAAGAGTGGGCAGATAACAACGGGATTCCAGCATACCAGATGGAGCGGTCATATTTGTCCTATGATCTAATATTCGAACTGACTTCGGATATTAAAGCGAATAGAAGCAGCAAGGGATTCATTGTGTAACAGCAATTCACTTTTTCATGCAAATCTGTTTGTTGATAAATATGCCTTCTCTTGTGGCCGTATAGATGTTTTTACTCTTCAATCGTTGAACTATAGGCATTATTTCGTATGCCAGAATGCCAAAAAGCGGAGCGCAAAACCACAGATTTCCAACACACTTATCTGCTGAGGCAGGGAGCAACCGCACATAATGAACGAAAATAAAGGCTGAAAAGTGCTGCGTTGAATTGAAAAAAACGTTGATTCTATTAGGTTTTTTGTTTGTTGTTTTTGTTGCTACGGACCAGAAGGTCGGGGGTTCGAATCCCTCAGGGCGCGCCACAAAAATGAAGTACCGCATCGCGGTACTTCATTTTTGTATCCCGAGTTGTTATTCGAACCCCGAATTTGCGAAGCAAATTCAACATTTCGCTCACGAAAGCAGGGCTAAACGCAACTCCTGCGAAATGGGGGTTCGAATCCCTCAGGGCGCGCCACAATAAAGGACTGCCGTTGGCAGTCCTTTATTATGGCATTTGGGGGAGGATTCGAACCCCGAAAGGGCGAAAAGCGGCCCGAAAAACGGTACGCTTTTTCGGGTAAAAGGGCAACAGTGTTGCGCTTTTAGCTTTTTCGCCGCAGAAGCTGTGCTTCTGCGGAAGAATCCCTCAGGGCGCCACAAAAAAGAAGTGCCGTAAAACGGTACTTCTTTTTGTCACTCGACATAGTATTTGAACCCCCATAAGCTGGTTTGCCGCGTCGTAGGTGTAGGTGAAGCTCAGGCTCTCCTTTGGGATCGCGGTGATATTCCCGTTCGCGTCATAGGTATTAGGCCAGAGCGGGGTTTGAGATGCAAGCAGATAAGTGTTCAAACAGGTAATCTCGGAACTCGTTATAATGGCTTTTTGATCATTGAGTCGGCTGTTTCTTCCGCCTGTCGTTATGCTTCTCGTAATACATCCTTTTATCTTCATACATTGCCTGATCTGCCCGTTCAAACACCCTATTGAAATCGGTATCCGTCTCAGGTATAAAGGCCGCGGCGCCCTTGGCGAGGGACAGGGGAAGCACATAGGGCCTCTCCGCTCGATTGACCTCCTCAAGCTCCCAGTCCAGAAGGCCGAAGCGCTGACGAATCTCCTCCAACGATGAGTTCATCTCGATCGCGATGAATTCATCACCGCCGTAGCGGTACAGGCGCGCGTTTCCGAAAACCTTCTTCAGCACCCTGCCCGCGTCGGTCAGAGCCCGATCCCCGGCGTCGTGACCGTAGGTGTCGTTGATGGCTTTGAGCCCGTTCAGGTCGAAAACCGCAAGGGCAAATTCCGCACGGTTTTCCTTGATCCGCTTTTTCAACTGCTTGACGGCGTTCTGATAGGCCCTTTTGTTCCCGAAGTGCGTGAGACCGTCAACAGCCGCCTGATGCTGTACGAGCTTGACCACAACGACCAGACCTGCAATGATCAAAACCACGGCGAGGACGAGGCCGGGATGATCGAAAAGGAAATCGTAAAGCGAATACTCTATATCGGAACTGATGTATTCGTAAATGGCGTTTGTCACTATGGACTTATCTATGAGGGACAATCCGCGGGAGAGCAGGGAGTACAGAACGTTATTGCCCTTTTTCACGCCCATGCAGAAGCTGATGCTCTCACCCAGAGCCATTCGGTTAAGGGTCCGGAAAGACCGCTTGGAGAGCAGGGTCTCCGCATGCCCGCTGTCAAGGAAGGCGCAGGTCGCTTTCCCCTGCTTTACAGCCTCCAGACAATCCTCCGGAGTATCCGCTGTATAGATATCGCTTTCGGGGTAGTTTACTTCCGCGAAGGTCTGCTGAAATTCACTGCGTTTCGAGACGGCGATTCGCTCAGTGGTGGTCCTGTCGCTGTACTCGCCGCGGAAAGCTATATGAACGCCCGATTCCAACACGCTGCCCGTCTGAACGATACCCAGTTTCTCCGAGCTCCAGATGCTGTCATACACGGGGAAGGCGACGTCGACCTCTCCGGACCGGAGAGCGGCGATCAGATCGTCGTACCTGGGATAGGCCCTGTACTCGAGAACGATCTTTCCCGAAAGACCGAGCTGCGAAAGCCACTCCCGAAAGACGTCCGAGAGCACCCCGCGAACTGTACCGTCCTCGTCGATATCGCAATAGGGCATACAGTCGTCAAGACAGCCCACCCGAATGGAGCTGTGACCGGCGACCCACTCACTCTCCTCGCGGGAGAGGGCGGCGTTGACCGCCGTGTGGCTGAAATACTTGAGCTGCAGGCTCTGAATAAAGAAAGGATTGCTCTCCTTGAGGGCGGCAAGCGCCTTGTTGAGCTGGTCGAGCAGGTCCGTTCTGCCCTTGGCCACTCCAAGATAGTAGGAGGACTCTCCTACCGCAACCACGGGAGTGAAGCCGGAGTTGGAGGCCACGTTGTTGTTGACCGCGATCAGCGCGTCGATGCTCCCGTCCGCAAAGGCTTTGTCCCTTGTCTCGAAATCGTTGAACAGCACCTCCTCGCAGGTGATGCCGGTATCCTCCATCCAAGCTTCAAAGAACTCGGTCATCAGGTTGTTTCTAAGGGTACCGACCCGTTTTCCGTTCAGCGTGGACAGGTCGATGCCGCTGATATCCTCGTTCCCGGCCCTCTTATAGATATAGTAAGATTCAAGGCCCATTTCATAGGCGGGATAATTCAGAAGCGCCGCCCGCTCCTCCGTGAAGGAGAGCCCCGCCAAAAGATCGATCTCGCCGTTCAGCAGGGCGTCATAAAGCTCCGACCAGCCGCCTGGGACGTATTCGTACTCCCAGCCGGTGTAGTTGGCGACGTCCTGGAGGTACTCGTAGGAATACCCGCTTTTCCGATCCTGCTCGGCTTCGCCCTCCTGAAAACGCTCGGAGATGTACCAGCCTACGCGAACCTTTTGATGCTGTTCCGCCTCGGCTCCCACTGCCGCGGCAGAGAAGGGAAGAGCGAAATAAAGGAGTGTGAGCAGGAGAGAGAACAGGATCATTCTATTCAAATAACGCTTCATATCGCTTTCCTTTCCGCGTTCAAGCCTGCAGTCCGTAATTGAATAAAGAACTCCGGAAAACTAACGCTGTTCACCGGTCCTTACCGGCACCCGGACCGTGACCCTTGTGCCGCCCTCCGCGCGCTGTTCGATCAGCATTCTGCCGCCCATCATATTGAGCCTTTCCCGTATGTTTGCAAGAGCGATATGCGGTTCGTCGTCGTCCGAGGGAGCGAAGCCGGGCCCGTTATCCTCGACAATCACTTCGCTTCCGCCGTCCGTTTCACGGGTTGCGACGGAGATCCTGAGAGGCCAGAGCTCCGGGCTCAGGCCGTGCTTGACGGCATTCTCGACTATCGGCTGGAGCGTCAGCGGCGGAATGCGGAAAAGGGTGCAAGGAGTGTCGAATTCGACAAAGAGCTGATCCTCAAAACGCGCCTTCTCAACGGCGAGGTAGGCGCGGGTATGCTCAAGCTCCTCGGCGAAGGGGATCGTCCCCTCCTTTGTGATCGCGGTAAAGTTCCTCCGAAGATACTCCGTAAAGTCGAGCGTGACCTGCTGAGCCTTTTTCGGATCCTGATCGCAAAGGTAATAGATGCTCATCATCGTGTTGCAGATAAAGTGCGGACGCATCTCCAGAACCATAATGCTTGCGCGCTGTTTTGCGTTCTCACGCTGTTCGTTCTCATATCTTTCCGTCTGATCCCTGACGATGAAGAGATACATGGCAAGACCGGCTATTATCGTTGAGAATATCGTGAAGTTGACCCCGTACTGCAAGGCCTGAAGTATCATTGCCGCGGCAGGGACCGTGAAATAGATCATGAATACGGCAAACTCCTTCCGCGTGAAGCGCCTGCGGTATTTGAACACGATCACAAGATCGTTGACGAGTATCAGCAATGTGCATATGAAGCAGATCGGGTACAGCGGCTGACGCCGATAGATATTGTCCGGGCCGATAACGTAATAGAGCCCGGTGAACTGGGAAACGGTCAAAAGGGCAAGCATGCCCAGGCGCAGAGGCTTCTTCTCCTTCTCCGCGTCCACTATGCTCATGAGGTAGTGCGTAATAAGGTACGCGAGGGCCGTGGGAATGAGAAATTCGGTATAGTTTGAAACATAGAGAGCGGCATGCCAGCCTTTCCCGGGAAGCCCTCTCATGATAAGACCGGCGATATTCGCGGCTGAAAGCACGATGCACCCGCTGAAATACCAAAGGAAATAGCCGCGGATCTTCCTTTCGATCTTCGGCCCGTAGAGCACGAGCAGTATCGCCATGCCGCAGAACACCACGCCGGAGGATTCGATCACGATATTGAACAGCTTAAAGGTTTCCGTCACAGGTCATTCGCCTCCGATCGCGCATCGCCGCCAAGCCCATAAACGGGATAGCGGAGATGCTTGAGCGATTCCTTGACCTTTTCGGCAGTCAAAGGCTTAAGAAGAAAACCGCACGCGCCGGTATCCCATGCGTCGAAGGAGTATTCCCGGTAGGCAGTCAGATAGATCACGTTTATACGCGGGTTGATCTCAATAAGCTCGCGGCATACGTCAAGCCCGCTGACGCGGCCCATCTCTATATCGAGAAAAGCAATATCGACGCGGAACTCCATCGCGTGATCGACCGCCTGTGACGGCATGGTAAAGCCCGAGACCAGAGAGCCGGGAAGGGCTTCCTTCAGGATCGGCAGACCGCCGGCGAGTATTATCCTCTCATCGTCCACCATTATCACATTAAGGGGCTCGCCGTTCATATCGACGGAGCGAAGAAGCTCCGCCATACTGATCCCGAGCTGATCGGATAAGCGCGAGAACATTACGGCGTCCGGCACCCTGCTGCCGCTTTCCCACTTTGCAATGGTGGAACGGTCAACATGCAGCTTTTCACCGAGCTGGGACTGTGATAAGCCCCTTTCGCTCCGAAGCCTTTTCAGGAGCTCTCCAAAGGAAATGCCCATACCGCGTATTCCTTCCTCTTTACTTCGAATCTATTATATATGCTTTGAGGACCTCCTTCAACAATTCCCGTAAAAAAAGCGTGGCATTCCGCCACGGCCCTCTTGAAATGCCCGGGCGTTTGAAATATAATATATTTAATAATGTGCAGGAGAGCGATTCGACCTATGAAAGTATTGAGAACGATAAGAGACTATTACTTCTACTGCGGGATCGGGAAGGAAGAATACAACGCGGTAAAGAAGGAAGCGTATATATCGAATTTCAAGGTATGGAAGATACTCCATTTCCTGATGGCGGCAATCTTCGGTCTGTTGTTCATAGGATCCTTCTTAAACCGTCTGATGTCTATGAACAGATGGTTTTATCTGACGGCCTTCCTGTATTCCCTGATCACGATAGTCGTCTTTATGAAGATCAAAAAGGATTCGATGGCTGCGCAGCTTCTTATCTATCTGTCCATGTCCGTCCTGTTCCTTTTCGCCGCCTTCATCAGCCAAAACAAGCCGGAGTACAACGCTACGACATTCGTAGTGCTTTTGGTGGTCACCCCGATGTTCATGATCGATAAGCCGTATTTCATGACCATTGAGCTGAGCGTCGCAACAGCAATATTCCTGATCTGGATGCGCGTGGTCAAGCCGGAAACCGTCTGGCAGGTCGATATGGTCAACTCGATAACCTTCACTGTCGTAGGCAGCTTCCTCAATATCATTGCAAACTCCCTCCGCATAAGGGAATTCGTGCTGACAAGGCAGATACGGATCCAAAAGGACACCGATGAGATGACCGGCCTGAGGAACAAGGACTCTCTGACGAGGGAGATAAACGAGTACCTCGCGGACGCCTCGACGGATAAAGGGCTGCTGTTTATTATGGATCTTGACCGTTTCAAGTCCATCAACGATACTTACGGGCACGACGTAGGAGACAGCGTTATTGTTCAGCTCGGAGGCTTCCTTGCGGGAAGGTTCACAGGGGATGAGATCGTCGGGAGGTTCGGCGGCGACGAGTTCATACTGTTTATCAAGGATACCGACGATACGGATACCGCATGTAAGATCGCAGGCGGCATTGCCAAGGGCGTCACGGAAAGCGTCAAGCTGCCGGATGAGGATAATAAACTGAGCATCAGCATAGGCATTGCGCTGTATAAAGGCCGCGAAAAGTACTATTCGGAGCTCTTCAAAAAAGCCGATATAGCGCTGTACAATGCGAAACGCAGTCCGAACGAAAGATTCTGCGTGTACGACTAGATATAATAATACCCTAATTCATATGAGGTGTTGTCCCATGAAACACTTCCATTGAATCCGTCAACATCCCTTTTCTCACCTTCCGCGCTTTATGGCCTTATAATACCTCGCGCCTTCGCGGTGAGCGGCCTCCTCGCGGAGGCGATCGATCTCGTCGTAGTTGTCGTTGAGGAGGGCGACGAGGTCGCCGTCGATGCTCCCGTCGTGCACGTTCTCGGCAAGCACGTTAAGAGCCTGCCCGCGCTTCATGCTCTCGCGGTACGGACGCTCCTCGGTAATGGCGGAAAAGATGTCCGCGACCGCCATTATGCGCGAGCCCGTATCGAGGTCGGGCGCGCTGAGGTGGAACGGATAGCCCTTGCCGTTAAGCTTTTCGTGATGGTAGCCCGCCCATTCGGAGATCTTTTCGAAGCCCTCGACGTTCATGGTGTTGATCCTCGTGTAGTACGGGTGCTCCTTGATAATATTGAACTCCTCCTCGGTGAGCCGACCGGGCTTTTCGAGTATCGCGCGCGGCACCTTGAGCTTGCCTATATCGTGCAGATACCCGGCGATCTTCATCATTTTGCATTCGTCCGCGCTCATGCCGGAAAGCCTCGCGAGCGCGTCGGCGGAGGCTGCGACCCCCGCAGAGTGCATGGCCGTGAACGAGCTCCGATAGTCGATGATGCGGGACAGGATCCCGGTGAAATCGACCGTGCGGTCAAGCGATACCGGCGCCGCCTCCCCGACCATATAGTCGAGGAAATGCGGATTATAGCGAAGATCCATCCAGACATGCTCGTTTTCGCTCGCGCGGAGGAAGGCATCGACGGCCTCCTCGGAGAACTCCGTCCCCCTCGCCATTTTTGCCATTTCGCGCAGGCCCTTGATCTGATTGAGAACGAAAACGTCCGGGCGGACAAGGAACGAGACCGCGTCGGCAAGGTGTATGACCGAAGCGATCCTCGCGCTTTCATAGAGCCTTTCCCGGCAGTTTTCGGGAACGGTGAGGAAATTCGACCAGCTGATCTGGCAGTAGCGGACGATATCCGCGGTCTCCCTGGAATTGGGGAAGCCCTCGATCAGCCTTGCGCCTACGCTCGCGATCTCCACGGCGTTCTTCTCGAGCTCCTCGACGCTTCCGGGGTCATCCATCGTGATAAAGCCTATATCGTGAGTAAGCGCGGCGAAGCGCGTAAGACGCAGCTCGTGCTCGTTGAAGCCCGCCTCCCGCGCGATGACGTAAGCCATGTACGCGGTCTGCTGATGGTGGTTCTCGATATTCGGATCGATCAGGTTGAGCGCCTCGGCAAGCGAGCCGTTCAGATCGCGCATGTTGGTGAAGCGCTCGATCATATCATACTCTCCTTATTCATTTCAGCGCGCTTATCAGTTTATAAAGCAGCCTATACAGCTCCGCAGCGTCCTCGCGCGGGATGGGTATGCAGGAGCCGATCTTCGCCGGCACGCAGAGCGCCTTTTCGCGGAGAGCGAGCCCCTCGTCCGTCAGGCTGACGGTGACGCTGCGCTCGTCCTTATCGCTCCTGCGACGCGTGACGAGACCCTTGTTCTCCATGCTCTTCAGGAGCGGCGTGAGCGTGCCGGTGTCGAGGAAAAGCTTTTCGCCGAGCGCCTTGACGCTTATCGACTTCTCCTCCCAAAGCACCATGAGCGCTATGTACTGGGTGTAGGTGAGGTCAAGCTCCGCAAGATGCGCGTGATACAGCCTTATGACCTCCTTCGACGCCACGTACAGCGGGAAGCAAAGCTGGTTTTCGAGCTTTAACGGATCGAACCCGCTCATTTTGCAACGAGCTCCTCTACGGCCTCCGCGACCTTCTTCATGTCGGCGGTCGGCTCGAAGCGGGCGACGACGCTGCCCTCGCGGTCGATCAGGAACTTGGTGAAGTTCCACTTGATGTCAGGATTGGTCTTGTAGTTCTTGTCGCGCATCTTGCACATGGCGCTCATGGCGACCGCGGCCGCGCCCTTTCCGAAGCCCTCAAAGCCCTTCTGCTCCTTGAGCCAGGTGTAGAGCGGCAGCTCGTTTTCGCCGTTGACGTCGGACTTCTTCATCTGCTTGAACTGCGTGTTGTAGCGCAGCGTGCAGAACTCGCGGATCTCATCGTCCGTGCCGGGGGTCTGCCCCGCGAACTGGTTGCAGGGGACGTCGAGTATCTCAAAGCCCTTATCATTAAACCGTTCGTACATCTCCTCCATCGGCTTGTAATGCGGGGTGAAGCCGCAGCCCGTCGCCGTGTTCACGACGAGAACGACCTTGCCGCGGAACTGCTCAAGGGGAAAATCCTCGCCCCTGCCGTCTTTAAGAGTGAAATCGTAGAAACCCATTTGTTTGTCCTCCATTCATTTAGTGCAATTACATTGCACACAATGCATTTGCAAAAATCAATATGGAAAAATAATATATTTATTTGAAGCGTTATTCGAGATACCCTTCCCTTGTCTTCACGGAAAAGCGCTTCTCGAGGAGGCGCATCCCGTCATCGGTGATGGTGTTGAGTATCGGGAGATGGGCGATCTTGAGGTATATCTCCGCAGCCTTTTCGGCGGTCTCGATCAGGCCGAAGGTCTCGTCGAGGCCGCGTCCCGCGCCGTAAACGCCGTGCTGCGCCCAGACGCAGAGGCGCGCCGTCTCCATCTCCTTCGCTGTGGCTTCGCCTATCTCGTTGGTGCCGCAGAGCATCCACGGCAGTACGTTCACACCGTCGGGGAACACGATCACGCACTCGGTGCACATCCTCCACAGCGTCCTCGTGAACTCGCGCTCGTCGAGGGTGTGGACGTAGGTCATGGCGAGCAGGTTCGCAGGGTGGCAGTGCATGACGACGCGGTTCTCGGGATCGGCCTTCATGCGCGCGGCGTGGCTCATCATGTGCGCGGGGAACTCGGATGTGGGACGGCCGCCGTCCGACAAGCCCCACAGCACCTCGGCTTCCGCGCCGCCCTTCGCGAGGCGTACTATGCCGAGATTCTTTTTGGGATCGTACTGCACGTTTTTGAAATAACTGCCCGCGCCGGTTATGAGGAAGTATTTTCCGTCGAGCTCCGGAGCCTCGAAGCCCGTGGGGATCACGCGTACGATGGCGGGGATATCAAGGTGCTTTTTCACCTCCGTCTCGTCGAGGAGCACGCTGATGTTGCCGCTGTTCCGTTCGTCCCAGCCCTGGGAGTACATATCGGTCGCCGTTCTTATCATATCGACCATGAAGGGAGCGCTCAGTACGTTTTTCATATTCCTGCCTCCAAAGATGATAGAACTATTATATCAATTATACAGCGAACTTGCAAACGCCGCAGATCAGCCCTCGCGGCGCTCCTCCGCGCCGGGGGAGTCGTGTCGGTAGCGGGCTTTGACGCAGTCGATGAAGCTCTCCTCGACGGTGGGAAGCTGATGTCCCTTGCGCCACACGAAGAGGTATTCGACGCTCTTCTCCGCGCCGTCGATCTCCTTTGAGACGAGCGAGTCGTTCATGACATAAGCGGTCTTCGGAAATATGCTGACGCCTATCCCCCGCCCCGCGAGCGCCGCCGCGTCAAGGTAGTTGTCCATCTCGCAGATGATGTTCGGCGTCCTGCCCGTCCTGCGGAACCAGCGCTGTATCTCCTCGATATGCGATTTGCGGCTGGGGACGATAAGGGGATAATCGATAAGATCCTCAACGTCGAGCGTGGTCTTTCCCGACATGGCTAGCGGATGTGCGCGGTTCATGAGCGCGGCCATCTTCTCCCGGCCGACGTGGAAGCTGTTAAGTATTATCTGGTCGTACGGCGCGGTTATGACCGCGAGGCCGATCAGACCGCCGCGGAGCTTTTCGATGAGGTCGTCGCTGTTGCCGTCCAGTATGCGGAAGCGCACGCCGGGATGCTCCGCGATAAAGCCCGCGAACCATTCCGAGGCGATGTCCGGCGCCATGCCCTCGACGAGGCCGATCGAGACCGTGCCCGTCATGCCCTTCGACAGGGAAATCACCTCCGACGCCGCCTTGTCGGACAGGTTGATGATGTCCTTTGCCCTTTGGTAGAGCACCCTGCCCGCGTCGGTCAGTACGAGCCTTCGCCTGCCGCGGATGAACAGCGGTGTGCCGAGCTCCTCCTCAAGATTCCTGATCTGGGCGCTCAGGGGCGGCTGGCTCATCATGAGTATCTTCGCCGCTCTGGTGAAGTTGAGCTCCTCGGCGACGGTGACGAAATAGTTAAGCGTGCGAATTTCCATGGCTCCTCCTTATCATACGAAAAACATATGGTATTTACTATATTATATGTATTTTATTGTTTGCTGTCAAGATGATATACTATTTGGGTATAGAGGTTTCCTGATCATGGGAGAAATAATAAAAGGAGCATTCCGATGACGGACGGCAATATGAAGAAGGAGTTCGGCGCTCTACTTTTCAACGAGAGCACCATGCAGAAATACATCTCCGGCGGCTCGCTCGATGCCTGGAGGGAGTGCGTGAAGAACCGCACCGTGCTTCCCGAGAAGGTAACCGAGGACATTGCGGAGGGCATGAAGAAATGGGCGCTTGAAAACGGCGCGACGCATTACACACACTGGTTCCAGCCGCTAACCGGCGAGACGGCGGAGAAGCACGAGGGCTTCCTCGTCCCCGACGGACGCGACGGCTTCAAGATGGACTTTTCGGGGCGAGAGCTTTTAAGGGGCGAGCCGGACGCGTCGAGCTTCCCCTCCGGCGGGCTCCGCTCCACATTCGAGGCGCGCGGCTACAGCGCGTGGGATCCCACTTCATACGCATTCATAAAGGACAGGGTACTGTGTATCCCCACGGTATTCTGCACGTATTCGGGAGAAGTCCTCGACAAGAAGACTCCTCTTTTGAGGTCGTGCGAGGCGCTCAACCGGCAGGCGGTGAGGATACTCTCGCTTATCGGCGACGATAAGACGAAGAGCGTCAGCGTCAGCGTCGGAGCCGAGCAGGAGTATTTCCTGATCCCTAAGGAGCTTTTCGGGAAGCGCGAGGACTTAAGGCTCTGCGGCAGAACGCTCTTCGGGGCGGACGCGCCTAAGAGGCAGGAGCTCGACGATCATTATTACGGCGCGATAAAGCCGAAGATCACGGCGTTCATGCAGGATCTTAACGAGGCCTTGTGGGAGCTCGGCATCTGCGCGAAGACAGAGCACAACGAGGTCGCTCCGGCGCAGTATGAGATGGCGCCGTTCTTTACCGACGCCAATACCGCGAACGACCAAAACCAGCTTACGATGGAGATAATGAAGCGCGTCGCCGAAAGGCACGGGCTGGTCTGCCTTCTTCACGAAAAGCCCTTCGACGGCATTAACGGCTCGGGCAAGCACGTGAACTGGTCGGTGTCGACCGACAGCGGCGAGAACCTGTTCTCCCCCGGCTCGACGCCCGCCGAGAACACGCGCTTTCTGCTGTTCCTCGCCGCGTTCGTAAAGGGCGTGGACGAATATCAGGAGCTTCTGCGATGCTCGGCGGCTTACGCGGGCAACGACAGGAGGCTCGGCGGGCAGGAGGCTCCGCCCGCGATAATCTCCGTTTTCGTCGGAACGGAGCTCGAAAGGGTCATCGACTCTATCATCAAGGATAAGCCGTACACGGATTCCGGCGACCGTTTCCTTACGGTCGGGAAGGACGTGCTGCTCCGACTTTCGATGGACAACACCGACAGGAACAGGACTTCGCCCGTCGCATTTACCGGCAACAAGTTCGAGTTCCGCATGCCGGGCTCAAGCCAGTCCATCGCTTCCCCCGTGACATACCTTAACACGATACTCGCCGAGGAGCTCAAGGAGGCCGCGGATATCATCGAAAAGAGCGACGACAGGCAGCTTGCCCTCAAGCGGCAGATACGCGAGATGTTCTCCGCGCACAGGCGCATACTCTTCAACGGCAACGGCTACGACCGCTCGTGGATCGAGGAGGCCGCCGAAAGGGGACTTAAAAACCTCCGGAACACCGCCGAGACGATACCCGAATACATCAGCGAAAAGAACATACGGCTCCTGACCGGGAACGGCATCTACACCCGCAAGGAGATGGAGTCGAGGAACGAGATACACATCGAAAAATACTGCAGCGTGATCACCATCGAGGCGCGCACGATGCTGGAAATGATCAGGAAGGGCATACTCGGCGCGGTGAGCGATCATCTTAAATCGCTGTCGGGACGCTTTGAGTTCGAGAACAGGCTCGCCGAGCGCGCGGGAAGTCTCGGCAACGCGCTCCTTATAGAAACCGAGGCGCTTGAAGACGAGTTTAAAAAGTACGACGAGGCCGTTTCGCCCGAGGAGAAGCTCGATATCTGCGCGAACGGCATAGTCAAGCGCATGGCGGTCTGCCGCGGCGTGGTCGACAGCCTCGAGAGGATCGTCGACGCGCGCTTCTGGCCGTACCCCGACTACACCGAGCTTTTGTTCGCCATCTGACGAAATCAAGGAGGATCCAATATGTGCGGAATAATCGGATACACCGGCTGTGACAAGGCCGTACCCATACTGCTCGAGGGCTTGAAGAACCTCGAATACCGCGGATACGACTCCGCGGGCGTCGCCGTGCAGACGGCCGATGGCATAAGGATGATAAAGGCGACGGGCAAGGTCGAGAATCTTGCCGCGAAGGCCGAAAGCACCTTGGGACTGTACGGCGTATGCGGCATAGGCCACACCAGATGGGCGACGCACGGCTCCCCGAGCGACGTCAACGCGCACCCGCATATGTCCGCGGACGGCAGGTTCGCGATAGTCCATAACGGCATAATCGAAAACTATCTGGAGCTCAAAAAGGATCTTGAAAAGAAGGGCGTCGAGTTCAAGAGCGAGACCGATACCGAGGTCATCGTTCAGCTGCTCGCGTATTATTACGACGGCGACGTGAGGAAGAGCCTCATGCGCACCGTCGCGAGGCTTACGGGCTCTTATGCCGTTGCGGTAATCTGTGCCGACTGTCCGGGCGTCGTGTACGCCGCGAGGATGTCGAGCCCGCTTATCGTGGGCGTCGGCGCGGGGGAAAACTATTTCGCGTCCGACATCACGGCGCTCATCCGCCACACGAAGGACGTCATCGACCTTGACGACGGCGAAACGGCCGAGATATCGATGGACGGCGTCCGCATATTCAACAGATACGGCCGTCCCGTCGAGAAGAAGCTCCGCCACATACTTTGGGATATCGCCGCGGCCGAAAAGGGCGGCTACCCCCACTTCATGCTCAAGGAGATCATGGAGCAGCCCCAGGCTATAAAGGCAACGATCGAGCCGAGGATAAAGAACGGGCGCGTCGAGCTCGACGATCTCGATATCGACATGAGCGCGTTCGACCGCGTGCTGATAACCGCATGCGGCTCGGCATATCACGCGGGCTGCGTCGGCAGGCTGGTGATCGAAACGCTCTGCCGTATCCCGGTCGAGGCGGAGGTCGCGAGCGAATTCCGCTACCGCAACGCGGTGATGAGCGAAAAGACGCTTGTAATAGCGATAAGCCAGTCCGGCGAGACCGCCGACACGATCGCCGCGATGCGCGAGGCGAAAAAGAACGGCGCGACGGTGCTCGCGATCGTGAACGTGGTCGGAAGTACCATCGCGAAGCTTGCCGATCACGTGATATACACCTGGGCGGGACCCGAGATCGCCGTCGCCACGACGAAGGGATACGTGACCCAGCTGGTTGTGCTGGATCTTTTCGCGGTGTGGGCGGCGGAGAGGCTCGGCAGGCTCGGCGGCGAGGAATACGACGGGCTGATCAGGAGCATCAAGGCGCTTCCGTCCAAAGCGCAGCGTGCGCTGGACCTTTCGGGAGGAGCAAAGGAGCTCGCGAAGATCTATCACGACCGGAGCTCGATGTTCTTCATCGGAAGGAACCTCGATTACGCGGTCGCGATGGAGGGCTCCCTGAAGCTGAAAGAGATATCCTATCTGCATTCGGAGGCCTACGCCGCGGGCGAGCTAAAGCACGGCACGATCGCGCTGATCGAGCCCGGCCGGCTCGTGGCGGCGCTCTGCTGCTGCGACAGGCTTTATGAAAAGACCGCGTCGAACATCCAGCAGGTCAAGGCTCGCGGGGCGAAGGTGCTCGCGCTGGCGCCGGAATCGAACCGCGCCATCTACGGCGAGGCGGATTACGTGATACAGGTGCCCGACGTGCATCCGCTGCTCTTCCCCGCGGTCGAGATAATCCCCATGCAGCTGTTCGCGTACTGTGTCGCGCTCGAAAACGGCTGTGATATTGACAAGCCGAAGAACCTCGCAAAGTCGGTCACGGTAGAATAAAAAAACGGATCGATCCTGTCCTCCTTAATATACAGCGGTTCGGCAAAGCGCCCCGCGCCCGCGGAGCTTTGCCGATCCCGTCTCTTCCGGGGATTGAACGCCGGTCTGTTTTATGGTATTATTACAAAAACGTATGGAAACGGAGAAACGCCATGTACGATTTTTACGGCAAGGAAAGCGTGGGCGATAACGTCCGCGGGCTGTATTCCGATCTTCTTAACTGCTGGTGCAGGGAGACCTGCGCGGCGGGCATGCGCGATGACTGGTCGGAGGAGAATCCGACCCTCGGGCAGTGCTCGATAACCTCGTTTCTCGTCCAGGACATAATGGGCGGGCGCGTGTTCGGAATACCCCTTCCCTCCGGCGGGTTCCACTGCTATAACGTGGTCGGCGGGGTGCGCTTCGACCTGACCAGCGAGCAGTTCGGCAAAAAGGCCGCGGAGCTCGACTACACCGACAGGTACGAGCAGTCGCGCGAGGTGCATTTTGCGGACGCCGACAAAAAGCGCCGCTATGAGCTTTTGAAGCAGCTTTACGCAGAATACAGGAAGAACGGTAAAAGGGATGAGTGAGCTTCGTTTCGTCACATTGAGGGATATTCCCGAGCTTAAGGACGCCGCCGCGGAGTGGTTCCATTCGAAATGGGGCGTGCCGAAGGAGGCGTATCTCGAGTGCATGGACGCGTATCTAAAAGGAAGCACGGAGTACGGCTGGTACCTTTGCCTTGACGGCGAGAGGATAGTCGGCGGCATGGGCGTCATCGAGAACGATTTTCACGACCGGAAGGATCTCTCCCCCAACGTCTGCGCGGTCTATACCGAAGAGGATCACCGCGGCCGCGGGATAGCGGGACGGCTCCTCGATCTGACCGTCGAGGATCTGAGGAAGAAAGGCGTCTCCCCCGTTTATCTCGTCACGGATCACACGGGCTTTTACGAGCGTTACGGCTGGGAGTTCCTGTGTTTGGTGCAGGGCGACGGCGAGCCCGACATGACGCGGATGTATATCCACAGGTAGGATCTGACAAAAAAACGTTGGTTGGTGCAGTCTGTAATGGACTGTGCCTTTTTTGATCCTTCGTATTGTGCATATAAACTGTTCCGTCTCTTGCCCGGGCTGTTGATTCGTCTGTTTTTGAACGCTTTCTGTTATCCGGTATGGAAATCCACGTCAGTCTGTGTTATAATACCGGCGAGCTGTTTTTTCGGTTTGCAAAAACGCAGACAAATCCGCATTGATGGAGGTCTCATGAAAACAAAAAAGATCGCTGTGCTGACTTACCCTGTAAAGCACAGGAAAACATTTGACTTGTTGAGCATTTTGAAAGCAAACGGTTACGAGGACGTTATCGTTTATGCGATCCCGTTTCATTATCAAAAGAAGAGATTTCCGCTGATACAGCATCGGCCGGAAATGCATTTCAACGTTCCCGAAACAGAAGTGCTGGCAAAAAACTTCGGATACCGTTATGAAACCGGAGCTCTTGAATCCTTCCAGATCGAACAGGATCGCATTGTTTTGGTCGCCGGCGCGGGAATACTGCCCGAAAGTTTTGTAAAATCTCACACTATCATCAACGCACACCCCGGTTATATCCCGAATTGCAGAGGACTTGACGCTTTTAAGTGGGCGATCGTCGAAGGCGAACCTATAGGCGTTACAACGCATTTGATCGGCGATTATATTGACGCGGGCGAAGTCATAGAGCGGAGGAGAATACCGATCAATATGTATGATACCTTCCATGCCGTGGCTCAACGCGTATATGAAAACGAAGTGTCGATGCTGGTCGAAGCTATTGAAAAGCTCGATAATGACTGCACTCAAATGATGCTTCCCCAGGATTATCCGGTTCACAAGCGAATGCCGGAGGACGTTGAAAAAACATTGCTTGAAGAATTCGAACAGTATAAGAAAACCTTTGGGGAACAATAAACATCCCGACTGTTCTTCGGAGTATCGTCCGCGATCGATCAACGCGCCGGTTCGTTTCGACGGCGAGCCGGACATGACGCGGATGTATATCCGCAGGTAGGATCTATAAAGCAAAGCGGACATGCGATCGCATGTCCGCTTTTCGTTCGATATTCGTTATACCTCGATCGAGCCGGACGTGATGTAGCGGCCGGACTTCCTGTCGAACAGCATTATGGAGCTGCCGGTGAAGTGGATCTTGGACTGGGAGCCGATCGTGTAGAGCGTGTCGCCGAACACGACGCCGGTAAGCAGGAACTCGCCCACGCGGATCTTGAGGGTGGATTCCATACCTGTGGGCATCGCGCCGTAGATCTCGCCGTCAAGGCCGTTCTCGCCGAGGCGGATGAATTCGGGACGCACGCCGAGCACGTAATCGCCGTCGACGATGACGGGTTCGTCCTCGATGGAGGTGTCCTCCTCCTCGACCTTGGCGATGTTGTAGCGGAAGACCTCGTCCTTATTGCCCTTCTCGACATAGCCCTTCTGCTTCGCGAGCTCGGCGCGGTATTCGGCGTCCTTCACGAGGAGCTCGTCGCGCTCCGCGTTCCACGCGGCAAGATCGATGGGCGCGTTCGGATGGAAGGTCACGGTATTGCCGCCGAGGACGTCGAGTTTGACCGAGCCGTCGGGATCCTGCTCGCCGTGAGTCTCGATGAAGTTGATCGAGGGATTCCCGACGAAGTCGGCGACGAACAGGTTGTTCGGCCTGTTATAGACGGTGAGCGGGGCGTCGTACTGCTGGAGCACGCCGTTGTTGATAAGGCAGATGCTCGTCGCGAGCGTCATTGCCTCCATCTGGTCGTGCGTGACGTAGACGAAGGTCGAACCGGTCTCGACGTGGAGCCTCTGGAGCTCGTAACGCATCTCAAGGCGGAGCTTGGCGTCGAGGTTCGACAGCGGCTCGTCCATGAACAGCACGCTGGGTTCGGGAGCGAGCGTCCTCGCGATCGCGACGCGCTGCTGCTGGCCGCCGGAGAGCTCCGCGGGATAGCGATCCATAAACATACCTATCTTGACTATCCTGGACACGCGGCGGACGGCGAGGTCGACCTCTTCGCGGGTGAGCTTGCGCTTTACGACGACGGGCTTGCCGTTCTTCAGTATGCGGTAATCGGCGTCGAGCGTTTCGCCCTTTGCCTTGTGATCAGCGAGCTGAGAGTTGAGCTTTGCCTCGAGCTCCTTTGAGATCGAAGCCGCCTTGTCGAGGTCATAACCCATGAGCTTTTTCGCGGTCATCATGGAGATCGTGTATGTATCGATCAGCTTGATGACGGCTTTTTTCTTGTCGAGGGCGCCCTTCTTGTCCCTGCAGTCCTCGATGACGCCCTTAACGCCCTGCGGATCCTTGAGGATCTCGATGAGGCGGGCGTTGTTCTTCGCCTCAAAGTCATAGGTCTCCTTCGGCTCGTTGATGTTCTTCAAACCGAAAGCGATGTTGTCATAGACGGTCATGTTGGGCCAGAGCGCGTAGTTCTGGAACAGGAAGCCGACCTTACGCTTGTTGGCGGGGACGTTGATGCCCGCTTCGGAGTCGAATACGACCTTGTCGCCTATCGTGATGCGGCCTTCGGTCGGGGTCTCGAGACCGGCGATCATGCGGAGCGTGGTCGTCTTGCCGCAGCCGGACGGGCCGAGCAGGGTAACGAACGCGTTGTCCTCGATGACGAGATCGAGGTTTTCGACAGCGTAGAATTTCTTCCAGCGCTTTGTTATCTTTTCTAATACAATTTTAGGCATAATTAACCTCCTATGCCTTCGTCCAGGCTTGCGCCGGTGACTTTATTGACGACAGTGTTGAATATCAGTATCGTGACGATAAGGATCAGGTTGATACCGCTCGAGAACGCATAAAGACCCATTTCGTCGAAATAGTCGAGCGTCGTGGAGAGTATGTAGCCCTGCGTACAGAGCAGCATGAACAGCGACAGCTCGCGGAGACAGGTCATGAACGGGAGCATGAAGCCCGATATGATCGAGGATTTCTGGATAGGCACGATAATGCGGAACATTCGCTTGAACCACGGGATGTCCTGTATGATCGCCGCCTCCTCTATCTCGCCCGAGAGCTGCAGCATGGAGTTCAGCGAGGCTCGGCTTGCGAACGGTATGTACTTGACCGTACCGACTATGATCAGCAGCCAGTAGGTGTTGAACAGGTTGACGTACTTGTTCGAGAACAGTATGAAGAACGCGACGCCGACCGCGATGGAGGGCATCAGGTACGGCAGGAAGGCCATGTTGTTGACGTAGTTCGCCCACTTGGATCTTCTGTTCTTGCTGACGGCATAGCCGATGAGCGTTCCTATTATGCCGGCGGTCAGGGCGCATGCGACGGACACGAGCAGCGTGCCGCCGTAAGCATGCCAGATCGTCTTGTTATACAGCATGCCCTGCTGTCCGTACATGCCGTTCTCGGTGACGTTCTCCGACGTGATCCACCACTTCGTCGTAAGGTTCTGGATATTGCCGGTGTACAGGAAGCTATAATCGCCGGGGTTGGGCAGGAAGGTCTCGAACGCGAAGGAGATGATCGGATAGATGCTCGTGAAGAAGGTAATCACGATGAGTATCGCACCGATCACGTACTTGCCGGACTTGCCGAGATTGAAGCGGGAGATCTGTCCCGATTTGCCCGTGACGGTCGTGTAGCTCTTGCGGCTCTTCAGCGTGAGCTGGTTCGCGAGCAGTATCGCGACGCCGAACACCATCATGATAATGGCGAGGATACTCGCTTCGCCCGTTCGCGAGCTGTTCATCGAGATGTACTTCGTGGAAAGAGTTTCGAAATTCAGGTAATGCGGTACGGGATACGAACCCATTGCGCTGCCGAATACGAGGAGCACCGTCGAGAGTATCGCGGGCTTTATCATCGGTAGGGTTATGCGGAACATGGTCTTCCAGCGCGGGGTGTCGAGTATCGTCGCGGCCTCCTCGAGGTTGGCGTCCATGTTGCGGAATATTCCGCCGATGAGGATGTATGCAAAAGGCGCGTAGTGAAGACCCAGCACCATTGCCGAGGGGAACAGGCCCTGACACCACCACGCGGGCATCGTTATGCCGAATACCGAGGCGAGAAGACCGTTCGCACTGTGCGTTACGGCATTGGAATAAAACAGGTTTTTCCATACGACCGCGAGCGTCCACTGCGGCATGATGTACGGGAATATGAATATCGAGCTTAGGTATTTACGGAACTTTAAGTTTGTTCTTGTGATCAAAAACGCAAAGACACCGCCGAATACGATCGAGACCACGCACGCGATAGTGGACAGTAAAAGCGTGTTGACAAGCGGCGTCCACAGGTTCGTCTTGGCCGTTCTCGATGTGAACAGATCGACGTAGTTGGCGAGCGTGAATCCTTCCGTCTTTCCGGAAATGTTCGCGTCGATAGTGCCAGGATGGACCGTGATCGTATCCTTGGCTATGGCTATGATCGGCGCGACAGTCGTGACGGTCAGAACGATGCCGAGGACAAGCAGGATTATGTTTTGCGGTTTTGAGAAAAATGTTTTCAGCTTGTTCAGCCGAACGCGGCGTTTCATTGCACGATTCTGCACGTTTTTCTCCTCCCTATTCCATCGAAGGCGCCCTAAGAACCTTAAGGCGCCTCCGAGAAAATCAGTCGTTCAAATATTTTTTCGGGATTATCATTCGGCAGTGGGTTTATACTTCGAGAGCATCTCGATCCAGGAACCGACGGTGAACGCAACGGACGCGCAGTACTCGGGATCCTCGATGACAAGCTTGCCGTTATTTACCCACCAGTCATAGCCGCGGTCGTTCTTGCAGTCGAACTCATTCTCGCCGGCCTCGTTGTAGCCGCCCTTGGAATGACCGTACTTCTCCTCGGTGCCGGCCGCTACGGTCGGGTTGGAGGAGTAACCGCCCATATCCTTGCCCCATGCGGAGAAGCCGTCGACGGTGCAGGTGATGTAGGCGATGAAGGCGCAGGCGGTCCAGGGAAGCGGGCTGTTGTCGGGAACGAACATGTAATGGCAGTAGCCATAGCCGCCGATGCCCTCATAGCCGTCCTGATAAGCGGCGACCTTGATGTTGTTCTTCGAAACGGTGTCGGACTCCTCAACGGAGCGGAGCTTGGAGTAAACAAGGAGGCCGAACTGGTCGGTGGCCGACTGCTGAACGAGGGTGTTGCAGATCGGGCCGTCGTCCTCGACCGCCATATAGCTCTCTACCCAGAGCTTGATCCAGGCAAGGCCGTAGCAGCCGTTCTCACCGAGGCCGAGATCCTTGGCGTCGGTCTTCATAGCCTCGATGACCGGGGTGAAGTAAGCCTTCTTGGCTTCGGGGAGCTTCTCATAGGCTTCCTTGAGGTAGCCGGCATACTTCTCGTTGGTGAGCATGTAAAGGAAGTTCTTGCCGACGATCTCGGAATCGACGTCCATGAACAGGCCGTGTTCGCCTTCGTAGACGTAATCCCAACAGTTGGTGTAGGTCTTGCTGCCGGTGCAGTTGTACTCGAAGACCTTATTCAGGGTCTGGAGGGGCAGATAGCCCTTGTATGCGTCGGCGGTGGTGTTGTTCGCCTTTGCCCAATCAAGGGGAATGAAGGTGTCGAGGATGCCGGTCTTGACCATCTTGGACTCGATCTGGTTGCCGTCCTGGATAAGGGTGACGGCGAAGGTGCCTACGTCCTTAAGGGAGTCGGCGGAGAGCTGATCGAAGATCTTGTTGTTCTTCGGCTGCTGCCACTCGAAGTTGAGCTCGTAGCTCGGCTCGATGGTCTTAAGGTAGTCGATGAATTTGGGCAGAGCGGATTTACCGCGGCTGGAGTTACCCACGCCGTAGAAGTTCTTGCCGTTGGACTCCTCAATGGCCTTCTTGGCAAGCTCTTCGAGGGTCATGCCTTCAGCTTCCTTGATGATCTTCTGAACGGCGGATTCCTCTTTACCGGGCTTCGTGCCGTTGCAGCCTGCGAACGCGACAGCGATCATGAGCAGGGCGAGCATCATTGCTAAAATCTTTTTCATATTTTTCCTCCATATGCGATTTTTCGCAGAAATGGATTCTGCATAGTGCTATTATAGCAGATTGTATTCCAAAAGTATATACTTTTTTCAAAAAAATGTCCTTTTCATATATTTTTCCCGTACCGATTTTGTACCGATCCCGGAAAAACGGGCGTATACGGGGTTTACAAAGGATATGAAACGTGCTATAATATTTATTTGTAAGTGCGAAGATCGGGACAGGTGAGTTTGGTCACCGGCACAAGCGAGCCGCGGGCGGTGAGAGCGCGGCGGCCATACCAGACGGCATATCACCCGTGAGCAGGAGCGGCGAAGTATCGTCAGCCGTTCCCGGCCTGCCCCCGTTACAGGGCGAATGAAGCGCGTCGGGACTTCGTCTCGGCGAACCCGGGTGGTACCGCGTATCATACGTCCCGAGGGATCTTCCCTCGGGCTTTTATTTTTGAAAAACAAACCGAAAGGATCCTATAAAAATGTACAAAAAGGTCTCGGCTTCCATGGATTTCGTCTCCCGCGAGCAGGAGATACTGAAGTTCTGGAAGGAAAACAAAATATTCGAGAAATCGGTCGAGCTCAGGAAGGGCGCGGAGCCCTATACCTTCTTCGACGGTCCGCCCACGGCCAACGGCAAGCCGCACATCGGCCACGTGCTCACCCGTTCCATGAAGGACATAATCCCCCGCTACCGCACCATGAAGGGCTACGACGTCTTAAGGAAGGCCGGCTGGGACACCCACGGTCTGCCCGTCGAGCTTGAGGTCGAGAAGTCCCTCGGCCTTGACGGCAAGGAGCAGATCGAGGAATACGGCGTGCTTCCGTTCATCGGCAAGTGCAAGGAGTCCGTGTGGAAGTACAAGGGCGAATGGGAGGAGATGTCCGACGCGGTCGGTTACTGGGCGGACATGGAGAACCCCTACGTCACCTATACCGACGACTACATAGAGTCTGTATGGTGGGCACTGAAGACCATAGACGAGAAGGGGCTCCTTTACAAGGGTCACAAGATCGTCCCCTACTGCCCCCGCTGCGGGACGGCGCTTTCGAGCCACGAGGTCGCGCAGGGCTATAAGGACGTCAAGGAGACCTCCATATTCATAACCTTCCCCGTAAAGGGCATGGACGACGGCACGGAGTTCATGGCTTGGACGACCACGCCCTGGACGCTTCCCTCGAACGTCGGCCTCTGCGTGAACGCCGACGAGGATTACGTCAAGGTCGAGAAGGACGGCAAGCGTTACATTATGGCGGCCGCTCTTGTCGGGAGCGTGCTCGGCGAAGGCTGGGAGACGGTCGAACGCTATAAGGGCTCGGATCTCGAGAACATGGAGTACGTGCCCCTCTTCGACTTCCCGGTCAATCATGGGAACAAGAAGGGCTGGCGCGTGGTATCCGACGGGTATGTCACGCTGACCGATGGCACCGGCATAGTCCACCTCGCTCCCGCTTTCGGCGTGGACGACGGCAGGGTCGGACAAAAATGGGGACTTCCCTTCGTGCAGAACGTCAACGCCAAGGGCGAGCTCGCAGGCGGCACTCCGTGGGACGGCGTTAACGTCAAGAAGGCGGATAAGCTGATCATCGCCAACCTCAAGGAGCGCGGCAGGCTTTACAAGGAGCTTCCGTACGAGCACAGTTATCCCTTCTGCTGGCGCTGCGACACTCCGCTCATCTATTTCGCGCGCGGCGGCTGGTTCATCGAGATGACGAAGCTGCGCGACAAGCTGCTCGATTTCAATAAGCGCATCAACTGGATACCCGAGTCCATAGGCGAGGGCCGCATGGGCAATTTCCTCGAGAACGTCATCGACTGGGCGGTCACGCGCGAGCGTTATTGGGGCACTCCCCTGCCCGTTTGGGTATGCGGAGACTGCGGACACCATCACACGATAGGTTCCCGCGAGGAGCTTCTTAAGTGCTTCCCCGACGCCGATCCCGATATCGAGCTCCATAAGCCTATGCTCGATCCCCTGACCATGAAGTGCCCGCACTGCGGCGGCGTTATGAAGCGCGAGCCGGTCGTCATCGACTGCTGGTTCGATTCCGGCTCCATGCCGTTTGCCCAGTGGCATTATCCGTTTGAAAATAAGGAAGAGTTCGAGAAGCACTATCCCGCCGACTACATATCCGAGGCGGTCGACCAGACGCGCGGCTGGTTCTATACCCTTAACGCCGTCGCGGCCTGCCTGTTCGATGAGCCCGCTTTTAAGAACTGCATCGTGCTCGGCCTCGTCTGCGACAAGGACGGCAAAAAGATGTCGAAGCATATCGGCAACGTCATCGCTCCCGCCGACGTTTTGACGAAGCAGGGCGCGGACGCGGTCAGGTGGTATTTCTACACCGCGTCCTCCCCGTGGCTCCCCAGCCGTTTCTCGATCGAGGCGGTCAGCGAGACGCAGAGGAAGTACATGGGCACGCTGTGGAACACCTACGCGTTCTACATCCTCTATGCCGACATCGACGGGTTCGATCCGACGAAGCATGAGCTCAGGCGCGAGAACCTGTCCGCGATGGACAGATGGATACTTTCGAGGCTTAACAGCCTTATAAAGAAGCAGGACGAGCTGCTCGATTCCCTGCACATAACCGAGGCGGGACGCGAGCTTGCCGAGTTCGTCGACGATCTGTCGAACTGGTACGTCCGCCGCGGCCGCGAGAGGTATTGGGGCAAGGAGATGACCGCCGACAAGGAGGCAGCATACATGACGCTCTATACCGTGCTCGAGACAATGGCGCGGCTCACCGCTCCGTTCACTCCGTTCATGGCGGAGCAGATGTATCAGAACATCGTCCGCACCTGCGACAAGACCGCCCCCGAGAGCGTGCATCTTGCCGACTATCCCGTCTGCGACGAGAGCTTCATCGACGCGGAGCTTGAAAACGACATGTCCGCCGTTTACCGCATCGTCGTGCTCGGCCGTGCGGCAAGGGCGCAGTCGAACCTCAAGAACCGTCAGCCCCTCTCCGCGCTGTACGTGCAGGGCGTGGAGGCGCTTCCCGAAATGTATAACGAGATAATCGAGGGCGAGCTGAACGTAAAGGACGTCAAGTACGTGAACGACGCTTCCGAGTTCATCACCTACCGCGTAAAGCCCCAGCTCAAGCTTTTGGGGCCGCGCTACGGCAAGGTGCTGCCGAAGATAAACAACTACCTCCAGAACACCGAGGGCGTGGGCAACGCCTGCGTCGCGGCACACGCGGAAGGAAAACCCTTCGAGTTCGAGCTTGAGGGCGTGAAGGTAAGCCTGCACCCCGAGGACGTGCTCGTCGACACCGTTAAGCGCGAGGGCTTCAGCTCCGTTTCAGAGAAGGATCTCACCGTCGTTCTCGCAACGACACTGACCGACGAGCTGATCGAGGAGGGCTATGTCCGCGAGCTGGTATCCAAGGTGCAGACCATGCGCAAGGAGGCCGACTTCAACGTGACCGATCACATCTCGGTGTTCATATACGGTTCCGACGAGATCGCCGCCATAGCGGACAGGAACCGCGAGGGCATAATGGGCGACACGCTCGCCGACGAGCTGACCTTCGCCGCCGCTCCCGAAGGCGCTTACGTCAAGGAGTGGGATCTTAACGGCGTGAACGTCACGATAGGCGTAATGAAGGTATAATAACGCAACAACAAAAAAGTCTGCCCCTCGTACGGGGCAGACTTTTTTAGAACGCATGCGCAGGATAAAACTACACGTATATAGTATAGAAAGCATAGACGCCTGCCACTACGTGGAAAGCGATGGCAATTGCCGCAAGCACGATTATCCACACGGTGTGTTCACCCAGATCGCGGGCTTTCTTCGCAAAAACGATCCCGAGGATCGACAGCATCAGCATTATGGGAGCAATAAACGGCAGCGTGAAGAAATAGGCCAGAAGCGGCCACCACCCCCACTCGACAAACTCATGAGTCTGAGCGTAAAAATCATCCGCGAACCATAAGGACACGCCGACTGCGCCCCATAAAATGGGGATGCCCGTAAGTATCAATGCAGCGATCTTTTTAGTTTTTCCCATTCATTTCATCTCCTTCCATTCGTACTCGAAGCCGTATTCCCAGTCCTTTGTTTCGTTTCTCAAACAGTCGTATCCGTCGCCGGCGATATGGAATCCCGCCTTGAGGTGAGTTTCGATCGAGGGGACGTTTTCCTTATGCACGCAGTCGCAGAGTCTGAACGGTCCGCGCTTTTTGAGCTTTTCCGTGACCATATCGAGCAGCTTTACGGCAAAACCATGCTGTCTTGCCTCTCCCTTCGTCTCGAGCGCTTCCAGATAATACAGTCCGCCGCCGAGCCCGTAAAGCCTCACGGCGCTCACCCATTCGCCCTTATAAGAGAGTATTTGATAATAATTCTCTGATTCGGAGAAAAAATCGCTGTCGAGGTAGTCAAGGAAGTCCCGTTCGACCTTTTTCAGACCCTCATCTGCGTCCATATCGGGATACAGCTCCTCTGCGGTCTCGCGGTTGCCGGCCTCGTATATCCTCATGAGCTTCCATCCGTCATCGGGCGAAAGCGAGGAGCGTTCGATGAGTTCGAATCCGTTCATATCGAAAAAGGCGCCTCCTTTTCGACAGTAAGTCCGTTGAGCCTTTCGAGGTACGAGCCCTTCGGGAAGTCGAATTCGATCCTGACCGCGGCGAGGCAAAGCGGGTTTTTCCTGTGCAGCTTTCTGTATTCCGGGTCGCGGTTGAAATCGCGCGAGCCGTATTTGTCGTCGCCGAGTATCGGATAGCCGATATGCGCGAAGCTTGCGCGCAGCTGATGCGTGCGTCCGGTGACGAGGAGCGCCTCAACGAGCGATATCCCGCCCTCGGTCTTTATAACGCGGTAGTCGGTTATCATCTCGGCCGCGCCGGGCTTCTTATCGTCGTAAACGCGGACGAAGCTTTCCGTCTCGGTTCTCTGCGCCCACAGCCTTATCGTGCCGGTCTTAACCGCGGGGGCGCCCTTTATTATGAGCCTGTAATATTTTTTGATCGTCCTTTCGCGGATCGCCCTGTCGAGCGCGGCCTTCGCCTTATCGTTCCTCGCGAATATAACGAGCCCGGTCGTCACCGCGTCGAGGCGATGTACGGGACTGACGCCCGGGAAAACGGCGTCGAGCCTCGCTTCGAGGTTGTCGTCTCCACCGTCCTTTTTGGCGACGGTCATGCCCGACGGCTTGTTGAGGACGACGATATCATTATCTATATAGGAAAAATCGACGTCCGCCGCCATGAGCTTCAATTCGTCCCCGAATTCCCCGAACGCGCCGTAACGGGGTATCGAGGTGAAGCGCATGCGCTCGTGCGTCACGGGATGCTCGAACGAGAGCGAATAGGCGAAAAGCGCTATCTGCTGACCGGGAACGGCTGCCTTGTTATATCGCTGGTCGCCCCAAATGGGGTAACCGGCGTTCGCGAGCTGTACGCGGATCTGGTGATGGCGGCCGGTCTTAAGGTCGACATCGAGCAGGCTCGCGCCCTTCCTGCGCGCCGTCCTTTTGAATCCGAGGCCCGCCTTCTTCGCGTTCCCGGTATCCTCGGGAACGACGATGGAGGAATGGCTCTCCTCGTCCCTTATGAGCCAATCCTCGAGGCTTGCGCTCGCCGGGGGCTCGCCCGTGACGACCGCGGCGTATTTCTTCACCGCGCCGGAATGATCCTTCTCCGCGAACTGCGGCGCGAGGCGGGATGCAGCCTTGCTCGTCCGCGCGAATACCATCACGCCGCCGACGGGGCGGTCGAGCCTGTGAACGAGACCGATGAACACTTCGCCGGGCTTCGAGTATTTTTCCTTTATATATGCCTTTACCTCGTCGAGCAGGCTCAAATCGCCCGTCTCGTCCCCCTGGACGGGAACGTTGACGGGCTTCTCGACTACTATTATGTGATTGTCCTCGTACAGTACCTTCATCTTGTGAAACGTCCGGTCGCTCCGCACGGGAGCACGAGCCCTCCGCGCGTGATCGGGAGACCGACCTCCTCGGACTCGACTCTGCCGCCGAAGTCCTTTAGGGCGACGCGGAGCACATCCGTGAGCACCGCCGGGGCCAGCCCGGTGGTGTAGGAATTGATAAGGAAGAACGCGGCGTTTTCGGAAAGGAGCCTGACGCAGGCCTCGACGAGCGGATAAAGCCCGTTTTCTATACGCCACATCTCGCCGTCGGGTCCGCGGCCGTAGCTGGGCGGATCCATGAGGACGCCCTCGTAGAAATGCCCGCGGCGCGCCTCCCTCTGGACGAATTTCATGCAGTCGTCGACTATGAACCTTACCGGTCTGTCGGCAAGGCCGCACTCATTTAGGTTCGCCTTAGCCCACTGGACTATGCTCTTTGCCGCGTCGACGTGGACGACCTCCGCCCCCTCCGCCGCGAGCGCGCAGGTCGCGCCGCCGGTGTAGGCGAAGAGGTTAAGAACGCGGAAGGGCTTGTCCGGGTTTTTCTTTTTATACTCCCTTACGACCGAGCGCATGAAGTCCCAGTTGACCGCCTGCTCGGGGAAAAGGCCGGTATGCTTGAAGCCGGTCGGGCGAACGATGAACGTAAGATCGCGGTAGGAAACCGTCCAGCTTTCGGGGAGCTCGCGTTTGTAATCCCAATAGCCGCCGCCGGTATTCGACCTTACGTACCGCGCGTCGACGTTTTTGAGCCCGTCCCTCAACGGCCACACGGCCTGGGGATCGGGACGCAGGAGCACCGTATCGCCCCAGCGTTCCAGCTTGTCGCCGCCGCCGGCGTCGATGATCTCGTAATCATTCCATTTATCGGCAATATACATGGATCACACCCCGGGTATGAGCCTTAACAGGAAATTTGAATAGTAGAAGAAGCTCGCGAGCTTCGATTTTTCGACGAGATCGGAGACCACGTCGAAGGGAAGCACCGTGAGGACTATGGGGCAGAGCATGAATATGAGGAACACCGCGAGGACGCCCCTTATGAACCCCGCGCCGATCGCAGCGGGGAGATCAAATTTTTTAAGCACCGGCAGGGGCTTCGCGTAGTTCCACCAGCCGATGACGAACCCGAGTATCGCCCTCATCACTATGAACAGTCCCATAAACACGGTTATATTGATGGTGACTATGACCATCGTCGTGTTGAAATAGTCGCCGAGCGAGGTGACGCCGTTTGCCGCGAACGCCGCATCCTCGACGTTGGTCCTGATGCGCTCGTCCATGGGATAGGCGGCGTCCGAGCTCATGTATATCTCCTCGAGCTCGGCGTTCGAGATCTCGGTTATGTTCTTTTTCCTGTATTCGACGTCCTTTATGTTTTCGGAGCCCTCGGTATAATAGAGCATGGCGTTATAGACCGTTTCGTTCTTTTCCACATGCCCGGAGACCATGGGCATGAGCAGCAGCGCGAATACGGCGCATATGATATAAAACAGTATGTCGATGGCGGTATAAACGAAGCCCTTATACACTCCCGCGAGCACAAAGAGCCCGAGTATCGCAGCGATCACAATGTCGAGTAAACTCATTTACCCAATGTCAGGAGATCAAACTCTCCGCTCCTTTCCAGAAGAATATGCTTATCGTCAAGCTTTTTGGACGCCAGCGTGCTGCCGACGGGCAGCGAGAGCGTCTCCACCGTCTTTCCCTTTTTATCATAAAGCCTTACGGTGCCGTCCCATACCGCTATGAGGTTCCCTCCGAGAAGATGGCAGGATACCAAGCCGTCGTCCAGCGTGAGCGTCAGCGCGCTCTCGTTCGCGACGTCCTTCTGCTCGACCGTGAGTATCCTTACCGTAGACGCGCTGCCGCCGTTCCTCGGCATGAGGAGAAGGCGGAGGTTCGCGCCGTCCATGGCTATGTCGGTCACCCTGAAGCCGTGGAGCTGTACGCGGTAGATCTCGCGGTTGGTCGAGGACGAGTACCTGACGAGCGTTTCCGTGCCGATCACGAATACGCTCGAGCCGGTGAAGCAGACCCTTTCGACGAGCTGTCCCGCGACGTTGATGACGCCGGTCGCGCTCATGCGGGAGAGGTCATAGGTGGTGATCGTCGTGCGCGGCGAGCCCGAATTGACCGAAAGCTCCATCGTCCAAAGCGTCCTGCCCGAGACCTCGCTGAAGCCGAAGTCGACGAGGCTGCCTTCCGCGAACTCAAGCTCCCAGACCTGCTGACCTGCGGAGTTGTATACCGTGACGGTCTCGTCGCCGTTGTTCTTTTTGATACAGACCGCGACGTGCATGCTGCCCGCGCGGAGCGCCTTTATCCTGCCGCCCGGCGCGATGTCAAAGGGCGCGTCGATTATCTGGACGGAGTTTTCAGACCACACGGCCTTTATGCCGTCCGTGCCGGCTATGCCCGTTGGCGTGCCGGAGAGGTATTTCGCAAAATTGCCGTTCTCGTCCTTATAATTGTAGAAATTGAGCATGCCGTCCCTGACGTACAGGAGCCCGTCGCCAGTACCCTCGGAAAGCTCGGAGGACTGGAGCGGCATGGTGCGGATGGAAAGCTTCGTGCCGCAGCTCTTGAGCGAAAGCGCAAGGAACACCGCAAGACCGGCGGTCGCGATCAAGATCAAAACGACGAACGCCAGCCTCAGCGCCGTTTTTTTGCTGTCGCGTATGACTATCCTGCGTCTGCCTCGCGCCATTTTTCCGTCCTTTCCCTTAACGCATTATCTTAAGCGCGGAATGCTTGATGACGACCTTGGCGGGGGCGTATTCGCCCAGCTCGCCGTCGAGCTCGAGAGGCGTGCTTTCACAGGAAAGCTCGACCTCCTTTGCCTTGAAATACATGACCGGTTTTTTGCCGACGTGTTTTCCCTTTACGAAAAGCGGGAGCAGCGTCAGGAACCGGAAGAAATCGATCTTTTTTATCACGCAGACGTCGAAATATCCGTCCGAGGGATCCGCGTCGGGAGCGACCACCATACCGCCGCCGAAGCGCGGGCCGTTCGCGATCGCGACGATCAGCGCCTTAAGCTCGCGCGTCTCGCCGTCGGCAGTGAGCTTTAAGCCGACGCCCGAAAGATGGAACATGGAGCGCATGATGCCCAAAAGATACGGTATCATGCCGCGGTATTTCGTCTTATACCTTTCTGTGTTGATGACGACGTCCACGTCGAAGCCGAGGCCGAGAACGTTAATGAAAAACCTGTCGCCCACGCGGCCGAGATCGACCGGGACGGGCGTGCCGTTTAATAGCGTTTCCGCGGCCTTCTCGGGATCGGAGCTCAAGCCCAGAGTGCCCGCGAAGTCGTTGCCGGTGCCAAACGGACAAATACCCGTTATGACGTCGTCCTTATTGCCGAGCGCCGAAGCGATCTCGCTGACGGTGCCGTCGCCGCCGACAGCCACGATGTACCTTTCGCCCGACGCGTAGGCTTCCTCCGCCAGCGCCGCGCTGCCGCCTGCCTTTTCGGTGAGCGCATAGGCGTATCCCACGCCCTTACTATCGAAAAACTTTTTAAGCTCGTCGAATTTCTCAAGCGCTTTTCCCCCGCCGGCGACGGGATTGACAATGAAATACGGCCTCATTGATCGGACATACTCTCCCACTTTATTCGAATCCATAATAATAATACTACAAAACGATCGAAAAGTACAGACTTTTTTCACAAATAAAGGGCTTCGCCGTTTTCAGCGAAGCCCCCGAACGCCGTATCGTTCCGGCTTATTTCATAATGCTCCTGCACTCGAGGTAGTATCTCTTTTCGTGAGCCTCGCCCATCGAGAAGGTCTTCCTCGGGAGAGCGCCGTCGAAAACGACGGTCCTGAAGAACGCGGATTTGTCCATCGAGGGAAGCAGGAAGCCGATGTTGCCGACCTTCGAGCCGAGGTCGTTCACGACGTCCGCGCCGTGGATGTAGTCTATGGACGCGCCCTTCGTCTCCTTGACGACGATGTCGAGAGCTGCCTGGAGAGTGCCGACCTCGAGCTGCGCTGCGGGACGCTTTACGGCGATGAAGCCGCGCTTGCCCTGAATGACTATGGGGATGATGTGACCGCCGTCGGCGACCGCGCGCTCATAGTTGCGGTTGAACCTGCGCTCGGACTCAAAGAGCTGAATATCGACGATGCCGCCGGGATTCTGCGCCGTGAGCCTCGCCTTGAGGTCGTTCAGGAACTTCTTTACGCTGATATTGAACACGACGCGGTGTATGGGCTCGAATACGATGCCCTCGTCATGCACGTTCTCGAGCTCGACGAGCGCGTACCTCGCGGGATGATCCGCTCGGGCGTCCTCGGGGAGGGTCGCCTTGAGCTTTTCCCAGTTGGCCTTTGCCGTGGCGAAGGAGTGGTTGCCGTCGCCCATCGCGAAGAGCAGGGGCGCCATCTCGCGGCCGTACTTCATCGGGTCGATGAGCGCGGTGATCGCGTCGATCGCGTTCTTTATCATGGTTTCGTCGTTTATGAACCAGCCCTCGACGTGTCCGCCATTCTGCATGAGCTCGAAATCATAGAACTTGGGAGCGGCCTTTACCGCCTCATATATGGGCTCTATGACCGTGCGCTTCTCGTCGTCGATGAGGACGAGTATGTGCGGGAGCTCGAGGGGCGCGCCGTCGCGGATGCGGAGCCTCGGGGGAATGCGCTCGACGATGGTGCCCTCGGTCGCCCTGATGAGGGTGGTCGAGCCCTTGTTATAGTCGTAGCACTCGAGGTCGAGAGCGACGACGAGGCCGTTCCTCGTCTTGCCGTCTACGGTGCGGCGGGTCAGCATGAAGCCCTCTCCGAGATTCCTTAAGGTGCCGTTCGCGACGTACTCGTTCATGGTCTTTCTGATGGCGGCAATGCGCTCGTCCTCGCCGGGCTTCTCGAGGTAGATCTCGGGCAGCATTATGCGGAGGGTGGAGGGAGCGTCGCCGACGACCTTCTCGCAGCCTTCCCAGTAATCGGGCTGAGAGGTATACTGGTCGCACGCCACGCACGCCCATTTGGTAAGATCGACGCCCTCTGCGGGGAACATGATCTCGGGTACACAGACGCCTGCATTGTTGGTGAATTTGGGATCCATTGTATGAAAACCTCCGTTTGTAGTCGAGTTAATTATACCCCCCAATGAGGGCTTTTTCAAGCCCGAATTCCCGTTCGGCCGTAATGCGGGCCGGCCGGTCCTTTTCGGGGAAACCTTACGCTTTTTTCTTTCTTTTCACTATATAAAAGATAAGGTAATAAACGGAAATATACAGGAGGAACAGCACAAGCACGAAGAGAGGATAAAGTATCCTGTTCCCGCCGACCAGGTCGAACAGGATATCGTACGGGGTGCCGTCGCCGCGCATGAGGAACATATAATTATACGGGATGAGCACATCCGCGATATAAGCCGCGGCGCAGAAGAATACCATTATACCGAAGGTGATGACGATATTCTGTTTTTTCATGCTCGCCATTCCCGCGATGAGTATGTAAAGGGACGAGAACCCCGATATCGAATGCGTTATGCCGGATACGACGTTGTCGAAGCCGAGCACGGGATATGCGGAATAGTTCTGCGCCGCGCCGTAGGTGCCCGCGACGGCGCCGAGAATGCCGAATATGACGACGAAATCGATCGCGGCTTCCCTGACGCGTCCTTTAGAGAACGCCGCGAGCGGTATGGTCAAAAGCTGGATGCTGCAAAGGAAAAGAGGCAGATCGTAAAGCCAGTGCATCGGGTCGTTTTCCCTTACGCACAGGAGGACGATCTTGAACACCTCGAACGCGTCGATCAAAAGCGCCGCCCATACGAGCACACGGTTCTTTTCCGCGTCCGACCTGTGCCTGTTTCTCCTGCCGAGGAAGACGGCGAGCAGTATCATCGCCGTCATCAGCGACGATACGAAAACAAGATGCTGCCACGAATATGCTCCCTCGGGAGTGCGGCTGTATCCTCCGAAGCCGAAAAATTCTTTCATTGAGACCCGTCCCTTTCTCCGCAGTAAGTGAAGCGGCATTTGTTATTATACATTGTGCAGTATCGGGTGTCAATGTGGGTAAGGTCGTCAGCCGTTGACAAATCGGACGCGGCGATGTAAAATAGCAGGGAGCTCATTCCAAAGGAAACAGGAGGTTTATTATGAGTTATTGTGAAAAATGCGGTCAGTACATCGACGACAACAGCCGCTTCTGCCAGAACTGCGGCGCGGAGAATCCCGGCTATAACGCCGCTCCCGCTTATCAGGCTCCCGTTTATCAGGCTCCTGCCGTCGAGGAGCCCAAGAGCGGCCTCAACGTAATGGCGATCGTCGCCATTGCTCTTGCCGGTTCCGGTATCGTCGGCCTGATCTTCGCCATCATCGCCCTCAAGAACGCCAAGTCCGGCAACTTCAGGACCAGTCTTAAGCCCCTTGCCGTCGCCGCCCTTATCATCAGCATCGTGATGCTGGTCTTCTGGACGGTCTACATCATCGTTCTGGGCGTAGGCAGCTGCGCGCTTGCGAACTCCGGCTACAACTTTGACTTCGACTTTTAAGGTAAAAGGCCATGAAGTACTGTCCCAAATGCGGTAAGTCGCTCCCCGACGACGCTTCGTTCTGTCTGGAATGCGGCGAGGACGTCCGCGCCGTTAACCCGGCGGTCGTCGTCGCCGAGAAGGAGACCCGTCCGCGTCTTAACATACTGGCGATAATCGGCGCCGCGCTTTGCTTCATGGGGCTTCCCGGAGCGATCATAAGCGGCATCGCGCTCAAGAACGCCACGTATGACAAGTACAGAGTCCCATTAAGACCCGCCGCGATCGCGGGGCTTGTCGTCGGAATATTCTTCACGATTTTCTGGGCGGTCTACATCGCCTGCGTCTGCACGGCTCTTGGATTTGTCTTTACAAGAGTTATTCAGGAGCTTTCCGATCACGTCTGGTAACAGGAGGATCGTCATATGATCTTTTGTCCGAAATGCGGCAGGGAGCTTCCCGACGAAGCTTCGTTCTGCGCGTCATGCGGCGCGGAGATAATAATGAGAAAGGACGAAGTCCCCGCGGAGCCCGCGAAGGCGGAAAAGCCCGTTCTGTTCACCGAGCCCGCAAAGGCCGAAGCGCCCGCGAAGGCTCCCTCCGGGCACGGTGCAAGCTCCATCCGCGAGACGCTCGGCGTTCCCCCCGCGCCTGTATTCGAGGCGGCAAAGCCTGCCCCCGCTCCCGCGCCGGTACGCGAGGAAGCGCGCGAGGAGGAGCCCCGCAGGAAGCGCGGCGAGCAGCCCGCGACCGTCTATCATCTGCTGGCGGTCATCGGCTTTGCCATGGCGTTCGTATCCCCCATCCCCGCGATAATACTCTCCGCCCTTGCGAAGAGCGCAGGCAGGAGGAAGCGCGCCGACGCGTATTCGCGCCTCGCGAACTGGGGACTGTTCATCGGTATCGTCTTGCTGGCGGTCGTCGTCGGGATCCTGGTCGTGACGTACACGATGTGGCTCCCGCTCATAATGGACATATTCAGATGACCGAAAACGAAAAAGAGCAGCTTATGCTGCTCTTTTTATTTTGAAGCCGGCGCAGCGAACGTTGTGGGGGGTCGGTCGCGCGTCATGCGGCTTCACAAATAAATAAGGACAAAGATGAAAACCGTTTCGCTCCAATTCTGTATTTTAACACCGATTGTAAAAATTACAATACTTTTTGAAAAAATATTTCGTTCCGATGCGGAAAAATTTGTGAAAAAATAATATTCGCTGTGAATATCGACAAAAATATATTCATTTTTCGGTTGACAATTCGCATATGCTTTGTTATAATACCGTCTGCTGTAAAAAACAGCGTTTACATCGCGGGGTGGAGCAGCAGGTAGCTCGTCGGGCTCATAATCCGAAGGTCGTTGGTTCGAATCCTTCCCCCGCAACCATTTGGCGGCATAGCTCAGCTGGCTAGAGCATTCGGTTCATACCCGGAGTGTCATCTGTTCG
>JAGACA010000013.1 GCA_017614315.1 Clostridia bacterium | reverse complement strand
GAAAACCGGCGCACGGATAATAAAAAAGCCCGGCTGCTCCGTCACCGTGCTAAAAGACCGCGCGCTCACGCCCTCGCGCCTGTTCCGCGATCCGTGGGTCCGCGCCCTGCCGAAAAGCGAGCTCGTCAGAACGCTCTCGCCCTACAAGAACCGGCTCCAGACCGCCGCGCTCATCTGCCCCGAAGCCGACCGTACCGCGCTCGAAAA
The DNA here is from genome assembly GCA_017614315.1 of Clostridia bacterium. Taxonomy (GTDB): domain Bacteria; phylum Bacillota; class Clostridia; order Christensenellales; family CAG-138; genus UBA3857. Next base: position 112,949 of record JAGACA010000013.1, on the reverse strand, counting down.
CGCGCTCTTCGCCGCGGGCGTCGTCCGCATAACCATGGGATCTGCCATGAGCTCGTCCTACTGCGGCATGCCCCACGACGGCGAAATGCCGCTTCAAAGGTATACGCGGATCGTTTCGGCAGAAGAATAAACAGAAAAGACCTCGTCCGTTGAAGGAAGAGGTCTTTGTTTGATTTTGGATCAGTTTCCGAACCTTGTTCCGTTGAACTTGACGCCCGGACCCATGGTGCTGGAGAGCACGAGGGACTTGATGTAGGTGCCCTTCGCAGCGGCGGGCTTGGCCTTGATGATGGCGTCCATGAGGACGTTGAGATTCTCGACGAGCTTATCCTTGCCGAAGCTGGCCTTGCCGATGGGGCAGTGGCAGATGTTGGTCTTGTCGACACGATACTCGACCTTACCGGCTTTGATATCGGCGATGGCCTTCGCCACGTCCATGGTAACGGTGCCGCTCTTGGGGTTGGGCATCAAGCCCTTCGGGCCGAGAACACGACCGATGCGGCCGACGACGCCCATCATGTCGGGAGTCGCGACGCAGACGTCGAACCCAAACCAGTTTTCGGTCTGGATCTTCTTGACCATATCCTCGTCGCCTACGAAATCGGCGCCGGCTTCCTGCGCCTCGCGAGCCTTATCGCCCTTGGCGAATACGAGAACGCGGACTACGCGGCCCGTGCCGTGGGGCAGGACGACCGCGCCGCGGACCTGCTGGTCGGCATGGCGGGAGTCGACGCCCAGACGGATGTGAGCCTCGATGGTCTCGTCGAACTTGGCCTTGGCGGTTCCGAGAACTACCTCGATGCCCTCGGCGGGATCGTAAAGCTTCTGCTTCTCGATCGTCTTTACGCTGTCATTATATTTCTTACCGTGCTTCATATTCTACCTCTCAGTCTACAACGACGACGCCCATGGAGCGGGCGGTGCCGGCCACCATGCTCATCGCGGCCTCGATGGAGGCGGCGTTGAGGTCGGGCATCTTGGTCTCGGCGATCTCGCGGACCTGTGCCTTGGTGATCTTGGCGACCTTCGTCTTGTTGGGGACGCCGGAACCGGACTCGATGCCGCAGGCCTTCTTGATGAGGACGGATGCGGGCGGGGTCTTGGTCACGAATGTGAACGAACGGTCCTGATAAACGGTGATCTCAACGGGGATGATGAGACCGGCCTGCTTGGCGGTACGCTCATTGAACTCCTTGCAGAAGCCCATGATGTTCAGACCATGCTGACCAAGGGCGGGGCCGACGGGCGGCGCGGGCGTAGCCTTACCTGCAGGGATCTGCAGCTTGACAAAGCCTGTTACTTTCTTTGCCATGATTGTTTTTCCTCCTAAAATAATGTGGTACTTGCGGAGTATAGAAGCAAAACGCTTCCGTTCCTCCCACTATAGAGACCCCTTGCGGGGAGACCATACAGTGTCTTACAGTTTCTGGATGTCGATAAAGTCGAGCTCCATGGGAGTCTCCTTACCGAACAGCGATACGAGCAGCTTGACCTTCTGGGTCTCGACGTTGAGCTCCGTGACGGTGCCGATGAAGTTGGCGAACGGACCGTTGACTATGCGGACGCTCTCGCCTACCTCGACGTCAAGCTTAAGGGTCATACGCTCGACGCCCATCGCGGTCACCTCTTCGTCGGTGAGGGGAATGGGCTTGTTGCCGGAGCCGACAAAGCTCGTCACGCCGCGGGTGTTCCTTACGATGTACCAGGTGCTGTCGGTCATTATCATCTTGACCATGACATAGCCCGGATACACCTTGCGCTGATATACCTTGGGCTTTTTCGAGCCTTCCGTCATTTCGGAAACGGTCTCGGTCGGATACTTGACCTCGAGTATGAGGTTCTGAAGATTACGGTTCTCGATGGTCTTCTCAAGATCTTCCTTGACCTTGTTCTCATAGCCGGAATAGGTATGCACTACGTACCAGCGGGGCTCCGTGGGGGTCTCGTCATCGTAATGAGTGCGGTCCTCGCTGACGCTCGCGGCGTCGGGGTTCTCACTCAGCGTGACGGCCCTTTCCATTTTGTTTTTGACCTCGTCTGCCATTTTTGTTACCTTACTTTGCAAGGTTGGCAAGGAACTGGAAGCCGGAGCCGAAGGCGAGGTCGAGAAGACCGATTATTATCGCCATCAGCGCACAGAAAGCGAATACCGCGAGGGTATAGCTCAGAAGCTCCTTCTTGGTGGGCCAGGTAAGCTTCTTCACTTCCGAGAAGACTTCCTTGAAATATCTGCCGATCTTCTTGAAGAAGTTGCCTATCTTCGCGAAGAAACCGGGCTTTTTAGCAGCTTGATTGTTAGCCATAGTCGATTCCTCTTTTACTTGGCTTCCCTGTGCAGGGTGTGCTTACGGCAGAAACGGCAATACTTGCTGAGCTCGATCCTGTCGGGATCGTTCTTCTTGTTCTTGAACGTATTGTAGTTCCTCTGCTTGCATTCGGTGCAGGCAAGTGTGATCTTTACGCGCATGGTTTTATCCTCCTTGAAAGATTGCGGTCCCAGCGACCGTTTTTGCGGTCTTCCGCTTATTCAGCCGTACATTTATACAAGCCAAATAATACCCCTTCACAGGGGCAAGCGCCATTGTAACATCTTTTCCAAGCCCTGTCAAGGAAAATTTGACCGAAAACCGAAAATATATAGTTCCGTCCCCGAGCTCCGCCGCGGCGCTTATCCGCGCTTGTATTCCGGCGTGTTTTGATGTATAATCCCATATTGAAGAAATCCTTTGTTCAAGGAAGGCGCGAATGAAAAACATCCGTTTGAAGATCATCGTTATCGCGGTCGCCGTTCTTGCCGTGCTCGGCGTCGCTGCGGCCGTCACGGCCGATATAATCGCACGGAAGGAGACCGTCAAGCTCTGCGAGCACAGCATTTCCTATTATTATAAGGACGATGAGGGCTCCACGCGCTTCTTTTACGACGGCGTGCTGCTCGACGGCTCCGTCGCGGGCTATGTGAGCGCGTTCCTGTCCTGCGACGGCTCGGTCGGGATCTTTTCGGCCGGCACCGAGCTCTACCGTGTCGACGGGCAAGGCATAAAGAAGATCTTCCCCGCGGGCGTCCTCCGCGCCGCGCTCTCGCTCGATAATAACACCATCGTATTCACGACCTCGACGCAGCTTCACATATACAGATCCGATACCGACTCCATCGAAACGGTCAAGCCCGACGGCATTTCGGGCATCCCCGCGATCGCCGCGGCGAACGACGGCTCGGCCGTCGCATATACCGTGACCGCCCCGGACGGCAAATACGCGGCGTATATACACGAGAACGGCGAAAGCCGCCTGCTCGCCGAGGACGCGTACGTGCTCGCGGTCGGCGAAAATGCGAAGACCGTCTGGTATATGAAGCCCGAAAACTCGGCGCTTTATCGCATGAAGGGTTCCCGCACGAAGCTCATCGCCGAGAACGTTTCCGGGCTCGTCGAGTTCAACAGGGATCTTTCCGAGGCGATATTCGACGTCGGAGGCGTGACGAATTATTCGAGGAACGGCTCCCGCGCGAAGGTGCTCGTCGAGGGCGCTTCCGTCTACACGACCAAGCCGCAGTGCGCTTCGACCAACGGCGGCGAGGCGGCCACCGGCTCCGTAGCGGACTGCTCGACGCTTTTCAACTGCGTATTCTATACGCCGCTCACCTCATCGCAGGATCAGTCCCAGAAGTCCTATAACGTCTATTTCATCGACAGGTTCTGCCGCTCCCGCGAGCTTGCGATCGGCGCGGCCTCGTTCTCTATATACGGCGACAAGGTCGCCCTCATCGTCGACCGCGCGCTCTATACGATGGATCGCGGCGATCCCGGCACGGCGGTGAAGCTTGCGGACGGCGTATTTTCCTTCAGCGTAAAGAACGACGGGACGTTCTACGTGCTCGCCCTCGATCAGAAGCTCTATTACCTTGAGGGCAGTTCCTCTCTGCCCCTCGATTCCAACGTCATCCATCAGGTGCTCGCGGGCGGCCGCTGCCTGTATCTCAAGGATTATTCCAGGACCGGTACGCTCATGCTCGCCGACGGCAGAGTTCCACTTGTGACCGTGACGGACGGGATATCCCACGTCGTGTCGAACCCCGCCGCGCAGTTCGCGTTCTCCGATTATTATGAAAACGGTCTGGGCGATCGCGTCTGCGACCTCTACGCGAGCTCCGACGGCATGACCTTCACCCTCGCGCTCGAGGGGATCGTGCTGCCCGGAAGCGCGGAATGACGCGAAAAAATACGTTTTGTCCGTACCCGATCCCCGCTTGGGATCGGGTATTTTTTACCTGTTTTTTACTTGCATTGAAGTGCCCTAACTGTTATAATGATATGCAGACAGATATGACCTTTTCAACCAATACTAATCGAAGGGATAATATTTGAAATGCCCACCGTTATCGAAAGGATCGCCGCTGCCGAGGCGGACGCCGAAACCATGAAAAAGAACGCGCAGGCCGCCGCCGCGGGAGCAGTCGCCGCCGCGGAGGACGACGCCGCCCAGTCCCTCAAGATCGCGAGGGAAGAGGCGAAGGCCGGGCTCGCGCTCGCTTCCGCCATGGCCGAAAAGGAGGCCTCGAGCGAGCGGGCAAGGATATTCAACGCCGGCCGCATGCGCGCGGACATCGTTATCGGCGAGGCGGAGAAGCGTCTCGGCTCCGCCGTCGATATGATCATGGAAGAAATACTTAACTGACGGCGTTCGACCGTCCAAGCGGGAGTTTTTATGATAGTACCGATGAAGCACATATCGCTTTTCGCCCTCAAGGAGGATGAGAAGCGCATAATGAAAACGCTTCAAAAAAACGGGATAGTCCAGGTGACGAAGCATTCGGCCGAGTCGCCCGACGACGCCGCCCTCCGCTCGGCCTCGGAGCTTTACAAAAAAAGCTGCGAAGCGGAGCTTAACGAGGCTTCCGCAAACGTTTCCCGCATAAAGGCCTGCCTCGGGAGGCTCACCGTCTATCTTCCCAAGGAGGGCATGCTCGCCGCCGCGCCGGAGTTTCCGGACGAGGAGCTCGTTTCGTCCGTTCCCGGGGCGCTTTCCGTCTGCGATGAGCTCGATTCGCTGACAAAAAAAGCCGCGTCCCTCCGAACGGAAAAAGAGAGGACGGCCGCAGCGATGAAGCAGCTCGCGCCGTTCCGCGCGATGGATATCCCCCTTGAGGAGATCAAGCCCTCGCGCTCGGCGAATTTCCTTTTGGGCACGATGAAGGCGGACAACGTCGCGAAGCTTTCTTCCGGCGGCGTCATGGCCGACTCCTTCGGCGCGGGTCAGCGCGTAGCGGTGCTCGCCGCAGTGCCCAAGGCCGATCCCGAGGAGACGCTCACCGTATTGAAGGACTGCGGTTTTTCCGAGGTCTCCCTTCCCGAATACGAGGGTCTCCCCGAGGACAATTACGAAAGGCTCGAGAACGATCTCGAAAGGATCGCGCTCGAAAGCGCCGAGACCTCGAAGAGCCTCGCCGCCCTCGCCGAAAACGCCTCGACGCTCAAAAAGGGTCTCGACGGCGCGCTGATCGAGGAAAGCGCCGTCCGCGCGAAATGCGATCTGTTCGCCACGCGCGAGACCTTCTCGCTCGAGGGCTGGGCGCGTTCCGACGAGGAGGAAAAGCTCAAAGAACTCATCTCCGGCGTGACCGGGACTTATTGTCTCGAATCGCGGGATCCTTATGACGACGAGCTCCCGCCCACATACTGTAAAAACAACAAATTCTTCGCCCCCTTTGAATTCATAACAAATATGTACTCGCCGCCCGATCCGAGGGGCTTCGATCCGACCGTCGTCATGACGCCGTTCTATCTCCTGTTCTTCGGTCTTATGATGGGCGACACCGGCTACGGGCTCGTGATGAGCCTCGCCGCTTTCCTGTACCTCAAGCTCAAGAAGCCGACCGGCGGCACGAACCAGGTCGCGCACATACTCGTATGGGGCGGCCTGTCCACTGCGTTCTTCGGTCTTTTAGCCGGCACGTTCTTCGGCATGAACTGGTACGATCTGTTCGGCGAGAGCTTCCCGTTCCCGCTCCTTGATCCCATGAAGGATCAGATGACGGCGATACTCGTATACTGCGGGCTCGGCTTCATGCAGATAATCGCCGGAATGATCGTGTCGATCGTCCTTCATATAAGGAAGGGCGACTGGCAGACGGCGCTCTTCGATATCGGCTCGTGGCTCATGATATTCGCGGGCGCGGGGATCGCGTTCGGGCTCTCCGGCTGGGCGAAATACGTCGGCTTCGCGCTGATCGGCATAGGTCTTATCCTGCTCGTCGGCTTCGGCGGCAGGGCGAAGAAGGGCATCGGCCGCGTGATAGGCGGCTTCGGAAAGCTCTATGACATAACCGGCTTCCTCTCCGACGTGCTGAGCTATTCCCGCGTGTTCGCGCTCGGCCTGGCGACAGGCGCGATGGGCTACGCGTTCAACCTCGTCGTCAGCATCGTAAGGGATATGCTCAAGGGCATACCCGTCGTCGGCAGCGTCGTAAGCTTCATCGTCGCCGCGATACTGCTCGCGGTGCTCCATGCGTTCTGCATCGCGATAAACGCCCTCGGCGCGTTCATACACTGCGCAAGGCTGCAGTTCATCGAGTATTACAACAGGTTCTACACTCCCGGCGGCAAGCTCTTCGCCCCCCTCGGGATCAAGACAAAATACAACAAGGTAAAATAAACTTAAGGAGTCCAATATGAAAAAGTACAGGTTATTCGCTTTGATCGCAGTGTTCGTCCTCGTGTTCGCATTCGCGGGCGCGGCGTTGGCGGAGGCCATGCCTCCCACGATCGGCGCTCTCCCCGCCGAGCCGGCCGACAACACTCCCAAGGGCTATATCTGGGCTGCAGTCGCCGTCTGCGTCGCGATAATCCTCCCCGGCATCGGTTCGGCTCTCGGCGTCGGCATGGCAGGCCGCGCCGCGGCAGGCGTCTCCGCAGAGGATCCCGAGAAGGGCGGAAGCTGTCTTATATTCGAGCTTCTTCCCGCGACGCAGGGTCTTTACGGCTTCGTCATCGCGATTTTCATCGCGGTCTCCAGCGGCATACTCTCCGGCACCTTCCTTGAGCTTTCCACCGCTTCGGGTCTGTCGTTCTTCTATGCCAGCCTGCCCATCGGCATAGTCGGCCTCGTCAGCGCGTACTTCCAGTCCCGCGTATGCTGCGCAGGCATCGGCATCGTCGCCAAGCAGGGCAACGGCGGCATGGGCATCACCTTCGCGATAATGGTCGAGCTTTACGCCATACTCGCGCTGATCATCTCGATACTGATGGTCGTCAACATCCCCGTCGCGGCATAAAGCACGGTGAATACCATGGATAATTCCAACGGAGCCGACAAGCTCATTACGGGCATAATCGAAGCCGCTCAGGCCGAAGCGCAGGCGATCGAGGCGCAGGCCGCGAACGAAGTCGCCGCGATAAGGGAAAGGCTTCACGAGGACAAGGAGCGACTTAAGGACGAGTTCGCTCTCAAGGCGCAGGCCGAGAGGGAGGACATCATCAAGCGTGCCGCCGTGAACGCGGAGCTCGACGGACGCAAGGAGACCCTGAAGAGAAAGCACGAGCTCATCAACCGGGCTTACTCCATGGCGGCGGAAAGGCTCGGCGCGCTCACGGGAAAGGAGCGCGAGGCGTTCCTCGTCAAGCTGCTCAAAAGGGAATGCACGGGCTTCGAGACCGTGCGTCCCGCCGAAAAGGACGAAAAGGCGCTCGAAAAGCTGATCGCCTCCTGCGGCGTCGAGGGTCTTAAGCTTGGCGCGGCCGCGCCCGGCATCGACGGCGGCTTCCTCCTCGAGGGCGACAACTACGTAAAGGACTGCTCCTTCGCCGCTTTCATGAACGAGATCAAGGCGGAAACGCTCAAAAAGACTTCCGCCGCGCTCTTCGACTGACCGCGGGATAAGAAAGGATATTATGGCCGAGAGCCTTATAAACAGCATAGCGAGACTGCGCGTCATCGAAAAGCGGCTCCTCACGAAGGAGTTCGTTTCGAGGCTCGTTCAGGCGCCGACCTATGAGGACGCCCTCAAGCTCGCGCGGGAAGCGGGCTTCGGCGCGGCGTATGCGGGCGGCTCCGGCGACGAGCTGGAGGGTCTCGTTTCGGCGCATCTCGACGAAACGTACTCGCTCGTCGGCGAGCTGATGCCCGAAAGGCTCGCGTTCGTGACGGGCCTGTTCCGCATGCGGCACGATCTTACGAATATCAAGCTTCTATACAAGCTGCGGCTCCTGGGCTCCGACCCCTCCGCGGCGGAGCTTGCTCCCGGAGGCGTGTTCTCCGGTGACGAGCTTAAGACCGCGGTCAAAAAGGGCGATTATTCCATCCTCCCGAGGCCCCTTGCCGACACGCTCGAGGAGCTCGACGTAAAGACATACAAGAACCCCGACGCGAGGCTCGTTTCGGGCGCGCTCGACAGCGCGTATATAGGGCTCGGGCTCGCTTCCGGCAACGCTTTCGCGCGCGAATACTTCGGCGCTCTCGCCGATTTCACCAATCTCATCGCCGCCGTAAGGGGTATGCTTCCCGATATGCTCCTGCCCTGCGGCGAATACAAAAAGGACGCTCTCATCGCGGTCGCTTCCCTTATAAAGGACAGCCCCGAGTCCGTTCCCGCGCTCCTCAAAACGCCCTTCGACGAGTCGCCTCTCAAGGCGGCAGCGCGCGAGGGCTTTGAAGAGTACCTCAAGACCGGCAGCGCCGTCTCGCTCGAAAAGGCGAGGGACGAATACCTCATCGGTCTTGCGGCAAGGGGCAAAAGCGACATCGACAGTCCCGCTCCGATTGTCGGCTTCATGCTCGCGCGCGAGCGCGAGGCCGAGGTCGTTAGGCTCGTCCTCACGGTAAAGAGGAGCGGCCTTCCCGTAAGCGTCATCGAAGAAAGGAGCGTAATGCTTTATGGCTGATATAGCAATGATCGGCGATAAGGACTCCGTGCTCCTCGGACGCGCGGCGGGTCTGGACGTCTATTTCGAGACCGACGGCGCGGCGGCGGGAAAGCTTATCGACCGCCTCGCCCGTGAAAACACCCGGATAATATTCGTGACCGAGCCCGTCTTTCTGGCGGCGAAGGCCACGGTCGACAAATACATCTCCTCGGCGTTCCCCGCGATAATCCCGATCCCCTCGGGGAGCGGCACGACGGGCGTCGCCATGGACAACATCAAGGCGAACGTGGAAAAGGCGATCGGCGCCTCGATTTTGTTCTGACAGAACATAATCGGGCGGATCCGCTGTCCCGAAGCACCGACTTTCCGCAAGACCGCGGCAAACAAAACCATCGACAATAACCCATCCGTATCGGAGGATAAAAATGGAAAAACACGGAACCATAGTCAAGGTCGCCGGACCGCTCATCACCGCGGACGGTATGAAAGACGTCCAGATGTTCGACGTCGTGCAGGTCTCGGACAAGAGGCTCATCGGCGAGATCATCGAGCTGAGGGGCGACAGGGCGTCCGTTCAGGTCTATGAGGAGACCGGCGGCATCGGCCCCGGCGAGCCCGTCTATTTCACGGGAGCTCCGCTTTCGGTCGAGCTCGGCCCGGGTCTTATCGAATCCATTTACGACGGAATCCAGCGTCCGCTGACCGCGCTCTTCGAGCAGGCCGGCACGAGGATCACGAGGGGCATTTACGCTCCCGCCCTCGACAGGGAAAAGCTGTGGGAGTTCGTTCCGACCGCCGGGGCCGGAAAGGAGCTCACGGGAGGCGACGCTCTCGGCTTCGTGCAGGAATCCGGCGCGGTAAAGCATATCATAATGGTGCCGCCGCGGGTCTCGGGCGTTTTGAAGAGCATTGTCCCCAAGGGCGAATACCGCGTCACCGACACGATCGCGGAGCTTGAGACCGAAAACGGCGTCGTTCCCCTTACCATGATGCAGAAATGGCCGGTAAGGCGCGGACGTCCCTATGCCGAAAAGCTTCCTCCCAACGAGCCCATGATCACCGGTCAGAGGGTCATCGACACGTTCTTCCCGATAGCGAAAGGCGGCGTCGCGGCCGTTCCCGGCCCCTTCGGCAGCGGCAAGACGGTCGTCCAGCATCAGCTGGCGAAATGGGCAGACGCCGACATAATCGTCTACGTCGGCTGCGGCGAGCGCGGCAACGAGATGACCGACGTTCTCAACGAGTTCCCCGAGCTCGTCGATCCGCGCACCGGGCTTTCGCTGATGAAGCGCACCGTGCTCATCGCGAACACCTCCGACATGCCCGTCGCCGCGCGCGAGGCGAGCATTTATACCGGTATCACCATTGCCGAATACTTCCGCGACATGGGTTATAAGGTCGCGATAATGGCGGACTCCACCTCCCGCTGGGCCGAGGCTCTGCGCGAGATGAGCGGCCGCCTTGAGGAGATGCCCGGCGAAGAGGGCTATCCCGCATATCTTTCCAGCCGTCTCGCAGAATTCTACGAGCGCGCGGGTCAGGTCGTCACCATAGGTTCGGAGGGCAGGACGGGCGCGGTCTCCGCGATCGGCGCGGTCTCCCCGCCGGGCGGCGATATCTCGGAGCCCGTTTCTCAGGCGACGCTCCGCATAGTCAAAGTCTTCTGGGGGCTTTCCGCAAAGCTCGCCTACGCTAGGCACTTCCCCGCGATAGACTGGTTATCGAGCTATTCCCTGTACCTTGACCGCCTCACCCCGTGGTTCGACTCATCCGTCGCCGAGGATTGGGGCGCATGCGTCACGAAGGCGATGGCGCTCCTGCAGGAGGAGGCCGAGCTTTCCGAGATCGTCAGCCTTGTCGGTATCGACGCCTTGAGCACGAAGGACAGGCTGAAGCTCGAGGTCGCCCGTTCGATAAGGGAGGACTACCTGCACCAAAACGCCTTCGACGCGAACGATACCTATACCTCTCCGACAAAGCAGCACTGCCTGCTTCGCCTAATACTCGATTTCTACGAAAGGGGCGCCGCCGCGCTCGACGCGGGCGTGGACGAAGCAAGGCTGTTCTCGCTTCCCGTCAGGGAGAGGATCGGCAGATACAAATACTGTGTTGAGGACGAGCATAAGAAGCTTGCCGACGAGCTTTCGGCCGAGCTTGCGGCTCAGATCAGAAAGTTGACAGAGGTTATGAAAGATGCGTAAGGAATACACAACTATACGCGAGGTCGTAGGTCCCCTCGTGCTCGTGGACGGCGTCGACGGCGTCAAATACGACGAGCTCGTCGAGCTCAAAAGAGCCGACGGCAGCGACGTCCGCCGCGGAAAGGTGCTCGAGGTCAACGGCTCAAGGGCGCTCGTGCAGCTCTTCGAGGGCTCGCAGGGGCTCAAGATATCCGAGTCGAGGGCGAAGTTTTTGGGTCACAGCATCGAGCTCGCGGTCTCCCGCGATATGCTCGGCCGCGTATTCGACGGCATGGGCCGTCCCCGCGACAACGGCGAGCCCATAATCCCCGATAAGCTCCTCGATATAAACGGCTCGCCCATGAACCCCGCCGCGAGGGACTACCCCAACGAGTTCATACAGACCGGCATCTCCGCGATCGACGGTCTTAACACGCTCGTCCGCGGACAGAAGCTGCCGGTGTTCTCCGGAAGCGGACTTCCCCACGCGCAGTTCGCCGCGCAGATAGCTCGTCAGGCGCGCGTCCGCGGCACCGACGACGAGTTCGCCGTCGTTTTCGCGGCGGTCGGCATCACTTTTGAGGAGGCCGATTTCTTCATCTCCGACTTCAAAAAGACCGGCGCGGTCGAAAGGACGGTCACGTTCGTCAACCTCGCGAACGACCCCGCCATCGAGCGTATCGCCACCCCGCGAATGGCCATCACCGCCGCGGAGTATCTCGCTTACGATCTCGGCATGCACGTGCTCGTTATAATCACCGACATCACCAACTACGCCGAGGCGCTGCGCGAGATCTCCGCCGCGCGCAAGGAGGTCCCGGGCAGGCGCGGATATCCCGGCTACCTTTACACCGACCTTGCCACGATGTACGAGCGCGCCGGACGCATGAAGGGCTCGAAGGGCTCCATCACGATGATCCCGATACTCTCCATGCCCGAGGACGATATCACCCATCCGATCCCCGACCTGACCGGCTACATCACCGAGGGGCAGATAATCCTCTCGCGCGAGTTGTACAGGAAGGGCGTTACGCCCCCCGTGAACGTGCTTCCGTCGCTGTCCCGTCTTAAGGATAAGGGCATAGGCCGCGGCAAGACCCGCGAGGATCATGCCGACACCATGAACCAGCTCTTTGCCGCCTATTCGAGGGGCAAGGAGGCGAAGGAGCTCGCCGTCATACTGGGCGACGCCGCTCTTTCCGAGGTCGACAAGCTCTATGCGAAGTTCTCCGACGAGTTCGAGGCGAGATACGTTTCGCAGGGCTATTACAACAACCGCTCCATTGAGGAGACGCTGGATCTCGGCTGGGATCTGTTAAGGATCCTCCCACGGTCGGAGCTTCGCCGCATAAGGGATGAATATCTCGACAAATACTACGAAAAGGCCTGAAACGGAGTAATCAATGGCAATTAGTTTCAAACCGACGCGAATGGAAATGAGCCGATTGAAAAAAAGGCTCTCCACGGCGACGCGCGGTCACAAGCTGATGAAGGACAAGCGCGATGAAACGGTGCGCCGCTTCATCACGTTCGTCCGCCGCAATAAGGAGCTGAGGGAAAGGGTCGAGGCGCTCATGGCCGAGGCCATGCGTTCGTTCGTCGCCGCAAAGGCCGCCATGAACCGTGCCGCGGTCGACGAGGCGCTCCTCGTTCCCGCCGCTTCGGCAAAAATAGAGATATCGAAGGGCAAGGTGCTCTCCACCGAGGTGCCCATATTCACCTATATCCCCTCCGCGACGGCGGAGCTTCCCTACGGCGTGCTCGGCACCGCCGCGGAGCTCGACGCCGCGGTCGGCAAATTCTCCGAGCTCATGCCGCTCCTTATCGAGCTTGCCGAGGTCGAAAAGACCTGTAATCTTTTAGCGGACGAGATCGAAAAGACCCGCCGCCGCGTGAACGCGCTCGAATACGTAATGATCCCGCAGCTTCAGGACGCGATACACACCATATCGATGAAGCTCGACGAGAACGAGCGAGGCAACCTGACGAGGCTCATGAAGACGAAGGATATGCTGAAACAAAAGGAAGAAGGCTGACGTCAAACACGTTAAAAGCCGGGAACGGATCGTTCCCGGCTTTTTTATCCCGTCTCTTATTGGGCGGGGGCTTGTTTCATAAGGCAGATCTCATAGGGTCTTGTCACGGCCGTTTCGCCGTCCGTATAGCCCCAGGTGAATATGCGGGCTTCGCCGACAAAGGCGTAGAATACGGAGCGGACGTACGACGGGGAGAACTCGTCCCCGGAGGCCGTTTCGATCTTGACGCCCGCGTAGATCACGCCGTCCAGTATCTTGACGAGCTTGAATTCGCCGTCGGGACGCGCGGTGAGATCGGCGACGTACGCGACGGTCTCGTCGACGGTATAAGCCCACAGGCTGCCGTCGTTCATAAGCACGTAGGTGTTGACGCCGTCGGACCAGACGTCCTTCGCGTCGGAAGCGATGCGGCGCGGCGCCTCGTTATAATAATCGTCGACGTACCACAGCCAGCCGTCCGCGGTAAAGGCGAAAGCATAGGAATATCCGGCGTTCTCGCCGATCACGCGGTCGAAAACGACCCTTTCAACTCCCTCGAGTATCGCGGGGTGCTCGCCGTTTGAAAGCACTCCTGCGCTGTGAAGGTTCCCCTCCGCGTCTATATAGAAGCACTCCGAGGAGCCGGTGCTCATGTACGTCTTCGTCACGTTCACGTCGATGGGCGAACCGTCGTCACGGCAGACACAGCAGAGCGAGCCGTCGTTTTTTAAGTAAAGGAGCTCGTTCACCATCTCTTTGACGTCGGTATCGACCTCTTCGGGCGCATCCGCGAGGTTAGCGGCGTACGCGCCGAAGCGGACGAGCGTTCCGTCCCGTTTAAGGGCACAGTCGCCGAAAAAGTCTTTTACGTCCTCCATGACCGTGCGGGGAACGAGCAGCTCCGCCCTGCGGGCGGCGTCCGCATTTTCCCACTCGTTCCGGCCGGCGTTATAGCCCCATACGATCAGCTCGCCGTTCACGGTCAGCGCGCAGCCGGCCTCTGCCTTGGCTATGCCTTCCAAAAGGCGCACGGGATCGGGGTGGTATTCAAGATCCATAAGGTCGCCGAAGCTTACTTCCGGCTCGGTCTCATGCCAGCCCCAGAGCGAGCCGTCGTCGAGCACGGCTATGTTGACGTTCCTCGGCTCTGCGGCGAGCACGAAGTTCTTCACGCCGATCATGACGAACATTCCCGTGTCGAGGTCATAGATCGTTCCGCCCTCGAGCAGTATGTAATGCCCGCGGATAGCGGCGGGATCCGCGTCGAATACGAGGGGCTCCGCCGGCGCCGTCGGCGCGGGCTCTGTGGCCGCGGGTTCGGTGACTGCGGGCTCGGTCGTCGCATGCTCGGTCGGAACGGGCAGGTCCTCATTCGGCTTGCATGCCGAGAGACACGCCAGCATCGCGAGCGCTATGAGCGCGGCGGTTATTTTATGACAGGCTTTCATGTCATCACTCTTTTCTGCGGTCGGTTTTGCTTTTGACCGTTTCGATTATATAACGCTCTTAAAAGCCCCGGGGTTCGCTTTTCGGGATAATATATTTTTATGTCCAGCCTATCTTTATCAGCTCTTCGCCCGTTGTCGTCGTGCCATCGTTAGAGATATGATTGCTCTCCGCCAAAAAGAAAAACCACTTGTAATACCGCTTGCCGGCAAAGTTATTGACCTCGGCGTCCGCCCAGGTGACGTCTATGTAATACGTTCCGCACTCGAGCGTAACTTCATCCCAGTAGTGCATATTGTAATCGTCGTATTCGTTCTTCAGCACCCTGCACGAAAGCCCCGCCTTGCGGCAGAGGTATTCGAAGCCGATCGCATAGCCCTGGCAGATGGAATACCCGTTCACTATCGCGCCGTAGGCGGTCATCGTATAGCGGGGGATCTCCTCGTTTTCAAGATGCGGATACCTGGTTTTGACCGTGATGTAATAAGAAAGCACGCGATACTTATCGATAACCGAAAAATCGTCGGGCACGCGGCTCGCGACGTACTCCGCCGTCGCCTCAAACGCCTCGAGCTCGGCATTCAGTTCTTCCATATCCTCCGCAGGGCCGAAATATCTTGTCTCGGGCAGATAGATCACCGCTTTGTATTTGCCCGACGAGCTCTTTTTCTCGACAGATAAATAGATCTCTATCTCGGGATGATCGAAAAACAGCGCTTTCTTCACGCGGGCGAGCGACTCCTCGTCCTCATACTTGAAATCGTACGGCGAAAATGCCTCCGCGGCAACGAGCAGAGCGTCGTAAAGCTCCCTTTCCCCATCGGTGAGCTCTTCGTAATGATTCGGAGCAGTGTAGGGCACGACCTCTCCTTCGAATTCGATTGGGCGGTTCCTTATGTGCGCTATTACCTCGTCCATGATATCCTTCGCCTTCACGACGCATTCCTGCGCCTTTTCGCCGAGTTCTTCGAAGTTTTCCGGAAGTCCGTGATTGGGATCCTCTGTCGGCTCGGGCGTGGGTTCCTCCGTCGGTTCCTCAGTGGGCTCCTCCGTCGGGACAGCTGTCGGGACAGCAGTTGGAGCCGTCGTCGGCAGGTTCGCGGTCACGTCCTCCGTCGGAGCGGGAACGTCGTTCTTCACGGCGCATGCCGTGATTCCGAACAGCATCATCACGGCGAGAAGAGCAGCGGCTATTTTTTCGATCGTCTTCAATCTATCACCCTCTTTATACTGGTTTTGTGATAAAAAAGGCCGGAATTTTCTTTCCGGCCGCTTGTTTTTTCTTATCCTGCCCAGCCGGTCTTGTTGAGATCGGGGCCGGTGGTGGTCGTTCCGTCGTCCGAAACATGGTAATTGTCCGCGATGAACATGAACCATCTGAACCAGTCGACGTCGCGGTAATCGGTAGCCGATCCGTCCGCCCATGTCACATCGACGTAATAAGTTCCGCCGAGCAGCGTGACCTCGTCCCAGAAATGCATGTTCTCGTCGTTATACTCGTTCCTCACGCGCCTGCACGAGAGGTTAGCCAGGCGGCAGAGATACTCGAAGCCGATCGTGTAGCCCTGACAGATGGAATACCCGTTCACTATCGCGCCGTAAGCGTTTATGGCATAGCGCGGGGTCTCCTCGTTCTCGATGCGCGGATATTGGGAATTCGCCGTTATGTAATAGGCAATCGCACGGTATTTGTCTATCGTGGAGAAATCGTCGGGGATGAGGCCGACGACGTACGCCGCGACGGCGTTGAAAGTCTCGACCTGCTCCTTTATCTCGTCCCTGTCCGCTGCCGCGTCGAAATACCTTCCCTCGGGGAGGAAGAACACGGTCCTGTACATTTCGTCGCCTTCACCCTCTGTCTTTTCAACGTCGAAATAGATCTCGATCTCGGGATGATCGATGAAAAGCGCCGTCATGACCCGATCGACGGTCTCACCGCTTTGGCAGGCGAAGGAATAGTCCGTAAAGCCCGCGGCGCAGGCAAGGAGCGTCTGGTATATCGAAAGCTCTTCCTGATCGAGCTCCCTGTACCTGTTCTGTCCGACGAAGGGCTGAGCCGTGCTTCCGTCGTGTATGGGCGCGCCGGTAATATAATCGATTATCCTGCCCATGATTATCTTCGCCTTCATGACGGCGGTCTTCGTATTGTCGCTCAGATCCCTGTATTCGTCCGGAAGTCCGGGAAAGGGATCGAGCGTCGGCTCGACGGTGGGTTCGGGCGTCGCCGTGGGTTCGGGCGTTGGCGCCTCGGTCGAAATGACCGGAGCCTCGGTGTATGTGATCGACGCGAGGTAATCTGTAAGATCGAGATATCTGCACCCCGCCGCTGGGATGGTAAGCACAGATATTAAAATGATGGCTATCAGCTTTTTCATTGGTTCTCCTCTCAGACGGCAAACGGTGAGTCGAACGTTTCCGCCTTCATTATTTCACAGTCGTATCCTATCTTTTCCTTATAGATACGCTCGATGTTTTTCTTCGCTTCTTCAGCGCTCTCCTTTTCGACGAGGGCGATCGCGCAGCCGCCGAAGCCGGCTCCGGTCATGCGCGCTCCGAGGACTCCCTTCTGCGCCCGCGCGGCCTCTACTATAGTGTCGAGCTCTATACCCGTTACCTCGTAATCATCCCTCAAAGAATCATGAGAAGCGTCGATGAGCTTTCCGAACAGGGCTATATCCCCGTTTTGAAGCGCCCTTACGGCGTCGAGCGTCCTTCCGTTTTCATAAACCGCATGTCTCGCCCTTTTGATAACGGGCTCTTTCAGAAGCTCCTTAACTCTATCGAACTCCTCGGGGGTGATATCGCAGAGGTTTTTTCTTTCGGGAACTAATTTTTTTCCTATAACGGAGACGGCTTTTTCACATTCGGCGCGCCTTTCGTTGTATTTGGAATCCGCAAGCCTTCTCGGCTTTTTCGTATTCATTATAAGAAGGGTGTAATCCTTCAAAATAAAAGGCGTGTATTCGTATTCGAGCGTGGAAGTGTCAAGCAGTATCGCTTTATCCTTTTTTCCCATCGCGCATATGAACTGATCCATAATACCGCAGTTAACGCCGGCGCAGTCGCGCTCGGCCTCGACGGATAAAACCGACGCTGTCACGCCGTCAAGCTCGAGCCTGAAAAGCTTCTTCAAAACCGCGCAGGTAAGTATTTCAAGCGACGCGGACGATGAAAGTCCGGATCCCCTCGGAAGACTTCCCGATACCGCCATCTCGAAACCGCCGAGCTTAAATCCTCTCATCAGAAGCTTTTTGAAAACGCCGAGAGGATATGCAGCCCAACCGAATGCTTCGAATGACTCCGGTTCATCCTTTAATTCTTCGATGACGTCTGCCTCGGTCTCTATATAGCTTCCGCTGAAATCGGCCGAAACGAGGAGTATCCTTCCGTCTTTCCTTTTCGAGGCCGCTCCGTAAGTGCCGACCGAAAGGGAACAGGGAAGGACTTTTCCTCCGTTATAATCGATATGTTCTCCTATAAGATTCACCCGACCGGGCGCGAAGATAAATACTTCCTCCGTCCGGTCGAAATAATCGTTATAGCAGTCCTTTACCTTTTCGTAAAATTCATTCATTTTCAGCTTTTCAATATCCTTACGGGAAGAACGATATAATAATATTTATCTCCCTGAACGGGTTCCGCGACGCATGGAGTAACGCTCGTGTTGAAGCTCAAAGCGACGCTCTCATCGTCGATATTTTTCATAATATCGAGGAGGAATTTCACGTTGAAAGCTATCTCGATGGGGCTGCCTACGAGGTTGACCGTAATGCTTTCGTCTATTGAACCTATCTCGCTCCTTGCGCTTATCGAAAGCTCTCCTTCCGAAAAATCGAATTTAACGAGATTATTTTGATTTTCTCTTGCAATAAGATAAGCTGTCTCGAGGCTTTCCACGAATTCCTCTCTGTTTACCAACACCCTCGTTACCGACTTTTTGGAAAGGATATTATTGTAATTTATATATTCTCCCTTCAAAAGCCTTGCTTTTATTTTAGTAACTCCGATGCTTATCGTTATATGAGTTGAAGAAAGCGTGACTTCCGTTTCATCATCGACGTCGGAAAGGATATTTGAAATATCCTGCATGGTCTTCGAAGGAACTACCGCGTTCCTCGAATTGCCGTGAAGCGATACCTTTTCACTCCTCTTCGCTAGCCTGAAGCCGTCAAGCGCTACGAGATTGAGATAACCTTCCTCAGTGAACTCCATCAGAACTCCTCGAAGTATCGCTTTTCCTTCTTCCTCGCCTGCGCAGCAGAATACCGTCTGCTTTATCATGCTCTTTAAAATCTTCTGTTTGATATTGAAAGAAGCGTCGCTTTTTACCTCATCCATTTTCGGATAATCGACCGTATCGAAATACTGCAAAGAAGATCTGCTCTTTCCGGATACTACGTTGATTGAATTGTTTTCGCCGGTCTCGAATTCGACGTTCTTTTCCTTCATCCTCTTCATAAGATCCGAAGTGAGCCTTCCGGGAAGTACAGCTTCTCCTTCTTCTTCTATCATGGCGGGGATGCTCGTTTCTATCTGTACGGAAGAATCGGAGCATTTCATATAGAGCTCGTTTCCGTAAACGCTCAAAAAAATGCCGTTCAATATCTTCATTTCGGGATTGGATGAAAGCGCCTTCGTAACTACGGACAATGCTTCGTTCAATTCATTTGTTGCAACGCTGAATTTCATATTTCTGAACTCCTTTTCAAATTATCTTGTTTATAATTACAGCAGCAGTATAAGCAGGGAATAAGGAAAATGTTTATAATTTCATTCCTTTAAGCTTTTTCATAAAAAATCAAATATGGAAAACCACTTGATAATTTATGGAAAAAAGACTGTTTTTAATAGTTTTCCATATTTTTATATTTATTCATATTAATATTTGAATAATTAATATGGAAAATTAGGAAAAATCCACTTTATACAAACATCGTTTCTTCTTCCTCATCGTCATAACCGCAGGGTATGAATTTTTTAATAAGCTGCGACACCTTTTCGGCTTTTTCTTCATGCGCGAGATGTCCGGCGTTCCTTATAAGCGAATATTTAACATTGGGCATCACAGCTCTGAAAAGATCGGCCATTTCGGTAGGATGCCATTTATCCTCGTTGCCCCACAGAAGAAGGGTATCCGCTGAGACGTTTCTCAAAGAATGTATAACTTCTTCGTCATAATAATAGGAAACGCAGGAACGGATTACGCGCTTCGCGTCGGAAGAAGCGATAGGTTTATAATATTCATTGCAAAGATCGTCGGTATGGTTTGTAAGGTCAAAATAACATTCGCCGAGCATGTTTTTGACCGAGCGGTACGAAATGAGATTCACCGCTAGACCGCCGAGAAAGCGGTTTGAAATAAGCCTTAAAGAAGTGGGCATTTCCGCCGTGATGCCGCCCGGGGAAAGGAGTACGATCTTACCGACCCTGTCGGGGTAGCGCTTCGCGAAATTGATGACATAGCCTGCGCCCATCGAGAAACCGAACAGATGGGCATAGTCCATACCCATCGCCTCCATGAAATGATCGATGAAATCGCCCATTTCGTTGAGGGTATAATCGAAATAGACGGGTTTTTGGGAATATCCGAAGCCGACGAGGTCGATCGCCGTGACGCGGAACCTCGACGCAAGCCTGTCGATGAGCTCGCGGAAGGTGTAAAGGCTTTGACCGACGGAATGGATTAGGAGGATATCCTCGCCCTTGCCCTTCTGGACGTAATGGATCTTTACCGTTTCGTATTTGGAATTGATGGTGCGGATGGAAAGCCTTCTGCGCTCCGCCTCAGCCTCGCTGTTTTCGGCTTCGAGCACCGCGCTGTCGCGCGCCGCCATGTCGATATCGAGCTGACCTTCCAGCTGACGAAGCTCGGACTGCAGCCTGTCGCAGACGGTTTTCTGGGTCTTCCTGTCCTTTTCAGCCATCTGATAAGAAGAATTGATCGCTTCGAAAGCGGTCTTACGCGTGGTGTAATTCGCCTCGGAGCGCTTCATTATGAGGTTGTTCTCATCCATTATCTCGCGCGCTTTTTCCATATTTCCGCGCGCTTTTTCCGTTTCCTCTATAAGTCCCTTAAGCCTCGTTTCGGCGTTAAGGAGCTCCTTTTTGCCGTCGACGACGCTCGCCTCCATCGATTTGACGTCGCGGGCGTTCGTTTCCATATCCTCCTGGGATTTATAATAACCGCGGCTGGCGGAATCGTATTTCGCTTCGGCCTCGGCCGCCCTTGAATAAGCGGCGGACGAACGGACCTTGAGCTCGTCGAGCTCCTTTCTGCATATGGACAGAAGCTCGTTCGAACGGTTGAACTCAATCTCGGCCTTCGACGCGGCATCCTCCGCCTCCGAGAGGTTCTTCTCGGCTTCCATCTTCATATAGCCGGCGTTGTCGAGCCTCGTCACGGCGGCGGCGAGCTTCGTCCTTTGAGCTGCTGCCTTCGCCCTTAACGTCTCGGCGTCGCCCTTGCCATCCGCTATCGCCTGCTCGGCGCTCGCGACAGCCTCGGTCAGCGAGGAATGATCCGCGGACGCCCTGACAAATTCCTTGGCGGCGTTCGTCTGGCTCCTCTGCGCCTCGTTGAGCTTTTTCTGCTCGGATTTCATGACGGCGGAAAGCTGCGCAGTCACCTTTGACAGCTCGTTGAACTTCTTCGCCTTGTCCGCCTCAAGAGCGGCGGCCTCGTCTGCCTCCTGCCGCGCCTTCTCGGATATCACCTTAAGCTCCGCCGATTCGCCCAAGGCCGAGGACATACGATCCTCGTGCTTGAGCCCCGACTCCTTCGCGGAGGCGAGGGAGTTTTCGGCGCCGGAAAGCGTCGCACGGCAGTTGTTAACGTCGGTCTCCGCGGCGCGCTGTTCGGAAAGAGCGGCGTTGAACGCGCTCTCCGCATTGTCGTATATCTCTTTTTTAACTGCGTAGATATTGGATTTATCGTTGAAATCGGCGTATGCCTCTTCAAGCGCCGCTCGCTTCTGATCGAGCTCGGGCTGCATGGCGTTCTGCTGGGAAACTATGTCGTCTAATACGGCGCGCGCCTCGTTCAGCTCGACCGCCTTCATTGAGCGGAGGCGGGACGAATTCTCCGCGCGTTCGCGGGCCTTCTGCGCCGCGCGGGCCTTGTTTTCGGCCTGGCTCTGCGCTCCGCGGGCGGCGGATTTGTCGCGGTTGACCTCGCGCACCTCGGCGCGCTCGACGGGCAGCTCGCTGGGAAGGACGACGCTCACGTAATCCCCCATATGTTCGTTATTCATAAATCTTTTTACGTCAAGTGAAAGATTCATATCCTAACTTCCTTCCCGGTACTACATCATTATCCATCTTTTATTTTACCGAATCTCATTGAAAAAAGCAACTGGTTTTTTATATGCGCCGGGACCCCAAAAGTATATTGCAAAAAATGCTTTTCTTTGGAGATAAGATTTGATATAATCCCTGTGATAAATCTTTATTTGATAAAGGAGAAAAAACCATGCCCGTTAATCTTAAAGGACGTCACCTCTTGACTCTCAAGGATTTCACCCCCGAAGAGATCATGTACCTTCTCGACCTTGCCGCCGACCTTAAGGCCAAAAAGCGCGCCGGCATCAAGGGCGATCTGCTTTCCGGCAAGAACATAGTCCTTCTGTTCGAGAAGACCTCCACCCGTACCCGCTGCGCCTTTGAGGTCGCCGCTTACGATGAGGGCGCGAACGTGACCTTCCTCTCCAATTCCCAGATGGGCAAGAAGGAGTCCCTTGAGGATACCGCGAAGGTCCTCGGCCGCTTCTATGACGGCATCGAGTTCCGCGGCTTCAAGCAGGAGACCGTCGAGCTTCTCGCGAAGCACGCCGGCGTTCCCGTATGGAACGGTCTTACCGATATGTTCCATCCCACCCAGGTGCTTGCCGACCTGCTCACCATCCGCGAGCACGTCGCGAAGCCCGTCAACAAGGTCAAGCTCGTCTATGTCGGCGATGCGAGGAACAACATGGGCAACTCCCTTATGATCATTTCCGCGAAGCTCGGCATGCATTTTGTCGGCATCGCTCCCAAGTGCCTCTGGCCCGAAGAGGGTCTTGTCAACGAGATGCGCGCTCTTGCCGCCGAGACCGGCGCGAAGATCGAGTTCTCCGATAAGATCGAGGACGTCGACGGCGCAGACGCCATCTACACCGACGTTTGGGTATCCATGGGCGAGGAAGAGCATTTCGCCGAGCGCATCCAGCTCCTCGAGCCGTATCGCGTGACCATGGACATGATGAAGATGACCCATAATCCCGACGTCATCTTCCTGCACTGCCTGCCCAGCTTCCATGACCTCGAGACCTCCGTCGGCCGCGACATCTACGAAAAGTACGGCCTCAAGGAGCAGGAAGTCTCCGACGAGGTGTTCCGTTCCTCGATGTCTAAGGTCTTCGACGAGGCGGAAAACCGCATGCACACCATCAAGGCCGTCATGGTAGCCACCATCGGCAGGTGATCCCGAAAAAATATATAGGGAACCTTCGGGTTCCCTTTTGCGTTATTTAGGTGAGAACCAAAAAAGAAAGGCATCATCATGAAACGCATTTTATCTTTCGTCATTATTTTCGCTCTGCTCGTTCCCTTCGCCGCCTGCAGTAAGGCGCCCGAAAAGGAAGCGAACGATCCCCCCGCTCCGACAGATACGGCGACCGAAAGGCCGGCCGATCCGACCGAAGAGCCCGTGATCCCCACCGCCGCTCCGACCGATGAGCCCGCGGAGGAGCTTCCCGAGGTTTTCGTCGGAGACGACGTGTTCTTCATCCTCTATCCCGACGGCAGCCTTTACGGCTGGGGCAATAACGAACACGGCCAAGTCGGCTGCGGCGCTGCCGGTACCGTGGGCGTTCCCGTGCACATAGCCGACGGTCTCACCCCCGTTTACATCGGCGAAACGGTCTTCGCTCTCGACGGCGAAGGCACGCTCTGGGGCTGGGGCAGGAACGACGGCGCGGATCTCGGCCTCGGCGATACCGTCGACAGGACGAAGCCCGAAAAGATCCTCGAAGGCGTCACGAAGATTGCAAGGTATTATAACGGCGGCTGGTTCGCGCTCACCGGGGACGGCAAGCTTTATAACTGGGGCTTCGACGCGTGGGACGACGACCTTACCGAGGAGGAAAGGACCGCTTCTTCCGTTCCCTCCCTCTATTATGAAAACGTCAAAAGCTTCGACGAGGATTACATAATCACCGTCGGAGGGGACCTGATCGAAAGATGGGGCGATTTCAGAAAGATCGCCGAGAACGTCAGCGAGGCCTACGGATTCGACGGCTGGACCGCCCTTTATAAGGGCGTCGACGGCACTCTTTACGAGTGGCGCAAGGTCTGGGATTCCGACGAGACCGTGACCATTGCCGTATGCGAGGGCATCCGCACCGTTATAGGCGGATACATCCTCACGGAGGACGGCACGGTTTTGGATTACGACCATCCGTTCATAAGGGATCAGGAGACCGACACCACGCTGATCAAGGTATTGGACGGTGTTAAGGAGCTCGTGCATGCCGAGGCGTACAGCGAAGCCTTCGACTGCTTCGACGTAACGTTCGCGCTTAAAGAAAACGGCGAGCTGTGGGCATGGGAGTCAGCAGACGGCATCGGATCCGGCAGGACGGACGATGAAAACCGCTCCGTTCCCGCCCTTGTCGCCGAAGGCGTCCGCAGCGTTTACACCAACGGCCTGCAGACCTACGTCATACTCGAAAACGGCGACGTCTATGCGACTGGAATGAACAACGCGGAAAGCGGCTCTCTAGGCACGGCCGGCGATACCGACGGCGACGTTATAGGATATTTCGTAAAGCTCGGCATTGAAAACGCGGCGTATTTCGCGACCCGCGCCACCACCGACTTAAGGTACGCGACCGATGCTTGGGACGAATACGAAAGCTGGACGGAAGGCCTTACGGTCTATACGCGTTCGTTCGCCGTGCTTCACGACGGGACCGTCCTCGCGTGGGGCTATAACGGCGACGGCTTCCTCGCGGGGGATACGGCGGACGCCGTGATCCATACCCCGACGGAGATCCGTCCCGAAGGAAGATAAGTCAAAAAACAAGAAAAACGGGAACCGGCGGGGGCTCCGCTCCGTTATATATTCGGATAACAAATAAAGGAAGGCGATCGTATGAAACGCATTATCTCACTCGCAATAACGATACTGATGCTCGTTTCGCTCGCGGCGTGTCAAAAAGCGCCCATAAAGGACGCGGAAGGCTCTCCTGCGCCGACCGAAGCGCCGAAGGCGACGGAACAGCCGACGACCGCGCCGACCGATCCCGCCGATCCCACCGACGTACCCACGGATGCGCCCACCGCCCCGCCGGAGATCACTCCCGAGCCCACCGAGGTTCCCAACGCGGAGCCTCTCGGCGCGTCGGACGTCAAGAGCGTTTTCTCCTCGAGCGCGGGTACGAATTATATCCTCTTTGCCGACGGCTCGCTCTGGAGCTGGGGCAGGAACGAATACGGCCAGGCCGGCAGCGGCACGACCTCGCTCGTCCGCTTCCCCGTCAAGATCGCGGAGGGGCTCACGCCCATATTCGTCGGCGAAACCGTGTTCGCGCTCGGCTCCGACGGCATGCTCTGGGGTTGGGGCAGGAACGACGGCGGCGATCTCGGCCTGGGCGACACGACCGACCGCACTAAGCCCGAGGAGATAATGCCCTTTGTAAAGAAGATCGTCCGCGCTTACGACGGCTGGTACGCCGTCACCGAGGGCGGGGAACTTTACCATTGGGGCTTCAATTCGTGGGACGATACGCTTTCCGACGAAGAGAAGGCCGCCGCCTGCACTCCGAAGGCCGTGCTCAAAAACATCGTGGCCTTCGACGGCGCATACGCGATAACCTCGGGCGGCGAGCTTTTGAGGAAGCAGTACGGCGACGAGGGTTATTCGCATGTCGCGGACGGCGTCAGGAACATACTTGCGAACGGCATTATCCGCGTGATCGAGGGAACGAACGGCAGGCTTTACGCGCTCGACTATAACAACAACAAGGTCGAGATCTGCTCCTCCTACCGCTCGGTCACGATCTCCGATTCCGCCGCCTATATCCTCATGAACAACGGCTCGCTCTACTGCTATTACGTCAACAGCTTCGACGGCATAAGGGAGATCCCCGAGGATCAGCTGAACAAGCTGATATTCATAATGGACGGCGTCGGCGAGTTTTACGCGGACGACTACATCGACGAGGACTGGGGCTATTATTATAGGTTCGCCCTTAAAAAGAACGGCGAGCTCTGGGCTTGGGGCCTCTGGGACAACTCCGTGCTCGGCAAGAACGCCGACGCCGACGTCGATATTCCCGAGCTCGTCGCGAAGGATGTAAAGACGGTTTCGACCAACGGCTACAACACCTATATAATCAAAAAGGACGGCACCTTGTGGGCGACGGGCTCCGACTCCGTATTCGGCCCGCGCGATACCGACGAGAGTAGGAGCTTCGGCTTCGTCAAGATACCGTTCGAGGCGAAGATCACGAAGGTGTTCAACCTTTTGAGGATGGAATTCGTCGACGGTGACGAATACGACTGGACGGAGCTTTACGCCTCGACCTACGCTGTTGACGGGAACGGCAGGATATGGGCTTGGGGCTGGAACGGCGAGGGACTGCTCGGCGTGCTCTCGAACGAAGAGGAAGTTACCGCGCCCTTGCCGGTGGTAAAAGAAATGAATAATGAATAATGAATGATTACGGAAAAAACTCCGCCGTCGGCGGAGTTTTCTCATTTTGTTTCATTATTAAGTCTTCGGTCTTCAATCCATCCTGTATCCTACGTTCCTGACGGTCACTATGCTTCTGCCGCTCTCGCCGAGCTTCTGGCGGAGCGTCTTGACGTGCATGTCCACCGTGCGCGTTTCGCCGGCGAAATCATAGCCCCACACCTCGCTGATGAGCTTCTCGCGCGACTGTACGGCGCCCTTGTTGGAAAGCAGGGCGTAGAGGAGTTCATACTCCTTGAAGGTGAGGTCGACCTCTTTGCCGTCGACGGAGACCGTGCGCTTGTCGCAGTTAATCTCGATAGAGCCGGAGACCAGCCTGTCATGCGCCGCCTCCCGCGGGGCGGAGCGGCGGAGGAGCGCCTTCACGCGGGAGACCAGCTCCATCACGCCGAAGGGCTTGGTCACGTAATCGTCCGCGCCCTGATCGAGCCCGCGCACCTTGTCGATCTCGCTCGTCTTCGCGGTGACCATGATTATCGGAAGCTCCGCGGTCGCGGGATCGTTCCTGAGACGCGAGAGTATCGAAAGACCGTCCTCTCCCGGAAGCATGACGTCAAGGAGTATCAGCGTCGGCTCTCCGCCGGGAAGCTTTTCGAAAAGCTCCGCGCCGGAGGCGCAGGGAACGACTTCATACCCGCTCGATCTTAGCGCGTAGCATTCGAGCTCCCTGATGTCGTTATCGTCTTCGACTATGAAAATCATAAAACAACTCCGTCACTTTTTTATTTCAAATTATACACTCTAAAAAAACATTATTCAATATCGACCTTCGGAAAACTATTTTTTGTTTCATGCTCCAGAATATAATCAACGCTGACGCCGTAATAATCTGCAAGCTTGATCAAAAAATCAACGGGAATGGTTCTCGTCCCCTTTTCATATCGTCTATAAACCTCTCTCTGACAGCCCAAATAATCTGCCAGATCCTGTTGCGTAAGGTCGTGATCGACACGCAGATCCTCTATTCTTTTGAAATACATTTTGCGATCCTCCTCTTGACAATACTACCAAACGGTGGTATAAAATATTCATCATGCTACCATTTGGTAGCAAAAAACAAGGAGGACTAAATGAAAAGGGCGTTATGTATTATTGCGGCATTATTGTTCCTTGCGTTGATGATTCCGATGACGGGCTGCGGAAACGGTAATAGCGGTATAGGCAAGGATAAGATCGTGGGAGAGTGGGTATCTGAAGAAGTGCAGTATATTGGATTTGAAGGAAAACTTGCGGTATCACATATTTGGATATTCAATGAAGACGGAACGTTTGAAACAAGAAAAGGCTTTGGATTCGATGCGGAAGACGATTTCATATATAATATGCAAGGCGATTATTCCGGAACGTGGAAAAAACAAGGGAGTGGATATGAGATTACGATGCTGCCTTTTTACTACAAAGGCGTTATTTCAAACGGAAAATTAAGAATATTCACACGTGAAGATGGCGATTATCAAATTGTTCTTATAAGGCGATAAAAAAAGAGGATTAAAATGAAACGGGCTTTATGTATTATTACGGTATTATTGTTCCTTGCGTTGATGATTCCGATGATGGGTTGCGGAAAGGATAAGATCGTAGGGATATGGGGATTCGCCGGAGATGAAATTAACAACTTTGAATTTTTGGAAAACGGAACTGTTATTGCATTAGGTCAAAGAGGAACATGGGAAAAAACCACCGACGGAAGATATGCGGTGAGCGTTCCTTCTTTTATGACAATGCTATATGGGGAGATTTCCGGAAACACGCTTACACTTAAAGCTCCCGGAGGCATTGGAAGTGAAATTGTTCTTACGAGGAAATAAAACATGAAAAAGATACAAAGTCTGTTTTTTTCAGTGATTCTGCTCGTTGCCGTACTTCTTGTTGGATGTTCATCCTCGGAGACTCCTTATAACCAAAGCAATAATGGTTTGGGAACGACTTCGGCTCCGGTCCGCACTGCGGCTCCCACAGCTTATGTGCCGAAGGATAACCTTGAGGATAAGGTAAATGAATGCTGCAGGGCGTATGAAAGGTTCATGAGCACCGGCTCGGAGAACGATCTTCTGAGGTGCTATCCGGGCTCGATGGTCAATAATTTCAAGGCGTTTTACAGCGCTAATTTTCCAAACTACTCCGAAAGCTCTGTACGCGAAGACTGGAGAGAAATGCTTTCGAGATACGGCGTATCGGCAACATCGTGCGATTCGGCATTCATTCCCATCTGCTATCATATGCTTGATCTGTACGAGGACTGCGGCGGAAGCGCGTTCAGCATCACCTATTCGGGACGTGCGACCAAAGGGAGCGTTTCATCAGCCGGATTAAGGAACTATATCGGAAGCACGACCTCCAATATAGATCCCACAGGAGGCGGGATGATCAACGAAATATTGAACCGCGTCACCGAAGTCTACGAGGTAGAGCTGACGGTCACTGCCGGAGGTAATACGGATACCGTGATCGGATACCTCCTTAAGTACGAAGGAACGTGGTTCCTTGTGAACATTGGCGAATGAGTTTTTAAACAACGAGAAATCATGAGGGGCGGCAGTCTGCCGCCTCATTTATTGACCGCTTCGGCGGTTTTTTAACTTTGAATACAATATTGCCATATCAGCGCGGTAAGATTTGGCAGTTAAAGAACGAAGATTAATATATTTTCATTTCATCTTTTTCCCCAGGGCATTAAGTGCTATAATTACAATCAGAACATAGGGCGTTTCTGCGCCTGTTCGCGAGTGGCGCAGATGCTCAAAATCCAAGGAGGTCACAAACGCATATGGTATCCAAAGTAACCATTGACGAGAACCGCTGCAAGGGCTGCGGGCTGTGCGTCCGCGCATGTCCGAAGAAGATCATGCAGCTCTCGAAGACCAAGCTCAACGAGAAGGGTTATCACCCCGCCGAGGTGATCGATCAGGGCGCCTGCATCGCCTGCGCAAGCTGCGCACGCACCTGCCCGGACGCGGTCATCACCGTTGAAAAAGAGTAAGGAGGAAAAGAGCATGGCAAAGAAACTCATGAAGGGCTGCGAAGCCATCGCGGAGGCCGCCATCCAGGCCGGCTGCCGTTTCTTCTTCGGCTATCCCATCACTCCTCAGAACGACATTCCCGAGTATATGTCCGCCCGTATGCCCAAGATAGGCGGATGCTTCCTCCAGGCTGAGAGCGAAGTCGCCGCGATCAATATGGTCTACGGCGCCGCCGCCGCAGGCGCGAGGGTCATGACCAGCTCGTCCTCTCCGGGAGTATCCTTAAAGCAGGAGGGCATCAGCTATATCGCCGGCGCCGAGCTTCCCTGCGTCGTCTGCAACATGATGCGCGGCGGCCCCGGCCTCGGTTCCATCCAGCCCTCTCAGGGCGACTATTTCCAGGCCACCAAGGGCGGCGGCCACGGCGATTATCATCTGATCGTCCTCGCTCCCTCCTCCGTTCAGGAAGCGGTCGATCTCATGCACAACGCCTTTGACCTCGCCGATATTTACCGCACCCCCGTCATGCTCCTTGCCGACGGCATCATCGGTCAGATGATGGAGCCCGTCGAGTTCCACGAGCACGAGCAGAAGGAGCTTCCCGCTAAGACCTGGGCCGTCACCGGCTGGAAGGGCGATCGTCCCCGCTCCATCGTAAACTCCCTCTATATCGAGGTAGACGAGCTGCAGGAGATGAACGACAGGCTCCAGGCCCGCTATAAGGAGATCCAGGAGAAGGAAGTCATGGTCGAGCAGTATAAGACCGAGGGCGCCGAGGTCATAGTCTGCGCCTACGGCACCGTCGCCCGTATCTGCAAATCCGCCATCGCTCTGTGCGAGGCGAAGGGCGTCAAGGTCGGTCTCGTTCGTCCCATCACCATTTGGCCCTTCCCCGAGAAGGAACTCAGGGCGGTCATGGCTCAGCCCAGCGTAAAGCGCGAGATCACCGTCGAGATCTCCGCCGGCCAGATGCACGAGGACGTACGTCTTGCCATCAACGGAATGAAGCCCGTCGACTTCTACGGCAAGCCCGGCAGCTACACCCCCACTGCGGAAGAGATCGCCGACTACATTCTCAAAACGAGGGAGGCATAAGTTAAAATGACTACCGTATTCAAGAAAACTCCCGTTCTTACGGACACCATCATGCACTACTGCCCCGGCTGCGGTCACGGCATCGTTCACCGCCTCGTCGCCGAGGTCATCGAGGAGCTCGGCATCCAGGACAGGACGATCGCCTTCGTCCCCGTCGGCTGCGCCGTCTTCGGATATAAGTACTTTGCGGTAGACTGCGTCGAGGCGGCTCACGGCCGCGCTCCCGCCGCCGCGACGGGCACCAAGCGCGTCAACCCCAACAACATCGTCTTCACCTATCAGGGCGACGGCGACCTTGCCTCCATCGGCGCCGCGGAGATCGTCCACGCCGCTCACCGCGGTGAGAAGATCACCACCATTTTCATAAACAACGCGATCTACGGCATGACCGGCGGCCAGATGGCTCCGACGACCCTCGTCGGTCAGAAGACCACCACCAGCCCCTACGGCCGTGATCCCGAGCACTGCGGCAAGCCCCTCCGCGTGGCCGAAATGATCGCCACCATCGAGGGCGCCGCCTACGTCGAGCGCGTCGCCGTTGACTGCACCCCCAACATCATCAAGGCGAAAGCCGCCATCAAGAAGGCGTTCCAGTGCCAGATCGACGGCAAGGGCTTCTCCC
The DNA here is from genome assembly GCA_017614315.1 of Clostridia bacterium. Taxonomy (GTDB): domain Bacteria; phylum Bacillota; class Clostridia; order Christensenellales; family CAG-138; genus UBA3857. The sequence continues at coordinate 82,042 of JAGACA010000013.1, read as the reverse complement.
TTGTCGAAGTCCTCTCCTCCTGTCCCACCAACTGGGGCAAGAGCCCTGCCGAGGCCATGGATTGGATCAAGTCCGACATGATCCCCTACTATCCTCTCGGCGTCAAGAAGGACAGAACCAACGAATAAGGAGGACAGAATATGCTTTGGACTAACATTTTTGCAGGTTTCGGCGGCCAGGGCGTCCTGCTCATCGGCCAGCTACTCGCCTACGCGGGCATGTATGAGGGCAAGAACGTTTCTTGGCTCCCCTCCTACGGTCCCGAAATGCGCGGCGGCACCGCGAACTGCTCCGTCGTCGTTTCCGACGAGCCCGTCGCGTCCCCCTGCATCAACATGGCCGACTGCGTCATCGCGATGAACCGTCCTTCCCTCGACAAGTTCGAGGCGAACGTTCTCCCCGGCGGCAAGCTCTTCATCAACAGCTCCATCATCGACAAGAAGGCCACGAGGACCGATATCGACGTCTATTACGTTCCCTGCAACGAGATCGCCGATTCCCTCAATAACCCCAAGGTCGGCAACATGGCCATGCTGGGCGCTTACCTCGAGGCGACCAAGGCGGTCGACTCCAAGTCGGTTCTCGACGCCCTGCTCTATAAGCTCGGCGAAAAGAAGGCTCACCTCATCCCGCTGAACGAGCAGGCCATCGAGCTCGGCAAGGCCTCCGTCCGAGACCAGATCAAGTAATTTTCTCAACCGAAAAGGGCAAGCCGAACGGCTTGCCCTTACTCATAGAGGAAAGAGATATGGAAAACAAATCGATCCTCATAACCGGCGCGGGCGGGAGCCTCGGCGCCGCCGCCGTCCGCGCGTTCCTCGAGCGCGGATACACGGTATTCGCGGCGGATATCGACGTTAAAAGCGTCCCCGAAGGCGCAGTGCCCGTGTGTATGGATGTGACGAGCGCGGAAAGCGTCAGAGCGGCGGGGGAGGAGCTCGGAAAAAGCTGCGAAGGCCTTTGGGCGATCATCCACCTCGCCGGGCTCTATACCATGGACTCTTTCATCGAGATAGAGGAGGACGCCCTCGAACGGATGCTCGAGGTCAACCTCATGGGCGCATACCGCGTGGATCGCGAGCTTTTGCCGCTCGTAAGAAGGGGGAACGGCAGGATAATCATTACCGCGAGCGAGCTCGCGCCGCTCGACCCTCTGCCTTTCAACGGCGTTTATACCGTGACGAAGCGCGCGCTCGACGGGTACGCGCATTCGCTTGCGATGGAGCTCGGCCTCATCGGCGTGCGAGTTATCACCGTCTATCCCGGCGCATTCGGCGACGGCATGACGAAGGGCGCGATAAGGGCGATGGACGCAATGGGAAAGAAAACGAAGCTCTATCCCGGCGTCACGGAACGCTTCCGCGGCATAGTCGTGTCAAACACGGGTAAGCCGAAGCCGCCCGAAAAGCTCGCCGGATTCCTTGTGAAGATCGCCGAAAAGAAGCGTCCGCGGTTCAGATATTTCATCAACAATTCATTAAAGCTCAAACTCTTCTCCGCGCTTCCCGCCTGCGCGCAGGCGTACCTGTTAAGGAAGCTGTTGAATTAATAAATCTCCGCACAGCGGAGTTTTATTCCATCGCCTGCATTTCCTTATAAAGCTTCACCATTATGCGCTTCTCGAGGCGGGAGATATAGCTCTGAGATATCCCGAGTATGTCCGCGACCTGCTTCTGGGTGTATTCGCGTCCGTCGCGTATCCCGTAGCGGAGCTCGACTATCTCGCGCTCGCGCGGACCCAGCCGCGACATCGCCTCGGAAAGCAGCTCGCGTTCGATCTCGCTCTCGAGATCCTTCGATACGAGATCGTCCTCCGTGCCGAGGACGTCGGAAAGCAAAAGTTCGTTGCCGTCCCAATCGACGTTCAGGGGTTCGTCGAGCGAGACCTCAAGGCGGAGGCGGTTTGCTTTCCGAAGATACATCAGTATCTCGTTCTCGATACAGCGGCTCGCGTAGGTGGCGAGCTTTATGCTGCGGTCGGCGCTGAACGTGTTCACCGCCTTGATGAGCCCGATCGCGCCTATCGAGATAAGGTCCTCGATCCCCGCGCCGGTGTTCTCGAACCGGCGCGCGATATAGACGACGAGGCGAAGATTGTGTTCGATAAGAAGAGTCTTCGCGTTCTCGTCTCCCCCGGCGAGGCGGGCGAGCGCCGCCGCTTCCTCCTCCTTCGAAAGCGGGGGCGGGAGGGATTCGCCCGCGCCGAGGTATTCAAGCTCTCCGCCCGTCAAACCCTTCGGCAGGCGAAGATAAGCTTTCAGAAGCAGTTTAAGTATCCGTTCGGGTATCAATCGATCATATCCTTTACAAGCTCCGGCGGGACAATGGCCTCCGCGCCGGTTTTTTCGTCTGTGACGGCGACTATGCACGCGGTCTCCCTGCCGTTTACGCTTATCCTGTCGGGTCTGAACCCGAAAAGCACCGTTCTTCCCGCGGCGGTCGCGACGGGTATGGGCAGGCGCGCGTAGGGCTTGAGCGCGCGGCAGCGTATCACCGCGACGGGCAGACCCGTTACGGGCTCGAACAGCGAATTCCCCGTGTCGATCAGCGCGTCGAAGCGGCGGGGGATCCCGTCGTGAAGCAGCACGACCTTTGCCGAATTCCCGTTCCTCACGCGGCGTCTGAGTATGCTCCGGACGGCTCTCGGAAGAAAGGACACCGCGAGCGCCGCCGAAAGGAACGCCCGCAGGCTCACCCCGCCAGAGATGAAGCCGTCCTTCACGCCTCCTCCCGAAAGGTACGCCACGGCAAGAGCGCAGCCGCCCGCCGTGAAGGTGGCGGTCAGCACCGCCGCCGCGTTTATCAGGAACGCCCGGAGGCTCCTTCCCGGGAGCCCCAGCGCCATGAGGGCGAGCAGGGGCAGCCGGAGGAAGGGCGACCTCAAAACGGGAAGAAGGTATGCGGCAGCGGCGGACACGCCCGACGATGCGAGCGATACGAGTGCGATCCGGTATAGTGGGGGGCGTACCGAAACGAAAGCCGCCGCCAGCCGCAGAATAAGGAGGTTCAGGAGAAGATCGTCGATGAGAAAAAGCTCAAGGTACATTTTCCGACGCTCCTCCCGCGGGCATCGCCCACGGTGAAAGTATAGCTCCCGGTGCGAAAAAGCATGGTCGCTCCGTGAGAGAGAAATATGGAATATTATAAGGAAGCGCCGCGGCGGACGATACTTTACACATTCTTTACAATTCTTTACCTTGTTTTTATTGAAAGCGTCCCGAAAATCGCATAAAATATATACGAAGTCAGGAAAGGACGGTAATCGCAATGTTTCCTTTGGTTCTATCAACGGGATTCTTCGCCGATTGGGCTCAGGGCTGGGCAGACAATATCGGCGGTATAGTTCTCGTGGTTATCGGCATGATACTTATTGTGATCGAGATGCTCATACCGGGCTTCGGCGCAGCGGGCATTTCGGGCGGTATCGCGCTGATCGCGGGACTTGTCATCGGATCCTATTCTCTGCCCGCAGCAATGTTCTCGCTTCTTATAATCGTCGCTCTGCTCGCGGTGATCGCTGCGGTGATATTCCGGTCGGCATTGAAGGGCAAGCTCAGTCGGTCGCCCGTGGTGCTGAACACCGCGATCGACGCGGATTCCACCACCCGCACGGGCGAGGAGACCAAGAAGCTCATCGGCATGAGGGGCACCGCCGTTACGGCGCTGCGTCCCGCGGGGATAGCCGTGATCGACGGCAAGCGGATGGATGTTTCCTCCGAGGCCGAGTTCATCGATAAGGACGCCGAGGTCGAGGTCGTGTCCGTCGACGGCATGAAGGTGCTGGTAAAACGCGTATGAAGTACTGCAGGAACTGCCGGATATTCTATTCGAGCCAGGCCGCCGCTTGTCCCAAGTGCGGGGTCTCGTATGAAGCTGCGAAGGCGAACGAGATCGCGGAGGGAGAGGCGGACAAGCGCCGCGTAAGGCGCGACTGGATATGGCTCGCCGTCGGCATACCCCTGTTCATCGGATTGATATATCTGCTGATCAAGCTCTTTGACATGATCGGCTGAATTTTATAAAAATATCTAAAAGGAGATAAGTCTTATGTTCAACGACCTCGTTCTGCTTGCCGGAAACGGCATGAACGTCGGTATGCTGGTCGCGATAATCATCGCGGTCATCTGCTTCATCATCATCTTCTTCTCGTTCATACCTCTCGGTCTGTGGATCTCCGCCGCGGCTTCCGGCGTGCGCGTGGGTCTGTTCACCCTCGTCGGCATGAAGATAAGGAAGGTCCGTCCCGCAAGGATCATAAACCCCCTCATCAAGACGACCAAGGCGGGACTTACGCTCTCCATAAATAAGATGGAAGCGCACTACCTGGCAGGCGGTAACGTAGACCGCGTCGCGAATGCTCTTATCGCCGCCCAGCGCGCGGGCATCCCCCTCGATTTCGAGAAGGCCTGCGCCATCGACCTTGCCGGTCGTGACGTTCTCACCGCCGTGCAGATGAGCGTCAATCCCCGCGTCATCGAGACGCCCGTCATCGCCGCGATCGCGAAGGACGGCATCGAGCTCCGCGCAAAGGCAAAGGTCACCGTCCGCGCCAATATCGACCGCCTGGTCGGCGGCGCCGGCGAAGAGACGATCATCGCCCGCGTAGGCGAGGGCATAGTCACCACCATCGGTTCGTCCCTCTCGCATAAGGACGTTCTCGAGAACCCCGATCTTATCTCTCAGACCGTTCTCGGCAAGGGTCTTGACGCGGGCACCGCTTTTGAGATTCTCTCCATCGATATCGCGGACGTAGACGTCGGCGTGAACGTAGGCGCGAAGCTGCAGGCCGACCAGGCCGAGGCCGATAAACGCGTCGCTCAGGCAAAGGCCGAGGAGCGCAGGGCAATGGCTATAGCTCAGGAGCAGGAGAACAAGGCGGAGGTCCAGGGCATGCGCGCCCGCGTCGTCGAGGCGGAAGCGGAAGTCCCGAAGGCGATGGCAGAAGCCTTCAGGAACGGCAACCTCGGCATCATGGACTACTATCGCATGAAGAACATGATCGCGGACACCGACATGCGCGAAGCCATCGGCAAGACCACCGCCACCGAGCAGCAGTAACTTCCGTACGCTTCCCGGCGGGATACTCCTCCCGCCGGGAGATGGCTTCCTTTTGATACAGGAGGTACGATATGCCTTACCCTATTATAATACTGGCGATCGTCGCGGGCGTCGTGATCAGTGTTATCTCGGCCAAGAGCAAGGCCGAGGCCGCGAAGCGCGCCGCCCAGCAGAGGGATCTTGCGAGGAAGCGCGCGCTTGAGGACGCGGCGGGCAGCGTCAACGCCCGGAACGCCGCCGCGAAGCAGCAGGAGCTCAAGAGAAACACAGACGACGGCCGCGACCGCTCGAGGCTCGAGCGTCAGACGCTCGTGAAGGAATCGAGACCCGTTATCGACCGCGAAGAGGACGACTGCGGAGGCGGCTCCATCCACGACGGCTATCACGAGGGCGTAACCAAGTTCTCGCCCGACAGACCTGCCGCGGTAGCGGGCAAGCTCGGCAGCAGGCTCGCCGACGAGGACGACAGGATCGCCCGCGAAAAGCTCGCCGCCGAGAACGCGAAGCGCGCCATGGAGAGGATCTCGAAGCTCCCGCCGCTCGCACAGGGCGTGGTCTGGTCGGAGCTCCTCGGACGACCCAAGTCCGAGACGACCAAGGCGTGAGCGTGCGCCTTTGCAAAAAACGCGGCGATCTGTTATGAAGATGCTTTTCAAACAGCGCTTTTTCTCCTGGTTCGACAGCTATGACATATTCGACGAGGAGGGAAATACGCTCTTTACCGTCAAGGGACAGCTCTCCTGGGGACATAAGCTGAACGTGTACGACGCCGCCGGGTATTACCTCGGCACCGTAAAGGAGAAGGTGCTTACCCTCTCCCCGACGTTCGAGCTTTCGATAGGCGAAGAGCCGATCGGCGTCATAAAGCGCAGGCTGTTTTCGATATTCAGGCCGGTCTACGATCTCTCGTTCAACGGCTGGGAGGCCTCAGGCAATTTCCTCGAATGGGATTACGAGATAAAAGATCCCGACGGGAACGTCGCCGCGAGCGTCTCGAAGGAGCTGTTCCACTGGACGGATACCTACTCGATCGAGGTGTACGACCCGAACGACGCTTTGATGGCGCTCATGTTCGTGCTCGCGGTCGACGCGGAAAAATGTTCAAGGAGTTAATACAAAAAAGGCTTGCAAAACAAGCCTTTTTCTTTGCAGAAAAACCCTATCAGATCAGCTTTATAAGCAGCATGAACGCGAGCAGTATCCCGAGGAAAGCGAAGTTGAACGCGGAGAACACTCCGAAATAGTAAAGCTTCTTATCCGGGTTGTGATAGCAGTACTCGCGGAAGGTGATGAGCGACGCGAGCGAGGCGATCAGCGTGCCCGTGCCGCCGATGTTCACGCCGACGAGGAGGTCGGCGTAGTTTTGGGTGAACTGCGAAAGCAGTATCGCCGAGGGGACGTTTGATATGACTTGGCAGGAGAGCACGCTCACGACGAGAGTGTTCTTTTCGAGAAGACCCGAAAAGAGGCTGCTCACGGCGGGGATCCTCGACATGTTGCCCGAGAAAATAAAGAAGAAAACGAATGTGAACAAAAGCGGATAATCCACGCCGAGGAGCGCGCGCCTGTCCATGACGAGGAGCAGTATCGGTATCACTATAAGCCCTATCCAATACGGTATGCCGCGGAAGACTATGCCGATCGAGAGCGCGAACGCCGCAAGGTAGATCGCCGTCCTCACGGGGGGCAGCTTCACCGGCTCGTCGGGGACCTCCATGGGCTCGTTTTTGACGAAAAGACAGCATACGGTGATCAGCCCGACGGCGACGAGGAACGGAGGAAGCATTATCCTCACGAACTCGCCGGTCGGTATGCCGAACTTGGAGTAAAGATAAAGGTTCTGCGGGTTGCCGAAGGGCGTCAGCATGCCGCCTAAATTCGCCGCGATGTTCTGCATAACGAACGTGAACGCCATGTGCTTTTCCTTGTGCGTCGCGGAGAGCACGAAATAGCCGAGCGGCAGGAACGTAAGGAGCGCCATGTCGTTCGCGATGAGCATCGAGCCTATGAAGGTTATGTAAACGAGGGCGAGCGTGCAGAGCTTCGCCGTGCGGAACACCTGCACGACGCGGCGGGCGAGTATCGAAAAGAAGCGGATGTTGCGAAGCGCGCCGACCACTGCGAGCACACAGAAAAGACAGGTTAGCGTGCGAAGGTCGAAATACCCGAGGTATTCCCTGTCGGGCGGCACGAAAAAGGCGGTCACGGCGGCGGCGGCGAGCGCGATCAGCATCACCGTGTTCTTCCGCGCAAAGGCGATGATGAACGAGAGGACGGGGGAGCGCGAAACAAGCCCGTCCGAAGCTTTAACAGGCATGAAAAGCACCTCCTTTCCCGTCGCTTGCGGGATGAATTATAACACCTGAACACGGCATTAACAATAACAAAAAGAATTATATTATTCTATGCTATTGACAATTTGCGCGCGTTGGAATACAATGCAAAGGTAATACCAATGAGTTTTTTCTCATTGAGGGAAAGCGAATTCTCACAACATAAATTCAATTGGAGGAACAAAATGAAAAAGTTTCTGGCTATCGCCCTCTGCCTCATGATGGTCGTTGCCCTTGCCGCCTGCAAGACCGACGATCCGAAGCCCTCTAACGATCTCAAGATCGGCATCATCCTTGTCGGCGACGAGAACGAGGGCTACACCGCGGCCCACATGGAAGGCTTCAAGGCCGCCATGGCCAACTGCGGCATCAAGGACGACCAGGTCATCTGGAAGTACAATATCCCCGAAAACGCGAAGTGCTATGACGCCGCCTGCGAGCTTGCCGAGAAGGGCTGCAAGATCATCTTCTCGAACAGCTATGCCCATCAGGCCTTCATGGTACAGGCCGCTCAGGAGTATCCCGACATCGTCTTCTGCCCCGCTACCGGCGATACCGCCGCTGTCTGCGGTCTGAAGAACGTCGTCAACTTCTTCCCCTACACCTTTGAATCTCGCTACGTCTCCGGTGTCGTCGCCGGCATGAAGCTCAAGGAGCTCATGGACGCGGGCTCCGTTACCGATCCCTATATCGGCTACGTAGGCGCTTTCCCCTATGCCGAGGTCGTTTCCGGCTACACCGCGTTCTTCCTCGGGATCCGCTCCATCGTTGCCGAGGCTCATATGGACGTTCTCTACACCAACTCCTGGTTCGATCTGAACAAGGAGAACGAGGCCGCCAAGGCGCTCATGGCGCGCGGCTGCGTCATCATCGGTCAGCATGCCGACTCCACCGGCGCTCCCTCTGCCGTTGAGGCCGCTCTCAAGGAGGGCAAGGTAGCTTACTCCGTCGGTTACAACATCGACATGCTCAAGGTCGCTCCCACCGCCGCTCTGACCTCCGCTCAGAACAACTGGGGCGTTCTCTTCACCAACATCCTCAAGGACTTCCTCGAGGGTAAAGAGATGAAGCATGACTACACCGTTGATTACAACACCGACGGCGTCATGATCTCCGCTCTGGGCACCTCCTGTGCCGCCGGCACCGCCGAGAAGGTCGCCGAGGTCATCGCCGCCATCAAGGCCGGCACCCTCCACGTCTTCGACGTATCCACCTTCACCGTAGAAGGTCAGCACCTCACCACCTACACCTTCAACTCCTCGACCCCGAACGCCGACTTCACCGCCGTTCTCTATCAGGGTCAGGACTACGAGGCCATCAAGGACGGTTACTTCCATGAGTCCGAGTTCCGTTCCGCTCCTTACTTCGAATTGAGGATCGACGGCATCACCGAGCTCACCGACGGCAACTGATAAACAAGGTTCAAAAAAACTCCTCCGCTTATACGGAGGAGTTTTTTGCGGTTGTGTTCAGGCTTTTTGTTTCTTCGGGCGTCTTACCATCAGGAACAGGGCGATAATGAAGCCGACGTTGATCAGCACTGCCTCGACCGTGTCGAGCACCCCGCCGAAGGTCACGCTGTAAAGATTCGAAAGATTGATGAACGAGCCGACTATCGACATGCCGCAGAATATCGCGTGGAATATCGCGAGCACCTTGCTTCTCGGCCTTGCGGCGGCGTCGATGATGTAGAACACGACTGCGATCATACCCATGGCCATCACCGGGACGGAGTTGCTGTCAAGCGTCCTGTTTACTGCCGCGGTCACGATCGACAGCACTGACAGCGAAAGGGTCAGTATGCGCGGTATCGCGGTAAGTATGGGCGTTTTCCTCGTCGGCAGTATGAACATAAGGAGCGCGAGCGCGACGGTGAGGAGCGTACCGCACCAAGTGATGATAATCATCAGCATCGAGGAGTTCGAGGCGCTGTACTCGCGGAGGAAGGCGAAGAAGTCGATCATGAAATAGATCTCGATCATTAACGCCAGGCCGAACAATATGGGGAGTATCACCGGCCAGCGCTTCTTGACAGGGGCCTCGGGAGATGGAGCCGCCGGAGCCGCCGCGGGCGGTACGGGAGCGGGGGACGGGGCAGAAAGCGGACTTCCGCAGTTTTCGCAGAATGCTGCGTCGGCGGGATTATTCTTGCCGCATTTGGGACAGAACATAGCTTTATCCTTTCTTTTATTATTAAATCGGGAGGCGCGAGGCCTCCCTTTTTTGGATCACTCTGCGAGCGCGATCATCGCGTCGGCGATGACATGCGCGTCGAACATAAGGTCTTCGACGGAGATCGCTTCGTTCGGCATATGGATCTGCGCGGGGTGACCTGCGATCTCGGGGCCGAACGCGACGACGTTCTTAAAGGCGCGGGCATAAGTGCCTCCGCCTATGCGGAGCGCCTCAAGGTGTTCGCCGGTGCGCTCCTCGTAAACAGCCATGAGTTTCGACACGAGCTCGGAATCCTCGGGAACGTAAAGCCCGTCCTGCGCGTGCTCGTGAACGAGGGTCATGCCCAGAGCGGCGATCTGCTTTTCCTTGACCTCGTCCTTCGAAAGCGAGGTCGGATGGCGTACGTCGATCATGAATTTGACTATGCCGTTCTCGTTCCACTCGATCACGCCGGGATTCAGCGTGAGACGGCCGGAAGGATCGGTTATATCGAGCCCCATGCTCTCGCCGTGCATATCCATGCCGAGAGCCTTGTGTATGACGGATATCATTTTTCCGTCCTCGCCGGGGAGGCCCAAAAGATCGAGCACGGCGAAAGCGGCCTGCATGCTGTTCTTTCCGTCCTCGGGAAGGGAGGCGTGGGCGTCTACGCCCTTTATCACGAGCTCCGTTCCGTTCTCCGCGGGAGCGACCTCATAGCCGAAGTCGGTGAGACCCGCTTTCTTGATCGCCTCATCGACCCTCTCGGCTTTCACGGGGACGAATATCTCCGTGCGTCCCGCGACGACGTTCGGACGGGTGCCGGCCTTGATGCGTATGCCGCTTGAGAACCTCTTTTCAAAAGCGGTGTGCAGTATGCCCTTTTCGGAGCAGACGACAGGATAGTTCCCGTCGGGGGTGAAGCCGAGCGTCGGCGCTTCGCCGTGCTCTCGGTAATACTTCATGCAGCCCCAGCCGGTCTCCTCGTTTGTGCCGAGAATCACGCGAATGCGGCGCCTGAGGGGGACGCCCGCCTCTCTGATCGCGGCAAGGGCGTATATCGCGGCGAACGCCGGACCCTTGTCGTCAAGGGTGCCGCGGCCCCAAATCATTCCGTCTTCGACCACCGCGCCGTAGGGAGGATGCTTCCAGCCCGTGCCCTCCGGAACGACGTCAAGATGGCAGATAACGCCGACCATCTCCTCGCCCTCGCCGTACTCTATCGTGCCGACGTAGCCCTCCATGTTTTCGCATTTGAGGCCGAACTTTCTGCCGGTCTCAAGGGCGTGATCGAGCGCCTCGCGTACTGCCTTGCCGAAAGGCGCGCCGGGCTCGGGAGCGCCCTCGGTCGAGGGTATGCGGATGCTTTCGCGAAGGGACTCGACGAGCTTGTCGCGGTCGCGTTCGATGATGGCTTCAACGGTTTTGTTCATATGCGTCCTCCTGAAACAGATTATGTTATCGTTTTTTGATCAGTTGATGGCGCCGAAGCCGCGTCCCGTGACCTCCTGCGTCTCGATTATGGAGAACAGCGCCTTGGGATCGTGGGATTTGATTATGGACTTGAGCTTTGCGAGCTCCGTCGCCTTGACGATGCAGTAAACGAGCTTCCTCGGCTGACCGGTGTACGCGCCCTCCGCGTGGATGTACGTGACGCCGCGCCCCATCTCCTTAAGCACCTGCGGCGCAATCTCGTCCCATTCCTCGCTAATTATGAACACGGACATATTGCGGTTGACGCCGCGCATGGCGAAATTGTACGCCATGTTGCTGATGAACATAGCGACCATCGACAGAAGCGCGACCTCCACGCCGTAGGAGGGGATAAGGAAGCTCATTATAACGAGGTTGAAAACGATGTTGAACGAGCCGGCGGGTATCGACAGCTTGTGGTTCAGAACGACGGTTATTATGTCTATACCGCCGAGGGAAGCGCCGCGCTTTACGACCGGCGCGCAGGTCACGCCGATTATCGCGGAGCCGACCATCGCGGAAAGCAGAGCGTTGTTTTCGCCGAGCGACGGGAGGCTCCTTATCATGTCCATTACGGGTATCTCGAACATGGCAGAATAGCACACGGTCGCGTAAAGGCTGAACAGGCTGAACTTAAGGCTTGCGTACTTGATGCCGAACAGCGCGATGGGGATGTTGAGGCCAATGAGGACGATCCACTTCGGGATCTTCCACAGGTAATTGAACAACAGCGAAAGGCCGGTCACACCGCCCGAGAGGAAATGGTTCGGCTCGTAAAAATACGTTATGACGCAGCAGTGAAGGAAGCATACGACGGTGATCATAATAAGCGTCACGATATCGTGCTTCGGATCGAATTTCTTATTATAGGGATTGAAGGGGGCTTTGGTATCGGAGCTCTTATCCATGGGGTATCCTTTCGGGGTATCAGAAGAGGCAGAAAACGTATTGGTTCAGCATGAGGAATATGCCGAGCGCGGCGGTGTAGACCGCGAAGGGCCAGAGGTTCTTTTTGGTGATGAGCCTTATCATGAACCTTACCGCGAAATAGCCGGAAACGCCGGCGACCGACATGGCGATGAGTATCCCGTACCAGGTGAAATCGCCCGTGCCCTCCCTAATGAGGTCGGGAAGCTCCAGAACGAGCCCTCCGAGTATCGCGGGTATCGAGAGCAGGAACGAGAACTCTGCCGCGTCCTTTTTCTTGAATCCGCAGACCGAAGCGCCCGTTATGGTCGAGCCGGAGCGGGAAATGCCGGGGAGCACCGCCACGCCCTGTATCGCGCCGATCACGACGGCGTGCCACCATTTCATGTCCTTAAGGCGAAGCTCCTGCGGGCGGTTCTTCCTTAAAAGCTCGCCGATGACGAGTATCACGGAAGTGATTATGAAGCAGATCCAGAGGTAATCGCCGTCGTTCGCGATATCGAAAAATTTCTTGAAGGCGATCGCCATAGCCGCGGTGACGGCGGTCGCCACCAAAAGCCAGAGCGTTTTCCACTGGATGGGCTTTTTGATTATCTCCCATACCTGCTCCCAATACACGATGACAACCGCCGCAAGCGTCGCGACGTGCAGGAGCACGGTCATGAGCTGACCTCCCTCGCCGATGCCGAAGAGCCTCTCGGTCAGCACGAGATGGCCGGACGAGGATATGGGAAGGAACTCCCCGAACCCCTGAACGAGGCCGAGGACGATGCTCTTGATGATCTCGATAAGTACGTTCATTTCCACCTCAAAACGATATTTGCTCAAATACAATAATATCATTATATGAAGGAGAATTCAAGCAAAAAGACAAACAAAAAAGCGGACCGCGTTTGCGATCCTCAATAGGACAGACGCCTGTCGATCAAAGCTTTTTCTGATCTTTACCGCGTTGTAAGCGTTGATACCGTTGAACACGGCGGAAATCGCCGCGGCCTTTCTGATGCGAGAGGCTTCTCTTCCTATGCGGTACAGCCCGCATTGCCGATTCCTGATCCCGCAAAGGAAAGCTGACACATGGATCCATAAACAAAAGGGAGCTTCTTTTTGAAGAAGGTCCCTTTTCCGTTAAAAGCGTTTTGCCGCCTACCTGTCCTCGCGGAAGTACGATATGCCGAGCGAAGTCGGGGGCTGATCCTCCCTTTTGTGGCGGAGGGATACGGTTATGAGCACGACTATCGTGACGACGTAGGGGAGCATTTTGAAGATCTCCTGCGAGCTGCGGCTCAAGCCCGGGATGTAGTTGTACAGCCAGTACAGCGCGCCGAACAGGTACGCGCCCCATATGGATCGTAAGGGCTTCCACGTCGCGAATATGACGAGCGCGACGGCGAGCCAGCCGAGCGCCTCGATCGAGCCGTCGTTGGCCCAGGTGCCCTTGGTGTAGTCCATTACGTAGTAGAGCCCGCCGAGGCCGGATATCGCCGCGCCAATACAGGTGGAAAGGTATTTGTACCGCGTTACGTTGATGCCCGCCGCATCCGCCGTCGCGGGATCCTCGCCCACGGCGCGGAGGTTAAGACCCTTGCTCGTCCTGTTCATGAAAAGGCTCATCAGCACTGCGATGACGAGCGCGAGATAGACCATGAAGCCGTAACTGAACACCAGCCTGTCGAGCACGTCCATGACGGAGCCGAGCGCACGGACGAAGCCGGAGCCGCTCGACGAGAGCGCGAGCACGAGCTTGTCGGTAAGCGGCTGCGTCGAACGCACGGCGCCGGAGGTGACGGCGACGGATATCTGACCGACGCCGCCCGCAAGCTTGTTCAGGCTGCCGCCGAAGAAGTTCGCAAGCCCAGAGCCGAATATCGTGAGCGTAAGGCCGGTGACGTTCTGGTTCGCGCGGAGCGTAACCGTAAGGAAGCTGTATATGAGGCCGCCCAGCACGGAGCAGGCGAGCGCCGCCATGATCGCGATCAGCAAGCACACCGCGGGATCGGGCGAGGGCGCGTACATCTCATAGAAGAACGAGCCGAGAAGGCCGCCGATTCCGCCCATGTACATAATGCCGGGAACGCCGAGGTTGAGATGCCCGGATTTTTCCGTAAGTATCTCGCCGAGGCTCCCGTACATGACCACGGTGCCGAAGGCGACCGCGCTGGTCAAGAGTGTGATCATCTTTTCGAAGAAAGTGCCCACGGTTCACGCCTCCTTCCTCGCCCTGCGGGCGAATTTGATCTCGTAATTTATGAAGAATTCGCTGCCGAGTATAAAGAACAGTATTATGCCGGTGATTATCTGCGAAACGTCCTTCGAAAGGCCGAACTCGGAGGCGATCGAAATGGAGCCCTTTTCGAGGAACACCAGGAGCCCCGATATCAGGATCATTATGAACGGGTTGAACTTCGCGAGCCACGCGACGATTATCGCGGTGAAGCCGCGGCCGCCCGCCGTGCCGGTCGATATCGTGTGGTCGATGCCTGAGACCGCCATGAAGCCCGCAAGTCCGCACAGCGCGCCGGAAAGCGTCATTGAGCGGATGATTATCTTCTTTACGTTCATCGCGGCGTATCTCGCGGTGTTCTCGCTCTGCCCGACGACGGCGATCTCATAGCCGTGCTTGCTCTTTTTAAGATAGAAGAACATGAACAGGACCACCGCGGCGACGATCAGCACGTTAAGGTAGACCGACTCGCCCGCGGTCAGGAACCGCGTCATGGGCGCGCCCTGCGTCATGCCGGAGATCGGCTTCTCAAACAGCTTGGGGAACCAGCCGACGTTGGAGTCGGGGTTGATTATGCCGACGGAGTTCGAGCCCTTCGGATGCTCCCATTTGGGAACGAGGAAGGAGGTCAGCTGTATCGCGATGTAGTTCATCATCAGCGTAAACAGCGTCTCGTTGGTGTTCCATTTCGCCTTGAACAGTGCGGGGATCACGCCCCACGCCGCGCCCGCCGCCATGGATGCGAACGCCATCATTATTATCAGTATCGCGGCGGGTATGCCCGCGCTGCCCAGGTGTATCATGAACGCCGCGGCGACAATGCCGCCGACCAGCACCTGTCCCTCTGCGCCGATGTTCCAGAAGCGCATCTTGAACGCGGGGGCGAGGCCGACCGCGATGAGGAGGAGCAGCGTAAAGTCGCGCACCCACGCCCAGGTGAGCCGCGGGGTGCCGAAAACGCCGTCGATCATGGCGCCGTAGACCTTGACAGGATTGAGCTTCGTAACGAAGAATATGAGAAGTCCGCTGACGACGAGCGAGAGGAACACGGCGAAGAGCCTTATGCCCCAGCCGACATAGCGGTTCAGCCATTCGGCCCTGCCCTTGAACAACGTGAAATCGGCACGCTTTGATATGTGGATCATTTTGCTTCCTCCGCCTCGGGCAAACGAGTCATCATAAGTCCCACATCTTCCTTCGTCACGGTGCGCCCGTCGACTATGCCGCTCACGCGGCCGGCGCAGAGCACCAGTATCCTGTCGCAGAGCTCGAGGAGCACGTCAAGATCCTCGCCGACGTATATGACCGCCGCGCCGCGCTGCTTCTGCTCGTTCATAAGACGGTAGATGGTGTAGGAGGTGTTTATGTCAAGGCCGCGCACGGCGTACGCGCTCATGAGGAGCGACGGGTTGCCTGCTATCTCGCGGCCGACGAGTATCTTCTGAACGTTGCCGCCCGAAAGCTTCCTGACCTCGGTCGTGATGCCCGGGGTGACGACGTCGAATTCCTGAACGATCTCCTCTGCGAGCTTCCTCGACTTCTTCATATCTACGAACACGCCGCCGCCGTCCTGATATGTGCGGAGCAGCATATTGTCGGCAATGTCCATATTCCCGACGAGACCCATGCCGAGCCTGTCCTCGGGAACGAACGCGAGGTGCACGCCCAGCTTTTTTATCTCCATCGGCGTGCGGCCGAGGAGGGTGGACGTTTTGCCGTCCATATCGGTATAGACGACGGAGCTTCCGCCGACCGCGGGCTGCAGTCCCGCTATGACCTCGAGGAGCTCCTTCTGGCCGCTGCCGGAAATGCCGGCGATGCCCAGAAGCTCCCCGCCGTTCGCGTCGAAGCTGACGTCGTCGAGCTTCTTCACGCCGTCGGCGTCGATGACGGAAAGATGCCTTACCTCAAGGCATTTTCTGATGTTCTTCGGCTCGGAGCGCTCGATATTCAGCGTTACCGCCCTGCCCATCATCATGTCGGTGAGCTCCTGCGGGTCGGTATCGGCCGTCATTATATCGCCGACATATTCGCCCTTTCTTAGGACGGCGACTCGGTCGGATATCTCCATGACCTCGTGCAGCTTGTGGGTGATTATGACTATGCTCTTGCCGTCCTTTTTCATGTTCCGCATGACCTCGAAAAGCCTCGTGGTCTCCTGCGGGGTCAGAACGGCCGTCGGCTCGTCGAGTATCAGTATGTCCGCGCCGCGGTAAAGCACCTTTATGATCTCGAGCGTCTGCTTTTCGGATACGGACATATCGTAGACCTTCTTGTCGGGATCGACGTCGAAGCCGTATCTGTCGCAGATCTTTTTGACCTCCGTGCGGACTTTTTTGAGATTGAGAACGAAGCCCTCCTTAAGGCCGAGGATGACGTTCTCGGCGGCGGTGAGCACGTTGACCAGCTTGAAATGCTGGTGGATCATACCTATATGAAGATCGAAAGCGTCCTTGGGCGACTTGATCGAAACGGGTCTGCCGTCCACGAAAATGGAACCGCTGTCGGGGAAATAAATGCCCGAAAGCATGTTCATGAGCGTGGTCTTGCCGCTCCCGTTTTCGCCGAGAAGGGAGAGGATCTCGCCGTGATAGATGTTAAGATCCACGTTGACGTTCGCCTTCTTGGAACCGAAGCTCTTGGTTATGCCCTCCATGCGGACAGCGGGCACGCGCCCGGCGGCGGTTGTTTTCACATTTTCTTCCAAGCTCTTGTCCCTCCGGAAAAGAATTGGTAACACCTTTTGATTATACCCCAAAAAACGCGGTTTGTCCATATGAAACCGACGGAAACGGCCATATTTTTTACTCGCGCGGATAAAGAAGAAAGGAGCGTTATTCACCGGAAACACGCATCGCGCGTATTATATCGTGAACGGCGAAAAACCGTATCCGAATATTCCCTTTTAAGGAGGAAAAGCTTTATGTGTAACGGTATGTGCGGCAATTTCAGCGAGAACGGCTGGTGGATCATAATCGTCCTTCTGCTCCTCTCGAACGGCTGCGGCTGCGAGAACAACTGCGGATGCAACAACAACTGGTGGCTCATCATACTCATCGCGCTTCTCGGCGGCATGGGCAACTGCGGCTGCGAGAACAACAATAACGGCGGCTGCGGCTGCGGCTGCTGATAATTCGCCCGCATAAAAAGCGGACGACCGGGGGGCGGGTCACGAGGCCTGCCCCCGGGACGGGGAGTTGTAAATGCCGTCCGACTGTGATATCATCGAATCATGACCGACAGAACAAAAACCTTCGAGAACGAACCGGTGGTAAAGGCGGTGCTCAAGCAGATCGCCCCCGCGACAGCGGCGCAGATGACGGCGCTCCTTTATAACCTCGCGGACACATGGTTCGTGGGGCTCCTGAACGATCCCAGACAGACCGCCGCGGCAACGGTGGTCTATCCGTCGTTCATAATGCTGACGGCGATCTCGAACCTTTTCGGCGTAGGCGGCGCGGCGGCTCTCGCCCGCGCGCTCGGCAGGAAGGAGCCCGACGAGGCGGGAAACATAAGCGCCGTATCGTTCTGGTTCGGGCTCATCGTTTCGCTCGTATTCGCCGGCGTATACACGGTATTCCTCGATCCCGTGCTCACGCTCTGCGGCGCGACGGCGGAAACGCTCCCGTTCTGCAGGGGATACGCGCTGACCGCGATCTCGCTCGGCGGCGTTTTCACCGCGCTTTCAATGCTCATGTCCAACCTCGTCCGCGCGGAGGGCGCGTCGTTCGCGGCATCTTTCGGCCTCTCCGCGGGCGGGATACTGAATATTATACTCGACCCCTTTTTCATACTCCCCCGGTTCCTCGGCATGGGCGTCGCAGGCGCGGGGCTCGCGACCGCGGTATCGAACGCCGCCGCGGCGGTTTTGTTCCTTGTCCTCATCTTAAGGAAGGGGAGCGTGCTCAGCCTGTCGATAAAGAGGCTCCGCCCGGGACTCGGACGCCTCGGCGAGGTGCTCAAGACCGGCCTGCCCTCCGCGGCGCAGTTCCTTCTGACCGTCGTCGCGATAGCCGCGCAGGCGAGATTCGTCTCAAAATACCCGACGGCGGCCGTCGCCGGGCTCGGCATCACCAAAAAGCTCGATCAGCTCCCGATCAATTTCGCGATAGGCGTCGCGACGGGACTTCTGCCGCTCCTCGCGTACAACCACGCCGCGGGAAACGAAGATAGACTCAAAAAATGCTTCCGCCTCGGCACGGGTATCGCGCTGGGCTTCGCGCTCTTATGCCTCGCGGCGTACGAGGCGTTCGCGCCTGAGCTCGCGAGGTTTTTCATCAAGGATAAAGAGACCGTGGGCTACGCCGCGGCGTTCCTCCGCCGCATGGTCGTGGCGATGCCGCTTATGAGCGTCTGCTATCCGATAATAATACGATTTCAGGCCGAGGGCAGGGTGACCGCGTCGCTCGTCTGCTCGATCCTCCGAAAGGGCGTGATCGACGTCCCGCTCCTGTTCCTGACGGACGCGATAGAGCCGCTTTACGGCTTGATGTGGGTACAGCCGATAGTCGACGGCATAGCGCTCACGGCGGCGCTCCTTATGCTGAGAAATCGCCGCAAAGCCTTTGCAAAAAAGGACGGTCTGTGATATCATAAAGGCGTAACGGGGGTGTGTGAAAAATGGAAGCGAAAGAGGGAAAGAGGCCCGGGCGAAAGATATTCTCACCCAAGCTTTTCTCATGTCTTAAGGACTATTCGGGGCAAATGCTCATAAACGATATCGTCGCGGGCGTCATCGTCGCGATAATCGCGCTGCCCCTTTCCATCGCGCTCGCGATCGCGTCGGGCGTTTCGCCGGAGCAGGGGCTTTACACGGCGATAGTCGCGGGCTTCGTGATCGCCCTTCTGGGCGGCAGCCGCGTCAATATCTCCGGCCCGACGGCGGCGTTCGCCGTGATAGTCGCGGGCATCGTCGCCCAGCACGGGCTTTCGGGGCTCATAATCGCGACGATACTCGCGGGCGCGATACTCATACTCATGGGCGTTTTCCGCATAGGCGCGCTCATAAAATACATCCCGACGACCATCACGGTCGGCTTTACCGCGGGCATAGCGGTCACCATCGCGATAGGTCAGATCAAGGATTTCCTCGGGCTGACGTACCCCGCGGGTATGGCGACCATCGAGACGCTGGACAAGCTGAAGGCCGTCGCGCTCTCTATAAACACGATCAACCTTCACGCGCTGATCGTCGGCGCGGCCGGCATGGCGATACTGATACTCTTCCCGATGCTCGGAAAGCTCGGCAGGGGAGGATTCTCGAAGGTCGTTTCAAAGATCCCCGCCTCGATAATCGCGGTCATCGCGGGCATACTCCTCGTAAGCTTCACTCCGATCAAGGTCAACACGATCGGCTCGCTCTATCCCGATATCAAGGCAGGCTTCCCCGTGCCGTCGTTCCCCGCGATAAGCTTCGACACTATCGTCGCCGTCGCGCCGAGCGCGTTCACGATAGCCATACTCGCCGCGATAGAGAGCCTGCTCTCCTGCGTCGTATCCGACGGCATGATTGGCGACAGGCATAATTCCAATACGGAGCTGATCGCCCTCGGCATAGGCAATATCGCCTCCGGCATATTCGGCGGCATACCCGCGACCGGCGCCATCGCAAGGACGGCGGCGAACGTCAAAAACGGCGGCCGCAGTCCCGTAAGCGGCATGGTGCACGCCGTTGTGCTCCTTCTGTTCCTCGTCGCGCTCATGCCGCTCGCGAAGCTCATACCCATGCCGATAATCGCCGCGATACTGTTCATGGTCGCGTACAACATGAGCGAGTGGCGGCATTTCGTCCACATTTTGAAGACCGCGCCGAAGAGCGACATAATCGTCATGATCGCGACGTTCGTGCTGACAGTCGTGTTCGACCTTGTCGTCGCGATAATCGCGGGGCTCCTCCTCGCGTTCGTGCTGTTCATGAAGCGCATGAGCGAGGTGTCGAGCGTCCGACGCTGGGACGAGGATTCGGGCGACCGAAAGTCCAAAAAGATCCCCGAGGGCACGGTCGTGTACGAATATTCGGGACCCATGTTCTTCGCGGGCTCGGATAAGATACTCGACTGCCTCGCGGCGGACGGCGCGAATACGGTGATACTCCGCATGGGCAAGGTCGACGCGCTCGACGCGACCGCCATGCGCAACCTCGAACAGCTCCACTCCGGGCTCGGCGAAAAGGGCGTGAGGCTTGTGTTCTCGCACGTAAGGCAGCAGCCGCTCTCCGCAATGAAGAAGGCCGGCTTCATCGACAGGGTCGGGGAGGATAACTTCTTCGGTGACATCGACGACGCACTCGCGGATGTGACCGAAAAAAACCGGAGCTCAAACGAAGCGTAAAATTGTAGACAATATATAACTTGTGTGCTATAATACAATCGGAGCTGTATAATAGCACATTTTTCTTATACGCAGCTTGACCAAAAAACGATTCGGAGCAGTGATCCATATGGGCTTTTCCGGCAATTCTTCCGTAACGATCGACAGCGAAGCCGTGCGAAACGAGCTTCGCGCCTTCCTTGAGGGCAGGAGCTGTGAGGCATACAGGGTGCTCGGCGCCCACCGCGTGTGGGGCGACGAGTGGCTTTTCCGCGTCTACGCTCCGAACGCTAAAAACGTAAGGCTCACGGGCGACTTCAACGGCTGGCAGGGAGAGCAGATGCATTTCATACCCGAGTTCGGCGTGTGGGAGACCCGCAGGTATGTGCACGTCGGCGAGAGGTATAAATACGCCGTGACAGGCGCGGATTCGTGGACGAAGCTTAAGAGCGACCCGTTCTCGGTAAGGAACGAGCTCCGCCCCGGCAGCGCCAGCGTCGTGTGGGACGCGGAATTCGCGAACAGGTGCGACGGCGAACGCCGCCTTGCGTACGACAAGCCCGTATCCATATACGAGGTGCATCTCGGCTCGTGGGAAAAGGGGCTCAACTTCGTCGGCGCGTCCTCCGCGCTCGTCGATTACGCCGCCGACATGGGCTACACCGCGATAGAGCTCATGCCCATAACCGAGCATCTTCTGGACGACTGCTGGGGATATCAGTCCAGCGGCGCTTACGCGATAACCGCGCGCTACGGCACTCCCCAGGAGCTGAGGATGTTTGTCGAAAGGGCGCATATGAAGGGACTTGCCGTAATAATCGACTGGGTGCCCGCACACTTTGTAAAGGACGACTGCGGGCTGAGGCTCTTTGACGGCACGCCGCTTTTCGAGTCCTCCGATCCCCTGCGCGCCGAAATGCCGCTGTGGGGAACGCTGCTTTACGATTACGATAAGCCCTTCGTAAGAAGCTATCTCATGTCGAACGCCCTCTATCTGATCGAGAACTACGGCATAGACGGCATACGCGTCGACGCGGTCTCCGCCATGCTCTATCTCGATTTCTGCAAGGGCGAATGGAGACCGAACTTCGACGGCTCGAACAGGAACTACGCGGCCGAGAATTTCTTAAAGCATCTTAACTGGCTCGTCCACGAAAGGACGAACGCCGTCATGATCGCCGAGGAATCGAGCGCGTATCCGCACGTAACCGGCGACGAGGGTCTGAAGTTCGACTACAAGTGGAACATGGGCTTCATGAACGATACGCTTTCGTATTTCGAATACGACAGCGTTTACAGGAAATACCATCAGGACAAGCTGACCTTCCCGATGGCGTACGCTTTCTCGGAAAAATACATACTGCCCTTCTCGCATGACGAGGTGGTTTACGGCAAGCATTCCCTGATCGGCAGGATGCACGGCAATTACGAGGCGCAGTTCGCTCAATTGAGGCTCCTCCTCGCGTACCGCTTCGCCTTCCCGGGAAAGAAGCTCGAATTCATGGGCAGCGAGTTCGGCCAGTACAGCGAGTGGGATTTCAAGCGCTCGCTCGAATGGTTCATGCTCGATTACAGGGAGCACCGCGCCATGCAGAACTTCGCCAAGGCGATGAACTTCTTCTATCGCGAAAACACCGCGCTGCACGATGATTTCTCCGCATGGGAGGGATACACGTGGCTCGCCCTCAACGACACGGAGCATTCCGTCATATCGTTCAGGAGGCGCAATCCCAAAACGGGCGACGGGCTGATCGCAATATTCAACTTTACGCCCGGCGAGCATGGGGAATACGGCATAAGCCTCGATCCCATCAAGGACGAGATAGGCGACAAGACCTCGCTTCCCTGCGTGTTCTCCACCCATAACCGCGTCGGCACGGAAGCGCCGATCAGGAACGGCATGCTGTTTCTGCCGGTGTACGGCTACGAGGGAGCATTTTACAGGATCTGACCGTAAAGAACGCCCCGGGCACACGGGGACGAAGATATAAAAACAGGGGAGGTATGAAAATGCCAAAGAAGAAGATAATCGCCATGCTGCTTGCGGGCGGACAGGGCTCAAGGCTCGGCGTGCTCACGAAGAGCATGGCGAAGCCCGCGGTCCCGTTCGGAGGGAAGTACAGGATAATCGACTTCCCGCTCTCGAACTGCGTAAACTCCGATATCGACACGGTCGGCGTTTTGACGCAGTACGAGCCGCTCGCGCTGAACTCGTATCTCGGTTCCGGCCAGCCTTGGGATCTTGACCGAATGAACGGCGGCGTTTTCGTGCTGCCCCCGTACGTATCGGGCTCCGAGGGACAGTGGTACAGCGGCACCGCGAACGCGATCTATCAGAACATACAGTTCATCGACCAGTACGATCCGGAGTATGTGCTCATACTCTCCGGCGATCATATCTATAAGATGGACTATTCCAAGATGCTCAAATTCCACGAAAAGAAGCAGGCCGACGCGACCATCGCCGTGCTCACCGTGCCGATGGAGGAGGCCTCCCGCTTCGGCATCATGAACGCCGACGAGGACGACAGGATAATCGACTTTGAGGAAAAGCCCAAGGTCCCCAAGTCCAACAAGGCGTCGATGGGCATCTACATTTTCAACTGGCGCACGCTTCGCCCGTATCTCGTTTCGGACGAGGCGGACAAGTCGAGCGATCACGACTTCGGCAAGAACATAATCCCGAAGCTCCTTTCGGACGGCGCGGGGCTCTACGCGTGGAGCTTCAGCGGCTATTGGAAGGACGTAGGAACGATCGGCAGCCTTTGGGAGGCGAACATGGATCTCATCGGCAAGACGCCCGAGTTCAAGCTTGCCGATAAGGACTGGAGGATCTATTCCAAATCGAACGCCATGCCGCCGCACTATATCGGCGCCGACGCCAAGGTGAAGGACTGCCTCGTTTCCGAGGGCTGCGTCGTATACGGCACGGTCGAAAAGAGCGTGCTCTTCACCGGCGCGCATATCGGCAAAAACGCCCTTGTCAGGGATTCGATAGTGATGCCCAATGCCGAGATCGGCGACGGAGCGGTCATCGAAAAGGCGATAATCGGCGAAGGCGCCGTCATCGGCCCGAACGCGAAGATCGGCGACGAAAGGCTTCCCGAGGACGGCGATTACGATACCAAGCTGACGGGCGATATCACTCTCGTGGCCAACACCGTGACCGTGCCCGCAGAAAAGCGTATCCCCGTCGGCATGATCGTAAAGTGACGGAAAGGAGTAACACATGGAAAACGCATTCGGTCTGATCTACACAGGCGACGCGAGCATGGAGCTCCGCGAGCTGACCTTCTCCCGTTCCGTTGCGGCGGTGCCCTTCGGCGGCAGATACCGCTCCATCGACTTCATGCTGTCGAACCTCGTCAATACGGGCATTTACAACGTCGGCATAATCGCCCAGAGGAACTACCATTCCCTGATGGATCATCTTGAAAGCGGCAAGGAATGGGATCTTCACAGGAAGCGCGACGGACTGTTCATACTCCCGCCCTTCGTCACGCACGATAATACCGGCGTTTACAAGGGAACGGTCGACGCGATCCGCTCCTGCATGGGCTATATCAGGCGCTCCTCCCAGCGCTATGTGGTGCTGATGGGCAGCCATACCATCTACAACACCACCTTCAACGACATGATAAAACAGCACGAGGAGTCCGGCGCGGACATCACCGTGATGTATAACTCCGAGGAGAATTACGATTTCAGCGAGCAGTACGACGATCTTCGCCTTAAGTTCGACGAGAACGGCCGCGTGACGGATCTCGCCATCAACCCCAAGGACAACGAGACCACTTTCTGCAGCTGCGACGCGTTCGTCATGGAAAAGACGCTGCTCGAATACCTCGTCGAGGACGCCTACGCGCACGCGCTTTACGATTTCACCAACGACGTGCTCCTTAGGAACGTAAAAGAGCTGAACATAAGGGGCTATGAGTACAAGGGATATGTCGCGAGGCTCAACTCGATCAATTCCTACTACAAGCACAACATGGCGCTTCTCGATAAGGCAGTCACGAGGGATCTGTTCAGCCACGACCATCCGATCTATACCAAGGTCAAGGACGAGTTCCCCGCAAGCTATGTGGGCGAAGGCCGCGCGATCAATTCGATCGTCGCCGACGGCTGCGTGATCGAGGGCACCGTCGAAAACAGCATCATTTTCCGCGGCATCAAGGTCGGCCGCGGCGCGGTGGTCAAAAACAGCATCATAATGCAGGCCGCCCAGATCGGCGAGAACGCCTCGCTCAACTGCGTGATACTCGACAAGGGCGTCATCGTCGGCAGCGGCGTAACGCTTTCGGGACACGATTTGTATCCGGTCGTGCTCAGGAAGGGCACAAAAATCTGATCAAGGAGAGGGAAGGGGCATGAACGCCCCTTCCTCAACGAATGACAATGAAAATTCTGTTTGCAGCATCCGAATGCGTACCGTTCATCAAGACGGGCGGGCTCGCGGACGTCGCGGGCACGCTTCCCAAGGCGATACAGGAGCTTAACAGCGGCGACGAAGTCCGCGTTATACTCCCCAAATTCAGACGCATACCCGAGGAGTACAGGTTCAACATGCGCCATGTGTTCGACACGTATATCGCTCTCGGCTGGAGGAATCAGTATCTCGGAGTGGACGAATACGTGCTCGACGGCGTGACGTACTGGTTCGTCGACAACGAGTTCTATTTCGGCAGCGATTACGTCTACGGCTACGGCGATTTCGAGACGGAGCGATTCTGCTTCTTCTGCAAGGCCGTCATGGAGAGCCTTAAACGGCTCGACTTCATGCCCGACGTGATTCACGCGAACGACTGGCAGACGGGATACATCCCCCTGCTCGTGCATCAGTACGCGAAGCGTCCGGATTATTCCAATATCCGCACCGTGTTCACGATCCACAACCTTAAGTTCCAGGGCTGGGGCAGGCGCGAGCTCGTCGACGATCTGCTCTCGCTGGGGCAGGACGCCCTCGACCGGATCGAATACGGCGGCGGCGCGTCCGCGATGAAGGCGGGGCTCATGTACTCGAACAAGATCACCACGGTCAGCCCCACCTACGCGCGGGAGATACTCTCCCCCGAATACGGCGAAACGCTCGACTGCGTGCTCCGCGACAGGGCGGGCGACCTCGTCGGCATACTGAACGGCATTTCGAATACGCTCTACGATCCCGCGACGGATAAGAACATAGCGAAGAACTTCTCCGCCGAGAACCTGGCCGGCAGGGCGGTCTGCAAGAGGGCGCTCATAAAGGAGCTCGGGCTCGAGCAGGACGAGAAGAAGCCGCTGTTCGCGGTCATATCCCGCCTCACCGACCAGAAGGGCATGGATCTCGTGCTCGGCATACTGCCGGAGCTCCTGTCCGTCGGCGCGCAGGTCGTCGTGCTCGGCATGGGCGACGAAAAATACGAGGGCGCGTTCAGACATTACGACTGGGCCAGCCCGAATTTCGCCTTCCGAGCGGAGATGAACGACGCGCTCGCAAGGCGGATCTACGCCGGCGCGGACGTGTTCCTGATGCCCTCGGCGTTCGAGCCCTGCGGACTGTCGCAGCTCCTCGCGCTCCGCTACGGCTGCATACCCCTCGTCCGCGAAACGGGCGGACTCGCCGACACCGTTCACGCGTACAACCAATATGAAAAGACGGGCAACGGCTTCAGCTACTGGGGCAGGGAATACAGCTCGTTCCGCGACGTCGTGTACCTCGCGCTCGACACATATATGAACAAGAAGAACTGGAACGCGCTCATAAAGAGGGCTATGGCCTGCGATAACGACTGGAAGGTCAGCGCGGGAAGATACCTCGAGCTTTACAGGAATATAATTTGAGGGAAAACGGGATCGCGAAAGCGATCCCGTTTTAATGAATAATGAATACTGAATAATGAATAATTGATGTAAAAACTCCGCCTCCGGCGGAGTTTTCATCATGTTATTCTATTCCGTACAGCTTGCCGAACTTGTCCTTCAGATATTCGACGTAATGATCCGGATCGAAGTCCTCGCCGGTGGAGAGACGCAGGAGCTCGGCGGGCTTTTTCAGCTGGCCGTACTTGAGGATGTGCTCGCGGAGCCATTCCGTGATGACGGAGATCTTACCCTCGGAAACGAGCTTGTCCACGTCGAGCTCCTTCTTCATGCCGGCGAGTATCTGCGCGCCGTAGGCGGAGCCGAGGGAGTACGACGGGAAGTAACCGAGGCTGCCGCTCGACCAGTGCGAATCCTGCAGGCAGCCGGCCTTGTCGTTGGGAACGTCCACGCCGAGGTATTCCTTATAGAGCCTGTTCCACTCCGCGGGAAGATCCTTCGTGTCGAGCTCGCCGTGGAGGAGCTTCTTTTCGATCTCGTACCTGATGAGCACGTGGAGCGAATAGGTCAGCTCGTCCGCCTCCGTCCTTATGAGCGAGGGCTCGGCGCGGTTGACGGCGCGGTAGAACGCGTCGGGAGTGACGTCCGCGAATTGTTCGGGGAAGAGCTCCTTTATGACCGGGTAAACGAGGTCGGTGAACGCGCGGGAGCGGCCGATCAGGTTCTCATAGAAGCGGGACTGGGACTCGTGCATGCCGCAGGAGGCGCCGCCCGAAAGGTTGGATTCGGAGATCTCGTCGCTGTTGCCCATCTCGTATATCGCGTGGCCGCCCTCGTGGATGACGGAATACATGTTCGATTCGAGCGCGTCCTCGTGATAATGCGTGGTGATGCGGACGTCGTGCTTGTTGAAGCCCGTGGTGAATGGGTGCTCGGTCTCGCCTATCGCGCAGTCGTCGCGGTCGATGCCCATGATCTCCATCAGCTTATCGGAGAACTCGCGCTGCTTCCACACGGGATATTCCCTGTGAAGGAAGGATACGTCGGGCTGTTCCTTTTCCTGTATCTTATGGATAAGGGGCACGAGCCCGGCCTTGATCTTCTCGAAATACTTGTCGAGCACGTCCTGCGTGAAGCCCTCTTCGTACTCGTTGAGCCAGTAATCGTAGGGGTCCATCTCGGGCGCGGCGTACTTCGCGAAACGCACGGTAAAATCGACCAGCTTTTTGAGGTGCGGCTCAAACATGGCGTAATCGCTCTTGACCTTGGCCTCGTGCCATACGTTCGAGGCCTCCGCCTGCGCGCGCTGATACTCGACCCACTCGTCGATGGGGATGTTCCTCAGAAGGCGCAGACCCTTCTGCACTTCCTCGACCTCGCGGCGGGTGATCTCGTCAAGCTCGTCGGCGTGCGCGGTGAGGAAATCGAGCACCTCGAAGACCTCTTCATTGACGGAGAGCTTGTAAGTGACCTCGGAAAGCGTCGCGACGGTGTCGCCGAAGCCCGCGGCTGCGTTTTTCGGCGCGGCGGTCTCGATGTCGTAATACATAACGCCCATGGCGTGATCGTAAGCGTCCAGAAGCTTTAATCTTTCCTTGAACGCCTGTTTGGCTTCGTTCAGTTCCATAAATTAACCTCCCGTAATTTTTTGCAGAAATATTATAGTTTATATGCCGGGATATGTCAACCGGCGGGGAAGAGGGGACTTGCCTCCTCGAGCCCGTTTTCGGTAAGCTTTACCGCCCTTTCGCAGACCTCGCTTATGAACCTGCGGTCGTGCGTCACGGCGATCACGCATCCGCCGAAATCGCGGAGCATGCCCCTAATGACCGGGTTCGACAGCGGGCTGAAATTTCGCGTCGGCTCGTCGAGCAGAAGCACGTTATACCCGTCGAGCGCCATCTTGACGAACAAAAGCTTCGCCTTCTGCCCGCCCGAAAGCCGCTCGATCGGGCTTTCGGCCTCGTCCTTCGTGAACCGCACGCTGCCGAGATACGTCCTTGCCCGCGTCACGGCGTCCTTTTCGCCTGTCGGCGCGAGCAGCTCTACGGGCGTGCCGTAACCGTCGAGGAGCTCGAAATAGTTCTGGGGCATATAGAACACCTTGAGGTCGCGCCTCTTTTTAAGCTCGCTTTCGATCAGCCTCAGGAGCGTGGTCTTGCCGACGCCGTTCCTGCCGATTATCGCGACGTGCTCGGCGGCGTTGACGTTAAGCCGGAAGCCCGCGGTCAGCCTTTCGCCGTCGGGGGAGAACAGGCCCTCGCAGGAGAAGCGCAGTATCTCCTTGCGTCCGGGCATGGAGACCTCGGGAAGAGCCAGATCTATCTGCCACTCGCTGACCGGAGCCTCTGTCAGAGCCTCCTTCTCCTTCTCGAGCTTTCTTCCCTGACTCATCACGGAGTGCATCTTCTTTTTCAAAAGCCTTCCCGTCGAGGGATCCCGCCTTGACAGATTCCGCTGCGCTGTATCGACCTTCTCGTATATCTCGCGCCAGCGAGCCTCCTTTTTCCGGAACTCGTCGTGTTCGAACTTCGACACCTGCGCCTGATGCGAAAGCGCGCGTTCGCGGTCGGCCATGTATTCGCGGTAGGGCACGTTCGCGACGGTGTGCCGCGCGACCTTCTTGTGATGGACGTGCTCGAGGTGTATTACGGCCGTCGCCGTGTTCTCTATCAGCGTTTCGTCGTGCGAAACGAACAGCACGCCGCCGTCGAAGCGGCATATGAAGCCCTCGAGCCACACGAGCGTGTCGAGGTCGATGTCGTTGGTAGGCTCGTCAAGGAGCAGCATGTCGGGCTCGTCCGTCAGAAGCTTCACGAGCCGGAGCTTCACCCTCTCGCCGCCCGAAAGCGTTTTCATCGGCCGGTCCTCGTAAAGTATCGCGGGATCGAGGCCGGTCTCGGCGGCAAGACTCTCCGCGAGCCAAAGCTTTTCCTCGTCCGCGGCGAGATACTCCTTCACGGGCATGGCGCGCTCGGGCTCGGTCAGCTCCTGCGGCAGATACCCTATACGGTGCCTTCCGACGTTTACGGAGCCCGAATACTCCGCGTGATCCGCGATCAGCGCGGGATCTGCGATGAGCTTGAGAAGGGTGGACTTGCCGTTGCCCTCCTCGCCGATTATTACGGTGCGGTCACCGGGATTCAGGGTAAACGAAATACCGTCCACGAGCGTCCGCCCGTTTGAGATAAGATATATGCTTACGTTATTGAGTTGGATCATAAATACCTCGCCGAATCAAAACACAACCGCAACGCCCCATATTAAGGGCGCGGGTCAAAAGGATATGGGTGATGATGCGATTCAGCGAATGTTCAAGCCGGTGTACCTCGTATTCAATGATCGGAAATGCTCCGACGGAATTATAACACGCCCCGCTTTGAATGTAAAGAAAAAAAGCATAAAGGGCTTTTCGCCCTTTATGCCATTAACGTATCGCCGTTTTCAATCAATCGTCGTCATCGTCGTCATCGTCGTCATCCGAATCCACGTCGATAACGACGGAGGAGTCCTTCTTCTTGCCGGCCATGAGGCTGACGAGCCAGCGCCATACGGGGATGAAGAGGAAGGCGACCCAGGTGGGATGCCAGACGCCGTACATGAGACCTACGAAAAGATAGCCGCCGACGATGAGGAGCTCCCAGGGGAAGTGGGTAAGGAAGCGCCTGAACGACTTTTTCCTGATGGAGGTCACGATCGAAGCGAACATCGGGACGGTGAGGAACAGGAGCCAGCCTACGGTCCACGCGGTGCCGCCGAAGGTCACGCCGAGCGCGATGTAAGCGGCGACAACGAGAAGGGCGTATATGCCCGTCGCGGCGGAACCCTTGCCCCAATTCCTGCGGACGGCGATGGAGATCGCATAGTAAGCGGGGATCGCGAGAAGCATCAGCCACAGGGGATGCCATAAGCCATAGATCCATCCGAGAGCGACGTACGCGCCGGTGACGACTATCGGTACGATTATGTCGAGAGCGCCGATCCTCTTCTTTTTAAGGGCGTTCACGATCGTGTAATAGATCGGTATCGTGAGGAACAGCACCCATGCGGGATGCCACCACTGCTTGAGGAAGCCGAGGAGCAGGAACGCGCCGGTCACGAACACCGCATAGGGGAAGCCGGAGGAGACGCTCTTCGAAACGGTAACGCCGTTGGAGCTGATCACGTCGTCCGAGGGCTCGTCGTTGGTGTCGAGCACGACCTTGTGCCCGTTCTCGGACACGATCGTGGTGCGCCATTTGCCGGTCTTTTCGGATCTTACCTTGTGGACGAAGCTCTTCTTGCCGCCCTTAAAGCGGTTCCAGTCGCGGTGGATCCTTTCGCCGTTCTGGGTGAAGGTGACGCCGCTGTCGTCGACCTCGATATCCTTTATATAGGAATTGATCCAGTCGGGATCGTCGTCGATGACCTCCGCGTCCGCCGAGCCGATATTGATGTTCTCGCCGTCCTTCTTATCGTTCACGCGAATGCCGTCCCAGCCGATGTGCACTTTCGAGCCGTCCTCGTCGGTGACGTTGATACCGTGAATGAAGCTGACGTGAACGCTGTCCTTTTCGCCGGAGGAGGTCTCTTCTTCGACGACCTCGGGCTCGGGGATCTCGTCCTCGGTGGAGAGAAGCTCGTCAAGCGATACTCCGTAGAGCCTTGAGAGCATTATAAGGTTGTCGGTGTCGGGGGAGGATTCCGCCCTTTCCCACTTGGATACCGCCTGGCGGGAGAGACCGAGCTTTTCGGCAAGCTCTTCCTGCGAATACCCGTGGGCTTTACGCATCTTTACAAGACGGTTTGCGATTTCGATATTCATGATCGGGTTTCCTTTCCGTTTGGTTTTTCTGGGCAAATGATACCCCGTTTACCCTCGGTTGCGCCAGCAATTCTGCTTTTCAAATGCATAAATTTTGACGCAATTTTTGTCAACCTTGGGTTGCAGGACGCAAGAAAGGCCCCACACCGACTATTATATACTGTTTTTTACGGGTTTTCAATAACCGCGCGGCTCAGAAGAAGAGCTTTTTGCGGAAGCGTTCGCTCTTTCTGTACAGCCTGCCGACTATCAGCACGACGAGGCTGAGCATGCCGCAGCTGACCGCGACGTAGAGCGACCAGTCAAATCTGATCTCGCCGCGGAAGTTGAGCTCGGTCACGAGCTGAACGAGCAGCACGAACACCATTATTATGAGGAGGATTATTATGAGCTTTAACGGGAGCGAAGCTTTTTTCGAACGGATCATGAGGTATATGCCGATAGTCGCCGCGCCGGTCATCGCGGTAAGGGGAAGAGCGAAGAGGTAATACCATCCGCCCTTCAGAATGATGTGAAGCACGAAAAGGTATGCTGCCGCGGCAAGCGTGGAGAATATCATGAACATCCAAAGTATCGGCTTCTTGAAAAGGCAGGGGAACACGAATGCGAGGAACGCGAAAGCGATTGACGCCGCGGGTATGAGCGACCACGACATGGAGCCGTCCTCTATGAGGTCGAGAAGCAGCACGAGTATGAACGGTATCGCCATAAGCAGCGACAGCACCCGGGCCGCGACCACGCGGATGGCGCGGTGGCGGATAGCCTCGTGACGGTCGGGATACGGCCTTGCGGCGGTCGGGTCGAAGGGAGAGGAGGGGTTTATCACCTCGACTCCGCACAAAGGACATCTTTTTTCGGAAGCGGCAAGCTCGACGCCGCAGTTGACGCAGTAAGACACAAATACCTCCGGATCATATTTCGGTTAGGAGTGAGGAATTAGGAGTTAGGAGCCGGAAACCGATCGCAAATCAATAACTCCTAACTGTAATTGCTCTCTATCAAAACGTGCACGCCCAGCTTCACGAGGCGGCGGAAGAACGCCCTTTCGAGGAAGCTCTCCTCGATCACGCGGGAGAAATTGATAACGACTTTCCCGCCGTAGCCGACGGCCGCGGCGTTTACGGGATTCCTGACGAGCGAGCCAAGCAGGAAATCGAACCTCGCGATATGCGCCCCCATCTCAGGCGGGAGGGTCACCTGACCGAGGTTCGACAGGCTCGTCGTATTCTTCATATCGCCCTCCATGCGGTAGGCGAGGCTCATTATCGGCTTCTTGATGACGCGCGGCACCATGCGGAGCAGTATGTTTTTTTCGATGCCGACGTTCGACGCGATCCTCGCCGCGAGCACGTGCTTATCCGTACCGAGGCGGAGCTGATGATGCACGACCTTGACCGCCTCCTCGAACGAGTATTCCCCGAGGCGCGTATCGAGCCCGACGGTAGCGTAATTGGCGAAGTTCCTCAATGTGCGGCAGCCGAAAAGCTTCCTTAAATTGACGGGTATGCTGACGATGACCGGGCGCCTCGACTGGAAGAAGCCGCGCCTCGCGCGCTTCCAGTCCGCGGCGGCGAAGAGGAGCACCGTCGCGAGATATTCCGTGACGGTCACGCCGAGCGCCTTCGCCTTTTCGGATATCTCCGCGGAGTCGACGATCCCCGTCGTCACGCGCAGAAAGTCCCTGTCGGGAGTGCTGCGAAGGTGATACGCGAGCCCCGGGGGAGGCGGCACCGCCCTCGGCCCCGCATGCTTCAAAAAACCGTCCTCCAGCTCGTCCTTCGACGGCGCCTCGTCACAGTCGAGTATGTCGCCTTCGCGCGGGACGGTCACGCCGTATTTGATCGAGACATATTCCGCCGCGAGAGTCTTTATGAACGACAGCCCGCCCGCGCCGTCGGTGATCACGTGGAATATCTCCACGGCGACCCTGCAGCCGAAAACGCGCACGCGGAAGGCGAAGCCGCCGTTTTCCTTGAAATTCATGCGCGCGCAGGGGTTCTTCACGTCGTCCTGGATCTCCGGCTGTCCCGAAAGGCGGTCGAGATAGTACCAGAACAACCCCCGACGGAGCCTCATGGCAAAGTTGGGGAATCTCTTGAGCACCCTGGCAAGAGCCGCCGACAGCACGCCGCGGTCGACCGGCTCGTCGAAAGTGACCGACAGGCGGAACAGCGCGTTCCAGCCCTCGGTCTGCGCGGGCGGATAGATCTTCGCCGCGTTGTCGAGCTTAAGCCAGGTCGGGTTTTCGGATGATTGCTTCACGGTCAGCATTGTAACACAAACAAAAATGATATTCAAGAGCATAAAATCTAATTTGGGATATTAGATACATCATATATACTGCCCGCCGAGCTTGAAAGAGGGACGAAAAAGGGGTATAATCATTACGCCCTGTAAGGGCTTATCAGTAATCATGGTTCTATGGAGGTAATTCATGGATTTTACGCTAAGCTCCGAGCACCTTATGGCAAGGACGCTCTTCTCCGATTTCGCGGAGCACGAGATAAAGCCCTATGCCGAACAGGTCGACGAAACGGAGGAGTTCCCGCGGGGGAGCGTCGAGAAGCTTCAGAAATACGGCTTCATGGGCATTCCCATCCCGCGCGAGTACGGCGGACAGGGCTGCGACACGCTGACGTACGTCCTGTGCGTCGAGGAGATATCGAAAAGGTGCGCCACAACAGGCGTCATCGTCTCCGCGCACACGTCGCTCTGCTGCGACCCGATACTCAAATTCGGCACGCCCTCCCAAAAGGAGGAGTTCTTAAAGCCGCTCGCCTCGGGCGATAAGCTCGGCGCGTTCGCGCTGACCGAGCCGAACGCCGGGACGGACGCCTCCGGCCAGGCGACGAGGGCCGTCCTCGACGGCGAGGAGTACGTCATAAACGGCTCCAAGACGTTCATCACAAACGGCAAGGAAGCCGATATCTACGTCATATTCGCCATGACCGATCCCTCGATGGGCACGAAGGGCATATCCGCCTTCATCGTCGAAAAGGGTACGCCGGGGTTCACCTTCGGCACCAAGGAAAAGAAGATGGGAATCCGCGGCTCGTCCACGTACGAGCTCATATTCCGCGACTGCCGCATCCCGCGCGAGAACCTGCTGGGGCAGGAGGGCAAGGGCTTCTCCATCGCCATGGCGACGCTCGACGGCGGGCGCATAGGCATCGCGGCGCAGGCGCTCGGCATCGCGGAGGGCGCATTGGACGCGACCGTCGCGTACGTCAAGCAGAGGAAGCAGTTCGGGCGCGCCATCGCGGCGTTCCAGAACACGCAGTTCACGATAGCGAACATGGCTACGAGGATCGAAGCGGCGAAGCAGCTGGTCTACAAGGCGGCGTACGCCAAGGATACGCAGAAGCGCTTCAGCGTCGAGGCCGCCATGGCGAAGCTCTTTGCGGCGGAGACGGCTATGGACGTCACCACAAAATGCGTCCAGCTCCACGGCGGCTACGGCTACACCCGCGAATACGCGGTCGAGCGCATGATGCGCGACGCTAAGATCACCGAAATATACGAGGGCACCAGCGAGGTGCAGCGCATGGTAATCGCGGGGAGCATCCTCAATTGATCCCGCGGGAGCAAGGAACGGAGAAAAGTATGCTTAATATAGTAGTGTGTATAAAACAGGTCCCCGACACGAACGAGGTCAGGCTCGATCCCAAGACCGGGACGCTGATCCGCGAGGGAGTGCCTTCCATAATGAATCCCGACGACAAGGCCGGCCTTGAGGCGGCTCTGCGCATAAAGGACGAGCTCGGCGCGGTCGTGCGCGTGGTTTCGATGGGCCCCGCCCAGGCCGACGCGGTGCTCCGCGAGGCGCTTGCGATGGGCGCGGACGAGGCTTATCTCATAAGCGACCGCGCTTTCGGCGGAGCGGATACCTGGGCGACCTCATCCACCATCGCCGCCGCGGTAAAGAAGCTGCCCTTCGACATAGTCTTCACCGGCCGTCAGGCGATCGACGGCGACACTGCGCAGGTCGGTCCGCAGATGGCGGAGCATCTCGGCGTGCCGAACGTCAGCTACGCCGAGGAGATCCGCGTGGTAGGCGATTCGCTGATCGTAAAGAGGCAGTTCGAGTCGAGCTATCAGGTCGTCAGGGTAAAGATGCCCTGCCTCGTCACCGCGCTGACCGAGTTGAACCGCCCCCGATACATGACGCCGGGCGGCATCTTCGAGGCCTACCGCGAAAAAAAGGTAACGGTCTGGACGCGTCCCGACGTTCCCGTCGACGACGGCAATATCGGGCTCAAGGGCTCGCCCACCCGCGTAAAGGAATCCTTCCCCAAGGCCTTGAAGGGCAAGGGCGAGGTCGTGACGCTCGACGCCGAGGCCGAGGCGGATTACCTCCTCGAAAAGCTCCGCGAAAAGTTCGTGATTTGAGGTAACGGATATGAAAGAATTCAGTGAATATAAAGGCGTTTACGTATTCGTTCAGCAGGTCGAGGGCGTTATCGCTCCCGTATCGTTCGAGCTGATCGGCAAGGCAAAGGAGCTTGCTTCTTCGCTAAACACCTCCGTTTCCGCGGTGCTTTGCGGCTGCGGCGTAAAGGCGCTCGCGGACGAGCTCGGCGAGTACGGCGCGGACAACGTGGTGCTGCTCGACGATCCCGAGCTCAGGGACTACATGACCGAGCCTTACGCGCAGGCGATGTATGGCGTGATCGACTATTTCAAGCCCGAGATAGTCCTTTACGGTGCGACCACGATCGGCCGCGACCTCGCGCCGCGCGTCTCCGCGAGGGTGCATACCGGCCTCACCGCCGACTGCACGAAGCTCGAGATCGAAAAGGAGACGGGAAGGCTCCTCATGACGCGTCCAGCGTTCGGCGGCAACCTCATGGCGACCATCGTCTGCCCCGATTTCCGTCCCCAGATGGCGACTGTCCGCCCCGGCGTTATGCAGAAGGCGGAGCGCGTCCCGGGAAGGCGAGCGAACGTTATGCCCTTCAATTACAAGATCGAAAGGAACGACCGCTTCATCGAGATACTCGACGTCATAAAAAAGATGAACGAGGCGGTCGACATCTCCGAGGCGAAGATACTTGTCGCAGGCGGCCGCGGTATGGGCTCGAAGGAGAACTTCAAAATGCTCTATGACCTCGCGGACGCGCTCGGCGGCAGGGTCGCCGCGAGCCGCGCGGCGGTCGACGCGGGCTGGGCGGATAAGGAGCTGCAGGTCGGCCAGACGGGCAAGACCGTCCGTCCCAAGCTCTACATCGCGGTGGGCATCTCCGGCGCGATACAGCACATGGCCGGCATGGAGGAATCCGAGATAATAATCGCGATCAACCGCGACGAGACCGCCCCGATATTCAACATCGCCGATTACGGCGTGGTCGGCGATCTCAACAAGGTCGTGCCCATGCTGACGGAAAAGATCCGCGCGCTGAAAAACGAGGACTGAATTAGAACGGATCAGGGGATCCCGCCGGACGCGGGATCCCCTTTTTCGAAAAAAGGGGCAGACCTTTCGGTCTGCCGATCTATATGGATCATCTATTTATACCTTCGCGGGCAAGGTTTTCTTTTCCGCGAGGGGGTGTTCGCCGCGAACGGGTCAGGGCACGGCGCCTCCGGTTTTCTTCGGCGTCATGCCTTGTGCGTTCGATCATATGACGCGCGGGAGGGGCGTTCGGTTCCCGAAAGGAACAAATATATTTATTCCGCGCGAATAAAATCAACAAAAAACTTTTTTATATGGTATAATAAGCGTGATCGGAAGATCGAAGCGTATTTTTCCGGAGGAACGGCATGAAGCGCACGAAGCTCAAAGACATGTGGAAAAAGCGGCACGCGCCCAAATGGGTGTCGGCCATGATCTGCCTTGTCATAGTCATAGGCATATTCGTGCTGCTCGGGATACCCATGGGGCTCTCGAACATGTTCTCCACGCTGATGAACACGGCCTTCGATATCCTTGTCAACACCTGCCTTTACATTATGGCGATAGCCGTGCTGATGGGCGCGCTATCCGCTGTTTTCACGGAGTTCGGCGTCGTCAATATGCTGAACAGGATACTTTCGCCCCTCATGAAGCCGGTCTACGACCTCCCCGGCGCGGCGGCGCTCGGCGTCGTCACGACGTATCTTTCCGACAACCCCGCGATACTCTCCCTTGCGGAGGATAAGGGATTCAAGAGCTTCTTCAAAAGATATCAGCTCCCCGCGCTCACCAATATCGGCACCTCCTTCGGAATGGGCCTCATCGTCACCACGTTCATGCTCGGTCAGGAGGGCGCCGCGGGGCAGAGCCTCATGCCCGCCGTGCTCGTCGGCAATTTCGCAGCGATAATCGGCTCGATCGTATCGACGAGGATAATGCTCCTGTTCACCAAAAAGGTGTTCGGCAAGGAATCCCCCGCGATCGAGGAAAAGGACGTGCACGAGCACGATATAGTCGAGCATACCGACCAGACCATCGGCATGAGGACGATGAACGCGCTCCTCGAAGGCGGCAAGTCCGGCGTACAGCTCGGTCTCGGGATAATCCCCGGCGTGGTCATTATCTGCACGCTCGTAATGATGCTCACGAACGGCGCGGGCGCGGACGGCGCATATTCCGGCGCGGCGTACGAGGGCATCGGCCTTCTTCCCGTGATCGCCGACAAGATCAATTTCATATTAAAGCCCCTGTTCGGCTTCGCCTCCGCGGGCGGCGTCAGCGTGCCCATAACTGCGCTCGGTTCCGCGGGCGCGGCGATGGGTCTCGTGCCGAACCTGCTCAAGGAGGGCTTCGCAAACGCGCACGACGTCGCGGTGTTCACCGCGATGTGCATGTGCTGGTCGGGATACCTCTCCACCCACGTGTCAATGATGGACAGCCTGGGCTATAAGTACCTTACCGGCAAGGCGATAGGCAGCCACACGATCGGCGGTCTGGTAGCGGGAATCGCGGCAAACTGGCTGTACCAGTTGGTTGCATTGATTTTTAAGATATAAAAACAATACCTTTTGCCCGGCCTTCGCGGTCGGGCTTTTGTCGTTTTTGGGTGATAAAGCATAGTATCACAGTATGATACTGTTCGGAGGAATAAAATGAACGAAGATACAGCAGTCGGTCTTTACGGCGTGAAGCTCGTCTATCACGAGCCCTCGCGGGAGACCTTGGCCGTGGACGGGCTCGATCTTAACGTCCGCCGCGGCGAATTCGTTTCGATAGTCGGCCCGTCGGGCTGCGGAAAGACGAGCGTCCTTTCGCTGATCGCCGGGCTTTTTCAGCCGTCGGGCGGCAGGGTCAGCGTGCTCGGAGGGAAGCCCGGCGATGCGGGCAGCCGCGTCGGATATATGCTGCAGAGGGATGAGCTCCTCGAGTGGCGCACCATCGAGAAGAACGCGCTCCTCGGGCTCGAGGTGAGGAAGAAGCTCACCCGCAAGACCCGCGCGAAGACGCTCGCGCTCCTCGACAGATTCGGGCTCGGCGAGTTCAGAAGATCGTACCCTTCCGCGCTTTCCGGCGGCATGCGGCAAAGGGCGGCGCTCGTCAGGACGCTTGCGCTCGAGCCGGAGCTCCTGCTCCTCGACGAGCCGTTTTCCGCGCTCGATTACCAGACGCGGCTGATACTGGAGGACGAGGTGCGCGACGCGATAATAAAGGGCGGCTACACGGCGATACTCGTCACGCACGACATCTCCGAGGCGATAGCGATGAGCGACCGCGTGGCGGTGTTCTCGGGAAGACCCGCGCGGGTGAGAAGGGAATTCGACGTAGACATTAAAGGCTCCGCCTTCGAAAGAAGGTCGAGCCCAGGTTTTTCGCGGCTCTTCGACGGGATATGGAAGGAGCTGAGAGCATGAGCGCGGAGCATGAACTGTACTTAAAAAGGCTCAAACGGCAGGCGGCGCTCAAAAGAGCGGCGCAGATAATACTCCTCGCGCTGCTCCTCGGCGCATGGGAGGGCGCGGTGCGCCTCGGCATGGCGGACGCGTTCATCGTGTCGTCCCCCGCGAGGGTGGTCAGGACGATCGCCTCGCTCTATTCGTCGCACGACCTCTTCCCGCATATATTCGCCACCTTCCTCGAAACGGTCGCGGGTTTCGTATCGGGCACGGCGATAGGCGTTGCGGCAGCCGTGCTCCTGTGGTTCTGCCCGTTCGCCGAAAGGGTGCTCGATCCCTATCTCGTGGTGCTCAACGCCCTGCCGAAGATAGCCCTCGGCCCCATACTCATCGTGTGGGTAGGCGCGGGAGCTTCGGCGATAATCGTTATGGCGCTCCTCGTGTCGACGGTCGTCACGGTGATGACGGTGCTCGCGGGGTTCATCGAGACCGATCCGGCGAAGCTCAAGCTAATGGCGACGCTCGGCGCGAACCGGCTGCAGACCTTCATGAAGGTCGTTCTGCCGGGTTCCGTACCGACATTGATGAGCGCGCTCAAGATCTCGGTAGGCATGAGCTGGGTAGGCGTGATCGTCGGCGAATACCTCGTTTCGAAGCGCGGGCTCGGCTATCTCATCGTCTACGGCGGACAGGTTTTCAAGCTCGACCTCGTCATGGCGAGCATAGTGATACTCTGTGCGCTCGCGGCGATCATGTACTACGCCGTCGCGTGGCTCGAAAAGGCGATCGACAAAAGGTTCGGGAGAGGATAAACGCAAACAAAAACTCCGCCTTGCGGCGGAGTTTTTAGTTGTTCTTTTACCACTCGTACTTGACTATCGGCTTCCTTGCCGCGGTGACCTCGTCGGGACGGCCGACGGGGGTGGTGACGGGCGCCGCGTGGATGGCGGCGGGATCGGACTTGACCTGATCCGCGATGCCCTTCATCGCCTCAACGAACTCGTCGAGGGTCTCGACGGACTCGGACTCGGTGGGCTCGATCATCATCGCCTCATGCACGATCAGCGGGAAGTAGATCGTCGGGGGATGATACCCGCGGTCGATCAGCGCCTTTGCGACGTCGGAGGTGTGGACGCCGTTTGCCATCATATCCTCGGTCGGGGTGACGACGCACTCGTGCATGCAGATGCGGTCGTGGGGGATGTCGTACACGCCGCGGAGCTGATTCATGATGTAGTTGGCGTTCAGCACCGCGTTCTCGGAGGCCTCCTTAAGACCCTTCGCGCCGAGGGAGCGGATATAGCAGTAAGCCTTGACGATAACGCCGAAGTTGCCGTAGAAGCTCTTGATCTTGCCGATGGTCTCGGGCTTGTCGTAATCGAGGAAGAGCTCGCCGTCGTCGTTTTCCGCGATGCGCGGAACGGGCATGAAGGGGATGAGGTGCTTCTTTACGCCGACCGGACCGGAGCCGGGGCCGCCGCCGCCGTGAGGCGTGGAGAAGGTCTTATGCAGGTTGATATGCATAACGTCGAAACCCATGTCGCCCGGACGGACGATGCCCATTATGGCGTTGAGGTTCGCTCCGTCGTAATAGAGCAGGCCGCCAGCCTCGTGGACGATCTTCGCGATCTCCTTGATGTTGCGCTCGAAGAGGCCGAGCGTCGAGGGGTTCGTGAGCATAAGACCCGCGGTATCGGGACCCACCGCCTCGCGGAGAGCGTCGAGATCGACGCCGCCGTCGGGAGCGGACTTGATCTCCTTCACCTTGAAGCCGGCCATGGCGGCGGAGGCGGGATTGGTGCCGTGCGCCGCGTCGGGAACGATCATTACTTTGCGCTCAAGATCGCCGCGATGCTCGTGATAAGCCCTAATATGCATAAGTCCGGTCAGCTCACCGTGAGCGCCGGCCGCGGGCTGGAGAGTGAAGGCGTCCATGCCGCAGATCTCGCAGAGCATGCCTTCCATGTCGCGCATGAGGGCAAGACAGCCCTGACACATCTCGGCGTCGAGCAGGGGATGCACGTCGTCGAACATGGGAGCAAGCTCCTCGTTGATCTTGGGATTGTACTTCATCGTGCAGGAGCCGAGGGGATAGAAGCCGTTGTCCACGCCGAAGTTCCTGCGGGAAAGATTGGTGTAATGACGGACAAGATCGACCTCGCCCAGCTCGGGAAGCTTAAGGGGCTCCTTCGCGCGCATCCCGTCGGGTATCTCGAGAATGGCGGAGGGAACGTCGCAGGCGGGCAGATCGTAAGCCCGGCGTCCTTCGTGGGAACGCTCAAAGATCAGTTTGTATTCGGAACGCATCAGTCTTCACCTCCCATGGGATCGAGGGTGTCCTGGATCAGATCGCAGACGAAATCGAACTCGTCGGCGCTGTTCATCTCGGTAGCGCACCAGAGCATGCCGCCGTCCGGAAGCACCAGACCGCCGGTGATGGAATACTTGGCGAGCGCCTCGTTGATCTCGGCGGCGTTATCGACGTCGATGACGAACTCGTTGAAGAACGGCGTGTTCGGGTAGCGGAGCTTGACGCCCTTTATCGCGCAGAGCTTCGAGGCGAGGAAATGCGCCTTATTGATGTTCTGCTCGGCGACCTCGCGCATGCCGGCGGGGCCCATCGTGCAGCAGTACATGGAAGCCATTATCGCGCAGAGCATCTGGTTGGAGCAGATATTAGAGGAGGCCATCTCGCGGCGGATATGCTGTTCGCGCGCCTGAAGCGTCAGTACGAACACGCGGTTGCCCTCCGCGTCGGCGGTCTCGCCGGCGATACGGCCGGGGAGGTTGCGCATGAGCTTCTTGGTCGCGGCCATGAACCCGACATACGGGCCGCCGAACGAAAGGGGCAGACCCAGGGGCTGGCCGTCGCCGATCGCGATGTCCGCGCCGTAATCGCCCGGGCGGCGGATGACGCCGAGGGTGATGGGGTTGACGTATGCGACCAGAAGACCGCCCGCCGCGTGAACGGCGTTCGCGACCTCGTCCATCGGCTCAAGGCAGCCGTAATAGTTGGGGTTGGCGGCGATATAGCCCGCCGCGCCTTCCATATTGGCGGCGACAGCGTCGATATCCGTAACGCCCTTGTCCGTCATCGGGATCTCGACGAGCTCAAGACCGGCGCAGTGCGCGTAGGTCTTCATGACGGTGACGACGTTTGGATTGAGGGAGGCCGCGTAGAGTATCTTTTTCTTTCTCTTGTTGTCGCGCAGCATGAGCATCGCTTCGGCCGCCGCGGTGGCGCCGTCGTAAACGGAGGCGTTGGCGGCGTCGAGCCCGGTCAGATCGCAGATCACGGTCTGATACTCGAAGAGGCTCTGGAGCATGCCCTGGCTCATCTCGGCCTGATAGGGGGTGTACGCGGTATAGAACTCGCTCCTCGCGGCAAGCTGCGGCACCAGCGAGGGGATGTAGTGACGGTACGCGCCCGCGCCGCGGAAGAGGGGGCCGCCCTCGTCATTCATGCTGACGTAATCAAAAAGCAGGTCGCGAAGCTCCATCTCGCTCATGGGCTGAGGAAGATCGAGAGGACGGTCAAGCCTCAGATCCTTGGGGATATCCGCAAAAAGATCGTCCATCTCGGTCATGCCGATGGATTCGAGCATTTCCCGACGTTCTTTTTCGGTGTTCGGAACGTAAGATCTCATAAAAGGACTCCTTTTCTGAAATATCATTTCCGCCGACGATCATACTCGCCGGCGGAAGAGCGGATTATTCGATTATTCCTCGGCGCAGAACTTTTCGTACTCGTCGGCGTTCATGAGCTCGTCCTCGTTGATCTCGGTGAACTCAACGGCGGCGATGAAGTTCGCGAAAGCGTCCTCGTTCAGCTTCTCGGGAGCGCCGTCAAGCTCTTCGTTGACCTCGACGACCTTGCCGGTGACGGCGGAGTAGACGGAGGAGCTCGCCTTGACGGACTCGACTACGCAGTAGCTTTCGCCCATAACGGTCTCGTCCCCGACGGCGGGGAGCTCGACGTATACGATATCGCCGAGAGCCTCGGCGGCATGGACGGTGATGCCCATCTTCGCGATGCTGCCTTCAACCATTACCCACTCGTGGTCACGGGTGTATTTACGATCATTGGGTGCCATATTATTTTACCTCCATATGGTAGTTTTTGTTTTTATAACGAAAGCACGGACGTGCCTTACGCGCGTTTATAGAACGGAAGAGCGACGCGCTCGCAGGGAATCTGCCTGCCGCGGACGTCGATCGTCCACACGGCGTCTTCTGGAACGTCGACGGGGACGATCGCCATGGCGTAATTTCCGCCGAGGCTGGGAGCGGGACCGCCGGAGGTGGTGAAGCCGACCTCGACGCCGTTCGCGAGAACGGGCATATGCTCGCGGGCAAGACCCTTGAGGACCTTGAGGCCGATGCGCATGCGCTTTGCGGGCTGAATGAGAGCCTCACGGCCGATGAAGGCGGGCTTCTTGAACTTGACGGCGAAATCGACGCCGCACTCGACGGGGTTGATCTTGTCGCTCATCTCGTGACCGTAAAGGGGCATGGACGCCTCGAAACGGAGGGTGTCCCTCGCGCCGAGCGCGCAGGGGAGAAGACCGAATTCCTTGCCGGCAGCAAGCAGCGCGGCATGGAGCTTCATCGCGTCGGCCGCCTTGCAGTAGAGCTCGACGCCGTCCTCGCCGGTATAACCGGTGCGGGAGACGAGACAGTTAACGCCGGCAACGACGTTGTTCTCGGTGAAGGTGTAATTCTTCGCGGGGATCTCGCCTTCGTAGCCGGCGGCACGGAGGACTTCCTCGAACTTCGGGCCCTGGAGAGCGAGCTGCGCCCAGAGGGGGCTCTCGTCGATGATCTGAACGTCGCCCATAACGTTCTTCTTCATCCACTCGATATCCTTTGCGGTGTTCGCGGCGTTCACGACGAGCATATAACGGTCGTCCGCAAACTTATAGATCAGGACGTCGTCGACAGCGCCGCCGTCCTCATAGCACATGACTGCGTAGCGGCAGCGGCCGGGAGTCATGGTGGTGATGTCGTTGGTGACGAGGTTCTGGATGTAATCGAAAGCGGAATTGCCGACCACGAAAACCTCACCCATGTGGGAAACGTCAAACAGACCGCAGGCAGTCCTGACGGCCTTGTGCTCCTCGATTATGGAGCTGTACTGCACGGGCAGAGCCCAGCCGCCGAAATCGACCATTTTGCCGCCGAGAGCGATATGCGCCTCGTAAAGCGGAGTTTTTTTCAGTTCGTCCATATCACACCTGTTCCTTCTTGAAAATTTGCTTCGGAAAAGGTCATACCTTCCCCGCATTATCCCCTTTATTATATAACCAAACCCCGTTCAGATAAAGTGGTTTTCAATATATATTTTAACGAAAATACCGCGTTTCGTCCCGACGGTTGACAAAAGCCGCGCGGAGTGTGAAAATAGTTTCGAGAAAGGCTCGGTAAGGGCGGCCGGAAAAAATATATTTTCCCCGCGCCGAACC
This sequence comes from Clostridia bacterium, assembly GCA_017614315.1. Lineage (GTDB taxonomy): Bacteria > Bacillota > Clostridia > Christensenellales > CAG-138 > UBA3857. Next base: position 37,711 of record JAGACA010000013.1, on the reverse strand, counting down.
TTTCGGGGCGTCTTTGCGACTATTACGGTGAAAGCGCTTTGAAAAACAAAAAAAGGAGGTGGAAAGGATGACGTTTGAGGAAATGCTCGAGCTGATCGATCCCGCGCTTACAAGGTTCGTAAGGTTCAAAATAAGCGGCAGGCACGACGCCGACGACGTTCTGCAGGAGGTCAGGCTGGCCGCGTTCCGCGGATTCGACCCGACCATGGATACGGAACGGTTCCGCATATGGATCATCGGCATAGCCCGTCACAAATGCGCGGACTTTTACAGGAAGCGCACCGACGAGGTTCCGATCGACTCCGTACCGGAGAACGAGCTCACGATGAGCCGCGTCGGACTGATCGGCGCGTCGCCCGTCATGGAAACGCTCGAGGAGCTCTCGTCCGGCGACCGCGAGATACTGAGGTTTCATTACTTTGAGGACATGAAGATCCCCGAGATCGCGAAGAAGCTCGGCATAGCCGAAGGCACGGTCAAGAGCAGGCTGAGCTCGGCCAGGAAGCATTTTGAAAAACTTTATCCCTACCCGCCGAAAGGAGTGAAAAACATGTTAACGAAGATGCCCGAAACAATGCCCGAATACACGATAAAGCCCACGGACAAAGCCCCCTTCAGGGTCAAGTGGGAGGAGGTAATGGGTTGGTTCATAGTCCCGAAGCTTGGGGAAAAGCTCGAATGGGCGATGTACGATTTCCCCAAGAGGAACCGCGCCGAATACGTGACCGAGGAGGTCACAGGCCGCGCCGAAGTGCACGGCGTCGAGGGCGTTTCCATACTCGCGAAGGAATATGAGCCCATGGAGAACAACCGCATCGACGACCGCAGTTACAACGAGCGCCGTTTCGTCGCTCAGCTCACCGCCACGCACTGCCGCATGCTCGCGGAAGCCCACGAGGAGGGAGGCGTCATGAAGTATCACACCTTCCTGGACGGCGATGAATTCCTCAACAACTGGGGATTCGGCGAGGACAACTGCGGCAACGAGACCGATATAGCCCCGAAGGGCGACATCACGAGGAACGGCAGCGCCGTGTCCGCTAAGGACAAAAAGCAGCTCATCGACGTGGTCGGCAGGTACTCAGTCACGATCAGCGGAAAGACCTACGACACGATATGCGTTATGGACGTCGAGGATTACTGCGGCGACGGCGTAGCGACCGAGCAGTATATCGACACGACCGGCAGGACGGTGCTCTGGCGCCGCTTCAACAAAAACGACTGGCGCGTCGAAAGCTTCGGAAAGCTTTGGAACGAGATGTATCCGGAGAACGAAACGCTCACGATCAACGGCGAAACGTACGTGCACTGGTACGACTGCATCACCGATCGCGTGATTTAAAAAGATAATTGCGGTTGACGGAGTAACCGATCCGTTGTATAATTACCGGGACGCAGATGTGGTGGAACGGCATACACAACGGACTTAAAATCCGTCGGCGAAAGCTTGAGAGTTCGAATCTCTCCATCTGCACCAAAATCCGGGTTTTCTTAACCCGGATCTTTCTTTTCTCAAAACGCCTAAAATCCAATGATCATAAGGCTTTTTTGAAGCTCGGTATTTCGACTTGAATCGGCTTGAGAATGTTAAAAGTCGTATGCGTTGCACACCGGTTGCACACGGGCTCGGAGCAGATTTTCTTGTAGCAATGGAAAAGTTTTTGGCTTCTGCGATCTGAAACTTCAACAGTAAAAATGCGGATACAATCGTCAAATAGGTAATCGCCGCCACTCCTTCGCCAATGATTATCAGTTCTTTATAACGCTCTGTGAAAAGGTTGTCCGGCAGCAATTGAGTTTCTAACGGCGTATAGGGCCTTGCCTTGAAAACATCCCTTCCAGATATATGCTGAGCAGCATATATCTCATAACCGTCAGCACGCAGCAATTCGTTAAACTTTTCCAAGTATAGCTTCCATGGAGAATTTGTGGCACGTACGGCTGGGTGCAGCATTTCACAGATAAAGTTAAGGAGAGGCTCGTCGCCATTTTCCGGAAGCAGCTTGAATCTTCGATCATGAAAAAACCAACCTTTTTCATAGTCTCCCCAACCAAGGTGACATTTGATGTCTCCCAAGGCATCATGATACCTATGGTCGTATGAAGGCAATGTAGTCAAATCATACAGCCTCGAGAAGAAGCCGATCTCATCAAGCCGACCATAGAACGGCATGAAAATAGCTCTTTCAGTAACAAAAGCCCCTTTTTCATTATCATAAACCGGGCCATCCAATTGTTCGATAAACCCGTTGTTGATAATATCTATTATATCCCTTCTGGTTATATCTGTAATCTTGTTCATATAACTACCTCTGACGAGCCCTTATTTGGTCAATTCTATCCTCCTAAACTCATCACAAGATAATGCACCGTTTGATATGCATCTTGTTTTTTCATATCCGCCTCCTCGCCTTCGGGCGTATCAAGGAACGAAGCAATGTCGCATGGCCCGGAGTGATCCGGAGACATAAACTTTTCATCAAGCTTCTTAAAACAGCCGGGTAATTGACACTCGAAAAAACTTTGGCGGGAGGGTTTGCATTTTTACGATGCGAGACCTCCCGCCTTTTTTATTTCCTAGATTTCGAATATTCCATGAATGACCGAATAAAGAATAGCTTGAGTTAAGTTGGATCATCTTCCGTTGCACACCGGTTGCACACGGCATCTGAAAAAGCAGTGTAAAATCAAGGCTTTTTTGACAGCGAATCAGGTCATCTGCACCAACCCGTTTCAGCCCAACAGGACTGAAACGGGTTGTTTTATTAATGAGGAGATTCGAAGGGCGGAGAAGCAAATCATCCGGTGGATGATTTGCCCGCCCCGTGTTTTTCGTTGCAGGGCGAGAAGGCTGCGGTGTGAGCCGGCTTCGAGACCCGATGCGCGAAAAACCGAATCTCTCCATCTGCACCAACCCGTTTCAGCCCAACAGGACTGAAACGGGTTGTTTTATTAATGAGGAGATTCGAAGGGCGGAGAAGCAAATCTCTCCATCTGCCCTTGCCGCAGCCGATCCGATAATATATTTTCCTGCGGACGATTTGAGTACCGAAATTTGTCTATGACGATCCGCCGCGATAGTGTATAATCAAAAAGGAGGAACGGCATGGGCTTATTCGGCAGGAAATACATATACGTTTTCGTCTGTTTTCCGGGAGGAAGACACTTTTACTGCTACCGCACGAACGACAGGAGCATCCGCGTGAACGACCGGGTGATCGTACCGGCGGGCGCGGAGGAAAAGGCGGCGATCGTCACACACGTCGGCGTATATGAGAAAAAGAACGTTCCTTATCCCCTCGACAAGACGAAGAAGGTCATCCGCAAGGCGATTATCGGGGAAAGCTCCGCACAAAGGGCTGCCGACATGCGCATCCCGATAGATATCTCCGTCAAGAGAGTAAAAACGGCGAACGGGTACGCCGACGCCGTCACCGACAGGGACGAAAGACGGGCTTTGAGAAAAAGATACAAGGACAAAAGCAGATACAGGATAGTCGAAACGAAGCCCGTTTCAAAGGCTTACAGCATAACCAACAGGATCGAGGACCGCAGATCGCGCAGGACGGGAATATGGTATAAGGAGGAACATCTTTTCGGAAAGGCCGTATACCGATGCTCGAGGTGCGGCGCGAGATACACGAGCCGTCAGGCGGTCTGTCCCAAATGCAGATCCGAGAACGGCAGGATCAAAAACGACCCCGTCTGGGTCGACGAAATGAGCTTATACGACGGGGAATGAGTAAACAAGCGGTAAAGAAAGGATCCCACTCATGCCGAAAGTCAAGCTGACCGTTACCGAAAGCGCATGCAGATGCGGCTATCACAAAAAAGGCGACGAGTTCATCGTGGAGGATATCTGCCCGCCTCTCTGCCACGAGCTCTGGAACGCCGCGTATCCCTGCGTCTTCGCGCTTTTGAACGGCGCGTCGCTCGACTGCGGCGAGGCCTCGGCGAAGGCGTTCGACGTCAAATGCCCCGACGGCGGGCGTGTATGCGTTCACGGAGAGATCGTCGATGGAATATGAGCTTATCCGCTCCGACCGCAGGACGATAGCGGCGCAGATAAAGGACGGCAGGCTGATCGTGCGCGCGCCGAGACGCGCCTCCGAAAGGGAGATACGTTTGTTCCTTGACGAGAACGCGGACAGGATCGGGAAGCATCTTGAAAAGGCCCGCGAGCGCGAGAAGGCGAAGGCCGGCGTAAGGCGGCTGACCGACGCGGAGCTTTCGGCGCTCAAAAAGCGCGCGGAGGAGGTCATACCCGAACGCGCCAGGCACTACGCCCCGCTCGTCGGCGTAACGTTCGGCAGGATCACGATCCGCCGTATGAAGACCCGCTGGGGAAGCTGTACGTCGAAGGGTGACCTCACATTCAACAGTCTTTTAATGCTCGCTCCCGACGAGGTCGTGGACAGCGTCGTCGTGCACGAGCTCTGCCACCGCAGGGTGATGGATCATTCGCGGGCGTTCTATAACGAGGTGCTCCGCGTCTTCCCCGAATACCGCAAACACAATAAATGGCTCAAGGAAAACGGCGATCTCCTGACCGCCGCGGCGGAAAGAGAGTAAAATAACAGCGCCCCGGGAACCGGGAGCGCTGTTTATATGCTGTTTCTCACTGTACATAATCATACACCTTGCGGAGGGATCTCGACGAGGTGTTGTGTATGTTCGACGTCATTTCGGAAAGCCCGAAGTGCATCGCGTCGCAGGTGTGGTCGTAGTAATAGCCCCAGTTGAATCCCGCGCGGTAGAACGCGAGCTCATAGAGCAGGTAGTTGATAACGGTGGTGGGCACGCTCCTGTACTTCGAAGAATGGTTTCCATCGTAGGTGAAGTCGTAATAGTACACGCCGTTATATTCCATTATCCCGTTATAGGCGAGGTGGTCGCGCACCTCGCTCTTTATGAGGCTGCGGTTCGACAGGCTGTTCCCGTTCGCGTCCATAGAGGCGTTCAGGTCGATCGCCGCGCCGAAGGCGTGATGGCTGACGAAGCTGCGGTCGGAGACGAAGCGCGGGTTCCACGTGCCGTCGAAGGATTGTATGAGGTCGGCGAGCCTGATTATCCCGCTGTCGCCGTTAGTGCCGTGCACACGGATATAGGTGAACTTCATGTAATCGACCGCGGCGCTGAAGCCCGCGGCGGCCTTCTTGTGGACATGCCATCTGCCGCCGGTGGGATTCGATACGTACGTCATGTGCGCCGAATCCCAGGCGTCCTTGCCGCCCTTTATATCGATGTCGCGGCCGGTCGGCGCCTGCCATTTGTATTCGAACATGAACTCGTCGCGCGAGCCGAAAAAGCTCAGAGCGTAGGCGTAGCTGTTCCTTAAATTATTGCTTATGAGGCTCCTCCACGTGCTGTCCGTCATCGTGAAGCCGGAGCTCGCAAGAAGCTCCTCGGGACAGCCTATCGCGGAGGCGTAAAGCTCGAACGTGTAATGCCCGGCGGGCAGCTCGCCGATCTTCGACTTCGCTGAAAGGGACTTGTCGCCAGTTTTGGGGAAGGTGCGGTCGAAGAGCTCTATGCTCCTCACGCCCTCGTACTGGTCGAATTCGACGGTGTACGTCCTGACATTGCCGCTATCGGCGGTGATGACAGCGGTAACGGAGAGGATCGGGTTTTCGCACTTTACCACGCCGCCGAAGCAGAAGGGCTGACCTGAGGGTATGAGCTCGGCTTCGTTCGGCAGGGGAAGGGACGCGGAGGGATAGAACTTGAGCGAGGCGTTGGGATCGGGGGTCGGCGTCGGCTCAACGGGAGTGGGCATCGGCGTCGGCGTTGGCTCCTCGGTGATCACGGGAGTATAATACGGCGTGGGTGCGGGCGTTGGGATCTCCGTCGGCTCCTCGGTGGGCTCTTCGGTCGGTCCCTCCGTGAGCTCCTCCGTGGGCTCGGGCGTCGGAGCGGGGGTGAGCGCCTCGGTTGGCTCGGGCGTCGGCGCGGACGACGGCTCTTCGGTCGTGGTCTCGGTCGGCGCGGGCGTGCCGGCATGCGCGCCGGGATCGACCGCTGGCAGGCACGACGCGGCGCCCGCGAGCATTATTACAAACAAAAACAGCGAAACAACACGTTTCATGTCACTTTCCTCCGGTACGCCGAAATGTTATCACTCATTTAAAATTATGTCAAGGGCGGCAAAGCGGCTCCGGCAGTTTCCTGCCGGAGCCGCTCGCGCTTTCTTCTTCACTTATTGTTTCTTTCCCCCGTGACAGGCGCCGCGCATGGGACATTCGGCGCAGCCGCAGGAGCCGCCGCCGCCCTTCTTCTTCCTTTTCGCCATGCCGACGATGATCGCCGTTATTACGGCGACGAGAGCCGCGGAGATGAGCACCGTCGCAAGATTGGCTTTAAGCCATTCGAACATAGCTGCCTCCTTTCACGGGGAGGGGAGCCTCCCCGCCATGAGCCGTCATTTCACGCTTATCTTCTTCGTAAGAGTGGTAGCCTCGCGGTATTTCCTGATGAAGAGCATATAGACCATGCCTCCCAGCACGAGCGTGGCGGCGATCAGGCCGACGACGCTCACGTTCCCGGTGAAGATACCGCCGAACTGATTGATCATCAGCGCAACAGCGTAGGCGAACAGGCACTGATAGCCTATCGCGAACCATGTCCACTTCGCGCTGTTCATCTCGCGCCTGATCGCGCCCATCGCCGCGAAGCAGGGAGCGCAGAGCAGGTTGAACGCGAGAAAGCTGTAACCCGTCACGCCGTTGAACGCGCGGCCGATGGCCTGCCACGCCGTCAGCTCGCCCGCGCCGTAGAGTATGCCCATCGTGCCGACGATGTTCTCCTTGGCGACAAGGCCGGTGACGGACGCGACCGCCGCCTGCCAGGTGCCCCAGCCGAGCGGCCTGAATATCCACGCGACGCCGTTGCCGATCCTTGCGAGTATGGAGTATTCAAGCTCCGAATTCTCGAGCATCCCGAAAGCGCCGTCCACCCAGCCGAAGAAGGAAAGGAACCAGACTACGATGGTGGAAAGGAGTATCACGGTCCCCGCCTTCTTTATGAACGACCAGCCGCGCTCCCACATGGAACGGAGGACGTTTCCGAGAGTGGGCCAGTGGTATGCGGGCAGCTCCATTACGAACGGAGCGGGCTCGCCCGAGAACATGCGCGTCTTTTTCAGCATCACGCCGGAAGCGATTATCGCCGCCATGCCGAGGAAGTACGCGGATACCGCGATCCACGGGCTCCCGCCGAATATGGCGCCTGCGACCATGCTTATGAACGGCAGCTTCGCGCCGCAGGGGATGAAGGTCGTCGTCATTATCGTCATGCGGCGGTCGCGCTCGTTTTCAATGGTGCGCGAGGCCATGATGCCGGGTATGCCGCAGCCCGTACCGACGAGCATGGGTATGAACGACTTGCCGGAAAGCCCGAACCTTCTGAAAATGCGGTCCAGTACGAACGCTATCCTCGCCATATAACCGCAGGCCTCGAGGAACGCGAGGAGCAGGAACAGTACGAGCATTTGGGGAACGAAGCCGAGCACGGCTCCGACGCCCGCGATGATGCCGTCGAGGATCAGCCCCTTGAGCCATTCGGCGGCGTTCGCCTTATCGAGCCAGCCCTCGACGACGTCGGGTATGGAGCGCACCCACGGGCCGTAGTCCGCGGGATCGGGCTCGTCGAAGCCCTTTTCGCCGAAATACGCGGCGGCGTCCTTATAGCTCATGCCGACCGTGGTCTCCTCGTCCGCGCCTTCGGGAACGGCGTCGAACCAGACCGTCTTTTCGCTGATCTCGAGCGTTTCGTCGTCCTCGACCTCTATGACGGCGGAGGGCGTTTCCGGGACGACGGCGTTTATCTCTTTAAGGGCGGAAGCGGGATCGAAGTCTTCCGCTTCGGTATCGAGGTCGTAATACGCGCCTATGGCGTTCATCGCGTCCTCATAGTCGCCCGCGTCGGAGTCGTACGCCCTTCTTCCTATGCCGAGGAGGAACCAGCCGTCGCCGAACACGCCGTCGTTCATCCAGTCGGTCGCCTTCGTGCCCGGCGCGTTGGGCGCCATGGCTATGAAGTAGACGAGGAACATCACGAGCGCGAATATCGGAAGTCCCAGCCAGCGATTGGTGACGATCTTGTCGATCTTGTCCGAAACGGTCAGGCTGCCCTTGTTCTTCTTCCTGTAACAGGCCTTTATGACAGATCCTATGCAAATATAGCGCTCGTTGGTGATTATGGATTCCGCATCGTCGTCGAGCTCCTTCTCGGCGGCGGCGATATCGTTCTCGATATGCTCCAGGACGCTCTTTTCGATATTCAGCTCCTCGAGCACCTTGCCGTCGCGCTCGAATACCTTTATCGCATACCAGCGCTGCTGCTCCTCGGGCATGGAGTGCACCGCCGCTTCCTCGATGTGGGCGAGCGCGTGCTCCACGGGGCCGGAGAAGGTGTGGAGCGGCACCGTCTTTCCGGATCTCGCGGCCTCTACCGCGGCGTCCGCCGCCTCCGCGACGCCCGTGCCCTTAAGGGCGGAGATCTCGACCACCCTGCAGCCGAGCTGACGCGAGAGCTCGGAAATGTCGATCGAGTCGCCGTTTTTCTTTACGACGTCGATCATGTTCACCGCGACCACCACGGGGATGCCGAGCTCCGTAAGCTGGGTAGTGAGGTAGAGGTTCCTTTCGAGGTTCGTGCCGTCGACGATGTTCAGTATCGCGTCGGGACGCTCGCTCAAAAGGTAATTCCTCACCACGACCTCCTCGGGGGTGTAGGGCGAAAGCGAATAGATGCCGGGAAGGTCGGTCAGCGTTACGCCGTCCTGCTTTTTCAGCTTGCCTTCCTTCTTTTCGACGGTGACGCCCGGCCAGTTCCCGACGAACTGGTTCGAGCCGGTCAGCGCGTTGAACAGCGTCGTTTTGCCGCTGTTCGGGTTGCCCGCGAGGGCTATGCGGATCCCGCTCATACGGTCACCTCCACCATCTCCGCGTCGGCCTTCCTTATCGAAAGCTCATAGCCCCTGACGTTGACCTCGACGGGATCGCCGAGCGGAGCCACCTTGCGGACGAATACCTTGACGCCCTTCGTGATCCCCATGTCCATTATGCGGCGCCTTACCGCGCCCTCGCCGTGAAGCTTCACGACGGTCGCAGTGCCGCCCACCGGAACGTCTCTTAAAGTCATACGATGATCCTCCTTACGATTCAAATCATTATTTTGGCGGCGAGCCCGGAGTCGAGCGCGACGCGCGCGTCCTTAACGCGGACGATCACGTTCCCGCCGAGCGTGCTTATGACGCTGACTTGCCCGCCTACGTTGAATCCCATGTCCTCAAGGTGCTGCTTTACCTCGGGAGATCCGCCGATCTTTTTTATGATGTTCACCTTGCCCGCTTCCGCGAAGATCAAAGGCATCATGATTCCTCCTTTCGCCGGCCAATGCCCGGCCGCGGCGGGGTTAGCCTACGCTAACCCTGCCGGCAAATGATCGGTTAGCTTCCGCTAACCATCTGTATTATAGTTAGCGTTTGCTAACTTGTCAACACCTTTTTTGTAAAAAAGCCGTTTTTTTTCTTGCCGAAAGCCGCCGGGGATGATATTATATGAGAAAAGAACGCTGACGGGAGCTTGTTATGAAGGAATCCGGCGAGATGTATCTCGAAAACATACTGATACTTTCGGGCGAGAAGGAGACCGTCCGTTCAGTAGACGTGGCGGAGCGTATGGGGTATTCGAAGCCCTCGGTCTCGCGCGCCGTGAACATACTCCGCACGAGGAAGCTGATCGACGTCGACTCCTCCGGCGCGATAACGCTCACGAAGGCGGGGCTCGATATCGCGAACTCGATCTACGAAAGGCACACGATACTGACCGAGGTGCTCGTCAGCCTCGGCGTAGGCGAAAAGACCGCGGCGGAGGACGCGTGCAGGATAGAACATTATTTGAGCGACGAGACGTTCGAAGCGGTCAAAAAGCACATAAAAGAACGCGGCGGCGAAAGAAAATGATACAATAACGGACGGCACATACTGCCGCGCCATAGGCGCGGCTTTCTTGTTTTGTTCGACAAAATCCAAAATATTTACAAAAATTTTACCTTTTGGGGTTTGAACATTCCGATGTTTTATGGTAGTATAGCGTGGTAATAATATAGAATGGAAGTCTGCGCATGAGGCGCGGACAGGAAGGAAAGCTTTTGAAGAAATACAGAACACTGATAATCTATCTGGTTATAGGCGCTCTGCTCGTGTTCCTCATCATCGCGGGGCAGTCTGCGCTGAAGCCCAAGCCCATCGAATACACCTACGGCGAATTTTCCACGCTTCTTAAGCAGAGCACCAAGGTCGCCTCCGACGGCGGAGTTCAGAACAACTGCGTCGCCGCCGTGCGCGTCACCGATACCGAGCTTTACGGTCTTTTCACGCCCGAACATTACGAGGTGATAACCGGCACGGAGCTCACCGCGCGCGACGCGAGCACCAGGCTCGAAAGCTTCAAGAAGGGCAAGACCAGCGACTTCCACGTTACTGTCTCCTCCGCGGCCAACGTCCAGAACGAGATCACGAGGATCGTCGCCGAGGCGAAGGGCGTGGATCCCGATACCGTCACCATCAACGACTACGGCTTCACTTACCTTATCAAGGTGGCGGAGGTGTCGTGGTTCTTAATGCTCCTCCCGTATCTCATACTCGGCGTCGTGCTCATTGTGACGATGCTCATAATCGTCAGAGCCTCCGGCCGCGACAACCGTCAGGCGATGAACTTCGGCAGATCCCGCGCGAGGCTCGCCGACGGCAAGGACAAAAAGACCTTCGATGACGTTCAGGGCTGCGACGAGGAAAAGGAAGAGATAAAAGAGCTCGTCGATTTCCTTAAGGATCCCGCCGCGTTCACCGCGATGGGCGCAAGGATCCCCAAGGGCGTGCTGCTCATAGGCCCTCCCGGCACCGGTAAGACGCTGCTCGCAAGGGCGGTCGCGGGCGAGGCCAACGTGCCCTTCCTGTCGATATCGGGTTCCGATTTCGTCGAGATGTTCGTCGGCGTCGGCGCGAGCCGCGTGCGCGACCTGTTCCAGACCGCGAAGCGTCTTGCTCCCGCGCTCGTATTCATCGACGAGATCGACGCGGTCGGCCGTCAGCGCGGCGCGGGTCTCGGCGGCGGTCACGACGAGAAGGAGCAGACGCTCAACCAGCTCCTCGTCGAGATGGACGGCTTCGACGGCAACGAGGGCGTTATCGTCATCGCCGCGACCAACAGGCCGGACGTACTCGATCCCGCTCTCCAGAGGCCGGGCAGGTTCGACCGCACCATCACGGTCGATTATCCCGACGTGAAGGGCCGCGAGGCGATACTCAAGCTGTACGCGAAGAAAAAGCCCATGGCGGACGACGTCGACCTCGAGAGGATCGCGAAGCTCACACCGGGCTTCACCGGCGCGGATCTTGAAAACGTGCTCAACGAGGCGGCGATACTCGCGACCCGCCGCAAGCTCAAAAAGATAGACACGAACCTCATCTCCGAGGCGATGAAGCGCGTCGAGTGGGGTCCCGAAAAGAAGAGCCGCATCGTCTCGGCGGAGGACAGGTTCATCACCGCCACGCACGAGGTCGGCCATGCGATAGTCGGCTATAAGCTCAACAGGGCGGAGCGCATAGACGAGCTTTCCGTCATACAGCGCGGACGCGCCGCGGGCTATACCAATTTCATACCCGACGACGATCACAAGCACATCACCCGCGGCAAGATGCTCGACACCATCACCATGGCGATGGGCGGACGCATGGCCGAGGCGGTGCGCCTCGACGACATCTCCGCCGGCGCGCAGAACGACTTAAAGCGCGCGACCGAGATCGCGAAGCGCATGGTCACCGAGTTCGGCATGAGCGAGAACATCGGTCCGGTGTTCCTCGCCGGCGACGAGGAGGTATTCATCGGCCGCGAGTGGGGGCATCAGCCCAACTACTCCGAGGCCGTCGCCGCGGATATCGACCGCGAGGTCAGGCGCATTATGGAGAACGCCTGCGCGAGGGCGAAGAGCATAATCGAGGAGAACGCCGACGTGATGACCGTCATCATCGACGCGCTCATCAAGAAGGAGCACCTGACCGGCACAGAGTTCGAGAAGCTTGTGAACGGCGAGGCGGACTGGGAGGATAAGCCCACCGACGGCAAGCCGTCGAGCGAGAACAAGCCGGAGACCGAAGACGTCAAGCCCGAGGCACCCGCTCCCGAACCCGAGACTATCGAGACCCCGAAGCAGAAGCACATCGAAGAGGACAAGGACGAGGTCAAGAAAAACGGCCTTGAATAAAATGTACGATACGCATACGCATTCGAATTTCTCGGACGGGGCTTTCCCGCCCGAGAAATTAATAGAGGAAGCCGCATCCGCGGGGCTCACGCTCATAGGCCTTACCGACCATGACAGCCTCGCGGGGATACCGCGTGCGCGGGAAGCGGCCGAGAGGCTCGGGATACCGCTCCTTATCGGGACGGAGCTCGAGGCCGATTTCACCTCGCAGCTCCACGTGCTCGGCCTCGGCGTCGATCCCGAGGGCGAAAAGCTCAAAGGGCTGATCGGCCTTCATGCCGTTCGCCGCGCCGAGAGGAACGAAAAGCTCCTTAAAAAGCTTGCGGACGGCGGCTTCAGCGTGTACGGCCACATCGCCCCGACGAACGGGCTCATAAACAAATCGAATATCGCCCTCGCCATGGTCGCGGCGGGCTACTGCGAGACCGCGGCGGAGGCGTTCGACAAATACCTTCGCAAGGGACGCCCCTTCGACGTCCGTCAGGAGTATCCAGCCATGCCCGAGGTGCTCGAGGCGATACTCGACGCGGGCGGGTATCCGGTGCTCGCGCATCCCATGAAGATGCGCTGCGATCACCGCGCGCTCATTAAGGACATGACCGATCACGGGCTCTGGGGCGTGGAGGCTTATTACTCGACCTCGACCCCCGAGGAGACCGCGTTCTTCCTGTCGCTCGCGGAGGAGTTCTCGCTCCGTCCCACCTGCGGCAGCGACTTCCACGGTCCGCACCGTCCCGAGGCGCAGCTCGGCTGCGCCTGGCGCGATACGGACGAGCTTATAAAGACCGAAGAGATATTGAGGAAAAAGTGCGTATAGGCTTATGAGGCCACTGACCTACACCGTCCCGCAGGACGCTTCCCGCATGACGGTAAAACACATCCTTAACGAGATCTTTTATATGTCGCATTCGCACACGGCAAGGCTTAAACGGCGCGAAGGCGGCATACTCTTAAACGGCGCCCCGTGCTATGTCACCGCGGTATGCGCTCCCGGCGATACCGTGACCGCGCTGATAAGCGACCCACCGGACACGAAGAGGCTCGAGCCGATGGAGGCGCCCCTCGACATAGTTTTTGAGGACGAATGGCTCGCCGTCGTCAACAAGCCCGCCGGCATGACCGTGCATCCCGAAAGGGCGGGCGTCGGCGGATCGGTCGAAAATGCGCTGACCGCGCATTTTAAGGAGGACGAGTTCGTGCATACGGTAAGCCGCCTCGACCGCGGCACCAGCGGGCTCATGACCGCCGCGAAGTCCGGATATGTGCACGAGCGCATGATCCGCATTCTGCACACCGAGCGTTTTTATAAGGAATACCTCGCCCTCATAAAGGGGCGCTTCGATAAAGATAAGGGCGCGGTCGAGCTCCCGCTCGCGCATCCCGAGGGCTCGCACTATAAGATGGAGGTCAGGGAGGACGGGCGTCCGTCCGTCACGGAATACGAGGCGGTCGAGGTCTTCGGGGAGAATACCCTCGTCAGGCTCGTGCCGAGGACGGGACGCATGCATCAGCTCCGCGTGCACATGGCGGCGATCGGTCACCCCATCGTCGGCGACTGGCTCTACGGCGAGGAGGATCCGCGCATCGACCGGCCCGCGCTCCACTCTTCAAGGCTCGTTTTCACGCATCCCATGACGGGGGAGACGGTATCGCTCTCGGCGCCTCTGCCGGGGGAGATCTTAAGGCTCGCCGCGCGCGGATAATAATATATGGAACCTTTTTCGTTCCCGCGCGTTATATTAGTATCCGGGCGCAGCCCGGCAAAAGCAAAAACGAGTTCCTTTTCGGAGGTAATAAAATGAAAAAAATACTTACGATAATGCTTGCGGCGTTCATGGCGCTCACCGCCTTTTCCGCCGCCTTCGCCCTAGGCGAGAACGAGGCGAGGATAGTCCTCGGCGCCGATCTTACCGATGAACAGAAGCAGGAAGCGCTCGCGTATTTCGGCGCGGCGGACGGGGACGTCCCCGTGCTCACCGTCACCAACCGCGACGAGCGCCAGTATTTCGAGGGCAAGCTTCCCGACGAGAGGCTTGGCCGCGTCGCGCTCTCGTCCATCTATATCGTCGGCCGCGCAGAAGGCTCGGGGCTTCATATCGAGACCTTCAACATCAACTACTGCACCGCCGAGATGTATGAAAACGCACTTATCTCCGCCGGCATCACCGACGCGGATATCAAGATCTGGGCTCCGCGCCCCTTAAGCGGCACCGCCGCCCTCACCGGCATCTACAAGGCCTATGAGGACATGACCGGGCGCATGCTCGACGCCGCCGCGAAGGATCTCGGCATCGAGGAGCTCATCGCCACCGGCGAGCTCGCGGAGTACGTGGGTTCCGAGGAAGCCCTCGCTATCATCCGCGACGTAAAGAAGATACTAGACGAGACCCGTACCATGAGCGACGAGGACGTCATGACGCGCATCAACGAGATCGCCGCGGAGTACAACGTATCCCTCACCGACGAACAGTCGAAGCAGGTCTTTACTCTCGCCCGCATGTTCGAGGGGCTCTCCGCCGAGGAGATCCAGCAGAGGCTCGTCAACATGGCGAACGCCGCCAAAAAGGCGCAGACCTTCGGCGAGACCGTCCAGTCGATAATCACCTCGATTGGCGAGTTCTTCAAGACGATAGGCGACTTCTTCACCGACGTCTGGAACAGATGGTTCGGCGGGAACAACGACTGAGAACGAACGAAAGCCGCTGCTTAAAAAGCAGCGGCTTTTTCGTTAAGGAGGAAGAAAAGTATCGAGCCGTCAGTCGCCTTCCGGTTTTCTGTATTCCATAAGATCGCCCGGCTGGCAGTCGAGCGCCTCGCAGAGGCGTATGAGCGTGGAGACCTTCACAGCCTTCGCCTTGCCGTTCTTCAAAATGGAAAGGTTCGATATGGTTATGCCTATCTTGTCGGCAAGGTCGCCGACCTTCATCTTTCTTTTCGCGAGCATCACGTCGATGTTGAAAACGAGCTCGCCGTGGTCAATAAGATCGAATTCGTCCATATTTCGCCTCATATCGTCAGTTCCGCGTCGGCCTTCATCTCGGCGGCCTTGCGCGCATAGTGGGAGAGCGCGGCGCAGATAAGCGTCACGGCAAGCCCCAGGAAGCAGATGATCATGTCGAAAAGGAATACTCCCGGGTGATTCATGTTGAGCAGGAGCATTACCACGTTCCCGACAAAGAAATACGCCGAATCCGCCGCCGCGAGCAGGCTCATCGCCGCGAGGAGCTTTGCGTTCGTCATAATGAACGAGCGGTCGCGGGAAATGTTCACCGCGATGACGAACGCCAGCGCCAGCATCGCGAAGAGCGGCAGCGCAGTGATCGAAACGAGCACGAGCCAGGGGGTCTTGAACGACGCGAATTCGCCGCCTGCGATCCCGGCAAGATGCTCCGCGAAGGCGGGTATGATGAATATGTACGCGATAAGAAGACACAGTGCGACGCCTATTATCGCCGCCATTATGAGCCTTGCGAGAGTTTTTTGTTTCATGATTTCCTCCATTATCGGTCCTTTGTATCCATTATACACCGAAAACGAAGAAAGTCAACAATAATTTATTGTAAAACAATAAAAAGTTTTGACGGACACGATCCGGATTGAATTGCGTCGGCGGGTATGGTATTATTCTTACATGGATACGGAAGCCTTTCGAAAAGCGGTGGAGCGCGCGAAGGCGAGGGAGTCGGGCGGCATAGGCACGCTTGCCGAAAAGACCCTGCACAGCGCTCTCAAATACTATTACGAGCCGGACGAAACGAAGCACGAAGCGGAGCTTTGCGGCTTTTTCGCGGACATACTCAACGCGGACGGAGTAACCGAGATACAGACCGGAAGCTTCTTCCATATCGACCGCAAGCTCGGGGTGTTCCTCGGGGAATACCCCGTTACGCTCGTCTGCCCCTTGATACGGAACAAGAGGATAATCTATCTCGATCCCGAAACGGGCGAGATGACGAAGCCGAGGAGCTCGCCCAAAAAGGGCAGGATCGAGAGCCTGTTCTTCGAGCTGATGCATATTAGAAAAAGGCTCTCCGACAAAAACCTCATGATCGTCGTGCCCGTGATCGACGCGGACGAATACCGCGTGAAAAGGGAGCCGAAAAGGCGGTTCCGCGACAAGGGCTACGATAAATTCGAGCTCGTTCCGACGGCGCTCGCCGACGAGCGCGTATTCGCGGAGAGCGCGGACTGGCTGATGCTGCTTCCCGACGGGCTCGACGGCTTCACGGTAAAGGAGCTCGAAAAGGCGCTCGGCATACCCAACCGCGTTGCCGGCGCGATGGCGAGGTCGATCATGTCCGCAGGCGCGCTGCGGCGCGAGAAGCGGGACGCAAGCTATGTTTATTACAGGATCGGAGGGGGAAAATGATCGTTTCGCTGATACAGTCTTCCGTCACGGAAGACAAGCTCGAAAACCTCGCCCGCGCGGAGGCGCTTTCCGAAAGGTCGGACGGCGCGGACTTTATAATGCTGCCCGAGATGTTCTGCTGTCCCTACGACGCGGCTTCGTTCGTGAAGAACGCGGAGCCCTTCGGGGAAAGGGTCACGGAGGCGCTTTCCGGTATCGCAGCGAAGAGGAATGCCGTACTGATCGGCGGCAGCATGCCGGAATCGGACGGAGGCAGGATCTACAACACCTGCTTTGTCTTCGGGAAAGACGGCGGGCTTATCGCGCGTCACCGTAAGGCGCATCTTTTCGACATAAACGTCGAGGGCGGACAGAGCTTCCGCGAGTCCGACACGCTTTCCGCGGGCGGTTCGGCGACGGTGTTCCCAACGCCGTTCGGAAAGGCGGGGGTGTGCGTCTGCTTCGACGTCCGCTTTTCGAGCTTCGTTAACGACATGAGGGCGGATATGCTCTTCGTCCCGGCGGCGTTCAATATGACGACCGGTCCTATGCACTGGGAGCTTCTTTTCAGGGCGCGCGCAGTCGACAGCCAGATGTTCGCTTTCGGCTGCGCTCCTTCGCGGAACACGGACGCTTCCTATGTCTCATACGCGAACTCCATCGCGGTCGATCCATGGGGACGGGTGATCGCGAACGCCGGCATAAACGAGACCGTTGTGAACGTCGCGGTCGATCCCGCGGAAACGGCGCGGGCGCGGGCGCAGATACCCATAGGAAACTGAAACGGGAAACATGCCGGGGCGGATAAAATATTATTCGCCTCTTTATTTTTTTGTGTATTTATGGTATGATAAACTCGGTATGATATTTTCGAACGGAGACGGGAAAATGCGAACGAAAAAGGGCTATATCATCAAGATATCGGCGCTCGCCGCGCTTGCCGCGGCGATAGCGGTCGTGTGGTTCGTCGTACTGCCGAAGGTCAGGGAAAAGAAGGCTCCGGAAGAGCTGCCTGAAGTCACCGACACGCCCGCGACGACATTGGCTCCGACGTCGGCGCCGACCGAGATCCCCGTTACTCCCGAGCCCATACTGCCCGACTTCGTTTGTAATGAGATCCCCGGAAGGGACGCATTCCTCGTCACCGACGAGCACGGCACCTTCGGCGTGGCCGACGACGGCTCGATCCGGTTCATAGGCAGGCCGACCGCCGGGCAGAATTACATCCGCGGCTGGGCCGACGTAAGAAGGGTCGCGACAAACGATCTGGGAACGATAGCTCTCACCGGCGACGGGACGCTCCTCTTCACCGGCGCGGGCGCGGTCAACCCGTTCCCCGAGGCGGAGGAGTGGACGGATATAGTCGATATCAAGCTCGGAGACGCGCATATCGTGGGGCTTAAGGCCGACGGCACGCTCGTTTCCGCGGGCGAAGGCGCCGGCGCGGAGGTCTCTTCGTGGAAGCGTGTCGTCATGATCGATGCCGCGGGCAGCTATACCGCGGGGCTGACCGACTGGCTCGGCGTGAAGACCACGCTGGGCGCGGAATTCGACGACGCCGTCAACGCGCACCGCGTCGTGGCGATCGCCGCCGCTCCCGATCACCTCGCGGCGCTCGGCGAGGACGGAAAGGTCAGGACTTACGATATTTCGACCGGCGAGGAGAAGGAGCCCTTCTTCCGAAACGATCTCATAAAGGTGTTCGCCGCGGAGGGCGCGACGTACGCCGTTACATTGGGAGGGACCCTCGTGACCGACGCGCCGTTCGTTCCATACGGGGTCGAGGACGTCTACTTCGTCGCTGCGGGCAGAGAGCACGCGGTGGTGCTTTACGGCAGCGGCCGAGCGGAGGGCTTCGGTGAGGACCGCGATCTGAGGCTCACGGTCGGCTGGTGGCGGCTCCTGCCGTACGTGACCGACGAGGGCTGGCTCCTCGGGCTTCAGCCCGGATCCGAGATGGACGGCGAACCCGTCCATACCGGTCAGATCACGACTTATTTCGATCCCGCGACGGGCGCTTCCCGCGAGGCGGTATGCGTGCTTTTGGGCGACGTGAACGGCGACGGCGTGATAGATCTTTCGGATGTCGACGCCGCGAAGGCGCACGCCGACGGTTCCGCGCCGCTCGAAGGAGCGTACCTGCGCGCCGCGAACATAATAGTGGACGAGGAGCTGCCCGGATCGATCGACGTCAGCGACATCGAGCTCATTCTCAAGGAAGCGCAGTCCGGCGGCGCGATAGACCAGTACGCCAAGACGGACAAGTACACGACGCCTCTTGCGGTCGCCCGCCGCATAAACCCCGACGCGACGGGATACATTGAGCTCCCCGACACCAATATCTGCTATCCGATACTCTACGGCGACGATTTCTTTTATCAGTATCACGGCATAGACAGAAAGACACTGGCAAGGGGCTGCATATCGTACTTCTATGAGAAGCCCACAGGCAATATAGTCATCGCGGGGCATAACTCGCGCCCGACCGGAACCATGTTCCACGAGCTCCACGTTATTCAGGACAGGAGCGAGACGCTGAACGATTACGAGAACCGCGTCTGGTACATAAACGTTTACGGCGAAAGCGGCTGGTGGGAGGTATGGGCGATGTACGAGGAGGGCGCGTTCCCGAACGAGTACATGTCTTCGAGGCTCTACAACCTCAACTGGCCCCTCACCTACGACAGGAAGACCGACGAGCAGAAGCTCGAATGGATCATGTATCAGCTCGAACGGAACCAGCTCGGATACGAGGTACAGGTCGTGCTCGAGGATAGGTTCATGACGCTCTACACCTGCGGCGACGATCATATTGCCGCGCTGAAGGGCGCCGCGCTGTATTTCTTCTTAAGATGGGTCGGAGGCAATTGATCGGATGATATCCAACGATTTCAAGGTCGGAGACCGCGTGATAATGCGCAAGCCGCACGCCTGCGGCGCCAACGAATGGGAGATCACGAGGACGGGCGCCGACGTAAAGATAAAATGCGTCTTCTGCGGGCGGACGGTAATGCTCGATAGGGGCGACTTTCTGAGGGCGGCAAAGATGCTCAAAGGAGAAGATGATGGACGGTAACGCAAAAAAAACGCTTAAGCTTTCGGAAGCTCTGCACGATAAGGAACCCGGCTTCAGGTCGGCGGGCAACGTCGATTTTTTAAGGTTCCTCATGTGGCTGGTGCTCATAATGCTCGCCGTGAGGGCGTTCGCTTTCGAGCCCGTCCGCGTGGAGGGCCCGTCCATGCAGAACACCCTCCAGAACGGAGAGCGCTGCTTCGTCGAAAAGATAGGCTATCTGTTCGCCTCTCCCAAGCAGGGAGACATAGTCATAATCCACTTCCCCGGCAGGGAGAACGAGGCGTTCGTCAAGCGCATAGTCGCGACCGCCGGGCAGACCGTCGAGGTCAGGAAGGTATCCAACGAGGCGTCGTCCTCCGGGGCGGTCATGCGGGTGTACGTCGACGGAGAGCCGCTCGACGAATCCGCGTATGAAGACACCATGCTGATCGACAGCATAACCAGATATAACAGGATCACCTGCGAGGGTGCGGAGGACGGCGTTTTCACCGTTCCCGAGGGCTGCATATTCGTCATGGGCGATCACCGCACCAATTCCCAGGACTCCCGCGTGGTCGGCGCGATACCGCTTTCGTACGTCATCGGCCGCGTGCACGGGGTCGTATTCCCGTTTAAGAACATAAGGAAAGTCAGCTGATGGATTACACGGTCAGAAGCACCTATACGAGAACGGACTCATACCTGTGGCGCGCCGCCGACGTTGCGGTCGTGCTCGTGGTCTCCGTACTCATCGTCTTCCTTCTTTTCCGCTTCGCGCTCGTCCCCTGCGAAGTCGGCGCGGACAGCGTGAAGGAGCTTAAGGAGGGAGACGTCGTGCTGGTCGACAGGGTGTCGAGGTTCTTCGTCGATTACGAGCTCGGCGACGTGCTGAACGCAAGGACGGAGGAGGGCGTGTTCTTCCTGCGCTGCGCCGCGGCCGGCGGTCAGGAATACACCGTTAGGAACGGCAGGGCGTACCTTGACGGCGCGCTCATCGACGAGAGCGCCTACGGCGGCTCGTGGAGCGAAGGCGTCGATTTCAGCGTGACGATCCCCGAGGGCTCGCTGCTTCTGCTTCCCGACGACCGTTCGGGCGTGCTCGATCCCGAACGCTTCATCTTCCCCTATTCCGAGGTCTACGGCGCCGCGCGCATTTTGATACTGCCCTTTGAACGGTTTAGAGCTTTCGCTTGAAAGGTGGGCGGATAATTGAACCTTCTTTCCGTACTCTACATTCTTATATTCGCGCTGGCGGGCTTCTCGGCGGCGAGATTCGCTCTCCCCGACGACCGCCTTACCCGGCAGACGGTCATGGGGCTTGCGTTCGGGCTTGCGATGCTCATGTGGCTGCCGGTGCTTTTTGCGTTCGCGATAGGATTCACGCTCCTCGCCCAGCTCCTCGCGCTCGCCGTTGCCGCCGCGGCAGGCGTCCTATTCGCCGTGCTCGGCAGGAAGCGCGCGCGCACCGGCAAATTCAAGCTCAAGGAGGAATGCGCGTTCCTTTTGACCGTGCTGCCCATAATTTTCGTCGGCACGGTGCTCATGCTGAATCATAACATCGTCGCCGCCTCGGACGGCTCGCTCCACGTCGGGCAGTGCACTTACGGCGACCTCTGCATGCATCTCGGCTTCATCACCAGCATTTCGGTGCAGAAGACCTTCCCGCCGATGTATTCGATACTTCCGGATACGCAGCTCGGCTATCCCTTCCTCTGCGACAGCGTGAGCTCCACGTTCTATACGCTCGGCGCGTCGCTCCGTTTTGCCGTGATACTCCCGTCGGTGTACGCGCTCGTCTGCGTCGTCACCGGCGTTTACATGCTCTTCGAGGAATGGTTCAAAAAGAACTCCGCCGCCGTGCTCGGCACATGGCTGTTCTTCGTGGGCGGCGGCTTCGGCTTCTGGTATTTCTTCGATCACGCCAAGACCTTCGAGAGCCTGAGCGCGGGCGGCGACTGGGCCAACTGGATCCGCGAAACGCTCGGCTTCCGCGTCACGGTAAGCGGCTCGCCGACCGTCGATATGGAAAAGATGCTCCTCGAGGGCTGGTACAAGACGCCGACCAACTTCGTCGACAACGGCTTAAGATGGGTAAACACCATTGCCGACATGCTCATCCCCCAAAGGGCGACGCTTTTCGGCTGGGCGCTCCTGTTCCCCGCGCTCGGGCTCTTGAGGCGCGCCGCGCTGGGTAAGGAATACAGGCTGTTCATCCCCCTCGGCATACTCGCGGGAGCCATGCCCCTCGTGCACACGCACAGCTTCTTTGCGCTCGGGCTCATCAGCCTCTTCCTCATAATCGCCCTCGGCGCAGGTCAGTTTCTGTGCAAGGACGCGGAGGAGAAAAAACAGGGCAAAAAGACGCTGCTGTTCTTCGTGTACTACGGCCTCATCGCCGTGGCGCTTGCCGCGCCGCAGCTTTTCGGGTTCACGTTCCGACAGTCCTCAGCGGGCGGCTTCCTCAAATGGCATTTCAACTGGTGCAACCAGTCCGATTCGTGGCTCTGGTTCTATATTAAGAACATGGGTTTCATATTCCTGCTTATGATCCCCGC
The DNA here is from genome assembly GCA_017614315.1 of Clostridia bacterium. Classification (GTDB taxonomy): domain Bacteria; phylum Bacillota; class Clostridia; order Christensenellales; family CAG-138; genus UBA3857. The sequence goes on along the minus strand of JAGACA010000013.1, from coordinate 15,486 downwards.
GTTCATCGCGGCAAAGAAGGAAACGAAGCTCTTCTACGGCGGCACGTTCGTGATATGGCTGCTCTGCGAATTCGTCGTGTTCCAGCCTAACACCTACGACAATAACAAGCTCCTGTTCGTGTGGTTCGCGCTCACCTGCGGCATTGACGCGGAGTTCATCGCCGACACATGGCACAGGCTCCGCACCGAAAAGACGCTCTCGCCGGACGGCGGCGGGATCGTCGAGAAGAGGTCGCCGTTAATAAAACGGCTCGCGTACGGGCTCGTTTTCGCGGGGCTCATTTTCTCGATGCTCCTTTCGGGCTCGATGACGCTCGCCCGCGAATACGTCTCCGCCGACCATGTGAACGCCAAGCTGAAATATGAGGAGAACGGCTATCAGGTCGTTTCCGCCGAGCTCAAAAGGCTGACCGACTGGATCAACGAAAACGCCGAGCCCGACGCGGTTTTCCTGACGGCGACCAATCACAACAACGCCGTCGCGATGCTCACCGGACGCAGCATCGTATGCGGCGCGCCGACTTTCCTCTATTTCCACGGCGTGAACTACGGCGAAAGGTACGACAGGGTAAAAAAGATGTACGAGGAGCCCGGCGAGTTTTTCGAACGTTACGCCGAGGAATACGGCGTCGATTACGTGCTTATAAGCACCTGGGAACGCGGCTCGTACAGCGTCGATACGGCGTATTTCAGAAGATACGAGGTCGTTTGGCACGAGGGCGGCACGACGCTTTACAGGATACCTTGACCGCGAAAAAAACAATTTGGTATTGTTAAACGGGGTCGCCCGTGCTATAATATATTTAATTTTTTCGGGGGCAATACCCGAATGACGGCGCGCCTTCACGGCGCGGGAGGGACAATGAAAGAAAAGACCGAACCCGTCTATGCCAGGAGAAGAGGCGTTCTCATGCCCGTGTTCTCACTGCCGTCCGAGTACGGCGTCGGCACGTTCGGAAAGACCGCTTTCGATTTCATCGACGACGTCGCATCCCGCGGCGCGTCGATATGGGCTATACTGCCGACCGGCGTCACCGGCTACGGCGATTCCCCCTACCAGAGCTTTTCGAGCTTTGCGCTCAATCCGTATTTCCTCGATCTCGACATACTCATTCAGGAAGGCCTCCTTACGAAGGACGAATGCGGCGCGACCGATTTCGGCGCCGATCCCGAGCGCGTCGATTACGGCAAGCTTTACCAAAACCGCCTGCCGCTCCTCATGACGGCGTACGCGAGGTTCGTTAAGCTGCCCGATCACGAAAAGCTGATCGAGGATTTCGAGAAGACCGCGCCGTGGCTCGACGACTACGCCCGCTTCATGGCGATAAAGGACGCCGAAAACGGGATCCCCTGGTACGAGTGGCCGGAGGGGCTCAGGAACCGCGAGCCCGCCGCCATGGCAGAGATCGCGCCGAAGATCTCCTGCGAGGTCGGCTTCCACAAATTCTTACAGTTCAAGCTCGCATGTCAATGGTCGGCGCTCAAGCAGCGCGCGCTCGAAAAGGGTGTACTCATAATGGGCGACCTTCCCATATACTGCGCTTACGACTCGGCCGACTGCTGGGCGTACCGCGACAATTTCCGCTTCGACAGGGACGGGAGGCCGACGCTCGTCGCCGGCGTGCCGCCCGATTATTTCTGCGAGGACGGCCAGCTTTGGGGCAATCCCGTCTATGACTGGCCGTATATGCGAAAGGACGGCTTCGGCTTCTGGCTCAGGAGGCTCCGCCGCACCTCGGAGCTCTACGATATTTTAAGGATAGACCATTTCAGGGGCTTTGCCTCCTACTACGCAGTACCCGCCGGCGCGCCCAACGCGCGCGAGGGCGAATGGATCAAGGCGGAGGGGCAGAGGCTCTTCAACGCCGCCGCGCGCGAGGAGCTCCCCGTCGAGATAGTGGCCGAGGATCTCGGCTTCATCACGAGGGATGTGAAAAGCCTGCTCACCAGGACCGGCTTTGCCGGCATGCAGGTGATGGAGTTCGCCTTTGATGACGATCCCGCCAATCCCCATAAGAATAAGAGGTGGGACGGCGATATCCGCACCCTCAAAAACAAGATCGCCTATACCGGCACGCACGACAATCCGCCCCTTGCCGAGTGGTGGGAGGGCGCAGACGAGCGTACGAAGGAGCTTGCGGAAAAATACGCGGGTGAGTACGCCTCAGACATGCCCCGCGGCATAGTAAAGGCAACGATGGGCTCGAACGCCCGCTACGCGCTCGTGCCGTTCTGGGACGTACTGCTCCTCGGCAGTGAGGCGAGGATGAACACACCCGCGACCGCGTCGGGCAACTGGACCCGCCGCATCACTCCCGCGGAGTACGAAGTGTTCAAGAAAAAGCTCGGGGAGCTTCTAAACTGAAAACCGGGCTTATACCGTATAAAACGAACAGAATCCGACTGAAAAGGAAGGTTATCGAAATATGTTGATGGATGCTAAGGGCATTGTCAGGAGAGCCGAGGAAGAGCTGAGGAGCGAATATCTCGTGGAGCTCAACGAGGCGACCGTGGCGCAGCTGCACCGCGCACTCTCGAACGCGGTGATGTACGCCATTAGCGACGACTGGCGCAGGAGCCGCCGCGCTCACGAGGCGACGAGAAAAGCGTATTACCTTTCCGCCGAATATCTGACCGGACGCATGGTCTACAATAACCTTTACGCCCTCGGGATACTCGACGACATCAAAAACATACTCAAATACAGGGGTGTGGATATCGCCGTGATGGAGGATATCGAGGACTGCGCTCTCGGCAACGGCGGCCTCGGAAGGCTCGCCGCCTGCTTCCTCGACAGCGCCGCCACGCACGACCTGCCGCTTGACGGCTACGGCCTGCGCTATAAATTCGGGCTCTTCAAGCAGGGCTTCAACAACGGCTTCCAGGCCGAGCTCGCCGACAACTGGCAGAAGCAGGGCGACCCGTGGAGCCGCCGCCGCGACGACAAGGCGGTCATAGTCGAGTTCGAGGGGCAGAAGGTCATGGCCGTTCCCTACGACATGCCGATCATCGGCTATAAGACCGACAACGTCGGCACATTGAGGCTCTGGCAGTCCGAGCCCATCGAGGAGCTGGACTTCGGCCTCTTCAACGCGCAGGAATACGCCCTCGCCGTAAGGGAGAAGAATCAGGTCGAGGATATCACCCGCGTGCTCTATCCCAACGACTCCACCGAGGCGGGCAAAAAATTAAGGCTGAAGCAGCAGTACTTCCTCTCCTCCGCGTCCATGCAGGATATCGTGCGCCGCTATAAGCGCATAAGGAGCAAGGACTTCACGGGCTTTGCCGCCCACTGCGCGATACAGCTCAACGACACGCACCCCACCATCTCGATACCCGAGCTCATAAGGCTCCTCATGCTCGAGGGCATGGATTTCGACGCGGCCTTCGATACCGCCGCACAGACCTTCAGCTACACCAACCATACGCTCATGGCCGAGGCGCTCGAGAAATGGCATGTCGATCTCATCCGCGCCGTCGTTCCCGGCATGCTCGATATAATCTACATGATAAACGACAGGCTCGTAACAGAGCTCCGCGCGAAGAACGTCCCCGAGGACCGCATCGACCGCATGCTCATAGTAAAGGACGGCCTCGTGCACATGGCGAAGCTCGCGACCTACGTTTCCACCTATGTAAACGGCGTCGCGGAGATACACTCCGATCTTCTGAAGACGAGCGTCCTCGCCGACTGGTACGCCGTGTATCCCGAGCGCTTCCTCAATATGACCAACGGCATCACGCCGAGGCGCTGGCTGGGGCTCTGCAATCCCGAGCTCACCAACCTCATCTCCTCGAAGATCGGCTCGGGCTTCATAAAGGATCTTTCCCAGATATCGAAGTTCCGCCAGTACATCAACGCCGAGACGATCGCAAAGTTCCGCGAGGTCAAGCATCACATGAAGGTGCGCCTCTCAAGGGAGATCGCGGAGCGCGAGGGCGTGCATATCCCGGCTAACTTCGTGTTCGACGTGCAGGTCAAGAGGATGCACGAGTATAAGCGCCAGCTCATGAACGCGCTGTCCATAATGTACATCTATTACCGCGTCAAGGAGGGCTCGCTCCCCGATATGCCCCCGACGGCGTTCATATTCGGCGCGAAGGCCGCGCCGGGCTATATCATGGCGAAGAACATCATCAAGTACATCAACGACGTCGCGAAGGTCATCAACAACGATCCCGACGTCAAAGACAGGATGCGCGTCGTGTTCGTAAAGAACTACAACTGCTCCTACGCCGAGGTGATAATCCCCGCCGCCGACATCTCCGAACAGATATCCCCCGCCGGCACGGAGGCGTCCGGCACGGGCAATATGAAGCTCATGCTGAACGGCGCGGTCACGCTCGGCACCTATGACGGAGCCAATATCGAGATCGTGCGCGAGGCGGGCGAGGAGAACAACTACATCTTCGGCGCGAGGGTCGACGAGCTCGAGCGCATACGCCCGAATTACAGCCCGATGGACGTCTACAATTCCGACGAGGTCGTAAGGCGCGCCGTCGATTCCCTTGTAAACGGCACCGTCGCGAAGAACGACGAGTCTGCGAGGATACTGCGCGAGATATACAACTCGCTCCTAATCGGCGACTGGCGCAAGCCCGACTATTACTTCAACCTCTACGACCTGCACGGCTATATCGATACGAAGCTCCGCGCGATCTACGACACGAAGGACGCCGACGAGTTCGCGAAAAAGTGCCTGAACAACGTCGTTTCCGCGGGCAAGTTCTCATCCGACCGCACCATCTCGCAGTATGCGAGCGAGATCTGGCACATCGAAAAGATCGAACAGTTATAATCCCGATACAGAAAAAGGGCCGTGAGATCATCTCACGGCCCTTTGCTTTACCGATCAATTCCTGTCAAGCGGCACTGCGGCGGAGTAGAGGTAACCCTGGTAGCGGTCGCAGCCGATCTCGTGCAGAGCCTGCCGCTGCTCTTCGGTCTCGACGAACTCGGCAAGCACCTTTATTTCCAGCGAATCCGCAAGGCGCACGACCGAGGCGATTATCTCACGCGTGTTCGTGTGCGTGAACAGTCCGCGCACCAGCGACCCGTCGAGCTTGACGAGGTCGAACAGGTTATCCGCAAGATAATGGAGCGAGGTCTGACCCATGGAGAAGTCGTCGATCGCGAGCAGCATGCCCATGTCGCGGAGCTCGCGCAGTATGCGCATCGTGTCGCCGTTGAAGAGGAGCGCCGCCTGCTCGGTAACCTCAAGGCAGATGTTCTTGCCGTCAAAGGGAGCCTTTTCGTTCAGCTCGCGGCAGTACTCGATGAACCTCGGGCTCACGATGGTGGTGCCAGTTACATTGACGGAAAGCTTGACGTCCGCGCCGAACCGCGCAAGGACCTTATCCCGGTCGCGGAGCGCGGCCGCGAGCACCGCCTCCTCAAGCTCGGGCAGGAAGCCGCCGTCCTCGGCAAGCTTGAATATAAGCGGCGGATAAAGCATCCCGTGGATGGGGTGCTTGTAGCGCAGGAGCGCCTCGACGCCGATCAGCGAGCCGTTGTAATGATACTGCGGCTGATAATAGAGCACGACTTTTTCTGGAAGATCGTTTTTGAGCTCCTCACAAAGATTCTTCGCGAAATCGCCGTAAACGTCGCCGCGGTCGATAAGACTGAGGCCAAGGAGCTCCGGCTCGTTCCTGCGGTAGAACTCCATGAACGATTCGAATCCGCGGCGGACGTCCTCCTCGGACTGGCGGTCGAGCATTCGGACGAAGGGAAGATAGATCAAAACGCCCAGCGCCACGTTCACAAGCTGGAGTATCGAGCCCGCGATCGAGCCGGTGGAGCGGAAGCCGCCGAGCAGTATCGGCGTCGTCCATTCGACGGAGCTCGTTATCATGGGCACCCAGCCCATGTAGATCGCGAAATACGCCGTCGAGTAGCATACGAGCGGAACGAGCAGGAAGGGGATCAGCATTATCGGATTGAGGATAATGGGAATCCCGAACACCATCAGCTCGTTTATGTTGAAAATCATCGGGAACGCCGCAGTAAGTCCAAGCCTTCGCCGCGAACGGCTGCGGGAGAACAGCAGTATGGCGATAAGAAGGCATATGGTCGCGCCGCAGCCGCCCATCAGAACGAAGCAGTCGAAGAATTCCTTCGTAAGCACGTTCACCGGCGCGCCCCCCACGAGCACCGCTGCCTGGTTGGCCTGGAGCCCGGGGACGAAATATGTCTGCATCACGCCCTCGAGTATGTCGCTGCCGTGTATGCCGAAGAACCACAGTATCGAGGATATGAACACGAACAGGAAGCCCTTTATGAATCCGGCGTGACCGAACGAGAAGAGCTGATCGAACACCTCGGCGACAAGGGAGCGGAACGAATCGACGGAGAACAGGCGGATGACCAGCGCGTTGAACAGCGCGAAGATGAGCGAGACCGCCGCGATGGGGATCAGCGTGCGGAGCATGTGATTGAAATCACGGTCGCCGCCGGTCGTGTAAAGCCTCCTCGAACGCTTGGCGAGCAGGTGGGAGAAAACGAGGTACAGATAAGATGCGCCGAGCGCGGTGATTATCGCGAGGAACATCGACTTCGGCCCCATGCTGTCGGTGCCGAACGAGGAAAGGTTCGCGCCGGCGAGTATGAAGAAGGATATGAGGGACGCGACGAGCGCGCCGCCCTTGACCGTGTCGTCGTCGGCCTTGAGCTTGATGAACGCCCAGCTTATCGAGAACGTCATGTAGACCGAAAGCGCGCCGAACGTCGCCTGAAAAACAATGTTGAACAGCTCGGGGAGAAAGCCCCCCGCGAATCCCGCGATCGCCTTCTGGTAGGCGTCGACGGGGAAGGACTTCAGTATCAGCGCGAACGCTCCGACCGTAAGAACGGGTATTATATTCGTAAGGCCGCCGCGAACCGCGCGGACGACGGTCGTCTGCTCAAGCCTTGAGAAAACGCCGGACTTTCTGGGCACCCTCATCTTGTCTGCTCCTCAGCGGTATATTATTCCGTTTCAATTATGACACAAAACGGAAAAAAGTCAATAGCGCGGACAAAAAAAGCATTCATATCGAAATAGCTTGCATTCCTTGAGCAAAGCGGGTATAATACTCTCGTCAAAAAAGAAAAGGAGATGAAAAACATGGAGATCAACAAGAATATGACCATCGAGGAGATCATCACGGTCGACCGCGGCATCGCGAACATACTTCTGGCAAGCGGCATGCACTGCCTCGGCTGCGTTATGGCGAGCGGCGAAAACCTCGAGCAGGCCTGCGCCGTTCACGGTATAGACTGCGATCAGCTCGTCGGGACCATCAACGATTGGCTCGCGTCCAAGAACGCGTAAGCGGAAAGGTTAAGAGCGGCTGACGCCGCTCTTTTTATGACGATATTATGAAGCTTAACGAAAACATCCGTTATTCTCCCGAGGTCGCGGAGGCGATACTGAATGACCGCCCCGTTATCGCGCTGGAGTCCACAATCATTTCGCACGGGATGCCCTATCCCCAGAACGTCGAAACGGCAAGGCGCTGCGAGGAGACCGCGCGCAGCTTCGGCGCCGTGCCCGCCACCTGCGCCATTATCGGCGGCAGGCTCTGCGCGGGGCTGACCGGCGAACAGCTCGAGCACCTCGGCAGATCCGGCCTCGCGGTCACGAAGGCGAGCCGCAGGGACATGGGCGTCATCGCGGCGAGGGGCGGCGACGGCGCGCTGACCGTCGCGGGGACGATGATCGCGGCGAAGCTCGCCGGTATCCGCGTTTTCGCGACCGGCGGCATAGGCGGCGTCCACAGGGGCGCAGCCGAGACCATGGACATCTCCGCCGACCTCGACGAGCTCGGACGCACGTCCGTCGCGGTCGTCTGCGCCGGCGCGAAGAGCATACTCGACATAGGTCTCACGCTCGAATACCTCGAAACGAAGGGCGTTCCGGTCATCGGCTACGGCACTGACGAGATGCCCGCGTTCTATACGAGGAGCTCCGGCTTCGGCGTCGATTACCGCATGGATACGCCCGAGGAGATCGCCCGAGCGATAAACGAAAAGGCGCGCCTCGGCATAGAGGGCGGAACGCTCATCGTGAATCCCGTGCCCGAGAAATATTCCATGGATAAGGACAGGATCGACGCGGTCATCGACGCGGCGGTCAAAAAGGCGAACGCGCTCGGCGTAAAGGGCAAGAAGATCACCCCGTTCCTGCTCGCCGAGATCAAGGACGTGACCGGCGGCGAGAGCCTCGAAACGAACATCGCGCTCGTACTGAACAACGTCGAGCTCGCGGCGAAGATCGCATGCGCCCTGTAAAAACGCATACTAAAACACGGTCCCGAACGGGACCGTGTTTTAATATCGCTTATTCCGCGTCGTAAAGGCCTTTTTTCGGCTTCACGAGGAATACTGTGATCGCGAGCGCCGCAGCCATAACGACGGTGCACCAGATACTGCCCTCGATGCCGAAATCGCCGCCGGTCGTGAGTTTCATCGTCTGCAGGGTCTCGGAACTGAACACGGATACCGCGTCCGAGCCGCCTGTACCGCTTACGCTTATGCCGAAGAAATTGCCCTGGAAGAAGTTCCAGAAGGTGTGGATCGCACACGCGCCCCAAATGCTCCCGCGCTTTAAGAAATACACCGCGAAGAACGCGCCGCACAGCAGTATGTTGACGAACGAGATCACGCCGAAGCCGGGATTGAACGCGTGCAGGAGCGCGAACATGCCGGAGCTTACCGCGATCGCGAGCCAGACGTTATTGCGCCTCGCGAGCGACACCATGAAGCAGCTGCGGCAGAGAACCTCCTCGCTCATGCCCTGGAAGAAATACCCCAGAAGGAACAGCGCGATCAGCCACCATTTGGGCTTTGCGGGCGTATAGCGGAATGCTCCGAACGCCGCCCCGAGGAGCGCCGTCGCCGAGATCATGACCGCTCCGACGAGCGCGCCGAGGAGGTATTCCCTTACGGCATGACGGCGGACGAAGCCCATCGACGAAAGGCCGCGCTTCTGTATGACGCGGCAGAAGACAATGCCGACTATCGTCGCGAGAACCGTCGCGAAGAGCGACACGAGCGCGAGCCATACGGGCATGTTCTTGACGAAGGCGTTCACGAACGCGATAACGCCCGCAAAATCGCCGCTCGAGGCAAGGGGCAGTATCCCGTCGATGAACGCTCTGTCGTTCGCGATCCATACTCCCGTCGATATCGCGGCGGGTATGCTCTCGATCTGAGACGCTGCGATAAAGAGCGCGAAGAAGACGAGTATTTCGAGCCCGACGCGAAGGCCGGGCTTTTTCGCGCGCGCCTCGTTCAGAACGGGATGGTCGTTCCTTATTCCGAAATCGTTTTTCATAACACCTCAATGATCGGGGAAACAGCCGTGCCGTTTCCCCGTAAAGCCGTTTATTACAGATCGAACACCGTGATGCCCTCGATCTCCTTGAGCGCGGAGTCACAGCCGACGACGCAGACCGCGCCGTTGTCCGCGCAGTTCTTGAGCTCCTTCGCGAAGGCCTTAAGCTTTTCGCCGTCGGTCTCGAGCATCTCCTTGCGAAGCTTCCTGCGCTTCTCGTCGGTCATGCCGTTCAGGTAATCCATATCGGCTTCCTCGCCGAGCTCCGCGGGGGAGCGCAGGGGCTCGGTGTTTCCGACGGTGGAGATTATGAACTTCGTTATATCCTCGCCGCCTTCGCAGAATTCGCCGATGAATCCGGCCTCCTCGCCGAATACGTCAAGGCTCCTCGCGGGGGACGGATCGCGGTAGGTGTAGTGGCAGAGCATCCCGCTGTCGCTTACGCGCATGCCGGCGCCGTATGCGCCGCCCTGAACGCGGACGCGGTTCCACAGATGGCTCAGGCTGATGATGCTCGAAGCGACCTTCATGGAGCCGGTGAGCTCGGGCAACAGCGAGCCCTTCTCGGCAAAGCTGACCTGCGCGGGTATGCGGACGCCCATCCTGCGGGGCAGCGGGCTTACATAGCTCGCCTCGGCGGGAGCGGGAAGCCCCTCGGGCAGAGCCTCGACGATGCGCTTTATGCAGCGCTTCTCGGTCGCGGTCTGGCTGACGGTGAGGCGGCTCCTCACGACGGAATTGTCGCGTATGGCCTCGAGCTTTTCAACGAGCGCGGCCTTCCTGCCGTCGAAGTCCGCCGCAAGCTCCTTAATGAAGCTGCGGAAGGTGTAGCCTTGTGCGGCCTCGGTGACGACGGAAGAGGAGAGGTAATGCGAGCTCACCGCCCAGATGCCGAGCATATGTCCCGACATTATCGCCCTCTGCTTGGTCATCTCGTCAAGCTGGGCGACGACCTCCCTGATGCGGTCGGTCTCGCCGAACACCGTCTCGGTGACGATCTCGGCGGTCAGATCCATGGCCTTTTCGAGGTTCTCGTCGAGGACGTCGCAGTAGACCGCAAGGTACGGGGTGCAGGCGCCGGGCCTGCGCATCGACGCGCGGATATCGAACTTCAGCCTGCCGATCCAGGTCTTGATCTCGGTCTGAAGCTCGGACACGCTGCGGCGCTTCGTGGGCAGCTTGGTATAAAGCTGACACAGGAGGCTCGCGGCGGAGATCGACGGAATGTCGAGATCGGTAAGCGAGAAGTACAGGTTGAGGTGGGTGATGCCCTGCGAGGGCACTGCGTGATAGATCACGGGCAGGCCGTTTTTCATGCACACCTCGGTCGGCTGATCGAGGGGATCGGGACTGACCTCCTCAAGAGGCAGCACGGGGATCTTTGCGGTATCCTCCTCGGAATCGGGCTGCTGCTGCCAGGCGTGCAGGCGGTCGTTGAGCTCGGAAAGCTCCCTGAGCTCCGCCTCGTTCATAGCCTTATACAGCTTCTCGGCGCGCTCGGCCTCCTCGGCGCGGAGCTTATTTCCGTGCTCCTTCGAGGGCAGTACGACGAGCTTCGACATCATGCCGAAATCGAACATCTCCCTGAGCAGCGCGTCGAACTCGCCGTTTTCAACGCCCGCGCGAAGCTCCCGGATGGTCTCGTCGTTCTCGAGCCAGAGCATGGGATCGCCGCCGTAAAGGGAGCTCTGATAGCTCATTATGCAGCGGATAAGTCCGGCGGGCTCCTCCATGTCCTTTATGCGGAAAATATAGCGGTTGAGGTGCGCGGTAAGGAGCGCCTTGTCGAGCCCGCTTTCAAGGAGACCGGACACGACCTCCTCGGCGACCTCGCGGATCCTCGCCGCCTTGTCGGCCTCGGTGTTCCTCACGTTCAGCGCGAGTACCGGCTGCTGGATATCGGGGGAGAAGCTGAGGTCGACGTCGGTGCCGAGACCTTCCTTGAGGATCGCCCTCTTCAAAGGCGCCTCGTTGGTGTCGGCAAGGAGCGAGCAGAGTATCTGCGCCATCATTATGCGCTTCTTCTCGGAATAATCGCCGAATATGCGCGCATAGGTGACCATCGTGCGGTTAGCGTGATCCTCGTCGGGGCCGATCTCATAAGTGAGGGTGCTCTCGCCGGGCTCGATCGCCTGCATGGGGATAACGTGGGCGGAATCGACCTTCTCGCCTACGAGGTACTCGTTGATGAGATCGAGCGTCTTTTCAAGGGGCACCGCGCCGTCCAGGAATATCCTCGCGTTGGAGGGGCTGTAATACTTCCTGTACATGGCCTTGTACATATCGTACGTGAGCTCGGGTATGCACGCGGGATCGCCGCCCGAATTGAAGCCGTAGCAGTTGTCGGGGAAGAGGAGCGCGAGAACGCCCTCCTGTATGATCTCGTCGACGCTGCTCGTCGCGCCCTTCATCTCATTATAGACGACGCCGTTTATAAAGGGCTTGCCGTCCTCACCGACCTCAAGGTGCCAGCCCTCCTGACGGAAGGCGTTGGGATCGACCACGCAGCGCGGGGCGAACACGGCGTCGAGATAGACCTCGGTCAGATTCAGGAAGTCCCTCTCGTTGCGGCTCGACACGGGATAGATCGTCTTGTCGGGGAAGGTCATCGCGTTGAGGAAGGTCTGCATGGAGCTCTTCATAAGGTCGACGAAGGGCTCCTTTACGGGATACTTCGCTGATCCGCAGAGGACGGAATGCTCCAGTATGTGGAACACGCCTGTGGAATCCTCGGGCAGGGTCTTGAAGCCCACGCAGAAGAGCTTGTTCGCGTCGCCGTTGTCCAGCCAGCACAGCTCAGTGCCGAGCTTTTCGTGACGCATCTCGACGAACCTGCCGCCGAGCTCCTTCGACTCGCGGACGCGCTCGACCTTAAAGCCTTTGATCACGGAACCGGTTTCAAGTTTCATTTTGTTTCCTCCGAATCGTAAAATTTTACAGAACAATTATATCCGACCCTCCTTTGGGTGTCAATGTTTTTGATATAGACAACGGAGAAACGATATGTTATAATATATTCGAAAATATATGCCTGCGAATAAAGGAGGTCAAGATATGGCTAATTTCTGTAAAAAGTGCGGTAATCCGCTGACGCCCGGCGTTAAGTTCTGCAAGAACTGCGGGAATCCGGTCGAGATCCCCGCCGAGGGCTTGAAGACCTGCCCCGTCTGCGGCGCCTACGTACCGCCTGAAGACATGTTCTGCAAGCGCTGCGGCAACAGAATGCCCGAGGATGCGCCGGAGCCCGTTTCCGAGCCCGCCGCGGAACCCATACCCGCTCCCGTTCCCGAAAAGAAAAAGTTCTGCCGCGGCTGCGGCGCCGAACTCGGCGAAGGCAGAAAGTTCTGCCCCAGGTGCGGCACCCCCGTCAATCCGCCGGAACCCGCTCCCGCTCCGGAGCCCGAACCTGCCCCCGCGCCGGTCGCCGTTCCGGTTGCCGAGGAGAATAAGATCGTCTGCCGCGGATGCGGCGCGGAGCTTCATGAGGGCAGGAAGTTCTGCCCGAGGTGCGGCACTCCGGTGAACCCGCCCGAACCCGAGCCCGAGCCCGTTCCCGAGCCCGCGCCGGTCGCCGTTCCGGTTGCCGGGGAGAATAAGATCGTCTGCCGCGGATGCGGCGCGGAGCTTGCCGAAGGCAAGAAGTTCTGCCCGAGGTGCGGCACTCCGGTGAACCCGCCCGAACCCGAGCCCGAGCCCGAGTCCGAACCCGCGCCGGTCGCCGAGCCCGAGTCCGAACCTGTCGCCGAGCCGGAGCCCGAGCCCGAACCCGTTGTCGAGCCTGAGCCGGAACCCGAACCCGTTGTCGAGCCGGAGCCCGAACCCGTTGTTGAGCCCGAGCCCGTTCCCGAGGTCAAAAAGAGATTCTGCCGCGGCTGCGGAGCCAAGATCGCGGAGGGCAAGAAGTTCTGCCCGAAGTGCGGCACTCCGGTGAATCCGCCCGAACCCGCACCCGTACCCGTGCCCGAGCCCGCTGCTCCGGTCAACACGATCGTCTGCCGCGGCTGCGGAGCCGAGATCGCGGAGGGCAAGAAGTTCTGCCCGAAGTGCGGCACTCCGGTGAATCCGCCCGAACCCGCGGAGAAGAAGGAGGCCTGCAGGAACTGCGGCTATGAGCTCGTTCCCGGCAAGAAGTTCTGCACCAACTGCGGAACTCCCGTCGCCCCGCCCGAGCCCCCGAAGTGCGCTTTCTGCGGAGCCGAGCTTTTGGGCTCGAAGAAGTTCTGCGCCGAGTGCGGCAAGCCCGTAGAACAGAACTGAATAACGATCGAATAACGAAAGAGCCCGTTCGCATGAACGGGCTCTTTGTAATGCTTTATTTCAGTCGGTTTCGTCTATATATTTGAGAAACAGCCTTGCAAGCTCCGGATCGAACTGCGTGCCCGAGCCTTCCTCGATTATCGCGCGCGCCTCTTCTTTCGTGAAAGCCTTCTTGTATACGCGCTCCGATACGAGGGCGTCGTAAACGTCCGCCAATGCCATTATACGCGCCTCAAGCGGGATGTCCTCGCCCTTAAGCCCCTCGGGATAGCCTTCGCCGTCGAACCTTTCGTGATGATACTTTGCGATGTTGTATGCGGCGGTGAAATAGGACGGCTCCTCGATGCCGCGCATCGTCTTTTCGATTATTTCCGCGCCGAAGACGGAATGCTTTTTTATTATCTCGTACTCCTCGGGAGTCAGCCTTGCGGGCTTGTTGAGTATTGCATCGGGGACCTTTATCTTGCCTATATCGTGCATTGGAGCGGCGAGCATCACACTGTAATAAAAGTCGTCCGTCAGATGTCTGTATCTCTCCGTCCGCCGCATGTTTTCGGTAATACCGCGGACGTAATCCTCGGTGCGCTTGATATGCCCTCCTGTGCTCTCGTCCCTCTCCTCGACCACCGTAGCCATGGAGGAGATTATGCTCCTTTGGATCCTTTCGATCCTGACGCTCTGATAGATCTCGCGGATGTTCCTTATGCTTATTACGGCGTACATGACCATGCCTATCGCGAGGAAGGTCACGACGTTCATTATGTCAAGCGAAAACGCGGCGGGGGACTTGAAAAGCTTCGACACCAGAAGATACGCCGCGGACTCGAAGATCATGAACGGGAACATGCGTATAAGCCTGTCGTCGATGCTGAGAGGCAGAAGAGCGATAAAAACGACTATGCTGGTCGCGGGGATGGCATAATTGGTCTCTCTGGTGCTCAGTATGCCGGCGTATACGCATACGAGCAGCATCTGTCCGTAGCAGAGGAACAACGCCGACAAAGGATCGCCGCGCCTTTCCGTAAGCCTTGTCAAGACGTAGATGATAAGGCTGCCGACGAGCAGTATCATGTACGGCAGCTGCGTGCCCGACCGCGATACGAGAACGATTATCAGGAACAGGAACCCCATCAGCGCGGAAAGCAGCGACGTGACGCGCAGTATCCTGCGGTTGCGCCGCCATACGAGCTGAAGTATCGAATTGAATTCTTCCCTGGTTTTGCCCCCGTAAAGGAGCACGTTTTTTATATTGACCTTTTCCATCTTTCGCCTTCGAAGCTGCTCTTTGTTGGATTATAGCGCATTTTGCGCATAAAATCCACAGAAAAATGAAAAAAGCCCGCTCGAAGAGCTATTCTCTAAAGGGTAGTTTTCAAGCAATAAAAACGGACGGAGGAAACGCATCAATCCTCCGTCTTTTTTCTATCGCTTGGCTCCCCTGTACAAGGGCTTTGGTTACGTGCACTCGCTCCTTGGCTCCCCTGTGCAAGGGGAGCTGTCGAGGCTTGCCGAGACTGAGGGGTTGTAAAACCCGGGATTGAGCTCGACAACCCTTCCGTCTCGCTTCGCGATCCACCTCCCATTACACAGGGGAGGCAAGATTGATTGCGCTTTTCCGAAAGAGCGCACTTACTCACCACCATGCGGCGGCGGAACGTGCGCTTCAAATAAACAAAAACCTCCCGAGAAGGAACTGTTTCCCGGAAGGTGCAAATCCGTTTCATTCCGACAAACCGGAATTTGTTTATCCGTTTGATGTTTTCAACGCATTCTCCAATTCCTCGGTAGAATGGCGGTGACCGTGCTTCTCATCCGACAGGATATGGTCGTGTGAGTGTGTATGCGTGACTGTGTGCGTGTGCGTTGAGCCGTCATGTGTGTGCGTGAATGTATGCACATGCAGGTGGGTGTG
>JAGACA010000001.1 GCA_017614315.1 Clostridia bacterium | reverse complement strand
GATGGACGGCGCGATCCTGGTGGTTAGCGCGGCGGACGGCCCCATGCCCCAGACCCGTGAGCACATCCTGCTCGCCCGTCAGGTCGGCGTTCCCTACATCATCGTCTTCATGAACAAGGTCGACCAGGTCGACGATCCCGAGCTTCTCGAGCTCGTCGAGATGGAGATCCGTGAGCTGCTCTCCAGCTATGACTTCCCCGGAGACGACACCCCCATCATCAAGGGTTCCGCTCTGCAGGCTCTCGAGGCCCTCATGGCTGGCAAGCAGGCGAAGGACACCCCGGAGTGCCAGTGCATCTTCGAGCTGATGGACGCTGTCGACAGCTACATCCCCACCCCGCAGCGCGCCTCCGACAAGCCCTTCCTTATGCCCGTTGAGGACGTCTTCACCATCACCGGTCGTGGTACCGTTGCTACCGGCCGTGTTGAGCGCGGTATGATCAAGGTCAACGACAAGGTCCAGATCGTCGGTCTTAAGGACGAGCCCAAGGACACCGTCGTTACCGGCGTTGAGATGTTCCGCAAGCTCCTCGACTTCGCTGAGGCGGGCGACAACATCGGCTGCCTGCTCCGCGGCATCCAGAGGAACGAGGTCGAGCGCGGCCAGGTCCTGGCTCAGCCCGGCACCATTCATCCCCACACCCACTTCAAGGGTGAGGTCTACGTTCTGACCAAGGAAGAGGGCGGCCGTCATACCCCCTTCTTCAGCGGCTATCGTCCCCAGTTCTATTTCCGTACCACTGACGTTACCGGCACCATCAAGCTCCCCGAGGGCACCGAGATGGTCATGCCCGGCGACAACACCCGTATGGAGATCAACCTCATCACCCCGATCGCTATGGACGAGGGCCTGAGGTTCGCTATCCGTGAGGGCGGCCGTACGGTCGCTTCCGGCGTCGTCACCGCCATCATCGAGTAATTCGATCCGGCACACGGAGGAAAGGGCTTGGCCCTTTCCTCCGTTTTTTTCGGCTTTGGCTTGTTTTTGAACGAAAAAATACACGAAATATATAAAAAAACCCTTGTATTTTCAATAATTTATGGTACAATATGCATTGTGTCCGAAACGGACAGATGCTTTCAAAACTTTATTTTTTCGGAGGTTTTTATAATGAACAAAGCTCAGCTTATCAATGCTGTCGCCGGAAAGACCGGTCTTGCCAAGAAGGACGTCGACGCGGTCGTCAACGCCGCTTTCGACGCTATCATCGACGCTCTCAAGGCCGGTGATAAGGTACAGGTCGTAGGTTTCGGTCGTTTTGAGGTTCGCGAGCGTCCCGCCAGGACCGGCCGCAATCCCATGACCGGCGAAGCTATCGAAATCGCCGCCAGCCGCAGCGCCGCCTTCAAGGCCGGCAACGCCCTTAAGGACGCCCTCGAGCAGAAATAATTTCCGCTCGGCATAAGCTTTATTTTCCGTCATCGATCATTATAATGATGATATAAACCAATAGGAGGTATTCAAAATGGCTTACAAAATCACCGATGCCTGTATCGCATGCGGCGCTTGCGCAGCAGAATGTCCCGTTGGCGCCATCACCGAGGGTGACGGCAAGTATGAGATCAACCCCGACCTTTGCGTAGAGTGCGGCGCCTGTGCCGGCACCTGCCCCGTCGGCGCTCCCGAGCAGGAGTAATTATCTCCTCCGTTCGCGGAGAATGATTGAACAGCAAAAAAAGGCTGCCGCGGCAGCCTTTTTTTTGTAAGCAAGCATCCTTGATAATATATTTTTTACACCCCTGAAAACCGGCTCCTTTTTCGCATCATAAATGATGTAAGACCGTACAAAGCGAAAGGAAACGCCTCTCCTAATGAACGACAGCTCTCCCTTTTTATTTCCTGCTCTTCGCCGCCTCGATGAGGCCGAGGAACAGGGGATGCGGCCTTGTGGGGCGGCTCTTGAACTCGGGATGATACTGTACGCCTATGAAGAACGGAAGCTCCGTGAGCTCCGCCGCCTCGACGAGGCGTCCGTCGGGGGATACGCCGGAGAAGTTGAGCCCCGCTTCCGCAAGCTCACCGCGGAAGTCGTTGTTCACCTCATAGCGGTGACGGTGCCTCTCGGCGATGTCGGGCTTCTTATAACAGCGCTCGAGCGCCGTTCCGGGCTTTACGCTGCAGGGCCAGCTCCCGAGGCGGAGCGTGCCGCCCTTGTCGATCTCGTCCGACTGTCCGGGCATGAAGTCGATCACCTTGTGACGGCTTGCGGGATCGAACTCGCCGGAGTTCGCGTCTTTCCAGCCGAGCACGTTCCGTGCATATTCGATGCACATTATCTGCATGCCGAGGCAGATGCCGAAATAGGGCAGGCCGTGCGTCCTCGCGTATTCGCATGCCGAGATCATGCCCTCTATGCCGCGGTTGCCGAAGCCGCCGGGAACGAGCACGCCGTCCGCGCCGTCGAGCTGATCGGGCGTGAACGTCTCGGAATCGATCCAGCGGATATCGACGTGCACGCCGTGCATGAAGCCCGCATGCTTCAGCGCCTCGACGATCGAAAGATATGCGTCGTGGAGCTGGGTGTACTTGCCGACGAGGGCGATGGTCACGCTGCCCTCCGCCGTGCGTATGCGCTTCGTCATCTCACGCCAGTCGTCAAGCTCGGGCTCTGGCGCTGCAAGCCCGAGCTTCCTGCACACGATGCCCGAAAGGTTGGCTTTTTCAAGGTACAGCGGCGCGTCGTACAGAACGGGCAGGGTGAGGTTCTCGATGACGCAGTCGCGTTCGACGCCGCAGAAGCCGGCGATCTTTTCGAATATGGCAGGATCGGTGATGGGCTCGTCGCAGCGCAGAACGATCACGTCGGGCGATATGCCGAAGCTCTGCAGCTCCTTGACCGAATGCTGCGTGGGCTTCGATTTGTGCTCGCCGCTCGCCTTAAGGTAGGGCACGAGCGTCACGTGGATATAGACCGCGTTCCCGCGGCCGACCTCGCGCCCGACCTGACGGATGGCCTCGAGGAAGGGCTGCCCCTCGATGTCGCCGATAGTGCCGCCGACCTCTGTGATGACCACATCGGCGTTCGTCTTCTCCGCCGCGCCGTATATGAAGCGCTTTATTTCGTCGGTGATGTGCGGTATCATCTGCACCGTTCTGCCGAGGTAGCCGCCTTTTCGCTCGCGGGCGAGGACGTTCTCGTACACCTTGCCGGTCGTCAGGTTCGAAAAGCGGGTAAGATCCTCGTCTATAAACCTCTCATAGTGTCCGAGATCGAGGTCGGTCTCCGCGCCGTCCTCCGTGACGTAGACCTCGCCGTGCTGATACGGGCTCATCGTGCCGGGGTCGACGTTGATATACGGATCGAGCTTCTGCGCCGCGACCTTAAGGCCCCTTGCCTTCAAAAGCCTGCCGAGGGAAGCCGCGGTTATCCCCTTGCCGAGACCGGAGACGACGCCGCCGGTCACAAATACGTACTTTGCCATTTTTTATATCCCTCCGTTAAAAGTCGAGCGCCCGTCCGAGAGGGTGATTCCCCTGCGGACGAGCGCCTTATGCGTTCATCTTGTATCGGCCGCTTCGCGGCGGTATTCTGTTTTTTCCTCCGTAGTTCGGGACGGATCGAATATCAAAAACATGTAACGGATTATAGCACCGACGAAAAAGAATGTCAAGAGGAAATGTGAAACTTTTTGGTGTGAGAGTCAGAAGTGAGATAATAAAAAAGCTTTGCTTCCGACGACTTGACAGCGGGAACAAAGCCTAAAAAACTCCCAACTCCTAATTCCTAACTCAATATGGCTTTCGCCTTTTCCCAATACTCGTCCATCTCGGCAAGCGTCATATCCTTAAAGCTTTTGCCGTCCTTTCTTATCAGCTCCTCGGTCAGCTTGAAGCGCTTCTCGAACTTGTCCGTCGATGAAGTGAGGGCGAGGTCGGGATCGATCTTTTTAAGCCTCGCGACGTTCACGGCGGCGAAGAACAGGTCGCCCACCTCGTCGGCGATCTGATCGGCGTCGTTCCCGCGGATCGCTGAAAGCACCTCGTCCGCCTCCTCGTGCACCTTGGGCAGAGCCTCCTCGGCGCTCGACCAGTCGAAGCCCACGTCGGCGGCCTTTTTCTGTATCTTATACGCGCGGAGGAGGGGCGGGAAGCTCTTCGGCACCGAATCCATCGCGGACGCGACGGACGACTGGTGCTTTTCTTCCTTTTTAAGAATCTCCCAGTTCTTCAGCACGTCGTCGGACGAATCGACGTGTACGCTGCCGAAAACATGCGGATGGCGGAATATCATCTTGTTCGTGATACCTGTGGCGACGTCGCGGAGGGTGAACGATGCGCGCTCCTCCTCGATGACGACGTGGAAAGCGATCTGCATGAGCAAATCGCCCAGCTCCTCGCAGAGGTCGTCCGGATCGTTCCTGTCGATGGCGTCTATGACCTCCCAGCACTCCTCCAGAAGCGTCTTTTTAAGGCTCTCATGCGTCTGCTCCGCGTCCCACGGACAGCCGCCCGGCGCGCGCAAGGTGCGCATGAGCTGCATAAGCCCCTCGACGGAATGGCGGGGGAGGTCGAGATCCCTCTTCGGCGGCACGATAAGCACGCTCGCGGCGTCGTACGCGGTCTGCCTGTCGAGCTCGTAAAGCTTCACGGGCTTCACCTCGTATCCCGAGCCGTCCGGCGCGGGCAGCGCGAAGAGAGCCTCGTATTCGTCGGGATAGTACTCCGTGAGAACGAGCTTCACCTCGCCCGCGGCGAGGGGGGAATCGATCTCGGTCACGGCGATGAGCGCCTCGGTGTCGGATATCGCCTTCAGCCGGTTCGCGGGGAGCTCGGTGATAAGCTCCTGCCCCGTGAGGAGCCCGTATGACAGCGCGGCGGCATAGGCGGATTCGGCAAAGCTGATAAAGGGCAGTACCTCGACGTTGACCCTGCCCGCGTCGGCGATATCGCGTATCGCGGACAAAAGGTCGGGATTCAGCCTGCCGAGCGTGAGATATGCGGCGCAGCGCCCGCCTTCGGACATGTCTTCCGCGGCCTCGATGAGCCTGCCCGCGATAAGACGGTTGAGCTCGTCGTAATCGTCGGCGTTTTCGAAAAGATCGTCCATCGAGACATATCCCTCCCTGAGGGAAAGCCCCTTTATGAACGGATGCTCCGCGGTCTGCACGAAGCGCGCTGCCGCGTTATCAAAAACGGACCTGTGCTTTTCGTTTAGGTCCGCGCCGGCCTGTATTATGATAAGATCGGTCATATGCTGTCCTTTACTGTTCGGTAAGCTCGCCGACGAGGTCGGCGTCCATTATCATCCTTACGCTTTCGATATCGTGAGCGCGCCCCAGCACCCACATAAGCTTCGTGACCGCCGCCTCGGTGGTCATGTCGTGCGCGACGAGCACGCCCAGCTCTTTAAGCGAGCGGCTGACCTCGTATACGTCGGGCGTGGACTGCTCATAAAGGCACTGGCTCGTCAAAACGACGGGAATGCCCGAATTCATCAGCCCGCGGATCGACTCGGTGTGGTCGCGGCGGAAATTATGCATGCCGCCGAGGCCGAAGCCCTCGACGACGACGCCCTTCATGTCACAGTCCTTAAGGCTGTCGAGGAATTTGGGGCTTAAGCCCGGGGTGATCTTTACGAGCGCCACGCGGGAGTCGAGCGCGGTCGAGAATGCGAAGCCCAGACGCTTCTTCGGCTCGTGGAGCTTGATGCATTTGCCGTCCGCGATTATCGCGATATAGGGGTAATTGATGGACTCGAACGCGTTCAGGCTCGTCGTAC
Organism: Clostridia bacterium; assembly: GCA_017614315.1. Lineage (GTDB taxonomy): Bacteria > Bacillota > Clostridia > Christensenellales > CAG-138 > UBA3857. The sequence continues at coordinate 66,568 of JAGACA010000001.1, read as the reverse complement.
GCGTCTTGACGGCGCGGCAGCCGAGTATCACGGAGCCGCCGAAGCAGATATACACGCCTCCGGGCAGGCTCTTCGCGGCGATAACGGCGTCGACGAGGTTCTGTCTGCCGTCCGAATTGGGATACACGGCGGGATACTGCGCGCCTGTCAGAACGACGGGCACGGGTATGCCCATCAGCATGAACGACAGCATCGACGCGGTATAGGCCATGGTGTCGGTGCCGTGCGTCAGCACTATGCCGTCGCAGCTTTCGACCTTGCTCTTGATGGATTCGGCGATGAGGCACCATTCCTCGGGCTGTATGTTGGAGGAATCCATGCTGAAAAGGTCGGTGCAGCTGATCTCGACGTCGTCCTGCTCGCAGCCGGAGAGCTTCACGAGATCGCGCGCCGCAAGCTCCGGCGCAAGACCGTTTTCGGTGGGCACGCAGGCGATCGTGCCGCCCGTGCCTATGAGACAGATCCTTTTCATCGTTTTCCACCCCTTGCTTTATTCCTATAATATTATAATTGCTTTTCGGGCTCTTGGCAAGGAAATTATTGCCGCGGGAACTTTTTGCTGATATAATGGGAACCGGAAGGGCGCTTCGTCCGTTATATGATCGAAGAACATGACGGTCCTTTGAAAGGAGGTCTTTGGAATATGAAAAAAGCGGCAGCGATACTCGCGCTTTTGACCGCGCTCATTCTGCTCGCGGGCTGCACTCTCGTAAAGGGCGAGGGCGGCGGCCTCGGGAATCTTTTCGACAACGCGCCGAAATACACCGGCTCGCCCGTGACCTCGTCGGCGTCCTCTGTCTCCGATCCCGATCAGGCGTCGGCGGATTTCGACGTCAAGAACGTGCTTTTCTGGGACGATATAAGACTCGGCGGCTCCGCCTTATCAGGGAAGGGCTTCAAGGTCTTTACCGACCGCGAAAGCTTCCTCCGCGCGCTTGAGGAGGCCGCGGTCGACGCCTCGAGGTACGCCGAGAGGAACGTCGAAGACGCCGTAGTGATCGCGGTGTACGTGACCACCCGCACCGGCGGCTGGAGCTTTGCGCCCGAAAGAGTACATGCGGCGGACGGCGTGCTTGAGATCGCAGTCAAGGCGGCGGAGCCCGAGGGCGAGGCGACGCAGGCGTTCGAGGATCACCTTGTGCTGATCGCCGTGGATCGCTCACTGTGGACGGAAGGCATGGAGGTCAGGATCGACTGTCCCGGCCTCGAAGCGGCCGACGCGGGAGAGGAGTACTGAGATCCGGCGCGGAGGTTTTACAAGAAGTTTACGAATGCGGTCTTGTCAAACCCCGCGCTGCATGATATAATATATACACAAAGAGGAAGGGAGGCGTTTTAAGTCTCCCGCCTGTATATCGGCCCCCGACCGGGTCAGGAAAGGAGCAAACTGTTATGCGTGTTACCGTTACAGGAAAGAACATGGAGATCTCGGATTATTTAAGGGATCTCGCGCTCAAGAAGATGACCAAGCTTGAAAGGTACTTCCCGTCGAACACCGTCGCGCAGGTGACAATGGCCGTTGAAAAGAACCGCCACATCGTTGAGGTAACCATCCCCTATGCGGGCGGCCTTATCCGCGGCGAGGAGGTCACGGGCGACATGTACGCGAGCATCGACAACGTCATCGCAAAGGTCGAGCGTCAGATAATCCGCCACCGCACGAAGCTTGAAAAGAACCTTAAGACCGACGCTTTCAACGAACCCGTTCCCGAGTTTTTCGACGACGAAGAGGAAGACGGTCCCAAGGTAGTCAAGGTAAAACGCTTCTCCATCAAGCCCATGAGCGAGGAGGAAGCGATCCTCCAGATGGATCTTCTCGGACATTCGTTCTTCGTATTCATGAATTCGGAGACCAACGATATAAACGTCCTCTACAGAAGGAAGGACGGAAACCTCGGCCTCATCGAACCCGAATAAACCGATAAACAACGAAGCCGTCCCCAAGGGTGCATTCACTTAAGGAGATACGGGCTTTCAGCCATTAATAAGCCCAAGAAACAAAACGATCCGGAGATATGCGAATATCCCCGGATCTCTTTTTTGTTTTGCGGCTGAAAGCCGCCTGCGTCTCAAAAGGGACGGCTTTTTAATTGAAGCAAATCACATCTCGACGGCGATCCCCGCGGAGAGGAGATACACGTACCCCGCCTTGACGCGGATCCCGGTCAGCTTATAAAGCGCCTTCGAGTAAAGCTCTATCTGGCGGCGGTAACGCTCCGCCACCGTCCGCGCGCTGTGGTTCCTGTCGACCTTGGAGGTCTTATGATCGACGAGCACCCATTCGCCGTCCTCGATAAAGCAGCAGTCGATGACGCCCTGCAGCATGACGGAGGCGGTCTTAGCCGTTTCAAGCTCAGGAAGCTCGTTCGCTCCGATCAGCATGTCGAACTCGCGTTCGCGCTCGACGCGCGGTGAGGCGATCATGCGTCTGCCGAGATCGGACGAGAAGAAGTTCGCGACCGAGCTTACGTCCGCGGCGTTCGCTTCCTCTTCGGTGAAGAAGCCCCTCTCGGTCAGGGCGCGAAGCTCCTCCCGCACGCTCAGATCGGTGTGCGGCCTTATGCTCACAAGCTGCATCAGCCTGTGCGTAAGGGTGCCCCTCTCAGCGGCGGTGAATTCGTTCCTGTCGGTCATGAAGCGCGGCAGGGACTCGATCCTTACCGGCTCCTTGGAAAGCGCAGTGACGGACAGCTTCGAGGGTATGTCCGCCGAGCCGTCGTTTACCGACAAGGCGAAGCGCTCGCGAAGCCGCGAAGCGTCGGTAAAAGCCGCTTTCTGGAGCCACTCGGCGAACACGGTCGGCGTCATGCCGCGGGAAGCGCCGGAAACGGCGGAGCCGGTCACGGCGAACGAGACCGTGCCGCCCGACGGGAACACGGGCGGGTCGTCGATACCGGCGGGGAACAGCGCGCCGAAAAGCCAATCGGCGTAATTGTTTGCGCGCATTATGCGCACCGCGTCGAGCGGCTTTGCAAGTGAGGCCGCCTTCTCTTCGGCCTTGTCCTTCACGCCGGTCATTATGAGGCGCGTTTTCGCGCGGGTCATGGCGACGTATAAAAGCCGCATCTCCTCGGCGTTGAGGCGCGTCGCTTCGCGCATTGCGATGGCGCGCTGGAGTATGGACTTGAGTTTCCTGTCCCCCGAAACGGAGCAGAGCCCTATGCCGAGCTCGGAATCGAATATGCCCACGTCGGAATTATACGTGCGGCGGAAGGCTCTCGTGATCCCGCCGAGTATTACCGTGTCGAACTCGAGCCCCTTCGACGAGTGTATGGTCATGAGCTTCACGGCGTCGCAGACCGGCTGGAGCGCCGCAGGAAGCTTCGACGTCTTCTTCGAATCGTCCATGTAAGCGATAAAACCCGAAAGACTGCCGCCCGAAGCCGAGAAGCTCCCCGCGAGCGCGACGAGCGTTTCGAGGTTCTCGGCGCGCGCCGTGCCGCCGTAAAGCGACGAGACATATGCGCGGAGCCGCGTTTCGTCGAGCACGCATGCGACGAAGTCCGAAAGCTCCATGATCCGCTGCTTCATGCGCCACCTGTCGAGAGCTTCGAGCATCCCGCGGCACTTCACGCCCCATGGAGGAGAGGCGGGATCCTTCGCGGCGGAGACCACGGACGAGAGAATGTCCTTCTCGCGGTGATCGGCGCGGATGTGGACGAGATCCTCGTCCGTGAACATGAATATCGGCGAACGCATCACGGCGAGCAGGGGTATGTCCTGACGCCTGTTGTCTATCACGCGGAGCAGGCTCATAAACAGCCTTACCTCGATCGATTCGTAAAAGCCCTCGCCTGCGGCGGTCACGCAGGGGATACCGTACAGCGCAAGTGTGCTCATCCAGTCGCGGACGACGCCCTTTGCCGAACGGAGGAGGATCGCAAAGTCCGAATAGCGGTACTTCCTTGCGCCGTCCGCCTCGGGCACGGTGCAGTTTTCCATTATGTGAAGGATCTTCTTCGCCGCGTAAGCTGCCTCGAGGGACGCGCCGGTCTCCTGCGATCCGCCCTCGGGATCGAAGAACGGGGGCTCCCCGGGCTCGGTGAAAGCTTCGGGGCCGCCGGCCTTCGGATCGATCAGCGTTATGCTGACCTCGCCCGCGCCGCGGAAGACCTCGGGCTTTCCGGAAACGAGGGCGGCGTTGTCGGAATAATCTATCTCGCCGACCTTCTCGCCCCGCATGAGCTCCGAGAACACCGCGTTTACCGCGTCGAGCACAACGGGCGAGCTTCTGAAATTGCGGTTGAGATCTATGCGTATCCGGCCTAAGGAGCCGTCGTAGCTTCTGTATTTGTCAATGAATATCGTGGGATCCGCCTGACGAAAGCGGTATATGGACTGCTTCACGTCGCCGACGAGGAAGCGGTTCCCGTGCGAAACGGCGCTGAGTATCGCCTCCTGCGCAGGATTGACGTCCTGATACTCGTCGACGAAAATGTATCTGAAGCGCCGCCTGTATTCCTCGGCGACGCCGGGATCCTTAAGGACCTTCAGCGTCAGCTGTTCCATATCTCGGAAGTCGATGACGCCCGCGTCCTCCTTGAGCCCGGCATATTTTTCCTTGAAGCGGCGCACGAGCGAGACCAGCTCGACGACCGGCGGAGCGAGCAGCCTTATGAAGGTCTCTTCCTCGGCGGAGCTGTGCGCGAAAAGGCTCCTGAGCCGATCGATGCAGTCCTTGAACCGCTTGCGGTAACCCGCAACTTCCTCCTTTTCGGCGGGATCCGTGCCGCGATTCCAGTTGAGCCTTTCAAACGATGCTTCGGGAAGTCCCCTTACCCAGCTTTCGTAATCCTCCGCAAGGCTTAAGGACAGCATTATGCCGAGGTCGGAGTCCAAGGCCTTCGCTATGCCGCGCTGATCCTCGGGAAGCTCCACGCGGAGCGCCCTCGCCCGGGCGGCGAAATGCTCGAGCTCGTTCCGCGAATCCTCGACGAGCCTCTTTTCAAGCATGCGGAGCGTCTCTTCCGCGCCGTCGGTCATGCGGCTCACACAAAGATCGAGCCACCCGTCGGGATCGGGACGGCTCTCCGCAAAATCGAACAGCTTCTTTATAAGCTCCGCAAGCTTTTCGTCAGAACCTGCGGCGGTGAGGAGCGCGTCGAAGGCGGGATCGGGCGACGTCTCGGTCTCACGGAATTTTTCCTCCAGCGCGGCGTCCATCGCCTTGTTGAACAGTATGTCCGCGTCTGCGGGCTCTGCGGCGCGGAATGCGGGATCGACGCCCGCGGCGCTGAAATTGCGCTTCAGGACGCTTACGCAGAAGCTGTGCAGGGTGGAAATGTTCGCCCTGTCGCAGGCTGCCGCGGCGCGCGTCAGCCTTGCCGCGCCGTCCAAATCGGGCTCGAGCTTCGAAAGCTCCTTGAGCCTTTCCTCGATGCGTTCCCTCATCTCCGCGGCGGCGGCGTTGGTGAACGTGACCACGAGGAACGATTCGACCGGCGCGCCCTCGTATATGAGCCTTGCGATGCGCTCGGTCAAAACTGCGGTCTTGCCCGCTCCTGCGGCGGCGGAAACGAGGAGATCGCCCTCAAGCGTAATGGCGCTTAACTGTTCGTCGGTGAATGTGCGCGGCATCATGTACTCCTTGACAGGTCTTATATACGGTATTTTACCATTTTGGGGACTTGCAGGCAATATGCAGGACATGATAAAATATGTATCATCGAAAACGAAAGGTCGGGTAAAGATGCTCGTTATAATGCTCGTTACAGCCGTCGCCGCCGTATGCGCCGATCAGCTGACCAAATATTTCATCTACGGACACGATTCGGAATTCATAAAGGGCTTCATACGCTTCGCCTCGGCGGAGAACCGCGGCGTCGCATGGGGCTTTCTGAACGGCACTGACGGCGCGCTCATATTCATAACCGTATTCACGGCTTTAGCGATCGCGCTCCTCATCTTCGCGGCGATCAGGTACAGGAAAAACCTGCATCCCGCCGCAGCGATCCCCCTTGCCTGCGTCATAGGCGGCGCGATAGGCAACCTCATCGACCGCGTGTTTTTCGGATATGTCCGCGACTTTATATGCACGGAGTTCATATCGTTCCCCGTGTTCAATGTCGCCGACTGCTTCGTGACGGTCGGAGGCATAGCCCTTGCCGCGGTGCTCCTGTTCACGAAGCCCGGAAAGGAGCTCGTCAAGGCCGTATTCCCCGAAGAAAAGAAAAAACAGGAATGATCGAAGAAGATGATCTCATAATACTGTCCGTCGGAGCCGACGACGCCGGGTACAGGCTCGACGCCTATATCGCCCGTGAAACGGGACTTACGAGGAACGCCGTCCAGAGGCTGACGGACGGCGGCTTCGTTTTGCTCAACGGCGCCATACCCAAGGCCGGCGCAAAGCTGAAGGCGGGCGACGGCGTCACGGTCGCTCCGCCTCCTCCCGCCGCGGCGGATCTTATCCCGCAGGATATCCCCATCGATATCGTCTATCAGGATAAGGACGTCGCCGTCATCAACAAGGCGAAGGGCATGGTCGTGCACCCCGCCGCGGGGAATCCCGACGGCACGCTCGTGAACGCCATAATGTACCATATCGGCGATCTCTCCGGCATAGGCGGCGAGATACGCCCGGGCATAGTCCACCGAATAGACCGCATGACGAGCGGGCTCCTCGTCGTCGCAAAGAACGACGCCGCGCACAATTTCCTTTCGGACGAGCTCAAGACGCATTCCGTTTCGCGCGTCTATTACTGCCTCGTCGAGGGCAATATCCGCGAGGATGAGGGCACGGTCGACGCGCCGATCGGCAGGAGCCGTACCGACAGGAAAAAGATGGCGGTCACGCCCGACGGCAGGAACGCCGTCACGCATTGGCGCGTACTCGAAAGGTTCGGGGATATCACGTTCCTCCGCGTCGAGCTCGAAACGGGACGCACGCACCAGATAAGGGTGCATATGGCATATATCAAGCATCCGATCGTCGGGGACGAGGTCTACGGCCGCGCGAAGAACAGGCTCGGGATAACGGGGCAGGCGCTCCACGCGGGCGAGCTCACGTTCACGCACCCGCGGACGGGGGAGAGGATGCATTTCACGGCCCCGCTGCCCGGGGACTTTTCCGCCGCGCTTGAAAAACTCCGCAGGACAAAGGGCGAATGAGCATTTTTCGTGTCGATCGGTACCGAAAATGCCGCTTTATCCACAGTTTCCACAGGCTTTTCCACAATAAATATGCTTGATTTAAGCCAAAAATTCGGGTTTTCCACAGTTGCCGTATACATAATTTGTTGAAAAAAAAGCAGGCGATCGCCGTCTGTCAACCGCCGGTTGACAGACTTTTTTTATGATGTAAAGCAAAATTGCTTGAAGCAACTGTCGGTACGGTGTATCATGCGGACGAAGAACCGAAAGGAGTGAAAAATCATGACCATCGAGATCGCAAACAAACTCATCGAGTTAAGAAAGAACAAGGGATTATCGCAGGAAGAGCTGGCCGACAGGCTCGGGATCTCCCGCCAGGCGGTATCCAAGTGGGAGAGGGCGGAATCGTCCCCCGACATCGACAATATAATGATGCTTTCGAAGCTCTACGGCATAAGCGTCGACGAGCTCCTCCTCAACGAGAACGCTTCGAGCATGGACGAGGCCGAGCTCGAAACGGACAAAAGGCCCGCAGGGGAGCCCGCGGTCGGCACGGCCGACGGCATTATGCGCCTGAGGATAAACGTGCGCGGCAGCGTCGATCTTCTCGGCACCGACGACGACGCGTGCTCCGTTGTGCTCACGGGAGCCGACGCCGAGAAGGAGAAGGTCCACATATCGAGGGACGGCGACACGTTCGTTATCGAACAGGAGGATCAGGACGAGGGCTTCTTCGGGCGCATGTTCAATTTCAACAGGGACAATCTCTGTGTGACGGTAAGGCTTCCCCGCAGGATGACGGAGGTCGACGCTGCCCTTAAAGGCGGCAGTCTGAGCTCCTCGGAGCTCAGCGCGGGCGTTTTCAGCGCAAGGCTCGGCGGCGGCAGGGCGTCCGTCGGCGACGGCAGCATGGACAAGTTCGTACTGAAGACGGGCGGCGGCAGCATCATCGTAAAGAACGTGAGCGGCGCCTCCGCCGAGCTCAAGACGGGCGGCGGCTCCATCAAAGCGGAGAACATCTCCTTCCGCGGCAGGGTAGAGGCCAAGACGGGCGGCGGCAGCGTCATGCTCTCCGGCCTCATGCGCGAGGTCGAGGCGGGCTCCGGCGGCGGCGACGTGAGGCTCTTCGTCAGGGACGCCGATCAGATCAAGGCCGAGACGGGCGGCGGCGGCGTCGCGATAGAGCTTACAGAGACCGACGGCGCGTCCGCGGAGCTCAAGACCGGCGGCGGCAGGGCAAGGCTCTCCGTCGACGGCAACGAGGTGATGAGCGGCAAGTCCGTTTCCGCCTCGGTCGGCACGGGCAGGACAAAGGTACGCGCGTCTTCGGGCGGCGGCAGCGTCAGCCTCTCGCTCAAATAAGGCGCGTTAACGCGACGGGAACGCGGCGAAAAGCCGCGTTCCTATATTTTATCACAATATGTTCATATGATATTGCAATTTGATCCGATATCTGGTATAATAACTGGAACTGTGCGGGAAGTCATCCCTGCGCGGTCATTCGATAAACAAGGACAAGATCTGATGAAAAGGTTTATTGCAATATTCCTGATACTGCTTTCGGCGGTAAGCCTCGCGTCCGGCTGTCAGAAGCCGGTCGAGCCGGACGATCCGCCGATCGTGGATATATACACCCCCGTTCCTTATGCAACTCCCGTCCCGACTCCCGAGCTCACGATGCCCGTCTCTCCGACGAGCGAGCCTCCCGCGACGGATACACCCGATCCCACGGCAACGCCTTATCAGGCCGATCCCACGGTATTCGACGACGCGGTGTTCATAGGGAACTCCATTCTTCACGGGCTGTTCTCCTACGGAATAATCACACACGGCAAGTTTTTGACCAAGACCTCGCTCAACGTGAACTCGGTGTTCACCTCGTATATCGACGGCAGCTCCGTGCCGGTCATAGACGAGCTCAACAGCGGCCGCTACGGCAAGGTCATACTCTGCTTCGGCACGAACGAGCTCGGCTGGCCGAGCCTTTCCGTGTTCAGCGAAAAATACGAAAAGCTGATCGACGCCATCCGTCAGCGTCAGCCCGGCTGCAAGATCTACATACTCGAGGTGCTCCCCGTCAGCAAGGCGAAGAGCGACAAGAACGAGAACGGCGTCACCCTCGAAAACGTCAAGCGCATAAACGAGGTCATCAGGGTGCTCTGCGAGGCGAAGGACGTAACGCTCATTAAGGTCCCCGAATCCTTCTACGACTCCGAGGGCTATCTTCCCGCGGACGCGTCGAGCGACGGCGTGCATCCCAAGCTCGATTATTACCGCGTCTGGGCGGAGCACATCTGCCTTTGGATAATGGGCGTAAGACAGTAAAGGAGAAAACGAATGAAAAAGACAGTGAAGGCAATAGCCGTAATACTTTTGGCGGCGCTGACCGCATACGCGTTCGCCGCCTGCAATAACAACGGTAAGCCCGCGAAGGAGCACGACGTCATAGCTCTCGCGGCGGATATCCTTTCGAACTGCTCGTTCGAGGACGAATATCTTGCGGAGATAGAGGAAAGGGCGTTCGCGCTCACCTTGACCCGCATCGAATCCGATCTCGTCGCCGAGAAGGACGGGGTAAAGCAGATCGCCTATTACTCCTCCGCGGCGTATCCCGAGCTCATAATCTGCGTCGAAGCGGTCGACGAGGCCGCGGCCGAGCAGGTGATGGAGAAGCTCGAAGCGGTCATCGACCGCCTCATAAAGGACTATACGGAGTACGGTCCCGAACAGGTCGTCAAGCTCAACTCCGCGGTAAAGAGGGTCTCCGGCAAATACGCGGTAGTCGCCGTAACGAACGACAACGCCGCGGCCGCCAAATACATAGACTCGGTGCTCTGATCTGAAAATTGAAAAAAGAAAAGGCAAAATTCAAAACAAGCGAGCTCATGACCGTCATAATATTCATGGCGGCTCTGGGCTTTCTTTCCGTCCTGCTGTTCGCGCTCCCGAAGCACGCCGGCGAGATGAGCTCCCTTGAGTTCCGTAAGCTCGCCGACGACCCCTTCAAGGGCAAATCGGCCTCGGCTCTCATGACCGAGCTCGTGCGCGGCTACATGTCAAAGAACGTCGATAAGTTCCTCGAGGATCACTATCCCGCGAGGAACTTCTTCATAGCCCTCAATTCCTATTACCTGAGGTACACCGGCAGGAACGCCAATCAGGCCGTCGTTATGGGCAAAAACGGGCGTCTCTTCGACGCGCCGCTCGATCCCGCGAGCGAATACCTCGACAAGAACGTCAAAAAGATCAACGAATTCGCCTCGGCGAACGGCCTCGATACGGTCATCGCCGTTGTGCCGTCAGCCGCGATCACTAACGCGGACGAGCTTCCCGCCGTCCACCTTCTCTATTACGACGACGTCATAATCGCCTCCGTGCGCGAGAGGGCGAACGCCTACGTCCCCGATATCGCCGCGATATTCGACGAAAGCGCGGAGGATTACCTCATGTACAGGACGGATCATCACTGGACGATGAACGGCGCGTACGAGATCTATAAGGACGTGATGGAGCATTACGGCGAGGCCGCCGTCGACAAAAGCGCCTTCGGCGTCGAGAAATACGAGTTCTTCGGAAGCTACTACCGCAAGGCCGGCATGTGGCTCACGAAGCCCGATACGCTCGAGGTGTGGACGAGCAGAGCGATGAACGGCCTTACGACCGGGATCGGCTGGGGGGAAAGAACGGTCAGATACGAGGGCGTATACGACAGGGAGCAGCTTAAGGAGGGCAATGTCGACAAGTACGCGGCGTACCTCTGGTCGAACAACGGCATTACCGTGATCGAGAATCCCGAGGGCAACGGGCGCACGGTGATGCTCGTCAAGGACAGCTTCGGGAACTCCATCGCCCCGCTCCTCGCGCTCACCTATTCGCGCGTCGTGATGATCGACACCAGGTATTATATGAGTCCGGATCTTCCGCTCCCGTCGGAGCTCGTCGAGGAGTACGGCATAAGCGAACTGATAGTCGTTATCGGCGCGGATTCCGCCGTCAGCGACATAATGATCGCATTCCTGCGGTAAGGAAGGGATATGAAGCTCAAGTCCGAAATAATGACCGAAGCCGACGTCGTACGCACGCTCGCAAGGCTCACGCATGAGATAATCGAGCGTTCGGGCGATATACACAACGTGGTGCTTCTCGGCATACGGCGCAGGGGACTGCCGCTCGCGCACCTCATCGCCGCGAACCTCAAAAGGTTCGGCGGCGAGGACGTCCCGGTCGGTCATCTCGACATAACGCTTTACCGCGACGATCTGACCAGGCTTTCCGATATGCCGGACGCGGGGGAGACGTACTTCCCCTGCGAAGTGGACGGCAAATGCGTGATACTCGTCGACGACGTGATATTCACGGGCCGCACCGCAAGGGCGGCGATCGAGGCGGTATTCAGCCGCGGACGTCCTTCTATGATACAGCTTCTCGTGCTGGTGGACAGGGGTCACAGGGAGCTTCCGATCCGGCCGGACTTCGTCGGCAAGAACATACCGACGGCAAGGAGCGAGCTCGTGGCGGTTACCGTGCCCGAAACGGACGGCGAGCCGCTTGCGGTAAAGCTTTACGAACGTTAAATGGCAGGCCTTAACCGGTCTGCAGAATAATACGGAGGGAATCATGAATCTTATCTACAACGTCAAAGACCGTCCCAAATTCGGGCAGCTCGTCATGTTCGCGTTCCAGCAGCTCTTGGCGATCATGGCGGCGACCATCGCCGTGCCCGCCATCGTCGGAAACGGCATGACCGCTTCCGCCGCGCTCTTCGGAGCGGGCGTAGGCACCATCGTCTACCAGCTCTTCACCAAGTTCAGGAGCCCCGTCTTCCTCGGTTCCTCGTTCGCGTTCCTCGGCTCCATGTTCGCCGCCTTCGCGGGCGCCGCTTCCATGGAGATGGGTTATCTCGGACTCATCATCGGCGCAGCTTTTGCCGCTCTCGTTTACGTCGTGATCGCGATCGTCGTAAAGCTTGCGGGCGTTAAGTGGATCACCAAGCTCATGCCCGCCGTCGTTATCGGACCGACCGTCGCGATAATAGGTCTCTGCCTCGCGAAGAACGCCGTCGGCGACATGATGAACGGCGACGTCGGACCCATCGTCAACGGCGCTGTCCAGGGCATCGCTTCTCCCTATATCGCGCTCGTCTGCGCGCTCGTCACCCTGTTCGTGGTCATCATCTGCTCCACCTACGGCACTAAGACCATTAGGCTCGTACCGTTCATAATCGGTATCCTCGCCGGCTATGCCGTCGCGCTCGTGTTCACCCTCATCGGCAACGCGAACGACATCGACGCGCTCAAGATAATCGACTTCACGCCCTTCAAGGCTCTTGTCGCCGACGGCGTAAGGTTCTCTACATTCATCTCCCTGCCCGAGTTCGCGTTCCTCAAGGCATGGAACGGCCTCAAGGTGCTCACTCCCGCTTATATAGGCACCATCGCGGTAGGCTATATCCCCGTCGCGTTCGTCGTATTTGCGGAGCATCTTGCCGATCATAAGAACCTTTCGACCATCGTCGGCAAGGATCTTACCACCGATCCCGGCCTCTCCAGGACCCTCCTCGGCGACGGTATCGGCTCCCTGGCGGGCGCGTTCTTCGGCGGCTGCCCCAACACCACCTACGGCGAGTCCATCGGCTGCGTAGCCATCACCGGCAACGCTTCCGTCATCACCATAACCGCCGCTGCGATACTCGCGATGCTCTCCTCGTTCATCGCTCCGTTCGTGGCCTTCCTCGATTCGATCCCCGCGTGCGTAATGGGCGGCGTCTGCATGACGCTCTACGGCTTCATCGCGGTATCCGGTCTTAAGATGCTCCAGCCGGTCGACCTTAACGAGAACCGCAACCTCTTCGTTGCTTCCGTTATCCTCATCGCGGGCGTCGGCCTCATGAGCCTCGACTTCGTACTGAAGAACGGCCAGACCATCACCATCACCGAGGTCGCCTGCGCGCTGATCCTCGGCATCATCACCAACCTCATCCTCTCCGGCAAGAAGAAGGAAGAGGGCAAGGACGAGCCCCAGCAGATCATCAAGTAAGCTGTCTATGAAAGACCGCCCGCGATCGATGTGCGGGCGGTCTTTTTCCGTCGAAAACAGCGGAAAGATCCCTTATAAAGCTTTATATCCTTATGTAAATGAGCCCGGGATCCCGGGCGGATCATTACTTGTTCAGCCAACCACCTTGCCTACGACGCGCAGCTCGTAGGCATATTTGATGTTGATGGGCTTGTATTTCTCGTTCAGCGACACGAGGCGTATGCCGTCCGAGCGGTCGAGCTTCTTACAGTAGGAGTCGCCGTTATACACGAATATCCCGATATCGCCCGTATTGACCTCCGTCGTGCTCTTCACGAACACCACCTGCCCGTCATGAAGTTCGGGCTCCATGGAATCGCCGCTTATCCTGACCGCGAAATTTGCGTCGGGCGGGATCTCGTCGGATTCGATCGACTCGTAATTGTCGCTGTCGAGAAATATCCCCGTGCCGGCGGAAACGGGAAGATCGTAAAGCGGCACCACGCGCTTCGCGGTGAACTTGGGCTTTTTTGCGGCGTAAAGCTCGGAGAGGCGGAGGAGCGCTATCATCTCGTTCGCCATCAGTATGCCGTCGCGGTTGAGGCCGGCGTAGGGGCTCGAGCCGCCGATGCCCAGGAACTCGGACGCGACGTCCGTCACGCCGTATATCTCGCACAGCCATATGAACTGGCAGGCGTCGGGAAGGGACGCGCCCTTTTCCCATTTTGATACCGCCCTGTTGGTGATCGGCGCAAGATGCCTCGATATGACGTCCGCGACGTCCTGCTGCGACATGCCCGCGGCCTTGCGGAGCTCGGTCAGCCTTTTGCCTATTTCCATGGTTTTCACCTCCGTTTGGGCTATTATATCAGCACAGTACGCAAAAATCAATAGTTGAGAGATTATTTATCAGCATTTTCTCCTCATGGTGAAGAAAAACCGCACGCCGCAGACACAACAGCGCGATTTATACGAACGTATAGACCGCCGCAGGTTCCGATCCCGTACCGCTTCGGCAAAGTTTTATATTCATAATAAGAGTTTACATTTGCCCTGTCGCTATGCTATAATTATAATCGGAAAAATATGGCAGGCTTTTGCCGCGCCGCGATCGAAGGGGCCGCTCCGTGCTTTACGAACTGATCGAAGGGACAAGGACGCTTTCCGTAATAGGCATGTGCAAGAACGCCGGCAAGACCACCGTTCTCAATTCCGTGATCGCCGAATGCGAGGATCGGGGCGAGACGCTGGGGCTGACGTCCATAGGCCGCGACGGCGAGAGGAGCGACCTCGTCACCAACACGAAGAAGCCCGAGATATTCGTCCGCGAGGGCGCGGTCATCGCGACCGCCGAGGGGCTCGTTCCCATGGGCGACGTGTCGCGCGAGATCCTCGACAAGACCGGTATCCCGACGCCCATGGGCGAAATAATAATATTCAGGGCGAGGTCGTCGGGCTTCGTACAGCTCGGCGGCGCGTCCACCACGGAGCAGCAGAAGCTTCTCCGCGACGCGCTTCTCGGCTTCGGCTGCGACCGTGTGCTGATCGACGGCGCGATCAGCCGCAAATCCCTCGGGAATCCCGCTCTTGCCGACGGCGTGATACTCTCGTCCGGCGCGTCGTACGATCCCGATATGGAAAAGACCGCGGCAGACACCGCCTATATAGCGTCGCTGTTCAGCCTCGGCGAGGCGGACGTCAAGACGGAAGGCGGGGCAAGGTTCGAGGCCGTTACGGAAAGCGGGACTTACCGCGCGGATGAGCTGACAAAGCTCGCGGATAAGCTTAAGGAGGGCGCGGAGATGCTCGTTCTGAACGGCGCCGTGACCGACCTGACCGCAAGGGAGATACTCGCTCACGCAAAGCTTCTCAAAAACACGCGGCTCATTGCCGTCGACGCGTCGAGGCTGCTCCTCAAAAAGGAGAGCTTCGACAAGCTCGAAAGGTTCACGCGCGGATTCGCCGTTTTGAAGGGCACGAGGCTCCTTGCCGTCACGGTCAACGCGTTCTCCGCGTACGGCATGCACTACGACGCGGAAAGATTCATCGAAAGGGTACGGTCGAAGCTCAACGATCTGGGCGTCGGCGCGAGGGTACTGGACGTTAAAAATGCTTGACAGCGAACAGCTTTATAAGATCGGGTTCCGTTTCGTCACGGACAGCGTGGAGCTCATGACCCCTTACGGTGAGGAGCTTAAAAGGCGCGCCCGTTTTTACGGCAGGGGTGAAGAGAACGAGCTAAAGGCGGAGCAGAAAAACGTTGCGCGCCTCGTCGGGCTCGTAAGGGAAGAGCCCGCAAAGGTCAACGCGATACTGAGGCTCCTTATGCCCGTCAAGGATATCAGAAGGTCTATCGGCGCGATAGGCGCAAAGACGCTCTCCGAGGTCGAGCTCTTCGAGATAAAGCGCTTCCTTCTCCAGCTCGAGCTCATTGCCCCCGTGACGGAGGACGTCTCGCGCGGGCTCGACGGCGTCTCGATCGAGCCCATCCCCGGCGCTCTAGGCGTAATAGATCCCGACGGGACGAGGTCGCCCTCGTTTTACGTATCCGACAGGCTCTCCGAAAAGCTTTGCGGCATCCGCCGAGAGAGAAAGCTGGTCGACGAGGAGATAAAGAAAAACGGCGCTTCGGAGGAGCTTGTCATAAAGCGCACCCGGCTCGCCGCGATGGAGGAGGACGAGAACGCGCGCGTGCGCGGCGAAATAACGGATAAGCTCGTCCCATATAAGGAAAAGCTTCTTGCGAACACCGCCTCGATAGCGAGGCTCGACTTCGCGCTCGGCAAGGCGAGACTCGCCGAAAAGACGGGCGCCGTCATGCCGAAGGTCGGCTCGGACGGCTTCGGGCTCTCGGGCATGACCAACCCGAGGTACGCGGCGATACTTGCGGAGAAGGGGCTTTCGTTCATGCCCGTTTCGCTTAAGCTCGAGCGCGGCTCGGTCGTCATAACCGGCGCGAACATGGGCGGCAAATCCGTCGCGATAAAGACGCTCGCACTTAACGTCATGCTCGCCATGTGCGGATATTTCGTATTCGCGGACTCGGCCGAGCTTCCCTACCTTGACGGAGTATGTCTTTTGAGCGAGGACAGGGAGGACGCCGAAAGCGGGCTCTCAACGTTCGGCGGCGAGATGAAGGCTTTCGACGAGATGCTGAAGGACACCGCCGAAATGGAAAACGCGCTGGTGCTCCTTGACGAATTCGCCCGCGGCACCAACCCGCACGAGGGCACGAAGCTCGTAAAGGCGGCGGCGCGGCTCTTCAACGAAAGGAAGAACACTTTCGCCGTCATAGCGACGCATTTCGACGGCGTATCGCGCCTCGCGAAGATCCATTACAGGGTGGCGGGGCTCAAGGGAAACGATCCCGAAACGCTCAAAACGCGGCTCGCCTGCGGAGCGGACGACCTCTCGAAGCTGATGGATTACGGGCTTTACCCCGTTCCGCCGGACGAGGAACCGCCGCGGGACGCGGTAAAGATAATCAAGGCGCTCGGCGTCAGCAGGGAGTTCACCGATCTTATAGATATCTGATAATGGAGGAAACATGCATACCATAAAGCTGTACAACACGCTTTCGCGCGAGGTCGAGCCGGTCAAAATGCACGAGCCGGGCAGGCTCACGATGTACACCTGCGGGCCTACCGTCTACCACTACGCGCATATCGGCAATCTCCGCACCTATATTATGGAGGACGTGCTCGAAAAGCTCTTCGAGCTTGACGGCTGCAAGGTGAAGAGGGCAATGAACATCACCGACGTAGGACATCTCACATCCGACGCGGACACGGGCGAGGACAAGATGCTCGAGGGCGCGAAGCGCGAGGGCAAGACCGCGATGGAGATCGCGAGGTTCTATACCGATGCGTTCTTCAAAGACTGCGAAAAGCTCAATATCAAAAAGCCCGAAATAGTCGTCCCCGCGACGGACTGCATACCGGATTTCATCGCGCTGATACAGAAGCTCTTCGATAACGGCTGCGCTTATCAGGCGGGCGGCAACGTCTATTTCGACACATCGAAGGTCAAGGATTACTACTGCCTTACGGGACACTCCGCCGACGACCTGATGGTAGGCGTGCGCGACGACGTCACCGAGGACGTCAACAAGAGGAACAAGACCGACTTCGTGCTCTGGTTCACCGTTTCGAAGTTCGGCGAGCAGGAGCTCCGCTGGGATTCCCCCTGGGGCTACGGCTATCCCGGCTGGCATATAGAATGCTCGGCGATCAGCCTGAAATATCTCGGCGAACACCTCGATCTCCACGCGGGCGGCGTCGACAATATCTTCCCGCACCACACCAACGAGATCGCGCAGTCCGAGGCGGCTGTCGGGCACCCCTGGTGCACGCACTGGTTCCACCCGAGGCACCTGAACGACAAGTCGGGCAAGATGTCCAAATCAAAGGGCGGGATACTTACCGTTTCCGTGCTCGAGGAAAAGGGCTACAAGCCGCTCGCGTACAGGTATTTCTGCCTGCAGAGCCATTATCTGAAGCCCCTCGTCTTCAGCTGGGAATCGCTCGACAACGCCCAGCAGGCTTACGATAAGCTCACCGCGAGGATCGCCTCCTTAAAGGCGAGGGCGGCCGGCGCTCCCGACGCCGCAAAGGTAAGGGAGTATACGGATAAGTTCATCGAGACCGTCGGCGACGACCTCAACACCTCCATGGGGCTGACGCTGCTCTACGAGGTATTGAAGGCGGATATCGACGACGCGACGAAGATCGCCACAGCCGCCGAGTTCGACAGGGTGCTTTCGCTCGGCCTCCTTTCCGGCAAAGCGGAGGAGACGGAGGAGATCGATCCGCGCCTTGAGGAGCTTTTGAAGCTCCGCGCCGAGGCGAAAAAGAACCGCGACTGGGCGGCCGCCGACAGGATCCGCGACGAGGTCAAGGCGGCGGGCTATATGATAGTCGACACCCCCGAAGGGGCCAAACTCAAAAAAATCTGAATCACTATTCAAGGAGAAACGATATGAAAAACCTGCGCAAGCTTTCAGCTTTGATCATCGCGGTAATGCTCTTCTTCGCGTTTGCCGCGATAGCCTTTGCCTCCGAGACGGACGCTCCCAAGGGCACCGACGATCCCGCCGATCCGGGCGATACGCTCACGACCGGCGCCTCGGACACCGCCGCCGAGCCCGTCATACCCGACGGGTACAAGATCGGCCTGTACGTGCTCGACGGAGAGGGCAACACCGTTTCCGCCAGCGGCGGCCTGCTTTCCTGCATCACGGGCGGCAGCGTGGATCTTTTCATCAAGCACGACTATCAGATCGTCGCCAAGCTCTATAATTCCAAGAACGAGTACCTCGAGCCGGATACGGAGCTCATACTCGGCGTCACCGACGAGAGCGGCAACGTCACACTCGAGCATAACCGCGTCATAATGCGCGCGTCCGATGCGCCATATTCATTCGCGCTCAGGATACTCGATCCCTCCGCCGAGGGCGGCGAGACGAATTATCCGATATCCGTCAAGCGCTTCAAGCTCGAGGTAAGCGATCTGCTCATCGCCGCGATCGCGGTGTACGTGATCGTCAACGTGTTCAGGAAGAACAGCAATCTCTTCACCGAGGAGTTCATCAAGGAAGAAAAGAAGCCCCTTTACAGGAAGATAATGATCGCCCTCGCCATCGCCGCGGGCATAGTGCTCATCGGCGGCGCGGTGCTCGGCATATGCTTCAGCTATCTTGACTGGACGAAGATCGCAAGATACATAGTCATGGGTCTCGGCGCCGTGCTCATCATCGGCATGTTCGTCGTCAACAGCCTCATGACCGATAAGGAAAAGCGCGACAAGGCGCAGCAGACCGCGCGCACCGGCGGCGGCAGCGCCTCGAGCGCCGCTTTCGAGTTCGACGGCACCGAGCCGACCCTCGACGAAGTGCTCGAGAACATGAAAAAAGAAAAAGAAAACTCAGGCGAGGAAAACTGATCCCCGAACGAGATGGAAAACAAAAAGGACAACTGGGTTAAGCGTTACGCGAAGAGGTACTTCGTCGACGCCCTCGGCTCGATGGCGAAGGGCCTTTTCGCGACGCTCCTCACGGGAACGATACTCGGCGCCGTCGCGACGCTGATCGGTCTCGCGGCGGGTGAAGAGCCCCCGGCGTTCGTCGCGGCGATGATCGAGTTCATAAAGACCGTCGTCGCCGTCGCGCAGAACGGCTATGTGGTCGGCGCGGCGATAGGCGTCGCCATCGCCCACGGCATGAAGGCCCCGCCTCTCGCCATGTTCTCCGCCGCCGTCACCGGCGCGATCGGCTATACCAGCGGCGCGGGCGGGGCGGGTCCCGTCGGCGCTTACGTCGCGGCGATAGTCGGCGCGGAGCTCGGCAGCCTCGTTGCGGGCAGGACGAAGGTCGACATACTCGTCGTGCCCCTCGTATCGATCCTCACGGGCGGCCTCGTCGGATATCTTCTCGGCGCGCCTCTCGGCGCTTTCATGCGCTGGCTCGGCGGAGTCATCGGCCTTGCCACATATATGAGCCCGATCCCCATGGGCATAGTCATATCCGTGGTGATCGGCCTCGTTCTCACCGCGCCCATTTCGAGCGCGGCGATCTGCTCCATGATATTCGTGATAACGCCCGAGATGGACGCGAACACCGCATACGGGCTCATGCTCGCCGCGGGCGCCGCGACCGTCGGCTGCTCCTGCCAGATGGTAGGCTTTGCCGCGTCCTCCTTCCGTGAGAACAGATGGGGCGGGCTCCTCTCGCAGGGGCTCGGCACGTCCATGCTCCAGGTGCCGAACATCGTCAGGCGTCCCGCGATACTCGTTCCGCCAACGCTTGCCGCGGCGATACTCGGCCCCCTCGCGACGACGGTGCTGCCAATGTTCAACCAGGGCATCAACGCCGGCATGGGCACATGCGGCTTCGTCGGGCAGATAGGCACCTTCATCACGATGCTCGGCATGGGCGAAAGCTGGTGGTCGGTGCTCATAAAGGTGCTGCTCCTCCACATCATCCTCCCCGCGGCGATCGCGCTCGGCGCGTCCGAGCTCATGCGGAAGCTCGGCTGGATCAAAGAAAACGACATGCTCCTGGAGTGAACGATGGCATTTACCGTCAAAACAGCGGAATTCATTACGAGCGCGGGGCTCACGCTGGAGCTCCCGCCGCCCGCGCGCGCGGAGATAGCCGTCGTCGGCAAATCGAACGTCGGCAAATCCTCGCTCATCAATTCGCTTACCGGCAGGAACAAGCTCGCGAAGATCTCCGCCACTCCCGGCAAGACGAAGCTTATCAATTACTTCCTTCTTAACGGCGAGTTCTACCTCGTCGACCTCCCCGGCTACGGCTTCGCCAAGGCTCCGAAGGAGGAGCAGAAGAAATGGGGCGAGCTGATGGAGAAGTACCTCTCGTCCGGCAGGGTGAGCCACCTCATAATGCTGATCGACATAAGGCACGATCCCACCGAGCTCGACAGGCAGATGTTCGGGTATATGCTCTATTACGGCATACCCTATACCCTCGTCGCGACGAAGGCCGACAAGCTCGCCAAGTCAAAGCGGAAACAGGCGGCGAACGCGCTGGCGAAAAAGCTCGGCGCGCCGCCCTACGCGACGGCGTATTCGTCCGAGACCGGCGACGGCAGGGCGGAGCTCCTCGAAAGGATAGGGGCGATCGTTTGTCCGCCCGACTGCGGCGATACGAACGGCGAATAATTTTTTGATAAAACCTATTGACATATGGATATCGGATGAGCATAATAGCTTAATAAGATAACTGCGGATGAGGACCGCGGGATGCTTTATGGAGGAACAGACCATGGGCTTAAAGAAATGTCCGAGATGTGAACTCAACTATATCAGGGATGACGAGAAGCTCTGCTACGTATGCAGACGCTCCTCGAAGCACGAGGAGGAGCCCGAAGAGGAGCTCATGTGCATCGAGTGCGGCGAGCATCCCGCCATGAAGGGCAAGGAGCTCTGCGCCGAGTGCTATAAGGAAAGCCTGCGTCAGCAGAAGCTGCAGAAGCAGCGCTCCGAATCGATCGACGGCATGGATTTCGAGGACGTGGACGACGTCAGCGACGTGAGCCTCCCCGACGAGGAGATACCGACCGGAGGCATGCCCGAAGAGCTCGCCGACGAATTCGACGATGAGGACGGGGACGAGAAGCAGACCGAGCCCGAGGAGGGCGAGATCGAGTTCTCGAAGGGGCTTTCGCTCGAAGCGCTTGAGGAGGACGAGGCCGACGAGCCCGCCGATTCGTACGACGACGTCGACGACGGCGTCACCCCCGCGAGGATGAAGCGCAAATAAACCGATAATCAATCATATGAAACTCTTTGCCATAGCCGATTTGCATATGGACGGCGGCGCCGGCAAACCCATGGACGTCTTCGGACCGAACTGGGCCGGCCACTGCGAACGCATATTCGGCGCATGGCAAAGCTGCGTTTTGGAGGAAGACACGGTGCTGATCCCCGGCGACATAAGCTGGGCGATGCATTTTTTTGAAGCCCTTCCCGACATTGAAGCGATAGGGGAGCTTCCCGGCAGGAAGGTGCTTTTGAAGGGCAATCACGATTTCTGGTGGAGCTCGCCCACGCGCATGCGCGCCGCGCTTCCCGAAAGCGTGAGCATCATACAGAACGACGCCGCCGACTTAGGCCCCGTTATCGTGTGCGGCTCAAGGGGCTGGATACTGCCGACAGACGAAGCCTTCTCCGCGGACGACAGGAGGATCTACGAGCGCGAGCTCAAAAGGCTCGAGCTGTCGCTAAACGCCGCAGACAGGCTCGCGGACGGCAGACCCGTCGCCGCGATGATGCATTTCCCGCCGATGCTTTCGGACGGAAAGCCGACCGGCTTTACGGAGCTTCTCGAAAAGCACGGCGTAAGCCTCTGCGCCTACGGACACCTCCACGGCGCGCAGGCGTGGAACGTAGGTTTCAAGGGCGTTTCGAACGGGGTACGATACGAGCTCTGCTCGGCCGACAGCATCGGCTTCAAGCCCCTGCTCCTTACGGAGTTCGGCGAAGGGGGATCGATCCTGTGAAGATCGCGTCCGGCTGGGAAGGCGTAAAGATAATACTCATACTCCTCGTCGTGCTGACGCTCGCCGGCGTCATGATATACGGCTTCGTTTCGTCCGGCGCGCTCACGTTCAACGAAAAGGCGAGAAAGGAAAACATAAAGCTCGTATCCGAAAAAATTTCGGATCCGTGGGACCGTGATTTCGAAAGAGTCAGGGAGGGCTCCGTCCCGGAGGACGTTTCGGCCTATATCGTACTGCACAATACCGAGAACGGCTGGAAGCTGTCCGGCTTAACGGCCGGCCTCAACGCCGACAAGAAATGGACGGCGGAGGATCTTGACGGCGTCAAGGTCGTCGTATTCATAGACTCGCTCTACACTTCCGCGACTTACAGCGTGTACGTGAACGGGAACAAGAGCGGCAAAAAGACGCTGACGCGCGAGACCTCGACGGTCTATTTCTACGACGTCGAAAACAGGACGAGTTTCGCCGCAGAAAGCCTGGAGGGCGACAGCCTTCCGAGGGAGTTCACCGAGAGCAAAAGCTATATGATCTCCGACGACACGTACGACGAGCTCATCCGCGAAAAGCTCGGCCTGCGCGCGGCCGAAAAGAAAAAGAACGGCAAAGCCGCCCCTTATATTATTATGGGCGTGACGATCGGCGCGGCGGTAATAGGCATAGTCGGCAGCATTATCGTCAAGAAAAAAAGATAGGCCGACTGCAGTTGACAAATAAAAAAACGCTTTCCTGACGGAAAGCGTTTTTCACTTGATCGGGAATTATTTCCTCGCGGTCTGAGCGGCGACTTCCTCGGCGAAGTTCTCTTCGCGCTTCTGGAGGCCTTCGCCCATCTCGTAACGGACGAACCTTATGACGTCGAAGCGGCCGTTGATCATGGCGCGCACTGACTGATCCTGGTTCTTGACGAAGGGCTGCTCGAGGAGGCAGACCTCCTTGTAGTACTT
Source organism: Clostridia bacterium (assembly GCA_017614315.1). Lineage (GTDB taxonomy): Bacteria > Bacillota > Clostridia > Christensenellales > CAG-138 > UBA3857. Next base: position 43,497 of record JAGACA010000001.1, on the reverse strand, counting down.
CTCGATACGGCCTTCGACCATCTTCTCGATGATGGCGGCGGGCTTGGGCTTCGGCTCGTTCATAGCCTGGGCACGGAGGACCTCGCGCTCATGATCGAGCTCGGCCTGGTCGCAGTCGTTCCTGTCGACGCAGGTGGGCTTCGCAGCCGCGATCTGCATGGCGACGTCGTGGACGGCGGCGCCTTCGGTCTTGTCGGAGACCTGGAGGAGAACGCCGATCTTGCCGCCCATGTGGATGTAAGAATCGCATACGCCCTCGATGCGCTCGAAGCGGCGGATGGTGATCTTCTCGCCGATCTTGGCGACGGAGGTGTTGATGAGATTCTCGACCGTCATGGTCTCGTCAAAGGAATAGGTCTGTGCCATGAGCTCTTCGACCGTGGCGGGAGCCATCTTCGCGATGTGCTTGGCAACGTTGCGGGCAAGCTCCTTGAAAGCGTCGGTCTTGGCGACGAAGTCGGTCTCGCAGTTCAGTTCGACGATAACGCCGACGCCGCACTTGTCGCAGACGTAGCAGTCGACCACGCCCTCGGCGGCAATGCGCAGGGCCTTCTTTGCGGAAGCGGCAAGGCTCTTCTCACGAAGATAGTCCATCGCCTTTTCCATATCGCCGTCGCACTCCTTAAGAGCCTTCTTGCAGTCCATCATGCCGGCGCCGGAGCGCTCGCGCAGGGTCATAACGTCTTTAGCGGTGAATTCCATTTTTTCTTTCCTCCTGGATCAGAAGTTGTCCTCTTCTTCGGCCTTCTCGGCTTCGGCATCGACGGCCTGATCGGTCATCTGCTCGCCCTGCTTGCCCTCGATGACGGCGTCGGCGATCTTGGCGGCGATCAGCTTGACGGCGCGGATGGCGTCGTCGTTGCCGGGGATGACGTAATCGACGTCATCGGGATCGCAGTTGGTGTCGACGATGGCAACGATGGGGATATTGAGGCAGCGAGCTTCCTGAACGGCGATGTGTTCCTTCCTCGGATCGACTACGAACATGCAGCTGGGGAGCTTTTTCATCTCCTTGATGCCGCCGAGGTTCTTCTCGAGCTTTTCCTGGATGTACTTGAGCTTGACGACTTCCTTCTTGGGAAGGAGATCGAAGCTGCCGTCCTCTTCCATCTTCTCGATCTCGCGGAGCTTCGCGATGCGGCTCTGGATGGTCTTGAAGTTGGTGAGGAGGCCGCCCAACCAGCGCTGGTTCACGAAGAACATCTCACAGCGCTTGGCTTCCTGCTCGATGGACTCCTGAGCCTGCTTCTTGGTGCCGACGAAAAGAACGGTGCCGTTGTCCATGACGACGTCACGAACGAAGGCGTAAGCCTCGTCGATCTTTTTGACGGTCTTCTGAAGGTCGATGATGTAGATCCCGTTGCGCTCGGTGAAGATGTACTCGCGCATCTTGGGGTTCCAGCGGCGGGTCTGGTGACCGAAATGGACGCCCGCCTCGAGGAGCTGCTTCATAGAAATGACTGACATAAAAAATAACCTCCCGTTAATTGATTCCTCCCCGCGCTTCATCCCCATGAAGGTACCGCGTTTTTCGCGGACGGGCCCCCGGGTCCGCGCGGGTGAGTTTTATGCCGAACGCTATTGTAACACATGGAAAATCAATACACAAGCCCCTTTTTGTTTTTTTGATGATATATTTACCTTTTTTTCCCGAGCGGGATTGTTGAATCGCGACCCGACTTGTGCTATACTTAACTGCAAACGATTATTTCCTGTAATTGTGCAGGAGAAGGAGCGTGTTATATGAAGAAAAACAAAAGCGCGATCATAAGGCTGATCGTGTGCGCGGCGGTGCTCGCCGTGCTCATCCCTCTCGGGTTCATCACAAAGGTCATCACCCCCGAAAAGCTGGGCGAGATCAAGATCGACGGCGCCGTCATCTGGCGTCTTGCGCTCATGATAATCGGCGTGATAGCGGTGGAGACCCTGCTCGTAGTCATACTCGGGCTCCCGAAACCCGACAATCACCGTGCACGCTCGGTGCTCTCCATCATCCAGAGCCTTCTCAAATACGTCGCGGTGATCGTGATACTCTGCTGGGGTCTCACCATCATCGGCGTAAACGTGTCGACCATCGTCGCCAGCGTCGGGATAGTCGCATTGATCGTCGGCTTCAGCGCGGAGAGCCTCATCGCGGACGTCGTGACCGGCGCGTTCATGATATTCGAGAATCAGTATAACGTCGGCGACATCGTCGAGGTCGACGGCTTCCGCGGCACGGTCACCAGCATCGGCATCCGCACCACCTGCATAACCGATCCCGGCGACAACGTAAAGATAGTCAACAACTCGGCCATGAAGAACATCCTCAACCGTTCCGACAGGGTATCCCTCGCCGTAAGCGAGATCGCGATCCCCTACGGCACCGACCTCGCCAAGCTCGAGGAGGGCATACCGCAGCTCATGCTGGACATCGCCGCGGCGAATCCCGACGTGATGAAGGCTCCGCCCAGGTATCTCGGCGTACAGAAGCTCGCGGACAGCGCAGTCGTGCTGCGCTTCGTCGTGAACGTGGATGAGAAGGATATCTATTCCGGCATGAGGCTTTTGAACCACGACCTGCTCCTCGGCTTCAGAAAGCTCGGCGTGGAGTGCCCGTTCCCGCAGATCGACGTCCATACCGACAAATAAGAGCTCCTTTAAGGAGGTTCACGCATGGAATACCTGAAACCGCCGGAAGAGTACGCCATGCCTCCGGAGGAGTACAATAAACCGCCGGAGGAGCATCACGCGCTCCCGGATAACGAATATTACGGCCAGAAGCCGGTCGGGAAGGCCGACGAGGACGACAGAAAGCGCCGCCGCTTGCTCAGGATGATACTCATCCCCGTTGCGGCGACCGTCGGCGCGGTATCCCTGCTTTTCGCCTCGATAGGCTACGATCCGCTCGGTACGGACTTCCTCGAGGCGAAGGCGCCCGAGCCCACGGCCGAGCCCGAACTCACTCCCGAGCCGACCGAGGCGCCCTTCCCGACCACCGAGCCGGGCATGACCCCCGTGCCTACGCCCGTTCCCATCGGCGAATGGGACGACGCCTTCCCCGAGCTCGGCAATCTCTTTCCCGACTTCGCGGGCGAGTGGGCGTGGAGCGGCATGGGCTCCGAGGAATACCTGACCGTCACAATGCCCGGCGATTCGGATCCGACCTATTTGGTGATGGGCTCCGTATGGGGAGAGATGACGGACAGCGAGGGCAATCCGAACGTCGTCAAGACGGTCGAGGGCGCCTCATACGACAAGGAGACCAACACGCTAACGCTGACGGATTTCACCTGCGATCATCTCGAAGTGAACCTCATGGGCAACGGCTTTACCATCCGTCTTGAGGGCGAGAATCGGATCAACACCATATGCGTCTGGGGAGCCATGTACGGCGGCAGTCTGACCATTGTCGGCCCCGGCAAGCTCACGGTATTGGGCGGATCCTCGGCGCCGGCGATACTCCTTAACGCCGAAGACTCGGAAAGCTGTCTGATGATCGGCGGCGACGCCACGGTGGATATCTACGGCGCGAGCACGATAGAGGTGTGCTATACCACCCTCTACAAGGCGCTGTACTTCCTTATGCCGATCGACATGACCGGCGGCACGATGCAGCTCGTCGAGGGGAGCGACAACGGCGAATACAGAACGTTCACGGTCGTCGACGAAAACGGCGAGGTGTCGACCCACGTATCGTTCACGCCGAGATGGACGACGGAAGAGCCCGATCCCGAATGATCGAAGCATAATAAAAGCGCTCCGCGGAACAAAACGCGGAGCGCTTTTTCGGTTACACCATGGAAGTGATCCCCTTCCACAGCTTCTTCCCGTCGCGCTTCATCTTTTTTCCGACGACGGGATACATGGCGGTCACCGCGACCGTCGCGGCAGTCATGCCGAGCGCCATTCCGGCGGCAAAGCCCCAAAGCTTCATGATCCAATACCCCCTTCTGTTTATTCATTATCAGTATTTGCCCCAAGAGCACGGAAAATAAGCTGAAAAAGCTGGAAAAAACCGTCCGGACATGGTATAATCGAAGGGTAAATAAACGGAAAGGATCACAAAAAATGGAAAACAGCGTAATAAAAACGATGCTCGAAAGAAGCTCGATAAGGGCGTACTCCGACGAGAAGCTCACCTACGCGGAGCTGCATGCGCTCGAGGAGGCGGCGCTTTCGTCCCCCACGGCGATGAACCGTCAGGATCAGAGGTTCATATTCGTCACCAACGACGCCATGCTCCAAAGGCTCGAGCAGGCCATCATGCAAAGCATAATCGACTCGGGCAACACGGATTTCGCCGAGAGGATCAAGAGCCGCGGCGGCAAGACCACCTATAACGCGAGGCTCATCGTCATAATCGTCAACAAGCCCTCGCATTTCTCAAGGGTCGACGCGGGCATCGCGGTCGAGAACCTCGCCCTCGCGGCGAAGAGCCTCGGCCTCGACAGCGTCATACTGGGCATGCCGGAGGGCGCCTTCGCGGGCGAATACGGCGCCGCTCTGAGGGAGGAGTTCCGCTTCCCCGAGGGCTTCGAGTTCTCCATAGCGATAGGCATTGGCCACAGGGCGACGGAGAAGATCCAGCACGAGTGGAACCGCGAGCACGTCATCTATATCGACTGACCGTTTATCATCCCTCTCGGAGATCGGAAAAAACCGATCTCCGGTTTTTTATCGGGATCGAAAGACGGGCTCATCATACGGCGCAGACCGAGTATCACGGCGCTCTCCGCGCAGCCCGAACGCCTCACGCCTATACCGAGCAGCCTTTCGAGACTCTCTGGCAGAAGGTACATGTTCGCGCCTCCGCCTATAAGCGTTATCCCGGTATCGAGAAGATCCGCGGCGGCGTCGGGATGAAGCTCGCCTATCACGCCCGTAATGAACGCGGCGAGCCTTTTCATGACGGGCTCCGCGGCCTCGGAAAGCTCGCGGGACTTTACCGCCCGCATCAGCGGCTGACCCGTCGAGGAGTCCCTGCCGTGCACCCTTACGAGGGGGCTTCTCAGCTCTTTTTTGACCTTCTCGGCGGCGTAAAAGCTCACGAGCATGCCGCGCTCCACGGCGAAATGCGCCTGAATGCGGCTGTCGAAGGCGGAGCTCCCGAACGGGGCGCACGCCCTCGAAACGACCCCGCCGTTCGCCGTAACGACGGCGGAGGTGCGGTCGCGGCCAATGTTCACGGTCAGATTCGCCTCGGGGGAGGACACGTCGACGCCCGCGCCGACAGCTCCCGCGAGCGCGCCGTCCATAAGCCCGGTATCCGCGAAGCCCGCCTCGCGCCCGACGCCGAGCGCGGCGGAGATCTCGGTGGAGCTCGCTTCCGGGGGCAAAGCCAGCCTCAACGATACCCCCGCGAGCGAACGCCTTTTCAGCATCGAAAGCGCGAATCTTCTCAAAAGCACGGCCGTAAGCGTCACGTTGGCTATCGAGCCGCGCACGGGATATATGCTGTTCGCGCTCAAAAGCCTTCCGGCCTCCGCGCCGACCGCGAGCACGCGGTTCGAATCGTCGGGATCGAGGGCGACGCGCGTTTCGTCCCGAACGAATCCCGTCCTCGACGCGAGCCGCGTTTCGGACGAGCCGATATCGGCCGCAACAGTGAATCCGAACATAATTATCCTCCGCTCATCGGGTGTTGATAATGATTATTATTCCCGAAAGCGGAGGATATTTACGCTGTTGTCAAAAAATCAAAAATGCGGTGTGATACCGACAGCTTTCAGCATACGGTAAACGAGATGCACGGGCAGGCCGACCACGGTGGAAAAGCTTCCCTCGACGCGCTCGATGAACACGGAGAACGGGCCCTGTATCCCGTAAGCGCCGGCCTTATCGAGCGGATCGCCCGACGAAACATATGTCTCGATCTCGTCGTCGTCAAGCCCGGCGAACCTGACCGCGGTGCGGTCGGAAGCGGCATATTCGGTCACGCCGCCCCGTCCGTCGGGGACGAGCAATGCGACGCCGGTAACGACGACGTTGGTATTCCCGCTCTCCATGCGGAGCATGCGGACGGCGTCCTTAGCGTCCCGCGGCTTGCCGAGTATCTTCTCCCCGAGCGTCACGACCGTATCCGAGCCGAGCACGACGGCGCTTTCCCGCCTTTCGGGCGGCAGCGCGTCCCGGACGGCCGAGGCCTTAAGGAGCGAAAGCCGCTCCACGAGCCGCGCGGGGTCCGTTTCCACGATCGAGCTCTCGTCGGCGTCGGGCTTTATCACGGTAAAATCGTATCCGCAGGACGACATTATGGCGCGCCGCCTCTCGGATCCGCTCGCGAGTATCAGTTCCATCGGTCCTTCCCTTCCGAAAAGTTTTTTCTACACCTCATTCTACCATCGGCGAAGCTTTTTTTCAAGCGGACGGGGGTGAGAAATGTCCAAACAAATATACACCTCATTTTGACCCGGAAGCTATTTACACAAGCCGATTTATATGTTATCATTTTATGTCGGAAAGGTATTACCATTAGCGTAAAAACCCTTATGATCCAAGAAAAAAGGACAGGACGGAAGCAAATGAAAAAAACGGCTCTGATACTCGGCTCGGACTCCGATCTCCCCATCGCGGAAAAGGCGGTCGGGATACTGAAAAAGCTCGGGATGCCCTATGAAACGCATATTATGAGCGCTCACCGCACGCCCGAAGTCACGGCGGCCTTTGCGAAGAACGCCGCGGATAACGGCTTCGGCGTGATCGTCGCGTTCGCCGGCAAGGCGGCACACCTCGCGGGCATTATCGCGGCGAATACGCTCCTGCCGGTGATCGGCGTGCCCATAAAGGGCTCCGACCTCGGCGGGATGGACGCGCTGTTGTCCACCGTGCAGATGCCGTCCGGCATACCGGTCGCGACCGTCGCGATCGACGGCGGCGCGAACGCCGCATGGCTCGCCGCGAGGATACTTGCCCTCACCGAGCCGGAGCTTTCCGAAAGGCTCCGCCTCGAAAGGGAGCGCATGACGGAAGAGGTCATGGAGAAGGACAGAAAACTCAACCTTAACTGAAAGGATCGGAATATGAAGAGCTCAAGCAAAAGCTACGCCGAGGCCGGCGTCGACATCACCGCGGGTTATGAGGCGGTCAAAAGGATAAAGGAGCACGTCAAGAGGACCAACATCCCCGGCACGGCTTCGGAGCTCGGCGGCTTCGGCGGCGCGTTCGAGCTGATGGGCTATAAGGAGCCCGTTCTCGTCTCCGGCACGGACGGCGTGGGCACGAAGCTCAAGCTCGCCTTCCGCATGGACAAGCACGACACCATCGGCGTCGACTGCGTCGCCATGTGCGTGAACGACGTCGTCTGCTCCGGCGCCGCGCCCATATTCTTCCTCGACTATATCGCCACGGGCAAGCTGATCCCCGAAAGGATCGAACAGATCGTCAAGGGCGTCGCTGACGGCTGCGTCGAGTCCGGCTGCGCGCTCATCGGCGGCGAGACCGCCGAGATGCCCGGCTTCTATCCCGAAAACGAATACGACCTCGCGGGCTTTGCGGTCGGCGTCGTCGAAAAGAGCAAAATGATGTCGAACGACAACGTGAAGGAGGGCGACGTCATTATCGCCATGCCCTCTTCCGGCGTGCATTCGAACGGCTTCTCGCTCGTAAGGAAGATATTCGACGTCGACGGCGGCGAGCTCGACGAGTTCGTTCCCGAGCTCAACATGAAGCTCGGCGAGGCGCTCCTCGTCCCGACAAGGCTTTACGTAAAGCCCGTCATGGCGCTCCGTAAGGCCGCGGAGGTACATTCCCTCGCGCATATCACCGGCGGCGGCTTTTACGAAAACATTCCCCGCGCCATCCCCGAAGGGCTCACCGCGAAGGTCTGCCGCGGCAGCGTGCGCGTGCTCCCCATATTCGATTATATCGCGAAGCGCGGGAACATCCCCGAAAGGGATATGTTCAACACGTTCAACATGGGCGTCGGCATGATCGCCACCGTCCCCGCAAAGGATCTGGACGCCGCGGTCGCCGCGCTTAAAGAGGCGGGCGTCGACGCTTACGCCGTCGGCGAGGTGATCGCCTCCGACGAGGGAGTCATCGTATGCTGAAGGCGAAAACGGCAGTGCTCGTGTCGGGCGGCGGCACCAATCTTCAGGCGCTCATCGACGCCGAAGGCCGAGGCGAGCTCCCGCACGCGGAGATAAAGCTCGTCGTGTCCAACAAGGAGTCCGCCTACGCCCTCAAAAGGGCGGAGGACGCCGGGATCAGGGCGGAGTACCTAAAGAACGACGCCGCCTTCGAAGCGGGGCTCCTCACCCTCCTTGAGGAGGAGGGGACAGAGCTCATCGTCCTCGCGGGTTTTTTGAGGATACTGAGCGCCGATCTCATCAAAAGGTACGAGGGCAGGATAATAAACGTCCATCCATCGCTTATCCCGTCCTTCTGCGGCATGGGCTTTTACGGCTTAAAGGTGCATGAGGCCGCGCTTTCCCGCGGCGTAAAGCTGACCGGCGCGACGGTGCATATCGTCACGGCGGAGGCAGACGCAGGCCCCATACTTATGCAGAAGGCGGTCGAGGTGAAGGAGGGCGACACGCCCGAGATCCTCCAGAAGCGCGTCATGAAGGAGGCCGAATGGGTGATACTCCCCGCGGCTCTCGAAAAGCTTGCCGAAAAACTGAAAGGATGACCGATATGACCGATCTTTACCCGCTTCTCCGCACGCAGAAATACTCCGGAAGGGGGATCGTGCTCGGCACGACGCCCTCCGGAAAGATCGCGATCGCCTATTTCATAATGGGCAGATCCGCGTCGAGCCGCGCAAGGCGCTTTATAAGGAACGGCAGGGAGCTTGCGATCAAGTACACCGCCGATAAGGATCCCGAGCACGCGGAGCTCATAATCTATTCCCCCATCCGCGAGATAGGGAACAGCGTCATCGTCACGAACGGCGACCAGACCGACACGGTCAGGGAAGCCCTCCGCCTCGGCGGAAGCTTCGAGAGCGCCTTGAGGACGCGCTGCTTCGAGCCCGATCCGCCCCATTTCACCGCGAGGATCAGCGGCATCGTCACGGTCGAAAACGGCGTCCCGTCCTTCGAGCTTTCTGTGCTGAAGGCCGGCGACGACGAGGGAAAGACCTGCGTCCGCAGCTTCTTCATGTATGAAAACAGGGAGGGCGTCGGGCATTACATCCACACCTACATGGGCGGCGCGGAAAAGCTCAAGACCTTCGGGGGCGAGCCGTGGGAGGTCGCGATCCCCGACGGGATAGACGATCTCACGAACGCCGTCTGGAACGGTCTGGACGAGGACAACAAGGTCGCCCTCTACACGAGGTTCACCGATCCCGCGACAGGCGGATATGAGGACAGGCTCATCAACAAATACGAATAAGAAAAGGACAGCGCTATGAAGGAACTGCTTTTGAAATACGGCTGCAACCCCAACCAGACCCCCGCGTACCTCAACATGAAGGACGGCAGGGATCTTCCGTTCGAGATACTGAACGGCAACCCCGGCTATATCAATTTCCTCGACGCGTTCAATTCGTGGCAGCTCGTAAGGGAGCTAAAAAAGGCTCTCGGCATGCCCGCCGCGGCGTCGTTCAAGCACGTCAGCCCCGCGGGAGCGGCGGTCGGCGTGGCGCTCTCCGACGTGATGAAGAAAAAGCTCTTCGTTGAAAACATCCCCGATATAAACGGCTCCCCGCTCGCCTGCGCCTATGCGAGGGCGAGGGGCGCCGACCGCATGTCCAGCTTCGGCGACTTCATTGCGCTCTCCGACGTATGCGATATCACCACCGCCAAGGTGATCAAGCCCGAGGTCTCCGACGGCGTCATAGCCCCCGGCTACGATCCCGACGCGCTCGAGCTGCTTAAGACAAAAAAGGGCGGCAAATACTGCATAATAAAGATTGATCCCATGTACGAGGCGCCCGAGTACGAGACCAAGGAGGTCTTCGGCGTAAGCTTCACCCAGAGGCGAAACGACGTTGTGCTCGACGCTTCGGCGCTCACAAATACAGTCACCGTGAACAAAGAGCTTCCCGAGTCCGCCAAGCGCGACCTCATCGTCGCGATGATCACGCTCAAATACACCCAGTCCAATTCCGTGTGCTACGCCGTCGACGGTCAGGCGATCGGCGTCGGCGCGGGGCAGCAGTCGCGCATACACTGCACGAGGCTCGCGGGCGACAAGGCGGACAACTGGCTTTTAAGGGAGCATGACAAAGTGCTCGCTCTGCCGTTTAAGGAAGGGATCGCAAGACCCGACAGGGACAACTGCATCGACTGCTACATCTCCGACCACGCCGAAGACGTCCTCCGCGAGGGCGAGTGGCAGCGATTCTTTACGGAAAAGCCCCCGGAGCTCACCAAGGAGGAAAAACGCGAATTCTTAAAGACGCGCACCGGCCTCGCGCTCGCGAGCGACGCATTCTTCCCCTTTTCGGACAACATCACCCGCGCATGCCGCTCCGGCGTAAAATACATCGTCCAGGCGGGCGGCTCCAAGCGCGACGGCGACGTCATCGCGGAGTGCGACAGGCTCGGCGTGACCATGATAATGAACGGCATCCGCCTGTTCCATCATTAAGGGACTCCGCGTCAAGCACGGTGCCTGCGTACCGCGTTTGAGATGTTTTTTTGAACTGCGCATTTAATGCGCGGCCTGACCGGGATCGAAAGGAAACCAATATGAAAATACTCGTCATCGGCGGCGGCGGCCGCGAATACGGCATCGCAAAGAGACTTTCGGAGGATCCGAGGGTCGATAAGCTTTACGTCCTTCCGGGCAACGGCGGCATTTCGGAGTTCGCCGAATGCTTCGACGTAAAGGCGACGGATCTTGACGGCGTGCGCGACTTCGTCCGCGAGCATCCCGTCGACTTCGCAGTCGTCACCCCCGACGATCCGCTCGCACTCGGCATGGCGGATCTTTTGCGCGGCATGGGCGTTCCCTGCTTCGGCCCGTCGAAGGCCGCGGCGAGGATCGAGGCGAGCAAGATCTTCTCGAAAAACCTGATGATGAAATACTCGATCCCGACCGCAAAGGCGGAAAGCTTCGATTCCTTCGCTGCCGCATCTTTGTACATCGCCATGGCGAAATACCCCGTCGTCGTAAAGGCGGACGGGCTCGCGCTCGGCAAGGGCGTGTTCATCTGCCGCAATCATCACGAGGCTGTGAACGCGCTCCGCGAGCTGATGGAGGACAGGCTTTTCGGCGCGAGCGGCGAAAGGGTGCTCGTCGAGGAGTTCCTCGAGGGTCCCGAGGTGACCGTGCTCGCGTTCACCGACGGAAGGACGATAAAGCCCATGGTCGCCTCCATGGATCACAAGACCGCGGGCGAGGGCGGCACCGGCCCGAACACCGGCGGCATGGGCGTCATCGCGCCGAACCCATTCTATACGGAGGAGGCCGCCGCGGAGTGCATGGAAAAGATATTCCTGCCGACCATCCGCGCGATGGAGGAGGAGGGCTGTCCGTTCACCGGCTGCCTGTATTTCGGACTGATGCTGACCAAGGACGGCCCCAAGGTCATCGAATACAACTGCCGCTTCGGCGATCCCGAGGCGCAGACGGTACTGCCGCTTCTTGAGTCGAACCTGCTCGACGCCATGCTCGCGACGGAGGAGGGCACCCTCGACAGGACGCCCGTCGTGTTATCGAACAGGGCGGCGTGCTGCGTGGTGCTCGCCTCGGGCGGTTATCCCGGAAAATACGAAAAGGGCAAGCCGATCACGATCGGAAAGCTCGGCGAAGGGGTGCATATAGTCCACGCGGGAACCAAAAAGACCGAGGACGGCTTCGTCACCGCGGGCGGCAGGGTACTGAACGTGATCGCCGCAGCCGACAGCCTTAAGGAGGCCGTCGCCGCGGCTTACGAAGGGGTCTTAAAAGTCGGCTTCGACGGCATGTACGTAAGGCGCGACATCGGAAGGGCCGCTCTCGATTATCTTGATGAAAAGAAGGCATATGACCTTTTGAGGAGAAGTTGAATGGTTTACAGGATCTATTCTGAAAGAAAACCGGAGTTTTCACACGAGGCGGAAGCGCTGCTCAACGATCTTAAGACGCTCCACGGGATCACGGGTCTTGAAAGGATCCGCATACTGCGCCGCTACGACGCAGAGAACATCAAGGAGGAGACGTTTTTAAGCTCGATCGGCAGCGTCTTCTCGGATCCGCGCACGGAGGAGAGCTTCACGTCCCTCCCCGACGACGCAGACGCCGCTTTTGCCGTCGAGTATCTTCCCGGTCAGTTCGACCAGTGCGCCGACGCCGCGCAGATGAGCATACGCCTTGCCGACCTCGGAAGCGAGGGCGGGGCGGATCCCGTCGTCCGCACGGCAAAGGTCTATCTCGTCTACGGCGATCTCACCGGGGACGAGATCAAAAAGATCAAGGCCGGTCTCATCAATCCCGTCGACAGCCGCGAGGGCGCGCTCGGGGAGTACGAGAGCCTTATACAGACTTACGACGAGCCCGAGGAGGTCGAGTTCGTACACGGCTTTACGAACCTTTCGGACGAAGGTCTCGCCGACATGATAAAGCGCATGGGTCTCGCGATGGATCTCGCCGACCTGAGGCTCTGCCGCGACTACTTCAGGAACGAGGGACGCGATCCCTCCGTGACGGAGATAAAGGTGCTCGACACCTACTGGTCGGATCACTGCCGCCACACCACCTTCAACACGAGGCTCGACAATGTTGAGATATCCGATCACGCGGTCAGGGCGGCGTGGGAAAGGTATTTGAAGCTCCGCGGGGAGATCGGCGACAAAAAGCCCGTATGCCTTATGGATCTTGCGACGATCGGCGCGAAATACTTAAAGCGCGAAGGAAAGCTCACGAGGCTCGACGAGTCCAAGGAGATCAACGCCTGCACGGTCAGGATCGACGCCGACGTCAACGGGGAAAAGGAGCCGTGGCTCCTCCTCTTCAAAAACGAAACGCATAATCATCCCACCGAGATAGAGCCCTTCGGCGGCGCGGCGACCTGCATCGGCGGCGCGATCCGCGATCCGCTCTCCGGCAGGGGCTACGTATATCAGTCCATGCGCGTGACCGGCGCGGCCGATCCCACAAGGCCTGTTTCCGAAACGATCAGGGGCAAGCTCCCGCAGAGGCGCATAGTGCGCGAGGCGGCGTCGGGCTTCTCGTCGTACGGCAACCAGATAGGCCTTGCGACGGGCATGGTGTCCGAGGTCTATCACGAGGGCTATGCCGCGAAGCGCATGGAGGTCGGCGCGGTCATCGCCGCCGTTCCCGCGGGCAACGTAAGGCGCGAGGAGCCCGCTCCCGGCGACGCCGTGATACTCATGGGCGGCAAGACCGGGCGCGACGGCTGCGGCGGCGCGACGGGCGCGTCGAAAGCGCATACCGTATCGTCCATCGACCTCTGCGGCGCGGAGGTGCAGAAGGGCAACGCTCCCGAGGAAAGGAAGCTCCAGAGGCTGTTCAGGAACCCCGAGGCGTCCCGCATGATAAAAAGGTGCAATGACTTCGGCGCGGGCGGCGTATCCGTCGCGATAGGCGAGCTCGCCGACGGCCTCGAGATCGATCTCGACAGGGTCCCGAAGAAATACATGGGTCTCGACTCCACCGAGCTTGCGATCTCCGAATCGCAGGAGCGCATGGCGGTCGTCGTGGAAAAAAAAGACGCGGAAAGGTTCATCTCTCTCTGCTCCGCCGAGGGCGTCAGGGCGGTCGAGGTCGCCCGCGTCACCGACAGCGGCAGGCTGACCATGTACTTCAAGGGCAAAAAGGCGGTCGACCTTTCGCGTGAGTTCATCGATTCCAACGGCGCGCCGAAAAACACCGAGGCGTACGTCGAAAGGCAGTTCCTCTACGAGGGCGGCGAGCCCGACGGCGACCTTTACTCAAAGCTCCGCTCCGTCGTATCCGACCTCAACGTCTGCTCGAAGCGCGGCCTTGCCGAGATGTTCGACTCGACCGTAGGCGCGAACACGGTGCTCATGCCCTTCGGCGGCAAGCGTCAGCTCACGCCCACCCAGGCGATGGCCGCGAAGCTCCCCTTAATGGAGGGCGACACTGACACCTGCTCGTTCATGAGCTGGGGCTTCGATCCCCTCGTCTCCGAAAGATCTCCCTATTACGGCTCGTATCTCGCCGTTTTGGATTCATACATGAAGCTTGCCGCGGCGGGCGCCGATCTCGGCGAATGCTGGTTCAGCTTCCAGGAATACTTCGAGCGCATGAAGGACGAGGGCTCCTGGGGCAAGCCCCTCTCGGCGCTCCTCGGCGCGCTTGAAGCCCAGCTCGATCTCGAGACGGCGGCGATAGGCGGCAAGGACTCCATGAGCGGCAGCTTCGAGGATATACACGTCCCGCCCACGCTCATTTCGTTCGCGGCGGCGACCGGCAGGCTCGAAAACGTTATCTCCCCCGAATTCAAGGCGGCGGGGCACCGCATCTACCGCGTCTCGGCTCCCAAGAAGGCCAACGGTCTGCCGAACGGCAGATACGTAAAGGAGCTTTCGAAGCTCGTTTCGGGCGCGATCGAAAACGGCACGGTCGTTTCCGCGTATGTCACGGGACGCTTCGGCACGGCCGAGGCGGTCGTCAAGATGGCCATGGGCAACGGCATCGGCGCAAGGCTCGACACCGACAGGATCTTCAGACCAGAGTTCGGCACCTTCGTTCTCGAATGCACCGGGGAACCCGATTTCGGCATGTTCGAGACAGAGCTTATAGGCGAGACGCTCCCGAAGAGCGTCATCACCGTGCTCGGCGAAACGGTCGAGCTCGATAAGGTGCTCGCGGATTACGAGGCGAGGCTCGACGGCGTTTACCCCGTAAGCGCCGACGGCGGCGAGATGCTCGGGATCGAGTGCACAGACAAGCCCTACGCGAAGCCCTTCGGCGTAAAGACCGCGCATCCCAAAGCGGTCATACCCGTGTTCCCCGGCACCAACTGCGAATACGAGACCGAGCGCGCCTTCAGGGAGGCGGGCTTCGACACGAGGATCGCCGTAATACGCACGGGCAGCGACGCCGACCTCAGCGCGTCGGTAGCCGATCTTGCCGGCGCTCTCGATTCCTCCGAGCTTCTGTTCCTGCCCGGCGGCTTCTCGAACGGCGACGAGCCCGACGGCTCCGGCAAGTTCATCGCCGCGTTCCTGATGAATCCCGAGGTCAGGCGCTCCGTCGAGGGCATGCTCGCCCGCGGCGGCCTCGCGGGAGGCATCTGCAACGGCTTCCAGGCGCTCCTGAGGACCGGGCTCCTGCCCTTCGGCGAGTTCTGTTCAATGTCGCCCGACATGCCCGCGCTGACACATAACCTTATCGGCAGGCATATGTCGAGGATCGTCCGCGTCCGCGTCGAAACGAACGCGAGCCCGTGGCTCAGGAACGTACGCCGCGGCGAGGTCTACTGCGTGCCGATATCACACGGCGAAGGACGCTTCGCCGCAAGCCCCGAGGTGATAAGGACGCTCGCGGAAAACGGCCAGATAATCACGAGGTACGTCCGCGCTTCGGGCGTTCCCGATATGGATATGAGCGTCAATCCCAACGGCTCCGCAGCCGCGATAGAGGGCGTAATGAGCCCGGACGGACGCATATTCGGCAAGATGGGTCACGCGGAGAGGATAGGCCGCGGGCTGTACAGGAACGTCGGCGGGATCTATGACATGGGTCTCTTCCGCTCGGCGTACGATTTCTTCAATTAACAAAAAGGAGGCGGACTTATGACTTCGATAATCGACGGCAAAGCGATCGCCGAAAAGGTCTCGGACGAGGTGCGCGAGGGCTCGCAGCGCCTTGTCGGAAAATACGGCGAGGACGCGCGTCCCAACATGACGCTCATAGTGGTCGGCGACGATCCGATCTCGAAAAAGCTCGTCTCCATGAAGGCGAGGGACTGCGAGGCCGCGGGCATCACGCCGACGGTCATCGCGCTTTCCGCCAATACCTCCGAGGGCAAGCTTTTAAGGCTCATCGACAGGCTCAACCGCGACGACGACGTAAGGGCGATACTCTGTCAGCTCCCGGTGCCCGATCAGATCTCGACGAAGAAGATACTCGCCGCCATCGCTCCCGAAAAGGACGTCGACGGCTTCTCCGCAAGGATCGACTGCGACGATTACGACATCGCCGCCTGCACTCCCGCCGCCGTAATGCGCATGCTTAAGGAGACGGGGATCTCCGTTTCCGGCAGGCACTGCGTCGTGGTCGGCAGGAGCAACATCGTCGGCAAGCCCATGGCGATACAGCTGCTTCTGAACGACGCGACCGTCACCGTCTGCCATTCCAAGACGGAGGACGTAAGCGTATTCACCAAACAGGCCGACGTTTTGATCGTCGCCGTCGGCAGGCCGCGCCTCATCACGGCCGACATGGTCAAGGAAGGCGCGGTCGTCATCGACGTCGGCATGAACTACGTCGGCGGGAAGCCCGTCGGCGACGTCGATTACGAAAGCGTCGCGCCGAAGACGTCCTTCATCACCCCCGTTCCCGGCGGCGTAGGCCCCATGACGAGGGCGTATCTGTTAAAGAACTGCTTAAGGCTCGCCGAGCTTTACTGCGAATCGAAGAAAGCGAAGGAATGAAAAGGATCACGGTCATCCTGACAGCGGCGATACTTTTGGTATCGATTCTTGCCGGCTGCAAAGGCGGCGAGGGCTGCTTCGGCTCTTTCGGCGAAGCGGGAGATCAGGATACCGCTCCCGACAACCTGAAGCCTGCCGAGTTGAGCTTCGTCCTTCCGCTCATTATCCCCACGCCGACGCCCACCCCGACGCCTGCGCCGACCCCGACGCCGACCCCGACGCCGACTCCGACGCCGACCCCGACGCCCACTCCGACGCCGACCCCCACTCCGACGCCGACGCCCACTCCGACCCCCACGCCGACGCCGACGCCCGTTCCGACGCCCACTCCGGTGCTTGAGGCTGCGGACGGCGTTTACCTCGTAAAGACCGTGGACGGCCGTCCGTTCATGGATTTCCTCCGCGATTACGCAGCGGAGAACGGCATAAACATCGACGCGCTGATACTGATGACCGGCATGAGCGACGAGGAGGTGCGGCGCGCGGCCTTCACGCTGGAGCTGCGTCCCGACGGCACGGCGCTCACGACCAGCTATTTCCCGGATCTCAACGCGCTGACCGGCACCTGGACGCGTCCGGGCAGCACGGATCGGGTGATCTTCGTTATCGGCGGCGATGCGTTCGACTGCGTTTTCGGGGACGGCCTCCTGTCGTTCGATTACGGGATCTATTTCGTCGTGCTCGAGAAGGTCGGCTGATCGAAAAAACATATTTAAGGAGCGAATATGAAAAAGGCAGTTTCCCTCGTTATCGTTCTTGTCCTGCTCGCGCTCGCGCTTTCCGCCTGCAGGGCGGATCCCGCGGGCAGATACGTCACCGTTTCCGTAAACGGCTCGAGCCCTTTCGATTACTTAAAGGGCAAGGGCGACGCGGCGGACGCGCTCCTGCTGCTGGAGGCGATGGGGCTCACCGAGGAAGACTTCAACACACGCCTCTTCGTCGCCGAGCTCTTCACGGACGGCACCGTCAGGATCGAATCGATACTCGGCATGGGCGGCACGGGCACGTGGACGAAAAGCGGCAGCACCGTGACGGTCATCGCGGGGAGCGAGACCTATGAATTCACATTGAACGGCAACAGGCTTTCGGGCAAGGTCGGACAGGCCGATTTCGTGCTCGAAAAGCAGAAATAACGGTACAAGAGGAATAAACGATGTTCAGGATCCTTCACCGCAGAGAACTAAACGATACCGTGACCGAGCTTTCGATACACGCGCCTCTCGTCGCGAGAAAGGCGAAGCCCGGACAGTTCATAATACTCCGCGTAAACGAGGAGGGGGAGAGGATCCCCCTTACCGTCGCGGGCGTCGACCGTGACGAGGGCTCGGTCAAGATCATATTCCAGGTCGTCGGCGCGACGACGGAGCTTTTGAACCGAAAGCGCGAGGGCGATCTCATCCCCGATTTCGTCGGACCGCTCGGCATCCCCACGCATACCGAGGGCATTAATAAGGTCCTGATCGTCGGCGGCGGCGTCGGCTGCGCCATCGCTCTTCCCGTCGCGGAGGAGTTCAAAAGGCTCGGCGCCGAGGTCACGAGCGTCATCGGCTTCCGCTCGAAGGAGCTCCTGATACTCGAGGACGAGTTCAGGGCGTGCTCCGACAGGCTCGCCGTGATGACCGACGACGGCTCTTACGGAAGGCACGGCAACGTCACCGTTCCACTTAAGGAGATGCTGGAGGCGGGGGAGAGGTTCGACCGGATAATAGCGATCGGCCCGCTCGTGATGATGAAATTCGTCGTGCTCGCGGCAAAGCCATACGGCGTGCCCGTCACCGTCTCCATGAACCCCATAATGATCGACGGCACGGGCATGTGCGGCGGCTGCCGCGTGACGCTCGTTAAGGACGGAAAGCGCGTTACGAAGTTCGCCTGCGTCGACGGCCCCGACTTCGACGGGTACGAGATCGACTTCGACGAGGCGATCTCCCGCGGGAGGATGTACCGGGACTTTGAGCGCAGAGCGCACGAGGAGACCTGCAATCTCCTTAAGAAGGCGGAGGTGTGACATGCCGATAGATCCGAAAAAACACGAGATGCCGACGCAGGATCCGTCCGTCCGCGCGCATAATTTCAGCGAGGTCGCGCTCGGCTATACCGCCGAGGTAGCGGTCGAGGAGGCAAAAAGGTGCCTCGCCTGCAAAAACAGCCCCTGCGTTTCGGGCTGTCCCGTAAACGTCGATATCCCCGGCTTCATCGCAAAGATGAAGGAGGGCGATTTCGAGGCGGCTTACGCGGTCATACGCAAGACCTCGTCCCTGCCCGCCGTCTGCGGCAGGGTCTGCCCGCAGGAAACGCAGTGCGAATCGAAATGCACTCTCGGCATAAGGTTCGAGCCGGTCGGCATAGGCCGCCTCGAAAGGTTCGCCGCCGATCATCACAACTCCAGGGTATCCGAAAGGTTCAACCCGCCCGACTTCAACGGCCGCCGCGTCGCGATAGTCGGCTCCGGCCCCTCGGGGCTCACCTGCGCGGGCGATCTCGCAAGGCACGGCTTCAAGGTCACCGTCTTTGAGGCGCTCCACCTTGCGGGCGGCGTGCTCGTTTACGGCATACCGGAGTTCAGGCTCCCGAAATCCATCGTCGCGCGCGAGGTCGAAACGCTTAAGGAGCTCGGCGTCGATATCGAAACGAACGTCGTCATCGGCAGGACGCTCACCGTGGACGAGCTCTTCGAAATGGGCTATGAAGCGGTGTTCATCGGCTCCGGCGCGGGACTTCCCAACTTTATGAACATACCCGGCGAGGGCTTGAAGGGCGTGTATTCCGCCAACGAGTTTTTAACAAGGTCGAACCTCATGAAGGCGTATCTCGATCATTCCGCAACGCCCATAATGAAGGGCGGCGCGGTCTGCGTCGTGGGCGGCGGCAACGTCGCGATGGACGCTGCGAGGACTGCCTTAAGGCTCGGCGCGGACAAGGTCTTTATCGTCTACCGCCGCTCGATGGAGGAGCTTCCCGCTCGCCGCGAGGAGGTCGAGCACGCGATAGAGGAGGGCGTCGATTTCAGGCTCCTGAACAATCCCGTGGAGATATTGGGCTATACGAACCCCGACGATCCGCGCGATCCCAAGAACGGCTTCGTAAAGGGCGTCAGGATCATAAAAATGCAGCTCGGAGAGCCCGACGCCTCGGGCAGGCGCAGTCCCGTCCCGATCGAGGGCTCGGAATATGTGCTTGACGCGGACACAGTCATAATGGCGATAGGCACCAGCCCGAACCCGCTCATCAAATCGACCACCGCGGGGCTCGAGGTCAACCGCAAGGGCGGCATAATCGTCGGCGAGGACGGGCTTTCCTCGCGCGAGAACGTGTACGCGGGCGGCGACGCCGTGACCGGCGCGGCGACGGTGATCTCCGCCATGGGCGCGGGAAAGCGCGCCGCAAAGGCGATAATGGAAAAGCTTTTGAAATAACGTATACGACCGACGATCGGAGAGCTTTGCTCTCCTTTTTTTTACAGAAAAACGTCGGCAGCCGACAAACGACCCGTAACTCCCAACTCATGATCCCATCCGGGGCGGACTTCCTTCACTGCGTTCGGATCGCCGCCCGTTCTGCGCCTTCCCGACCGTCCGCCGGACGCGCGGGATCGCTGACGCGACCGGCTCCGAACTTTAACTCCTCACTCCTCATTCCTAACTATACTTAAATGTCGCCCCGCAGGCGACCAACTCCTCCCGCAGTCGGTCTATAATGAGCCCGAAAACCAACAAAGGGAGGTACAAAACCATGAAAAAAGGACTTACCGAGATCGTATTCATACTCGACCGTTCGGGCTCGATGGGCGGGCTCGAGGACGACACCGTCGGCGGCTTCAACGCCATGATCGACAAGCAGAAAAAGGCGGAGGGCGAGGCGCTCGTCTCCACGGTGCTGTTCGATCACGAAACGGAGGTGCTGCACGACCGCGTGCCGATCGAAAGGATCGCGCCCATCACCCGGAACGAGTATTGCGTCCGCGGCTGTACGGCGCTGATCGACGCGATAGGCGGAGCGATAAAGCACGTTTCGAACGTCCACAGGTACATAAGGGACGAGGACGTTCCCGAGCACACGATGTTCATCATTACCACCGACGGCATGGAGAACGCGAGCAAAAGGTACTCCTCGAACGAGGTCAAAAGGATGATCGAGGACAGGAAGGAGAAGGGCTGGGAATTCATATTCATGGGCGCGAACATCGACGCCGTCGAGACGGCGAAGCACTTCGGCATCGCGGAGGACCGCGCCGTGACATACCGCTCGGACAGCGCCGGCACGCGGCTCAATTACGCCGTTATGGACGAGGCCATAAGCTCCGTGCGCGCGGGGAAAAAGCTCACAGCCGAATGGAAAAAGAGCATCGAAAAAAGAAATTGAGCCTTTAAGGAACAAAAATATTGTAAATCCGTCCCGATTGTGTTAAAATATCGCGGAAAAAATCTTTAAGGAGTTACAATATGGACAGGATCCCGGTCAAGAACGCGCCTGACGGCGAATACGTCCGCGTAGGCGGCTTC
Source organism: Clostridia bacterium (assembly GCA_017614315.1). Taxonomy (GTDB): domain Bacteria; phylum Bacillota; class Clostridia; order Christensenellales; family CAG-138; genus UBA3857. The sequence continues at coordinate 22,499 of JAGACA010000001.1, read as the reverse complement.
GTTGAAAACCTTCGCAACAAGCGCTATATGGCGTTCATAGTCCTTCGCGACAGATCCGGCAAGCTGCAGCTTACCGTCGACAAGGGCGCATATCCCGACGTCGCGGAAGAGGTCGACAAGCTCACCATCGAGTCCGTCGTCACCGCTTACGGCAAGGTCGTCGAGAATCCCGCCGTCAAGATGGGCGGCAGGGAGATGATCGTCGAAAAGCTCGTCGTCGAATCCGTGGCGGAGGCAATGCCCCTCATGGCGGATTCCTCGATCGACGCAAGGCTCGATTACCGCTGGATAGACCTTCGCTCCGAAAAGAACAAGCTGATGATACTTGCTCAGACGGAGTTCGTGAAGTCCATGCGCGATTTCCTTCTCGAGCGCGATTTCGTCGAGATCCACACCCCGAAGATAATCGGCGCGGCGTCCGAATCCGGCGCGGACGTGTTCGAGCTCACCTACTTCGACCGCAAGGCGTATCTCGCCCAGTCGCCGCAGTTCTACAAGCAGATGGCGATGGCCTCCGGCCTCGAGCGCATTTTCGAGGTGGGCCCCGTGTTCCGCGCGGAAAAGAGCTTCACCAGCCGCCACGCGACCGAGTTCACCGGCTTCGACCTCGAGTTCGCGTATATCGATTCGTATGAGGACGTCATGCACATCGAGGAGGAGATGCTCGCCTATTCCCTGAAGAACATCGCCGAGAAGTACGGCGACGAGATCGAGAGGCTCTTCGGCTTAAAGACCGTCGTTCCGACGCTCCCGTTCCCGAGGATAAAGCTCCGCGATCTTTACGACGAGCTCGAAAAGCGCTACGGCTATACCGTTCCCGAGGAGGAGAAGATCGACCTCTCCACCGACGCGGAGAAGCTTTCCTATAAGTTCTCGATGGAGGAATACGGTCACGAATTCCTGTTCGTCACCGATTATCCGAAGGACAAGCGCGCGTTCTACCACATGCGCAGGGACGGCGTCCCCCAGGGCTACGACCTTATCTGGCGCGGCACGGAGATCACCACCGGCGCGCAGCGCGAGCACCGCTATGAGATACTCAAGCAGCAGGCCGCCGAAAAGGGTCTCGGCGAGGACGTAAAGTTCTACATGGAGTTCTTCCGCTACGGCTGCCCGCCCCACGGCGGATTCGGCCTCGGCGTGGACCGCATGACGATGCTGCTCCTCGACATCGGCATCAAGGAAGCCGAGTTCATTTTCAGGAGCCCCATAAGGCTCAATCCGTAACAGGCATTAAAAACTCCGTTCCTTTCGGAACGGAGTTTTTTTGCGCGGTCAGGCGCTCTCTTCCGGAGCTTTTTTCATCAGCGCCTTCGCCTGTTCCTTGCCCTCGAACACGATCAGCTCGAGGCCGACCTCGGGGGTTATCATGCCCGTCTCGACAAGGCGGAAAACGGTGTCGTTGTGGGCTATGGCGGAGAAGCCGGTCTCCTTCTGCACCTTTACCGTCACGCGGACGGAAATGGGCATTTCCTCCGCGCTCATGATCTCGCGCGCCGCGCCCTCGGCTCTCTTTGCGCCCTCGGGATCGGAACGGTCGAGGTACGTCTTTATGCAGCGGAGCCCCAGAGCGAATTGGCGCTCGAGCTCCAGCTCCTGCTCGACGGCCTGACGGAACGCGGAATGCAGGCTCTTCGCCGCCATCCTCGCACGCTTCGAGCTCATCTCCTGCAGGGCGGATATCGCGGTGCCGCTCGTCACGCCGTAATTGGTCATGCCGCGCGACCACTCGTTGGAGCCGGACTCCTCCTTGATGGAGTTTCGCATATCCGCGATATAGGATATGAGGTAGGAGGGGAGAGGCGCGGTCTGGAACCAGGACACGCCGCTTAAGTTGTCGCCCTTGTGCACGTCCTTCGACCAGTCGCGAAGATCCTCCTCGTCGAAGCCGGACGCGCCCGTCACCAGCAGCTTGTTGTGCGAGGCGAGCATGGCGTTTTTCATCACGATCTGGTCGAGCTTGTCGGAGTATCGCTGGCTCGTTTCGAACATGTCGACGAAGCCGCTTCCCAGACACGAGCCCCTGCGGGGGAACAGCGCCGTTATGACGAACGGATACCTGCCGTGCGCGTAAACGCCGTTCGGGAAGGCTTCGCGGGAGCTCTCCAGTATCTCGCCGCCCGCCAGCTTAAGCATGTGCACGGAGTTTTTACCCGTCTTCGCGTCATATTCCCTTTCCCAGCACTCGATCAGCATTATGCTCTTATCGCAGCGCGGCGCGAGCACGCCGTCGCCGTCAACGTCCATGAAGACGCCGTCGTCCTTCAGCCTGTCCGCCTTGTCGGGATAATGATCGCGGAACCAGCCGCGCGTCCTCCTTGCGAACTTGAATACCGCCCTGCCGTCCTGAACGTCGGTCACGAGCGGATCGAACATCACGCCGGATACGTCGACGCGGCGGATGAACGCGGAGCCCATGCCGGAAAGCGCCTCCGGATCGTAGCCGATCTCCTGCACGGCGTAGCCCACGACGAGCAGGTCGTGCGTGAGCTTTCTGAACTCCTCGTCGTACGAGCAGTTCATGTGATCCTCCTTTATTACGCGCGTAAGCGTCTCCGCAAGCTCGCTGTAAGCGTTCGAGTCTGCGGTGATGACGGCCTCGGGTATGTAGTCCTCAAGGTCGGCTCTCACATTCTCGATCGACGAGTGGATTATGGGCGTGACGGGACGCGGCTCTCTGGGATCGTCCGCAGGCACGTCGAACCAATGATCGCCGCGGTACAGATGCTCGCATTTCTCGATCCTCGCCCTCTCGCCGGCGTAAGCGTCGTAGAACTCGCGGAACAGGGAATAGTATTTATCGGATTCCGAATTGTTGTTTTTCATTGTTTTCCTTTCTTTTAAGTCGTAAGATAGCTTCCTCCGGGCCTCTTTCCGAGGTCGAGAGGGTCGAACACGGGCTTTTTCTTCGGTCTGGGCAGCACGCTCGCGCCCGGACAGCTCATAAGTCCGTAACGGAGCGCCTCGGGCGCGTGATCCTCTCCGCCCGACGCGTCCTCGCGGTCAAAGCTGTCGTATATGAGTGCGGGCAGAGTGCGGATGAGGTTCGCGCAGTCCGAAAAGCACTGCCAGTTAGGCCGCCCGTCCGGCGCCGCGGCGAGGAACCTTCGCACCGTCTGCCAGCCCGCCACGCGGGCGTTGTCGGCGGGAATGACGGGCATGCCGCATTTGTTGAACACGTCGGCAAGGCTCATGCCCGCGGTGCCGGCCTTCGTCGCAAGGCTCTGTCCGCGGCGCTGCCAAAGGTCGGGAGACGCCGCAGTATAGGCGATCTCCTCGCCGCGTGACAGAGCGACCGCCCTCTCCGCCACCTCCTCTGCGCGCATCTCGCGGACGTAAAGCTCGCGGTAGGTGATGACCCTGCCCTCGGGATCGACCGCGTGCCACAGCACGCAGCAGGGATCGTTATAGCCCCAGTCCATGGAGCGGAACCGCTTGTACCAGCGTGGGATCTCATGCGGCTCCGCAACGTGCACGCTCCTTGAAAACTCGCGGAAATACTGTCCCGCGTGAACGTCCCAGTCGCCGTCGAGATGCGCTTTTTTCAGATCCTCGGGAAGCGACATGAGCTGCTTCACATAGCCGGGATCGGCGTCGAGGAGCACGCGGTTGTCCCATATCCTCGCGGGGATAAAGGCGTAATCCTCCGCGCGCTCGCCGTCGCGGTAGTCCCTGTCGATGAAAAGCCGCTTCACCCACGCATGCCCGACGTTGCCGGGGTTGCAGGTATAATACATCCTCGGCGAAAAGCCCTCCCTCGCGGTGCGGTTGCAGGTCGTCAGGAACTGCTGCTGCTCCTCGGTGAAATGCGTGGCCTCCTCCATGCCGATGACGGCGTACTCCTGACCCTGATACTGAAAAACGTCGGTAAGCGTATCGCAGTATCCGAGCTTGATCCTCGAACCGTTCGGGAAACTGAATACCCTGTCCGTCGCGGAGTACTGCGCGAAGCCGTAAAGCTCCTTCAAAAGGGGCAGTATGTGGTTCTCGCGGAGCTCGGGCAGCGTGCGCCTGAGCAAAAGTATGTTCAGCTCGGGATAATTGACCGCGAGCAGGACGAGCTTTCTTCGCATCGCCCAGCTCTTGCCGCCGCCCCTCGCTCCGCCGTAGGCCGTATGGCGGGCCCTTGACATAAAGAACTCCCTCTGACGGGGATTGGGCTCGCCGCTAAGTATGAGTTTTATCGCGCATCACCTCCTTTTTACTGTTGAAATCCGGATGGAAATATTGTATTATCAGCGTATGAAAAGCTCGAAAAAAGCATGGGGCGTGCTGTGCGTGATACTCGCGTCGGTATGCTACGGCATAACGCCGATACTTTCGAATACCGCGCTGAAGGGCGGCCTTCCCGGGGAATTCCTTATAAGGGCGTTCGGGGAAGCCCCCTCGTTCATGGCGCTCGATCCGGCGAAAGCCATGCCCAACGAATCGGTCGTCGGCTTCGGCATGGCGATCGCCTGCGCGCTCTCGCTCGTCATCTGCCTCGTCGGCAGGAAGAGCCTTAAGGTCACGCCGAGACAGGCGGCGGAGCTCTCCGTATTCGGCGGAGGCGGCTTCACCGCGACCATGCTGCTCATTTCCTACGCGTATCTTTCGATACCCGCGGGCATGACGATAGTCCTCAATTTCACATATCCGATACTCGTCGCGTTTTTTTCCGCGATGATCTTCGGGGAAAAGCTGCGGCCTGCGGCGATCGTCGCTCTCGTGTTCGCGATAGGCGGCGTCGCTCTCATTTCGCTTCCCGGCTCGGCGGGCTCGGGCAGCCGCCCCGCGCTCGGCGTCACGCTCGCGCTCCTCTCGGGGCTTGCGTACGCCGTGTATTTCCTTGCCGGGCGGCATGCCTCGTACTCAAAGCTCGACGGCTCGGTATCCAACGTCTATATCACGGGCTCCGCCGCCGTCATCTGCTTTATCATCGCGCTCGCGGCGGGAAGGTTCCGGCTCCCGCCCTCGTGGTTCATACTCGCCGTATTGCTGTCAAGCGGCGTTCTCGGCTATATAGTCGGGCTCAGGCTGCTGCTTGCGGGCATCCGCATATTGGGCTCGGTGCCCGCTTCCGCCCTCAACACGCTCGAGCCGGTATTCGCTTCGTTGACGAGCATGCTCGTTTTCGGCGAGCTCATGACCGTATTCAAGGCCGCCGGGATCGCGCTCGTGCTTGCCGGCGCGCTCATCTCGATACTTTCGATCGGGAGGAAAAGCCCCGCCTGATCATTTTGCCCTTTTTATTCCGGCCTCGTTGACCGCGTCGAACGCTCCGTTCGCCGCGAGGGCGACCAGAACGGAATTGATCACGTTAAGTATCAGCGCTTTCAAGTCGAATCCCAACGTGACCGCCGTCGCCGCGGTGAGCACGGTCAGCGCCGCAAGATAGCTCAAAAGCCTCGCGGGGATACGGCTTATCGGCTTGATATCCTTTACGAACTGCGTGATTATCGCCGTCGCGAGGACAGCGTCGGAATACGTCACGAGCCCCTGCCACGTAAACAAACTCGTCATACGGCGTCCTTCCCGCGTTCCGGATCGGTATCCGGCAGCGCGCTTTTTATTTCATGCGCTCTTACGAACGCGTTTACTCCGCTCATGGTCAGCCTCCCGCATTTTCCGTCGGGAGCTCCGCAGTAATATCCCAGCGCGTTCAGCGCCTTCTGCAGATGCAGTATGCTCTCGCCCTGTATCATGGGTCTTTTGACGGACAGTATCACCTGCTCGTCGCGGTATTCGGGATCATAGGAGAGCTTTTGCGTCACGAGCCCCCTGTGCGTCCAGGGACGCTCCGAAAAACGGGTAACGACTACGCCGAAGCGTATGCCGCGCGCTTCGACGGCGAGCGGCTCGCCCGCAAGGAAGCCGCATACGAACCCGACGTGCGACATGCGCCCCTCTGAATTCATGTAAAACAGCGCCTCGCCGAGCTCATACGGCCTTGCGATCTCGCTCACGGGGCCGCGCTCGGTGCACCATGCGGCGTAACAGTAGTTCGCGGTCACGTCCGTGCCGAGGAACGCGTCCAGAAGTCCCTGACAGTCGGTCGCCTTTCTTTTAAGCGCCGCCCAGTTCTCGGTCGCGATATCGAACGCTTCGCGCGACCAGCCCTTCTTCCTGTAAAAGTTTTTATAGCGCTCGTCGAGCAGGCTCCCGGTCACGGTACAGCCCGTGGTGCCGTAAAGATACTCCCAGGGCTCGACGCCGCACTCGTCGGCGGAGATGGGGAGCTTCGCGCCGTCGGGCACGCTTTCGGCTTTCGCGTGGGACAGCGCAAAGGTTATAAAATCAACGGCGTTTTTCATTCGTTCGTTTCCGCTCCCGTTATCTCGGCGTATTCCTCGGCCGTGATCCATTCCTTTATGACGGCGTCGGCGACCTGCTTTTTCGACCAAAGGCCGCGGTCGTAATAGCTTTTTACCTTGTTAAACTTCGGGCTGTGCATCTTCTTCCTCCTCGTCTCCGATCTCGACGTCGGTCATCATCGCGACGTAGTCGAGGTCGGCGGTCAGCTTTGCGTTTTGGGCTTTCAGCCTTATGTTCTCCGCCTCAAGCTCGCGGAGACGGTCGATAGAGTTTCGTTTTTTCATATTGTCCTCCTTACGGCTCATCTTTCGATTTGATGATCAGACCGGGCACGACGCCGCTGGTACCGTTCGCCATGCCGTAGCTCGGCGCGCCGGTGGCGAGCACTAAACGTGCGGCATACGCGACGGTCGGCACGCACGAACGCAGATGCCACGCCACGGCGGTCCCGGAGCTTGCCGCTTTGATCTTGGCAGCGTCCGTAGTCCCCGACCAAAGCGCGAGCTGGGAGCCTTCCGCTATCGTGTTGTTGCTTTCGCCGTAAACTTCGGTCAACGAAAGCGCGAACACAGGATCGTTCAGCGTCTCGTACTCCGGAACGGACGGATCGGCGCAGTCGCAGGCCGGTTTTGCGACTTTGACGGTCGCCTTGCCCATAACGGCGCGGAGCTCGGGGTCCAATCCGTGCAGGAAGCCCGCAAGCTTGCGGACGCTTTCGGCGGGCGGCATATCGAATACCGACTGCGGCGTCCACCAGTACGAGAACGCGCTGTCTCCGGCTTTTACCGCTTTCCCGTCCGAGTTGAGCCACTGTCTGTGGCAGGAGCGGGGATAATAGCTGTCGCCGTAAGCGTTACGCTCGGTGAAGTTTGCCTGCGAGAGATTGGGGATACTGCGGATATCGGCCGCAGAATGCGCCGATACCGTGCCGATATCCGTCGACGGGAGCGAGCTTTGATAAGTGGTCCGAACGCCCGATTCGATCACCGCGCGTTCGGGCGCCGCGCCGTAGGTCGTTATCGTGCCGCCTGCGATCTGCTCTCTCGTACTGCCGCCGTACACTCCGGCGGTAGAATGCCTTAAGCCGCCGCCCGCGGGTATCGCCTGCGTGATCACAAACTCATATATCCCGTCCTGTCCCGTGCCGCCGCCGTATGCGCCGTGATAGAGGGCAAAGCGGTAACGTCCCGCTTCAAGCCCGTTCGGAAAACAGAACAGGAGCTGAGGCACGGAGAACGGGATCGAGCCGGCCGTCACCGCGTCCCTTGAAGTCAGCACGACGGAGCGCTCATCGGAAGCGCAGCATTTGTCGTGATCGGCAAGCTGCCACACGATCTTCGCGGCGGTCTCCGTTACGACGATATGATCCCCCTCTGCGGGGGTACCTGTAACGGATATTCCGTAGTCCGCAAGGAGTATAGGCGTTCCGTCCTCCCTGTGCCACGCCGCGCCGTCATACGTCGCCTCGTACACGCCCTCGCGGGCTTCGCCGACGGCGGCGAGGAAGGCTTCTTCGTCGACCGAGGCGGCGGTTATCCCGGCGCTGTCTCCGATGCTGATCGTAAGCGCCGTTTCGCGTTCCGAAACGTACTCCTCGCCGACGGGAACGCGCTTGTGAAGGTTAAGCCTCACGAGCGCCTGAAGGTCGCGTGCGGTCAAGGCGTCGGCCGCGCCCATCTTGGACGCGATCAGGTAAAGTATGTCGTTTCTTTCCTTCTGCGTTTCTTCGGAAGGTATGTTAAAAGGGTTTGATGTACTCATGTGTTATCCTCCATTTCTGTGTACAGCATGACGGGCTTTCCGTTCACGACACGGAGCTTTACAAGATACCGCTTTGATTCATCCGTGTCCTTCCAGACGATCCCGTCCATGCCTTCGCCGATAAGCGCGGCGGCGGCGTTTGCGGAAGCTGCGGCGGCGTTTGCGGAAGAAACGGCGGCAGACGATGCGGCAGCTCTTGCGGTCTCCGCGCCCGCTCTTAAAGTCTCGGCGTTCGCTCTTGAGACCTCGGCGCTCGCTCTTAATGTCTCGGCGGACGCTCGTAAAGCTTCGGCGGAGACCCTTGCCGTCTCGGCGGACGATCTCGCGCTCTCCGCGTCTGCTCTTGAGGTCTCGGCGGACGCTCGAAAAGCTTCGGCAGCCGTCCTTGCCGTTTCGGCGGTCGATCTGTCCGCTTCCGCGAAAGCTCTCGAGGTCTCTGCGGCCGATCTTGCGGCCTCGGCCGAGGCTCTTGACGTCTCCGCGGCCGCCCTTAAGGCTTCGGCCGCCGCTCTCGCGGTCTCCGCGCTCAATCGCGCCTCCTCTGCCGAGGCGACGGAGCCTATGAGCCTTGTCAGTACGGGAAACTGCGTGAGCGAAACGATCGAGTCGCCGTTCAGAATGGCGTTCCGGCATATGAAGCTGAATCTTGCCGAGGTTATCAGAGTTTCATTCGCCGCTCCAGAATAGATCTGGAGCTCGCACTCGACAAGACCGGGGGAGAACGAGGCGGGATCGAGCCTTGCCGTGACCGAGTTCCCCAGCACGGAAATGCTTCCGTCGTCCGAATCCTGCGCGGAGATCCCGCGCTTGTGTATGAACACCATGTTCACGAAACAGCCGGACAGGTCGACGGACGTCTGACCGTCATATACGTTCAGGACCAGCAGGTTTCCGGTATCGCCGTCGGTCACGCTGAACGGACGGATGGCGACGGTCTTTTTAACGTCTATATTCGCTTCGAACCTCTTCAGTTGAGTGTTTTCGACCATCTCATACCTCCGCTCCCGTTATTGGAGTCGCCTCCCGGGACCCCGGTGCGCATGAACCGCGCCATGAGCTCGAGATAATCCACCTGCGGCAGGTTATACTGCACCTGCCAGCGTTTCCTGCGCCACTCTTCAGAGCTGCCCGTAAAGAAAAGATACCGCTCGGAAGGGGAAAGCCCTTCGAGGTATTTAGCGTAGTCCGAATAGGTGTAGCTCTTTTCGAAATAGCTGAAATCGCCCTCGTACCACACTCCGTCGAAATACGCCCCGTGCTTGTCGTGTCCGTAGGGGACGTAGCCGAGCTCCGCGTTGACGCGGGCGTCGGCTCCGGAGGAGGAGCTTCCGCTCCCGGAGCCTCCGCGGCCGGAGGAGGAGAGCGTCAGCCTGAGCTTTGACATATCCGCCTCGAGCTTCTGCATCTCGGACAGCGCCTTGTAAAGATACTCGCCGACCGCCCGGGTATACTTGCCCTCAAGCGCCATGACGTCGCTCGCGGCGGCGTCGAGCTCGCGCGACTTGACGGACGAAAGATAGCTCGAACCGCCCATACCGCGCGCGTAAGCGTCCGCGTCGAGCTCAGCAAGGTTTTCTCTGCCCGCGCGGTTCCTTTCGGCGACAGCGGCGTCGATCGCGGGGCGCAGAAAGCTCTCGATCAGGCCGTAAAGCTCGTCAAAGCCCGGAATCCCCGTGATCCCGTAGGAGCCGAGCTTTTTAATGAGCCTGTCATAGAACTCCGAAAAGCCGCTGTCGAGATCATATCCGCTGTCCGCGGCTCCCGCCGATCCGGAGCCGTTGTTTTCGGCAGGGACTTCGGCGGCAGGCTTCGCGGCTTCCGCCGCGGACGCGCTGCCCGTGTCGGAAGCGCTCTCCGCGCGGTCCTCGCTCGGGGCTTCCGCGCCCGGGAGGGGGTCTCCCGGGCGTTCGTCCTTGGGAACGTCAATGCTCGTTTCGCGCGGCTTTAAGGCGGAGCGGACTATATCCTTGAATCGTTTCATCAGCTGTCCGCCTCCCTCTTTCAGGAGACGGTGTGCTCGATCTTGACGAGCCAGAGGTCGTTCAGTATCACGGCGGCGTAGGCGCAGGCCTTCGCGCCGACGGTCGCGCGCTGATCGAGGGGATCCGCGGTGCCGCCGGAGCCGTGGGGCTTGATGATGAGCTGAACGGCGCCCTTGCCGTCAACGTCGATGACGCCGTAGGCGTCCCTGCCGAAAACGAGCGTCGCGTGCACGGGGAGCGCCTTCTTGGTGGAAGCGTCCACCGCGCCGGCGTCCTCGGAATAGACGGCCGCGTTCGCGGAAAGGGAAGCGGCTGCGGACAGGGTGACGGTGTTCGTGTCGGGATCGAATGAGCCAGAGGAGGCGAGCGTGTACTCGGTCGAGCCGATCCTGATCTTGCCGCCGCCGGCGGAAAGATACGCCTTCTCCGCCGCGGTCGGAGCGTTCTTCAGAACGAAGCTCGCGGAGCTCGAGGTGTCGGCTTTGACCGCGTTGTGAACGCTCTGCTCATATACCTTCGCCTCGGTGCTCTCGACGAACACGACGCCGTAAAGGCGGCCGATCTCGCCGGAATAGATCGCTTCGGCGTTGGAATACGCGGAAACGTTCTTCCAGTTCTCGTCGTTCTGCAGGTCGTAGGTCGCCTCGGGGGAGCAGATACACACGAAATGCGGCGCGCGTCCGTCCTCCGCAAAGGGGCGAGCCTTGTTCTTCTTAAGGGTGCGGACGGCCTTCCTGATCTCTTCCACGGTCAGCTTCTTGGTCGGATCGAGCGACTTGCGGTCAATGGCTCCGCCGGCATACTGCACGTTGGTCGTGGCGCACATGGCGTCCCTGGTGACCCACTCGAGCACGGTGCCGATCTGCTCGCCCAAGAGCTCCGCGGAATCGTTTATGACGCTGTCGTAGGCGGTGAGGTCGAGAAGGTCGGTCACCTCGACGTACGCGCCGTACTGCTTTACCGTCGCTTCGATATCGGTCTGGGAGAGCATCTGGCCGGTCGGGGTCTCGCCCTCGGTAAGGCCGGAGAGCGCGGCGTTGGGATCAAAGAGGTTCCAGCGCCTGAAATTGACCTTGTTGCCGTTGTTCCTCGGGACGGAACGCTTCTGGCCGAACTCGGCGTGAACGAGCTTCGTCTTTGCGCTCTCGAGGAGCTGGCGGTCGTAATAGGTGGGATTGAATCGCCCGGAAGTGAGCGAGCTTATGGTGTTTGTGTTGTTGGGCATGTGTTTTTTCCTTTCTTCAGATCTTCATTCTTTTGCCGTCAAGGGCGGCCTTTTTGAGGAGCTTCTTGAGCTCGTTGAACTGTTTCGCGGGCATATCCGCGTAGTCGGCGGGCTGCGGCGTGTTAACGCCGGCTTTCATGGGTACGGGAAGCTTGGGAACGGGCTCGAACGGCTCCGCCGGCATGCCGGAGGGCTCTTTCCGCGCGTTCCACTCGCCGAGGATCGCGTCGACGAGCTCGCTTTCGCTCATGCCTTCTGCCGTCCCGAAACGGTCGAGCATAGCTCTTCCCAGCCTCTCGGCGGGGGAAACGGAGACGCGCTCTTCGCCGTCCGCTCCGGGCTTGAGCTCTGCCTCAAGCCCCGCAAGCAACTCGTTGAAACTGTTTTTTGACATCTTTCTCTCCTTCTGAAAATAATAAAAGAAACAAGCGCCTGCCGCTTTCCCATCCCGCGGGGGGATCGGGAAAAACGGCATCGTCAACGCTTGTCTCTATTACTATTATAGCACATGTGTTCGAATAAGTCAACGGATAAGAGAACGATTTCAAAAAATTCTCTCAACAAGTGACGGTTTTGCGGGATTGACATCGCCCGCGAATGCGGTTAAAATACTCGATATGAAGACCGGAGACTGGATAGCAGCAGCTTTCATACTGTTCATGAGCCTCGTCGCCTCCGCGCTGACCGTAAGGGACAAGCTCGCGGCGAAGGCGGGGGACAGGCGCATACCCGAACGGACGCTTATGCTGATCGGCGCGTGCTTCGGCAGCTTCGCCATGTTCGCGACGATGCTCATAATAAGGCATAAGACGAAGCACGCGAAATTCATGCTGGGGCTTCCCGTTCTGATGATACTGGACGGCGCGCTGATCGCCGTTTGGATCGCGTTTTTAAGATAGACAAAAAGTAAGTATTATATTTTCTGCGTCGGCAAAAAAGACTTGAAAAAGATTTGCAGCTGGTTTATAATGGATACCGGCATAGGAGCGGGTCTGTGGTTGAAAGTCGATGCCAGTCGCAGGCGAAGCGATCCACGTAAGCGGGGCAAAGCCTCCGTGAGCATGGTGCGGTTTAGAAGTAAGTCCTGTCCGCGCGGGCGACCGCAGGCGGAGAACGTGTGTAGTGAGAGGGGCATCCCCGGGTAGCGACAGCGTCAACAGGCGAGTGTGGGGTCAAAGACCAGGTCAGCCGTTCCGGCATGCCGAAAAAATAAGCAAGAGGTTTTTTAGAGATGTTTGAAGACAAGGTACTTGTTTGCAAGGACTGCGGCGCTGAGTTCGTATTCACCGCCGGTGAACAGGAATTCTACGCCGAGAAGGGCTTCAGGAACGAGCCGACCCGCTGCAAAGCCTGCAGACAGAATCGCAAGAACGCCGCCCGCGGCGAACGCGTGATGTACGACGCCGTATGCGCAGAGTGCGGCGCGCCCACCAAGATCCCCTTTGAGCCCAGGAACGACCGTCCCGTATATTGCAGCGCCTGCTTCGAAAAGAGAAGGAACAGCTGATCGGAGATACCGAATTCTTGAAAACAAGACTCCCCGCCGGAAAACGGGGAGTCTTGTTTGCGTTTTATCGTCTGTCTTTTTACCTGAAAATATTCAGTATGCTGTCGAGCAGTCCGCCCTCGTTGGAGTCCTCGGGCTCGGATGCTGCGGCGCCGCCGAGAAGTCCTCCCAGAAGGCTCGTGCTCTGCTGCTGACCGCCGCCGAGAAGTCCGCCGAGAAGCCCGGTGAGGCTGAAGCCGGCGTTCTGCTGCTGGGTCTGCTGCTGACTGCCGAGGCAGGAGAGAAGGAGGGGGGCGACGAGCGCGAGGATGCTGGTCGTCTTGCCCTTGGTCACGCCGGTATTGGCGGAGATAGACTTCAGTACGCCGTCCAGATTGTCTCCGAACACGTGACCGAGTATCTTCTTGCCGTCGCTCAGGTCGGCGTTCTTGAGGAACGCGCCGACGTCCTTCGTGCTGTCCTTGCTGTGATCGGTGAGCGCGCGGCTAAGGGAGGCCGCTCCGCCCGACGTGGAGGCGTTTTTCTTCATGCCGGCGATCATAGCGGGAACGCCTGCGGAGAGCACCTGCGCAACGTCGCTCTGCTTGAGCTTGACGCGCTTGCCGATGGCGGAAGTGCCGCCCTGGGCGAGAAGCTCGCCGATGGAGTTCATATCAAAAGCCATGCGAGCCTCCTTATTCTCCGGACGGGAGCTCCTCGAGCGCGGGCTCGACGTTCAGCTTGTCGAAGTCGAATTCGCCCTCATGACGGTGAGCGCAGAAGGAGCAGATGGAGGTGCGGCCGGATTCGATGGCCTCGGTGACGGAGCCCTGATAGACCGTGCTGGAGTTCACGATCGCGTTGCAGTCGAGATCGATGTGATACTTGTGACCGAAGGGCGTCCAGTAGACGTCGCCGGTGAAGGTCTGCTCGGCCTCGGCCTTTTCCTCGGCGGAGATGGGGTTATAGTCCGCGGAGGCAAAGCCGGTGATCAGAAGCGCGGCGATGGCCACGATCGCGACGATCAGCTTGGATTTCTTGTCGATCTTCTTGTTGGTGAGAAGCAGTATGATAAGGGGAAGGAAGCACACGCACGCCATTATCACGCCGAGCTCGCTGACGAGATAGAATACGAATTTGTTCTTCTCGCTGGGCGGATCGATGTGGTTGGCCTTCTTCCACAGCTGCGCCGCGATGACCGCGAATATAAGGTCGAGGACGATGAATATGATCATCGTGATCATCATGTTGGTGTTGCCGTTTGCCGTGAAGCGGATAACGAAGTTCTTCAAAAGAGCCATTATCGCGAACACTTCGCAGACGATGGCGAGTACCCAGAGTACCCATGCGCCTACGCGGTAACCGGTCGCGCTGCCCTTGACGGGCTTGGCTTCGACGACGTTCTGAGTCTTTTTCTTGACTTCTGCGGGCTTTTTCTCGGCGGCCTTTGCCGGCGCTTCGGCCTTGGCCTCGGTCCCGTCGGAACGGATTATTTTCTGTGCCATGTTTTTCCTCTCCTAAAAAATGATTCGGCTGTCTGCCGATTATATTATCGGAAATTTGAGCATTTTTGTCAATAGCTTTTGACCAAAAACAGGAAAAAGAATACATGAAAATATGGGACGGGCGGAGACCGGCCGCGTTCGATCCCCGTCGTCTGATTCGTCCGCCGGACGGACGCCGGTTCCCTTCGATTCCCATAACAAGCGGCATTTTATTTTTGGGCTCTGCCCAAAAATAAAATGGAGCGAATCGTCGTAACGGATTTCCAGAATAAGCGCGCATAGCCCATAAAACTTGATTTTTCCGTTCGTCAGATCGGATTCGGTTTGCCGTTGCTTTCATAATAAAGAAGACCTCAGCTTGGCGTATCCGTTTCATAATACCGCCTTCATCTTAATACAACCTTAATGTCGATCGCTTCGGCTTAACGTCATCTTAACCCTTGACGATATATAATAAAGGCATAACAGGAGGCAGATATTCATGGACATGGCGACAAAAAAGAGACGCAGGCTTTCACCGTCCCTGATAATCATTTTGGGGTTTCTGGGGGCTGTCGTTATCGGTACGCTGCTTTTGATGCTGCCTGTATCGTCAAGGCCGGGAAATATGACAAGCGTTTCGGACGCTTTGTTCACGTCCGTTTCGGCCGTATGCGTTACCGGGCTTGTTGTGAAGGATACCGCGTCCTATTGGTCTTACTTCGGGCAGGCGGTCATTCTTGTTCTGATCCAATTGGGCGGTCTCGGAGTGGTTACGGTCGCCGCGTCTTTCTCTCTCGCGGCCGGCAGGAAGATCTCGCTCATGACGCGCAGCACGATGCAGAGCGCGATCTCCGCTCCGCAGATGGGCGGTATAGTCAAACTGACCAAGTTTGTCATAAGGGGCACGCTTATCGTCGAAACGATCGGCGCGATTGCCTTGATCCCCGGCTTCGTTTCAAAATACGGTGCGGCGGGGATCTGGAAGGCGGTATTCCATTCCGTCTCGGCATTCTGCAACGCCGGTTTCGATATTATGGGAGCAAACACGGGAGCTTTTTCATCACTGACCGGTTTTTCGGGAAATGCCGCTGTAACGGTCCCGATAATGCTTCTTATCGTGATCGGAGGCATCGGATTTGTTACGTGGGACGACGTTCGTACGAATCGTTTTCACTTATCAAAATACCGTATGCAGAGCAAGGTGGTGCTTTCCGTCACGGGCATACTGATCCTTATTCCCGCGATCGTACTGTTCTTCCGGGATTACAGGGGTCTCCCCATCGGAGAAAGGCTTTTAAGCTCGCTCTTCCAGTCCGTAACGCCGAGGACGGCGGGCTTCAATACGACGGACCTGACGAAGCTCTCGGGTCCCTCGAAAGCTATGATGACAGGCCTGATGCTGATAGGCGGCTCGCCGGGGTCGACAGCGGGCGGCATGAAGACCACAACGATCGCCCTGATCGCGGCAAACGTTATCGCGACATTCAAGAAAAGAAACGATATCTGCTTCTTCGGAAGGCGCGTCGATTGTTCCGCGGCCAAGAACGCCGCAACTATATTCACGATGTATCTTGTGCTCTTTATCCTTTGCGGCGCTGCGATCAGTATGATCGAAGGGCTGCCCGTCGGGGATTGTTTCTTCGAGACTGCATCGGCGATCGGCACTGTGGGACTTTCGCTCGGGATAACGACAAAGCTCTCGATCATCTCGAAGCTGATACTGATGCTGCTTATGTTTGCCGGAAGAGTCGGGGGCTTGACGCTCGTATATGCTTTCCTTCCGAGCAACGGAAAGGTCAGCTCCAAGTACCCGCTTGAAAGCATAACGGTCGGATAACAGGAGGATATTATGAAAAACGTATTATTGATCGGAGCCGGACGCTTCGGAAAGCACGTTGCCATGCAGCTGTCGGCGCTTGGGCATCAGGTGATGGCGATCGATATAAACGAGGAAAGGATCAACGAGGTGATGTCCTTCGTTACCGACGCGCAGATAGGCGACAGCACCAACGAGGCTTTTCTCCGCTCGCTCGGCGTAAACAATTACGATATCTGTATAGTCGCGATAAGCGGGGACTTCCAAAGCTCTCTGGAAACGACGTCTCTTCTGAAGGAGCTTGGTGCGGAATGCGTTATCGCGAGAGCGGAAAGGGACGTTCAGGAAAAGTTTCTTTTAAGGAACGGCGCGGATCATGTCGTCTATCCGGAAAGGGATATGGCTAAATGGGCCGCTACCAGATATACGTGCAGCCATATACTCGACTATATAGAGCTTGACGATCAGCACGCAATATTTGAGGTAAAGGTCCCCGAAGGTTGGATTGGGAAAAGCATCGGTATGATCGACATACGAAAAAAGCATGGGATCAACATTCTTGGGATCAAGCGGTCCGGAGTCGCGGACTACAATATCACCCCCGATACGATACTCACAAGAGACATGACGGTGCTTGCTCTTGGCGATTATAAAACGCTTCAAAAATGCTTCAGGATCTGATACGGAGGTGAGTTCAGTTGGAGGACTGGATCATTGTATTCATCATTCTGCTATTGTTTGGGTTGGGGTTTATCCCGGTAGCTCTTTTATCCAGATTGATCTGCTATGACAGAAAGCGGATAGCTGATGTTTCTCATATATGCAGAGAGCACAGGCAGAAAGAGATCGCGAACGATGCACTAAATGAGTTCGATACAAGCGGAGTCCTGTATTTTGATATGCCGGATCAGATGCAGGATTAATCTTCTGGCGGCAGCTTGCTTGTTGTGATATAATATCGCAAAAGCGTTATTTTGAAATTTTCAGGATCGGCAGGCAGGAGGTTTTGCTTGATGCGTGGTTTGATTCGGCGGAAAGGATCGTTATGAGATCACAGAAGCAACCCGGGAAGGGAAGAGAGCACATACTCGTGTGTCTTTCTTCCTCTCCGTCCAATGAAAGGATCGTACGAACGGCTGTCAATATGGCGGCTGTTTTCGGATCGCAGCTGACGGCCCTCTACGTTGAGACTCCAAACGGTATCAAGCTTTCAGACAAGGACGTGGATCGGCTGAATTCAAATATCAGGATCGCCGAAGAAGCCGGGGCAAACATCGTCAGATCTCACGGCGAGGACATACCCGAGCAGATCGCAGAGTTTGCCAGGCTTTCCGGTATAACGAAAATAGTTATAGGAATAAACAGCGGGTCGAAAAAGCGGCTGTTCTCAAAACCTTCGACAACGGAACGGCTGTTTAAGCTTGTTCCCGGAATAGATATACACGTTATTCCCGATACCGACACATATCGTTCATACCACGAGAAAAAGAAGGTGCTCAGCAGGGACGTCCTTCCTTCCTGGAAGGATCTTGCGATCACATTCGCGCTCCTTGCCGCAGCGACCGGGATCGGCTTCCTGTTTCAGCGATTGGGATTTACGGAAGCAAACATTATTACCGTCTATCTGCTGACCGTGCTTTTGATCTCGATTTTGACCAGGGGATACATATGCGGAGTATTAAGCTCCGTATCAAGCGTTATCCTTTTTAACTATTTCCTTACCGAGCCGCGGCTGACGCTCCGCGCATACGGTTCCGGGTATCCCGTTACGTTTGCGATAATGCTGCTGGCTTCGGTACTGACCGGCACCCTTGCCGCTAAGCTTAAGGCGCAGGCAAAGCTCTCCGCGAGGGACGCTTTCCGCACGAAGCTGCTGTTCGATACCAACCGCGCGCTGCAGGGGGCGGGCGACGACCTGGAGATACTGCTCGTCACTGCTTCCCAGGTCTCAAAGCTTCTGGAGGTCGACACAGTGGTGTTCCCGGCAGAGGACGGGCGCCTGAACGACGGGCTTCTGTTCCTTACCGGCAGCGCGGAATGTATTCCGCTTGATGATGAAACCGGCACGGAGAAGACCGCCGCGGAATGGGCCTATACGAACAAGAATCAGTCCGGCTCGGGCAAGCAGACTCTTAAGAAGGCCAGATACTTCTATATTCCCATACGCTCCGGCGAGTACGTTTACGGCGTATTGGGAATGGGCTCCGCCAAAGGGGAACGCCGGGTTTCGGAGAACGGCATCCTGCAGTCCGTTCTCGGCGAATGCGCGCTTGCGCTTGAAAACCACAGAAACGCGAAAGGGCGGGAGGAAGCGGCCGTCATCGCGAGAAACGAAAAACTGAGGGCGAATCTGCTTCGGGCGATCTCTCACGACCTGAGAACGCCGCTCACATCCATCTCCGGCAACGCGGAAGCGCTTCTTTCAAACAGCGATCAGCTCGATGAAGAAACAAAAAAGAGCCTGCTTGCCGATATCGGCAGCGACGCCGGGTGGCTTGAGGCGCTTGTCGAAAACCTGCTCGCTATAACAAGGATAGGCGACGGGAGCGTCAAGCTCGATTTTTCGGATCAGGTGGTGGAGGATGTGCTCTCGGAGGCTTTGCGTCATATCGACAAAAAAGCCGCGGATCACAACATACGGCTCGACTGCGGAAACGAGCCGCTGCTTGCGAGAATGGATGCGAGGTTGATAATCCAGGTAATGGTAAACCTTGTCAATAACGCTGTCAAATACACGCCTGCAGGCTCACACATAACCGTTTCCGCGTCGAAAAAAGAGGAAAACGTGATAATATCCGTTGCTGACGACGGCCCGGGAATACCGGAAAAAATGAAGGACAAAGTGTTCGAAATGTTTTTTACAGGCGACAACAGCATAGGCGACAGCAGAAGAAGCCTGGGACTCGGGCTTCCGCTGTGCCGTTCGATAGCGGAGGCGCATAACAGCGAGCTTAAGCTTTCCGACAATGCTCCTCACGGATGTGTTTTCAGTTTTGCACTTCCAATAAGCGAGGTGGATCTCAATGAATAAACCGTTGATACTTGTCGTGGAGGACGACAAACCCGTAAGAAACCTTATTAATACAACGCTGAAGGCTCATGAGTACAGATATATCGACGCCGTGAATGGAGCCGCTGCGGTAATGGAGGCGGCGTCGCACAATCCAGATATTGTCCTCCTCGATCTCGGCCTGCCCGATATGGACGGCACGGAAGTGATAAAAAGCATCCGGTCATGGTCGTCGATGCCCATAATCGTGATCAGCGCGCGCAGCGAGGATACCGATAAGATCATGGCTCTTGACGCCGGAGCGGATGATTATCTCACAAAGCCCTTCTCCGTCGGAGAGTTGCTTGCAAGAATACGCGTGGCGCAGCGCAGGATCTCTTCCGCACAGGCGGACGCAGGCCCGCAGAGCTCGCTGTTTACCAACGGAGATCTTACGATCAATTATGCGGAAGGGTGCGCGTATCTTGCGGGCGAGGAGCTTCACCTGACTCCCATCGAATACAAGCTCCTCGGCCTCCTCGCGGGCAATGTGGGCAGGGTGCTCACGCATACGTTCATTACACAAAAGATATGGGGCTCGAGCCGTGAGAGCGATATCGCCTCGCTTCGAGTGTTTATGGCTACTCTCAGGAAAAAAATCGAATCGGGCGATGACCGCACCCCGTATATACAGACACATATCGGCGTAGGCTACCGTATGCTCAGGATCGACCAGCAGGATATCCCGATGAAAAACAGCTGACATATATTAGGAACGGGTATTGACTTGATCTGTTGTTATTGCTCGCTATGGAGCGGGTAGCGATAACGGACTTGATCGTCCCGTGCTCATCCATGCCCTCGATCGGGGCGGAGTAATCACCGGGGTACTAAAAAGCGCCGCACTGCGGCCCTTTTTCCGGCCTTCGGCCGTCGTACCCGTTCGATTCCCATCACCCGCCATTTTCTTTTTGGGCTCTGCCCAAAAATAAAATGGAGCGGGTGATGGGAATCGAACCCACATTATCGGCTTGGGAAGCCGACGCTCTGCCACTGAGCTACACCCGCGGAACGGTTATATTTTAGTGCCGGGGAAGGTATTTGTCAAGCATAATATTTTGTGATACAATATCCGAAAAAGGAGGCAGTTATGGATTACGCTGAACTGAATTCCGCGCTTTCGGCGCTCGTCGGCGGCGTCCCGCACAGGATCGCGAACCTTGCGAACGCTTCGGCGCTTTTATACAGCTCCCTCGACCGGCTGAACTGGGCGGGCTTTTACGAGGTCGGTGACGTTAAGCTCGTGCTCGGCCCGTTCCAGGGGCTTCCCGCCTGCATCGAGATCCCCATGGGCAGGGGCGTATGCGGGACCGCCGCAAAGGAGGGAAGGACGCTCGTCGTCGGGAACGTTCACGAGTTCCCGGGGCACATCGCCTGCGACGAGGCGTCGAGGTCGGAGATCGTGGTGCCCGTCCGCGTGGACGGCCGCGTCGCGTACGTGCTCGACATAGACAGCCCCGAGTACGCGAGATTCGATGAAAAAGACCGCGTGGGGCTCGAGGAGTTCGCCGCGGTCATGGAAAAGGCGCTCGCCGCCTGTACGGACTGACGGGGGGTCATTTAAGCCTCGCGCCGTCCTCGCTCTCGAAGAAAAGCGCCACCGTGCCGGGGCCGACGTAGGAGCCGGTCACGGGCTCGTATCTCACTGTCATGAACTCCTTCGGGACAAATATCTCACGAAGCATATCGCGGAGCGCATAAGCGTCGTCCGCGCAGTCGGTGTAAGCGATGCCGACCGTTCCGGGCTCGTCCCTGCCGACGAGCTCGGCGTATTTTCGGGCGAGCGCGGCGAGACCCTTTTTCCTGCCGCGCACCTTTGAGCATACGACAAGGTGTCCGGATTCGTCGCCCTTGAGTATCGGGCGAATGCCGAGCACAGTGCCGAGCAGCGCCTTCGGGGCGGATACCCTTCCGCCGCGGTGAAGGTGCATCAGATCCTCGATCAGCACGACCTGGTACATCGACTGCACGCGGCGCTCGATCTCGTCCGCGGCTTGATCGGCGTCGAGCCCGGCGTCGCGCAGGGCGATCGCGCGGAGCGCCATTATCCCCTCGCCGAGAGAGGCCGCGAGCGTATCCACCGAACGGATCTTCCTTTCGGGATACTCTGCGCGGAGCTCCCTCACGGCAAGGGCGGAGGAGTTATACGAATTGGAAATGCCGGAGCTCATGCCGATATAGAGCACGTCCTCGCCGTTTTGAAGCGCGGGCTCGAAATACGAACGGTATTCCTCCGGAGTGATCTGGCTCGTCCTTACGCGCGAGCCGGACTTGATCGCCGCGTAGTATCCGTCGGCCTCCTTTTGGTCGAACTCCGCGGTGTCGGTACAGACGAGCTCCCTGCCCTCGAAAACATAGCTGAACGGGATGACCTCGACGCGGTTTTCCTTTATTATCGCGGTATCGAGATTCGCGGAGGTATCGGTGAAAAGCCTGAATGACATAATATGACAAATCGCTCTGTATTGCGGAGCATCCTTTCTATCTAATCTTCAATATTAAATTACCACGCCAAGCGTATTATGTCAAGTGCTTTTCAAAATTATTCTTGAAAAAGCCGAGCCGGGGTATTATAATGTAATAAATCGATATATTCGGAGAAAAACCATGGATTACGACAACTCATTGATCGAAAAAAAGCTTCGCCGCTGGGAAAAATACCTTGCGGAGTACAAGCTTCCCGCGTGGGAGGACATCCCGGATCTCGGGCTGTACATGGAGCAGGTGCTGTCGCTGCTCACGAACTATCTCGACTATCTGCCCCCGGAGCTCAAGGACGAGCAGTTCATTACGGCGGCGACGATCAACAATTACGTCAGGAACCGCTACATGCCCAAGCCGCGCAAGAAAAAATACTACCGGGTGCATATCGCGTATCTCGTGATGATCTGCACGCTGAAGCAGAGCCTTACCATCGCGACGCTGACGCAGATGATCCCCAACGACATCCCCGAGGAGGAGGTCAGGAGCATCTACACGGCCTACCGCACGAGGCACCGGATCGCCGCGGAGTATTTCATAAAGCAGGTGCGCGTCATCGCGTCGCCGATGCTCCATCACGAGGAGCTTGCGACTCCCGCCTCCGTTTCGGAGACGAGCGATCTCATCTCCACATATGCGATACTCTCCGGCCTTTCGGGACTGCTCGCGGAGAAGCTCCTTCTGCTCGAAGGCAAGGAGGGAGAGGAGCCGGAAAGCTCCGCACCGCCCCAAAAACAGAACTGAATGAAAAAAACAGGCGCAAGGGGACTTCCTGAAAAGGAAGTCCCCTGCGAGCTTAGCGAGCCGCGCGGGTCAGCGCGGGCGCGGCGCGATAGCCGCAAGACCACGAAAAGCCAAGCAAGTAAGGCTGCTCCTGCGGACATATCCGCAGAAACTGCACAAAAAACACGGAACAGT
>JAGACA010000012.1 GCA_017614315.1 Clostridia bacterium | reverse complement strand
GCTCTTTGAGCTCTTGCTTTGTCACGGCAAACGTCCCGCTTTCAAGGAAATGAAGGTTCTGTATCAGGAAGAACAGTCCCTTGCACGTACCGCGCAGCTTCCGGATACTGTTTTCCCTATCCGTGTGGATATAGCGGTGGCAGAGCTCGTGATACAGGTTTCCGAGGCTCAGCTTGACGTAAGCGATCTCGTCCTCGCGAGAGGCGCCGGGAAGATGATCGGCAAGCGTCCCGTAAATATCCTTCGTCGTATGGAGAAGCTGACAGACCTCGAGAGGATTCCACCTCGTCATTTCGTCCCTGCCGCAGATGAATCCGCAGGACTTCTCATAATACCCGATCCTATTAAGAATTTCACGGTACTCGTCCAAGTCCTTCACGGTGAGCCTGTCGAGTATCATCATGACGTCGATATCGCTGTTTTCGCTTGCCTCGCCGCGCATATAGCTCCCCTGAAGGCCGACGTACAGCAGCCGGGCACCGAAAGCGTTTTTACACTCCCCGATCAGTTTTTTTAAATATCGGTCAACGTCAAACGACAAGTTGCATTCTCCTCTCCAAATCCCGATTTGTCGCATTGATTCTACCACAGATTACAATCATGCGCAACGAAAAAGCACAGCCGATTGAAACCGGCTATGCTTTTGAAAAAACCCCTTTACAGAGCGCCTATGAGCGGGCTCTTTTTTGACTGTAACCTGAAATTACTTGATCTCGACCTCGGCGCCGGCAGCCTTGAAAGCCTCGGCGAGCTTGTCGGCTTCTTCCTTGGTAACGCCCTCTTTGAGGGTGGAGGGAGCGCCGTCAACGATGTCCTTAGCCTCTTTGAGGCCGAGACCCAGCTGCTCACGGGCAACCTTGATGACCTTGATCTTCTCAGCGCCGAAGCTCTTGAGAACGACGTCGAACTCGGTCTTCTCTTCAACTTCCTCGGCAGCGGCGACGGGGCCGGCGACTGCAACGGCGGTAGCGGCGGCGGATACGCCGAACTCGGCCTCGAGGGCCTTAACGAGCTCAGCAAGCTCGAGAACGGTCATAGCCTTGATGTCAGCGATAAACTGCTCTTTGTTAAACATGATGATTTCCTCCTAATAGATTCAGATGATTTTTTGAATTTTTACGGGCGTTTTGCCCGCGGTCATGCCGAGATCACTCGGCCTGTGCGGCGGCGCCGCCGTTCTTCTTCGAGATCTGATCGAGAACAACAGCAAGACCGCTGATGGGGCTCATCATGCTGCCGAGCATACGGCCGATGAGTACCTCCTTGGGGGGCAGCTCTGCGAGGGCGTCGACCGCGGCCGCATCGGAAACCTTACCGTTAATGATGCCACCTTTGATCTCACACTTCTTGAGCTTCTTGACGGTTTCCTTCAGGACCTTGGCGGGGGAGACGGCGTCTTCGTAACCGATCGCAAAAGCGGACGGGCCTTTGAGCATGTTCTTGACGGACTCGTCAAGGCCGATCTCGTCGCAGGCGCGCTCGACCATGGAGTTCTTGACGACGACGTACTCGTTGCCGGCCTTGCGCATATCGGCGCGGAGAGCGGTGACTTCGGCGACGGTGAGTCCGCGGTAATCAAATATTATGACGGACTGCGCGCGTTTAAGCTTATCGGCTATCTCCTTGACCAACTGTTCCTTCTGGGCAATGATGGAAGCGTTTGCCATTTGAATGGGATTCCTCCTTGTTACAGTCTAACAATAAAATATCCCCGTGCCGTTTTACGACAGGGGAAATGAAGAAGTCCAAACCCCGAGTGTTTTCCTCGGTCTATATGAATCTTCACCTCGGCAGGATATTAAGTCCCGGTCGCCCGGAACACCGGCTGTCTACGGCGGATATTTGATTGCCGAAGCGTAGAATACCATAACCCGAAGCCCGTGTCAAGAGCGAATTTTCATTATTTTCAATATATTTTCGCGTCTCGCCTTGTTGCGGACACGGGATAAAACTGTTATAATCTCGGTGTGGACAACGATTCGATTAAGACAATCGCATACGAAGCGGGCTTCGCGGCGGCGTATTTTTTGCCGCTGCCCGACTATCCCGCGCACGACGACGAGCCGCATATCGTGTGGAGCGCCGAAGGATACCCGTGGGCGCGGGCGTCGCTCCTTCTCGTCTGGGCGTACAGGCCGTATAAAAAGGGCGAGCGCATACCCGCCTATTACATAAACAGCAATCTGTCCTACCACGCGAGCGTCGCCCTCAAAAAGCGGCTCGAGGCGGAGGGGATAAACGCATTGAGGTGCGAGATCCCGATAAAGCAGATGGCGGTCAGGTACGGTATCGCAAGAAGCTTAAAAAGCTCGCTCATCGAGATACCGCCCTTCGGCACGCGCACGGTGATACAGACCATGCTCCTCGGCGAGCCTTTTACGCCCGAGGAGTATTCGATAACGGACGACGGTCTGTGCTCGTCGTGCCGCGCCTGCGAGAACGCCTGCCCCGCCCGCGCGATAAGCGCTTGCGGCTACGACGTAAAAAAGTGCATGCGCTTTTATATGGACGGCGCGGACTATCCCGAATGGGTGTACGGCATACAGAGGACGCATCTCGGCTGCGAGGTCTGCCAGGAGGTCTGCCCGCGAAACGCGGCTCTCGGCTTCGACGAACCCTCGCCCGAGGTCAGGGAAGCGTTCGACCTCGGCCGGCTCGCCGGGGGCGACACCTCCGCGGCGAGGAAGCTCGTCGGCAAAAACATCACGGGCAACGGCAAGCTTCAAAAGGAAGCACAGCATTTTTTGAAAAATCCCGCGAATGAGCAAAATATACCTTGACATAACGCCGCGGGTAATGTACAATACTTTCGGTCTTTAAGGCGATACGGAGATATCGGCAAGACGGAACGGTACGAGGCGTACCGTGATTTTGTGAAGCTGAAGCTCCGCCCTTGGCGGAGTTTTTTCTATAAAGTGATCGGAGGAAGATATGTTCGCGAAGGTATTGAGGACAAAGGCGGCGCCGAATTTCGCCCCCGGGCTTTCGGAGGATATTTCCCTTTCCGAAGCATCCGATACGGTCATTTTCCCCGGTTTCTGCGACGTGCACGTGCATTTTCGCGAGCCGGGGTTTTCTTATAAGGAAACGATCCGGACGGGCTCGCTCGCCGCGGCGCGCGGAGGCTATACCGCCGTGCTCGCGATGCCGAACCTGGATCCGGTGCCGGATTCGCCCGAAAACCTCGGATGCGAGATCGATATCATACGCCGCGACGCCGTGATAAGGGTGCTCCCCTACGGAGCGCTGACCGTGGGCGAAAAGGGCGGGAAACTTTCGGATCTTAGCGGCATGGCGGCTTATGCCGCCGCCTTTTCGGACGATGGCAGGGGCGTGCAGAATGAGGGGATGATGCGCGAGGCGATGGCGGAGTGTGCGCGCCTCGGCAAGGTGCTCGCCGCCCACTGCGAGGACGAGAGCCTGCTTCACGGCGGCTATATCCACGCCGGGGCTTACGCCGCGGCGCACGGGCACAGGGGCATATGCTCCGAGTCCGAATGGCGCCAGATCGAAAGGGATGTCCGCCTCGCCGCCGAGACCGGCGTTAAATACCACGTCTGCCATGTTTCCGCGAAGGAGAGCGTCGAGATAATCAGGGACGCCAAAAGGTCCGGAGTGAACGTGACCTGCGAGACCGCGCCGCACTATCTCCTGCTCGATGAAAACGACCTTGCCGAGGACGGCCGCTTCAAGATGAATCCGCCGCTCCGCTCGAAAGAAGACCGCGAAGCGCTCATAGAGGGCGTCATCGACGGCACGATAGACATGATCGCGACCGACCACGCGCCGCATACCGCCGAGGAAAAGGCGCGCGGGCTCGAAAGGAGCCCCTTCGGGATAGTCGGGATCGAGACCGCGTTCCCGCTCCTTTACACTTACCTCGTCAGGGCACACGTAATAACGATGGACAGACTGATGGAGCTCATCGTCACAAAGCCGCGCGAAAGGTTCGGGATAGAGCTTTCGGACGGCGACTGGTCGGCCTGGGAGCTCGGCGGCGAATACACGATAGACTCGAAGGATTTCCTCTCGATGGGGAAAGCCACTCCGTTTATTGGCAAAAAGGTCTTCGGAAGATGCGTAAGGACGGTGTGCGGCGGCAGGATCGCCTACTCCGCGGGTGAAACCGAATGAACAACGAGATACTCACGATAACCGAAAACAGAGCGCTCACCGACAGCGTTTACCTCATGAGGCTCGCGGGGAGCAGGGGAGAGAACCGCCCGGGGCAATTTTCAGAGTTCAGGCTCGAAGGGCTCTTTTTAAGGCGCCCGATCTCCGTCTGCGACGACGAAGGCGGCGTGCTCAGCATCATCTACAAGACCGTCGGCAGGGGCACGGAGCAGATGAAGTTCCTCAAGGAGGGGGATACGCTCGACGCGCTCACCTGCCTCGGCAACGGCTACGATCTTGACGCAGCGGGGGAGAGCCCGCTGCTCATAGGCGGCGGAGTCGGCGTGCCGCCGCTTTACATGCTCGCGAAGGAGCTCATAAAAAAGGGTAAGAAGGTCTCCGTCATACTCGGGTTCAATACGAGATCCGAAATATTCTTCGAGGACGAGTTCCGCGCTCTCGGCTGCTCCGTCACGGTCACGACCGCCGACGGCTCGTACGGGGCGCGCGGCTTCGTCACCGACGCGCTTCCCGAGACCGCGTCGTACTTTTACGCCTGCGGCCCCAAGCCGATGCTCGCCGCGCTGTGCGAAAAAGCATCTTTCCCCGGCGAGGTCAGCCTCGAGGAGCGCATGGGCTGCGGCTTCGGCGCGTGCATGGGCTGCTCGATAATGACGAAGGGCGGAGCGAAGCGCGTCTGCAAGGACGGTCCCGTATTCAAAAAGGAGGAGCTCATATGGTGAACACCGAGGTCGACCTCTGCGGCGTCACGATAGACAATCCCGTGATACCCGCCTCCGGCACATTCGGCTACGGGTATGAATTCGCGGAGCTTTACGATATAAACATACTCGGCACGTTCTCCTTCAAGGGCACGACGAAGGAGCCGCGCTTCGGCAATCCCACGCCGCGCATCGCGGAATGCACCGCCGGCATGATAAACGCCGTCGGGCTGCAGAATCCCGGCGTACAAATGGTGATAGAAGAGGAGCTCCCGAGGCTCAAAAAGGTATTCCATAAGCCCGTCATGGCAAACGTTTCGGGCTTCTCCGTCGGGGAATACGCGTATGTTTCCGAGCTGATCGGCCGCGAGGAGCAGGTCGGCTGGATAGAGGTCAACGTCAGCTGCCCCAACGTCCACGGCGGCGGCATGAGCTTCGGCACCGATTCCAAAGCAGCGGCGGAGGTCACCCGCGCGGTGAAAAAGGTCACGGATAAGCCCGTGATCGTCAAGCTCTCGCCCAACGTGACCGACATTGCCGCGATAGCGAAGGCGTGCGAGGACGCCGGCGCGGACGGCATAAGCCTCATAAACACCCTCCTCGGGATGAGGATAGATCTTAAAACGAAAAAGCCGGTGATCGCGAACGTAATGGGCGGCTTCTCCGGCCCGGCGGTGTTCCCGGTGGCGCTTCGCATGGTGTATCAGACCGCGCGCGCGGTCAAAATACCGGTCGTCGGCATGGGCGGCGTAAGCTCGGCGGAGGACGTCCTCGAGATGATGGCGGCGGGAGCTGCGGCGGTCGAGGTCGGCGCGGCGAACCTCACGGATCCCTTCGCCTGCAAAAAGATCGTCGAAGACCTGCCGCGGGCGATGGCGAAATACGGCATAAAGGATCTTAACGAACTCAAAGGAGTCAGATGATATGGGCAGGGACGTTATAGTCGCATGCGATTTCTCCGGCGCGGAGGCGACGAGGGCATTCCTCGACAGGTTCAGCCTCTGCGAAAGGAAGCCGTTTCTCAAGATAGGCATGGAGCTCTACTACGCGGAGGGCCCTTCGATCGTCCGCGAGATAAAGGAAAGAGGGCACAGGATATTCCTTGACTTAAAGCTCCACGACATACCCAACACGGTCAAAAAGGCGATGGCGGTGCTGTCGAGGCTCGACGTCGACGTTACGAACGTGCACGCCGCGGGCACACGCGCCATGATGGAGGCCGCGGTCGAGGGGCTTACGAGGCCGGACGGCACGAGGCCGAAGCTCATCGCCGTGACGATGCTGACAAGCACAAGCCAGGAGAGCATGGAAAGGGATCTTCTCATAAAAGAGCCCATCGACGAGGTCGTCATGCGCTATGCCGAGACCGCGAAGGCTTCGGGGCTCGACGGCATAGTCTGCTCGCCGCTCGAGGCGGGCAAGGTCCACGCAAGGTGCGGCACGGAGTTTCTGACAGTGACTCCGGGCGTGCGCTTCGCGGGCGGCGACGTCGGAGATCAGCAGCGCGTCACCACCCCCGAAAGGGCGAAGGAGCTCGGCTCGGACTACATAGTCGTAGGCCGTCCCATTACCGCCGCGGATGACCCGGTGGAGGCGTACTTAAGGTGCGTCGGCGAGTTTCTCGGATGACCGAAAGCAAGGAATGAAGAGCGGGGGATCAAAAAACCCGATCTCAACTCCTGACTCTTAACCGATAATAACCTTTGAAAGGAAATAATGCATGGAACGACAGGAACTGATCGCAAAGGATCTTTTGAAGATCAAAGCCGTTTTCTTCCGTCCGGACGAGCCCTTTATCTGGGCGAGCGGCATTAAGAGCCCCGTCTACTGCGACAACAGGCTCACGCTGACCGCGCCAGAGGTCAGGAACGACGTCGAGAACTCGCTCGCCGAGGTCATAAGGGAGAAATACCCCGACGCCGAGGTGCTGATGGGCACCAGCACCGCGGGAATCGCGCATGCCGCGATAGTCGGGCACATAATGGGTCTGCCCATGGGCTACGTACGCTCCGGCGCGAAGGATCACGGCAGGCAGAACCAGATCGAAGGCCGCCTTGAGGCGGGACAGAAGGTCGTCGTGGTCGAGGATCTCATCTCGACGGGCGGCAGCGTCATCGAGGTCGTCAGCGTCCTCCGCGAGGCGGGCGCGAACGTACTCGGAGTGGTCTCGATATTCACCTACGGCATGAAGAAGGGGCTTGTCCGCCTTGCCGAGGCAAACGTCGAGAACACCAGCCTTACGAACTTCGACGTCATAGCGCGCGTCGCCGCCGAGGAGGGCTATATCGCCCCCGAGGACGTCGAAAGGCTCATCGCATTCAGGAACGATCCCTCCGACGAAAGTTGGATCAAAGGATAATTATTCAGAAAGGTAATGATAAAATGAAAAGCCTGATCGACATTCTTGACCTCACCACCGAAGAGCTCGACGAGCTCATCGCCTGCGCCGAGGACATCATCGCGAATCCCGACAAGTACGCCGAAGCCTGCCGCGGCAAGAAGCTCGCGACGCTCTTCTTCGAGCCGTCCACGAGGACGCGCATGAGCTTCGAAGCGGCCATGTACGAGCTCGGCGGCAACGTCATCTCCGTCACCGGCGCGGCTTCGTCCTCCGCCGCGAAGGGCGAGAGCGTGGCCGACACCGCGAAGACCGTCTCCTGCTACACCGACATCATCGCGATCCGCCATCCGAAGGAGGGCGCGGCGTTCGTCACCGCGAAGAACGCGAGCGTTCCCGTCATAAACGCGGGCGACGGCGGCCACTGCCATCCCACCCAGACGCTTGCAGACCTTCTCACCATCTGGCGCGAGAAGAAGAGGTTCACGAACCTCACGATCGGCGTATGCGGCGACCTCAAATTCGGCCGCACGGTACATTCCCTCATCAACGCCATGAGCCGCTACGAGGGCAACAGCTTCGTGCTCATCTCCCCGGAAGAGCTCAAGGTACCCTCCTACGTAAAGAAGGACGTCCTCCAGCAGAAGGGCATCCCCTACGAGCAGACCACCGACCTCATGGCGGTCATGCCCAAGCTCGACATACTCTACATGACCCGCGTACAGCGCGAAAGGTTCTTCAACGAGGAGGACTATTTAAGGCTCAAGGACAGCTACATACTCACCGTCGACAAGCTTAAGACCGCAAAGCCCGACCTCGCCGTAATGCATCCCCTGCCCCGCGTGAACGAGATCTCGGTCGCCGTCGACGACGATCCGAGAGCCTGCTACTTCAAACAGGTGCTCAACGGCAAATACATGCGCATGGCTCTCATACTGAAGCTCTTAAGGGAAGCCGGAAAGATCAAATAATAAGGAGAAAACGCTATGAACATCGATTCCATCAATAACGGCGTCGTCATCGACCACATCACCGCCGGCAGCGGCATGAAGCTTTACGAGCTCCTCGGCCTCGGCGATCTCGACTGCTCCGTCGCGATCATCAAGAACGCTGTCAGCCGTAAGAAGGGCAGGAAGGACATCATCAAGATCGACGCGGAGATCCCCGTCAATCTTGATATCATCGGCTACGTCGATCCCGGCGCGACCGTCAATATCATAAAGGACGGCAAGCTCGTCGAAAAGCGCGTCCTCACCCTTCCCGACAAGCTCGTCAACGTATTGAAGTGCAAAAACCCCCGCTGCATCACCTCCTGC
Source organism: Clostridia bacterium (assembly GCA_017614315.1). GTDB lineage: Bacteria > Bacillota > Clostridia > Christensenellales > CAG-138 > UBA3857. Next base: position 35,600 of record JAGACA010000012.1, on the reverse strand, counting down.
GAGCAGGAGCTCGATCATGTCTTCAAGCTCACCGACAAGGAGCACAAGGTATATCGCTGCGTCTATTGCGAGACCAAGGCGAACTGAAAAACAAAAAACAGCTCCCGTACCGGGAGCTGTTTTTATATGCCTTTATACCTTGTGCGCGCCGTACTGCATGACCTCCATTATGCGGTAGCGATCCATCTGCAGGTGCTTTTTCATCTTGAGCGCTTCTTCTATGGGTATCTCGACGATGCCGCCCTCCTGCGTGGCGATTATGCTGTTGCCGCGGCCCTCATACAGGGCGTTCACCGCGCAGTAGCCCATGCGCGTTGCGGTCTCGCGGTCGCGCGCGTTGGGGGAGCCGCCGCGCTGGATATGTCCGAGCACGGTCACGCGGGGCTCTATGCCGAGCGCCTCGCGTATGCGGTTGCCGATGTCGACCGCGCTTCCGACGCCCTCCGCCACGACGATCATGAAATGCGTGTTCCCCGCAAGGCGGGCCCTTCGGATCATCTCGACGACGTCCTTCTCGAAATCGAGCTTCTGCTCCGGAACGAGCACGGCGGTCGCGCCGACGGCGATGCCGACGTACAGCGCGAGGAAGCCCGCGTTCCTGCCCATGACCTCGACCACAGAGCAGCGCTCGTGCGCCTGCATAGTGTCGCGGAGCTTGTCTATGCACTCGATGGCCGTATTGCAGGCGGAGTCGAAGCCGATGGTATAATTCGTGCAGCCGACGTCGTTGTCGATCGTCGCGGGGACGCCCACCACGGGCACGCCCAGCCTCGAAAGCTCGAGAGCGCCCTTGAAGGTGCCGTCGCCGCCTATCGCGACTATGCCGTCGAGCCCAAGGAGCTTGCAGGTGCCGACCGCCTTTTTGCGGCCTGCCTCAGTCATGAACTCCTCGCTTCGGGCGGTGTAGAGTATCGTTCCGCCCTTCGACAGAAGATGCGATACGCTCGCGCCGTTAAGCATCACGATATCGCCCGTAATGAGCCCCTGCCAGCCGCGCCGTATGCCGACGCACTCTATGCCGAGGTACATCGCCGTCCTGACGACCGAGCGCACCGCGGCGTTCATGCCGGGAGCGTCGCCGCCGCTCGTCAGCACGCCAATCCTTTTGATCCCTGCCATATCTTATCCCTCCGTTATAAAAGCTATATAATATATAAATTATAGCACCGCCATAGGGCGTTGTCAACGGTCATTGTCAGCTTCCGGTCACAGTCTCGCCCGTCCAGTCGATTATCCCGCCGAATTCGTAAACGTTCGTATAGCCCATGTCGAAAAGCTTCCGCGCCGCCTGCTTCGAGCGGTTCCCGCTGCGGCAGTAGATAAGTATTATCTGATCGAGATCGGGCAGCTCCGCGGGCGGCTCCGTGCCGATGTCCTCGTTCGGGAGGCATACGGCGCCGGGGATGTGTCCCGCCTCGAACTCGTCCTGCCTGCGCACGTCGAGCACGATATGACCGTCGTCCCGCGCCATCATCTCGCGCGCCTTCTCCTGCGTGATGATCGTAAAGCTCCGCTCCATGCCGTCGCCGTCGAGCTTTTGAGAGCAGCCTGCAAACGCCAAAACGAGCGCGAGCAAAAACAATAACAGCCTTTTCATACCGTTCTCCTTCGTTTTTATAGATTATAAGCGTTTTTACCGTTGTTGGCAACTTTTATGCGCGCGGCGAAAACAAAAAAAATATAAAATTTCCGAAAAAATTTCATAAAATATGTGGAAATAGCATTTTGAATATGATATACTATTCTTGATATACTGATCAAGGGGTCAGAAAGAGAGCTTAATACTTTTCGGAAAAGGAGTTTCGGATGCACTCGATCCGCATTAAAATCACTGCGGTCGCGGCAGCCGCGATCTTGATCAGCATGTTCCTGATTGGAGGCGTCTGCATATTTACGCTCGGCCGCGAGGCCGAGCGCAATATGGCCGAAAAGCTCACGCTGACCAGCGAAAACGTCCAGCGCTCCATTGACGCGTACCTTGACGGGCTCGCGGAATCGGTGGAGGTAGCGGCGCGCTACGCGATCAATTCGCTTGACTCCGCCACTCTCACGGAGGGCGGGTTCTACGCCGGCAAAGGCCGCACGGAGGAGCAGGCGGAGTTTCTGGACGCGTATCTCAAACAGCACTGCTCCGAAGTCAGGCATCTCTTCGGCACTGTCGCCAATTACACCAGCGGAGTCGATACGTATTATTACTGCATCGCGGAGGACGTAAGCTCATCCGTGCACGGTTTCTATTACTCGAAGGTCGGGCATCCCGCGTTCGAGAAGCAGCCGGAGCTCGTTGCATCGGAGCTCGATCCGGCCGATACCGATGGCAGCGCGTGGTACTTCACCTCCGCGAGGACGGGCGATCCTGCGTGGGTGGGGCCGTATATGGCCGATTTCGGCGACGAGCTGTTGACGCTTTCGTACACCGTGCCGGTCAAATACAACGGCAGGCTGGTCGGCGTCATGGGCATGGACATTCTTTTCAAGACGCTTGAAAAGAAGCTCAACAGCGTCAAGGTATATGAAACGGGCTATGCGTGCCTGCTCGCCGAGGACGGAGCGATACTCTATCACCCGCAATTCAAGATCGGCACCCAGCCGAGCGAAGCCTCGAAGGAGCTGAACGAGCGGATATTCGGCACGAAGAACAGCGGCTCGGAGACGATCCGCTACACCTCCGGCGGCAGGGAAAGGCAGCTTGCTTTTTCCACGCTGACGAACGGCATGAAGCTGTGCGTCTCCGCTCCGGTCGACGAGATCAACGCCTCTTGGAGGCAGCTCATTTCGATAATCCTCATCATCGGCGCGACGATAGTCGTCGCGGTCACGGTAATGATATTCGTCATAATGAAGGCGATGACGAAGCCTCTCCTCGAGCTCTCGTCCGCCTCGCAGAAGCTTGCGAGCGGCGAATACGACGTCAAGCTCGACTATAAGGGCGACGACGAGGTCGGCGTACTGACGAGCTCCTTCCGACGCATGCGCGATCACCTCAAGCTCTACATAAGCGACCTCAACAGCCGCGCCTATACCGATGCGCTCACGGGCGTAAAGAACAAGGGCGCGTTCAGCATATCCGCCGCGAGGCTCAACGACAAGATACTCGCGGACGACGACGTGCCGGAGTTCGCTGTGGCGATGTTCGACTGCAACCGCCTGAAGCGCATAAACGACGAGTACGGCCATGAGTGCGGCGACCAGTACCTGAAGACCGCATGTCAGACGATCTGCAGGACATTCGTACACAGCCCCGTGTTCAGGATGGGCGGCGACGAGTTCTGCGTGATACTGCAGAAGCAGGATTACGAGAACCGCGCGTATTTGATGGAGCAGTTCGACGTAAACGCCAAGGAGATGAACGACCTTGCCGACGAGCCATGGATGGGCGTAAACCTCTCGAGGGGCATCGCCGATTTCGTGCCGGAGCAGGATCCGACCGTCGAACACGTCCTGCGCCGCGCTGACGAGCTTATGTACGAGGACAAAAAGATGTACAAGCTCGCGCACAGGCAGTAAAAGAAGCAAGGGGGGACGGCTTTTTCCGTCCCTTTCTTTCGATCAAATGAAGCCCCGCCGATTTGACTTTTATTGTTGATTGGGGTACAATAATAAAAAATGGACCGAAGGAGGCCGTTATATGGAGAAGCTTAAAAACAACCTTCCGCTTATAATCCTTATCGTTCTCGAGCTTGCCGTCGGCGTGCTCCTTCTGATCAACGCGGAGCTTTTCACAAGGGTGATACTGATACTGTTCGGCGTCGGGCTGATGGGCATAGGCGTACTGTTCCTCGTCCGCTCGATCACGAACGCCGATAACGGTGCGATGAGCTGGCTTGCCCTCGCTCTTTCCGTTGTGGCGTTCGTCGTTGGCGTGCTCTGTACGTTCTTCTCGGGCTCGCTCATCAACGTCGTCGCGATCATCGCGGTGATATACGGCGTGATAATGGTCATCTCCGCGATATTCAAGATCAAGGCCTATCTCGATGTAAGGCGCATGGGACTGAAGCCCTCGCCCTTCACGCTTTTGAGCGCGGTGATCGCGTTCATTTTGGGCGTGGTGATAATACTGAACCCGTTCAAAGCCGTCGAGGCGCTGTTCATATTCACCGGCATAGTCCTCATCGTGCAGGCCGTGCTCGACATCGCGATGCTCGTGTTCAAGATCAAGCTCGAAAACTGAGACGCATAACAAAACCGGGAGGAAAATTCCTCCCGGTTTTTTCGTTCCGTCGTTATTTGCCGATCCTGCTCTTGAGCTCCTCGGAGCGCTTCTCGACGAATGCCGCGATATCCTTTACCACCTCGGAGTTGAGGGGCATGGGTATGCCCGCGCGCTCGAGCGTCTCGAAATAGCCGTACATACCGCCCATGCCGCAGAGCTTTAAGTAGCTGCCCCAGGCGTCGCCGCCCTCGACCTGCTTCTTATAAAGCGACAGCGCGTCGAGCCCCGCCATGGCGTAGTCGATGTAATAGAAGGGATAGAGGAATATGTGCTGCTTCTGCATCCAGAAGCCGCCGCCCTCGAGGAAGGCGTTCCCGTCGTAGCTGCGCCAGGGCATGTATTTCTTCTCGATCCCGCGCCAGCACGCGCGTCTTTCGGCGGCGGTCATGGAGGGGTTCTCGAACACCCTGTGCTGGAACTCGTCCACGCAAACGAGATAGGGGATGTCCTCAAGCGCGCCGCAGAAATGCGCGTAGCGGTACTTGTCGGTGTTCTCGCCGAAGAAGCGCTCCATATAGGGATACGCGAAGAACTCCATGGTCATGGAATGGATCTCGTTTATCTCGCTCGTGGAGCCGGTAAGCGCGACGATGGGCTGACGGCGGGAGGAGTAATAAGCCTCGAACGCGTGTCCGGCCTCGTGCGTGAGCACGTCGACGTCCGCCGAGGTGCCGTTGAAATTCGAGAATATGAACGGCGCCTTTTCGTCTGCGAGGAACGTGCAGTAGCCGCCGAGGTGCTTGTTCTCCCTTGTCTCGAGGTCGAACAGCTCGTGCTCGATCATGAAGTCGAAATACTCGCCCGTTTCGGGGGACATCTCCTCGTACATGAGGCGAGCCTTTTCCTTGAGCTCGTCCGGCGTGCCGATGGGCTTCGCGTTCCCGTCGGGGAATACGAGATCCTCGTCATACCATTCGAGCTTCTCGAGCCCGAGCCTCTCCGCCTGCGCCTTATACATCTTTTCGCAGAGCGGAGTGATGTACGTCCTTACGGCCTCGCGGAAGGCTTCGACCTCATTCGCGCCGTAATCGTAGCGTCCCCTCGCGGGGTAGATGTAGTCGATATAGCTCTTGAAGCCTAACTTCTTCGCGATCGCGCAGCGGGTCTTCACGAGCTTGTCGTACTGCTTGTCCAACTTATCCGAAATGCTCTCGTAAAGCTTCGCCCACTCCTCGAACGCCGCCTTCCTCTCGGCGCGGTCGGTCGACTGCATGTGGCGGAGCAGACCGTAAAAATTGCATTTCTCGCCCATAAATTCCACGGAACACTCCGCCGCGGTCTTGGAATACTCGGTCGAGAGGTTCGACTCGCGAATAGAATCGAGTATGATCGACGACTTGAAGAGGTCGATCTCGACTTCCATGGACTTGAAATACAGCTTGCCGTATTTCTCCTCGAGCTGCGGACGGAAGGGGCTCTTCAAAAGCGCCTTGCTCGCGGCCTTGACCTTGAGCATAAGCCTCGGCATGGTGCGGTTGAAGAACTTGACTTCGCCGTCGTAGAACTCGTCCTTAACGTTCATCGTGTTCCTTATCGACGCGATGGAGAGCTGCGTGGAGTTCTTCTCCACTATCTTCATCCAGCCGAGGAACGCCGCGTTGGCCTCTTCGGCGGTCTTCGCGGCCTTGAATTCCTTCATACAGCGCGAAAATTCCTTGTTGATCTTTTTTACGTCAGGCCTTTCGTAGACCAGATCTTTGAATTTTTCCATGGGCGTACTCCTTCATTTTTATGATTACAGTGTAAAGCATGATCTGCCCGTTGTCAACATCCATCCTGCCGTCCGCCGCCCGCGTTATTTGTATATTTTTTCTTGCGCGGAAAGTGAAAATATGTTAGAATCAGTCTGAAAGAATATGCAGAGGGCTCCTCCCGAAAAGGGCGGGTCCAAAAGGGGTACCAATGGAAAAGTACAGGTTCGATCCGAACACGGTCAAGGCCGTCGAGATCTGCCCCATACCCTTCGCCGTATATCAGCTCATAGACAGAAGGGTGGTCACGATAGTCCTTTCCGCGGGCTTTATGAAGCTTTTCGGCTTTACCGATAAGGAAGAGGCCTATAACGTGATGGACAACAATATGTACCGCGACGCGCATCCCGACGACGCCGCGTCGATATCCGACGCCGCCTTCCGCTTTGCGACGGAAGGAGGCAAGTATGACGTCGCCTACCGCACGCGCTGTCCCGAATGCAAGAACGAGTACATAATGATCCACGCAAAGGGCGAGCATATCTATACCTCCACGGGCGAAAGGCTGGCTGTCGTCTGGTACACGAACGAGGGCAGCTTCGACGAGCTGCAGCAAAACTGCAGGGAGGGCGAGCTCCCGCATTCGTTCTGCCGCATGCTCCGGGAGGGAAGCCTCGTCAACCGGACCAATTACGACAACCTGACCGGTCTTCCCAAGATGTCCTATTTCTTCGAGCTCGCCGAAGCCGCGAGACAGAGGGCGAAAAAGAGCGGTTCTTACATTAGCCTCGTGTTCTTCGACCTTTGCAGGATGCGCCATTTCAACCGCAAGTACGGCTTCGCCAAGGGCGATGAGCTGCTCCGCGAGTTCTCGCGCGTGCTCGTCAGCCATTTCAGCAACGAAAACTGCTGCCGCTTCGGACAGGACTATTTCGCTGCGTTCACCGTTTCGGGCGATATCGAAAACATACTCACGCGTCTGTTCGAGGAGTGCCGTCATTTGAACGGAGGGAACTCGCTCCCGGTAAGAGCGGGCATATATCTTGACTGCATAGAGGGCGTCGAGCCGTCCGAGGCGGTCGATCGCGCCAAAATGGCGGCCGATAAGCTCCGCGGCACTTACGCATCGAAATACGAATACTTCGACGATTCGATGCTGGTAAAAGCCGCGAAGCGTCAGCACATACTCGACCATTTCGAGACTGCGCTCGAGCAGAACTGGATCCACGTCTATTATCAGCCGATAATCCGCGCCGCGAACGGACGTGTCTGCCATGAGGAAGCGCTCGCAAGGTGGATAGATCCTGTCAAGGGCTTACTGTCCCCCGCGGAGTTCATACCGGTGCTCGAGGATACGATGCTGATCTATAAGCTCGACCTTTACGTAATAAAGAACGTCATCGCCAAGATGAAAAAGCTGAAGGAAGAGGGACTGTACGTCGTGCCCGCGTCCGTCAACCTGTCGAGGGCGGACTTCGACGCATGCGACATCGTCGACGAAGTCAGAAGGCTCGTTGACGAGGCCGGCATGCCCCGCGGGATGCTGAATATTGAGCTGACCGAGAGCATGATCGGCCGCGATTACGAATACATGAAGATCCAGATCGACAGGTTCCGCGAGCTCGGCTTCCGCGTTTGGATGGACGATTTCGGATCGGGCTATTCTTCCCTCGACGTGCTCCAGCGCATACAGTTCGACCTCGTGAAGCTCGATATGCGGTTCATGCAGCAGTTCGACAATAACGACAGATCCAGGATCATACTGACCGAGCTCGTCAGGCTCGCCAACCGCATCGGCATCGAGACCGTCGTCGAGGGCGTCGAAAGGGAGGAGCAGGCAAAGTTCTTGAGAGAGGTCGGCTGTACGATGCTGCAGGGCTTCTATTACTGCAAGCCCATACCCGTGGAGGCGATACTCGAAAGATACAGGAACGGTTCGCAGATCGGCTTCGAGAACCCGGCGGAGGCGAGTTACTATTCCGCGATAGGCTCGATCAACCTTTACGACCCCGACGCCGCCGCCAGCGAGGAGCTCGCGTCGATGCGGCACTATTTCGACACGATGCCCGCCGCCATATTCGAGGTCAACGGCAATATCTCCACCGTCACGCGCTGCAACAAATCCTACCGCGAGTTCATGGAAAGGATGTTCGGCATAAACCTCGAGGGCAAGCCCTACGACACCAACGTAATGAAGGGGCTTCCCGGCTGGGACTTCGCCATGGCGACGCAGAACTGCGCGCGCGACGGCGGCAAGCTCATCGTTGACGAGACCTTCGGCTCGTCGCATATCCACACGCTGTTGAGACGCATCGCGGTCAACCCCGTCACGGGCACCGCCGCGATCGCGGTATTGGTGCTCGCCATCGTGTGACGCCCGCATCTTTCGCCCGGGAGAGCATCCCGGGCGTTTTACATATTTTTTACCGTTCTTTACACGGCCTATATTGCTTTTTCATCCGCGCCGCGGTATCATATTCATGCGATCGGGAGGAGCCCGATCCGGGAAAGGAGGGTATCCTATGGGCTTCTTCATATTCTTTGCGATCATGTTTCTTGGCGTTTTCGGCTCCGTGATCGCAGTCATCATCAGGAAGGTCACGGAGGAGGTCAACAATTCCTCCCTTCCCGAGGAGCAGCTCAAGGCCGTGGTCGTCGCCAAAAGGATGAACCTCACGGGCGGCGAGCATGCCGCGACCTTCTATTACGCGACGTTCGAGCTTGAGGACGACCGCCGCATGGAGCTCGTCATGAGCGGTTACCAGTACGGCGCTCTCGCCGAGGGCGACAGCGGCATACTGAGGAAGAGGGGCACCCGCTTCGTATCTTTCACCCGCACCGACGACCGCTTCGACGCGCGGAGGGAAGAGGAGCGCAGCCACAAATGCTCCGCCTGCGGAGCGCCCTATACCGGCCGCTCCTGCCCGTACTGCGGGACTCCGCACGACAGGACATAAAGAAGCAAAAAAGGGACCCGATATGCTCGGATCCCTTTTTATTTTCTGCGGTCATACACCGCCGTTCACAATATTCGCGTAGACGTCCTCCAGTATCATCGGCGAGCAGATCTCCTTAAGGAGCGCCTCGTCGATCTCACCCGTCAGGGCGTACTGCCTTCCGGCCTCCTTGACGAGTCCGAGCCTCGGCGCGGTGACGGAGGCCGCCTCGGGCGCGGAGAACATGGGGCTTTCGGGCACCGTGATGTATGTGCGGTTCGCGGGGAACATCAGCTTGAACTGCTCGACCGCGGGCTCGAAATTGTGTTTGCTGTTCGGAAAGCCGCAGCCGCAGATCATCATATAGCTTATGTGCGAATAGTCCGCCTGCCCGACGTGCGCGTACCGGTCGCCGACCTTCGTCATCGCCATGCTCGACAAAGGGAGCACGCGGTCGAAAAGCGCCTTTAACGGCGCGGGCATGCCGTACGAGTACAGGGGGAAGCTTAAAAGCAGAATGTCGCAGGCGAGTATGCTCTCGAGTATCCCGCGCATGTCGTCGTCGAACACGCATTCCCCGCCGTTGTGCATGCAGGCGAAGCAGCCGGTGCAGTACTCTATGTGCTTGTCGATCACGTGGACGGTCTCGACCTCAAGCGGCGCCGCCTCGTTCATGCCTTCGAGGAACGCGCGGGTCAAATGCATGACGTCGCTCTTATCCCTTTTGGGACTTCCGTTCAAAAGAAGTATCTTCACGCTGAGGCCTCCTTTTCAATACAACAGAATGATACCACAGTCCGGAGCGCCGTACAAGACCGAGCGTCATTTTTTCGTTGAAACCGGGGCGCGGGTATGGTAAACTTGAAAAAACGACCGAAGGGACTAAGGAATAATGGAGACCGAAAGGCTAATAATAGACGGGATAACCGAAAAGGACAGGCAGGATTATTTCGAAAACATCTCACACGACAAAAAGGTGCTCGAGACATTCATCTGCCGCTATGCCGAGACCCCGGACGAGGTCGACGTCGCGCGGTTCGAGACAATGGACTCCATTTTCGCGATCCGCCTCAAGGAGACGGGTAAGCTCATCGGGGTGATACTCTATTTCGACGAAAAGGAGGATTCCTGCGAGATCGGCTACGGCATAGGCTCGGGCTTCTGGAACCGCGGCTATACGACCGAGGCGGTCAAGAGGTTCATCGACTACTGCTTTTACGAAAAGGGCTTCAGGACGGTGTACGCCTCGTTCTTTACAGGCAACGACGCCTCGAGACGCGTGATGGAGAAATCGGGCATGAGATACTGCCGCCGTTCGGAAAAGGAGCTCGAGTACCTCGGCGTGTGGCGGGATCTCGATTATTACGAGATAACGAGACCCGAAGCGTGAATAAGCATAACAAAAGAGCCGGCACCGCCGGCTCTTTTGTTATGAAAGAAATTATTTCTTCTTCTTTTTGTTGACCATATCCTTCATCGCCTTGCCGGGCTTGAAAGCGGGAACGCGGGCGGCAGCGATCTTGATCTGCTCGCCGGTGCGGGGATTTCTGCCGACGCGGGCGGTGCGGGACCTTACTTCGAAGGAACCGAAGCCGGGGAGAACGACCTTGCCGTCCTTGGCAAGACCTTCGCCGACAGCCGCGAGAACGGCGTCAACGACCTTGTGGGCTTCGACCTTGGTGATCTCCGCTTTCTTGGATACGACATCAACTAATTCCAATTTGGTCATGGTTTTTGACTTCCTTTCGTATTATTGGAGCATGTACAGTATACTATGATTATGCCCGAAATGCAACGGGTAAACCGCTTTTTTTGAGGGACAGAGCCATTATTTTTCAAAAAAATGTGTTTTTCGCTCCCTAAAAAGGCGGTTTTCGGCCAAAATCAAAGGTCGAACCTGAAAACGCACTTCTCCGTTTCGCCGTCGTTGACCCTCATATCGTTGTCCTCGGGGAGCGCCTTTATGCCGAGAAACGTCCCGTGAAGGCGCTCGCAGGTCTTGCGCGAGGCGTGATTGCCGGGGTCGCAGGTGATGAAAAGGTGATCCATGCCGTGTCTGCGGGCAAGCTCGAAAAGCAGCTCGCACGCCTTCGCGGCGTAGTGATGACCGCGGTATCCTTCGTCGATCGCGTAACCGATATGCCCGCCGTAGAACAGCCCCTCGGAATAGCCGACGCGAAGGTCGCAGGAGCCCATCCTGTTTCCCGCCTTGTCACAGACGCCGAAATAATACGCGGGCACCCATTTTCTGACGGGATCCGCATCCGCGGCGCGTTCGAGAACGAGCTTTACCTCGTCGCTTTCAAGAAACGAAGTGTCGATAAATTCCATTTAAGCCTCCTTGATCGCTTTCATGATTTCGGCGAGGCGCCGACGGGCAGTCAAAACGCTCACATTCTTTCTCTATCCTGCCGAGCATGTATCCCGCATATCTTACGGCAAGCTCTTTGTCGTACGCGGGAGCCGCGCCGAGCAAGTATTCGTCGAGCGCGTTCCGTATAAGCGGACGGTACTCCTCGGGCAGCTCGGCGAGAGCCCACTCGCCGCCCTCCTTTTTGGAGAGGACCCTTTTTTCGGTAAGATATGCCAGCACCCTCGCGAGGTTCAGCGTAAGATACATGGCGTCGTCCGCGATGTCCTCCTTCGCACATTCGACGTCGAAGCGGATCGAGTCGATATAATCGCGCTCGGGCACCTCGCCGAACACCTCGCCGATCGGAGCTCCGAAAACGGCTCTGCCACGCGCGCGGATGACCGTGAAATGCGCGGCGAGATCCCTGTCCGTGCCATGCATAAAGTCTATGTACGCGTCGGGATCGAGCATGTAACGGTCAAGATGCCCCGCGGAAAAATGAAGCTCGTAGGGCGTGGGGTAAACGAACGGCCTTAATACGGAAGCGGTGACTATGCTCATCTCGATCCCCTTCGGGGGAGCGGAGGCGTTCAGCTCGACGGTCATTTTCATGAACTCGCGCTTTGCGTCAAAGGAAACGGGCTTGCCGACCACGACGATCAGGTCGACGTCGCTTTTTAGCTGATTAAAACAGCCCATCACGGACGAGCCGTGCAGGTATATGCCGACGAGGTCGTCCCCGAGGATCGCCCTCGACCGCGCGACGAAAGCTTCGAGCAGTTTTTCGATCTTGATCATATCCGTGCCTGCGGTTGGTTTTTCCTATATCCCGCGCGTGTGCGCGTCGACGTTCGTCCTTATGACGTAGCTGCCGTGATCCGTGACGCTCCACAAGTGTATGCCCGTATCCGACGTGCAGAAAAAGGGCGTTTTGCGTGAAGCGGTAACTGGGATGCCCAGAAACGCTCCGTAGAGCTGATTCGTCATTCCGCCGTGCGTCACGACGGCGACCACTGCGTCGGAGCCGTTCTCCGAAAGGATCCTGCCAAGCGCGCGCTCCGCCCTCGCGCGGAACTCGACCTGCGACTCCTGCCCGTAGACTGCCCGGTCTATGGGCAGGTTTTCCACCTTGGGATACAGCCTGTCCGCCTCTTCAAACGAGAGCCCTGCGAGCAGACCGTTGTTGAATTCCATCAGGTCGGGATCGAAAACGATCTCGACGCCGGTCTTTTCCGAAAGATGCCCCGCGGTCTGCGCGGCTCTTTTAAGCGGGCTCGAATAGATCGCCGTCGGCTTGAACGAGTCCGCGACGAACTCCGCCATGGCCTCCGCCTGGCGGTGTCCTCTTTCGGTAAGCCCGAAATCGGCTCTGCCCTCGTGGACGTTGAGTATATCCGCTTCGGACTCGCCGTGCCTAATGATCAGTATCGTCATTTCTCTTCCTCCGCGAAAGGGTTTTTACGAAACGATTTTACCATGTTTTTCCGAAGGATTCAATCACAAAGCTTTTACCTGTTGAATCGGCGCCGTCCGTGTGGTAAACTTGTTTCTGAAGATATCGGGGCGGCTTTTTCCGCCGCCCGAAGAAGCTGCGAGGCAAACATGGTGATAATCATAACCGGCGCGTCCCACACGGGCAAAACGCTCCTCGCCCAAAGGCTGCTCGAAAGGTATTCAGTACCGTATCTCTCGATCGACCACCTCAAGATGGGTCTCATACGAAGCGGGAACACCGACCTCACGCCCGAGGACGACGATAAGCTTACGGGATACCTTTGGCCGATCGTCGCGGAGATGATAAAGACCGCGGTCGAAAACGGACAGAGCCTTATAGTCGAGGGCTGCTACGTCCCCGCCGACTGGCGGAGTTATTTCGGCGCAGAGTATCTTGATTCGATCCGCGCTGTCTGCCTCGCCATGACGGACGGGTATATCGACAGCCGCTTTGACGAGATCGTTTCACACGCCTCCGACATTGAGCGGAGGAAAGACGACTCCTGCTGCACCGCCGAACGCTTAAAGGAGGACAACCGCGCCTTCATACGCCGCTTCGGCGAAGAGGCTGTGCTTATCGGCGAAGATCACGAAAAGACGCTGAGCGAGCTTTTAGAACAGATAGTCATCAAATAAACACATTTCCGGAGGGGGCTTATGGATCCGAAGTACGCACCGCTGTTCACGCCGTGGAAGATCGGGAACGTTGAGATCAAGAACCGCATCGTCATGCTGCCCATGGAGGGGACGAACATGATCCAGTGGGAGGCGAAGACGGGCTACGTCAATGGGATCGACAGATTCTACGCCGACCGTAAGGACAACAATGTCGGCCTTTTCATACCGGGGCTCATCCCGCTCATCAGCATAATAGGCAAAAAATGGGTATATAAGCACCCCGAGGTATTCGACAAGGTAAAGCCGGTCATCAACGACATACACAAAAGCGGCGCGAAGGTGTTCTTCCAGATAAGCGCGGGCTCCGGCAGGTCTATGCTCCTGCCGCCGATGCTCCGCCCGTTCGTCAGGAAGGGGTTCTTGAAAAAGATCTCCTCGCCTTTCATAATGACCAAATGGTGGTGGTCTGCGCCCGATCCGGACGAGCCCAACGTATGGGATCCGGACGTCGCCATGGATCATTTCACCGAAAAGATGATAAACGAGTTCGTATACGCCTTCGGTCAGACGGCGCTCCGGTGCAAAGAGGCCGGCTGCGACGGCGTGGAGATACACGCCGTGCACGAGGGATACCTCCTCGATCAGTTCGCGATGCGCTATACGAATCACCGCTCCGACGCGTACGGCGGCTCGCTCGAGAACCGTCTGCGCTTCGCGTGCGATATAGTTAAGGAGATAAAAAAGGCCTGCGGAGAGGATTACCCCGTATCCCTGCGCTATTCCGTAAGGTCGATGACCCGCGGCTTCAATCAGGGAGCTGTCCCGGGGGAGGAGTTCGCCGAGGTCGGCCGCACCATGGAGGAATCGGAGCAGGCGATAAAGCTCCTCGAGGAAGCGGGCTATGACATGTTCAACTGCGACAACGGCACATACGACGCGTGGTTCTGGGCGCATCCCCCCGTTTATGCGCCGCTCAACATGAACCTTTCGTACGTGGAGCATATCAAGAGATTCACGACCAGGCCCGTCGTCTGCGCGGGACGCATGCAGCCCCTCGCCGCGGCCGAGTCGATATCCGCGGGACGCATCGACGCCATGGGCGTCGGCCGCCAGCTCCTCTGCGATCCGGAATACGTGACGAAGATCATGGAAGGCCGCCTTGAGGACGTGCGTCCCTGCATCGCCTGTCACGGCGCGTGCCTGCCGTTCAACGGTCTGAACGGAAGGGGCACGGATATCGATCCCATGCACGTCGAGATGGGACGCTGCGTGCTCAACCCCTGGACTAACAACGAGACTAAATACAAAAAAACCCCGGCGGATAAGCCCAAAAAGATCGCCGTCATCGGCGGCGGCATAGGCGGCATGGAGACCGCTATACAGGCTGCGGCGCGCGGACACAAGGTCGACCTTTACGAAAGGTCGGACAGGCTCGGCGGCGTGTTCAACGCGGCGGCCGCGATGTCGTTCAAGGAAAAGGACAGGGAGCTCCTCGAATGGTATCGGAGGAAGCTCGGTGAATGCGGCGCGGTCGTGCATATGAATACCGAGACGACCGACATAGACGGCCTCGGAGCGGATATTGTCGTGATCGCGACCGGCGCCCATGCGAGGACGCTCAGGGTCCCCGGCGCGGAGCGCGCCGTCAGCGCGGCGGACTTCCTCGACGGGAGGGCGGAAGTCGGCGACAGCGTCGTCATAATCGGCGGCGGGCTCACGGGCTGCGAGATCGCGTACGAGCTCGCGCTCCGCGGGAAACGCCCCGCGATCGTCGAAATGACGGAGCACCTCGTCGGCGCGCGCGGCATCTGCATGGCGAACTCGTCCATGCTCCGCGAGCTCCTGCGCTATCACAACGTGCCCGCATACCTCTCCGCGACGGTCGATTCGATAACGGAGGACGGCGTGGTCATAAAGACCGCGGAGGGCGTGAAGACGATCCCCGCCGACAGCGTGATACTGTCGGTCGGTTACGCGCCCGACGAAAGGTTCGCGGCTTTGAAGGACAAAAAGCGCAAAAAGGGCTCGCCTGAAGTGTATTTCGTGGGCGACTGCGACAGGGTAGGCAGCCTCAAAACGGTAATAAAGCAGGCTTACGAGCTTGTTCAGGACATTTCATATAAGCATTGACCGACAGGAAAGAGGAACGGACATATGATCAAAAACAGCAGTATCGTCATCACCGGCGCGTCCAGCGGTATAGGCAAGTCCATGCTCGAGATGCTCGCCGCGCCCGAGAACGGCAACAGGATAATCGCCGCCAGCCGCAGCATAGGCAAGCTCACGGGCTTCGGCGAGAACGTGACGCTCTTCCCATGCGATCTCAGCACGCAGGAGGGCGTGGACGCGCTCTTCAAAAAGGCGGAGGAGGACTTCGACCTGATCGACGTTATCATCTGCAACGCCGGCGCGCCATATTACGAGCGCTATGATTACGAGGACTGGGGAAGGATCGAAAGGATCTTCGCCCTCAACACCTTCTCCTGCATGTACAGCTATTCCAAATACCTGAACCACCTCAACGGGCGCGAGGGGCGTCTGGTTTATACCATATCCGCCATGGGCGAGATGGCTCTCCCCGGCTATGCGCTCTACGCCTCGACGAAGTTCGCCATGAAGGGCTTTCAGCAGGCGATAAGGATCGAATCGCCGAAGAACATTAAGATCACCTGCGTCTATCCCGTGTCCACAAAGACCAATTTCTTCGAGGTCGGCGGCGCGGGTCAGAAGGTCGAGCAGCCCTTCCCCGTGCAGACGGCGGAGGCGGTGGCGAAGGCGGCGATACGCGGCGCGGAAAAGGGTAAAAAACAGGTCTATCCCTGCCCGATCTACCTGCCGAGCAGGTTCCTGATGAACCTGCTGCCCCCTGTGAGGAGCCTGTACTTAAAGAGTCAGCACAAAATGCTTTTGAGGTTCCTCGAAAGGAAAAAGAACGCAGGGAACGCGGACAGCTGAAGAGAGGGAGGACAGCCATATGACTTACACACAGGAGACCGTACACGAAATAGTCGAAAAGCAGAGGGCGTTTTTCAAAACCGGCAGGACGCTCGGCGTGGATTTTCGCATAGAGCAGCTAAAAAAGCTCAAAAAGGCCGTGATCGACCACAAGGAGGATCTCCAAAAGGCGCTTTACGAGGATCTGAGGAAGAGCGAGACCGAGGCGTATCTCTGCGATCTCGGCCCCGTCGTCGTCGAGGTCAACGAGATACTTAAGGGAATAAGGAAATGGGCGCGGCCGGAGAGACATTACAGCGGGCTGATGTGCTTCCCGAGCACGAACACCACCGTCTATAAGATGCCGTACGGCGTTTCGCTCATAATAAGCCCGTTCAATTTCCCGATACTCCTCACCCTCGGCGTGCTCGCGGCGAGCATCTCGGGCGGGAACACCGCCGTTCTGAAGACCAGCTCCAAATCTGCGGCGAGCACCCAAGCCTTAAAGCGTCTGATCGCGGACGTGTATCCCGAGGAATACGTCACCGTCATCGACGGCGGTCACGACGTCGCGGATATGTGCCTCGAGGAGAGGTTCGACAAGATATTCTACACCGGTTCTCCCGCCGTCGCGAAGCACGTGCTCGAGAAGGCTTCTCACAACCTCACCTCGGTCGCGCTGGAGCTCGGCGGCGAAACGGGCAACTGGTGCGTGATAAGGAAGGATGCGGATATTAAGGACGCGGCGCGCAAGATCGCGTTCTTCAAGCTGTGCAACGCGGGACAGATCTGCATAAACATAAACCAGATAGCGGTCGCGGAGGAGATCGCGGAGCCCTTCGTCGTGGAGCTTAAAAAGGAATTCGTCCGCCAGATCGGCGAAAAGCCCGAGCTCAACCCCGAATACCCGAAGCTCATCACCGAAAAGGTGTACGACAAATGCGAAAGGCTGACCGCCGAGTATTCCGACAGGGTCGTATTCGGCGGCACGGGCGACCGCGCCGAGGTGCGCTTCTCGCCGACGGTCATATACCCCGTCGGCGTCGACGAGGATATCGTAAAGCACGAGCTTTTCTGTCCGCTGCTCCCCGTCGTGCCGTATAAGGACGAGGAGGTCGAAGCGCTGCTCAGCGTGATCGCGGAGCGCGAGCATCCGCTCTCGATGTACGTGTTCACGTCGGATAAGAAATGGGCAAGGCGCGTTATGAGCACCCAACAGTTCGGCGGGGGCTGCATAAACGAGGTCTGCGTCCACATGATGGTCAAGGGCGTGCCCTTCAACGGCACGGGACATTCCGGCATGGGCGCGTATCACGGCGTGTGGGGGTTCAGGGAATTCACACACCCGCAGGCCGTGCTCACGGGCAAAACGCGCATGAATCTGCCCCTCCGCGAGCACCCCTACACCGGCAAGGCCGGCGAGACCAAGATGAAGCTCTTGAAGATCTTCGAAAGGTAACGCCGCGGACACACCTATATCGAACAGGAGAAAACCATGCTTCATAAAAACGAATGGCCGATACTGGAATTCGACGACGATCCGACCGCCAAGCTCAACCCAGAGCATTTCGCGGGCGATGGGTTCGGCGCGGATAAGATGGTCATAACGTTCTTCCCGGAGGTGATCGAAAAACTGCTCGCGCAGGGAAGGATAACCGAGGAAATGATAATCCCCGGGGAGAACCCGCTTACCGTTTACCGCTTTACGGACAAGCCCGACGTACTGCTCACGCTCGGGCAGGTCGGGAGCGCCGCGTGCGGCGGCAACCTCGACCTGTTCCACGCGATGGGGATACAAAAGGCGATGTTCTGCGGGGGCGGCGGAGTGCTTGACCGTTCGATCGAGGTCGGCCGAGTGCTGGTCGTGGACGGAGCCATCAGGGATGACGGCCTTTCGTATCATTATCTGCCCGCATCGCGGGTCGTTTACTCCGACCCCGCGGTCACGGAAAGGATCGCCGCGTATCTCGACAAGAGAGAAGTGCCGTATCTCCGCGGTCTCGTATGGACGACCGACGCCATTTTCCGCGAGACAAGGGATCGCATCGAGCAAAGAAAGCTCGAGGGCGCGAAGATCGTCGAGATGGAGCAGGCGGGATGCATTGCCGTTTCGATATTCCGCGGTTTCGCGTACGGCGCGCTGATCTACGGCGGCGACGACCTGACCGGCGAGGACTGGGACGGCAGAAAATGGCGGAGCCGCGAAGGAGTGCGTTACGATCTCGTACGTCTGTGCTCGGAGCTCGTCACACTGATCTGAACAGGCGGTACGCGGAACGATAGGTCAGAAAACCGACTATTGACTATAACAGGATCGGATAAATGAAACGGGTGAAGACTGATATGGACCACGAACAGATACCCCTTACCGAAGACGAGGAAGAGCTCGTCAATAAGAAGATAATCGAATACGCCGACACGATGGCGCCCGCCTTCCCGCATACCGAGGAGGAGTCGCTCGTTTTTAAGGCCGCGGACGAGGAGGGAAACGTCATCGGCGGATGCATAGTGAACATCCACGAATGGGGCAGGGCGGTGCTCGCCGAGCTTTGGGTGGACGAAAGATACCGTCATCACGGTCTCGGCTCCATGCTTATCCGCGCCGCGGAAAACGCCGCAAGGGAGAAGGGCTGCTATTACCTGTGCCTCGGCACGGCGGACTACATGGCAAGGCCGCTCTACGAAAAGCACGGATTTAAGGTGTTCACCGTCAACCGCGACATACCGATGGGGCACGTCAGCTGGTCGCTGTCGAAAAGGCTTGACGGGGATAGACCCGATTACATACCCACGGACAACACCGCCGATGGCAGGTATAAGGTCGAGCCCGGCGGGAAGGATGACGCTGCGATCATCGACAGCGGGCTCGATCGGTTCTGCGTCGACGTCGTGCCGGACAAGCACGAATACATCACGCTCAGCAAAAAGCTCGTCGATAAGGACGGCAGCATGATCGCCGCCGTGATCGCCGGCGTCGACGGAAAAGACTGCGCCGACCTGGACGGCATATGGGTAGACGAGCGGTATCGCGGCCGCGGGATAGGCGCGTATCTCCTGCGTGAGATCGAGCGCGAGGCAAAGGAAAATGGCGCGTACGTCATCACTTCATACTGCTGCGACTGGGTCTCGGGCTTCTTCTTCAAGAGCGGTTACACGGCAAGGGGCGAGCTTCCCGACTATCCCAAGGGACACACGGCGTACGAGCTGGAAAAGCGGATCTGAAAAAAGCCGCCGGTCATCATTATCTTTCGGAGGTCAGTATCATGTCGGATCATCGTATCGTAAAAAGGGCGCAGTTCACTGTCGTCGGTATCAAGAGGCGTTTTAACTCGGACACGAGCTGCCGGGAGATACCGAAGTTCTGGGATGAGCTTCTCTCAAAGGGCGAAAAGCGTCCCGTTATGGGCACCTTCGGACTCTGCGTCGATATGGAGAACAATGAGTTCGATTACTGGATCGCGGATCTGTATTTCCCGTGGGAGGATATCCCCGAGGGCTGCGAGACCCGCGTGATACCCGAAAGTCTCTGGGCGGAGTTCCCCTGCACTATCGAGACCCTGCAGGACACGAACACGAAGATCTGGTCGGAATGGCTGCCCGCGCTCAAGGGGTATTCCGTCGCCGGGGAGTACGACATAGAGGCGTACCTCCCGCCGGAAGACGGCTCGGACGAGATGCGGGTATCCATCTGGGTACCGGTCAAAGAGGACGGCGCGTCCGAAAAACGACCGCCCGCGGAGGGAAAATGACAGGACTTCGTCGGTTCACATACGGCGACGCAGCGGAAATACGCGAAAAAATGTATCCCGACGCCTCCATTGAGGAGGTGCGCGGGATGATCGAGGCGTGGGAAACGGAAAAGTACCGCGGCAGGTATTTCGGCATGTTCGCGATAACCGCGGACGGCGCGGTCGTGGGCTGCGTTTCGGTTTATGAGCAGACGGAGAGCGAGGCCTCGATCGGCGCGGAGGTGTTCCCCGACGAAAGGGGTAAAGGTTACGCCTCGGAAGGCGTGAGGCTCGCCGTCGGTATCGCCCGGGAACGCGGATACGGGACTGTCCGCAATCAGGTGAGGGCGGACAACGCTGCGAGCATCGCGCTGCACGAAAAGCTCGGCTTTAAGACGGACGGAAAGGTCTGCAAAAACTCCAGAGGCAGGGACACGCTGACATATATCCTCAGCGTTTGAGCCCGATCCCCGACATACGAAAAAATCGTTTGAGGTAACGAAAATGCTTGAAAAGATGGGGGAATTCTTCGATTCCCGTTTGGAGGGATACGAGGAGCATCAGCTCACGACCATCGATTCCGCGCGGGAATTCTATCCCTTCACCGCGGAATGCCTGCCGCGCTTTCCCGGCGCGCGCGTACTCGATCTCGGCTGCGGCACGGGACTGGAGCTCGATCCTTATTTCGCGATCGAGCCCACGGCGCATATTATGGGCGTGGATCTTGCGCCGGGCATGCTCGGCGAGCTTAGAAAAAAGTTCCCCGACAAGTCCATGACGCTGATACTCGGCTCGTATTTCGACGTGCCCTTCGGTGAGAGCGCCTTCGACGCGGCGGTGTCGGCAGAATCGCTCCATCATTTCACGAAAGAGGAAAAGATCCCCCTTTACCTAAAGGTGCGGAAGGCGCTGAAGCCCGGCGGGTACTTCATACTGACGGACTGCTTTGCTTTGAACGAAGAGGAGGAGCGTTCGCGCCGCGCGGAGCTCGTCCGCCTTAAAAAGGAACAGAGCGTCGGGGACGGAGAGTTTTATCATTACGACACGCCCCTGACCGTCGGACACGAAACGGAAGCTCTAATGGAGGCCGGCTTCGCGTCGGTCGAGGTGTTGAAAAACTGGGGCGCGACATATACGCTCAAAGCGACGGCAAAAGAAGAAAAAACAGAGGCGACGGTATGATCCTGTACACCGAAAGACTGATGCTCCGTCCGTGGGACGAATCGGACGCGGAAGCGTGTTATGAATACGCAAAGGATCCCCGCGTGGGACCCGCGGCGGGATGGCCGCCTCATGAGAACGCAGAGCAGTCAAGACAGATAATCCGCGATGTCCTCCTTGCCGTTCCCGAATCGTACGCGATAGTCCTTAAGGAGACCGGACGCCTCATAGGCAGCATCGGGCTTAACAGGACGGATCTTGCGGTGAAGGACGACGAGGCGGAGCTCGGCTACTGGCTGGGCGTGCCCTACTGGGGACGCGGCATAATGCCGGAGGCCGCGCGCGAGCTTCTCCGCCGCGCCTTCGAGGATCTTAAGCTCGAGCGCGTGTGGTGCGGCTATTACGACGGCAACGAAAAGTCGAAGCGCGTTCAGGAAAAGCTGGGGTTCAAGTATCAGTGGACGACGGACGACGTTCCCGTCAGGCAGATGGGCGAGACGCGAAAGGGTCATGTGAACCTGATGACGAAAGAGGACTGGTTTGAGCTGAAACGGTCCGCAGGAGAAGAAAAATGAACGGCGCACGGTACGAAATAAGGCTTGCGGCGCCCGAGGACGAAGCGGCGATCCGGGAGCTTTTCAAGGAGATGCTCCGCTCCGTCTGCGGCGCCGACGATGCGGAGGGCTACCCCGAAGGGTACCTCGACAAGTTCTTTTCGGACCGCGAGGATCTGATTTACGCCGCGGAGCTCGGGAGCGAGGTCATAGCCTATCTCTCCGTCGAGGTGTACCGCGCGGAAGGCTACGTCTATCTCGACGACCTTTCCGTCACGGCGGCTCACAGGGGACGGGGCGTAGGCTCCGCGCTCATTGAACTTGCGGAGACATACGCGCTGGAACTGGGGATACCCGACGTCGTTTTCCACGTCGCGAAATCGAACGTGCGGGCGTTCCGCCTTTACGAAAGAAAGGGCTATTCCGTTTTCAGGGACGACGGCGACAGATACCTTATGCACAAATCGCTCCCGAAGGTCTGATGCGGGTTTTAATCATTGACCGCGCCTCGGCGGGGGGTTATAATCTTACCGGAACAGGCCGTATCCGGCGGGGCCGGACGGCGCTTTTGGGGAGGCAGACATGGTCGAGCTCAGGCCCATAACGGAGGAAAACTTCCTTGACGCGTTCGCTCTTAAACTTGCGCCGGGGCAGGAGGCTTTCGTGTCCCACCCGATACGGAGCCTCGCGCAGGCGTACGTTTACAGGGATCAGTGCCGGCCGTTCGGGATATACGCGGACGGTAAGATGGTCGGCTACGTCATGGTGATATACGACTATGACGTGCCCGAGTACGATATCTGGCACATGATGATCGACGAAAAGGAGCAGGGGCGCGGCTTCGGCAAAGAGGCGCTCCGCCTTGCGCTCGACTTTATCAGGACGAAGCCGTTCGGCGATTCGAACAGGGTCGCCCTGACCGTCAACAAGCGGAACCCCATCGCAAGAAAGCTTTACGAGAAAATGGGCTTTCGCGCGACGGGAGCAGAGGATGAGGACGAGTCGGAGCTCGTTTTGACGATATGAATCATCCTGGATCCAAGGGGAAACTATGGTGCGTAAAATGCAGACCCGTATTGAAAAACCTGCTTACGACAACTTCTGCGGCGTATTCGAGCTCAAGCTGTGATAAAAAGGGATCGGTACCGATATATGAGTCTTTCCGAAAAAACCGAAAAATGGCTTAAAGAAAACTGCGGCGTGTCGCTTAAAGGGAAAACCGTCGTCGTGACGGGCGCGAACAGCGGCGTGGGCTTCAAAACCGCGGAAACCGCTGTATGCCTCGGCGCCGACGTGATACTCGCCTGCAGAAACGAGAAAAAGGCCGACGCCGCGCGGGACGAGCTCTTGATTGATCGCCCGGACGCATCCGTAAAGGTGATGAAGCTCGACATGGCGAGCTTCGCCTCCATCGACGCATTCGTTGACGGGCTTGAGGAGAGCGGGACGGACGTATGGGCGTTCGTGAACAACGCGGGCGCGTTCCATCATCCGGGGGAAAAGACCGAGGACGGCTTCGACCTCGTCATCGGCACGAACTACATAGGCGTGTATTACCTGACCGAAAAGCTCATGCCGTATCTGACCGCCCTTTCACACGAAGTCCTGTACGTCAACACGGTATCGGTGGTAACGAAGATCGCGGGCAAGGTCGATTACGACGATTTCTTCATGACGAAGAACCCGCGCAGCCTCGCCGTCTACGCCCGCTCGAAGGTCTGCCTCGCGAGATACACTTATGCGCTGGCTGAAAGGATGAAGGGAAGCAACATCCGCGTCGAGATGAACCATCCCGGCGTCGCCGTAACGCCGCTCGGGCTCAACGCGCTCGGGGCGTGGGCGACCCGCATCTCGGGCGCAGCGCGGCCGTTTTTCAACTCGCCGGAGAAGTCCTCGCTGTCGTTCGCGTACCTGGTCTCGCACGATGTAAAGCCCGGCTCGCTCGTCGGGCCGCATATCGCTTTCGACTGCTATGGGTATCCGAAGCTCAACCGCCTTCCGCGGAAGGTCAAAACCGGCGCGGACGAGCTCATCCGGTTTACCGAAAAGGAGATCGAGGCATTCAAACCGACGAAGCAAGCGAAAAAAGAGCTCGGGATAAACGAATGACGGTAAGCATCGGGAGAAGAAGAGGATGGTTCGCTGGTTCAGGATAATAAAAAAGCAATATTTCGGATTTTGGGCGTTGGGGATCCTTGCGTTCTTACTGCAGGAGATCCCTTATTTGATAATGCCTCTTTTCAGGCTTGAAACGAATCCCGTAATGGAGATGACCGAGACCTCGGCGGCGCTCGACGTGATCGAAAAGATACTCGGCTCGCTCTGCGTCGCCGTGATGATATTCATCGTGCACGGGGACGCGAAGCCGTTCTCCGTATCGACCGGGCGCGAAAAGCTCTTCTTTTCAGCCGCGGCGGCGATCTTAGCCCTTAACTTTCTGGGCTGGGGACTGTATTTTTCGGGGCTCAGGACGGTGTTCGTGATGATGCTGTTCATCGTGATCCTGCCGCCGTTATACTATACGGCGATCGGCCTGTGGAGACGGAATCATCCCCTTGCCGTGCTGGGGCTCGCGTTCCTCGCGGTGCATTTCATACACGTGTACGGGAACCTGAAGGCCTGAACCCCCGCGGCTTGACATAACGGCCTTTGGACAGTATAATCAATAAAGTCATCTTAAGCATTTCCCTTTCGGAGGTTATTTATGTCAGTTCAGGATTTCGTTTCCTATCGCGACCGCATCGTCGATGCCTGCTCCAGGGCCATTGTCGGCAAGAAAAATGAGATCACCCTGATCGCCGTTTGTTATCTTTGCGGCGGTCATATTCTTTTGGAGGACGTCCCCGGCACCGGCAAAACGATGCTTTTCCGCGCGTTCTCAAGGGCGACGGGCGGCAGCTTCAAGCGCATACAGTTTACGCCGGACGTAATGCCCAGCGACGTTACCGGCATCAATTTCTATAATCTGAAAACCGGCGAATTCGAGTTCCGCCCCGGCCCCGTGTTTGCGAGCATGGTGCTCGCGGACGAGATCAACCGCGCGACTCCGCGCACCCAGTCGAGCCTTCTCGAGGCCATGGCGGAGCGTCAGGTCTCCGTCGACGGCGTGACGCGCGAACTCGGCAGCACCTTCATGGTCGCGGCGACGCAGAACCCGATCGAATCCTTCGGCACCTTCCCGCTGCCCGAGGCGCAGCTCGACCGCTTCATGATGAGGATCAAGCTCGGCTACATGCAGCGCAGCGAGGAGATCGGCGTTGCGCTCCGGCAGGATACCGAGACCATCATCGCCGGCATAGAGCCCGTCGTTTCCGAGGAGGAGACGCTCAAGCTCCGTGCCGAGCTCGACTCCGTCTCGATAAGCGACGCGGTCATGAACTATATCATGGACATCGTCGACAGGACCAGGAACGATTCCCGCTTCAACATCGGCGCATCCGTCCGCGGAACGATAGCGCTCTGCAGGACGGCTCGCGCGTACGCCGCCTTCTCCGGACGCGGCTTCGTCACGCCCGACGACGTTAAGATGCTCGCGCCGTACGTCCTCGCGCACAGACTGCATTACAGGACTGCGGTCGGCAGTATGGAATCGGAAGAGACTTTCAGGACGATGCTGGAGGGCGTAGCAGTTCCCACAGAGGAATGATCTGAATTCGCAAGCTCATATGCCGCTGCTTTTTATAATCGTCATACTGGTCGCGCTCGCCATTCAGAGGTACTCCGTCTGGCGCGCGCAGAACTGCCGGGAAATAGGCTATGAATGCAGGCCTTCGGTCCGCGCGTGCGAGCCGGGGGAGGCGTTCCTCGTCTACAGCACCGTGTCGAACCGCGGTCACGCCCCGTCGCCGTCTCTGCGCGTGGAGGAGCATTTTCCCATGAAGCTCGAGGTGCTGGAGGCGGAACAGTACAACGTAAAAGTGCTTACGAAGGAGCACCGCATCTATAACAGCACGGTCATAATCCGCGGCCGCCAGCAGGTCAAGCGCTATCTGCGCGCGTCCATATCCGAGCGGGGGGAGTACTGCTTCTCCTTTGCGGATTTCAACGCAGGCGATTTCCTCGGCCTGCACGAGTACAGGTTCAGAAGGGACAATGACGCCAGAATAGTTGTGTACCCGCCGAAGATCGAAAACGACGATCTGATAAAGGCGTTCACGAACGCGATCGACGAGATCGCGATGAGAAAGCAGCTTCTCGAAGATCCCATCTCCGTAAACGAATACAGGGACTATACCGGCAGGGAGCCCATGCGGCAGATCAGCTGGACGCAGACCGCCGTCCGCAGCAAGCTGATAGTAAAGCAGTTCGATCCCGTGTGGCAGTACACACTCACGATAGTCCTCGACACGCAGTTCCACGGCCAGTTCGATTCCCATCACGACAGGCAGGAGTTCTGCTTCTCGCTCGTCCGCACCCTGTGCGAGACGCTTGAGAAGCGGCTTATCGGCTACCGCCTGATCACCAACGCCACGATATCGAACGAGCCCGTCAGGTTCTCGAGCTCCGGCGGCATGGGCGGCTCGTTCAGCCGCATACTCTATGCGCTCGGCTCCGCCGGAAACGGCTATGTCTGCTCCGTCGAACAGCTCATGCGCGAGGTCTGCTCCGATTCCGATCAAAGGGACAGGATCATACTGGTATCCACGAATAAGGACGATCAGGTCCGCAATGCGATCGAAATGGCGCGCGAATACACGGGCGACGAGGTCGTGACACTGTTCGCGGACGAGCTCATGCCCCCGGAGGAGGCCTCCGATACAGACGCGGAAGGAGATCAGGCAGTATGAACAGATTCTTCCGCACCGCGTTTTCGACCTCGCTCGTATATCTCGTGCTCGCGCTGATCGCCGCGCTCATAACAGGGAAGGGCGTGCCGCTCCCCGCGTTCACATGCCTCTATTTCGGCCTGCTCATCATGCTTCTGCCGTATGCGATGCCGAAGCTCGCGGGAAGGGAAGCGCTCTTCGCGCTGCTCGGAGTGCTCGCCGCCCTTGCGGGCTGCCTGTTCCTGCTCCTTTTCAGGTGCGCGGTTGCTCATTATCTCGCGCATTTAATGGGCATGCTCGCCGCGGCGCTGTTCATGAGCACGCTCAAGCACAGGACGACGCACGATGATTTCGCCGCGAAATTCCGCTTCGCCGTGATAGCCATGATCGCGCTGATCGCGTCGGTGTATTTCTCGATACTCATCGGCATTACCGAGGAGATAATGCTGCCCGCCGAAACGGAGCGCGTGAGGAAGGCGTTCGACAGCATAATCCCCATAGCGATAATCACGCTCATGACGGGCGTGCTCCTCCTGCGCGGCCTGCGCGGCATGCAGGGCAGCGTCAACGAAAAGGCCTTCAACCGCCGCCAGCTCCGCGACGTGGTCATATACGCCTCCGCCGTTACCGCGGTATTCGTCGTCAGCCCGTATTTTCACGATGTGCTGGTCTGGCTGATGAACAAGGTCGTTCGCCCCGCGTTCCGCTGGATCTTATGGGCGATCAATCGCCTGCTCGATCTCATGGCAAACAAAAAGCCCCTGTTCGACGATACCAAGCCCGAGCTCACGCCGGTGCCGGACGAGGACCTCATGCCTCTGCCGACGAACATGGTCACCGAGCTGGAGCCGGAGTCGTATAAGATCGACGAGGCTGCGGAGACCGGCCTTTATAAGACGCTCGTCTACATAATGATCGGCATCGCGGCTGCGGTGCTGATCGTGATACTCGTCATTGAGCTGAGGAAGCTCATAAAGAAGCTCCGCGACCGCGGCGGCTCCCGCGGAAGGGGATACCCCAACGAGATCCGCGAGGCGCTGGACGACGAGGATGAAAAGGACCGCGCCGATAAGCCGAAGAAACGGAGCCCCGATCCCCGCGTCAGGATACGCTGGCTCTACGCCGAGTTTTTGCGCTTCCTGCGCCGCGTGCCGGTACGCATCAAGCCGTCCGACACCTGCGGCAACATAAACGACCGCACCAAAAAGGCGCTCCGCGTGAACCGCGGCGACCTTTCGGAATTCAGGGATATCTACGAACAGGCGCGCTACAACATGACCGAAGCCCCGACCGACCGGGACGCCGCGCGCATGAAGACGCTGCTCGACAGCCTGAAAAAACACCGCGAATAAAAAACAAACCGCTTCTTCGAAGCGGTTTTTGTTCAAAAAGCATTACAGCTTTTCCGGCGAGGAGGGGAGACCGGCTTCGCCCTCGCCCGGGACGTAGTAGAGCCATTCGAGGACGGGCTTTCCACCGTTCATCTCGTCCGCGTACACCTGTCCCAAAGAGCCGAAGGGGGATACGACGTAATAGAGCATGCCCCCGCGGTCGCCGAGCCTTCCGAGGCGCCTGTCCTCCTTTTCCGCGAAAGAGCGAAGATTCCACGGAATATTCCTGAACTTTTTGGGCGAGCTCCAATAGCTCCATTTGCCGGCGGCGTTCAGCGATATGGCGATCTCCGCCGCCTCCGCCATGGTGCGCGTCTTTACGTACGCGCCTGACGGCGCGGCCTGCGGAGCCGTGACCCGCGCACTGCATTTGCCGCAGAACAGACTGTCCGCGGAGAGCTCCGCCCCGCAGTTCGTACAAAACCTTGCCATAACATTTACCCCCGATACGTTATTACGGAGAAATCTTACCATATCCCGGCCCGTTTTTCAACCCGCGCAAAACAAAGCCCGCCGCCCGGAAGGGCCGACGGGCTTTTATGATCTTTATTCCTGCGTCTTTATTTGCCCGAAACGGTGATGCCGTCGAACGCCATGTACGGCAGTACGGTGGCGCCGTCCGCGACCTGTTCTTTCGAGACGCCGCGGAGGTTTTTGAGCATAGCCGCCATGTTGCCGCTTATCATCGTCTCCGAAAGCGCGGGGCCGATCCTGCCGTTTTCGATCAGGAAGCTGTTTTTCGCCACGCCGGAGAAGTCGCCGTTGGACGCGGGCGCTCCGCCGGAGAAACGGCCTACGATTATGCCGCGGTCGATCGAAGCAATGATCTCATCGATGCTCCTGTCGCCGGGAGCGACGATCATGTTCTCACTGTCGTTCAGACCTCTCTTCAAGCCCAGCTTGTTGGCGCAGTAGAGACTCAGGGCGAAGGCGTTCAGCCTGCCGTCCTTGATCACGTCGAAGTTTTCGGCGCGGAAGTCCTCGCCGGTAACACGGTCACCGCAGACTATGCGCCCGTCGAGCGGAGCGAGGCTTATCGTCACGCGCTCGTCGGCAACCTTCTCGCCCAGGCTGTCCTTCCACGGGCTCGTGCCCGAAAGGAGACCCTGATCGGAGGCGAAGCTCATTATGAGCCCGCCGATCAGCTCGCCCGTGCAGGAGGGCGTGAGCACCATAGTCCCCTCGAACTTGCCCTCGATGTTCTCGGTGTGGATCTGCTTCTCGACGTTTTCGAGATCCTTGGCTATCGAACCGAGCTCGATGAACGGCCTGTCGAGGTTCTCGGAAGCCGCGCCCGATATAAAGAAGGAGGACGCCTTCTCGCCTTCGTGTCCGCTGAACATGAGCATTGCCTCATAACTGCCCTTGTGTGTGGAGAAGAGCACGCCGTTTGAATTGGCTCTTACCGAGGTGACCTCCTTGTGGCAGACGATCATCTGCTCCGTCATTATTTTGGGGAAGCGTGTCTTTATGTCGTCAACGAGCTCTCTGCAGCGGGAGAAGAGCTTTTCGGTATCGGGCTTCACTTCGCCGAGTACGAAATCCTCGTTCTCGGAAAGGGGCGCGAAGTCCCATGCGTCGTCCGGCATGGAAGATGCGGCGGACTCCAGGCAGCTCGACGCGAGAGCGGCGACGGTTTCGCCGTCGTAGCGGTTCTGACTGACGGTGCCCTTGCGGCCGTCCTTTATGCATTCCATGACGAGCTTCTTATCGAAGAGCGTGCGGAAGAGGCTGAACTCGCCTCCGTCCACGTTGAACTCATGGGTAACGGTGTGGGATACGCTGACGGACGCCTTGTCCGCGCCTTCGCCCATAAGGACGCCTACGGCGTTTTTAGCGGTGTTTTTCAATTCTTCGATCATGTTCTTTCCTCCTTATCGTCCGCCGATGTTGACTTTGCACTTGATCTCCGGGCCGCCCATGCTGACGGTCATCGGCTGCTTCTTTCCGCACATGCCCGAGGATACCCAGGTCATGCTGTCGGAGATCATATCCACGGTCTTCAGCATTTCGAAAGCGACGCCCGAGATGGTCGTGTCGAGCAGAGCGCGGCCGAGCTTGCCGTTCTTGATCTCATAGCCGAAGGTCACGCCGTACATGAATTCGCCGGTCGTATCCGCCTGGCCGTTGTTGGTGTCGATCAGATAATAGCCGTCGTCGACGGAGGCGATCATGTCCTCGAGCTTGGACTTGCCGGGCAGTACCGCGGTGTTCCTCATGCGGATGAGCGGCTCGTCGGAGAACAGATACGCCCTCGCGTTGCCGGTCGGCTTCATGCCGAAGCGCTCCGCGGTCTCGCGGCTGTTCATATAGCCCACGAGTATGCCGTCCTTGATGAGCACGGCGTCGGTCGCCTCGGTGCCCTCGTCGTCCGCGTATACGGGCAGTGGCACGGGTTTCCCGAAGGCGGTATGGGCGAAGTCGACGAGGTTCACGAGCTCGGTGCCCACGCGCTTGTTGAGGTTCGGACCCGCGACGGAGCCGCCGATGACGAGATCAGCCTCGACCGTGTGGCCGACGGCCTCATGCGCGAGCATGCCCGCGAGCTTGCCGCCGAATATAACGGTCTTTTCGCCCGCCTCGGGGTACACGCCGTTCACCTTCTGACGGAGCTTATCGTAAAGTCTGTCGATCCGTTCATATGCTAAAGAGGGATCGGTGAAGTTCGCGTCGAACGCGCCGTAGCCGCCGATCACGTCGTAAAGCTCCACAGGCTGACCGTCGGGGCCGGCCGCAGTCAGCATGATATACATGAAGCTTCTGGGCTGGAGCCAGTGAACGTCCGCGCCGTTAGATACCGCGATGAGCTTCTCGGAGGAGTCCGCCATAGCGACAACCGTGCGGCTCATGAGGTCCGGGTATTTACCGGCGATGTAAGCGTCGACGGTTTTGGCAAACTCTATATACGCCCTCTGCTCAAGATCCTTTATATCGCGGGCGGTGAAGCACGCGGTATCGGTCATGGCCTTATGCGGGCCCTTTCCGCGGCCGGCATGCTTCGCGAGGAATGCGGCGTTTTCGGACGCCGCCTTAAGCACCTCGCGTACGGAATCGTCCGTGTATTCGGCTGTCGAGGAGAACCCGTACACGCCGTTCTCGTACACGCGCGCCGAAACGCCCAGGTTTTCAGAGCGCACGTTGTTCACAAGATCGCCGTTCACGAGCACCGCTCTGCGCGAACGGTTAAGCTGAGCTCTCAGCTCGGTATTTGCGCCGTCCGCGAACAGATGCTTTTTGTCGGTCACAAGGTCTTTGATCATGTTATATCTCCTTTACAAATAATATGCTGTCGCTCTCCGCCGCGGCGGAGCCTATGGTTAGATTATACATGCTCCGACGCCCGTGCACAAGCAAGAATCGGTTTCTAATGCGGCAAGAATCGGTCGCATCGGGGAACTTTCGGTTGCAGATGTGCCGAGGCAGCCGAAAACGCCTCTCCGGTCGGCGGCGTGCTCGGGCATACCTCCGAGGGCTGACCGCAGACAGATATCAAAACGCCTCCTGCGCCAGACGGCGCAGGGGGCGTGTTTACTGCCTCATGCTTTTTTATTTATCCCTTTCAGCACCGCGTCGACGTGGGTCTCGAGGTAGCGGCTCATGACCTTGATGAGGCCGCTTTGGGCAAGCATCTCTTCTATCTCGGAGGCGATCTCCTCCGAGAGCGAGACGATCCTGTCCTTATAGTTCAGGCGGTTCGGGTGGTATCTCGTTCCCTCCCACGCTTCCGGCCTTATGCGCTCCTCGGAAAGCTCGCGGAGCTTCGCGGTCAAAGCGCCTTCCGTATCCAGCTCGCCAAGCGCGCGGAAGGTCCATTTGTAATAGGGCGGATACTCCCTTTTTAGCAGGAAGAACAGCTCCATCGCAGAGCTTATCCCCCTCGCACGGCACAGCTCGGCGGCGACGGTGTCACGCCTTGTCATGCATCGGGCGTAGTTCACCTGGAACGACGACGCGTATTCGTGCAGCTGCTCCGCGATCCGCATACGCCAGACGCGGTCGGGGTAGTAGCCCATAAGATACCGGCGAAAGGCTGTGAACACGCCGAGATCATCGCGGAAGACCTCCCCGTTCGTCGCCGTTTTAAGGCAGGAATGATCGAGCCTGTACCACTGTTCCTCCGAAAGGGAGGGAGTCTCCGCATCGCATTCGATGTTAAGTATATTGGAATAGAACCTGCGGATGCTCATCACGCCTCTCCGCTCGCGAAGCCTCTCCGTAAGATACGAACGCTCGACGCTGTCGACGAGCTCGTTATAGGCGATCGAAAGCAGGTTGCCGAACCGCGCCATGTCCTCGTCGGTGAGCCACAGGCAGACGCCCGTTCCGAAATCGTGATCGCGGGAGATCTCGTCGTCATATCCGAAGCAATCCGAGCCTTCGCCGGCGATCCCGACCGCGATGCGGCCCTCGTATTGGGGGAATCTTCTGTGTATCATTTCCGCGACACAGTTGTCGTAGAACCATCTGTTTTTATCAGTTACTTTACTCATTTTCGATCCTCGTCATTACGCCTGATTTTCCGTCACTGCCGGTTGAAGGAGTAAACGACCGGCCGGTTATCGGTCAAGTGATCTCCAGAACGTATTTATATGCACTCTCCGACGGGTTGTCGAAAGCCCCTTCTTCGATCCTGTCCAGACGATATCCGCAGTCTTCAAATACTTTCTGCATAGCCGTGTTCGAGGCTCGGGTCTCGCCGCAGAACCGCTTCATACCGAGCTTATTCATCTCGCTCGTCACGTGATCGAGCAGTCTGTGCGCGAGACCGGCGCCGCGGTGATCCGGACGTACCGAAAGATTCATTATCTTGACATAGTCGGCTTCGCCCTGCCAGTTATAAATGAAGACGTTGCCGACAAGCTCGCCGTCGTCGAGCAGCGCGTAATAGATCGCGCGCGGGTCGGCAAGAAGCTCGTCCCAGTCTTCCTTTTTCCAAAAGTCCGTCGGGAAGCAGAGCTTGTTGAATTCGATGAGCTTTTCCTCGCTTTCGATCCCGAGGATCACGGTTTTTATTTCACCCATGACGCGCCTCCGTATATCAGACCGCCGCTTAAAACTTTTTGCAGACCTGCCCGCTTATGTCCGTACATCAGGGCGTGAAGGTGACCGCGACGTCGCCCCGCGCAACAGATCATGGTTTTCTCCTATGCCGCGCCGACCGCGGTTCGGAGGGATCATTTAAGTTTCAGCACAAGAACGATTTCACTGCCGTCTTCTCCCGCTGATATCTCGCCGTTCGGCACAAATCCGAAAGATTTCCTCAGATTCATCGATACCGCGTTGTCCTCATCATACGAGGTGGCGATGATATCCTCTTCGCCGTCGGGAAGGTGAGGATATGATCGATCACGAGCTTCGCGGCGTCTTTGCCGTATCTTTGCCCCTGATACTCCTTGTCGATCATGAACCGCCACAGATAGTAGCTGTGTTTATATACGTCCGGACAGCCCTCAAAATCGAATGAATTGTGCCCGATCATTACGAACCCGACCGGAGTGTCTCCGCCGCAGATCCCGAACTCCTCGACGTATTATCCCTCGTTGAGCGTTCCGAAGGCCAGAGCCATGCTTTCCTGGTTCGGCGCGACGAAATCGATTTGATCATCTCTTATCGACAGATCCGCAATGTCAAAGCAATTATTCGAGTCCACCTTGACGAGTTTCAGGCTCTTGTGTACGGGCTTGTATTTGTCGATTGCGTCCGGCATTGTCCTTTCCTCAGCAGATACAGGTTCATCGGGATAAGTTTACCATATCAGTGAAGGTTTTTCAACGAGAAAGGAGAGGGTGAGTAAGGGAAAACAGATGATCCGGCACGGGGATTCGATGCCCCTCGGTTTCGCAGGGGTTTGTTTCGAGTCTTGTTGAGTGAGCAAAACCGTTGAGAATTTGCTTTTGCAAATTCTCGAGGGGTTCGAAAAATATTTGCCATGACAAAAAGCACAGAGCACCTGTGGTGCTCTGTGCTTTTTGTGGTGGGACAGTATCATTCAACGCTGAACATGTGCCGCAGTCAGCCTCTTCTTCATTTTCAAAGGCTTTTTCGATATCGTCGAGCGGGATATCCTTTTCCCTCTGCGGAGTATTGCTCGCATTGACGATCAAAGTGAAATGGTCGTCATATAGATAAACGGCGTGGACGAAGATATTGATTATCGCCCGGCGCTTTTCAAGATCCAGCAGCGGCATGGTGCGGATGTAATCAAGGTATGCCATGACTTGAGGCTCCGAGAGATACACCTTGCGGTTGAGCTCTGCTGTAAGCTGTTTTTCAAGCTCCGTTTTATCCGCTTTGCGCTGCTCAAGACGCTCGGTAAGCATATCTGCCGATTGCCCGGTTTCGATCATCCTCCAGAGGTTATCGATCGCGGTTTCGGCTTCGCGTATCGCTTTGCGCAGGGATTTCACCGTCAGGCTGTCCGGATCCCTTCCGCATTCCTCAGCGACCCGCTTCGCTATGAACGCGATGTTTTCATCAGTCAAAAGGCTGAGGCATGCGTCGATCACTCGGTCCTCGATCTTCTGCTTGCCGATGACCTTTTTATCGCATTTCCCACGGCGGGCTTTCTTGCAAACATAATACGGATAGTATGCACCGGAACGGCTCGTACCGCCATAACCGGTCATCATTTCCTTGCAGTGGCCGCAGAATAGTTTTGTCGTGAGCAGATACTCACCTTCGCCCCGCGTGCGTCCGGGAACATGCAGATTTTTGTCAAGCATAACCTGTACCCTTTCAAAAAGATCGTCGTCCAGTATCCGGGGCATTCCGCCCGGTGTTTCCTTGCCGTCATAGATGTAGATGCCGAGATAACGACGGTTACGG
Organism: Clostridia bacterium; assembly: GCA_017614315.1. Classification (GTDB taxonomy): domain Bacteria; phylum Bacillota; class Clostridia; order Christensenellales; family CAG-138; genus UBA3857. Next base: position 936 of record JAGACA010000012.1, on the reverse strand, counting down.
AGCATCTTGCTGAGGCTGTTATAGGTAAAATCCTTCCCGAGGGAGGTCTTGACCTTGCGTCTCTGCAGATCCTTAATTATCTCGGCCTTTGTCTGACCTCGCGCGAATCGCTCGAATGTCTCGCGGACTATCGCCGCTTCTTCCTCGTCGACGCGGAAGGTCTTATCGGGATTGACCTTAAAACCCAACCCGGGATTGGAACCGTTGGAGATACATTTCTGTGCGTTTATCCCCATACCCCTCCGGATCTTGAGCGAGAGCTCTGCGGAGTAATACTCCGCCATGCTCTCCAATACGCCTTCGACGAGTATTCCCGAAGGATCGTCGGCAATGTTCTCCTTCGCGGATATCACTCGAACGCCGTTTTTCTTCAGCTTTGCCTTGTTGATAGCACTGTCGTAACGGTTTCTCGCAAAACGGTCGAGCTGATATACGAGTATCGCCTCAAATGTGTGCTTTTCCGAATCGGCTATCATTCGCTGAAACTCGGCACGGTTGTCGGTGGTTCCCGAAACAGCTCGGTCGATGTATTCTCCGACGACATTATGACCGTTTGCCTCCGCATACTCATGGCAGACCTTCAGCTGACCTTCGATCGACTGCTCCGTCTGGCTGTAGCTCGAAAAGCGGGCGTAGATGACTATGTTCATACGCGTCTCCTTTCTTTCGCTTTGCCGTAATGATAACAGAAGCCCGCAGCATAGTCGAATGTGTGGGCAAAGTTATTTTTGATAATCGGTGTGATCGCGGAGCCATTCCTCATACCACAGCCTCCCTTCGTCGCTTTGAAAGAAAGCCTTGATATCCGGCGCAATGGCCTTGGCGAATTCTTTAAGCAGGTTTTCTTCATACTCTATCTTCATTTCTTCGTTTTCTGGCATATCTATCTCTCTTCCTCTCTGATCCTTTGCAGATGCTTCTTGTAAAACGCACAGG
>JAGACA010000011.1 GCA_017614315.1 Clostridia bacterium | reverse complement strand
GCTCTTTTACTTTGTACTTAGCCGATCGTTCCCGACCGGCCGCTGGTCGTCTCAAAATCACTCGAGTCCTTCCGGACTCGGCGTTTGTGCACTTACTTTCGTTTGTGCTGTTCTTTTTCACTATACGGTTTTCAAGGAACATCGACAGGCCGCTGCCGTCCTGTCGCCGGGTCTGCAATGCAAACCCGCTTGTCACGACCGAAACTTGCGCCCCGCTTTCGTGACAGCTTGTGTATAATAGCACTTTCCCTACCCTTTGTCAACACCTTTTTTTAAGTTTTTTTACTTTGTTTTCTTTCTCCGTTCCTTCTCCATTTTTTCCTTGCACACATTGGCTTTTTTCGCCCTCTCCCCCGCTCGCTTTCAAACATTCGTTCCCTGTATATTTTTAAGTATATTGCCGCTTTTCGTGAGGTTTCCCGAAAAACGGCAATATCGCGCAAAATTTGTATGAATTTTTATTTGGTATCGAGCCAGCTGCGCCCTGTGTTGACGTCGGCGACGAGCGGTACGCTGAGCTTGACCATATTCCCGACCTCGGTCGTTTCGGGGAGCTCGCCCTCAACGGGGACGCCGAGCATACAGTCGCCGAGCAGTTTTTTGACCCTGTCGACCTCGTCGAGCGGGCAGTCGATCAGAAGCTCGTCGTGTATCTGCAGTATCAGTTTCGCGCGGAAGCCCCCACGGGAAAGGGCGTCGTGCACCCTGACCATGGCGAGCTTGATCACGTCCGCGGCAGAGCCCTGTATGGGCATGTTCATTGCGACGCGTTCGCCGAAGGATCTTAAGTTGTAATTGCCGCTCTTAAGCTCCGGCAGATCGCGTCTGCGGCCTGTGAGCGTTACCGCATAGCCGTTCGCCCTGCCGTCCTCCACCGCTTTCTTCATATAGTCGCGTACGCCGGTGCACCTTGCGAGGTATCTTTCGATATAGTCGCCCGCGCGGTACTGCGGAATGCCGAGCTGGTTCGCGAGCCCGAAGCGGCTTATGCCGTACACGATGCCGAAGTTGACCGCCTTGGCGGCGGAGCGCATCTCCTTCGTGACCTCGCTCCTGTCGACGCCGAACACCTCTGCCGCCGTTCGCGCATGGATGTCGTCGCCCGATATGAACGCGGCCTTAAGCGTTTCGTCATTCGATACGGAGCTGAGTACCCTGAGCTCTATCTGGGAATAGTCCGCGCCGACGAGCACGCACCCGGGGCTCGCGACGAACGCCTTTCTTATCTTAGAGCCCTGCTCCGTGCGTACGGGGATGTTCTGCAGGTTCGGCTCGGCGGACGAGATGCGGCCCGTGGCCGTCACATTCTGGTTGAGCGTGGTATGGATGCGGCCGTCGCCGGTGATCTTTTGGAGCATCGCATCGATGAAGGTCGATTTGAGCTTCGTTAAAAAGCGGTATTCGAGCACGTCGCCTACGATCGGGTTCATGTGCTTCAATGATTCGAGCACGTCGGAGTCGGTCGAATAGCCCGTTTTTGTCTTTTTCTGATGCGGAAGATCCAGCTCCTCGAAAAGCACCGTACCGAGCTGCTTCGGGGAGAGTATGTTGAAGCTGTGACCTGCGAGCGACCAGATATTCTTTTCGAGCTCGGCTATCCTGCCGGTCATACCGTCGCCGAGCGCCTTTAATTCGTCCCTGTCGATCGCGAAGCCCGTCCTCTCCATATCGAAGAGCACGCCGACGAGCGGGAGCTCCACGCCGCGGTAAAGCGTCTCGACGCCCTTTGTTCTTAGCTCGTTTTCGAGCATGCCCGCGAGTATCTTTACCGCCTCCGCGCCGTTCGCCTTTACGCCGAGGGTCTCGGCGAGCGAATCGAGGCTCTTTGCCGGGTTCAGCGCGTTGACGAGATAATCCGCGACCGTTATGTCGAAGCCGAGCCCGTTAAGGGAAACGCCGTACGCGGCGAGCGTATTCATGAGTTTTTTGCCGTCGAATACGGTTTTTTTGATCGTTTCGGTCTCGAAAACGGGCTTGAATGCGAGGAATATCTCCTCGGGATCGAGCCCCGGCTCGAGGAGCGTGCCGCCCGTCTTGATCACGAAGAGCTCGCCCTTATCCGTGAGCACGGTCATATCGTCCTCGACGTGGATCGCCGCGGCGGAGCATTTCATTATTATATTGACTGCGTCGGCGAGCGAAACCGCGTCCGCGACTGAGATCCTCTTTTCGACCTTGACGAAAGGAGCCTCCTCCCTGACTTCGGGCTTCGTCACGGCCACGGCTTTTCCGCCGTCGGCGAGTGCCTTTATCCTTGCGCCGTTCTGCTTGAGGCCGAGCTTAAGGAGCATCGGCACGCCGTTTTCGAGCTTATGGGGATCGAACCCGCAGTCCGAAAGCTTTACGTCGATGGGAGCGGTGCGGCAGATCGTGCCGATCTTATAGCTCATGCGGGCGGAATCCGCGCCGCCGAGAAGCTTTTCCCGCAAAGCGCCCTTTTCTTTATCGGCGTTTTCGAGCACGCCTTCGAGGTCGCCGTATTTTTCGAGCAGACCCTTCGCCGTCTTTTCGCCCACGCCCTTTATGCCGGGGATATTGTCGGAGCTGTCGCCCATGAGCGCCTTAAGGTCGATCATATGCTTCGGCGTAAGGCCGTAATCGCGAAGGAGCCCCTCCTCGTCATACTCCACGGTCTCGGAGATGCCCTTTTTGGTGAGCATGACGTGCGTGTTTTCGGAAACGAGCTGCAGAGCGTCGCGGTCGCCGGTGACGAGGAGCGAGAACACGCCCTCTTTTTCCGCCTCGTTCGAGATGGTCCCGAGGATATCGTCCGCCTCATAGCGGAAGCATTCGCAGACCTTTATGCCGAGCACGCCTAAAAGCTCCTTGAGCGCGGGAAACTGCTGCTTAAGATCCTCGGGCGTTTCGCGTCTGCCCGCCTTGTATTCGGGATATGTATCGTGACGGAAGGTGCCGCCGTGCATGTCGAACGCGGCGATCATGTAATCGGGCTTCATTTCGATGAGCTTGATGAGCATCGCGGTGAAGCCGTGAATGGCGTTTGTGGGAAGACCGTCACGGCTGGTCATGGCGGTCTGTATGGCGTAGTATGCGCGGAAAAGAAGGGAGTTTGCGTCTATGGCGATCAGTTTTTTCATATTATATTACTGTTCTTCCTCTTCTTCTGTTTCGGGCATGGGCGGAAGCTCCGAAAGATCGTGCAGTCCGAACCTGCGCAGGAACGCGTCGGTCGTGCCGAAGAGCATCGGCCTGCCCACGACGTCCTTGCGTCCGAGCTCCTTTATAAAGCCCTGCTTTATTAGCTGCGATACGGCGTATTCGCACCTGACGCCGCGCACCGCCTCGATGTCCGCCCTGGTGACGGGCTGGCGGTAGGCGATGACGGAGAGCGTTTCCATGATGGACTCGCTCAAGTTTTTCTCCTGCGGCGGGGCGAGGAGCTTTATGAGCCACTCGTTGTTGCCGGGATCGGTGACGAGCTGGAGGGTGTCGCCCGTGGAATACAGCCTTATCCCGCGCTTCCTTTCGATATAGTCCTTCTCCATGATCCCGATGAGCTCATCGAGCTCCGGACCGCTAAGCTCGAATATCCTTGCGACCTCCGCTTTCGGGATGGGCTCGCCCGTGACGAAAAGCACGCTCTCGAGCGCGCCGACGAGCTTTTCCTTTGTCGGCCTTTCGGTCGTTTTCTCCTCCGCTTCCGCAGTCGATCCCGTGATCTCTCTGTTCTCTTCCATATCAGTCAAGTTCATCCTCGTAATTGATCTCCTCGTCGTCGGTTATGAGGTTTGCCTCTATTATCGCGATATCGCCGAATCCCTTTTCCTGGCGAAGCTTGATCTCGCCCCTTCTGATCATTTCAAGGAGCGCCATGAAAGTGACGATTATTTCGAGCTTTCCTTTGCCCTCGGTATAGGTCATGAACGTCATCCTGCCGCCGAGCGCCTTCAGGCTCTTTCTGATGCTGCCGGTACAGGCGCGTATGGTGAATACGTCGGCATCGACCGACCTTACCGGCTTGTCGCTCTCCGTCCTCTCCGCCCTGCCGAGCGCGGCGAGGAGCGCGTTATAGAGACCGTCCAGCGTGGTGTCCTTAAGTATTATCTCCCTCGGCGGGAGGGGGTACTCCATCGGAAGGCGCGAGCGCATGAGCGCCGCCTCGTCAAAGAGCGCGCGCATATTACCGGAGGCTTCCTTAAACGCCTTGTATTCCCTTAAGCGGCGTATTAGGGCGTCGCCGGGATCCTCCTCTTCCTCCTCGTCGTCGCGCCTCGGCTTCGGCATGAGCGAGCGCGACTTCATATAGACGAGCGTCGCAGCGACGGATATGAATTCCGAAGCGGTGTCCATGTCGAGCTCGTCAAGCTCCGAAAGGTAACTCAAAAACTCCGAAGTGATCTCGGATACGAACACCTCGCGGATGTCGACCTCCGCCTTCTCGATCAGGTAGAGGAGAAGATCGAGCGGGCCGTCGAACTGCTTTATGTGGACGTGATAGCCCCTGTTTTCAGGCTGTTCCATATTATATCAGGAAGAGGTTCATGATGATCTTCGCCACAAGCCAGAAGAGCTGGATGAAGCCGTCGAATACGAACTCGGCGACCGAGCCGACGATGGAAACGCCGAACCTTGACATTATGAACGACAGGCCGAAGAAGATGTAGAGCACGATCCTGCCGTGATTGTGCATCCAGAGCACCGCCTTGGGGAACTTCCTGCCGAAGAGGAGCTCGAAGAGGTGGAAGCCGTCGAGCGGGAATACGGGAAGGAAGTTGAACACCGCGAGCGCTACGTTGAGATAGCCCATTATGGTAAGGAAGGTATAGACCATCTCGGGGATCTCCGTGCCGGTAAGTATCTCCGCCGTATAGACCGCGACGTAAATGAACGCGGAGATGAGCGAGATGATGATATTCGTGAATATGCCGGCCATGCTGACCTGGAACTCGCCCTTGCGGTATTTCCGGTAATTATTGGGATTCACCGGAACGGGCTTTGCCCAGCCGAAGCCGACGATGAGTATCATGAGGAATCCCAACGGGTCGATATGCGCAAGCGGGTTGAGCGTCATGCGGCCGAGGTTCCTCGCGGTGTAATCGCCGTTCCTGTACGCCGCGTGCGCGTGCGCCCATTCGTGGAAGCTGAACGAAAGGATTATCGCGATAAGGTACATCCCGACGTAAATAAGCTTGAATGTCAGGTCGCCTTCGCCCAGCAGGATACTGATCAACATATCTTTCTCCGATCAATGTATACTTCTTTATTTTATTATACTCTTCAAACCGTGTTTTAGCAAGATTTTAATTGCAAATCGTCCGCGTTCGGTGTATTATATAAGTGCTTGATTTTATTTCTTCGGAGGGAATAATGAAAAAGTTCTGGAAAGTATTAAGGACGATACTCGTCGTCATTCTCTGCGTCGTGGTGCTTGCCGCGCTCGCGTTCGTTGCGCTCACTCTGTTCGAGTATAAGCCCGACGACGTCGAGACCGTGACTCCGCCCGACGGCACGAGGACGGTCAAGGTCGGCGACACGCTGACGATCATGAGCTATAACATCGGCTATGCCGGTCTCGGCGAGGAGGAGGATTTCTTCATGGACGGCGGAACCAAGTCCCGCCCCGATTCCAAGGAGATCGTCGAGAAGAACCTTAACGGCCTTATCGGCGAGTTCAAGGCCGCCGGCGCCGATATCTATCTCCTTCAGGAGGTCGACACCGGCTCGAAGCGTTCCTACCGCATAGACGAGACCGTGAGGATAAGCGAGGCGCTGGGGCTTCCCTTCGACTTCGCTTACAACTTCCATTCCGTATTCACGCCGATCCCGTTCCCCGATATGATGGGACGCGTGATGAGCGGTCTTGCGACCTATACCTCGCTCTCCGTCACGAGCGCCGAGCGCATACAGCTCCCCTGCCCGTTCTCCTGGCCGGTACGCGCGTTCAACCTCAAGCGCTGTCTGCTCGTGAACCGCATACCCCTCGAGGGCAGCGACAAGGAACTCGTGATAATCAACCTGCACCTTGAGGCGTACGACGACGGCGAGGGCAAGATCGCCCAGACCAAGATGCTGTACGAGGTGCTCAAGGCCGAGGCCGCGAAAGGCAATTACGTCATCGTCGGCGGCGACTTCAATCAGACCTTCCCCGGCGCAAGCAGGTTCGAGCCGATCGAGGACGGCCTGTGGGCTCCCGGTACTCTCTCCAACGATCTGCCAGAGGGATACAGCTTCGTGTTCGATCCTTCCGCGCCGACCTGCCGCTCGCTCGATACCGCGCTCATCGGCAATCCCGATCCGCAGTATTACATCATCGACGGCTTCATCGTTTCGGGGAATATCTCGGTCGAGAGCCTCGAGGTCATAATGACCGGCTTCGACAATTCCGACCATCAGCCTTTGAAGCTCATCATCACGCTGAACTGAACGGAGCTGTAAATGTCCAAGATAAAAGTTGACAAACCCGTATACCTGTGGAAGGACAGGAAACGCATACTCGGCATACCGATGACCTTCATCAGGTACCGCATGAGCGAGGACAGGCTTTTCTTCGAGACCGGATTCTTCAATCTCCGCGGAGAGGAGATCCAGCTTTACCGCATACGCGATATAGGCGTGACGATCTCCTTCTGGCAGCGCTTTACCGGCGTCGGCACCGTTACGATCACGTCTACCGACAGCTCCGCGCCGATGCTTTCCATGAAGGACATCAAGCATCCGCGTCAGGTCAAGGAGCTGCTCCACGCCCAGGTCGAGAAGGCGAAGCTCGCCTACCGCGTGCGCTATACCGAGCTTATGGACGGTACTCCCGGCGGTCCCGGCGGCAATATCGACATGGACGGCGACGGTATACCCGATTTCCTGCAGGAGAACTGAAAATACGCATTAAAAGCCTTACCCAAAGGTAAGGCTTTTTCGTTCAGAACACGTTGACCCCCGTCGGGATATCGGCAGTTTCGGGCGAGTAGTTCACGCCGTTGACCTGTATCCGGAGGCCGGTCAGATCGTAGCGTTCGGCGAGCGTCAGCCAAAGCGTCTTCACGGCGAGGCTGAAAAGCCCCTCCGTCCCCTCGACCGTCTTGAAATCGTCGGAAAGGTTGACGGTGACCGTCCCCGCCTCTATCGCCGCGCCGAGGAGAAGCGTGTTTTCGGGGAAGCAGCTCCTCAAGCCCTTCGACCGCGTCCCTTCGATGAGCGCGGATACCAGCGCATAGACCGAAGGCTCCTTCTGCATATATCTCGTTACGGGAACGGTGATCGTGCCCTGCGTATTCGGAAAGTACAGCGTTGCCGCCGAAAGCCCCGCGATCGTTTCGAGCTCATCGGACTCGGGATTGAGCGGATACGCCGTCCTCCTGACGGGGAGCTCCGTTCCGTTCTCGAGCGCGCCGCCCTCGCCGTCCCTCGTTATGGTGACCGACGTCACGGTCGAAAACCCGACGAGCGTGTTGACTATGGCCTCGATCATGTTCAGCTCGCTCGCGGCGTCGGGCAGAGGCTCGAGCGAACGGATGTCGACCAGCGCGTTCCCCTCCATTATCGTTATAGAAAGCTCCGCGCCGGCAGGTATGACCGTCTTGAGTCCCAGTTCTCCCGCGGCCTTCGAATTGACCTCCGTGCCGGTCATGTATGAAAAACAGGCCTTGGCTATGCCCTCCTCCCACGGGACGAGCTTGACGACCGGTACGAGGTAGCCGTCGTCCGTCACGTAATAAAGCGTCGAGCGGCGGAAGGTGGTCTCGACGTTCGGGTCCTCCGTGAACGGATACTCCGTAGGCGCGGCGGCGTCCGTCGCCGAAGGATCGCCTGTCTTTCTTTTCCCCGAGCAGCTCGCGAAAAGCATCAAAAGCGCGGCGAGTATCGCCGTTAAACGGATGATCTTCATATCATCGTCCTCCTGTTATTCTCATACAGGACTATATTCCCGAAAAACGAAAAAAATGATTCACTAATCGCGCAGGGTGTGTTATACTCATTACATAACGATTCAAGCGAGGATCATTATGGCAGAAGGCGATAAAAAAGCCCCCGCCGTGCCGCACCTCGGGCACAGGCAGAGGATCAAGGAGCGTTATAACCTTAACGGCTTCGATTCCCTTGACGACAAGGATCTTTTGGAGCTGCTCCTGACGTATGCCATACCGCGGCGCGACGTTTACGGTCTGTCGAGGAGCCTCGTGCACGAGTTCGGCTCGTTCGAGAAGGTGCTTTCCGCCGATGCGGAGGAGCTCCGCGAAAGGACGGATCTGACCGAGCACACTATCACGCTGTTAAAGCTCGTGAACGACATAAGGACGAAGCCGTTCCGCATAATCGAATACAGGCCGGAGAAGCTCGGCTCCTTAAAGGCGGCGGCCGAATACTGTCACCGCGTACTTTCAAAATTCGAGGACGAGATCGTGGTCGAGCTGTTCCTCGACAGCGAATACTGCGTGACGGAGCTTACAAGGGTATCGACCGGCTCGAGCAGATCGGCGGTGCTCCCCATCGACGGGATAGTCGAAAACGCCGTGAGGAGCAGGATCGGTCGGGTGCTGATCGCGCACAATCATCCGTCGGGAAGCTCCGCGCCGTCGTCTGCGGACGTGTACGCCACCAACAGTCTGAGAAGCTCCCTCCGTTCCCGCGGGATAGAGCTTGTGGAGCATATCATAGTCGCAAAGTGCGAGTGCACGGCGATAATGCTCCATCAGACCATACCGATCGGGGACGAACCGGACGTCACCCCGTGGCGGCTGCCGTGAACGGAACAGAAAAGCCTGCGGAAACGCTCCGCAGGCTTTTTTTCGGTCAGTCGTCCTTCAGGATAAGCCCTACCGGGCAATGGTCGCTGCCCTTTATCTCCTTATAGATGAGGGCGTCCCCGACGTTAGGGAAGAACCTTTTGCTTGTGAGGAAATAGTCGATGCGCCAGCCGACGTCGTTTGCCCTTGCATTGAACATATAGCTCCACCAGGTATACGCGGCGCGGTCCGGATACTTCATGCGGAAAGTGTCCGCGAAGCCCGAGTCGAGGAGGACGGTGAACTTATCCCGCTCCTCGTCGGTGAAGCCCGCGTTGCCCCTGTTGGACTTGGCGTTTTTGAGGTCTATCTCGTTATGCGCGACGTTCATGTCGCCGCAGATCACTACGGGCTTTTCGCCGTCGAGCGACAGCACGTATTCGCGGAAGGCGTCCTCCCACTCGCAGCGGAAGGCGAGCCTCGTGAGCTCCCTCTGCGCGTTGGGGGTATAGACCGTGACGAAGAAGAAATCGCCGAGATCGAGGGTGATGACCCTGCCCTCGCCCTCGAACCTTTCGCCCATGTCCATGCCGTTGAACACGCGGAGAGGCTCCCTTTTGGTAAACACCGCCGTGCCGGAATAGCCCTTCTTCTCGGCATAGTTCCAGAAGGCGTGATAGCCCTCGGGGGCAAAGTCTATCTGCCCCGCTTGGAGCTTCGATTCCTGTATGGCGAAGACGTCGGCGTCCTCTTTTTTGAAGAACTCCTCAAAGCCCTTGCCCATGCAGGCGCGGAGCCCGTTTACGTTCCATGAGATAAGCTTCATATCCGTCAATCCTTATAAAACGTATTCCCGCCGATGAACTCTCTGAGGACGCTCGTCGGCGGAATCTCGTCCTCGACGTTCGCCTCGAGGAAGTAGTTGAGGTACTTCACGATGCTTCTTGCCATGCAGTAATGCTCGCTCTCCGGCGGCACGGTCAGGAGCAGCGGATAGACGTGGCGCTTCATTATCGCGGGCTCGTAGTGCAGTATGGTGTTGAGTATCATGTCCGCCTGCTCCTGGAAGGGGAATATCCAGCGCTTTTCGCCGCGTCTTACGCTCGGCCACATGGCAAGCGTCCTTTCCATTGAGGCGCCCCTCGTTTCGTAATCGCGCACGAGGCGGCGGAGAATGCGAAGGTCTGTCGTCCTTACGCGGTTATGGTCGTCGAGGTTAATGGTCGTGAGCGCCGAAACGTATACGCGGAACACGCGCTCCATATCTATACCCTCGCCCAGCATCATTGGGTTGAGCCCGTGTATGCCCTCGATTATCAGAAGCTGATCCTTCTCGCACCTGATGACGCGGCCGGAATCCTTGGGCTTTCCCTCAATGAAGTCGAATACGGGGGGCTCGACCTCCTCGCCCGCCATGAGGAGCTTTAAGTCGTGATTGAACCTCTTTATGTCGAGCGCGTTTATATGCTCGAAATCGAGCTCGCCGTTCTCGTCGCGGGGACAGAACTGCCTGTCGCAGTAGTAATTGTCGAGGGAGATCATTATGGGATCGAGCCCCTCGGCGCGAAGCTGCGTCGCGATGCGGTTCGCGGATGTGGTCTTTCCCGAGGAGGACGGCCCCGCGATCATAACGGCGCGCGCCTTCCTTTCGATGATGGCGTCGGCGGTCTTGGCGTACATCTTTTCATGCAGCGCCTCGTTGACCCTTATGAGCTCTCGGACGGAGCCGTTCATAACACGGGTGTTCAGCTCGTTCGCGGTAGAGCAGGTCATGAGCCTGCCCCAGTCGTCCGTCCTCTTGAACACGGCGCTCATCTTCGGAAAATCCTCGTAAGGCGCGGCGTGATCCGGCTCCTCGCGCGAGGGGCGCATGAGCACGAGCCCGCCGTTTTTGTAATGAAGATCGAACGCGGAAACGAAGCCGGTGGACGGAGCGGTCTCGCCGTAGTAATAATCGATATAATCGGAATAATCGGGACAGCGGTACACGTCGAAATAGTTGAACCTGCGCCATTTCAGCAGCGCGGCCTTATCGGTCTGCCCGTCCTTTTCATAGAAGGCGAGCGCATCCTGTATGCTGATGCGCTTTCTCTGGAGCGGAAGGTCGAGATCGATGACGCGGCGCATCTCCTCCTTAAGGAGAGCCATATCTTCCGCGGTGAACTCGGGCTCCTTGTCTATCGTGATATAAAGCCCCTTGCCGAGCGAATAGCGGACGAAAACGCGCGTCCTGCCGAAGAGCCTGCGCGTGCACATTATGAGCACGAACTGCAGCGTGCGCTCATAGACGCGTACGCCCTCCTCGTCGTCGAAGCGGATGAGCTCTATCTCGCTCTCGTGCATGGGAGTATAAGAAAGATTGAATATCTCGCCGCCGATCCTTGCGGCAAGCGGACGGTCCTTAAGGGAGCTGCCCATGAGCCCGAGACCCGCGGCGGCGTCCATGATCGTCTGTCCCTGCTTCATGTCGCAGGCTTTTCCGTCGATAATGATGTTCATATCATATCCTCCGGGAGGGTATTATGCGTTATTATATTATAATCCGCACGTCTTCGCAATATCGAAATCCCAAAAACCGTTTTGCGCTTGCATTTCCGGGAATCGGTGGTATAATCAGTAGCGTAGAACAAATATGCTCCGCTGGGCGTGTTTTGCGGATCGCCGCAAAGCTGAGAATTGAGCCTTTGAACCTGTTGGGGTAATGCCTGCGTAGGGAAGCGGTACGGAAAATAAACGGCTTATGACGCCTTCCGCACCGAACGCGGAGGGCGTTTGTTTTTCGGAGGTTATTATGGTCCTTATTGTAATGGGCATACTGCTCATACTCGCCAGCGGGATAGGCTTCGGCTTCGGCTGCTTCTATGATTTCTCCGCCATCCCCGAAACGAGCTTCTTCGCGAAGATGGGCGATTACTCTTCCTCGTCCATACTGATCGTATCCGGGCTCATCCTCGCCGTCGGCCTCGTTATGCTGTTCGTCGGCGTAAAGAAAAAGCCCAAGATCAAGACCCTGCAGCTCGTCGAGAGCGCGCTGATGATCGCCGTCGCGGTCGTGCTGAACGAGCTTCTGAAGATCCCCATGCCCTTCGGCGGCGGTCTTACGGTACTCAGTATGCTCCCCCTCGTCATTATCTGCCACCGCTACGGCACCGGCTGGGGTCTGTTCACGGCGTTCGTGTTCAGCCTCGTCCAGCTCGTATTCGGCATCAAGAACGTGAGCTACGCGTCCGACCTTCTGTCCGCGGTCGGAGTAATGTTCCTCGATTACATACTCGCTTATTCCATGATCGGCCTCTCCGCCGTATTCGGGAAGAAGCGCTTCCCCGTCGCGCTCGGCATTTTCGTGTCGTTCACGCTCCGTTTCCTCTGCCACCTTACCGCCGGCGCATGGATCTGGAAAGGCTGGATGCCCGAGACGTATTGGGGTCTTCCCATGAAGAATCCCTGGGTCTATTCCGCGCTCTATAACGGCTGGTATATGCTTGCGGAGATCGTGATGACCATCTTCGTGATGATGCTCATCTATAAGCCGCTTCGCAAGTATATGCACTTCCCGGTCGAGCCCGAAAAGACAGTCGAAACGCCCGCCGAAGCTCCTGCGGAAGCTGCCGCCGAAAAGTCGGAGCCCGCAGCCGAGGCGCCCGCGGAAAGCGCGGAGCCGAAGGCGGAATAAAAGTTCAAACCGTACCGGGCTGAGCAAAACTTGCTCAGCCCCTTTATTTTTTCGGGCGGTTGTGATATTATTCTATTATAGGAGGTATGCGCATGATCGGACTTACAGGCGGGATCGCATCCGGAAAAAGCACGGTGACCAAACGTCTTCGCGAGCTCGGAGCCGTCGTTTTCGACGCGGACGAAGCGGCGCGCGAGGTCATGGACGATCCCGATGTGCTTAAAAGGATCGGGCGGACTTTCGGCAAGGGCGTCTTCGGTCCCGACGGCGCGCTCGACCGCAGAAAGCTCGCTTCGGTCGTGTTCGCCTCCGAGGAAAAGCTCAAAAAGCTCGAGCGTATAACGCATCCGTTTATCGCGCGGCTACTAAAAGAGAGTGCCGCCGACGCCGAAGCCGACGGGAAGCTCGTATTCGTCGACGCGGCTCTTCTCATCGAATCCGGCTTCGAGCGCCTGTGCAGCGAGGTTTGGCTTGTTACTGCGCCGATCGAAACGCGCATACTCCGTGCGATCTCGCGCGACGGCATGACCCGTGAAGAGGTAATGGCAAGGATACTTAAGCAGATGCCCGACGAAAAGAAGGCGGGATACGCCTCGCTCGTCATCGAGAACGGCGGCAGCCTCGGCGAGCTTTTGGAAAAGGTCGACAGGGCGTATGCGAACGCCGCCGGAAACGCTTTTTATAAGGAGAAGGGACCGGATGAAGAAGAATAAAAAGCTCTCCCCCGTCCCGTTCATATTACTGGGGCTCATACTTCTCGCTGCGGGGATTTTGCTGATATTCGGAAGCAAGATCGTTTCGAGGCTCCGCGAAGCGTCGCTCCCCCTTTCATACAGGGACGAGATAGTCGACGCGGCTCACCGCTACGGGCTCGACCCCGATCTTGTCGCGGCGGTCGTCAAGACCGAAAGCGGCTTCGATCCGAAGGCCGTCTCGGGCGACGGGGCGATAGGGCTTATGCAGGTGCTGCCCATGACGGGCGAATGGATCGCATGGCGGCGCGGGCTGCAGTTTGATAAGGATCGGCTTTACGATCCCGTTTACAATCTCGACTTCGGCTGCTGGCTTTTGAGCTTCCTGCTCGAAAGATACGGCTGGAACGAAAAATACGCGCTGATCGCGTACAACGCGGGCTTCGCGAGGCTCGACGAATGGCTCAAAACGGACTCGATGTTTGATGAAAGCGGCGAGCTGAACATCCCCTATGCCGAAACGAGGAATTACGTTGAAAAGATCACGCGGCTCAAGGAAAGATACGGAGAGGTTTATGGCACGGAGCTTGACGGTTAGGAATGCAGTTATTATCATGCTCTCCCTGCTGCTCGCGGCAGGCTGTCTTTCGGGCTGCTCGATATTCAGGCGGGGCGACGACACGACGCCGACCGCCGAGCCGACTTTTTCGCCCGCGCCGACGAGCGAGCCCTCGTCCGGCGGGACTATTCGCCTTCCCATACCGGTGAACGCTCCGTTTGAAGATCCCTTCGACGTATCCACCGAGGAGATGCTGAACCTGTTCTCGCTGATGTACGACAAGCTCCTTACGCTGAACGCGCAGGGCGAGATCGAGCCCTGCCTCTGCGAGAGCTGGACGAGCGAGGGCGACGGCGCATGGATACTGCGCATCCGCGAGGGTGTGAAATGGCATAACGGCGATACGCTGAACGCCGGCGACGTGGTCTACACGTACGAGTCGCTGAAAGAGATGGCGTCAAGCTATTACAAACCCTGCCTTGAACGGATCGAGGAGCTTTCGCAGGTCGACGAATACACCGTCCGCGTCAAGTTCGACATAACCGGCATCGCGGCGCTTTATTACCTCGTGTTCCCCATAAAGTGCGAGGAGAAGCTCGTCGGAACGGGGCCATACCGCCTGTTCCGCGCGGACGACAACGTCATCGTGCTCCAGGCGAACACCGACTGGTGGGACAGACCGCCTTACATCGAGTACATACGATTCTATGAGAGGGATTCGACCTCGACCGCGCTCGCCTCGTTCGAGGCGGGACAGCTGAACATGATCCCGACCGATATACTGACCGCGGGCAAATACGCGGAGCTGGGCGTAACGAACGTGCTGGACGTGATGACGCAGAACATGGAAGTCCTGCTGTTCAACCACCGCAATTCCGTATTCAACCGCAGGGAGCTGAGGCTTGCCGTCGCGCACGCCGTGAACCGCTCCCGCATAATTACGAACGTATATATGAACCGCGCGCGCGTGTCCGACACGCCCATACCGCCCGACAGCTGGCTGAACTCGACAAGGAGCAGCACCCTGGGCTACGATCCCGAAAGGGCGCTGGAGCTGATCGAGCAGGCGGGGTTCACTGTGATCTCACGCGAGGAAGCGGATCTTCGCTACTCGAAGTCGGGCGAGAGCCTTGCGATACGCCTTCTGACCAGCGCGACCACCGATAATACGGTGCGTTCCGACGCGGCGCAGCTTATCAAGATGGAGCTTGAGGAGCTTGGGTTCTCCGTGGAGCTGATAACCAAGAAGCATACCCTCGGCTCGGGCGAGAGCGAGTTCGTGAAGGCGCTCAAGAAGGGCGACTGGGATATCGCGCTCGTGGGATTCAACCTCGCGCTCGGCTGCGATCTGACGAGCTACATAATGCTCGACGGCGCAAACAATTACGGGCATATCGACGACAGAGAGCTCGAGGCGCTGACGCTTTCGCTGCTTTCGGCCGATTCCGAGGAGAGCCTGCGCGAATGCGCGTACGAGTTCCAGAACTATTTCATCGAGACCATACCCTTCGTGGTGCTGTATTTCAGGCTGAACAGCATAATCTATTCCGCGAAAATATTGGGCGTCGAAGGCGCGAGGGAGCCGATGATATTCGAGGAGATAAAAAACTGGCATTTCAAAAAGCAGCGCTGAAAAAAAGCGCATATTAAAATGGAGTCCGCAGGGACTCCATTTTTTATTTATGCGTCATTCGAATATGGCGATGAACGCCTTTCTCACGATCTCCTCCCCTTCCTTTTTGAGGTCTTCGTCAGGATCGAGCGTAAGCGCCGCGCCGAACGCGAGCGCGCGGGCAACGAACATCCTCGCGCGGACGTCCTCGCGGCTTCGTCCGGTCTCCTTGCGGTAACGCGCGAAGATCCTTTTGGCCTGTATCCCGATCCCCGGTTCGGGAGTTCCCTCGGGGCTGTCAAGACCCATCTGCTTTATCATGAGCACCGATTTGTAGTGCGGATTCGCCAACAGGAACTTTACGAAACGGAGCGAGTATTCCGCTGCGTCCGCCGTCACGTCTCCGGTCGGCTCGAGGTTGTTGTACTCCTCGATCCATCTGTCGCGGACGTAGCGGATCATTGCGCCGAACATATCCTCCTTGTCCCGGAAATGCTTATACGGCGCACCGCACGATACGCCGCATCTGGACGCGACGCGGCGGAGGGAAAACCCCTCTATGCCATAGGCGCGTATCTCGTCCATGCCCGCAAGTATAAGCTTTTCCTTTGTGGAGATCTGTTCCATATAAGCCTCGCGCTTTCGTTTTCACCGTATTATATCACAGGTTCAAGGAAAGCGGCACCCCCCCGAAAAACAAATATATTTGCGTTCTCCCTTCCCGCGCCGTTGACAATGCGGATACCGTCTTATATAATATGAACAGTCTTAAATGATACAGTTTTGAGGTGTAAATAATGACGTATCAGGAAAAGCTGAAAACGCTGAAAGCCTGCCCCTTGTTCAGGGGGCTGACCGGGTCGGGGCTCGACGCCGCGATAAACGAGGCCGAGGAGCTTGAGCTTATGCAGGGAGAGCTCCTGTTTTCGGATGCTCTTCGCAGGATAGGCGTTATCGCCCGCGGCAGCGCAAAAGCGGTGAAGCCCAAAAAGGACGGCTTCGTGACGATGAGCATTTTGGGCTACGGCGACGTATTCGGGGCGGTTTCCGTTATGGGCGGCGAGCTCCCCTCCGCCGAGGCGCGGGCGTTAAAGCCTCTGACGGCGCTGGTGTTTTCGCCCGAAGCCTTCGCGAGGCTCATGAAAAACGACTTCAAGCTTACCGAAAACTACTGCTCGTATCTCATAAGCCGCATACGCTTCCTTACCGAGCGCGTCGAGTGCATGGCCGGAGCGTCCGCGTCCGAGAAGCTTATAAAATACCTCGAATCCAACGCCGTATCGGGAGTTTGCCACATTCCGTTCGGCATGGACTCGCTCGCGAGGGCGATATCCGTGTCGAGAGCAACGCTTTACCGCGCGGTAGATGAACTTGAAAAAAACGGGAGCATTGCCCGCAGCGGGCATGATATCCGGCTTTTATAAAAAGAATAATACATAAGGAGATATAACATGAAAAGACTGATTTCCGTTATCCTCGCGGCGCTCCTGCTCGCCGCTGCATTCGCTCTTGCCGGCTGTGCGGGCAAGGATCCCGACGCGACCGTGATCCGCATCGCTGCGCTCAAGGGCCCGACCGGCATGGGCGTCGCCCCGCTTATGAACGGCTCCTACAGCCAGTATAACGTCACGATCGGTTCCGATCCGAGCGCGGTCACCTCCCAGTTCATCTCGGGCGAGTACGACGTCGCGGCGCTTCCCGTGAACGTCGCTTCCGTGCTTTACAACAAGCTTGACGGCGACGTCGTGATACTCGGCATAACCACCCTCGGCGTGCTCTACGTGCTTGAGAACGGCAGCGAGATCGATTCGGTATCCGACCTCGTCGGCAAGACGCTTTACGCGACCGGTCAGGGCTCCACTCCCGAGTATGTTCTGAACTATATCCTGAAAAAGAACGGCATCCTCGGCGGGGTGACGGTACAGTACCTTGCCGAGCATTCCGAGCTTGCCACGCTCATGGCGAACGGCGACGTCGTCCTCGGCATGATGCCCGAGCCCAACGTGACCTCCTCCATGATGCTGAATCAGGATCTCCGCGTCGCTCTCGACCTCACCGAGGAATGGAACAAGGTGTCCGATCACCAGCTCGTGCAGGGCGTGTTGGTCGCAAGGCGTTCCTTCGTAAAGGAGCACGAGACGCTGATCCGCCAGCTGATGAAGGATTACAAGGCCGCCGCGGATATAATCAACACCGGTTCGGACGAGGCCGCGAAGATGATCGTCGACGCGGGCATACTGCCCAAGCTCCCCATCGCGAAGGCCGCCATCCCCCGCTGCAATATCGTGTTCATCACCGGCAGGGAGATGCGCAAGACCCTGACCGATATGTTCGAAGTGCTCCTGTCCGCCGATCCCAAGTCCATCGGCGGGAAGCTTCCCGGCAGCGACATCTATTTTAAGTGAGACGCTTCTTCAAAAACAAAATAGTCAAAAAGGCGCTCATCGCCGCCGTGTGGCTCTTGATATGGCAGGCGGCGGCGTGGGCGGTCGGGAGCAAGCTTTTGCTCCCATCCCCCGTTGAAACGGCAAAGGCGCTCGCCTCGCTCGCGGTGACCGGGACGTTCTGGAAGAGCTGTCTCCTGACGCTCCTCCGCGTATTCGCCGGGTTCTTTCTCGGCGTGATCGCGGGAGCGGTGCTCGGAGTCGCCACGGCGGCGTCGGGCTTTTTGGACGAGCTCCTCTCCCCCCTGCGCTCCATAGTGAAGGCGACGCCCGTGACGAGCTTTATCATCCTCGTCCTCTTATACCTCACGTCGTCCCTGACGCCGATGTTCATAGCGTTCCTGATGGTGCTCCCCATCGTCTGGGCGAACGTATTGAGCGGCATAAAGGCGACGGACGCCCAGCTTCTTGAGATGGCGGACGCGTTCGGGTACACGAAGGCGAAAAAGCTTTCCGCCGTCTATGCGCCGTCGGTGCTGCCGCATTTCCTTTCGGCGTGCACGACCGGTCTCGGCTTCGCTTGGAAGTCGGGAGTTACGGCGGAGGTCATCGCGCATCCCGCTTTCGGCATGGGCAAATACATTTACGAATCGAAGCTCTACCTCGAAACGCCCGAGCTTTTCGCGTGGACTGCGGCGGTCGTCATACTGAGCTTCCTGCTTGAAAAGCTTGTGCTCCTGCTCCTCGGGAGGATAGTGAGATGGAAGTAAAGAACATATCCTTTTCATACGGCGAAAAGCCGATCATAGACGGCCTTTCGATGTCCCTTTCGGGCGGCAGGCGCATCGCGGTCATGGGCGAATCGGGGCGCGGCAAGACGACGCTTCTGAAGCTCCTTCTCGGTGTTTTGGAGCCGACCTCCGGCGTTATCGAAAGAAGTCCCGGCGAAAAGCCCGCGGTCGTGTTCCAGGAGGATCGCCTGCTGCCGTGGTTCAGCGCGCTGAAGAACGCTGCGTACTCCGCAGCCCCGGGAGTATCGGCGGAGGAGCTGCTTAAAGACATGGAGCTCGGCGAGAGCATGGATAAGCTTCCGAAGGAGCTTTCGGGCGGCATGCAGAGGCGCGCCGCGATCGCAAGGGCGCTCGCCTATTCGGGCGATCCCCTGCTCCTCGACGAGCCGTTCAAGGGGCTTGACCCGGACATGCGGGAACGCATCGCGGGAAGGATCCTCGAGCGCGCGAAAAACGCCTCGATACTTCTCATTACGCATGACGAGCACGAGGCGGGATTATTGGACTGTGACGAGATAATAAGGCTTTAATACGAGGCGCGGTTCCCGCAGCCGCGGTAGCCGGTCTCACTGTCGACGACATTAAGAAGGGGTTCTCCTTGGGAGAACCTTTTTAAGTTCTCCTCAGCTATGGCGACGATCCTTTCGAGCGTCTGCTTAAGGTGGAAGAAGCCCGAGATATGCGGCGTGATGAATACGTTCCTTGCCTTCCACAGCGGATGATCCGCCGGAAGAGGCTCGGGATCGACGACGTCGAGCGCGGCATAGATATGCCCGTCGTTCAGCACCCTTACGAGATCGTCCGTCTTGATCGCGCTGCCCCTGCCTACGTTTATGAGCACGGCGCCCTTTTTCATCATGCGGAGCCTTCTTTCATCCATGAGCCCCCTCGTCGCGTCGCCCGATGGGAGCGAGAGCGCGACGACGTCGGCGCGCGGAAGGAGCTGATCGATATCGTCAAGTGTGTGCATCTCGTCGGCGTAATCGGGCTTTTCGCGCACGGTGCGCCTGACGCCGATCGTGTACGCGCCGAGCGCCTTGCACTTTCTGGTGAACTCGCCGCCGATATCGCCCATGCCCAGGGAGAGCACCACGGCGTCCTCTATGCCGGTGACCGTGCCCTCGTCGCGCCACACGGCTTCCTTCTGGTTATCGTAATAGAGATACAGCTTTTTCTTTATCGCGAGGAGCATGCCGAGCATGTGCTCGGATATCGCGAGCCCGTAAGCTCCGGACGAATTGACGAGCACCGCGCCTTCCGGCATGAGCTCGGGATAGCCGTCGGTGCCGGCCATGTTGAGCTCGAGGAGCCTTAGCTTCTTACACTCGGGAACGAGCGCAAGAGGAATATTGCCGATTATGATCTCCTTATCGGCGACCGCGCGCGCGTCGAGCTTTTCCTTTGGGATCACGGTGAAAACGCCGTCCGGGCAGGCAGACTTGAAAGCTTTGAGCTGTTCGTCGCTTACGGGGATCGTAACAAGTATATTCGTCATAACGGGTTTGCTCCTTGTGTTTTTCTCTGTTTAGCTATATAATAACACTTGATACGGAGGTGATTCAAGTGGAAATATCTCTTGAATTGATAAAAGAACAGGCCGAAGCCGCTATGACCGAGCTCGTGAACTACGGTGAGATCGGGCTTCTTTACGCGGGAACGAGCTCCCACAACATCCCCAAGCTTCGTCCGGGCGAAATAGTCGTGATCGGCTGCTCTACCAGCCGCGTCATGGGCGAACAGATGGGCACGCATTCGACTTATGACGCCGCGTGCGCTATAATGGAAAAGGTGCTCCCCATCGTGAAGGCGCACGGGCTGTATCTCGCCTGCCAGTGCTGCGAGCATATTAACCGCGCGCTGGTCGTCGAGCGCGAATGCATGGAGAAATACGGCTTTTGCGAGGTATGCGTGAAGCCCCGTCTGCACGCGGGCGGCGCATGGAGCGTACGCGCGGCTGAGGTCTTTTCCGAGCCCGTCGTCGTGGAGGACATAAAAGGCATGGCGAAGGCCGGCATGGACATAGGCGGCGTGCTGATCGGCATGCACATGCGTCCGGTCGCGGTGCCCGTTCACGCCGTAAACGACAGGATCGGCGCGGCGAACGTCGTCATGGCGAGGACGCGTCCGAAGCTTATCGGCGGTGCGAGAGCCGAATACGAATGATCGTTAAAACAAAAGAGCCAAGCTCATGAATGAAGCTTGGCTCTTTTTGTATCGGATTCAGACTATTATCCCCATCGCCATGCGAAGTATTATCAGGGCGTCGGCCGCCTCGAGAGTGCCGCTGCCGTCCATGTCGCCGTGGCGGAGAGCGTCCTGCGTCACCGGAATGATGCCCATGGCCATCCTTAAAACTATCAGCGCGTCGGTCGCGTCGACGGAGCCGTCGGCGTTGACATCGCCGTCGGGCGCCTGAACGTCCGCCGCGTAAAGATCGAGCCTTTCCACGATCTTATCCGCGCTCGAGAAAGTCGCCTGCCACGATTCGACTATTACGCCGGCATTGCTCACGATATGGCTCTGCGGGATGAACACGGACTGATCGACCACGCTCTGCCATACGCTGTCGACGAGGAACACGGTGAAGGTATAGCCCTTCGACTCGAGGTAAGCCTTTGCGAGCTCGGCAGTGCTGGTGGCGTCGACGAGCAGCAGCCCGAACACGCCGTATTCCGGATGCGAGGTATGCACCTCGTCGAGCAGCTCGAGCTGCGAAAGGCATCTTGAGCTCCACATCGCAAAGTAGCACACGACGGAAGCCCTGTAGGAGCCGAACACGCTGCCGTTTATCGTGCCGCCGTTGACGTCGGTCGACGAAAAGCCGCTTACGTCCGTGCCGACCTGATCCCTTTTTTGGGCTCCGGCGCCGAGCGGAGTAAGAAGCATGAGCAGTATGAGTATTATTGCCGTCGTTTTTTTCATTTGGACAGTTCCTTTATTATTTTTTCTTTTTTCTTAATACCAACACCAGTATAACAGCCGCGGCGAACACCGCGACGCCGCCCGCGACATACCACCAGAAGCGGTAATCCTTGAGCTTGTTTTCCGGCACGTTCGGCGTATCCCCGCCGGCTTCGGTGGGAGCCGCGGTCTCGATCGCAGCGGGAGCGGTCTCTGTGGGGCTTACGTCCTCGGTCGTACCGGGGGCTTCGGTCTCCTCGGGGATTTCGGTCACGTCGGGAGCGGGAGTGTCGGTCACGTTAGGAGCGGGAGTGTCGGTCACCGCGGGAGCCGGGGTATCGGTCACCGCAGGAGCGGGAGTTGCGGTCGCCGCCGCACCGGAGGAGCCGGAGAGCTTGATGGAGAGGTCGGCCTTGGTGAAGGGAACATCCTCAGCAACGGTCGCCGTCAGCGGAAGGAGCTTGAATTCGTCAACGTCGACGGTGATCTTCTGGTTGGGAACGTCCGCAGACCTGACGGAGAGCTTTATTGTCATAAGCGTGCCGGTTTCGGTTGTGGGATCGGTCAAAAAGATCGCGCCGAAGCTGACATGATCCTGTACGCCCTCTATCGTGGGGTTCGTGTCCATGTTGTTCGCGGCTTCTCCCTTTGTGACGGAAACGAACGAGAAGGCCGCGGGATCGAACCTGACCTTTACGTTTATAATGCTCGCCTCGTACGTTCCCTCAAGCTTGAGGCTGATCTCGACGGCGTCGCCGACGTTAGCGGCGGACGGGCCTTCGAGATAGAACTTCGGCTGTGAGGAGGCCAGCGCAGGGGAAGCTGCGGTCATAACGACCAGTATCAAAGCTGCGAATACAGACAGAAACCTTTTCATTTTATGATCCTTTCGGAGTTGAATTCGAATGACGTCATTCGACCGATTACATTATACCACATAATATTTCGTTTTGCAACTTTGTCCGCTTCGGCTTGCAAAACCGGGACGCGAAAGGTATAATATCAATGCGTCGGGAGGTGCTGTCATGGCTGTCGGATTCGGTAAAAAAGCAAGGGACAAGGAATGGGGCTTCACGGAGGCTTCGCTTCCCCGATTCTTTAAGGGGAGCGGCACGGGCGTGCTCGTCTGCCACGGATTCGGCTGCACGCCGTCGACCATGCGCTGTCTTTACGACCGCGCGGTCGGCATGGGGCTTTCCGCCTCTCTCCCGCTCCTGACCGGGCACGCAGAGACCTTCGGCGATCTTGACAGGTCGACGTACGAGGACTGGCGCCGCGACGTCGAGGAAGCGTACTCAAAGCTCGTCGAAGCCGGTGCGGAGAAGATAATACTCTGCGGGCTGAGCCTCGGCGCGCTCCTGATGGCGGATCTTGCCGCAAAGCACGAAGGCGACGGCAAGCTCGCTGGGGTATTCCTCATCTGCCCGCCGGTCAAAATGAAGGGCTATCTCAATTTCTGCGCCGATATCGCGCCGCTCATCCCATTCGTTCAGACGGCGGACGGCTTCAAGACCGAGGGCACGGAGCTATATTACGGCATGGCGACAAGGAAGCTCCGCGACATTCGAAAGATGGCGAAGCTCGCGCTCGAGGGCGTCGGGAACATCAAGGCGCCCGTTATGCTGATCGAAGCCGGGAACGACAACCGCGTCGACCCGAAAAGCTATGGGATTATGATGAAAAAGATCCCCGCCGCGAGGCATATCGTGATAGACGGCGCGCCTCACGGGATCCCGTACAGCGATCACGCTCCGAAGCTCTGCGACATATTCGAAGGCTTCCTGACGACGATAACCGATAAGCGAAGATAAAAAAGCCGTCCCCGAGGGGACGGCTTTTAATATCGGTATTATTTGCCGGTGAAGGTGTGCCAGAGGTCCATGCCGCCGATGAGGGGCAGAGGCTTTTTCTTGCCGGAGAGGCAGTTGATGATGCCGAAGACCGCGAGCACGAAGGGCGCAAGGGATACGAGCCAGTTGATGAAGGGAAGAATGAACGTTCCGCCGACCGCAGTGTTGATGATGCCGAGGATGATATCGACGATCCACGTTGCGACGTAGAAGACGAGGAGCGTGAAGCCCTGCCTTGCGTGATACTGGGCAAAATCCGAGTTTTTCTTAACGAACATGGGGACGAACACGAGCGGCCCGAGATACGAGAGCACGGAGATACCCTTGTTAGCCGTTACGTCGTCCGTCTGCTGGGGAGCGGGCTGCGCCTGGGGAGCCTGAGCCTCGGCGGCATGACCGCAGTTGGGGCAGAACCTTTCGTCATCGCCCATCTGAGCGCCACAGTTTTTGCAGAATGCCATAATGAAAACCTCCGAAAAAAAGATGCTGATTTGTTGGGTGAGTATGGTTTTCTCACAAGCTTTATTTTATCACAGCCGCGGCTTGATTTCAAGCCTCTAAATACTTATTTACATCAAATAATTATTATTCACCTGATCCAGGGTGCCGAAGGAAAAGCCCTTTGCGAGAAGGTCCTCGATTATCCTCGGCAGGAGCTCGACGCTGACCGGCTCGGTATCGTGGATGATGAGTATCAAAGGCGTCGTGTTCTTGAACAGGGCGTAGGTCTCGAGGTAGGATTTCCAGAAATAGTCGATCTTCGGGAGCCCTTCGGTATTGCCGGCGAGCCAGCGGTCATTTATGCCCATGTTCCAGTCGAAAACCTTGTAGCCCGCGTTGTTCGCGGCGGAGACGAACGGATCGCGCCCCTTCCTTCCGCCGATGGTGGTGTTGGTGGTGCCGCCCGGGAAGCGCAGAACGTATGCGCCGGCGTCATAGCCGACGGCGTTTATGACCGTCTGACGCCATTTGGCGATGTCGCCGACGAACGCGTCTACGCTCTTATAGCAGATGTCCATCTCATGCGACTGGGTATGGCACGCGAGACAATGACCTTCTGCGGCGATCCTCTTCGCCTGCTCGGGATACCTCTGGATCTGTTCGCCGATCGTGAAGAAGGTCGCCTTTATGTTGTAGGACGCCAGTATGTCGAGCACCTCATCGGTGTATTTATAGGGGCCGTCGTCGAACGTTAAGTAGATCACGCGGCCGGTCGGGTTCTGCATCGCTTCGGTCGGGGCGGGGGTATCCGTCGGGATCTCGGTGGGCTCCGGCGTAAGGGAAGCGTCGGGCGTCGGCGCGGCAGTCGCGGGAACGGGCGTATTGTCGCCTATCACTACCACGTCGTTGGGGCCGGGCTTTATTTCGTTATTGCAGCCCGAAAGCACGAGCGCTGAAAGGATCGCGAGAAATACAGCCGTGTATCTTTTTAATGAACCGCAGGGTCTCATTTGAACATCCTTCTTGGATTTTTTACACAAACAATATAATACTAATTCCGCTTTTTTTCAATCAAAAAAGACAATATATTTTGATTTTTTATTGTAAGCAAAGGAAAAGCCGCGCTTTTTTACGCGGCTTTTCCAATGTGTTTATACTGTCACTTTCTAAGTTCGTCCATCCTCTTTACGAGTTTCTTGAGAAGCTCCTTATTGGCCTCGAGCTTTTCGCGCTCCTCGTTCACGACCTTTTCGGGAGCCTTCGCGATGAAGCCCGCGTTCGAGAGCTTGCCCTCGGCGCGCTTGATCTCGCCCTCGACACGGGCGCGCTCCTTTTCAAGGCGCGCAAGCTCCTTTTCGATATCGATCAGCTCGTTGAGCGGTATGAAAGCGTCGCCGATAGGAGAAACGACGCTGACCGCGTCGGGATCGACGCCGGATTTGTCGAGCTTGACGGTCACGTCGGACGCGCCCGCGAGCTTGTTGAAGTACGGCGCGGCCTCCCTGACGGCGGCCTCGTTCCTCTCGCTCGTCACGATGAACATATGCGCGCGCTTTGCGGGCGGCACGTTCATCTCCGCTCTGACGTTCCTTATGGAGCGTACGAGCTCCATTATGCCGTCCATGGCCTCTGCCTCCTTCGCAAAGTCGAAGCCCGCTTCGCATTTCGGCCAGCTTTCGAGCATTATGGTCTCGCCCGAATTCGGCAGCCTCGTATAGATGTCCTCGGTGATGAAGGGCATGAACGGGTGCAGGAGCTTCATGGAATCGGAGAGCACGCGCACGAGTATCGCGCGGACGTTCTTCTTCGCCTTCTCGTCGTCGCCGTAGAGCCTCGGCTTCGCCATCTCGATGTACCAGTCGCAGAGCTCCGTCCAGATGAAGCTGTATATCTTTTCGACGGCAAGGTTCAGGTCGAACGCGTCGATGTTCGCGGTCTCCTCCCTTATGACGGCGTTGAGGCGGTGGAGTATCCACTTGTCCGCGACGTCGAGCGCGTTCATGTCGATATCGCCTATCGGCTCGTCGCCGAGGTTCATCATCACGAAGCGTGAGGCGTTGTAAACCTTGTTGCAGAAGTTCCTTGCCGCCTCTACCTTCTTGATCTGGAAGCGCATATCGGTGCCCGCCGCTGTGCCCGCGGTGAGCGAGAACCTTAACGAGTCGGCTCCGTAATCCTTGATTATCTCAAGCGGATCGATGCCGTTGCCAAGGGATTTGGACATCTTCCTGCCCAGCTCGTCGCGCACCATGCCGTGTATGAACACGTTTTTGAACGGGACCTCGTCCATGGCGTAGAGCCCGAACATTATCATGCGGGCGATCCAGAAGAACACGAGGTCGTAGCCCGTCGCGAGCGTGGAAGTCGGGTAGTAATATTTAAGCTCCTCGGTCTGTTCAGGCCAGCCGAGCGTGGAGAACGGCCACATGCCGGAGGAGAACCAGGTGTCGAGCACGTCTTCGTCCTGATGCATGCTGCCGCCGCACTTCGGGCATTTGTCCGGAGCGTGATCCGAAACGACGGTCTCGCCGCAGTCGCCGCAGTAATACGCGGGTATGCGGTGTCCCCACCAGAGCTGACGCGAGATGCACCAGTCCTTGATGTTGTACATCCAGTTATAATAGGTCTGCGCGTACCTTTCGGGCACGAATCTGATCCTGCCCTCCTCCACCGCCTTGATGGCGGGCTCGGCAAGGTCCTTTATCTCCACGAACCACTGCTTCGACACCATCGGCTCGATGGTGGTATGACAGCGGTAGCAGGTGCCGACGTTATGCGTATAGGGCTCTATCTTGACGAGGTTCCCCGCCTTTTCGAGATCCTCCACGAACACCCTGCGGCATTCCTTCGTGGTGAGCCCCGCGTATCTGCCGCCGAGCTCGTTGATATGCCCGTCCTCGGTGAATACGCACATCTGCTCCAGACCGCAGCGAAGTCCGACCTCGAAGTCGTTCGGGTCGTGCGACGGCGTGATCTTCACCGCGCCGGTACCGAAGTCCATCTCGACATAGTCGTCGGCCACGATCGGTATCTCGCGCCCGACCACGGGTATCACGACCGTCTTTCCGACGACGTCCGTATACCTTTCGTCCTTCGGATTGACGGCGATGGCCATATCGCCTAGTATGGTCTCGGGACGGGTGGTCGCGACAGTTATGGAATAGCTCTTGTCGGGTGCGTCATAGCGGACATGCCAGAGGTTCGAGGGCTGCTCCTCGAATTCGACCTCTGCGTTCGAAATGGCGGTCTTGCAGCAGGGACACCAGTTGACTATGCGGTCGCCGCGATAGATCATGCCCTTGTTGTAAAGATCGATGAAGACCTTCTGCACCGCGCGTGAACAGCCTTCGTCCATCGTGAAGCGCTCGCGGTCCCAGTCGCAGGAGGAGCCGAGCTTTCTTAACTGTTTTACTATCGTTCCGCCGAACTCGTCCTTCCATGCCCAAGCACGCTTCATGAACTCCTCGCGTCCGATCTCCTTTTTCGTGAGGCCTTCCTTCGCCATGCGTTCGACGATCTTGACCTCCGTCGCGATCGAGGCGTGGTCGGTGCCGGGCAGCCACAGCGTTTCAAAGCCGCACATGCGCTTGTAGCGGACGAGTATGTCCTGCATGGTCTCGTCAAGCGCGTGACCCATGTGGAGCTGGCCGGTTATGTTGGGCGGGGGGATAACAATCGTGTAAGGCTTCTTGTCCGTGTCGGGAGCGGAATGGAAATAGCCGGACTCCTCCCACTTTTTGTAAAGCCTGTCCTCCACTGTGGAGGGATCGTAGGTTTTCGGCATCTCATCGATGCCCTTGGGGTGTTCGTTCATTTTGTCTTGTACCTCCGATATAATAATACGGCCCTCCTCGCCAAAGGACGAGAAGGGCCGCTCGTGGTACCACCTTTGTTGAGCGGTTTTGCCGCTCCACTTGAAAACGCTTTAACGGGCGAACCCGGCTCCGCTCCCCGGACGACCTTCACGACTCTTCCGCCGGCGGCTTTCACCTTGCCCGCCTCTCTTATAGACTTCGGAAATTCGCTACTCCTCCCGGATCTGTACGGAGTGATATTCATTTCGGGCGGAAAACCGCCTCTAAATAATTATTATATTACTTAAAGTGAAAGCTGTCAAGCATTATTTATGCGGCCTGCGCGCCGTCCGAAATGAAAGGAAAACAGGCGAAAATCTGTTGTAATGACGGAGAAAATATGGTAGAATTAGACAACGATCCAATATGGAGGGTAAAGTCATGAAGCTCAATTATTGGCGCACTATATGCGTCGGTTTCGCTTTCTTTCTCATCTGCGCCTTCTGGCAGGCGTACGACAGCATAATCCCGAAGATACTGACGGATAAGTTCGGTATGGCACAGGGCTGGTCGGGCGTAATAATGGCTCTCGACAACGTGCTCGCGCTGTTCATGCTGCCGCTGTTCGGCACGATATCCGACAAATGCCGTTCGAAGCTCGGCAAGAGGACGCCGTTCATAATCGTCGGCACCGTCGTCGCGGTCATCGCGTTCATCGGTCTTTCGTTCATCGATTCCGCGCAGCTCGGCAAGCTCGACACCGCCGGCAATTTCGATTCCAAGGCCGTCCACACCGTCTATGCCGATACCGAGATCAGCACGGCGACATTAAAGACGCACGAGGGTGAGGAGTACGTCCTTACCGAGAAGTACACCGTCGATCAGATGGACGCCGTCATAGCGCGCGCGATGGAGGGCGATAAGGACGCCACCGCGGAGTGGGACACCTATTTCGTTCCCGCCCGTCAGGCCTACGCCGCAAAGGTCACCGCGAACAACAAGCTGGTACTGCTCGTATTCATAATCGTGCTCCTTGTAACACTCGTCGCGATGAGCACGTTCCGCTCCCCCGCCGTCGCGCTGATGCCCGACGTTACGATGAAGCCCCTTCGTTCCAAGGCGAACGCGATAATCAACCTGATGGGCTCCTTCGGCGGCATACTCGTGCTCGCGCTCGGCATTGTTTTCGGCACGGGCAAATCGCAGAACGCGATGATGAATTACATCGGCTTCTTCTCCGTGATAGGCGCGATAATGGTGATCGCCCTCGTCGTATTCCTCATCACGGTCAGAGAGCCCAAGTTCGTCCGCGAGATGGAGGAGGAATCCAAGAAATACAATATCGACGAGACCGAGGACGACGGCAGCGGAAACCGCAAGCTCTCAAAGGGAGAGCTCACGAGCCTGCTCCTCATACTCGCGTCCGTCGCGCTGTGGTTCTTCGGCTATAACGCCGTTACGAGCAAGTACTCCGTTTACGCGGACAAGGTGCTGAACCTCGACTACAACATGACGCTCATAATCGCGCAGGCGGCGGCAATAATCTCCTACCTGCCCGTCGGCATAATCTCCTCGAAGATCGGCCGCAAGAAGGCGATACTCGCCGGCGTCGTCATGCTGACCGCGGCATTCCTGACCGCCTCCTTCCTCCGTGCGGGAAGCCCCGCGATCCTGATGAACTGCATGTTTGCTCTCGCCGGTATCGGCTGGGCGACGATAAACGTTAACTCCTTCCCGATGGTCGTCGAGCTCGCCAAGGGCGGCAACGTCGGCAAGTACACCGGCTTCTATTACACCGCGAGCATGGCGGCGCAGGTGCTCACCCCGATCATTTCCGGCTTCCTGATGGACGCCTTCGGTATGAGCATACTCTTCCCGTACGCGGTATGCTTCGTCGCTCTCGCGTTCGTGACCATGCTCTTCGTCAAGCACGGCGACAACAAGCCCACGGCAAAGAAGGGGCTGGAGGCTCTGGACGTTGGCGACTGATATACTCGTAACAGCATTCATGCCGTTCGGCGGGGATGAACTTAACCCCACCGAACGGGTCCTCGCGGCACTGCCCGGCGAGATCGGCGGATATGCCGTAAAGAAGCTTCTCCTGCCGGTCGAGTTCGGACGCGCGGCCATGATAGCGTGCAGCGAATACGACGCCCTCTCCCCCGCCGCCGTCATAATGCTCGGGCAGGCGGGCGGACGGAGCGCGATCACTCCCGAGGCCGTCGGACGGAACCTGATGAACGCGCGGATACCCGACAACGCGGGCTTTTCGCCCGTGAACGAAGCGGTGATCCCGGGCGGCGCGGAGGAGCTTTCCTCCACTCTGCCCCTTGACGCGATCGTCTCCGCGATACGGGGCGAAGGTTTAGCCGCGGAGATCTCCCGCGACGCCGGCGCGTACGTGTGCAATTCGCTGCTGTATTCCATGCTCGCCCACGTTTCGGGGAGCGTCCCGGCCGGATTCATACACGTCCCGTTCATAAGGGAACAGGTCGAAGGCGTCGCCGGGCGCGGGGATACGCCTTTTATGGAGGAGGCGGATATCCTGTGCGGGATAATCGCCGCGATAAGGGCGGTCACGGGATCGATCGGATAATACTTGTTCTCAACCGCAAAGCAGGGAATAGACCCTGCTTTTATTTTTCCCGATTTATGAAATAAAAGCGGATCGGGTATTCACATCCGGGCAAAAATGTATTATTATAGTTGCAAATAAGTTTTTCGGAGAAAGCCTATGCTGAAGCTTAAGGGAATAAAGAAGGATTACGCCTCGTTAGACCAGACCGTGCACGCGCTCAAGGGCGTCGATATCGAGTTTTCGGAGAACGAGTTCGCCGCCATACTCGGGCCGTCCGGCTGCGGGAAGACGACGCTCCTGAACATAATCGGAGGTCTCGACCGATATACGGACGGCGACCTTATTATAAACGGCAAGTCCACGAAGACCTACCGCGACCGCGACTGGGACGCATACCGCAATCACTCCGTGGGATTCGTGTTCCAGAGCTATAATCTGATCCCCCACCAGTCGGTGCTCGCGAACGTCGAGCTTGCGCTTACGCTTTCGGGCGTGTCGAAGGCGGAGCGCAGACGGCGCGCCGAGGAGGTGCTCGTTAAGGTCGGGCTCGCGGATCAGATCAACAAGAAGCCCAACCAGCTTTCGGGCGGCCAGATGCAGCGCGTGGCCATCGCGCGCGCTCTCGTGAACGACCCCGAGATAATACTCGCCGACGAGCCGACGGGCGCGCTCGATTCCGAAACGAGCGTGCAGATAATGGAGCTCCTCTCCGAGGTGGCGCGGGACAGGCTCGTCATTATGGTGACGCACAATTCCGATCTCGCGTCCGCCTACGCGACGAGGATAATCCGCCTTCTGGACGGGCTCGTCGTCAGCGACGGCGCGAATACGCCTCTGAAGGCCTCGGCGGTCTCGGAGGAAAAGGAGACGAAAAAGACCCGCGCGGGCGGAAAGAACCGCGTTTCGATGAGCTTTCTCACCGCGCTTTCCTTGAGCCTCAACAACCTTATGACGAAAAAGGGGCGGACTATACTCACGGCTTTCGCGGGGAGCATAGGCATAATAGGTATCGCGCTCATTCTGTCCATCTCGGACGGCTTCCAGAACTACATCGACCGCGTGCAGGAGGATACGCTTTCGAACTATCCCCTTACGATAGAAGAGGACGTGATGGATCTTTCCGCCATGTTCCAGCGCGATGAAAAGGATACGCGTCCCGAGGATACACGCGAGGACGGCAAGGTATACTCCAACGGACATATCTCCGAGGGGCTGGAGCTTATGAACTCCAAGACGCGCAGGAACGACCTCGCCGCGTTCAGGGATTACATTCAGAACGACGGCCGCGCAATAATCGAAAAGAGCAACGGCGTGCAGTACACGTATTCCGTCGACATGTTCATCTATAACCTGAGCTCGCCCTTCGGCACGGCGCAGGTCAACCCCGGCATAGTCTATGAGCGCATGTTCGGGTCGTCGTTCTCGAGCATGATGAGCTTCTCGAACCGAGAGGTGTTCGGCGAGATGATCGATAACATCCCGCTTCTCGACACCCAGTACGATATGCTTTACGGACGCTGGCCGGAGAAAGCAAACGAGCTCGTCCTCAAGGTCGACAAGTACAATCAGCTCGGCGATTTCGACCTTTACACGCTGGGACTTCGCGACCAGGCGAACCTCGACGGGCTTATGGAAAAGGTCATGAACGGCGAGTCCGTGCTTGAGGAGCAGCTCGTGTTCACGTACGAGGAGCTCGCGGCAATGAAGCTTATGCTCCTCCTCCCCACCGACTTTTACGAGGAGGACGAGAACGGCGTCTGGCGCGATATGCGCGACGAGCCGGGCATCGACCGGATACTCGAAAAAGCCGGCGTTCCCCTTAAGATAGTCGGCATTATCCGTCCCAAGGACGACGCGGCGGCGACGGCTTTGAGCGGCACGGTGTTTTACACGCACGCTCTGACTGAATACGTCATTAATGCCGTGAACGATTCCGATATCGTCAAAAAACAGATCGCCGATCCCGACAGGGACGTGTTCACGGGATATCCCTTCGACATGTCGGATTACGTCCCCACGCGCGAGGAGATAATCGCGTACATTTACTCCCTGCCCGAGGAAACTCAGGCGATGATACTGCCCTACCTCGATTACATGAGCGACGAGGAGCTCCTGTCAAGGTTCCGCGAGGGCGCGACGCCCGCGGGCACGAAGAACACGTACGACGGGAACCTGAAAACGCTCGGCGTGAACGACCTCGATAAACCTTCGGGGATAGTCATTTACCCCGTCGATTTCGGATCGAAGGACGAGATAAAGGCGCTGATCGACGGATACAACGAGGACGTAAAGGCTCGCGGCGAGGACAGCAAGGTGATAACCTATACCGACTATGTCGGCCTTCTGATGAGCTCGGTTTCGACCATAATCAATGTGATCACGTACGTGCTCATCGCGTTCGTGGCGGTGTCCCTGGTGGTGTCGTCCATAATGATCGGCGTCATAACCAATATCTCGGTGCTCGAACGCACGAAGGAGATCGGCGTGCTCCGCTCGATCGGAGCGTCGAAGCGCGACGTGTCCCGCGTGTTCAATGCCGAGACGCTGATAATCGGGTTCATTTCGGGCATTATGGGACTGCTCATCACGGAGCTTCTCACGATACCCATCAACGCCCTTATTTACAGGCTCGGCGGGATAAGGAACGTCGCGGCGCTGCCGTGGAAGGGCGCGGTGATACTGCTCGTCATCAGCATGCTGCTGACGCTCATCGCGGGGCTCATACCGTCGAGAGCCGCGGCGAACAAGGACCCCGTCGTGGCCCTGCGCACGGAATAAAAAACGATGAACGCATAAGAAAAGGGATCCCTTGGGGATCCCTTGATTTATCTGTTTTTACAGCTCGCTTAAGATGCCCATCGCATAGCGGAGTATGAGCAGCGCGTCCGCCGCGGTGACCTCGCCGTCGCCGTCGGCGTCGATGGTGATCACGTTATCGGGCGTGTTGATTATGCCCATCGCCATGCGGAGCACGAGGAGCGCATCCGTCGCCTCGACCGCGCCGTTCCCGTCGGCGTCGCCCAGTACGCCGTAGGTCGCGGTAACGACCGTATCCTCCGTGACGTTTATGAAGCTTCCGTCCCAGCCGAGGAAAATGAAGCCGTCATGGACGGGCACCTCGGGAGGTACGGCGTTCGCGCCGGGCTCGACGTATTCGGTCTTGATGACCTCGTTCGTTATGCCGTCGACGAAGGTGACGGTCAAAAGCTCGGAAGCTATCCTAAACTTGGCGGTGTATTCCGCGTCGGCAACGGCGGGAACGACCTCGGGATCCCAGCCGTCGAACTCATAAACGCCCTGATCGTCAGCGGGCTTCGTCGGAGTTTCGCCGGTGTATTCGGGAAGCGTGCCGTGCTCGGCCGTGGAGGTCGCGATGACTTCGCCGTCCCAGTTCTTCCACGTGATGGTATAGGTGTTGACGACTGTTTTGAACTGCGCGGTATAGGAAGCGTCTGCCACGGCGGGAACTATCTCGGGATCCCAGCCGTCGAACTCGTAGGAGTTCTGCTCGTCGGCGGGCTTGGTCGGCGTTTCGCCGTTATATACGGGAAGAGTGTCGTGCTCGACCTCGTCGGTCGCAAGCACGTCGCCGTTCCAGTTGAGCCACGTTATGGTGAACTTTTCGTGATTGTCGATGTCGATCCTGCCGTCGACGGTTTCGTGATCGACGGGATGCGAAACGCAGTTCAGATCAAGATTCGTGAATACCTGAACGTCGAGCGCGAGCGAAATGCTGTCTCCGGTCTCGAGACCCGCGGCGGTATGGAACACGACGGTGAATATCGTGCCTGTAAGGGTGACGGCGCCCTCCGGGAGGATGCCGGTGATACCGACCTTGCCGTCGATGTTGGCGGCAAAGTCGCTCTGACCCTGACTTACGCGCACGTTGTCATAACACATGCCGCCGTTTTCCGCGTATTTCTGGGCGACCTCGCCGAGAGTGATGGATCTGACGGTGACAAGCGTATTGTCGAAATCTATAAAAGCCGTAAACGCGTTTGCCTCATAGTCGCCCGTGATGCTTAAGCTGACCTCGACGTCAGCATCCGCCGACGCCGTTATGGAATCGACGGTGAGGACGACCGCGGTCTTTTCATGGGCGATTGCGTCCGGAGCGGCTGACGCGGGCATGACCGAGAGGACAAGCACAAAGGCCGCTAAAAGAGAAACGATCTTTTTCATGATTCCTCCTGTCGGTTTTGATAGGGTTACGGAATATTATATCACGATCCCCGCGAAATCGCAAGCTCCCGTCCTGCCGTCAATCCTCCGGCTTCGGACGGATGCCGGTCTCCATGTCGAACACGAACCTGAAATCAAGATCCGTAAGCGTCATGTCGGTCTGGATCCTTGCGAAGAATACCGTCGATCCCGGCATGAGGGTGAGAAGAAAGCTTCCGTCCCTCGTCTGAAGGCGCGCCCTCGCGAGCTCCCTTCCGAAGCTGTCGGTATAGACGATATCGACGGAGCAGGTGATCGGCTCGGGATACGCGTTCTCGATCATGCCGTCGACGAAAGTATCGCCGTTCTCCTCATAGACCGTGATGTTCACAAATGTCAGATAGCGGATGAAATGATCCGCGCCGGTTATCACGAGGCCGAGCGCGTCGTACTCCTCCGTGATGTCCCTCGGCGGATCGGTGGGAGCGGGCGTGGGCGGCACCTCGGTCGGCTCGGGCGTGACGATAACGGGTTCCTCCGTTGGTTCGGGAGTAACCGATGGATCGAGCGTCGGCTTCAGGTCGACGCAGCCCGCGCACAGCGCCGCGCACAGCACGGCTGTCAAAATAAGCTTAATTTTCCTCATCTTCACCGCCGTTTTCGGCTTCGTCAGCGTTTTCCTCCGCAGGAGCTTCTTCCTCTGCGGGTGCTTCTTCCTCTGCGGGTGCTTCTTCGGCCTGAGCCTCTTCGGGCTCGTCCACCCAGCCGTCATCCTTTTTCTTTTTCTCATCGTCGGGCTTTTCGCCGTAATAGACCTCGTCCACCGGCATGAGCACGACGCCCTTCTTCTTTTCGAGTATCGTTCTGATAACGAAGCAGGCGACAGCGGCGATAAGCAGTACGGCGGAGAGCACCTGCGATATGCGGAGCTTGCCGAGCATTAGGCTGTCGGTCCTCAAGCCCTCGACCAGCATCCTTTCAAAGCCGTACATGGCAAGATACGTGAGGAGTACGTCGCCGCGATGCTTCGCCTTTTTCCTGACAAAGAACCAGAGCACGACGAATATGACGAGGCACCACATGGATTCATAGAAGAACGTGGCATAGTGGATATGCCCCGCGTTCGACGCGAGGTTTTCGCAGCAGCTCTGGGTGCACTCGTCGATTTTGACGGCAAGCGGGAAATAGGACGGGAAGCCATCGTCGATGAGCCTGCCGTAAGCCTCCTGGTTGAAGAAATTGCCCCAGCGGCCGATCGCCTGCGCGAGCGCGACGCCCGGCATGACCAGATCGAAGAGGGAAACGACATGCATCCTCTTGCGTCTTGCATATATGGCGATGCCGATGAATCCGCCGATGATCGCGCCGTATATGGCGAGACCGCCGTCCCTGATGTTGATCATGTTGAGGAGCACCTGCCCGAAGCTCAAGCCCGGCTTAACGAAATAGTCGAGCGCGAAAAGGATGTAATAGAGCCTTGCGAAGACCACGCCGAAGGGTACGATGACAAGGCAGAGATCGATTACGCAGTCCTTATGGAGATTCCTGCGCTTCGCCTCGATAAGGCAGAGTATGTAGGCAGCTATTATGCCGACGACTATAAGCGCGCCGTACCAATAGATCTTGAGCCAGTCGAGCCCGAATTTCGAGCCGTCGATAAGTATCCGCGAGGGGTTTGTCATGTTTTTCGCCTTTCTTTATTAAACAGCCTTGCCCCATTATACTTCATTTCTTTCAAAAAATAAAGTCAATGGGGCAAAATGCAGGTCGATTATTTGGTTTTTACGTCATTTCAGACCGTTCTGTTCGAGGAATATCCCGAAAACGGCGTCCAAAAGCTCCATATCGTCGAAGCCTTCAAGCTCGCCCTCGGCGTTTTCGCGGAGTATTATCGCCTCGGGCTCTGCGCTGTCGCCGTCGACCGGGAGCAGGATCTTGTAGCTCTCGCCTTCGTAGACCACAGCGTCCAGAAGCTCACACTCGAGGTCGTTGCCTTCCTCGTCGGTAATGACGATGTATTCCGTTTCGTCCGTCATATGCGATCAGTCGGCCTTGCCGTCGCAGCCGAGAACATCGACGATCTTATGCTTGACGAGCTCCTTGATGGCGGCGCGGGCGGGCTTTAAGTACTGGCGCGGATCGAAATGATCGGGATGCTCCGCGAAATACTTCCTGATGTTGGCGGTCATGGCAAGGCGCAGATCGGAGTCGATGTTGATCTTGCAGACGCTCATTCTCGCGGCCTTCCTGAGCTGTTCCTCGGGGATGCCGACAGCGTCGGGCATGTGGCCGCCGTTCTCGTTGATCATCTTGACGAACTCCTGCGGTACGCTGGAGGAGCCGTGGAGGACGATCGGGAAGCCGGGCAGACGCTTCTGGACCTCTTCGAGGACGTCGAAGCGGAGGGGCGGCGGTACGAGTATGCCCTTTTCGTTCCTGGTGCACTGCGCGGCAGTGAACTTATATGCGCCGTGGCTCGTGCCGATGGCTATCGCGAGGGAGTCGCAGCCGGTCTTCTGGACGAACTCCTCGACCTCTTCCGGCCTGGTATAGGAGGAATCCTCGGCCTTGACGTTGACCTCGTCCTCAACGCCGGCAAGGGTGCCGAGCTCAGCCTCGACGACTACGCCGTGATCGTGAGCGTATTCGACGACCTTGCGGGTGATCTCGATATTCTCGTTGAAGGGTTTGCCGGAAGCGTCGATCATGACGGAGGTGAAGCCGCCGTCGATGCAGCTCTTGCAGAGCTCGAAGCTGTCGCCGTGGTCAAGATGCAGGACAATGGGAAGCCCCGTTTCGATAACGGCCGCCTCGACCAGCTTGATAAGATAGGTATGATTCGCGTATGCGCGGGCGCCCTTCGAGACCTGAAGGATAAGGGGAGCGCGAAGCTCGGAAGCGGCCTCGGTGATGCCCTGTACGATCTCCATGTTGTTTACGTTGAATGCGCCGATCGCATAGCCGCCGTCGTATGCCTTTTTGAACATCTCGGTGCTTGTTACAAGAGCCATTTGATCATTCCTCCGTTTAATCATTATTCTTTTTCGGGTTTCTCCCGATAACATTATAACCCCTGCGGGCGGTCAGCGCAAGTGGGAAAAGAGGATTCGGAGATTTTAGTTTGTCCGGGCTTTCCCCCGGCGGAGACGTCGGATCGGGGGTCGGCACGGGCGCAGGCTCGGGGGTCGGCACGGGCGCAGGCTCGGGCGTCGGCTCAGGCGCAGGCTCAGGCGTCGGCTCGGGCGCAGGCTCGGGCGTAGGCTCGGGCGCAGGCTCGGGCGTGGGAGCCTGTGTGGGAGAAGGAGTCGGCGCATTGGTCGGCCTCGGCGTGGGAGTCGCGGTCACGCGGGCGTAATACGCGCTGCCCGCGCGGAGCCTTCTCGGGTGCATGCGGTAATCGCTCACGGCGACGAGCTCTCTTTTGACCTCCGCGCCGTCACTTAAATAAACGCGGTAGGTATTGTACCTGTAACCCGTCATCGGCGGATTGTCCTCCACCACCGCGTCCGCGGGAAGCGAGGTGTCGAGCGTGTATTCGTCCTCTGAGGGAGGCACGGTCGACACGAGCTCCGTTTCGACGGCGACGTCATATTCGGGCTTTTTGCCGTATATCTCCGAGACCACCTCGCCGCTTTCCGCGTCGGCCCATACGAAGATATAGATTCTCTCCCCCGAGCGGTTTTTGAGTATCAAATCGAACGAATCCGTATCGATCGTCGCGTCCCTGCCGCCCGGCAGGTATGACACCTGTTTGGAATGCGCCTGCCGCGCGAGTATGCCCATGTCGGCAAGGAGCGCCGCGTTGAAGAGCGTGCCCGACACCTGGCAGACGCCGCCGCCCGGCTGGTCGGCGGTCGCGGCGCCGCCCTCCGTTATGCCCGGAGCGTTCTTCCAGCCGTTTTCAGTCGTGCGCCTGCCGAGCTTTTCGTTGATCGAGAAGGACATATACGGCTCGACGACGCTTCCGTTGACGAGCTCCGCCGCTTTTTTGATGTTGTATACCCTGTTAGGCGCGGAGAGCGAGCCCGACTTAAACGAGGTCGAGTATCCGCCGATGAGCTCGGGAAGCGCCGTCCCGCCCGCGTCAGGCTCGACGTCTTTCATTGGCGCGGTCAGTTCCCTTTCGCCGCTCATGATGAGCCTTATGCATTCCTCGCAGTCGAGCTTTTTCCCTGGAGCGCCGCCCTCGAGGCGGAACCTCTCGCCCTCGGGATATCTTTCGAGCGCGAAAACGAGTTCCCCCGCCGTCGGCTCGACGCGGAGTTTTTTATCGAGCTTTTCCACGAAAGCGCGCACGTTCTTTTCGGGGAAAACGAGCGCAAGGCCGTATTCCCCGCCCTTCGACGCATTTTTGAGCACGTCCTCCGCGTCGGTCCTTATACCTACCTCGTTCGCGGAGAATACCATGCTTTCACCGTCGGACAGTTTGACCGTGAGCCGATATTCCCGGAGCGCGCTCTCGATCGCAGGTGCCAGAAGCTCCCTCGCTTCGGCCTTCGTTATCCCGCCTACCTCGACGCCGCAGACGGTCGTGCCCTTAGGAAAGAGCTTCTTTTCGTTCAGCGTATCGCCGAACATGCTCCTTACCGCCGCATAGCCCGCGCCGAGAACGAGAAGCGCCGCGAGCACGGCGAGCGCCGTCATGACGGCGGCCTTGCGCCCCTCTGAATTTTTCCATTTGCCTCTCATATCCCTTATCCTCCGTAAGACTGATCCAACTGTATTTATATTCGGAGAAAGCTTCGGATATTCATAAAAAGGCTTTGAAAAAGGCGCTTTGGGGTGATATACTTTTAGAAAAGTCTGGAGATACAAGCTATGGTCATTGAAAAGAGATTTATGGAGGAAGCGATAAAGGAGGCGCGCGCCGCGCTCGACGCTGGCGAGGTGCCGGTTGGCGCGGTGGTCGTTAAGGACGGCGCCGTCGTTTCCCGCGCCCGCAACCGCGTGGAGGAAACGGGCGATCCGTCGCGTCACGCCGAGATCGAGGCTCTGAAGCTCGCCTCAAGGAAGCTCGGGACGCGGTATCTTAACGACTGCGCGCTTTATGTGACGCTCGAGCCCTGCCCCATGTGCGCGGGGGCGTGCGTCAATTTTCGCATTGGCGCGGCGGTATTCGGCGCGTTCGACAAAAACGCCGGCGCGCTCGGTTCGAAAACCGATCTGGGCAGCGGCGTTTTCGGCAAGGAGATCCCCGCTTTCGGCGGGATCATGGAGGATGAGTGTGTTGAGCTTCTGTCCGCATGCTTTAAGGATCTGAGATGACGGAGCTGTCATACAGCGCGGCTCTGCCGATGAATAAGAGGGAGCTTTACGACATGTTCGGTACGGACACGCCCGATTTCGTTATCGTAACGGGCGACGCCTATGTCGATCACCCCTCCTTCGGCACGGCGATAATCGGGCGCGTGCTCCAGTCGCGCGGGTATTCCGTGGGGATAATCTCCCAACCCGACTGGCATACGAAGAACAGCTTTACGATATTCGGGCGGCCGAGATACGCTTTTATGGTCAATTCGGGCAATATGGATTCGATGGTGAACCATTACACGAGCTCGAAGAAGCGCCGTTCGGAGGACAACTACACCCCCGGCGGGAAGATCGGGAAGCGTCCCGACAGGGCGGTGACTGTGTACGTCAACCGTATACGCGAGGCTTACGGCTCCGTGCCCGTCGTGATAGGCGGGATCGAGGCGAGCCTCCGCCGCTTCGCGCATTACGATTACTGGGAAAACAGGGTCAGAAGGAGCATACTCGCCGATTCCGGCGCGGATCTTCTCTCCTACGGCATGGGCGAGCACCAGACAGCCGAGATCGCGGACGCGCTCGCGTCGGGGCTGGACATTCACGACATAACCTACGTTCCCGGCACCTGTTATATGGCGGCAAGCCTCGAGAACGTTTACGATTACGACGAGATAGACAGCTTCGAGGCGGTCGCGTCGGACAAAAAGGCATACTGCCGCGCGTTCATGAAGCAGTATGAGGAACAGGACGCTATCGCCGGAAGGCGGCTCGTGCAAAAGCACGCGAACCGGTATCTGGTCGTCAATCCCCCGTCCCCGCCGCTCACCACGCAGGAGCTGGACGACGTTTACGAGCTCCCGTACACGAGAAAGCCGCATCCGTCGTATAAGGAGCACATACCCGCGATCGACGAGGTGGAGTTCTCGCTCGTATCGACAAGAGGCTGCTTCGGCGCATGCTCGTTCTGCGCGCTCACTTTCCATCAAGGGAGAGTGATACAGGCGCGCAGCCACGGATCGCTCGTGCGGGAGGCGAAGCTGCTTACGTCACTTCCTAATTTCAAGGGCTACATCCACGACGTCGGCGGCCCGACGGCGAACTTCCGCCGTCCAGCCTGCAAGAAGCAGCTGACGAAGGGCGTATGCAAAAACCGCCAGTGTCTGGGGTATGAGCACTGTAAGAACATTGAGGTGGATCATGGGGATTTCACGGCGCTTTTGAAGAAGCTCCGCGCCGTACCCGGCGTTAAAAAGGTGTTCGTAAGGAGCGGTATAAGGTACGACTACGTCATGTTCGACCGCGACGACTCGTTCATGCGCGAGCTCATCGCGCATCACGTTTCCGGTCAGCTGAAGGTCGCGCCGGAGCATATTTCGGACGGCGTTTTGAGGCTTATGGGTAAGCCCGCGGACGGGCTTTACGACCGCTTCTGTCAAAAATACGCGCGGCTGAACCGCGAGATGGGCATGGAGCAGTACATAGTGCCGTATTTCATGTCGAGCCATCCCGGGTCGACGCTCGACAGCGCCGTGGAGCTCGCGCTCTACCTTAAAAAGACCGGTCAGCGGCCGGAGCAGGTGCAGGACTTCTATCCCACCCCCGGTACGCTGTCGACGTGCATGTTCTACACCGGGCTCGACCCGAGGGACATGCAGCCCGTTTACGTGCCGCGCGACCCCTCCGAGAAGGCGATGCAGAGGGCGCTTATGCAGTACTTCATGCCCTATTACCGCCCGTTGGCGCGAAAGGCGCTCATAAAGGCGGGACGCGAGGATCTGATCGGCACGGGCAGAGACGCGCTGGTACCTCCCGAAAAACCGCCCGCCAAACCAGCCGGAAGCAAGCAAAAAGGTGGGAGACCTGCCCAAAAATCAAAAAAACCCGCTAAAAAGGGCGTAAAAAGGTAAAAACAAGGGAAGCGAAGGATGATCGCTTCCCTTTTTGTTGCTTCACTTATTCGCCGAGCCTTTGTTTTTCCTTTTCGAACTGGAGCATATAGAGCGCGTAATACTTGCCCTTGTTCTTGAGCAGCTCGTGGTGATCGCCCTGCTCGACGATCTCGCCCTTCGAGAGGACGATTATGTTGTCGGCGTGCTGTATGGTGGAAAGACGGTGCGCGACGATCAGCATCGTGCCGATGTTCATCATCTTCTCAAGCGAATCCTGTATGAGCACCTCTGTCTCGGTGTCGATGTTCGCGGTCGCCTCGTCGAGTATCATCACCTCGGGCTTGTGGATTATCGTCCTCGCGAAGCTCAACAGCTGGCGCTGACCGGCGGAGAAGTTGTTGCCGCGCTCGCGCACGACCTCGTCGAGCCCGTTTTCGAGGCGGTCGACGAAGTGATCCGCGTTGACGTAGCGGCAGGCCTCCATGACCTCCTCGTCCGATACGCCCTCCATGCCGAGGAGGATATTGCTCCTGATGTCGCCGGAGAAGAGGAACACGTCCTGCAGCATCTGTCCGAAGTGCTTCCTCAGGGAAGAGGTCTTTATTTTTCTTATGTCGATGCCGTCGATCAGTATCTCGCCCTTCTGGAACTCGTAATTTCGGCAGATGAGCGAGAGTATGGTCGTCTTGCCGGAGCCCGTCGGGCCGACGAACGCGACGGTGTCGCCGGGATTGACATGGAACGAAACTCCCTTCAATACCCACTCGTCCGGAACGTAGCTGAACCAGACGTCCTTAAACTCGATCTCGCCCCTGACCTCGTCGAGCTCTATCGCGTCCTCCGCGTCCTTGAG
Source organism: Clostridia bacterium (assembly GCA_017614315.1). Taxonomy (GTDB): domain Bacteria; phylum Bacillota; class Clostridia; order Christensenellales; family CAG-138; genus UBA3857. The sequence continues at coordinate 23,197 of JAGACA010000011.1, read as the reverse complement.
CGCGGGCTCGATATCCATTATCGAGAAGACCTTTTCGGCCGATGCGAACGCCGACTGGAGCCAGTTGAACTGCTCCGCGAGGTTCTGGATCGGGTTGAAGAACTTGTTGATATACATATAGAAGCTGACCATGGTCGCCGTCTCTATCGTCTGGCCGAGAAAGACGGTGCCTTCGAGCTTGCCGCGGCCGCCGAGATAGAACAGCATGAGCACGGAGCTTATGTACAGCATGTAAACGAGCGGTCGGAATATGCCGAACACAAGTATCTGCTCGCGCTTCGCCTTGCCGAGCCCGCGGCTCTTTTCCTCGAAGTCGCGCTGCTTCGCCGCCTCGCGGTTGAATATCTGCGTGATCTTGATGCCGGAGAGGTTCTCGGAAAGGTACGTATTTATGTCGGTCGTCCTGTCCTTGACGCGGCGGTACGCGCGCCTTGCGAACTTGCGGAATATCACCGTGAAGAGCAGTATGAACGGCGCGAAGCAGAGCACCATGAGCGTTAATTCGTAGTTCATGGCGATCATGGCGACGAGCACGCCGACAAGTATGAACACGTTCTTTATCAGGTTAACGAGCAGCGACGTGAACATGAGCGATATCGCGTTTGTGTCGTTCGTGACCCTCGTGACGAGCTTGCCGACGGGTATGGAGTTCATCTGCTCGTGTGAAAGCTCCTCGATGTGAACGAACAGATCCTCGCGCATGTTGGAGATGATCTTCTGGCCGACCTTCTGCAGTATTATCGCCTGGGCATAGGTGCAGACCATCGAAACGACGAGTATACCGGCGTACAGCGCGACGAGGTAATAGAGCCTCTTAAGCTCGAAATCCGCGCTGATGAGCGCCGTGACCTTGCCGACTATCTGCGGCGAGACGATGTCGTACGCGATGCCCGCGAGCATTATGAAGCCGACCAGTATGAAGCTCCAGGCGTAGGGCTTCGCATAGCGGAGGAGCCTTTTTATGATCTCGCTGTCCTTCATGTGGCGGTCGAAGCCGATCGCCTGCTTTTTGTCCTTTATGGAGGCGTACGCGATTATCAGTACGATCGATACCGCGCCTAGGATGCCGCCGACCAGGAGAAGGGGATAATATTTATGCATCTTTGTTCATCTCCTTCCTTACCTGTCGGCCTCTTCTTCGAGGCGCTGGAGTTCGACCATCTTTGCGTATTCCGGGCAGGAAGCGAGAAGCTCGTCATGGCTGCCGACCGCCGTAACGCGGCCGTCCTCCACGAACACGATCTTATCGAGTTCCTTAATGGTCGATATGCGGTGCGCGATGAGTATCGTGGTCTTGCCCCTGCGGTTTTCCTGAAGATTTCTCAGAATGACCTTTTCCGTGTCGGTGTCGACCGCGGAAACGGAGTCGTCGAGTATCAGTATCGGCGCGTCCTTCATCAGCGCGCGGGCGATGGATATGCGCTGCTTCTGGCCGCCCGAAACGGTCACGCCGCGCTCGCCGAGGACGGTCTCGTACTGATCCTTGAACTCGACGATGTTGTCGCTGACGGCGGAAAGCTCCGCCGACCTTTTGACCTTTTCGGCGTCAAGCTCGTCGTAAGCGAAGTTTATGTTGTTGTTGATGGTGTCGGAGAACAGGAAATTGTCCTGCGGGACGTAGGCGCAGCCCTCGCGAAGCGACCTTATCGTAATGTTGTTCACATCGTGACCGTCGACGAAGAGCGTTCCGTCGGGCACGTTGTACGCGCGGAGTATGAGATCGACTATCGTGGTCTTGCCCGAGCCGGTCTTGCCGACTATGCCGACGCTCTCCCCCGCGTTTATTTTGAACGAAACGTCGGTGAGCGCGTTGAACTCGCCGTCCGGATACCGGAAGGTGAGGCCGCGGAACTCGATATCGCCCTCGATCTTATCGACGGGCTTTGCGTCCTTGCGGTCGCGAACGGTGATCTCCGCCTCGAGCAGCCTCGAAATGCGGCTCATGGACGCCTTGCCGCGCGCGGTCTTTTCGATGAGCATAGATACCGCCATGACCGGCCATACGACCGAGGTGAAATAGCCGACGTATTCCATCAGCCTGCCGGCGCTGAATATGCCCTCGTGCACGAGGTAGCCGCCGTAGCCGAGTATTATGCAGATGACCGTCTCGACCAGAGTGATGATGAGAACGTGCATCAGGTTCGATATTTTGACGTAGTCGACGTTGGTCTTTTCGTTTTCGATATTGAGCTTCTTGAAGCTCATAAGCTGTATGAGCTCCTTTACGAACGCTTTTACGACCGCATAGCCGGAGAAGGTCTCCTGCGAGAAGTCGGAGAGGTTAGAGAACGCCTGCTGTCTGACCTCCCACTTTTTCATCATCGCCTTGCCCATGAGCGTGCCGATGAGGAAAATGAGCCCGAGCGGTATCAGCGTGAGGAGCGTCATAACGATGCTCATGCGCCACATGTTATAGAAGCCGAGTATGCCGAGGAACAGCGCGTCGAAGAACATCAGGAGCCCGTCGCCGAAGCATTCCTGGATCGTGTCGAGGTCGTTCGTGTAAAGGCTCATAAGGTTGCCGACCTTGTTGACCTGGTAATAATCCCTGGAAAGATCCTTGCTGTGGTCGAACATCTTTATGCGAAGATCGGTCTCGACGCGTATCGCCGAGCCGAAGAAGCATACGCGCCACAGGAACCTGCCGATCATCATTATGACGACTATGCCCACTATGGGCAGGCAGATCCTGTCCAGCAGGAAATCGACGTCAAAAGCCGTGACCGCGCCGCGGTATTCGACCGCGCCGTTATTGAGGCCGTCGATCAGCATGCCGTACAGATTGGGTATTATGAGCTGGAAATAGTCTACCAGTATGAGAGCGGCGGCGCCGAGCAGCAAAAGCGGCGCGTACTTCAAATAGTAGCGGTTGATGTGTTTCCCGAAGATCAAGCTGTTTCTCCTCTCCAAATCGCCTTTTCCCCGCCGCCCGTGAGGCGGCTTGCCGCAAAGAACGCATTTGCTTATATTATAGAATATTCGGGCGGAATGTCAAGGAGAAATATCGCGTTAAAGGGGCTTTCCGGACGCCGCCCGGGGTTGACTGTTATCAGTCGTCGGGGTATAATAGACGCATAAACAAACGGAGGTTTTCCCCATGGGTCATATTAACGTAAAGAGCGAGATCGGGCCGTTAAAGCGCGTCATGCTTCACCGTCCGGGCGTTGAGCTTGCGAGCCTCATGCCCGATTATCTCGGGCGCATGCTCGCCGAGGACACCCCCGACGTCGAGATGGCCGGAAGGGAGCACGACGTTTTCGCTGGGATTCTCAAAAGTGCCGGCGTCGACGTCGTTTATATCGAGCGGGAATTCGCGAAGGTAGTCCGTGACGACGGCGTAAGGCGCGCGTTCATTGACGATTTCGTCGATATAGGCGTGAGCGGCGATTCTCTGAAGCCCGCCGTAAAGGAGTATCTGCTTTCCGTACCGTCCGAAAAGCTTTTCGACGCTGTCGCGAAGGGCATAACCCGCGACGACCTGAAGGACGTTCCCGTCAAGCCCATTCAGTCGCTCGTATCCGACGATTATCCCTTCCTGACCGATCCCCTGCCCAATATCTATTTCACCAGGGACATAAGCTTTTCGATCGGCGAAGGTATAGCTATCAGCGCGATGAGCATGCCGGCGCGCATGCGCGAGACGCTGTTCATCCGCTATCTTCACAAATACGGCGAAAAGTTCGGCAAGGGCACTGTCGACCTGCTTTACGATTATAACTGCGGCTGTCCCATAGAGGGCGGCGACGTTCTGTCGCTTTCCGACAAATGCGTTGCGATAGGCTGCGGCGAGAGGACGAGCGTCGCGGCGGTCGAGAAGCTCGCAAAGACGCTCTTCGCCCGCGGATACGAGAAGGTGCTGCTGTTCAAGAATCCCGCGAGCCGCACGTATATGCACCTTGACGTCCTGATGACGCACGTCGATTACGATAAGTTCCTCGCCCATCCCTGCATCGTACACAAGTGGTTCGACGTTTACGAGCTTACCCCCGCGGGGCACGGCGGCATCAACGTCGTCCGCACTACCGACGCTGTCGAGCGCATACTCGAAAGGGCACTGCACCTCGATCACGTCAGCTTCATCGAGATGGGCGGCGGCAGCGAGATCGCCTACAAGCGCGAGCATTGGAACATGGGCTCGAACTCCCTTGCGATAGCCCCCGCAAACATAATCACATACGACCGCAACCACGTGACGAACGCGCTCCTCGACAAGGCCGGCGTTCACGTGAACCCGATACCCGGCGGCGAGCTCTCGAGAGGCCGCGGCGGCCCCCGCTGCATGAGTATGCCGATGCTCCGCGACGATATATGGAAATGAAGGATCAAAGCCGAATCGTAAGAGCTCCCCATCAGAGGCGCTCTGAACATGCGGCGTTCGGACAAATCACGCGGAAGGAGCGCGGCGCTCCTTCCGCTTTTTGCATTGTAAAAGACCTTCCCCGGAGAGTTTATCTCCATGAAGGTCTTGATCTGTCTGTTTCCGGAAAGCGGGGATCAGTCACTCTTCTTTGTACCGATACCCGTTCGGGATCCTGATATACGCCCGGATATGTTCGTCGGCGGGGCGCTCGACGATCCCGGAAGTGTTGTTCACATTCCCCTCTGCGGCAACGATCCTGTTCCCGCGGTTCTCAAGAACGATCCCCATATGGTCGTGCTCTCTGTTCTCGAATACCCTGTCATAGATGACAATGTCTCCCGCTTCCGGAACGAAGTCCTCCGAGCCTTTGCGGCATTCGATCCGCCTGTCGCCTGCGGCAAACTCCTCCCACGCAATGCAGCCGGCCAGATGACAGGTTTTGCATTCGTTCGGACGGATCGGAAACTCGAAGCCCGCCTCCATGCAGCAATAATAGACGAACGCAGCGCACCAAAGGCCGTCGGCGTCCTTGAGGGTCCATGTCGGAAACGGTCGCACGATCGGCGCAAGGTTGGACGCCATCCCGTCAACGTATCCGTGAAACGGGATCGTCGCCTTCTCCCTTGCGGTCTCCGCCAGTCCTTTCCTTGTTGCTTTTTCGATACACTGCCCGCCGGGCTTCGAGCTGTCCTGCCGTTCGGAACGAAGCTTTCTTAAAGGACGCCGATCCTTCAGGACAGCTTTAACAAGTACGTCATCCGTAAGCGCCGTGATCTCGCCCTTATCGACCCAATGGATATTTCCAAGCTGCCAAACGGCGTTCCCGCGAATGAAGATCGCGCTCTCGTCCTCCATTGCGGCCACGGGACGCGTCATGGATAATTCTTTGATTATTGGAATAAACCATGCGTCCTTTTCATAATGCCCCTTCGTGACGATATCGACAAGGCCGATCCCCTCGTACAGTGTCTTCGTTTCCCAACAGTCGGCGGCGTATCTGCCCATGTTCATGGAGCCCGCGCTGACGCCGAGGATCACTGCCCGGCAGTCAAGAAGCGCGGGTACAAGCCCGAGATCGCGGATCAGCGCCATCTGCGAAGGAGGATCCCCGCCCATCAGGAAAACGCAGTCCGCTTCCCCGATAAGCCGCGCCGCGTCGGCTGCGCCGATCCTCCGGTCGATAACGCAGTACCGGGCGAATCCTATTCCGCGCTCGGCGAACATCTCATGCATGCCGCCGCTGTCGTCATCGTTCCGCGGACAGTCGTAGGGCCAGGCGCTGATAAAGACCAGGCTTTCCCGCCGGGGAAGGCTTTCCCGCAGCACGTCCGCTGCCGCGTCGGTGAAATGATACGTCGGAAAGCCGCTGAACAGTCCCAGCAATCTCGCGTTCACAGCAGTACTCCTTTCTGTTCCGTATGATCGTCTTTATCTTCATCACAAACAAATGGGAAGCTCAGAAACTGATCTTCGTTTTCAACTATACCCGGACGAATGTTGATTATTTTATGGTCAGCACAGCCAACCGTCAGTCTCATGCCGACAGTATAAAGATCATAAGCAGCTTTACCGATCATAACCGAAACGGCATCTGTACCGTCGCTTATGTACAAGTAATGATTTCCGAATACAGTGCTCCTTTTTCTTACAAGAGTTCCTCGTATTTCTTTGTAATCGGACAGTTTGTTCACTATGGTCAGATCCTTTCAAACCACGTTCTTCCGTATTGATTCTATCACAGATCCCGACATGGCGCAATGAAAAAGCACAGGCTGAAACCGGCTGTGCTTCTCAACGTACTTTTAGACAGAACTCTTATGCTTTAGGACTTAAGCTTTGATCCTTCTCAAAACCATTACACGGTCTTGAGAAATGCGGCGATACCCTTATAGACCTCGTCCTTGTTGACCTCGTTGTGCATTTCGTGACGGCCGTTCTCGTAAAGCTGGAGCACGACCTTGGTGTGACCGGTCTTCAAAAGATCGTTCGAAACCTCGACTACTCCCTTGCCGTAGCCGCCGACGGGATCCTGCCTGCCGGCAAGGAGGTAGATGGGCACGTTCTTGACCTTTTCCGCCCACGCCTTGCCCGCGATCTCGCCCAGACCGTCGAACAGGTCGCGGAAAGCGCCGGAGGTGAACGTGAAGCCGCAGAGCTCGTCCGCCATGTACTTGTCGACTACCGCTTCGTCGCAGGAGAGCCAGTCGCACGGAGTCCTTGCGGGCTTGATCTTTTTGTTATAGGAGCCGAACGCCATGCCGTTGAGCATGTCGTCGGGCTTGTCGGGGCCGTTCTTTTTGATGTGCGACTTCGCGATCGCCTTTGCGATGCCGAGCACGGGGTTTTTGCCCGCGGTGCCGGAGAACACGAACGCGTCGAACTCATCGGGGAAGCGGGAAGCCAGCGTGCGGGCAAGGAAGCTGCCCATGGAATGGCCGTAGACGATCTGCTTCTTGCCGGGGTTCTCCTCCTTCGCGATGCCGTGGAGGGTCATTATGTCGGTGACGACCTTCGTCCAGCCGTCCTCTGCGGCAAAGAAGCCCTGCTTGCCCGCGCCGTTGATCGATTCGCCGTGGCCGAGATGATCCTCGGCATAGACCGCATAGCCCAGGCTCGTTAAGTATTTCGCAAGGTCGTCATAACGCTGTGCGTGCTCGGCCATGCCGTGCACGATCTGTACGACCGCGGCGGGCTCGCCTTCGGGAAGCCATTTATAAGCCGCTATGATGCTTGTTCCCGTGCAGGACGGGTAGGTGAAAGTTTCCATATTTGCCCCCAATTTGATTATTATAATCCAGTCACAAGGACGATTATTCCGTAGATGATGGTGAACGCGAAGAGCACTGCGAGCACTATCGCGACGATCCTGAACGCTTTTTTCATTTGTCTTAACCTTTCGAAATCATGCTATATCACGCCGTTGACGCTGACCCAGCGGTATATCGCGTAAGCCGTGCCCGCGGCTATGAGAAGCGCGAGCAGGACAAGCAGTATCACGTCCCACGGAACGTCGTGGTGACGGACGCGCCTTAACGGCTGCGTGCGTTCGTTATAGTGGATGCGGTAATGACGGCGTTTCATTAAAACCAGTCCTCTTTCGGCATTCGTATCCCGTCCGGGAGCCGCGATCAGAGAAGGCTCCTGATGAGCTCCGAAAGCTCGTCGGGACGGGTCCCGGGGATATCGTGCCCAGCGCCCTTGAATACGACATAACTGCCACGCGGAATGGCGTCGGCGACAGCCGCCGAGTGGCGGGGCTTGACCGCCTCGTCCCTCTGCCCGATGACGACCGTGGTCTCACAGATTATCTTCGCAAGGTCGGATAAAGTGAGCCTCGGCTCCTCGAGCATGAGCTTGTTCAAGGCAGCGGCGACCCTGTTCTTTTCGCGGACGGCGGCCTCGTATTCGCGCCGGATGTTCCTTGCGGCAAAAAGCCTCAAGCCCGAGGGATCGTAATTGACGCCGATGAGTATGAGCCGCCTTACGCGGATGGACTTGAGCGCCATATAGAGCGCGGTGACGGCTCCGTCGGAGAAGCCTATGACGTCGTATTCGGGAACGCCGAGCTCCTTCTCCATGAGCTTTATCGCGTCGTCGGCCATGAGAGGATACGTGATCCTCACGTGCTCGTTGGGATCGACGGGACGGGATTCGCCCTGATAACGGCTGTCCATAAGCACGAAGCCGCGCGCCCCTGCAAGCTGCGGGACGACGTTCGCCCAGATCTTTAAGCTTTCGCCGTTTCCGTGCAAAAGAAGAGCGGGCGTTCTGAGCTTGTGATCCTGCACGCCGAGTGATTCGTAATGTATGTATTGTCCGTTGATTTGAGCTATGGGCATCCCGCTTGCCTCCTAACCTGTATATTTTATCATACTCGGAACAAAAATGCAAATACGCTTGACCTTATACGGCAAAAAGGATTATACTTTTCAAGGAACGGAGGTCGAAAGCATGAACAAAAAGATCTATTTTGCGGGCTCGATCCGCGGCGGACGCGCCGACGCGGAGCTTTATAAGAAACTGATCGGGAGGATGTCCCTCACCGACAAGGTGCTGACGGAGCACGTAGGCGACCTGTCGCTCTCGTCCCTCGAGGGCGAGGTAAAGCGCGACACGGAGATATACGAGCGGGACGTCTCGTGGATAAGGGAATGCGACCTCCTGATCGCGGAATGCACGATCCCGTCGCACGGCGTGGGGTATGAGCTCGCGTACGCCGAAAGCATCAATAAGCCCTGCTTCGTGCTGTGGAATAAGGAGCGGGCGCATCTTTCCGCCATGATCACCGGCGATAAGTATTATAAGCTCCTTCCCTACTCGACCGAGGAAGAAGCGATGAGGATCGTCGACCGGATACTGTCGGAATAAAGATTTTTACAAGGAAAAAGCTCCGCCTCACGGCGGAGTTTTTACGTCGATCATTCATCATTCATTTTTCATTCTTCGGTATTATATGCTTTCAGGCACCTTCGCGTTGACGGCGTCGATCAATTCTTTTATCTTTGAGCAGATCGCGGCGCAGGCGTTCTCCGTGGGGATATCCTCGCGGAAGGACTTGTCGCGGGCGGATAGCTCGAAGCAGTCCCTCGCGACGGTCTTGGGGCTGATGACCACGCGTATCGGCGCACCGAGAAGATCGGCGTCGGAGAACATGACGCCGGCGGAAACGCCGCGGTCGTCGTAAAGCACCTCTGCGCCATTATCCGAAAGCTCCTTATACAGCCTGTCGGCGGCCTCGCGCACGGCGGGATCGTCTGCGCGCAGAGCGCAGATCTCGACCTGCCAGGGAGCGATCGTGATCGGCCAGATGGGGCCGTAATCGTCGTGATGCGCCTCGCAGACGGACGCGATGAGCCTGCCCACGCCAATGCCGTAGCAGCCCATGATCGGGTTGACGCGCGCGCCGTTCTCGTCGTCGTAGGTCATGCCCATGGCCTCGGTATAGCGTCTTCCGAGCTGGAAGATATTGCCGACCTCGATACCGCGCTTGACCTTGACGGTGTGCTTTCCGCACTTCGGGCAGACGCCGCCCTCCACCGCCTTGGTGAGGTCTATGAAGGCCGTATCGGCGGGAAGATCGCGGGCGGGATCAAAGCCGGTCATGTGGTATTCGGCCTTATTCGCGCCGCAGACGAGGTTGTTCGCGCCGACGAGCGATCTGTCGAAGAGCACCGTCGCGGTCGTCGTGAGCCTGACGGGGCCAATATTGCCTGCGGCGAGGTTCGCGTTCTCGATCTCGACGGCGGGATGTATCTCCGCCCTGAGGTAATTGGTGAGCTTGGTCTCGTTCAGCTCGCGGTCGCCGCGGCAGAATACGAGTATGTAGCTGTCGTCGGCGTTCCTCTGATAGACGATCGCCTTGCAGGTCTTTTCGGCGGTGACCTTCAAGTATTCCGCGACCTCCTCTATCGTTTTGGCCTCGCCGGTGAATACCTCTGTAAGGGGCTCGCTGACGGGATCCGCGGTGTTTTCGGTGATCGCCTCGCAGGCCTCCATATTGGCGCGGAAGCCGCACTCGGGGCAGATGACTATGGAGTCCTCGCCGATGTCCGTAAGGAGCATGAACTCGTGGCTGACCTTGCCGCCCATCATGCCGCTGTCGGACTTGACTGCGATGACCTCGGGAACGCCCGCCCTCGCGTAGATGCGCTCATAGGCGCGGTAGGCGCGGTCGTAATAGCTTTCGAGATCCTCCTGCGTGGTGTGGAAGGAATAGCCGTCCTTCATGGTGAACTCGCGCACGCGGATAAGTCCGCCCCTCGCCCTCGGCTCGTCGCGGAACTTGGTCTGGATCTGATAGATCATGAAGGGATATTTCTGGTAGGTGCCGGCGACGTTCATCGCCATCTGCACCGCCGCCTCCTCGTGCGTCATGCCGAGCACCATATCAGCGCCCGACCTGTCCTTGAAGCGGAGGAGCTCCTTGCCGATGGAATCGAAACGGCCGGAGGACTGCCAGAGCGTCGCGGGCATAACGACCGGGAAGAGCACCTCCTGGCCGTCGATGCGATCCATCTCCTCGCGGAGTATGGCCTCGATCTTGTTCTGGATGCGTTTTGCGGGAGTGAAGAGCGAATATATGCCGTTCCCGACCTGCTTCATATAGCCGCCGCGCGTCATCAGATTCTGGCTCTCGATGTCAAAGGCGCGCTCTTTGAAGCGTTCGCCCAGTATGTTTTTGACTTTCATGGATATGCCTTTCGGGGTTTATTCGGACAGAGCCCCCGATCTCGTATCGGAGGCTCTGCTCTTTTTAAGATATCGGGTTATCAGGCGAAGAACTTGCCGATTATGTCGACGATCTCGGCGCCGATACGCTTCTGAGCCTCAACGGTGGAAGCGCCGATGTGCGGGGTGCAGCTGACCATGGGATGGCTGTAGAGCGCCTCGTTCTTGGAGGGCTCTTCCGTCCACACGTCGAGACCCGCAGAGCGTACCTTACCGGAGTTGAGCGCATCGAGGAGAGCGTTCTCGTCGATGTTGGCGCCGCGGCTGGTGTTGATGATATTGACGCCGTCTTTCATCTTGGCGATGGTCTCGGCATTGATGAGGGGCTTGCCGTCGAGGGACGGAGTATGGAGGCTTACGAAGTCGGAGTTCGCGAGTACCTCGTCGAGCTCGGCGTACCTCATGTTCTCGTTTTCGATGCCGTCAACGTGATAGATGTCGTAAGCGAGGACCTTCATGCCGAGAGCCTGCGCCTTCCTGCCGAGGCTCTGGCCGATACGGCCGTAGCCGATGACGCCCAGCGTCTTGCCGGAGAGCTCGATGCCCTTCGCGTAGGCCTTCTTCTCCCACTTGTTCTCACGCATGGAATGACCGGAGGCGGAGATGAAGCGGGCGCAGGAGAGCATATGAGCAAGAGCGAGCTCGGCGACCGCGTCGGAAGAGGCGCGCGGGGTGTTCCTTACGGCGATGCCCTTTTCTTCGGCATATTTGTGGTCGATGTTGTCGATGCCGACGCCGCCCCTGATGATGAGCTTGAGCCTGCCGGCCTCGGCGGCCGCGTCGATGGCGGGCACGCGGACCTTGGTCGCGCTGCGGACAACGAGCACGTCGAATTCTTTGACGAGCTGATTGAGCTCATCGGGAGTGGGAGTGGTCTCGGGAACGACGACCTCGTGACCCTGCGCCTGGAGTTTGGCGATGGCGCTCTTTTCCATTCCGTCGGAAGCTAAAATACGCATAATCATTTCTCCTTTACTGCTGATTCCTGATCAATTGAGGTGCTCCGCTTCGTACTTCTTTAAGAACTCCACGAGCGCGGTGACGCCCTCCTCGGGCATAGCGTTGTAGATGGAAGCGCGGAGACCGCCGACGGACTTGTGACCCTTTAAGTTGTCAAAGCCGGCGGCCTTGGTGGCGGCTACGACGTCGGCGTCCTGCTCCTTGGTGGGAGTGACGAACGGGACGTTCATGAGGGAACGGAACTCGGGCTCGACGGTGCCCTTGAAGAGCTTGGACTGATCGAGGAAATCATAGAGGATCTTGGCCTTATGCCTGTTCATCTTATCCATGACCTCGAGACCGCCGATGCTCTTTAAGTATTTGAAGACCTGACCGCAGACGTAGATCGACCAGCAGTTAGGGGTGTTGTACATGGAGCCGTTGTTCGCATGGGTGGCATAGCTCATATAGGTGGGTACCCAGGTGGGAAGCTCGGCGCTGTCGCGGATCAGATCCTCGCGCATGATGACGATGACCATGCCGGCGGGGCCGATGTTCTTCTGGACGCCGCCGTAGATCATGCCGTAATCAGACACGTTGCAGGGCTTCGAGAGGAACATGGAGCTCTGGTCGGAAACAAGGATCTTGCCCTTGGTGTTGGGAAGCTTCTGATAAGTGGTGCCGTGGATCGTCTCGTTCTCGCAGATGTAGACGTAATCGGCGTCATCGCTGATGGGAAGATCGGAGCAATCGGGGATATAGCTGTAGTTCCTGTCCTCGGAAGTGGCGACAAGGTTGATCTTGCCGTACTTCTTGGCCTCCTGATAGGCCTTCTTGGACCAGTTGCCGGTCACGATGTAGTCGGCGACGCCGTTCTTCATGAGGTTCATGGGGATCATGGCGAACTGGAGCGTCGCGCCGCCCTGGATGAACATTACCTTGTAGTTATCGGGGATGTTCATGAGGTCGCGAAGATCCTGCTCGGCCTCGTCGATGATCTGCTGGAAGACCTTCGACCTGTGGCTCATCTCCATGACGCACATGCCGGAGCCTTCATAGTTCATGAGATTGTCACGAACCTTTTCGAGAACCTTCTCGGGAAGGATGGAGGGGCCGGCGGAGAAGTTGTAAATACGATCGTAAGCCATATGATAACTCCTTTATATTGTCCGCGGTGCAGACATATTTTTCTATATGCATTATAACACAAAGGAAAATTCATTCAACCGTTTTTGAGCCAAAACAAAGATATATTTATTTGCAAAAACTCCTCGTCGAGGAGTTTTTGCATTGATAAACGGTATTCGTTCGCGGCTACGTTCGCTTTCGTTTGACCGGATGCCGCATATTGACGTTGATCACTATGCCGACGCCTATCATGTTGGTCAGCATGTTCGAGCCGCCGTATGATATGAACGGGAGCGGTATGCCGGTCATGGGCATAAGGCCGATCGTCATGCCGATGTTCTCGAAAACGTGCGCGATGAGCATGGCCGTGACGCCGACGGCGAGGAGCGAACCGAAATTGTCCCTCGCGCGCATGGCGATGAATATCCAGCGGATAGCGAGCGCGAAGAACACGACGATGAGTATCACGCCGCCCACGAAGCCCACGCCCTCGACGATGCCGGCATAGATGAAGTCCGTCCTGATCTCGGGGACGTATTTGAGCTGGGCGAGCGTCGCCGTCGAGAAGAAGCCCTTGCCGAGGAGCCTGCCCGAGCCTATCGTGATCTTGCTCCTGGCAACCTGCATGCCAGCGCCGAGCGGGTCGAAATCGGGATTTAAGAACGTGATTATCCTGTTCCTCTGCGAATCGGTGAACAGGAAGAAATACGCGAGCGGTATCACCGTTCCGGCTATCACCGCCGCCCCCGCGAGCCAGAACCATTTGATCTTGGCGGCGAAGAGCATGAACGCGAGTATTACGATGAGCACGAACGCGGTGCCGTAGTCGGGCTGCAGAATGATGAGCACGAACGGCAGGAGCGTGAGCCCCACGACGAGCATTATGTCCTTGAACTTAAGAAGCCTTCCGTCCTCGTCCATGGCCTTTGCGGCGTATTTCGCCACCATGACTATGACCGCGACCTTCGCGAGCTCCGCGGGCTGTATGTTCCTCTGGATGCTGTCGAACACGAACCAGCCCTGCGCGCCGCCCCTGACCTTGCCGAATACGAAGAGTAAAGCGAGAAGTCCGACGATGGCTGCATAGGCGTAAGTGATGAGCGGCTTGAAGATATCGTAATCGAAGAGCAGCATTATTATCATGCCCGCAAGACCGATGAGGAAATTTATCGCCTGCCTCTGGACATAGTCGAGATTGAGCTTCGCGATTATGTCGGAGAGCCCCTTCTCGGTGCCGTCAAAAGGCGTCGCGAGCACGCTTGCGAGCGCGACGATACCGAAGCCCACGAGAAAGAACACTACTATTATCGTGAACCAGTCGATGCTTTTGAAGTCTTTTTTGTCGTAAAGGCTCAATGGGTCTTTCCTGTCTTCAGATCACTTTTCTGTCCGTATTCTCCTTCATTTCGGAGAGTTTCGCCTCGTAGCCCTTCTTTCCGAGGAGCGCGTAGGTCATGTTCTTGCCCTCCTCGACGCCGGGCTGATCGTAAGCGTTGATGGCGAGGAGCTCGCCCGCGTATGCGGTCGCAAGCTCGAAGAACATTATGAGTTGGCCGATGGTGTTGGCGTTGACCTCGGGCAGCATGATCGTCTTGTTCATATGCCCTGACACCGTGACGGCGTGCTCCGTCGCGCGGCGCTCGGCCTGGATGAGCTCGTTGAGCGTATGTCCCGAGAGGAACGCGACGTTGGGGTTCTCGTCGAACGCGTGGGGGATATTGAAGGTCGTCCTGTATTCGTCCACGCCGAGGAAAGTGACGGTCTTGTCGAAGGGGCCGTCGGTGTATAGCTGTACCTGAGAATGCTGGTCGGTAACGCCGAGCGCCTTGACCGGCGTCTGGCCGAACCTTTTGCCGTCCTTCTTTTTGCCGAGGGACTCCGCCCAGAGCTGTGCATACCAGTCGGCGAAGTATTTAAGGGAATCCGCGTAGGGCATGAGCACGCCGATGTTCGCGCCCTTCTCCATGGCGATGGTCTCTAAAAGAGCGTACATGAGCGCGGGGTTGTCGGCGATATGCTCGCTGTCGGAGAGGGCGTCCATCTCGGCGGCACCCTTGAGCATGGCGACGACGTCTATGCCGCAGACCGCCGCGGGCAGGAGCCCGACGGGGCAAAGTTCGGAGAACCTGCCGCCGACGCCGTCCGGCACGACGAAGGTCGTAAGCCCGTATTCCTTGGCTATGCCGACGAGATTGCCCTTTTCCTTATCGGTGGTGGCGATCAGTCTGTCCTTGAGATGCTCCTTGCCGTAAAGGTCGACGAGCATCCTGGTGACGATCAGAAGCTGCGCCATGGTCTCGGACGTGGAGCCGGATTTCGTTATGACGTTGAATACGGTCGTTTCGGGATCGATAACGTCCATGAGCGCTGCCATACGCTCCGGATCGACGTTGTCCTCGACATAGAGCTTCGGACCGTTTCTCTTTTCGCGGGGAAGCTCGTTATACCTCGGATGGTTCAGCGCCTGCTGCACCGCTATGGGGCCGAGCGCGCTGCCGCCGATGCCGAGCACGACGAAGCTTTCCGCCCTCTTCCTTACGTCCTCGGCGACCTCGAGTATCTTTTTCACGACCTCATCCTGGTTGTAGGGAAGGTCGCGCCATCTGATCTGATCACGCTTCGCGCGAAGGGACATGAGCGCCGTCTTCGCTCTCGGGAACCTTGCCTTGAGTTCATCCTCGGTTATGCCGTTTTCGACGGCAAGCATGTTCGTATAGTCGAATCTGATCGTCATTTGGGTTTCCTCCGAAATCATTGATAATAAAATATTATATCACAAAAAAGCGGTATTGTGAACGGGTCAATTTGAATAGGATGCGATATGAAGAAGATTTTATCAAAGTTCGTTTTCTCGTTTGCTCTCGCGGTCATGCTTTCCGTCCTTCCCTCCTGCGCGGAAATTAAGCCCGAGTACGGTACTGTAAGGCTCCGCGTAGTCGACGGAATGACCGACAGCCCGATCGAAGGCGCGATCGTCAAGGTCGCCGAAACGGGCGAAAGCTTCGTTACCGACGAATCGGGCATGACCGGATCCATGGAGCTTCCCGTAATAGGCGATTCGGAATACGACAGGCTGCTCCCGAACGACGAGGGTCGGCTGACCTTTCTCGTGCTCGCAGAGGGCATGACGCCGTATCTCCTCCTTTATGCGCGGGTGACGCCGGGGTGCAGGCGCACGGTGGACATACTCATGTTTCCCGACGACGGGAGCCTTCCCGTGTTCACCGTCATAGAGGCGCCGTCCGCCGGGTGGTCGAAGGCGCTTAAAGAAAAATTAACGGGCCAGCCGGATTAAAGCGTTATCGAACCTTGCAAACCGTCTTAGTGTATAATATAATAATAGTTGAATAGCAAACATCATATCAACGGAGGTTTTATCATGAAAAAGGATCGTGCGACGAGAAAACCGTTTCTCGCTTTAGCTCTTGCGGCGCTAATTGCCGCGGTCGTTCTGCTCTCCTTGCTCGGATGCGAAGGCTTCGGCGATGATAGGGAAGAGGCTAACAGGACTATGAGGCCGTTCTTTACGGAAGCGCCGAAAGCCACCGCCGGTACGCAGACGTCCGCGCCGGGGAACGAGACTGCCGCCCCGGCTGATGAAACGTCCGCTCCCGAGGAGGACGTTGAAGGCGTGGAGATCGTTTCTGCCCAGTGGGTCGAAGGAGAGGGCGACTCGGCAGAGATACGCATCACGGCGAGGATACCCAAAAAGAACCGTGACAAGGGCATGACCATCGGCGATTTTTACGCCTTCATAAACGATCCCGATGCGCCGATCGAGTCCTGGCACGGAATCATGACCCCCTCTGATGCGGACACGCAGTATTATGAGTCCGAAAACGGCGATCTCTTTGTCTATTTCAGGGGCTTCTTCTATTGGCCCGACCGCAAGCCTCAGAAGGGCGACAAGATCACTGTCGCCGCGACGGGATTGATCGACGGACACGAGACCGAGCTTTCCAACAGGATAACCGTGGAATTCGGCCAGATCGTCAAAAAGTAACGGACGCAAAAGCATAATAATAGCCCGACCGTGCAAAACCGTCGGGCTTTTTTCGTTACTTATTTTTCCGCTTTTCTGCGTTTCCGGAACAGCATCGCTATGGGACGCCTTTCCTTCACGGTCGACTTGTCGATCTCGCCCGCGGCGGTGAGCGCCGCCTTCGTGATGATCGGGCCGGTCAGTTCATAGACGAGAGTTGCGAAGAGCACCACGGTCACGACCTGATCCGCAAGCATGTGAAGCTCGCTCGACGCGGAAAGCACGGGCGAGGCGGCGACCATCTGCGCCATACCTATCGCAACGCCTGCCTGCGGGAGAAGCGTTAAGCCGAGGTAATTCCTGACAGGCTTTTCGCTCTTGGTCATGGCGGCGCCTGCGAACGCGCCGAAGTATTTGCCGAAAGCCCTTACGAGCACGTATACGAAGCCCGCGAGCCCGACCTGGGGCAGTATATCGAGCTTGAGATCCGCGCCGGAAATGACGAAGAACAGCATGAACACCGGCGGCGTCCATTTTTCGATATGCGTCAGCACGTGCACGGAATCAAGGCGGAGGTTCGCGAACACCGCGCCGATCATCATGCAGACGAGCAGGCTCGACAGGTCGAGTATCTGCGAAAGGCCTACGCCGAGTATCACCGCGCAGATCATGAGCATGAGCCTCGAATCCTGGGACTTGAAGAACCTGCACATGAACGCGAGCACCGCGCCGAGCCCCGCGCCTATCGCGAGCGAAAGCCCTATCTCGCGCAGGGGCGAGAGCACGACCGCTTCGGCGGTCACCTCGCCGCCGACGGCGAACACCTCCGCCAGCGCGAAGCATACGGAAAATATTATCAGGCCGACCGCATCGTCGAATGCGACGACGGGCAGGAGCGTGTCGGTGACGGGGCCCTTCGCCTTATACTGGCGTACGACCATGAGCGTGGCAGCGGGAGCCGTCGCGGCGGCGATGGCGCCAAGTATAAGCGCCCTCGATACGTAGTAATCTGGGCAGTCGCGCCTTATGAACATCATCGCGATGATCACGCAGGCGACTGTCGTGAACGCCTGCACGAGAGTGATGACGATTATCTTCACGCCGAGCTTCTTTATCGTGGCGAGCTTGAACTCGCCGCCGATTGAGAAGGCGATGAAGCCGAGCGCGACGGTGGTGATTATATTGAAATCCTTAAGTCCCTGTTCGGTGACGAGCCCGCCGAAGGAGCCTCCGGTAACGAGGTTCCAGAAATTGGGGCCTATAAGAAGACCCGCGATTAGGTAGCCCGTGACGTTGGGAAGATTGAACAGCTTCATGACGCGGGTGAGAAGAAGTCCCGCGACCATCGCAAAGCCAATCATTATCAGGGTAGTGAACATTTTGATACCTTTTTTCCGCTTTGATGAAAGACCTTTCCGGCCTTTTCTCCGTTAATCCTCTATCCCCTCGAAGCTCGAGAGCGGGACGGTGAACATCACGCCGTGCTTGCCGAGGCCGCCCGTATTTCTTCTGACCACGCGCTTCGCGTGTTCGATCTGCTCGTCGGTGAGCATCAGGAACGCGGTGTGGCTCATCTCGAAATCGTTGGAAACGACCTTCGAAAGCGAACCGAATATCGGCGCCGCGTCGACAGTGGAATTGAGGAGCGCGTGCTTTAAGCTGGTGGACTGGATGACGACGCCGTTCATGCCGTGCGCCTTTAAGCCTGCGAGCGTTTCGAGAAACTCGTCGCAGTCGTCGATGGTTATAACAAGAAGCTGCATGATTACCCTCCGAAAAACTCATTTGGAACATCACTATATTAGTCCAAAAATAAAAAAAGTCAAGTAAAATAAGCTTGTCAGACGGGACGTCTTCCGACGAGCTCATAAAGAAGGGGCTCTATCATTTCGGGAGTATCGTAGACCGAGACGGCAAATATCATGTTTCCGTCCTGCCATGTGGCGAAAGCGTATCCGCCGTCGACCTGATAGGCGGCGTCGACGCCGTTAATTTCGAGGTGCACCGCGGGGATATCATCCTTAAGACCCCATACGGATGTCTTATCCTCGATCCTGCGCTTCGCGATCATGCGCACCCTTATGTATCCCTCGTCGGCGAACATCGTGAAGCTTGCGTAGTACTCGTTCTGCGTGCTCCTGACGCCGCCGTCCACAAACTCAAATCCGTTCCATTCGTCAAGGAAGGCATAGAAACCGTTCCTTTCAAGCTCTGCGGCGAATGCGTCGTGATCGTAAAAGCTCCTCTCGGCGTCCTCCCAGCCTGCGTGATCGGAGGGCATGACGGTCGTCTCGGGAACGTAATCGACGCGGAGATATCCCGCGTCATGCCGGAAGATGGCCGTCCAGACGCGGAAGCCGGCCGCCTGAGCGACGGATGCGCCGACAACGAACGTGAACACGACCGCGAGAACGGCCGCAAGAGCGGGGCGGAGAACGGCGCTGAAGCCGGAGCTTTCACGGCGGAGGGCAATAAGCTCGCGGCGGTAATACGAAAGAGACTCGACGCATTCGGAAACGAGCGCGGCGTCGCGCTCCGCGTCGGGTTTTTTGAGCTCGCGGCGAAGAGCGGTCTCCGTCCGCCTTACGAGCCTTAAGTATTCTTTTTTTGTCACGCCCTTTTTCATACTTGTCCTCTGTAATTATATCCCCTGCCGCTCCAGAATTCTCGCTGCATAAAATAATATATTTCAGATGTATTCGGCAAGCCTGTTTTTGAGCTTCGCCTTGACCCTCGCGAGCCTCGCGCGAGCGGCCTTTTCGGAAATGCCGAGCCTTTCCCCCGTCTCGCGGAAGGAAAGCTTTTCGACATAAAACAGACGATATATCTCGAGCTCGCCCTCGCCGAGCCCCGAAAGCACGGCCTCGGTGATACGCGCTATATCCGCGTCCGTAAGCTCTACCGCCCCGAAGGGATCCCCGGGGTCGGGTATCGCCGCAGCGAGCTCGATCGGTATCAGCTTGGCCGTATCGCGCGTGTTTTTTCTCCAAGCTTTATGGAGCTTGTGCTTTGCCGTTACCATGAGCCATCCGAGAAGGTTCGGGTGATCCCTCAGCTTTTCATACTTTTTCCCTGCCTCGTCGAAAACGGCGTGCGCGCAGTCAGCCGCGGCGTCCTTGTCGAAGCCGAGCTTGGGCAGACAGTATTCGAATATCGTTTCGAAATGCTTTTCGTAAAGCATCCGAAGGAAATCGTCGCGCATAAGCAGAATTTCCTTTTTATGCTTATTTTGATTATATCAAATGATCCGGCGATTTCAAGCCGAGCCGCCCGGCCGTATTAAAAAAAAGTAGACGGATCGTGGAGATCGAAAATATATTATTTCGGGATGTGAGAATCCTCATACGTTCGGGGATGTACATGTGAAGGAGCGATGAAAGCCGGCTTTGAACCGTGCCGATCGTTCCGGGAGGAATTATGAAAACACTGTCTAAAGCATTATTGCCGCTCGCGGCTCTCGCTCTTGCGGCGTTGTTTGCGGGATGCAGCGGCGGGACGAACGATCCGGTCGGCTCTCCCGTTCCGACCGCCGCGCCTCAGGCGACGAAGCAGCCGTACGAGACATTCGAGCCTGTTTCGACTACCGAGCCGGACGACGGCGAGCAGGAGGTCGTTTTCCTGGACCCGCGGTTCGAGAACGCCATAAGGAACAAGCTCAAGATCTACGCGGATACGCCCGTGAGGGTGCGCGATCTTAAGAACATCCGCATGATCGACCTGAGCGATCTCAGGCTTACCGACATACGCGACATCTCAAAGCTCGAGAACCTCGAAGAGCTGTCCCTCGCTTCGAACAAGATCGACGATCTCACCCCCCTTGCGGGACTTGTGAAGCTCAAAAAGCTCGATCTTCGCGGAATGGGGATCACCGATATTTCAGCGCTTTCGGGGCTCACCGAGCTTACGGAGCTCGTTATTGCCTACAATCCGATCTCCGATTATACGCCGCTGTCGGGACTTGTTAAGCTTCAGAAGCTGGATATCGGAGATTACTCCTATCCCGAGCACACGCCGCCGACGGACGACCTGTCCCCCCTCGCCGCGCTTACGGAGCTCCGCGAGCTGACGGCAACGCTGAAAGATACCGCGCCATTGGCGAATATGACGAAGATGAAGCGGCTGGAGCTTCGGGGAAGCTTCACCGATCTTGACGGTTTGAAGAACATGTCGTCTCTGATGGAGCTGAAGCTCTTTGGGAACGGCGGACCACTCGACCTTTCCGGTATCGCGGGGCTTACGAATCTGAGAGTGCTTCAGATCCAGATTTTTGATACGGCAGACATTACGCCGCTCGCTGGACTTAAGGAGCTTAATTGGCTCGTATTGAGCTCTATGCCCATAACGGATCTTTCACCGCTTGCCGGGATGACGCATCTGACGGATCTTTTCATCTATTGGACGAAGATAACGGATCTCTCGCCTCTTTACGGTCTGAAAAGCCTTACCGAGGTCGGACTGAGCTATAACGATCTGCCGGAAAGCGAGGTCAAGGCGCTGCGTATAAAGCTTCCGAACGCTTTGATCTTTCAAGAAGAAGAAGACGGAGAACACTAATGGAGGAAGCCATGAAAAAGATCGTTGCGATTATTCTTTTTTCCGCGATAGTATTGACTCTCGCGGCGTGCAGTGCGGCTGTCGATCCCGTGACGGAGCCGACTGAAGAGCCGACCGCGGCGGCGCCGACCGCATTTCCCACGGAAGTACCGACAGAGGAGCCGACCGCAGTTCCCACGGAGGAGCCGACGCCGGAACCAACCGCCGTTCCTGAGCCCATGGAGCTCGCATTCGACGACTGTGCCGAGCTTGTGTTAAGACTTGCATGGGGAAACGGCGAGAACGAGGTCTTCATCAAAAAGCCTGCCGTGGACGCCGACGGCGACCTTGAGGACGGCGATTGGGTGATCCCGGAACACTTCAACATCATCGACGGGACGATCTACGTATACGACCGCTTTTACCCCCATGGGAACGGCGTCCTCGAGTGCGATCCCGCGACAGGCGCGGTCAAAAGGCTCAGCCCGGATATCGGAGGATACAGCTTCGCGAACGGCGAGTTCGCGGTGCTTGACGGCAAGCTGATATTTGCATGGGAAATGTACGATCTTGCGACAGGAGAACGAACGGAGCTTCAGCCCATGCCGGAAACGGACGAAAGGGGAGCAGGCGTACTGATCATGAAAGTGACGGACGGCAAGTGCTTTGCATACAGAGCCGTCAATTGGACGGACGATGACGGAGAAGAGTTCTTCATTACACAGGCCACCTTTGCATACGACGAGTATGAGCTCGATATGGAGAACCGCATGTGGGTGCTTAAAAGAAGGATCGAGATGCCCGCTTACGTGCCGCATGCCGATCCTCCGTTCTCCGTCATCAGCACACACTATTTTGGCCGCGGAGCGATAACCGAAGTGTTCGGAGATGACGGTGCGTTATACTGCTCTGACCGCTATATGGGTATGGATGACGCCGGAAACCATTACGTTGACAGCGAGGAAGAATTTGCCCGTGCAAACGAAGGAGGCGGATATACAGTAACAAAATGGTGGCACAGGATAATCAAGCTTGCCCCAGACGGGACGCCGATATCGTTCGTCGACGTTTACTTCCCCGATAACTACATCCATATGTGGATCGACGAGAGCTACCTGGTATATAAGGTCGACCACGACGGCACGGTGTGGTACATGTGCGCGACCGAATCGGAGTTGTTGATCTATAAGATCAGCCTGTAATCGAAAAGGAGTTTACCGATATGAAGAAAACAATCTCTATACTGCTTTGCGCACTGATTCTTCTTTCCCTTGCCGCATGCAATACGGCTGTCGATCCCGTGACGGAGCCGACTGAAGAGCCGACCGCGGCGGCGCCGACCGCATTTCCCACGGAAGTACCGACAGAGGAGCCGACCGCAGTTCCCACGGAGGAGCCGACAGCGGGACCCACTCCCGAGCCCACCCCTATACCGGAGCCCGCGGAGCTCTCGTTCGACGC
This sequence comes from Clostridia bacterium, assembly GCA_017614315.1. Classification (GTDB taxonomy): domain Bacteria; phylum Bacillota; class Clostridia; order Christensenellales; family CAG-138; genus UBA3857. Next base: position 566 of record JAGACA010000011.1, on the reverse strand, counting down.
CTGCGCCGAGGTCGCGGTTAGGCTCAAATGGGGCAAAGGCGAACAAAAGGTCTTTGTCCAGAAGCCGGTTTTCGGCGTTGAGGACGACGACTGGGTGATCCCGCAGCACTTTAACATCATCGACGGAAAGGTTTACGTATTCGACCTGTTTTATCCCTACGGAAACGGGATCCTCGAGTGCGATCCCGCGAACGGCGGAGCAACAAGGCTGAGCCCGGATCTAGGAGACTATAACTTCTTCAACAGCGAGTTCGCGATCCTGGACGGAAAAGTGATATTCTCCCGGTATATGTACGATCTCGATACAGGCGAGCGTACGGATATTCAGCCCATATCGGATTATTGGGATTTCCCCCGTGAGGGCATTCTCATCATGAGTGTGAGGAACGGCAAATGCTATGCTTACAGAGCGGTCGGCGAACCGAACTCGCTCGGGCATCAGAGCATATTCATTCCCGGCACCAAAGCGTATGACGAATACGAGCTCGATATGGAAAACCGCATGTGGATGCTGAAAAGAAGGATCGAGATGCCCGCTTACGTGCCGTACGCTCATCCCGACCTTG
>JAGACA010000010.1 GCA_017614315.1 Clostridia bacterium | reverse complement strand
TCGCGCGCGTCCTGGATTATATCGCCGGCGATCGCACGAATGTCGCCCATGGCGTCGACCGCCGCTTCTTCCGTGGCTCCCGCTTCCTTGCGGTCCTCGATCTGTTCGTCGTAATAGGCGAGGGTCTTATCCCTTTCGTCGCGGGGAAGAGCTTCGAGCTCCTTCGAAAGCTTCTTCAAAAAATCCTTTTTAGACATGTGAGGCCTCCCTCTCAATATAGTAATAAACCTTCATTATATCCTGCCATTCGCTTAAAAACTCCGATATGTGCGCCCTTCCAGGGTCGGTTATCTCATAGTATTTGCGGAGCCTGCCGTTGTGCTCTGCGCTCCTTACGGTGACGAACCCGGCGCCTTCGAGACGCTTCAAAATGGGGTAGAGCGTCGACTCGGATATCGCCATATAGGGCGATACATCCCTGATCATCTGATATCCGTACGTCGGGCCGCGAAGCATCGCCGCCAGCACGCAGATCTCGATAAGTCCGCGCTTCAGTTGAACATCCACGTTAACACCTCCTAACGCATAATACTATACATCGCGTAGTATGACGTGTCAAGGGGTATTAGAAATATATTTTAAGGCGCCGGAGCTCCGGCGCCTTACCGTCATATCTTTTCTTCGAGGAACTCCTCGAGATGGTCGTAATACAGCCTTATCAGGCCATAGAACAGCATCTGCCTCCTCACGGCGTAGGTGTCGTCGTAAAGATCCTTTGCAAGCAGCGGCGCGGCGAGCGCGGCCTTAAGGCCTGTCTTGATGTCGAGCCGCATCTTCTTATCCTTCTTGAGCTCGGTGGGCAGGGGAAGGGAGGAGAACTCCGCGAGGAAAGAATCGTAAACGTACCTCCCGTGGATCTTGCGAAGATCGGCGTCGACGTAGGCGCAGCCGCCTATCCAGCCGTAGCGTACGCCGTATTTCTCAAAGCGCGCCTCCATCAGCTTTATGTCGTTCTTCGCGCCGGGCACGTCGCCCATGACTATCACCTTGTCACCCGTCGCGTTCGCGTTCCTGCGGTAGCGCCATTTCTTCTCGTCCCAGCGGACGAGGCGCACGCTGCCGTCGCGCGTGCCGACGATCCTGCCGTCCTCGTCGTCGTTGGTCTCGATCAGCTTGCGCATCTCGGAAAAGAGCAGGTCGTCCTTGGTGACGAACGCGAGCGTCCTTTTGCCGAAAAGCTCCGGCTCGGCCTGCATGTACCCCGCGTTCCTCGAGGCGATGAAATTCGCCTGATGCTCGACGAGCAGGTGCAGAAGATGATCGGGCGAGGCCGCGAGCGAATAGCCGAGTATCGTCGAAAGGAGATCCTCCGGGATGCGGTCGACGAACAAAGAGGCTATCCTCGTCGCGGGGAATATTCCGAGTATGGTGATAAGCGTGTTCTTCGCCTGCTGCGGATATTTCATCACGAGCTCCGACGAATCGAACCGTTTCAGAACGTCCGCGGCGGTATTCCACGAATCGGCAGTGCGGTCGTCGTAGCCGAGAGCCTCCCTCAGTATCGTCCTCTTCTCGCGGTCGAGCTTGAATTCCTTTTTCTCGTTCTCGATCACGTCGAACAGCGTCATTATCCCATCCGGGCTCATCCTGTCGACTATCTTCAGAAGCTCGTCGGGGGACTTGGTCTTATTGTTCAATGCTTTGTCGTCCTGCATATCGGCACCTCTCGATGTATCATTTACAAAAACGCAGGAATGGCGCCGGCCATTCCTGCGGGGTGAAAGCGCATTATTTGCTCATCGCCTGCGCGACGGCGACGGCGACAGCGACGGTCGCGCCGACCATCGGGTTGTTGCCCATGCCGATCAGACCCATCATCTCGACGTGCGCGGGAACGGAGGAGGAGCCTGCGAACTGCGCGTCGGAATGCATACGTCCCATAGTGTCGGTCATGCCGTAAGAGGCGGGGCCGGCGGCCATGTTGTCGGGGTGGAGAGTACGGCCGGTGCCGCCGCCCGAAGCGACGGAGAAGTATTTCTTGCCGTTCTCGATACACCATTTCTTATACGTGCCGGCGACGGGATGCTGGAACCTCGTCGGGTTTGTGGAGTTGCCCGTGATGGAAACGTTCACGCCCTCGTGACGCATTATTGCGACGCCCTCGTTGACGTCGTCCGCGCCGTAGCAGCGGACCTTCGCACGGTCGCCCTTCGAGAAGGCGCGCTCGTAAACGATGGTCAGCTCATCCGTGTACTGGTTATAGTCCGTCTCGACGTAGGTGAAGCCGTTTATGCGCGAGATGATGTACGCGGCGTCCTTACCGAGACCGTTAAGTATGACGCGCAGGGGCTTCGTCCTGACCTTGTTGGCGGTGGTGGCGATCTTTATCGCGCCCTCCGCAGCGGCAAAGGACTCGTGACCCGCGAGGAACGCGAAGCAGTCGGTCTCCTCGGAAAGGAGCATCGCGCCGAGATTGCCGTGACCGAGACCGACCTTGCGGTTATCGGCGACGGAGCCGGGGATACAGAACGCCTGCAGGCCGATGCCGATAGCGGAGGCGGCTTCCGCGGCGGTCTTGACGCCCTTCTTTATGGCGATGGCAGCGCCGAGGGTGTAAGCCCATTTGGCGTTTTCAAAGGCGATGGGTTGGGTGTCGGTAACGATCTCGAAGACGTCCAGACCCTTTTCCTCGGTTATCCTTTTAGCCTCTTCGAGGCTCGAGATGCCCTGCTTCGCCATCTCGGCGGCGAGCTTCGCCTCGCGTCTTTCTTTTCCTTCAAAGTTGATCATATCGCACCTCACTCTTTCCTGGGGTCGATGTAACGGGCGGCTTCATTGAAACGTCCGTAAGTGCCGGTGAACTTCTTGTAGGCTTCGTTGGGCTCCATGCCGTTCTTGATGGCTTCCATCATCTTGCCCAAGCTGACGTATTCATAGCCGATGATCTCGTTCTCCTCGTCGAGAGCGATCCTCTTGACGTAGCCCTCGGCCATCTCCATATACCTCGCGCCCTTAGCCTTGGTGCCGTACATGGTGCCGATCTGGCTCCTTAAGCCCTTGCCGAGATCCTCAAGACCGCCGCCGACGGGAAGACCGTCGTCGGAGAACGCGCTCTGCGACCTGCCGTATGCGAACTGGAGGAATATCTCGCGCATGGCGACGTTGATCGCGTCGCAGACGAGGTCGGTGTTCAGAGCCTCGAGCATCGTCTTGCCGGGAAGTATCTCCGCCGCCATCGCCGCGGAATGAGTCATACCGCTGCAGCCGATGGTCTCGACGAGAGCTTCCTCGATGATGCCGTCCTTGATGTTCAGCGTGAGCTTGCAGGCGCCCTGCTGTGGAGCGCAGCGGCCGACGCCGTGGGAAAGACCGGAGATCTGATCGATCTGCTTGACCTTGACCCATTTACCCTCCTCGGGTATGGGAGCGGGATCATGCACGGCGCCCTTTTTGACGCAGCACATGTTCTGAACGTCTGTTGTATACTGCATTTTTACTCCTTTCGAAAGCAAGCTTTCGTTTTCTTCGATAAATCTAAAATAGTATATCAAATTTTCAGAAAATATACAAGGTTTTTCCAAAATATTTTTTTTACAAATCGTGGAAAGTATGTTACAATAAACGAAACAAAAAACAAAAGGAGGGTCGGCGGTGTCAGGTATTTCGGGTGGGGGCGCGTTATCCTTCGGCTCGCTTCTTAACAATATCACCGGCTTCGGCGGCGGCGTTACGGTCGTCACGGCGGTCGTTCTGGTATTGGTATCGGCCGTGCATCTCGTCGCCTGCTGTCTTCACAGGGACGGGCTGAGAAAACCCACGAAGGTCTTTCTCGTTCCGTTGATAATTTGTCTTCATATCTCCATATGCGGCTTCAAATATCCTCTTCTTATTCTGGGTCTCATATTCGGCTGGCTGGGAGATATCTTCCTGATCCCCAAGGACAGGAAACTCACTTTCGTGCTCGGCGCGTTCTTCTTTATGATCGGGCATGCGTGCTATATTTGGAACGATTTCAAAACGGGGCTTCCGCAGGCGGCCTTCGCGGCATGCGGGCGCCTTTCGGTCCTCATCGCCATGCTCGCGGTCGTAGCCGTCGGCTTTACCGCGCTGTGGGTCTTGAGAAAGCGCATATCGAGGGGCATGCTCGTCGTGTTCATGATCTATATGCTCGCGCTTCTGTCTATGGCGGGAATACTCGTCTACTCGATGCTCGGGACGCGCTTCTCGGCCGCCTCCGTAATGATCTCGGCAGGCGCAGTGCTCTTCGCGCTTTCCGACTTCCTGCTGGGCGCGGGCATTGCAAGGGCGTTCAAGATCAAGAACAACAGGTTCTTCGTGATGCTCACCTATATCCTCGCGCAGACGGGCATCGCCGTGGGCTTCGCATTGCTTTGATATAAGGAGAACGGAATTGAACACTCTCGTCATCTTTTATTCCCTTAACGGAAAGACGTATAAAGAAGCCAAGCGCATCGCCAACGAGCTCGGAGCGGAGCGTTACAGGGTCGTGGAGCGCAAGCCGCGTTCCGCATTGGGCGCAGCCACTATCGGCCGCATCGAGGCGAAGGAGAGGGCGGTCTCGCACATCGACCCGATCGCCGTGCGCCTTTCCGATTACGACCGAGTCGTGCTGATGGCTCCGCTTTGGGGCGGATATCCCGCGCCGGCGTTCAACAACATGGTCATGGAGCTCGAGAAGGGGCAGGAAGTCGGCATTGTTCTGACATCCGAGGAGGGCGAGCTTAAGGATGAGGAAGGCCTTATCCGCTTCGTCGAAAAGACCGGCGCGAAAGTGATAGGCGTGTCGGTTATGAACATCGGGAAGAAATAATACCGTTTCATAAAAGCCGGAGGTTCTCGGGCGCATTTCCTTAAGCGAATGCACCCTTGGGCGCATTCATTTAAGGACATACGGCCTCAAAAGGGATCCTTTTGCGCCCTGCTTCGTTGAAAATGCTCGAGAGACTGTAAATAGTATTCCTGCGCTTTTCTCCTTGCACGGCACAAAAAACTCCTCTTTTGAGACGCAGGCGGTTTTCAGCCGTAAAACAAAAAGATATCCGGGGATATTCCGTATCCCCGGCTCGTTTTGTTTCTTGGGCTTATTAAGGGCTGAAAACCCGCATCTCCTTAAGCGAATGCACCCTTGCCTCCGGTTTTTTGTTTCGCAAACAGCGGGGCTTTTCGTTTGACTTTCCGATCCTCATATGTTACAATCTATGATATGAGTGGAAATATGCGTAATTCGCTTCTTAAGGACGAAAGGCTCAAGGCCGTTTTCGATATGCTGGGCGAGGCAAAACTCGTTCTCGACGTCGGCTGCGACCACGGCTATCTCTCGGCCGCGCTCATAAACGAGGGCAGGGCGGAGCGCGTTATCGCATCGGACATAAGCCCCGCTTCGTGCGAAAAGGCGGGTCTGCTCGCGAGGGGGCTCGGGATCTCAGACCGCATGAAAACGGTCTGCGCGGACGGCCTTTCGCCCCTTGAGGACGAAAAAGCGCCGTACAGTATCGCGATCTCCGGCATGGGCGGCGAGCTTATTGTGAAGATACTCAAAAAAGGGAACGCCGCCGCAAAGCGCGCCGATATCATCGTGATGCAGCCGATGCGCGGCGAGGCGGAGCTTCGGGAATACCTCTTCAGGGAGGGCTTCTTCACGGTCAGCGAAAAGGTCGTTCTCGACGACGGCAGATACTATCAGGTCATCGCCGCAAGGTTCGGCGAAAAGGATACCATCCCCGAGGGCTTTCCCGAGAACTGGTTCCGCTTCGGCTGGGTAATGGCCGAAAAGCCGGACGAAAAGCTTCTTCCGCTGCTCATCCATTACAGGGCGGCGTACGAAAAGGAGCTTGAAAAGGCGGCAAAGAAGGGCAAAAACCCTAAGCCGCTGACCGATGAGATCGAAAGGACGGACGCCCTCATAGCTTTCGTCAAAGGGAGGATCGCATGCTCTTAAAGGATTTTCTGGCCGTGATGGAATCGATAGCGCCGAGGGAGCTCGCGCTCGATTACGATAATCCCGGGCTCATTGTCGGCACCGAAAAGAACGCGATAAAAAAGGTCCTGATCGCTCTCGACTGCACGACCGAGGTCGCCGACGAGGCTAAGGCGCTCGGCTGCGATCTCGTCGTAACGCATCACCCGCTCCTGTTCAGGGCGGTGAAGCGCATATGCCCCGACGATCCCTTGTCCGCGCCGGTATTCAGGCTGATCAAAAACGGCGTCGGCATGTTCGCGGCGCATACCAATCTCGACAGCGCCGAGGGCGGCGTCAATACGACGCTCTGCCGTCTGCTCGGCATAAGGAACGAAACTCCCGTCCCGCCCGAAAACCTCGCAAGGGCGGGCGAGCTGGACGAGGCGATAAGCTTTTCCGCGCTTGCGGAAAGGGTCGAAAAGACGCTCGAAACGAAGGTGCGCCTTGCCGGGCCGGAGAGGCCGGTCAAACGTGTGATGGTCGTAGGCGGCTCCGGCGGTTCGGAATACGCCATCGCAAGGGAAGTCGGCGCGGATGTGCTCTTAACGGGCGAATGCAGGCATAACGAGGCGATCGAGGCGGTCGCCGCGGGCGTCAACGTCATCGCTGCGGGACATTACGAAACGGAAAGCGTCGTGCTCGAACCGCTGAAGGCAAGGCTAACGGAGCTCACGAGCGGCGTGGAGTACGTTATTTCAAAAGCGGGGAACCCGCTCCGCACGCTGCGATAAATGCAAATAATTACCTTTAGGAAAGGTGCGTAATAATATGACACAGACTGAGATCTTATGGAAGTACCAGGAAGCGGAATCCGAGCTTGACAGGCTCAAAAAAGAGCTCGAATCCACTCCCGAGAGGCAGAAGCTCAGGAAGCTCCGCAGGATACTGCAGGAGCAGACCGAGAAGATCGACGACTACAGGACCGGCCTCAAGGAAAAGGAAGGCGAGATAGAGAACGACCTTGTAAAGCTCGAAGCGCTCCTGAAGGAATACGATCTTGAGCAGGACGACTTAAACATAATGATGGAGGACGAGGAATGCACCGCCGAGGAGCTGACCGAGTGCCGCAAGTCGATGGAGAATCTTTTAAGGAGGATCAACTCCCTCCAGAGATCCCTCACAGAGTGCCAGAAGTTCATCGCCGACACCGAGAGCGCCATTAAGGAGACCTACTCCAAGGGCTCCAGGACGAAGCGCGATTACGAGGCGGCCAAAGCGGTTGTCGAGACCGAAAGGTCCGAGCATCAGCCCATCGTCGACAAGGCGCAGAAGACCGTCGACATGATCGGCGCACAGCTTTCGCCGGAGCTTTTGAAAAGATATAAGGCGATCAAGAAGAAACATCCCAACCCGGTAGCCGGAGTCCAGGACAACCGGTGCCAGGGCTGCGGCATGAGCCTGCCGATGACCGCGATCAAGAAGATCTCATCGGGAACGGCGATGATCGAATGCGAGAACTGCGGCAGGATACTCTGCTGCTGACGAAGGTTTCAATATCGAGCAAGCCAAGTGACTGCGCCGGGTAATTCCCGGTGAGGAAAGTCCGAGCTCCGGACGACCGGAGGGAGCCGCGAGCCATGCGAGCCGCCCGGGTCAGGGCGGACGCGGCGCGACAGCCGCAAGACCTCGATCGCGAAAGAAAGTTAGTATGCTCCTGCGAGATATATCTTTTCCGGTGAGCGGATCAGATGGATTTCGATAAACAGAAGGAGAACAACCCAAAAAAGTATCAGGCTAATATCGAGCAAGCCAAGTGACTGCGCCGGGTAATTCCCGGTGAGGAAAGTCCGAGCTCCACAGGACAAGGGTGCCGGATAACGTCCGGTGAAGGCGACTTCAAGGAAAGTGCAACAGAAATAAACCGCCTTGTTTTCAAGGTAAGGATGGAAAGGCGGGGTAAGAGCCCACCGGCGGCGCGGAGACGCGCCGCGTCCCTGTAAACCCCACCCGGAGCAAGATTGATATGGGAGCATTCAATGGCTGTCCGTCACGCTCTCTGTAATCGCTGGAGCCGCGCGGCAACGCGCGGTCGAGATAGATGGTCACATAAACAGAACTCGGCTTACGGCTTACTCGATAAAAAACAGTATCCTTTCGGGATACTGTTTTCATTTGCGCTTTTTATTGCATTTTTCGCAGTCGCCGGAGCAATCCTTACAGCAATCGCCCTTCTTACCGAAAAAGTGCCAAGCGAGTATGAACAGCGCCGGGAGCACGATCAGCCCCGCGAGCACGTACCAGATCCAGCCCATCATCTCACTCCTATCCCGAACACGCGGCAGCCGTTAACAAAAGCCTCTTCGCAGGCTTCTTCGGCGGTCATGCCGGTGATCGACGCGTATTTTTCTGCGACGAGCGGTATCATGGTCGAATCGTTCCTCTCGCCGCGATGCGGCACGGGCGCGAGGTAGGGACAGTCGGTCTCGAACACGATCCTGTCGTGCGGCGCGAACGCCGCAGTCTCGACTCCGCGCCGATTGTTCTTGAATGTGAGCGAGCCGCCGAAGCCGAGCATAAGGCCGAGATCGAGGCATTCCCGCGCGGATTCAACGCTGCCCGAAAAGCAGTGCATTATACCGCCGACCGTCTTTATCTCGCCGGCGTGCGCGCGCAGTACGTCGAGGCAGTCGCCCATCGCGTCGCGGATGTGAAGGATGACGGGCTTGTTAAGCTCCGCAGCGAGCGAAAGCTGGCGGTCGAACCACTCGATCTGCTTTTCGCGCGGGGAAAAGTCATAATAATAGTCGAGTCCGATCTCACCCAGCGCGACCGCCTTCCTGCGTGCAAGCAGCTTCTTCAGCCCGTCAAGCAGCTCGTTCGTCATATACTCCGCATAGTGCGGATGCATGCCGAACACGCCGTACATGAAATCATAACGGTCTAAAAGCTCAAGCGTTTTTTCGACCGATCTTAAATCGCAGGCGACGTCGGCGACGAGCTCCACGCCCGAGGCGCGAAGCTTTGTTAAGACCTCGCAGCGGTCTTCGTCGAAACGCTTGTCGGAATAGTGCGCGTGGGTGTCGAATATCCTCATTTCGTCAAAGCCTCAAGGGATGAAAGATCGAGCTCGGGGAATGCCGACAGGCAGTCAAGGAGCGCACGGGCAATGAGCTTCACGCCGCCCGTTTCGTCGCTCTCGAGGTTCGTCGGCATGAGCGGATCGTGCAGGCTCCTCCTTATGAGGAACCAGCCGTTCCCGTGAGACAAGTCCGCGTTGACACGCACGCCCTCAAAATTGTTCGGGACGATACTGAAACCCTCCTCGGCGGCGAAATGCGTTTCGACCGCCTCGAGCACCTTCTCGGTAACGGGGGAGAAGTCGTCGGAATCAACGGGCAGCCTCGCCTCGACGCTCTCGGCGGGCTCGCGGAGATCCGCCACGAGGTCTATAAGCATCCTGCCCTCGCGCCGCGATTCGACGAGCGCGATAAGGAGCTTGACGATTATGTACGCGCCGTCGTCGAGGAAATAGTTCTCGAAAAGCGCGCCGTGGCCGCTGGTCTCCATGGCGAATATCGCCTGCTCGCCAGTTTCCATAAGCCTCTTCGCTTCGTTTATGACGTTGCGGTAGCCCCTCTTGAAGCGGTGATGGCGGCAGCCGAGGCCCTCGATAAACTCGTTAAGTCCGGTCGATGTGACGGAATCGGTCACTACCGTTATCGGCCCGTACTGCTTAAAAAGGATCGCACTCATCAGGGCGATAAGGCGGTTCCTGTCGAGCGCGAGCGCTCCGCCTCTGCCGTCGGGAAGCACCGCTCCGGCGCGGTCTACGTCCGTGTCGAATATTATGCCCATATCCGCACCGGCGTCGATGACGGCTCTTGTAATGCAGTCCATCGCTTCCTTGTTTTCGGGGTTCGGCTGATGATTGGGAAAGTATCCGTCCGGATCGAGATACAGGCTTCCCGTGATATCTGCGCCGAGGGGAGCCAAGATACGCTCGGCGAAAAAGCCGCCTGCGCCGTTGCCCGCGTCGACGATTATCTTCATCCCCTCAAAGGGCTTTTCGCAATCGAGCGCGGAAACGATCTTGTTTTTGAGCCCGTCGATATACGGCGTCATTACGTCGCACTCCGCCGCGGCGAAAGAGCGGTTCCCATTCGCGGCAAGGGCGAGTATCTCCTTGATATCCGCCTTTTCGAGACCGGATTCCTTCGTGAAGAACTTCATCCCGTTCCGCTCGTAGGGAAGGTGGCTCGCAGTGACCATTATGCCGCCGTCGAACCCGCCTTCCGCACAGCACATGAACATGGCGGGGGTGGATGCGAGCCCCGTAATGAAAGCCCTGCCGCCCGCGACAGATATCCCCTCCGCGGCGGCGTACGATATCTCTTCGCCCGTCACGCGTGAATCGCGCCCTATCGCGACGCGAAGCTCGCCCGCGGCTTTACCCGTTCTTTTCGAAAGCCAGCAAAGAAACGCCGAACCGATGTCGCGCGCGGCCTCTGCGGTAAGGCCGACGGGCTTGCCGCCGGGAATTTCAAGCGCGACGCCCCTTACATCGCTGCCGTTTTGAAGAGCGGAATAATCCTTCATGTTATCCTCCTATTGAAAAGGGCGCGAAGGTATTGCCTTGCGCCCTTGTGAGTGTACATGCGTCACGATTCGAAATAATCTCCGCGCTTGTAGTCGTAAAGCGCGCTGATGGAGTATTTCTCGATATTGTCGAGCACCTTGCCCGTGCCTATCGCCACGCAGGAGATGGGATCCTCGGCGACGTAGCAGGGGACCTTCGTATGTTCGGAAACGAATTTGTCCATGCCGTAAAGGAGCGCGCCGCCGCCGGTAAGGCAGATGCCGTTCTCGGCGATATCGGACGCGAGCTCGGGCGGGGTCTTTTCAAAGAGGTTCCTTACGGTCTCGAGTATGTTCTGCAAAGGCTCCTCAAGGGCGTCGATCATCTCGTTCGAGCCGATGGTTATCGCCTGGGGCAGTCCGGAGATGAGGTTCCTGCCCTTAACGTCGATGTAGAGCTGTTCTTTCCTCGGATAGGCGGAGCCGATCCTGATCTTCATGTCCTCTGCCGTGCGTTCGCCGATCAGCAGGTTGTGCTTCTTTCTCATGTAGCGGACGATGGCGTCGTCGAACTTATCGCCTGCGACCTTGATCGACTCGGAAAGAACGGAACCGCCGAGGGAGATTATCGCGACGTCCGTCGTGCCGCCGCCGATATCGACGACCATATTTCCGCGCGGCTGCGAAATGTCGATGCCCGCGCCGATAGCCGCGGCGATGGGCTCCTCGATAAGGTAGGTATGCCTCGCGCCGGCTTCTTCCGTGGCGTCGATGACGGAACGCTTCTCGACCTCGGTGACGCCGGAGGGAACGCAGACGACTACACGGGGCTTAAAGAATATCCTCGTGCCTACGACCTTTTTAAGGAAATGACGGAGCAGTCTTTCGGTTATGTCGAAATTGGATATGACGCCGTCGCGAAGAGGCCTTATCGCTATTATATTGCCCGGGGTACGGCCGAGCATGCGGCGCGCCTCTTCTCCGACTGCGTAAATATGTCCGGTAATCTTTTCAACTGCGACGACGCTGGGTTCGCGCAGGACGATGCCTTTATTATGCACATATACAAGAACGCTGGAAGTACCGAGATCGATACCAACGTCATTAAATTCAAACAAACCCATTGGTTTTCTCCTAAGACGAATATATGGCAAGACCCATTACGGAGCATAAAATTCCATCCATACTATTCTATCATTCAAAGAGCCGTCAATCAATAGGCTTTTCAATATATTTTACTGTTTTTTCATGATTATTTGGGGTTTTGAATACAATTGAGCGGGAATAGAAGGGGGGATCATATGCTTTTCGGCGTAAGCTTCTGCAAAAGAGGTCAAAGGGTAAGGAAAAGACGCCCCGATCCGGGGATGGGGCTGAAGCTGTGCGTTCTGCTCCTGTCCGGCGCGGTATTTACGGCGCTTTTGTTCCTCGCGCCGCAGTGGCTCCTGGTGCTTCTGGTGCTGCTTTTGACCGCGGGGATACTGCTTCTGATTTTTCTTCCCGGATAGTCCGAGATCGCAGGCTGCGTTTTTCGCATATAAAAGTCTGACGTCCATTATTCGCCGAACGCCTTCGCGGCTCTTTCGAGCATCTGCCTTATCGGCAGCTCATACGGACAGCGCGTTTCGCACATCCCGCATTTTATGCACGCGGAAGCCTTGACGGGGAGCGCGGCGTAACGCCCGCGAGCCCAGTCCTCAAGGCCGTATCTTTCAAGATACCCCTCGAACAGGAACACGCCGGGTATGTTTATCCCAACGGTGCACGGTGCGCAGTAATTGCATCTGCGGCAGAAGTTTCCCGTCAGGCTCTTCCTGATCGCGTCGATGTCCGCCTGCTCATCCTCGGTAAGTGGGGAGGAATCGAACGAAGTGTTTTCCTCGATCTCGCTTTCGAGGTACATTCCGGGGATCACGACCGTGACGCAGGGATCGGTCAGAAGATACCGCATTGCAGCCCTGCCGTTTTCGATCGCGCCGCCCGCAAACGGCTTCATGGCGATGAACGCCTTGCCGCGCCTGCGGCATTCTTCGACGAGCTCCTTGCCCTGCGTTTCGACTATGTTGTACGGGAACATAACGGATTCGACGAAATCGAGCTCCAAAGCCCTCTCAAACACCGCCGCGCTGTGACAGGTGAGCCCCAGATGAAGGATCTTCCCCGCATTCTTTGCCTCCAAAAGCGCTTCAAGAGCGCCGCCGGGAGTAAGTATCGCGTCGAGCTTATCCATGGACGGATTGTGTATCTGATAAAGGTCGATGTGATCCGTGCGGAGGTTTTTAAGGCTGGTTTCGATGTCCTTAGCCATGGCTTCCTTCGCGGCGGCCATGCTCTTCGTCGCGATGAAAAGCCTGTCCCTGATCCCGAGGGAATCCACGGCGCAGCCTATGTATTCCTCGCTTACGGTATAGCCCCTCGCGGTGTCGATATAGTTCACCCCGCGGTCTATGAGCTTTTTGAAAAGCTCCTTGGTGCCTTCCGCGTCGATGCGCTGTATGGGAATCCCGCCGAAGCCGACGCGCGAGACCGTTACGCCGGTCGATCCAAAGAGTATGTATTCCATGTGATCCTCCCGAAACCGTTTTTTTGATTATATCAGCAAATAAGAGCCTTTACAACTCATAATGCCGAGTATCGTCTTTTCCACGGACAGCATGTCCCGGGCGATGCGCCCCATATTCTTCATGGTCTCCTCGGGCGAAAGCCCCAGTATCCCGTGCACGCTCTCCGCGCCCAAGCCCTTCGCCGCCATCTCCGCCGCGGCATACGCCATGCGCACGCCGACCGACGCCTTAAGCGAACAGCCCGTGTTCCCGCCGTGGCAGATCATGCCCGTGACGGAGGCCGCCATGGAATTCAATGCGTTCGTCAGCATCGCTTCAAGCGGATCCGCGCAGGGCGCTGCCTTCGCTTTAAGATACGTTATCCCGAGCGCCGCTCCGGTACCGCCCGCAAGCACGCAGCCGCAGGCGGCGGAGAGGAGCCCCGAGCATTCCTTTATGTACTTTGTGATAAGCATAGAAAGCAGTATCGCGCGCCGTTCGTCCTCCGCGGTCACGCGTTCGCCGCAGGATCTCGCCGCCTCGTGGACGGGAAGCGTGCAGAGTATCCCGTGACTGCCCGAGCCCGTAATCGCCATGGCGGGGGCGTTCGCGCCCCTGACGCGCGCCTCGATCGCGCCGGAAGTTACGAGATCGGCGCGGTCAGCGGGGGAGGAAATATCCTCTTCGTTCGTTCCGCAGCGCGCTTCTGTCAGGGGGATGAGCCCCCTTTCACGGCCCTCGCGGAATAGCTTAAGATCCATGCCGACGGCCTCGTCGACGAATCCGAGATCCTCCGCGGACTCGACGCATTCGATAATGTCGGCAAATGTGACGGACGATACCGAAAAAGCCTCCTTCTCCGCGTCGCCTATTACGCCGACGGGCAGGCTCGCGCCGTTTACCGAAAGCCCTGTAAGACTGTCATGCCTGCCCGAGACGACGGCGGAAGCTGAGCCCTTATCCGTCTCGACGACCGCCTCGATGAATACCTCGGGCGAGATATCAAGAAGCTCCGCCCGCGCGGATCCCTCCGACACGAGCCGCTTTGCCTCGGCGATATCGGCTTCGTCCGCACCCTCGGTCGAGAGGAGCTTCTTTGAGGGATCCCCCGCGACGGAACCCAGCGCGGCGGCGAGCGCACAGCCCATGCCGTCCGTGCCGGGCACGGCGCAGGTGAACGAGTTCTTGCAGATGCCGGAATTGAGTTTTACTGTCACACGGGAAACCTTCCCGCCGACGGCCCTTGCCGCGGAAGCGGCGGCGAACGCGATCGCTCCCGGCTCGGTCACGCCGAGCGACGGGACGAGGTCGTTCCTTACCGATTCGATCAGCTTATCATAGATATCGTTCATTTCAGTCCTCTGCGCATTTTTTCAGTTCTTTCACGGCGTCCTTCGCGAGGGAGAACATCTCCTCGGCAGACTTGTTCCTCTGCCTTATCAGAAGCACGGTGGCGACCCTTTCGGTTTCGCCCGATCTTACCGTTTTCGACAGGACCTGCGAGCCGGGTATGCGCCCGACGGCGTCGAGGAACCGTCCCGGCTCTATCCTCGCGTCCGGCAGGAACACGAGCTTTGCTTCCTCGTTCCTCACGGTGACGGAGGAGAGTCCCGCGTCCTCTGCCTCGGATTTGAGGAGCGATATCTCCAAAAGGTTCTGCACGGGCCTCGGTATGTCGCCGTAGCGGTCAATGAGCTCGTCCTGCACATCGCGCATGGAATCCATATCGCTTATCGCCGCTATACGCTTATACATCGATATGCGTCCGCGCTCGCGGGGTATATACTTCGGCGGTATGTGCGCATCGATGGGTATCTCCATCACCGTGTCGAGTTCGGGCTTGACGGGCTCGTTCCTCACCTCGCGGATGGCGGTATTGATGAGCTTGCAGTAAAGCTCATAGCCGACCTCGGCCATGTGTCCCGACTGCTCCGCGCCGAGTATCTCGCCCGCGCCCCTTATCTCAAGATCGCGCATGGCAATCTTGAAGCCTGCTCCGAATTGGGTGAACTCCCTGATCGCGGTCAGCCTCTTGTCGGCGACCTCGGAAAGCACCTTGTTCCTGCGGTACAAGAGGTACGCGTACCCGAGGCGCGAGCTTCTTCCGACGCGGCCGCGCAGCTGATAAAGCTGGGCGAGCCCCAGGGTGTCCGCGTCATAAATGAATATCGTGTTGACGTTCGCTATGTCGAGCCCGTTTTCGATTATCGTGGAGCATATCAGAACGTCTATCTTCCCCTCGAGGAAATCGAGCATCGTGTTTTCGAGCCGCCGCTCCGGCATCTGCCCGTGGGCAAAGGCGATGCGCGCCTCGGGCACGAGCTCCGCGAGCTTCCCCGCGAAAAGTTCCATCGTCTTGACGGAATTATACAGAAAATACACCTGCCCGCCGCGGGCAAGCTCCTTCCGGATCGCCTCGCGGATCATCGGCTCCGAGTATTCGCATACGAGCGTCCTTACTGGATACCGCGCCTCGGGAGGCGTTTCGATCACGCTCATGTCCCTAATGCCCGAAAGGCTCATGTGCAGAGTTCGCGGGATCGGCGTTGCGGAGAGGGTAAGCACGTCGACCGATCTCTTCAGCTCCTTTATCTGCTCCTTGTGGTTCACGCCGAACCTCTGCTCCTCGTCGATTATTAGGAGCCCGAGATCGCGGAACCGGACGCTTTTCGAAAGCAGGCTGTGCGTGCCGATAATGACGTCGATCCCGCCCTTTTTAAGGCGTTCGCGTACGCTCTCCTGCTCGGAGGGAGTACGGAATCGGGAAAGGAGATCGACATTCACGGGAAAGCCCGCGAACCTTGCGGAGAACGTATTGAAATGCTGCTGGGCGAGTATCGTTGTCGGCACCAGCACGGCGCACTGCTTGCCGTCCATTGCGCATTTGAAAGCCGCGCGCAGAGCCACCTCGGTCTTACCGTAGCCGACGTCGCCGCATAGGAGTCTGTCCATTATCCTGTCGGACTCCATATCCGCCTTGACCTCGCGTATGCTCTCAAGCTGATCGGGCGTCTCCGTGTGCGGGAAGCTCGCTTCGAGCTTCGCCTGCCACTTGGTGTCTGGGGAGAAGGCGTAGCCCTTCGTGCGGCTCCTCTCGCCGTATAGCTTAACGAGGTCGAACGCGAGCCTCTTTGCGCTCTCGCGCGTCCTCGCGACGGTCTTCTGCCATTCGCCGGAGCCGAGTTTCGAAAGCTTCGCCTTCGATTCGTCGCCGCCGATGTATTTCTGCACGCGATCGAGCTGATCCGTGGGGATGAAAAGCTTGTCGCCGCCGAGGTACACGAGCTCGATGTAATCGCGTGTCTTTTTATCCACGGTCAGCGTCTTTACGCCCGTGAATCTGCCTATGCCGTGGGTCTCATGCACGATCAGATCGCCGGGCTCGAGCTCAGTGAACGCGAGCGACCTGCGCTTTTTGGAGCTCTTCGACGAGGCGGAGGCGGAAACGGGCTCCGCGCCGTATATCTCGTATTCCGATATCGCCGCGAAGCGAAGCTCGGGGTATTCGAAGCCCTTGGGGATCGACGAGGCGAGTATCAGCGCCTCGCCCGGAACGGGATCGCGTTCGAGCTTTTCTACCGTGGGAAGATCGAGCCCGAGATCGCCGAGCGAATCGGAAAGCCGCGCCGCGTGCCTGCCCGCAAAGAGCATCACAGCGGCGCCGCCCCGCGTGAGGGATACGACGTCGTCCCTCAAAAGCTCGCCGCGCCCCATGTAGCGGGGAGCGGGTCTCGTCTCGAAGCGGAAGAGCCCCTTCGACCGAATAAGGCCGTAGCTCCTCGTAAGCGAGAACAGCATAGCCGTCCTCTTTGTGTCGAGCCTTTCTATCGTGCCGAGAGCGGAATGTACGAGCCCCGCCTGGAGCTCGTGCGCCGCGCCGTCCTCAAGCGCGGAGGAAAGCGCGTCGAGAAAGCCGGAAAAGACGATCTTTCCGCTCTCTTCGATGCGGGACGGCTCGTCGAGGAGCATTATCGCGTTCTCGGTAAGATAGTCCGCGAACGAGATCTCCTCACGGCAGAATACGGGCAGGAGCATTAGCGCGTTGTCGGGAACTCCGCCCGACCTCAGCGCCTCGGTCTCATCCTCGAAGCCCGCTTTTCCCCGAAGCGCCGCAATGCCGCGCTTTTTAAGCTCCGCGGTGAGCGGGAGCTCCGTCGCGGGCGGTATCTCGGCGAAAGGAAGGTTTTCCGTCGACCGCTGCGAAACGGGATCGAACGAACGCAGGGTGTCGACCTCGTCGCCGAAAAACTCTATCCTGACCGGCTCGCGGGCGGTCAGCGGGAAAATGTCTATATAGCCTCCGCGTTTCGTGACCTGACCGGGACCTTCGCAGATATCTTCGCGCACATAGCCCGCGTCGATGAACTTCTTCAAAAGCATCTCGGGCTCCGTACGCATGCCGATCCTGACGGTGTGTATCGCGTTAACGATAAGCTCGGGCGGCGCCATTCGCTGCATCATCGCCTCTATGCTTGTCACGATAAGCGTCGGCTTTCTGTCGACGAGACGCATTATGACGTTAAGCCTTTGGGCGTTCACCGCAGGCGATTCGACGTAATGCTTGACGGAAAGCGGCAGCTCGCGGGCGGGGAAGAGGCAGGCGTCGTCGAAATACCCCGATAGCTCCTCGTGCGCCTTGACTGCGGCGAGAGCGGACGGCGCGATGTAAACGAGCGTCTCCTTCGCATCCTTGAATAGCGCCGCGGACATGTGTATGCGGTGAGCCTCGCCGAGCCCGAACACGCTCAAAGCGCCCTCGCCGTTTTGAAGCGAAGCGAGGAGTCTTTCGTACTCGGGGTGCTTTTTCAGTATTTCGAGTATAGAAAAGTCAGCCATTTTCCACCTTTTTTATACGCCCAAATGCCCGTACCGCGTTGACCGGGGGGTATGCGGTATGGGCGCAGGCGGGCAAAAGCCCTTACGGCATTCGTTATTTCAAAAGCTCGGCGATGGCCGCCTGAAGCTGCGTGTCGCTGCCTGAATACTCCGTATAAAGAGTATAGATGTCCATGTATCTCAATTCCTCGGGCAGCTCGACGATTATGTCGGGAGTGATGCCGGTCCCGCCGAGGTTCGTCCCGTTCGGGGTATAATACGCGTCGGTCGTAAGCTTCAGCCAGCCGTGATCGGAATCGAGCTTATACGTCGTCTGCACGACGCCCTTGCCGTAGGTCTTGACGCCTATTATCTTCGCCCTGCCGTTGTCCTGCATGGCGCCGGCGAATATCTCGCTCGCCGAGGCAGAGTACTCGTTTACGAGCACCACGAATTCGAAATCGTACATGCTTTCATCGGAATTGAAGTATTCGGCGTCGGGAGTGGATTTTCCCTGCATCGAGCAGATGTTGCATTTGGGCAGGAGCATGTCGCAGATATTGACGACGGTATAAAGCGAGCCGCCGGGATTGTCGCGCAGGTCGACGATCAGCTTCGTTATCCCCTTCGCCTTGAAGTCCTCGAGAGCGGCCTTGAATTCTTCCTCCGCGCTTCCGGAAAAGGAGCTCAAATACAGATAGCCGATATTGTTGTCCAGCACGAAATAGTCGACGCGCTTCACATAAACCGCGCCGCGGGTAACATTCACGGTCATCTTTTCCCCGTCGCGCAGGAAAACGATCTCGACGGTCGAGCCCTCGTCTCCGGTTATCAGCGAAACGAGCTCGTTGCCCGTAACGGCCGTGACGTCCTCGCCGCCGACGGCGATGATCAGGTCGCCCTTTTTAAGCCCCGCCTGCTCGGCGAACGAGCCCTCGTAAACGCGGCGTATTAGCGCGCCGGTCCCGTCGGGGTTCTGCACGAGTATGCCAATGCCGTAATAGTTGCCGTTGAAGCTCGCGGTGTAATCCTCGTACTCCTTGACGGTATAATAGCTCGCGTACGGATCGCCCATCGCGTCCACCAGCGCGTGAGCGGCCTTGTCGATGAGCTCCTTCGCGGAGGGCGTCTCGCCGAAATGCGTCGCGTCGATGCGCTGCAGGAGCTCGCTTATGACAGAGCTGTCGTATTCGCCCATATCCTTTATAAGGGTGAGCCTGCTGAGCCCGCCGCCGATTATCTTCGAGACGAGCAGCAGCGTCAGAGCCACGCCGACTATCGCGCCGACGAGTCCCGCGATTATGAAATAGCCGATCCTCGGCTTGGTGTACTTGACGCCCGACTCCTTGCCGAGCTTGCTGTCGCCCTCGCCGAAGATCAGAAGCTCGCGATCGGGTTCCGCCTGCGGATCGGCCGCGGCCTCGGTTATCTTCGTTTCGTCGAAGATCTCATTCTTTCCGTCTTCCATAGTCGTGATCCTCCGAAATGATCTTTGATCCGTCCGCCGTCTCACCGTCGGGCGGGAGCTTCATGCGGTCCCACATGCCGTACTTGTGCGTGTCGGCGATCGCCTTCATTATCCGCGCCTCCGGATCGGGAACGATCCTGCGGAAATCCTTCAAAAGGTTCTTCATTTCCTCGCGCTTGGTGTAGCCCGCGACCGGGCAGTTCGACTTCTGCACGGGGAGTCCCAGCCGCCTTGCCGCCGAGAGCGCCTCCTTCTCGGGAAAGAAGACCAGAGGCCTTATCACCGTTACGCCCTTCCGATCCATATATGTGACCGGCGCGAAGGTGTTCAGCCTCGATTCGTAAAACAGGCTGAGAAGGAAGGTCTCGATCACGTCCTCGCGGTTGTGCCCGAGGGCGATCAGGTTGCAGCCACGCTCCAGAGCGGCGTCGTTCAAAGCGCCGCGGCGGAACTTCGCGCAGAGAGCGCAGGGGTTTTTCTCCCTGCGGATGTTGAACACCACGTCGCCGATATCGGTTTTGACGATATCGAGCCTCACTCCGACGCTGTCCGCCCATTCCTTAAGCGCGGAACAGTCCTGCTCGACGAGGCCGAGGTCGAGCATTACGCCCATCACCTCATAGCTCTTTTTCGAGAACATGCGGTAAAGGCTAAGTCCGTAGAGCAACAGCAGGCTGTCCTTGCCTCCGCTCACCCCGACGCAGATCCTGTCGCCGTCGTGGATCAGTCCATAGCGTTCGTCGGCTCTTCTTATGCAGCCAAGCACGTGTTTCATTGGGTAAAGCTTCCGTTTCGCATAAAATACCAAATAACATTATATCCTAAAAGCCGCAAAAAGTACAGTTGTTTTTGAAATGATCTCCGCTATTGACACGAAAACCGCCCGCGTATTACAATATTATTTGGGGGATGTTTGAAGAAAGGAGCGCGTTATGCAGTTTATAAAGGATATCGTCGGCATTTTGTCGACCGTGTTCGGCATCTTCGCGGCGTTCGTGGGCATGCTCAGCGTCGCTTTCGGCGTCGTGACGTATTTCCGCGACAGCCGCAGGAATACCTGTATGGAGACCATGGCGGCATATAAAAAACTCCAGGATGAGGTGCTCTCGAAGCTGAACGGCTGGCGCCGCGATCAGATCGAGGACGCTGTAGAGACGGCCGACTCCGTGGGGTATGAGGAGCTCGGCGTATGCCTTGCCAAGATAGAGCATTTCTGCGTCGGGCTGAACCGGGGCGTTTACGATTTCGAGACCTTCTATCAGCTCGCGCACGGGTATTTCGATTCCCCGGAGGGGATCACGGACAAGCTCGAGCCGCTTTTGAGGGAGCGCATAGGCTTCGCGGACGAGGATTATTACAATAACCTCCACAAGGTCTGGGCAAGGATGAACGAGCGGAGCAAAAAGCCTCTGTAAAACAAAAAGCGCTGTATAAACAGCGCTTTTCTATTTTTGGTTTACGCTTTCTTCCCGCCCTTGTGGACTGCGGTCACGAACAGGAGCCCGTACATGACGAACGCGAACGCCTTGAATATCGGCCACTGCGACGCGGCGTATGCGACGGGGAAGTTTTTGATCGCGTTCACAAGCATCAGC
Organism: Clostridia bacterium; assembly: GCA_017614315.1. Taxonomy (GTDB): domain Bacteria; phylum Bacillota; class Clostridia; order Christensenellales; family CAG-138; genus UBA3857. Next base: position 278,957 of record JAGACA010000010.1, on the reverse strand, counting down.
TTGAACGGGAATCCGGGCAGGCTCATGCTCATGCCCGCCTCGGTGATTATCGCCGTAGTGACCGCGGAAAGCGGAGCGAGAATTAGGAATATCACGCCGGCGGTCACGGTGATCTTGCGGCTCCTCGCGATTATGCCCGAGCACCCGATGGTGAGGAGAATGAACTCGACGATGAACGGTATCGCGGTGTAGAACGAGAACTGCGGGTATTTCGTCGCCGCGTCGACGATTATCAGCGAAATGCCCTCATACAGCGCGACGAAGGCGCAGATGAAGGGGACGACCGACCTTCCGCGGCCGCGGAAGAGCCCCGAGAAAGCGGTCAGAAGGAACAGCACGAGATACGGCAGCCAACGGATCGCGTACGCCCACACGTTCCTGGGCATCAGCTGTACCCATGCGAGGATGATGCTCGGCAGGGCGTAAAGGGGTATCTCCTCGGTGGAGAACTGCATCAGGATATTGTTCCTGTATACCTCCGCGGACACCTCGGGCATATTGACGCGAAGCGGCACGGAGACGTATTTGAGTGCTATCTCGGCGAGCATGCCGAGGACGAACAGCACGATCAGGACGATGAACAGTCCGACCGCGGGCTTTGCTTTGTTTTTGCTCATATTCCCTCCGATGAAGTTTGGATCGTTTGATTGATGACGGCGGCTTTCGCCGTTTCCGAAAACAAGTTTATCACTTTCCGGCTTCTTTTTCAAGAAGTTTGAAGCCGAAAGGAGGTTCTTTCAACGCCTCATTCGCCGTCCTTATCCTGATAGCGGGCGCGGTTGAAACGATCGTTCAGGTCGGCGGCGTTTTCGGTCACGCTGCCGGAGGATCCTTCCGCTTCGCCCTTGTTCTTCGAGCACAGCGCGATGATAAGAACTGCGACGGCGAGCGAGGCCGCCGCGGCGAGAGACACGATCAGCAATATCCCGAAAAAGCCCATTTTCAAATCCTTTCAAAAGGTTCGTTTCTATCCCGCTTAAAGATCCATTCCCGTTGCCGATCCCGGAAATACTCGGGGAACGACTCCTTGGCGGAGCGGATCAGAATCTCTGCGTCAAGAGGGGACAGCGCCTCGAGCGTCACGGTCGGAACGCCACAGCTCGAGCCGATATCCGTCGCCCGGTAGCGCATGGGAGGCAGCAGCACCTCGTGCTCGTCGTTGTTCAAAAACAGAGCGGGCGTCCCGGCGGGGATATCGATGTACAGTATCTGCGCCGGCTGGCGAAGATCCTGAACGCCGTAATCGATCTTCTGACCGGTGGTGCTCGTCGAGGTAAGGCCGCACAGCTCGACCTCTTCACCGACGCGAACGTCCTTGAGCACGAACGCGCGCTCCATGTTCCTTATAAGGCGCTCAGGCCCGTCCGCCGGACGCATGGAGCGGCAGATGAGCCTTAAATCGGATATAGCTTGGTCGAGCATAGCCTTCTTCGAATCGGCGTTAAGCTCCGGGGGCGTCCTTTTGATATAGCTCCGGTAAAGCGCGGCGCCGTCAAGCCCCGAAGACGAAAAAAATTCCCCGGGGTCCTTTTTAGCCTCGCGGATCATGCCTGTATTGTTCTGCCAGACGATTTCGATACACGGATCGAGCGCGTCCCTGTTCTTCCAGAGGAACGCGTTGATCACAAGATAATCCGCGCCGGTATAGAACCAGACGCATTCCTTGAGCGTTTCGGTCATTTATAAACCCATTCGATAAGAACGGGGGACGATCTCTCGTCCCCCCGAAGCGTATCCTTATTTGAAATACCTGTCAAGCAGCCCCTTCAGCGCTTTCCCGTGCCTTGCCTCGTCGCGGGCCATCTCGTGGACGGTGTCGTGGATGGCGTCAAGGCCGAGCTCCTTCGCGCGCTTCGCGAGGTCGGTCTTGCCGGCGGTCGCGCCGTTCTCGGCGTCGACGCGCATCTGGAGGTTCTTCTTGGTGGAGTCGGTGACGACCTCGCCCAGAAGCTCCGCGAACTTGGCGGCGTGCTCCGCCTCTTCCCACGCGGCCTTCTCCCAATAGAGGCCGATCTCGGGATAACCCTCGCGGTGAGCGACCCTCGCCATCGCAAGATACATGCCGACTTCGGTGCATTCGCCGTTGAAGTTGGCGCGCAGATCGTTCAGGATGTCCTCGCGTACGCCCTGCGCTACGCCGACGACGTGCTCGGCGGCCCAGCTCATCTCATCGACCTGCTCCTTGAACTTGGAGCCGGGGACCCTGCACTGGGGGCAGAATTCGGGCGGCGTGGGACCTACGTGAACGTAACCGCATACGGGGCATACCCATTTCTTATTCATAACATAATCCTCCGATCGTTGTTTTCGCGCGCTTTGAACGCGCGTTATTTACCTTGATATTATATTATATCATCGTGCCTCTGTCAATGGCGGAAATGACGCTCCGGGCGTTTTGACGGCAGCCTTTTCAGCCGTCGCCGCTCGGGGAATAGTCGCCGTCGGGCAGGCTCATCAGGTATTCCTTTTGGAGCATCGCGTAAAGGTACGAGCTCCGCCAGCCGGGCTTTCCGAACGTGCGCCTGTATTCCGCCTTTATGAAATATCCCTCGCGCCGCATGCCGATCTTTTCCATGACGCGGTAAGAAGCGGCGTTCATATCGTCGCATTTAGCCGTAATGCGGTGAAGCCCGAGACCTAAAAAACCGAACCGCAGGAAGCCCTTCGCCGCCTCCGTTGCATAGCCCATGCGGCGATATCCGTCCTTAAGTATGTATCCCAGCTCGCCCTGCTTTAAGTCGTCCGAAAGGTATATTCCCATCGCGCCGATCATTTTGTCTTCGTCCTTCAAACACAGCGCAAGATCGTAATACGTCCGCGGGGAAGCTATCTGCGAAGCGAGACGCCCCTCAATGAACCTTTCGCAGCCCTCGAAGCTCTCGGGAGAGAACTCCATGAACCCCGAGCTTTCGACGCTTCCGGCGTACTCGAACACATCCGCGGCGTCTTCTTTCACGAACTCGCGGGCATATAATCTCTCGGTCTCGAATATAACGGGGGAGACAGATCTCACAGTGTCGGCCTTTCGAATGGTTTATCATAATTATACCATAAAAAAACCGCCGCACAAGCCCGAGGTACTATTGAAAAAAAGGCGGAGCGGTGATACAATAAAAAGTGACGATTACTGTCAATACAATCCGAACGGAGACGCACCATGAACAAAGCAAAAAAGATACTTGCAGCCGTGATCGCCGCGCTTATGATGATCGCGCTCCTTCCCGCCGCTCTGGCGGAGGAAGCCGGCTTTGAATACCGCGAGGCGAAACTCCTCGGCTTGCTTGACAAGGTCTGGGAGAAGCTCGACGCCGTCGAAAAGACAGCGCTCGAGGCCGGCGCGGACAGAAACGCGGTAACTCTCGCGGTCTATAAAGCCGCCCTTAACGAAGAACTCGTCGACGAGGCGAGCTACAACAGCCTCACGGAGAAGAGCTTCTTCTTCACCGTCAAGGGTATGGCCTGCGCCTACGACTACGACGCGCGCAACTACGAGCGCTCGGCGGATCCCATCCCCGAGGACGAATATGTGATCGTCGTCGGCGGTGCGAGGGGCAACAGTCCCTCGGTTCAGAACGTGCTTCTTGTCGGCCCCTACTACGGCCAGGATCAGAGCTTTACCGATCAGTATAAAACCGAAGCCGCTTCAATAGCCGCCGTGACCGGAGGTCAGCTTACGATACTCCAGTCGGCAGGCGCGACGGGTCCGGCCATCGCGGCGGCCTGCATCAATGCGGGCGTCGTCATATATGACAGCCACGGAACACAGGATTACGATTCGTCCTATCTGTGCCTCACGACCAAAAGCGGTATCACGACGGAAGACTTCCAGAACCACTGGGCGGTCAGCGCCGGCAACGCCGCGTACATCGACGGCCGTTATATCCAGCACCACATCACGGAGCCCCTCAAGAACTGCTTCTTCTGGATGGCGATCTGCGAGGGCATGAAGAAGAACGGCAACGGCACCACCGGCGCCGCGCTCCTTGCAGCGGGTGCCGCCGGCGTTTACGGCTATTCCCAGTCCGTATCCTTTACCGGCGACTATATGTACGAGGAGGTCTTCTGGAAAGAAATGAAGGACGGCGCGACTGTCGCGGACGCCCTTAAGGTCATGAAGGCGACTCATGGCGAGCCCGATCCCGTTCCCGGCGGAGACGCATGGCCTATCGTCATGAGCCCGACCGATCCGTTCCCGATCAACCCCGACCGACATCAGGACGTCACCTGCGACTGGAGGCTTTTCGAGATCGACATAGAGAGCTTCGGCCTTGTCGAGACACTTGACGTGTACACGGGCTTCTCGCTGACCGTCAACATGGATCGCGTTCCCGTAAACGCGAATAATTACGACGTCGAATGGCAGAGCGACGATACGGATATCGCGACCGTAGAGGGGACGAACAGGTTCTTCACCGTAACAGGCGTTTCTGCCGGCACGGTCGAGATCTGCGGCATCGTCAAGGTCGGAGATACGGAATTCGGACGCGCGTCCTGCTCCGTTACCGTCAAAGAGACTCCCACGCTTGAAGATTTCCTGAACGGCGAGGACGGACAGCTCCGGTTTACCTATCCTCAGGCGAAATACCCCTGGATCATCAACATGATCGACGGCGAGCTGTGCGCCACCTCCTCGAACAAAGGCGTCGACAAAACGACGTCTTCCATCTCCACGACCATCCCGATGAAGGCGGGCGAGACGTTCTCCTTCGACTGGAAGGTCTCGAGCGAAGAGGATTGGGATTACCTGCATTTCTATGTTAACGGTCAGGATTTCGCCGTGATCACCGGCGAGACAGATTGGGAGACCGTCGTCTACTCTGCACCCGCCGACGGCAATTATACTTTCACGTGGTCGTTCGTTAAGGACGAATACGTCGGGGAAGGGTATGACTGCGGATTCCTGAAAAACCTCTGCTACAACGGTCAGATAATAACCGCCACCGGCGACGCCGACGGCAACGGGACTGTCGAGGCGGCCGACGCGCTCCTCGTTCTGCGCCTTGCTATGGGCATTATCGACGGCACCGGCATCGATCTTTCCGCGATCGACGTCGACGGCGACGGCGAGATCACCGCTGCCGACGCTCTCATCATACTGAGGAAAGCGATGGGCATACTGAACTGAACCAAAACAAAAAAAGAGGTTTGCTACATAGCAAACCTCTTTTTTAACGTTATATCTTTCCCTTTACGAAATAGACGACAATCGCGACGCATTCCCGCATGTAATCGTTCGGCGTTATGTACCACACGCCGCGGGCGGGTATGCCCTCCGCGTCGAGACCTTCGTGTCTGGCAACGAGCTCGGAGCGGAACACGTGGAAACGGTTCGTAACGAACACGACCACCGCGCCGGAGCCGATCCTTTCGTCGATGATCGCCTTTGAAAAGCGGAAATTCTCCTCGGTGCTCACGGACGCGTCCTCCATTATCATACGCTCGTCGGGAACGCCCCGCGCCAAGAGATAGTCGCGCATGACCTCCGCCTCGGATACCGTTTCGTCGGGTCCCTGGCCGCCGCTCAAGACGATGAGCGCGTCGGGATTGCGGTCGGCATATTCCTTCGCCGCGTCAAGACGGTATTTGAGCGTGAGCGAAGGCGATCTGCCGCGTATCCCTCCGCCGAGAACGATAAGCGCGTCCGCGCCGTCTTCGGGCTCCGCGGAATTGAACAGGATCAGTCCCGTCGTGACCGTCAGCGTCAGCGCGGAAAGAAGATACACGAGCGATACCAAAAACGCCGCGGCGCGCACTATGCGGCTCTTCCTCGCGAGCTTCCGGACTCCCGGAAGGAATAACCCGAAAAGAAGGAGCGGGATCCCCGCGAGGAGGGGGAGCATGACGCCTAAATTCATGCTGATCCTGCTCATCACGAACAGCGCGTCTGCGATGAGAATGATGCCCGATGATATGAGCAGTATGCGGCCGAGGCCGAACCTTTTTTCTTTGCCTGTTCTCATAACCGAAATCTTACACGACTAACTGAGCCGTGTCAATACCGCCGCAAAAGATTTGCCTTTTTGCCTCAATTAATGTTGCTTTACAGGCCGGGATATGATATGATTTAATCAATAAAACAAACGGAGGTGGCGAGATGATAAAGGTGCTGTACGGCAGCCGCGGAGAGGGTATGAGCCGCGAACTGTGCAATATGGCCAATGAAAGATATGTCAATGCAAAGGGAAGCGTCGTTGTGATCGATAAGGACGACAAGCATATCTACGATCTTGACAGCGGGATAAGGCTCATCAACGCGTCCGAATATCACATCGAAGGACCGAAAATGTTTTCGGGATTTATTTCGGGCATCGCCGCGCAGGATCACGATCTTGAGGCGATCTACGTACTGAGCTTCATAAAGCTCATCAAACACAGCGTTGATTCGCTCGAGGGAATGTTCGATTTCTTCAGCGATTTTTCGACAAGGACAGGCGCCGATTTCATAATCGAGATCAACTCGGACGAAAAATGTCCGCCGTTCATTGAGCGATACCTTTAATAATATACTTGACAATCATTGCCCGCGCGGCTATAATCTATGAGGTATTTTTTGAAAAGATACCTCATAATTATTTTATTGATTTTTAAGGCATTATCGGAGGACAAATGGAAATTTTCGACTTTCTTCGAAAGACGATCAACCGTCTTTCGGGAACTCCCGTTGAGGAGATCAAGCCCGAAAGCAGCATCCGCGAACTGAACCTTGACCTCTTCGACGTCGAAGAGCTCAAGCTGGACGTTGAGAACGAGTATGACGTGTACCTGCCGGAAGAGACCGAGTTCGATACCGTCGAGCAGCTCCTCGAGATCGTCCACGCGGCGTAAAAGCTTTCCGCAGGAGCCCGAAAGGGCTTTTTTTTTATGCTGTTGATTTCGCTTGCGGGCGATGATATAATCAAAATATGACAAAAACCGCCGTAAAACGCAGTATTCTTCCCGCCTTGCTCGCGCTCGTGCTCGTATTCCTCTCGGCCATAACGTTTAACGTTCGTGCGGAGGATGCGGCCGGAGCCGAACCCGTTTTCAGCTGCGCCTATGCCTGCTCGACCGGAGCGAGGAACTTGAGCGCGGCTCTCGGCGACGGCGAATACAGGACGTACGTGATACTCAAAGAAAACGCGTGGATATCCGTCACATGGGAGGGCGAGGTAGACTTCGTCTACTGGGAATGGACGGATATTATCGGCATTATACCCGCACCGTACACGGTCGAGCTCCTGGACGCCGCGGGCGGGACCGTCGATGCGTTCGAGGGCGAAAGGTATTGGAACTCGGGCGTCGCGGTCACAGAGGGCGTCGCGGGCGTCCGCATAACCATGCAGGCAACGGGACGCATCTGCACGCTCCTGCCGTATGCGGGCGGAGCTCCGGCCGATTACCACCCCTGGCAGCCCACTCCCGACAAGACCGATTTCCTCATAATAGCGACGCATCCCGACGACGATACCGTGTTCATGGGTGCAATACTGCCCACCTACGGCGCCGAACGCGGGCTTTCCGGCTCGGTGCTTTATATGACCTCGCAGTGGCGCGTCCGCCGCACGGAGGCGCTGAACGGCGCATGGACGATGGGGCTTCGCACGTATCCGCTCTTTGCGGGAATGGCCGACGTGCCGAACGACCAACAGGAGGAGCTCGAGGACGAATTCAAACTGAACGACGTCGTAAGAAAGATAGTCAGGTATATAAGGCAGGTCAAGCCGGAGGTCGTCATAACGCACGATATAAACGGCGAATACGGCCATTGGCAGCACAAGGTCGTGGCGAAGGCGGCCAGGATAGCGGTCGTCCGCGCCGCGGATCCGTCGTACGACAAGAGGTCTTACGAGTTTTACGGCGCGTGGCAGGTCAAAAAGCTGTATCTGCACCTTTACAGGAAAAACGCTATCACCGTTTCCGCGATGACTCCCCTTGATTCCTTCGGCGGGCTCACCGCGTGGGAGGTCGCACAGAGGGCTTACGAATGCCACCGCTCCCAAAACAGGGAGAACCATCCCTGCAACAACCGGAACGAAAACAGCCTTGAAAGGTTCGGGCTCGCGTTCACGACGGTAGGGTACGACGCCGGCCTGAACGACATGTTCGAGAATATCGACGAGGCGCTTCTTACGAATTACATTCAGCCTACCGCGGTTCCGGAGCCGACGGAGGAACCCGCTCCCGAGGCGACGGAGGCGACGACGCCCGAACCGACCGCGGAACCGACGGAAGGACCGACCGCTGAACCGACGAAAGTACCCGAACCGACCGCTGCTCCGACCGCCGCGCCGGTCGAAGCGCCGATAACGCCCATGCAGAAGCTCATGAAGAACGGACTTGCCGTCGCTGCAGGCACGGCTCTGATCGTGCTCATACCGCTCGCCGCGCTCCTGATCGCTAACCGCGTGAAAAAGAAATAAGATAATACAACAAAACAAGAGAGCTTTCATTGCGAAAGCTCTCTTTTGTTTCAATTCAACGATTATTTGATATCGTTCTCGTTAAAGGGATCGCCGCACTCCGGGCAGAACTTGGGGGGATTCGCGGGATCTTCGGGCTCCCAGCCGCACTTGTCGCAGCGGTAGAGGGGAGCGTCGGCGGGCTTGGGTTTGCCGCAGCTCTGGCAGAACTTGCCGCCGTTCACGGCGCCGCAGGAGCAGGTCCAGCCGACGTTCTCGCCGGGCTTGGGCTTGCCGCAGTTCTGGCAGAAGTTGCCCTGGTTGACGGCGCCGCAGGCGCAGGTCCAGCTTCCGGCGGGAGCGGGCTTGGGCTTACCGCAGCTCTGGCAGAAATTGCCCTGGTTGGCGGCTCCGCAGGAGCAGGTCCAGGAATTGGCGGCAGCCTGCTGCTGGCCGGCCATCTGGTACATATTGGTCACCGCGGCGGCGCCGGCTCCGCCCGCGGCGTTAAGTCCGGCAAAGCCCATGAAGGCTCCGCCCGCGTTGTTCGCGGCGTCCTTCATAGCAGCGGCATAAGAACCGGCCATGTGCGAAGCGGCCATGCCGGGATCGCGCAGAGCGGCGTGAGTCTGGAGCTCCTTGATGGCGTCCTCGTCTTCCTTATTGGCGGAGACGGAGCTTACGCCGAAGGAAACGATCGAGATACCGCGGAGGTTCACCCACTTGTCGGAAAGCTCGTTATTGAGGGCGTTGGCGATCTCGGTGGTGTGTCCGGGAAGCGCGCTGTACCTGATGCCCAGCTCGGAGACCTTGTAAAGGGCGGGCTGAAGGGCGGTGAGGAGCTCGGTCTTCAGCTGGCTGTCGATCCTGTCGCGGTCGTACCTGCCTTCGAAGTTGCCGCAGACGTGGGTATAGAACAGGATGGGGTTCGAGACTTCATAGGAATACTCGCCGAAGCACTTGATGGATACGTCCCTCTCGAGATTGATCTCGGGGTAGGAAACGTGGAAGGGAACGGGGTTGGCGGTGCCGTACTTATTGCCGATGATCTCCTTCGTGTTGATGTAATAAACACGCTGATCCCTCGCGGCTCCGCCGCCGTGCTTGAACCTGTCCCAGAACTCCTTGAAGGTGTCGATCAGGCTCTGACCGAACTTGCCCGCAAATATGGAGGGGGAGGAGGAGGAGTCGAAAATGAACTCGCCGGGCTCGGCGCAAAGCTCTACGACCGTGCCGTTATCGACGATTATCATGCACTGACCGTCGGCGACCGCAATGCGGGAACCGTTGGAAATGATGTTGTCCTCGCCCTTTACGTTGCTCGAACGTCCGGAAACACGCTTTTTGCCCTTGACGGCAAGAGTGTCCTCGGGGATCGCGTCACAGTAGAAAAACTCAAGCCAGGAATCGGCAAGAACGCCGCCGACTGCACCGGCCACAGCTTTGATAAGACCCATTTTATTTGATCTCCTTTCTGGGATTTCATTTTTAACATTATCGGACAAAAATACCTTTTTGTCAAGTACCCTGATAACTGCGGACAGAGAAGCGTCAGCCCTCGATACCGAGCTCGCGGCTCACCTTTCTCAGCTGCTTCGAAAGCTTCGAGAGCTCCGCGTCGTATGGATTCACGGCGCTTATCTCGTCCTCGAGGAGCTTCTTGTCCTGCGCGAGGGACTCGAGCGACAGCCTTGCGTCCTCAAGCCTCTTCGCGATACCGTTCACCGCGTTGTCCAGCCTCTGCGCCTGCCCCTGCGGGGATTCGCTGACCTCGAAAGGATAGCTGTTCCGGCCGCTGACGGTGAATATCCTGTGCAGCCCCGACGAATCGGTAGTGAGGAACAGCTTAAAGCCCCTGAAAGAGCCTATCTCGACAGGCTCTTTTACGTATGCGTATTCCGAAAGGAGCTCGATAAGCCTCTCGCCGGCGTCGCGCCTTCTTGAGTACTCCTCGCCGAAGATCTCGACCGAGTACGGATCAAGCTGGGTGCTCTCCGCCGCCTTTGCGTCGACTGCGAGCCTTTCGACGGCGTCCTTCATCTGCTCCTCCCTTGCGGGGATCAGAAGAAGCTGCTCGCGCGCGGCGTCCTTCGCCTTTTCTATCCTCGCACGGAGGGTGCCCTTTCTCTGTATCTCGGTCTCGAGCTCGATGCGCTTTTTGATGAGCGGATTGCCGACGGCGAGGGACTTGACCTCGGAATAGGTAAGAACGATCTCGTCGACCTCGTCGCCGCTTCGCGACGAGTAATCGCCGCTGACTATCTGCGAGGTGAACCTCTGCTTGTTTTCAAGCAGCTGCCACGAATACGCGTCGAACGAGCCGCTCGTGATATAACGGTAAATCGCGACCTCGTCGTTGCGGTTGCCCTGACGGAGCATGCGGCCCTCCCTCTGCGTGACGTCCGAGGGGCGCCACGGGATATCGAGGTGATGCACCGCCCATAGCTTGTCCTGAACGTTCGCGCCGATGCCGAGCTTGAACGTGGAGCCGATCAGTATCCTTATGTCGCCCTTTCTGACCTTGTTGAACAGGCTCGTCCTCATCGTGTCGTTCACGGCGTCGTGAACGAACGCGATCTCCTTCATCGGCACGCCGAGGCCGGCGAGCTTGTCCTTCATATCGTCGTAAAGGTTGAAGCTGTCCTTCGGGGTGGACTGGTCGAGGAACACGAGCTGCGTCACGGCGGGATTGTCGCGCCAGATCTCGAATACCTTCCTCACGCAGGTGTTAAGCTTCGAATCGGGGCTGTCCTCCGCGTTGGGATCGACCAGGCGCATATCGAGCGCGGCCTTTCGTCCGTCGGTCGTGATCTTCAGCATGTTGTCGTCCGTTCTCGCGACCATGCCGGCCTTTACGAGGTCGGCGCGCGCGGCAAGCTCTCCGATGTATTCGCGGAGCGCGTGCGACGCGGGGACGGTGCAGTTGATATAGCTGACGTTCGCGGGAAGCTTCTGTTCGTCGTCGCGGGAGAAGTGCAGATCCGCGATCTCGGAAAGGAGCAGCGAAAGCTCGGGCAGGTTGTGATAGCGGCTGAGCCTGCGCCTCAGGCGGTAGCCGACGCCGTTCGCCTCGACCTCGAACTCCTCGGTGACCTCGGAGAAGAGCTTGACCCAGTTGTCGAACTCGACGAGATTCATCTCGTAAAGCCTCTCGTAAGCGAGGTAGAGGAGCATGGTATAAAGGTCGGATACCGAATTGGTTATCGGCGTACCCGTCGCGAACACCGCGCCGCGCCCGTTGTGCGAGCGCTGTATATAGCGCACCTTCGCCATGAGGTCGTCACAGCGTTTTGAGCCCTTGGTATTTAGACCGGGCAGAGTGCCGTGCTTGGTCTCGATGCTGATGTTCTTGAAGTTGTGCGCCTCGTCGACGAATACGGTGTCGATCTCGAGATCGTCGAAGCAGATATCGTCCTCGCCCGCGGGCGCCTCGTCGTCCCACAGCTTCTGAAGCCTGCGCTCAAGGCGCGAGGAATAGCGGTTAAGCACCATGTACGCGTCGTTGTAGACCGCGTTCCGCATCGAAACGGATATCTCCGCCATGCGGTCGATAAGCTCCTGCTCGCGTTCCTTTTTGGAAAGCGGTATCAGGGAGAACGAGCCGTAGCCCATTATTATCGCGTCCGAATCGCTTTCGATTATACCCGTCAGCGCCTTCCTGCGCTTCGACGGGGTGAAGTCCTTGGGCTCGATCACGATCAGCTTCGCGTCGGGATACAGCCTCAAAAACTCGGTATGCCACTGGTCGAGTATGTTATTCGGCACGACGAAGAGATTCCGCTTCGAAATGCCCGTCCTGCGAAGCTCCATCGCCGCGGCGGCCATGGCGTAGGTCTTGCCGGCGCCGACCTGATGGGCGAGGAGGGTGTTCTTCGAACCGACTATCCTGGCGACGGCGGCAAGCTGATAATCCTGGAGCTTGATGTCCGGATTCTTGCCGGGGAGCACCAGATTCTTTCCGCTGTATATGCGCGGCCTTATCGCGCCGAATATCTCGTTGTAATGGGTGAGCAGCCTCGAGCGGCGCGGCTCGTCGCGGAAAAGCCAGTACGAGAACTTTTCCTCGATAAGGCGCATGCGCTCCTGTGCGAGCATCGTTTCGGAACGGTTTATGCGGCGGACGGGCATGCCCTTGCCGGCAGAGAAGCTCGTGTCGTAGACCACGACCTCGCCGGAATTGAGGAGCTTTTCGACGATATCGAAAGCGTTCATGCGCTCGGTGCCGTATGTGAGCTTCGCGCGCGTATAGTCGCGGTAATGCTTCTTGCCGTGGATAATGTAATGATTGGCGGCCTTGACGTACTCGACGATAAGGCGCGGCTTCTTGCCGCCAGCGGGCTTAATGCCGATGAGCGCGATAAGGAAATCGCGGTACACCCATGCGGGTATCCACGGACTGCCTATCGACGCGCGGATCTCCTCTGCCTTGACCATGGGCGGCATAATGCTTTCGAGCGCCCGTTCGTTCACGCCGTAATCGACGGTAAACCCGCGGTCAGGCGCGCCGAATTCGGCTTCGGACTTCTCGAATCTCTTTGCGGTGTTCAGTTTTTTAAGGACGTTTCCCGACAGGTATTCGTCGGCGGGTACGAGCCCGTCAAGCTCGGGATCGTAATAGATGAGCCCGGAAAGCTTTTTGTAAAGCACGTCGGGCGTCATTCCCGTATGTTCCGAAATAAGGCGCATATCGACGGCTCCGCGCAGAAACAGCGAAAGCTCGAGCGCCTCGGAAGGGGAAAGGAGAGCGTATGTTTCGGACTTTGAAGTCAATTCGTGCCCCTTTTTTGGAACGCCCGCGGCGGGACGCTCCGTCTCATATTTTGAATAAGGGATTATAGCACAAAAATGCAATTTTGTCAATGGCTCCGCCCTTTGTATGTAAATAATTTTTATCGGCGCCGTCCGCAAAGCGCGACCGGACGCTTTTTCCCCTGTACAATCGCCGCGATCCGTGATACAATCATATCAAAGATCATTCCAAGGAGGATACTATGGCCAAACAAAAGCATATACCCAAGCGTTCCGAGGTGGAAAAGCAGTACACCTGGGCTACGGAGGATCTGTTCGCTTCCGACGAGCTTTGGGAAAAGAGCCTTGAAGAAATGAAGGCGTACCCAGAAAGGATCGCTTCGTTCAAGGGCAGGATCTCTGCGTCGCCCGAGACGCTGCTCGAGTATTTCAGGCTCCGCGACGAGCTCTTCGTCAAGGTCGAACGCCTCGCCAACTACGCTATGCGCAAGTCGGACGAGGATACCGGCAATTCCTTCTATCAGGCGATGAAGGGGAAGATAATGAACCTTTACGTCACGCTCGAATCGGCGGATTCGTTCTCCACGCCCGAGATCATCTCGATTCCCGACGAAAAGATAGCGGAGTATATTAAGCTCGTGCCGGGGCTCGAGCTGTATAAGAGGCCGATCGAGAAGATCCGCCGCTTCAAGCCGCATACCCTGTCCGACGCCGAGGAGCGCATACTCGCCCTCTCCGGCCAGGTCACCTCCGCGCCGGGCGAGACTGCATCCGCCTTCCGCAACGCCGACCTCAAATTCCCCGATGTTTACGACGCCGAGGGCAACGCTTTGAAGGTAACGCAGGGCTCGTTCATACCCCTCCTCGAAGGCTCCGACAGGAACGTGAGGAAGGCCGCCTTCGAGAGTCTTTATCACACCTTCGAAAGCTACAAGAACACCTCCGCCGCGTTCCTCGATTCCCAGATCAAGGGCCTCATATTCAACGCGCAGGCAAGGAACTACGAATCCACGCTGCACGCGGCGCTCGACAGGACGGAGGTCCCCGTTTCGGTCTATCACAACCTGATCGGCGCGGTGCACGACAACCTTCATTATCTGCATAAATACATCGCGCTGCGCAAAAAGCTCATGGGTCTCGACGAGCTCCACATGTACGACCTCTACACCCCCATCGTCGGCGACGCCGACAGGGAGATCCCGTACGAGGAAGCGAAGGAGATCATATTGAAGGCGCTCGCGCCACTCGGCGAGGAGTACCTCGGCATACTGCGCGAGGGCTTCAACAACCGCTGGATCGACGTTTACGAGAACGAGGGCAAGAGGAGCGGCGCGTACTCCTCCTGCGGCGACCCGCATCCCTTCGTACTGCTTAACCAGAAGGACACGCTCGATTCCATGTTCACCATCGCGCACGAGATGGGTCATTCGCTCCACACCTATTATTCGTTAAAGAACCAACCCGTCTGTCAGGCGGATTACGTCATATTCGTCGCGGAGGTCGCATCCACCTGCAACGAGGTGCTGCTCGTCAAGTACCTGCTCAACAACACGAAGGACAAGCGCGAGAGGGCGTACCTCATCAACCACTTCCTCGAGAGCTTCCGTTCGACGCTATACCGCCAGACGATGTTCGCGGAGTTCGAGCTTTACATGAACCGCCTCGGCGAGACCGGCGCGAGCCTCACCGCCGACGCGCTCTGCGACAAGTACTACGAGCTCAACAAGCAGTATTTCGGCGACGCGATAGTCGCCGATCCGGAGATCGCGTACGAGTGGGAACGCATACCTCATTTCTTCTATAACTTCTATGTGTTTCAGTACGCGACCGGCTTCTCCGCCGCCTGCGCGATAGCGAATCGCATACTGTCCGAGGGCGAGTCCGCGGTGAAGGATTACAAGAAATTCCTCTCCGCCGGCGGATCGACCGACCCCATCACGATACTGAAGTACGCGGGCGTCGACATGACCACCGCCGAGCCGGTGAACGAGGCGCTGAAGCTCTTCGGCGATCTCATCGACGAGATGGAAGAGCTCATGAAGGACTGATCCGAGACACAAAAAAACCGCAGTATAAACTGCGGTTTTTTTATCATTACAATTCGATGAGCTCCGTATCCGTATCCTCGGCCGAGACGAGGGCAAGGAAGTATTCGTCCGTATCAAACGATCTGCAGACCGCAGCCGTCTCGCCGCCGCGGATGATGCGTCCGCCTGTGACGGTGAGCGACGACAGCCCTCCGAACACGCCTTCGCCCGTCATTTTCAGATACGCTTCCTTTATGACGAATCTTTTGAGCAGCGAAAAGCCGTCGAGCCATTCTTCGAGCTCCTCCGCGGAAAGGAGCCGCTTTTTGACGGAAGCCCGAACGGGACGGGGGATCTCGATATCAACGCCGACGGGGACGGGGGAGTACGCGCACACGGCGAATCTGCCCGAATGCGAAAGCGAGATGAAGCCGTCTTCGATAACGGGCTTTCCCGACTTCTCGCGCCGATATTCGGGAGGCAGCAGCATTTCGCCGGACAGCGCGTATGAAAGCGCGAGCTCCGCCGCGAGCCCCTGCGCACGCACGAGCGGGTTCTTTATCTTCTTGGAGCGGATGAGCCTCTCCGCGGACGAAAAGCGCTCGGGCGCATTGAGGAGCTCCGCCGAGCGGTCGATATTCACGATGACGAGCTTTGTCTTCATATGATCGGATTGTACTTTACTTCGCGCGTCAAGTCAATATCCGCGGTCATTTTTCAAGGCTCCGAGCCATAAAATAGTGCTTGACAACGAATGCCCGAAGTGCTATAATCCCATTCGTCGACCGATAGGGGCATGATGTAATGGTAACATAGCGGTCTCCAAAACCGTTCTTCTGAGTTCGAATCTTAGTGCCCCTGCCAAAGATAAAGGGATGTCCATCGGACATCCCTTTGTCTTTGGTCACGCTGCCGCGTGATGCGAACTCCGCATTTGCCAAGGGCAAATGACAAGCGCAGCGGAACGCAGGCAGGAACTGAACGGAGTCACTCGCTGCGCGGAGTTCAGAATCTTAGTGCCCCTGCCACAAAGCGAAAAACCGATCGCGCAAGCGGTTGGTTTTTTGCTTTGTATTATTCATTATTCAGTCTTCAGTCTTAAGTCATATTTATTCTTCGGCGCGATCGGTTTTTCTTAATGAATACTGAAAACTGAATACTGAATATTGAATAACCGCGGAAGCTTTGCCAAGGCAAAGCAATTGAATAATGGAACGATCGAAACGAGCAGTCATCATTCGAAAAACATAGTTGGGATAAGAAATCCTTATTCTGTTTTAGCACAAAGAGCACCGCTCCTGCGGTGCTCTTCCGTTTTTTTCTCTTATTTCCCCTGTTCCCTGATCATTTCAAGCGCCTCGTCCATGGTCACGCAGTCCGCGTAAAGATCCGGCCACACCTCGTTCATGTAGTATTCATAGGTGGTCTTTCCGGTCATGTACGGGTTGTCGAAAGTGGAGTTCGTTCCCTCGGGGATTATCACGTCATAGCCTCGCTCGAAGGCGGACTTGATCGTGGCGTCCAGGCAGAAATTCGTCTGCAGGCCGACGATCATTAACGTATTGTCCTTCGCCGCCTCGAGGTACGCGGCGAAATCCTTGTTCATAAAGCTGCTGCTGGTTGTCTTGACGAATATCTTCTCGCCCGCGCGCGGCGCGACCTCGTCGGTGATCTCAAAGCCCTCGTCGCCGACGGAAAAGCCCGTGCCCTCGCCGGCGTCGTGCTGGACGTAGATCACCTCGACGTTGTTTTCCCTTGCGGTTCCGACGATCTTCGGGACGTTCTCGAGAAGACCGTTAAGATCATAAAGCTCATCGTCCATGAGCGCTTTCTGCATATCGAGTACTATGAGTTTCATCGTGCTTTCCTCCTGAAAATGATTTATGGCGGCCGCCTTCCGCCGCTTCAGACAATTTTAGCACAGGCGAGAGGCGGCTGTCAACATATAAGCCATAACCGCTCGCTTGACGATAAGCGCCGCGCGAAATATAATAATGATCGAAAAACGATCTTACGGAGGAACAGATCATGAAGAAAGCGATGATACTGCTCGCGGCAGCCATATCGCTTGTTTCCGTGTATGTACGCCCCGGGGCGTCTTTTTCAAAAAAACCGTGCATTTATCGCAGACTTGAGTTATAATATAAGTTGAATAAACAGAAGCTTCGGAGCATGTTTATGGAAAAAGGCAAGAAATCCTTTGTAAAGGGCGCGGCGATACTCGGCATTGCCGGCCTGATAGTAAAGATAATAGGTGCGTTTTACAGGATCCCGCTGACGAACATACTTCAGCGCGGAGACCTCGACGGTATGGTGTTCTACGAAACGGCATATCCGTATTATTCGTGGCTGCTCGTAATATCGAGCGCGGGGTTCCCGACTGCCATATCGAAGCTCGTTTCCGAGCGCGCCGCGGTCGGCGACAGGAAGGGCGCGACGGCGGTATTCAAGACCGCGCTTATTCTCCTTTCGGTGATCGGCGCGCTGACGACGGTCATTCTTTTCTCCTGCTCGGGACTTATATCCAAGCTTTCAGGCATCCCCGGCGCGAGGTATTCGCTTATGGCGCTCGCCCCGGCGCTCTTCATCGTATCGGTCATGTGCGCATACCGCGGCTATCTGCAGGGCATGCAGATGATGACGGGCACCGCGCTCTCGCAGGTGACGGAGCAGGCGGGCAAGCTGATCGCAAGCTATACGCTCGCTATGCTGTTCGTCAGGTACTATCCCGAAAGGCCGGAGCTGTGGGCGATGGGCACTCTAATCGGCATAAGCATATCCGAGGTGCTCGGCCTCCTCGTCATCTGGCTCATTTACAGAAGGAGCCGCAGGAACCTGCCCTCTTACGGCATCGAGCGCATGAAGGTGCCATCCGACGCCTTCAAGTCGTTCTCGAAACGTCTGCTCGCCATCGCGATCCCCATCACGATCGGCGCGTCCATAATGCCGATAACCGGCATAGCGGATTCGATATTCATAAGAAGACTGCTCGAAAGCAGATATCTGAGGAGCGGCTTCGAGCTCGAGCTTGCGGGCAAAATGGCCGAGACCGGCTATGTCGCCCTGCGCTCATATGTCACCCCGCTGATAAATATGCCCGCGGTGCTCACTCTCGCGCTGTCGATGAGCCTCGTTCCGGCCATCGCGCCCATGAAGGCGGCGAACGACAAGGTCGGCATAAGGAAGGTCGGCACGACCGGCATGAAGCTCGCAATGATAATCGGCGCGCCCTGCGCGGTCGGGCTGTTCGTGCTCGGCGCTCCCATAATGGCAATGCTTTACACCAATGTCGCAAAGAGCGTAGGCCCGAACGAGACGTATTTCCTCTCCGGCTTCCTCGCCCGTATAATCAACATCAAGCCGGGCGCGGAGGTCTCCAGATACGTCCTCGCGGGCGGCATAATGCAGATCGCAGCGATAGGCGTGCTGTTCCTGTCCCTTGTCCAGACCATGACGGGCGTCATACAGGGCATGGGCAAGCAGAACGTGCCCGTCGCGTTCCTCATCGCAGGCGGCGCGGTCAAGGTCGCCTCGATGATACTGCTCATGCGCTTTACGGATCTCGGCATACTCGGCGCGGCGATATCCACCGTACTGTGCTATCTCGTAGCGGGCATAGGCGACGCCGCGTACATGATAAAACACGCGGAGATAAAACTCAACTGGTTCGACACGATAGCAAAGCCACTGCTTGCGGCTTTGATAATGGGCGTTATCGTCTACTTTGCCTACGGGCTTCTGTATAAGCTCGGCCATCCGAGAATAACGGCGATCGTTTCGATATTCATCGGCGCAGCCGTCTATATCGGGCTCCTGTGGCTGTTCCGCATATTCAACAAGGACGATATCGGGTTCATGCCCGGCTCGCGCAAGCTCGCGAAATTCTTTAAGGTAAAAATGCAATGAACGACGATTTCAGAAAGATGATCGAACAAAGGGAGCGGGATCTGCTCTCGCCGTACGCCTGCCTTTCCGTAAACTCGAAGGGCAGGGAGCATCCCATACCGCAGTGCCCGATAAGGACGGACTTCATCAGGGATCGCGACAGGATACTCCACTGCAAAAGCTTCCGCAGGCTGAAGCACAAGACGCAGGTCTTCCTCTCGCCGGTGGGCGACCATTACCGCACGAGGCTCACGCATACCCTTGAGGTCAGCCAGATCGCAAGGACGATCGCGCGCGGCTTAAGGCTGAACGAGGATCTGACCGAGGCCATCGCCATGGGTCACGATCTCGGGCATACGCCCTTCGGGCACTCGGGAGAAAAGGTGCTGAACGACCTCGTCACAGGCGGCTTCGAGCACAATATCCAGAGCCTACGCGTCGTCGAAAAGCTCGAAAACAGCGGCAGAGGACTCAATCTGACCTTCGAGGTGCGCGACGGCATAGTCAACCACACCTCAAAGGGCAAGCCCGCCACGCTCGAGGGCAGCGTCGTCAGCATCGCCGACCGCATAGCTTATATCAATCATGACATAGACGACGCCGAAAGGGCGGGGATACTCTCCGAGGATATGCTCCCCGACACCTGCCGAAAGATCATCGGCGCGAGCCACGGTGAAAGGATCAACAACCTGATCGTCAGCGTGCTGAACGAAAGCTGCGACAGGCCGTACATCGGCATGAGCGGCGAGATGTGGCGCGAGTTCAACAAGCTCCGCGATTTCCTGTTCGAGCACCTGTACTACAACAGGCAGGCGAAGTCCGAGGAATCTAAGGCCGAGGGCGTGATCCGCGCGCTGTGGTATTATTACCTCGACCATGTCGACGAGCTCCCCGAGGAGTTCCTTAAGAATATCGAAAAGGACGGCTACGAGCGAGTCGTGGCGGATCATATCGCCTGCATGACCGACCGCTACGCGATCGACGATTACAAGCGGCTTTTCGTCCCAAACGACTGGATGTGAACGCATATTAAAAAGGACGGTGCTGACCGTCCTTTTTTTGCTTGCTCAGTGCTCGGGTCTTTTTCTGTAAAGGTACTCGTCAAGATCCTTTTTGACCTTCTCCGGTATCTCCCTCGATACCGGACATACGGCGGAACAGGCCATGCGGCGGGTGAACTCGGTTATGAACCCGATATCCTTCTCAAGCTGCTCCATGCTCATAAGCTCCGGAGTGTCGAGCCTGCAGTGTATCGGCGCGACATCGCCCCTCGCTATCCTCGCGAACGAGATCGCGGGGACGCCCTTGTCTGCAAAAGGCGTGGAGTCCGACGAATAGACGCCGACCCTTGAAGAAACGGGGAAGCCCAGCTCCGCAGCGAGATATGAAACGTAGCCCTCGAGCTTTTCCTCCGCGGATACGCAGGATATGAATCTGCCCATCACGGAGCCGATCATGTCCAGATTGATATTAAGGGGTATCTTTTCAAGCTCCTCTTCCCGCGACGCGACGTACGCCTTCGAGCCAAGGAGCCCGCGCTCCTCGCTGCCGCAGAACACGAACCTTAGCCCGTAATTGAGCTCCTTTTTCATAAGCGCTTCCATCACGCCCAGGAGCCCGACGCAGCCGGACAGGTTGTCGTACGAGCCGTGCGAGTTCGAAACGGTGTCGTAATGCGCGGTCATGGTGATGAACTCATCCCTCTTTCCTGGGATCTCGGCGACGACGTTGTGTGATTCGCCCTCGTATTCGCGCTGACGGACGACTATCTTCACCCTCTTGACGCCCTTTTTCACGAGCTCGACTGCCGTGCCCGCGTTCAGCATGGCGGAGATCAGCTTCTTCTCGTCGCCGACCACGGCGGGTCTCAAATCGCGTTCGTCGATGTCCTTGAAGGGATGATACATGTTCCCGTACTGGAACAGAAGCCCCTTCGCGCCGGCCTTGACTATGTCCTGATAATCGAAGCGCCGTATCCCGAGCGTGTCCATGAGCACGATCTTGTCCTTTGCCTTCGACATCGACACACGGTCGGTCGCCGGCATATAATAAAGCTCGCCCTCGGCCTCGCCGCTGCCGCAGAGGAAGAGACCCTTCGCGGGGATCTCGACGCCGTCGGCGTATACATGCGCCTCCTCGATCTCCGCCATCGGGACGGGGAACGCCTCGACGCGGGCGGAGACGCCCAGCTTTTCGCATTCGTTCTTAAGGTATTCGGCGGCCGCGAGCTCCTCGGCGGTGCCGCTCCTGTGCACGCAGTCAAGATCCGTGAATATCTTCAGCATACCGTCCCTGTCCATAATGATCCTCCCGAAAAATAATACAGGATCTACCTTGATAGATCCTGTATATTATTGCATTTTTGCCGCTCCGTGTCAATAGCGGGGAAGGGTTTTACGCCTTCTCAAGGAAGGCCTTGTAGCACTTCTTGGCCTCGTAAAGGTCGGCCTTGGAGATGATCTCCCACGGAGCGTGCATCGAGAGCACCGCGACGCCGGAGTCGATGACGTTCATGCAGTACTTCGCGCAGATATACGCGATGGTGCCGCCGCCGCCCAGGTCGACGCGGCCGAGCTCGGCGGTCTGGAAGGAGACCTTCGCGTCGTCCATTATCCTGCGCACCTCAGCCATGTATTCGGCGTTGGCGTCGTTCGAGCCTGCCTTGCCGCGGGAACCGGTGTACTTGTTGAAGCACACGCCGCGGCCGAGGAACGCCGCGTTCTTCCTTTCGAAAGCGGAGGCGAAGTTGGGATCGTAGCCCGCGGAAACGTCGCAGGAGAGCATCTTGGAGTTCGCAAGGCCGCGCCTCAGCTTTAGGTCGGAATAGCCGCCGGTGAGCTCCAGAAGCTCTGCGACCGCGTTCTCGAAATAATTGGCCTGCATGCCGGTCGCGCCGACGGAACCGATCTCCTCCTTGTCGGAGAAGAGACAGCAGCAGGTCTTCTTGGGCGCGCCCTTCAGCGCGAATATCGCTTCGAGCTCGGCATAGGCGCAGACGCGGTCGTCGTGACCGTAGCCCATTATCATGCTCCTGTCGAAGCCGAGGTCGCGCGCCTTGCCGGCGGGAACGATCTCGATCTCGGCGGAGAGAAAGTCTTCCTCCTCAAAGCCGTATTTGTCCTTCAGTATCTTCAGAACGTTGGCCTTGACGGGCTCCTTTTCCTTCTCGTCCGCGTCCTTGAGGGGACGGCCGCCGATGATGACGTTCAGATCCTCGCCGCCGATGACCTCCGCGGCCTTCTTCTGCATCTGCTCCTGGGAGAGATGAATGAGAAGATCGGAGATGCAGAGCACGGGATCGTCGTCATCCTCGCCGACGACCACGTTGATGACGGTGCCGTCCTTCTTGACGACCACGCCGTGCATGGCGAGGGGCAGGGCGACCCACTGGTATTTCTTTATGCCGCCGTAGTAATGGGTGTCGAAATACGCGATGTCGGTGTCCTCGTAAAGGGGATTCTGCTTAAGATCCATTCGCGGGCTGTCGATATGAGCGCCGATGATGTTGATGCCGTCCTCAAGGGGCTGCTTGCCGATGACGAAGAGCATGATGGCCTTGCCCATGGGAGCCGACCAAAGCTTCGCGCCGGGCTTGAGCTTTTTGCCGGCTTTGACGGCGGCCTCGAGGGAAACATAGCCCTTTTCCTCGGCAAGAGCTATCGCCCGAGCCGCGCACTCGCGCTCGGTCTTGCCGTTATCGAGGAAGTCCTTATAGCGGCGGGAGAGCTCTTCAAGCTCGCGGGAAGCCGCTTCGGTGTACTTTTTCCATGCGATTTCTCTTTCCATTGTAATTTCCTTTCAATAATTATGCGGCATATTCGCGCATATTTTTCATGATAATATTTTATAATTTTTGTCCCGCATAATCAAGCTAAAATGAGAAGAACGGGAATATATATTGTTTCACGGCATATCATTTAACTGCGCCGGAGGGGGATATGAAACAAGAGAAGAAGGGTAAAGCGTTCTATATCAACTTCGCGATACTCGCGATAGCGGCGCTGCTTTACGCGGCGCTGTCCTCGCCTTGGTCTGTCGCGGCGATGGCGGGAAGCTTCGGCGCGCCCGTCTACCGCACCGCAAGGGAGAACGAGATCGCGATACAGATCGCCGTCGCTTGGGACGCGAAGTGTACGGAAGTGATCGCCGACCATTTTACGGAGAAGGGCGTCGCTGTCACTTTCGCCGTCGGCGGCGAATGGGCGGAAAGGCACCCGGAGCTGTTGAAGAAACTCATTGCCTCCGGTCACGAGATAGCGCTTCTGGGCTCGGGAGGAAAGGACGAAATGAAAAGGGAGCTCGCACTGATCGAGGAAGCGGGCGGCGTCGTGCCATCCGTATGCGTTTTTCTCTCGGACGATCCCGAGGGCTTCACCGACGCGGCTGTGCTCGGCCTTAAGGCGGTCAGATGCACGGTCGAGCTCGACGGCGCGGCGGACGGTCTCCCGGGGAGGATAAAGGGCGGCGACATAATCTCGCTGCTTCCGACCGGCGACGTTCTGAGGGCTTTGCCGGAGATAGAGAAAATTATAAAAAATATGGGCTTGGATATTGTACCCACATACAAAATGTTGTATAATTAATTTGGTATAGTTTGAGATCATACGAAAGATCTGCTTTTGCATACATTCCGCATGACGCGGCAAACTGTATGCATGGGCGAGGAAAAAACGATGTTTCAGGAAAGGCTTCCGAACGGCATAAGGGTCGTCGGGGAATGCATGCCGGGCTTCCGCTCGGTGTCGATGGGCGTGTTTATCGGCGCGGGCTCGGTCTATGAGCCGGGTTCGTCGGTGGGCGCGGCGCATTTCATCGAGCATATGCTGTTCAAGGGCACGCTTAACCGTTCCGCGTCCGATATAGCGTCGGAGATGGACGCCGTCGGCGGCAATCTCAACGCGTTCACCAGCAAGGAATGCACCTGCTTTTACGGCAGGGTGCTCGGAAAGGATCTTGGCACGCTTGCCGAAATACTCGCCGATATACTCGAAAACTCACTGCTCGATCCCGACGATATCGAAAGGGAGAAGGGCGTCGTCACGGAGGAGATCCTCATGAACGAGGACTCCCCGGAGGATCTCGTCATCGACACGGCGTCGTCCGCCTATTACGAGGGCGACCCGCTCGAAAGGCCGATACTCGGGACCGTAAAAAGCGTCAGGGCTTTCACGAGGGAAGGGCTCCGCGAATACATGTCGAGCCACTACTGCCCGGAGAACACGGTCATCGCCGCAGCCGGAAGCTTCGACCGCGGCGAGTTCATGGACGTCATCGGCAAATGCTTCACTGCTAAGGGCGATCCCGCGGCGGAGAAGGCCGAATTCGGCATACATACTCCCCAAAGGCGTATCAAGGTCATCGAGAAGGACATAGAGCAGGTGCATATCGCGCTCTGCCTTCCTGGCTTCAAGAAGGACACTCCCGAAAGCTATGCGATGCTGCTCTTCTCCAACGCCTTCGGCGGGAGCATGAGCTCGCGGCTCTTCCAGAAGATCAGGGAGGAAAACGGCCTCGCATACTCGGTCTATTCGTACCCGACGGTGTATCCCGCGTCCGGCTTCCTCACGCTCTACGCCGGGACCGGCACGGATAACGCCGCGAAGGTCACGGGCATGCTCCTTGACGAGCTTAAGACCGTCGCCAAGGAGGGCCTTTGCGAAGACGAGCTCTCACGGGCGAAGGATCAGCTGATCAGCTCGTTCCTCATGTCGAGGGAATCGACCTCCGCGAGGTCCGGCGCGATCGGCAGGGCGGAGCTAATAAGCGGACGGCACTATACCGAGGACGAGGTGATCGAAAAGATCACCCGCGTGACGATGGACGACGTGATGAGTATAATACCCCGTGTCGCGAATACTTCCGATATGTCCGCGTGCGTTGTCGGCAGGTGCAGGAAAAACCGCAGGGAAATAGAATCCATACTATCGGAGTGAGGCATCTAACCATGAACGAAAAGGACAAGCTCGACGTTATTTTCGAGCTTCAGAAGAAGCTCGACACCGACATCCAGGAAAGGCGCAGTCTCGACTTCCCCATGGAGCAGTGGATCCAGAAGGACGTCCTCGCCATGATCTCCGAGCTCGCGGAGCTGCTTGACGAGGTCAACTTCAAGTGGTGGAAAAACGCGAAGCTCGTCGACGAGGCGTCGCTCCACGGCGAGCTGGTGGACATACTCCACTTCTTCGTCAGCATGTGCATACGCGCCGGCTTGGACGCGGACAAGCTTTACGAGGGCTATATCGCAAAGAACAGGGAAAACTTCGACCGTCAGTACGGAAGGTCGGAAAAGAAGGGCTACGACGTTGCCGAAAAGGATGACGCCAAATAATGATAAGGACAAGGAAAAGCAAAAGAAGCGGCACGAGAGTAGATCCGAGATTCTTTATAATCATCGGAATACTTGTCGCCGTCATCGGAGTCCTGCTTTTCATACTCCTCTATAACGGCAAGGAAGAGATCACCGACAACGGCGCCATGACGTATTCCTTCAGCGAAAGGAACGCCGTGCTCATCCGCGACGAAAAGGTGCTCATGTCCGCCGAATACGCAAGGCTCGATTATTTAAGGGAGGAAGGCGAGGAGGTCATCACCGGCGAAAAACTCGCCACGGTCTATAAGCTCGGATACTCGGACGAGCTCATGCAGTCCCTCCTCAACGCCCGCGAAAACGTCTACCGCGTCCAGATGGACCGCATCGGCTCCACGAAGGACGCAAGGCTCGACGAGATGAACGAAGCCATAGCCGCCCTCCGCGCAAGGATCGAGGACTGCGTAATGCTCGGCAGCGGCGAGAACCTCGAACAGCTCTACTGGCAGCTCGAAAGCGCGCTCAAGGAGCGCATGGACTATCTGAGGGACAAGGTACAGGAGACGGAGACGCTCCGCGCCCTCTACAAGACCGCCGACGACACTGCTGCGCTCCTCGAGACCTGGACGGAAACGATCTACGCGCCGTCCTACGGCGTGGTCAGCTATTACTTCGACGGCTATGAAGAGGCTATGAACGCCGAGAAGCTCTCCATGCTCACGCCGGATCTCGTCAACCGCGCGATAAAGGACAAGGGCTCGGCGGTATGGACGACGGGCGACAGGTCGAGGGCCTGCCGCGTGGTCGACAACGAAAGATGGTTCCTCGCGTTCCTGACCAAGAGCGGCGATCTCGTCAGGACGGCCGAGGGCGTCGAATACGACGTCGAGATAAAGGGCTACGGCACGTACAGGGGCGTAGCGCTCGATCCCATAATCAACGGCTCGCAGGTCGTGAACATACTCGAGTTCGACTCCGATATAGGCGAGCTCCTGAACGTTAGGACAGCGAGCGTCAGGATATCCGCCGCGGTCAGCGGCATAAAGGTCAAGTCCGAGGCGCTGAAGGTCGAAAACGGCATCACGTACATCGAGCTTTTAAGGAGCGAATCCCACATTACCATGCGGGTAGACGTACTCGCCGAGGATAACGGCACGGCGATAATCCGCCCGCATGAAAAGAACGAGACGCTCAGTCCGGGGGTAAGATATTGGAACAGGAAGAGATGACCCGCCTTGTCGCCGATAATTTCCGCCGCGTTAAGGAAAACATCGGCGAGGCGGCAGAGCTCTCCGGCAGAAGGCCGGAGGATATCAGACTCGTCTGCGTGACGAAGTTCGTCGATACCGAAAGGATCCGCGCGGCGATAAACGCCGGCGGCCTCGAGACGGGCGAGAACCGTGCGCAGGAACTGGTCGATAAATACGATTTTTTCAAAGAAAACGGCCAGATCGTACATTTTATTGGACAATTGCAGCTGAATAAGGTAAAATACCTTATAGGCCGCGCCGATCTGATCCAATCGGCCGACAGGATCGAGGCCTTCCGCGAGATCGAAAGGCTTGCGGACAAGCACGGGATCCGTCAGGATACGCTCGTCGAGGTCAATATCGGGAACGAGCCGCAGAAGGGCGGCGTCGCTCCCGGGGAGCTCACCGAGCTTTTGAAAAGGGTCTCTGACATGCCCCATGTATGCGTAAAGGGTATCATGTGCATTCCTCCCGCGGCGGGCGGGGAAACGCGCGAATACTTCAAGCGCATGAAGGAGCTGTTTGAAGATATAAAGGCGTCCGGCATCCCCGGCGCAGACATGGAACTCCTCTCCATGGGCATGAGCGGAGATTATCCATCGGCGATAGCCGAAGGGGCGAATATGGTGAGAGTAGGCTCCGCCATATTCGGGGCAAGACCGATGCATTGACAAAAGAATAATAAGTCGGAGGAGCGCAAAGAAACAAAAGACGCATCAAATGCTGTGCGGCGATACATATAAAGAGCGTCCGCGCATAGCCGAAAGGCATTAAAAATTTTCTTCCAAGTGCCAACGAAAAAACTATGGAGGAAAAGAAAATGTCAAAATTTGCGACAAAGATCAAGAACTGGATCGGATTCGACGTGGTTGACGAGGATGAAGAGTCCCGCGCTCCCGAAGTCGAGGAAGAGGTCCAGGAGCTTGAGCCGATCACAGCAAGGGAAGAGAAGCGCCGCGAGCGCAAGCCCGCCAACAAGGTCGTGGAATTCCCCGCTCAGTCCGCTCGCTCAAAAATGATCATCTACCGCCCCGTCAGCTATGAGGATACGATGAGCATCATCGGCAACCTCAAGAGCAGAAAGCCCATCATTCTGAACATGGAGAACATCGACATCGATGTTGCCCAAAGGATACTGGACTTCATGTCCGGCGCCTGCAGTGCGATGGGCGGCGACATCAGAAAGATCTCGGCAAAGATTTTTGCAGTAGTTCCCGCCGACTACGAGATCGTAGGCAACTCCGACGGCTATAAAGAGTAAGCCAATGCCCGACAACCGGGGGCGTGGATCCATGCCCCCGGATCCCCCTTCAAAAAGGAACTGAAATGGAAAGAGACGACGTTATCAACAAGGTTTTTCCGCACTCGCTGTTCGGCTACGACCCGGTCGCGGTCGACGCCTTCCTCGACGAAGTCATACGCGAGCTCGACAGGAAAAACAATACCATCGACGTTTTAAGGCTGAAGCTCACGCAGGAGCTCGGCGAGGCGCAGGACGTCAACGTTATGCTCGCCTCGGCCATGCAGCGCGAGGGCTTCCTTAAACGTGCCGAGGAGCTCGTCAAGGTCGCCGCGTCCGCCGAGACCGAAACGGAAGATGCGCCCGTTCCGGAGGAAGAGCCTAACGCCGAGGAGCAGGAGACCCCTGCCGAAGACGAGGCCGCGGAGACGGAGGAGACAACCGAACCGACAGAAGAGCCCGCCGAATCGGACGAGATAGAACAGATGATAATCTGAATGATCGAAAACAGAAAGCATTACCCGAAGGTAATGCTTTTTTGTTTTATGCGAATACTCATAGTATGAAAAACAGCGACAAAAGGCTCGGGGAGATCGAAAGAAGGCTCGGCGCGATCGCCGGCGCGCTCGAACGCTCGCGCTTCATCGAATACGCCGAGTATTCATCCGACTTAAAACGCATGCTCAAAAGGGCGTTCCTCTACGGCGCGGCGCGTGGTCTCGGCATGGCCGTGGGCTTTTCGCTTTTGGGCGCGCTCGTTATTTGGCTGCTCGATATCATAGCAAGGAGCAATATACCATACATCGCGGAGTTCATCTCGAAGATCGTATCATATGTGGAATCAAATTGCCGATAGATGAGAATAATTATCCGTGATTACGCTTTCGAGGTAGATCAATGCGAATTAAGAGTTTCAAGAATCATCTGTTCATAAAAGCGCTCCTTATCAGAAGACGGCTCGTCTCGTTTTACCGCAGGACGTACAGAGAGATCAGGACAGGCGCCGTTTCGCCCGAAAAGGAGCTCTTCCTGACCGAGTTCCATACGGTAGAAAAGCAGCTCACCGCCGTTCTTAAGGAGCTTGACGGCGGGGAGCGTCTCATGCTTCCCGCAAACGAACGCGGTCTCCCGCGCGCGGCGGATCTCGCGGAGGAGCTTGCCGACGCAAGACCTGAATACGGCTCGGTCTCGGAAAAACTCAGAGCCCTTGCGCCAGATGACGTTATGCAGGCCGAGCTCGAAGCGCTGCCGGTCTTTTTGATGCTCGCTCTTCTCTCGCGCCTCGCCGGAACGGCTTCGAGGGACGGCTTTGACGAGGCGGAGCTCACGGAAGCGCTCCTGAATATCAAGGCCTGCGCCGAACTCAAATGGGACGATCTGGTAAGCGAGGTCAGCCCCGTCGAAAGGATACTTGCAGGGAACGCGAGCTTTACGGCCCTCGACAGGGCGTCAAAGCAGCTTGCCGTATCCGAAACGGTCAGGATCGCGGCGAGACTGAAGATGCGCGAAACGGACGCAGCGCGGGCGGCGGTCATGCTCGCGGAAAAGGGCGAGGGGAGACGCGCCTCGGCGGAGTACTACCTCGCGGCGGGAGGCAGGGACGAGCTTGACCGTCTGCTCGGGAAGAGATGTTCGCTTTTAAGGCCGAAGGCGGCGTTCGTACTGTTCATCGCCTCCGTGATACTTTTGACAGCGGCGGCGGAGGCGGCGCTTTTCAGACACGGGACGCCGACTGCGGTATTGGGACTGTTTCCGTCGGTCACCGCAGCGCTGTCGCTCGTCACCGCGGCGTTCGGTCTTATGTTCAAACCGAGGAGGGTGCTGAGGCTAGACATAAGGAGCGCAAAGGATCACCCGACGGCTGTTGCGGTCCCCGTACTTCTTACGGACGAGACCTCGGCCGCGGAAGCCGCAAAGACGCTCGAGAGCCATTATCTCGCGAACCCATTGGACGGAGCGGAGTTCATACTCCTCGGCGATCTGAAGGACGCGGACAAGAAGGAGCTTCCCGGCGATGAAAAGCTCATCGCGGCGGCGAAAAAGTCGATCGACGCCCTCAATTCAAAGTACGGCGAAAGATTTTCGCTTCTAATGCGCGAAAGAAGCAAAAACCGCGACGGCGTATGGCAGGGATACGAAAGAAAACGCGGCGCGGTGACGGATATGCTCAGGCTCCTTATGGGCGGCGGGAGCGCGCTTTCCGTTTATCCGGAAAGAAGCATCCGGGCGGATCACGCAGTCGTGCTCGACGCGGATACCGTGATGCCTCCGGGAACGCTCGCAAAGCTCATAGGCGCGGCGGCGCACCCCGCGAACGCGCCGGTCATCGAAAACGGACGCGCCGCGGAGGGCTGGTCGGTGTTCGTCCCGAGGATGCGAACGACTGCCAGATCCGCGGCGTCGAGCTTCTTTTCGGGGATATTCTCGGGCGATACGGGGTACGAGCTGTACTCGCAGGCGGTATCGAATCTCCACATGGACGCTTACCGCGAGGGCGATTTCGGCGGCAAGGGCATAATAAACATCCGCGCTTTTTTAAGGCTGACCGAAGGAAAGATCCCCGAGAACGCCGTTTTGAGCCACGATCTTCTTGAGGGCTCGCTTGCCGGAGCGGCGTACCTGAACGACGTGACGCTCCTCGACTCGGAGCCCTCGACGCTTCCCAAATGGTGGAAGCGGCAGGAACGCTGGATAAGGGGAGACTGGCAGCTTTTGCCCTTCATTGCGGGAAAGCGCGCAAAAGACATCGGCGCGATCGCAAGAGCGAAGATGCTTGCGAACCTCATAAGGAGCCTGCGCGAGCCGGTCACGTTCCTGCTCATCGTTATATCGCTCGCAATGGGATCCGCGCCGCTGTTCACGCTCACGGCGGTCTCGTTCATCATCGAACCCGTCAAGGGCTTTTTTCTGCTTGCGGCGTCGAGCCTGAACGAACGCGCCGCAAGGGACGCATGGATACGCCTCATCATAAGGACGGCGGTCGAGGTTTCCGCGCTCCCGTACGCCGCTTTGTGCTCGGCCAAAGCCGTGATAAAAGCGCTCGTAAGGACGCTTTTCACCCATAAAAGGATGCTCGAATGGCAGACTTCTTCCGCGGCGGACGGGGAAGACAGCGGACTTTATAAGGTCGATCCCGCGGCGGCGTTTTTGACCCTGTCCATGCTCGCAGCGCTTACGTTCACATCGGGCTTCAAGCCGGTTTATCTCCTCGGCGCGATGCTTGCAGCACTCTGGGCGGCGGCGCCTTCTGCCGTAAAAAGGATGGGCGGCAAACGTGAAAGAAAGAAGCTTTCGGACGCGGATCGCGCGTTCGTGTTCAAGCTGTTTATGGGCGCATGGAAATTCTTTGAGGGCGCCGTCGGCGATAAGACGAACGGTCTTCCGCCGGACAACGTTCAGGAATACCCCGAAAAGCCGCCCGCCGATCTCACTTCGCCCACCGACGTCGGGATGGGGCTTATGGCGCTTGTTTCGGCGCACGATCTCGGCGTTCTGAACGAAGATGAGTTTATAAGGCGCTCGGGAATAATGCTCGATTCGCTTGAAAGGCTCGAAAAATGGCACGGCATACCTCTCAACTGGTACCGCGTCGGAGATCTTGCGCCCCTTCCGCCGAGGTTCGTTTCATCCGTGGACGCGGGAAACCTTGCCGCATCGCTCATGGTCGCGGCAGAGGCGCTGAAGGAGCTTTACGCCGACGAAGCCGCGAAAAAGGCGGAGCGCCTCTATGAGGAAATGGAGCTTTACAGGCTGTACGATCCGGACAAAAAGCTCTTCAGCATAGGCTTCGACCTTGACTCGGGCATGCTCCACGGCGCGTATTACGACCTCTACGCGTCCGAGGCGAGACTTTTGAGCTTCGTCGCGATATCGAAGGGCGACGTCAGTCACGATCACTGGCATGCGCTCTCACGGCTCATTAAGGACGCTTCGGGCGGACGCACGCTCGTTTCCTGGAGCGGCACTGCGTTCGAATACCTGATGCCGCTTCTGTTCTTTGAGACCGTCCCGGGCTCCATGCAGCACGAGATCGCGCTCGCGGCGCTCAGGACGCAGATACTGAACTCGAAAGACGGCGCGCCGTGGGGAAGATCGGAGTCGGGCTATTACGCATTCGACAGGGCGATGAATTATCAGTACATGGCGTTCGGCGAGGCGGAGCTCGCGCTCGAGCCCGAAAGGGAAAAACGCCGCGTGACCGCCCCGTACGCATCCGCGCTCGCGCTGATACTGGAGCCCGGAGCCGCCGTCCGAAACCTTCGTGATTTCGTCAAAGCGGGCGCTTACGGCGAAATGGGGCTTTATGAGGCGGAGGATATTGGCGCAGACGGCGAACCGCGCTTCGTGAGGAGCTTTATGGCTCATCACAAGGGCATGGAGCTCGCGGCGTACGCGGACGCGCTGACAGACGGCAGGAACGCAAAAAGGTTCATGAGCATACCGCACGTTCGAGCCTTCGAACAGCTGCTTTTCGAGGAGACGCCGCTTAAGCCTATAGTGATCCGCGAATATGAAAGCAGCGTCGTAAGGAATGTTAAAACACGCGGCGTCCCGGGATTGCCGACAAGAAGAGCGGAGCCCGGCTCGGTCGAAGGAACGCTGCTCTCGAACGGAGAGATGCAAACGGCGGCGTTCTCTGACGGTTCCGGGTTTTCCCGCCTCGGAGAGATAATGCTGACCGACCGGGACGGAGTCAGGATATTCTTTGGCGCGGACTCCTTCCATGAGATCAACGACTGCGCGGAGTTCTCTCCCGGCGAGGCGCGCTTCGAGGCGGAGAAAGACGGCGTGAAAGCGTCGCTTTCGGTATTCGACGCGGCGTCGGGGAACGCGGAGGTGCGAAGGCTCGGCTTTATCAACAGCTCGCGTGAGAAAAAGGAACTCAGGGTCGGCGTTTTTTTCAGACCGGTGCTCGTTCGGGAAAGCGAGTTCATGGCGCATCCCGCGTTCGTAAGACTGACCGTCGACGCGTCGCGGGCGGATAACGCCGTGGTTTTCAGACTTAGGAAGAAGAGGAACAGAAAGGAGCTCTTCCTCGCAGCGGCGCTGATCGCGGACACGGAGACCGCGTATTCGTCCGACGCATTCACCTGCCCGGGGAGGCTCAAACAGTATCCCGAAGCTCTCGGGAGCTTTTCGGCGGGCGTGTTCAGGAACGCGCCGATCGAGCCTCTTTTCTCGGCGATGACGCGTACGCCGCTCGTGCCGGGAGAACGAGTTGAAATGCTTTTCGTGATGTGCGCCGCATCGACGCGGGACGGAGCTGTGAACGCGCTCCGCGGGACGGCGGCCACCGCAGCATCCGAGTTGAAGCTGTCAAGGGCGGTCGCAAACGGCATGATGAGAAAAGCCGGCCTGACCGCCGACGGGTTTGTCGGTACCGAACCGCTCGCCGCAAGGATAATGAAGGGCGTCCCCTTCAAGGACGATCCGCCTGCCCGCCCGAAAAGGGGCATAAGCTCCCTGTGGGAGCTCGGCATATCGGGCGACAAGCCGCTCGTTATCGTGTACGTCTCGAACAAGGAACAGCTTAAGGACATAAGGACTTTTCTCGCATTCACGCGGTTTTTAAGGGCGAGGGGCGGGGACTTCGACGCGGCGATCGTCAGTCTGCTTCCGGTAAGCTACGGCGATCCCGCAAGGAGGAGGCTCGGCGAGCTCGCGGCTTCCGCAGCGGCGGTATTCGATATGGCGTTCCTCACCAAGGAACACGAGGATGCGCTGAGGGGCATGGCGCTCATCGAATGCGACGCCGACAGGATACCGTATCTCCCGGCCAAAGCGGAAAGGCCGGGAAAGGACAGACCGATGGAGACCGAGAAGCTTCCCGCACGAAGGCTCGTCGGGTTCAACGGCTTCGGCGGGTTCGATCCGGAAAATGAGGAATACGTCATAAGGACGGGCTTGGGGATCACGCCCGCGCCGTGGTCGAACGTGCTCGCGAACGAAGTCTTCGGCACGATAGTCACAGAAAACGGCGGGGGATACACATGGTACGGGAATGCGAGGCTCTGCCGCATAACGCCGTGGAGCTGCGATCCCGTATCGGATCCCGCGTTCGAGAAGGTCACGCTTTCGGAAAACGGCAGGACGCGGTCTCTCATGCCGTACGGCGCGAGCGGCGAATACGAGATCTCGCACGGCATAGGGTACACCCGCGCGGCGTCGGAGGCGGACGGGATCGGGGCGGAGCTTGTCGTTTTCACCGACGCCGACAGGCCGATAAAGTATTATCTGATCACGCTGAACAATAAAAGCTCCCGTGCAAGGAAGCTTAAAGCAAGGCTCGCGATATCTCCCGCGGTCGGGGAATACCCCCATGCGGAAAGCGTTGTCCGCGAAACGGCGAACGGCATGCTCCTTTTCGACTGCGCCCGCCGCGCGGACGACGGAGCGCGCGCATTCGTTGCAGGCGGCGACGCGTTCTTTGACACGGGAACGGAAAGGACGCTGACGGTTCCCGCAAACGGCGCGGCAAGGGCGGTGTTCACGCTTGGGATGGATACGACGGAGAATATCGCGCGTTATATAAAGGATCCGGTATCGCCCGACAGGGCGGGATCCGAGCTTGAAAGGGCAAGGGAGACTTGGCAAAAAAGGCTCGGCGTGCTGAACGTAAAAACGGGCGACGCGGCCTTTGACGCGCTCGCTGACCGCCTGCTCCTTTATCAGCTGTATTCATCGCGCCTGTTTGCAAAGACGGGCTTCTGCCAGTCGGGCGGCGCCGTCGGCTTCCGCGACAGGCTGCAGGACGTGTCCGCGCTGCTCCTTACTGATCCGAAAACGACCCGCGCGGCGATAATCGACTCCGCCGCGCATCAGTTTCCGGAGGGCGACGTCCTCCACTGGTGGCATGATAACGGCATGGGCGTCCGCACGCGGATATCGGACGACAGGCTTTTCCTGCCATTCCTCTGTCTCGAATACGAAAGGATCACCGGCGACGCCTCCGTCTGGGACGAGGAAGCTCCTTTCCTTACGGGAGAACCGCTTGGGGAAGGCGAACGGGACAGATACGCCCTTTATACGGCGGGCAGCCTCCGCGCAAGCGTGTTCGAACACAGCGTCAGAGCGATAAGGGCTTCGATGCCTATCGGCGCGAACGGACTTACGCTGATGGGAACGGGCGACTGGAACGACGGCTACGACGACCTCTTCGGCGAAAGCGCCTTTGTCGGCTGGTTCATGCTCGTCATATTGAGGGACTTTACGCGCACGGCGCGCGGACGCGGCGAGACCGCACTCGCGGAGGAGCTCGAAGCATACGCCGCGAGCCTCAGAGAAAGCCTTGAAAACACATGGGAGGACGACAGATATATCCGCGCGATCGGAGAGGACGGCAAAAAGCTCGGCTCAAGGAGCTCGGCGGAATGCCGCATCGATCTCGTATCGGGGCTGTGGGCTGTGTTCGCCGGAGCGGACAGGGCGGATCTGGCTTTCGATACGATGCTCCGAGAGCTTTTTGACGGGGAGAACTCGGTGATAAAGCTCCTTGCGCCGCCGTTTACGGACTCGTCCGAAAAGCCCGTAGGCTATATCGAAGCCTACTGCGAGGGTCTCCGCGAGAACGGAGGACAGTACACCCACGCGGCGGCGTGGGCGGTGATCGCCGCGTGCATGCTGAACAGGCCGGAAACGGCGCACAGACTGCTTTCTGCGATCGATCCGATCGCGCATGGCCAAAGGCTGACCGTCAATAGGTACAGGACGGAGCCTTACGTCCTCGCGGGGGACGTCGGCGCGGGCGAGAACGCCGGCCGCGGCGGCTGGACCTGGTATACGGGCTCCGCGGGCTGGCTCTACCGCGCTGTGACGGAGCACATACTCGGCATAAAAAAGACGGGCGATAAGATGATCTTAAAGCCCGTCACGGTATTCGATTCGTTTGAATTGAGCTATGCCTTCGATACTGCGGTGTACCGCATCAGCTTAAGGCGCGGAGAGCGCGCGTCGCTTTCGGTCGACGGGAAGGAGACGGATCATATCCGTCTCGTATCGGACGGAAGGACGCACGAGGTCAAGGTCGTTTATCAATAGATCTTCAGCCCGAATATGCCCTTTACCCTCGTGCCGATGACCACGTAATTGCCGAAACCGACGGGCGAAGCCTCTATATTCGAGCCGAGGTTGATGCTCGAAAGCTTCTCGCCGCGGGCGTTCAGGACGTACACGTCGCCGTTGCAGTTGCACACGATTATGTATGCTTTTCCCGCCGCGTCGTACATCGCAAGGGGACTGCACCAGGTATAGCCGGATACCCTGAACGTCCAGACCTCGTTTCCGGTCTCCTTGTCATAGGCGACGACGTAGCCTGCGTAGCCGCTCGATCCGACGGAGCTGTAAGTCGTTATAACGAGACCTTCAAGCTCGCCGTGACCGAGGACGGCGCTGCCCTGAAAACCGCCCGTGACGTTTGAAGTAGTGGCGACGGTGTATTCCTTCTTCCATTTGATCTCGCCTGTGCAGGCATCGATCTTGAAGAAGGCGACCTTGCCGTTCCCGTTTCCGTCGGCCTTGTTGTCAAGCGTGTTGCCGACGTACAGATATCCGGTGCCCGTCGCGGGATCCTCCTCGAAGCAGGGCGTGGCGTTGGTGTCGTCCCAGGTGTCCTGCACCCAGATGACCTTCATCGTGTTTACGTCCACGCACTGCATGAGCCCCGTGTTGTCGCAAAGATACAGATAATTGCGCCACGCGACCGCGCTCGCCTCATAGCCGAGCCAATAGCCGTCGTTCTTCGCGCGCGTCGCCTGATAGCGGAGCTTAACGGGGCTGTCGGGGCTCATAGTGAGCGTGCCGGCGGCCTTGTCGTATTTGGTGTTCAGCTTGACGCGGTACAGTATGCCGTTTTCGCCCGGATAGAACAGGGTATCCGTCCCGCCGTCGATTATCGCCGCGGAATCGTACGCATGCCAGGAACGGATCGCAAAGCTGTCTGGCTTCGCGCCGATCGTCGCGAGTACCTGGCCGTTTATGAGCGATATGACATAAGCCTTCGAGGCCTTGCCCTCCGTGTTGTAATGATCGCCCTGACCGACGTAAAGTATCGGCCAGCCGCGCGGATCGACGCTGCCGCAGCCCTTGAAGGGCACGCCGAACACCAGCTTGTTCCTCGTGGGCTCGCCGGTCTCCATGTCGTAGAAGTATATGTTCCCGTCCATGCAGGGACAGATGACCTCGATCAGACCGTCCTTGTTCTTGGCGGAATCGTACATGTTCATTATCGCCTTCGTCTCGGCGTCCCAGCGGACGGCGAGCGCCTGACCTGTCCAGCCGGTTCCGGTCCAAACGCCGGAATACTTGCCGCCTTCGCCCTTGCCGACGCTGAAGGTATCGTGCTGCCAGACCTGCTGAAGGGCGCCGACGGATACCTCCGCCGTGCCGAAATAAGGGTTTTGACGGAAGCAGCTCCCGCGGAAGGAAAGCACGCCATCCGCCTGGGTGTATTCGTCGTTGTGAAGGAAGGTGACCTTCTGATCCGCGCTGTACGCGGTAACGACGCTGCCGTTGACCATGAGCTCGGTATAATAGCCGAAGGCCGAAGCCTTTGCCGATTCATGCGCCGAGACCTCGCGGTAGCTGACGGGCGGCCTCGTGGGCTCATCCGTCGGCTGCTGCGTCGCGTGCTCCGTATCGGCCGGAGTTTCGTCGGGTCCTGAAGACGCGGGCACGTCCGTCGTCTGCGGACGCGGCGAGTTATTGGCCGAATGCCCCGGATCCTTACGCCCGCAGGACACGATCACTATCATCAATACGATCGCGATGACCGCGACCGCGATAAGAAGCGCAAGAACGAATATCTGCCTTTCACGGTATTTTTTCCTTCGTGAAGTCATCAAAAGCCTCCTGAAAAATGCTCCCTCATATTATACATCCGCAAATACTTTTTTACAATACTTGATTAGTCCCCGCGGACTGTGCTAAAATCCGATCAGAACGATTTACAAAGGAGGATCACATGAACGAAAAGATCACCGCAAAGATAACGGTCGAGGGCTTCGGCACGATCGCGCTCGAGCTTTACCCCGAGATCGCGCTGCAGAGCGTAAGGAATTTCTGCTCGCTCGCAAGGAAGGGCTTCTATGACGGCACGACCTTCCACAGGATTATCATGGGCTTTATGATCCAGGGCGGCGACCCGACGGGCACCGGCTCGGGCGGGCCCGGTTATTCCATCAAAGGCGAGTTCGCCGCGAACGGCGTGAACAATCCCATCAAGCACGAGAGGGGAGTCATCTCCATGGCAAGGCTCTCCATGCCCATGGACAGCGCCGGCAGCCAGTTCTTCATCATGCACAGGACGGCTCCGCATCTCGACGGGCTCTACGCCGCGTTCGGCAGGGTGACGGAGGGCATGGACGTCGTCGACGCGATAGCGTCCGTAAGGACGGGCTATGCCGACAGACCTTCCGAAAAGGTGGTCATAGGCTCCGTAACCGTCGAGGGTCCCGAGCTCCCCGAGCCCGACAAACTCCCTGACGTACACTGAAAACAAAAAACGCGGTTTCAAAACCG
Source organism: Clostridia bacterium (assembly GCA_017614315.1). Taxonomy (GTDB): domain Bacteria; phylum Bacillota; class Clostridia; order Christensenellales; family CAG-138; genus UBA3857. The sequence goes on along the minus strand of JAGACA010000010.1, from coordinate 240,606 downwards.
CGTTTTCGATCCTTTACACGTTTGTACGGAGACGGCGCTTTGCCGAGGCGGCTCTGCGCCTCCTTTTTGCGTCGTTTATGAGCGTTGCGCCCATACCCCCGATGATGATGCCGGGAACCATAAAGAGCACTATCAATCCGAAGTAATTCATATCTTTCTCCTTTCACGATCCTTGTCCCGCCGCTCGCTTAACGCGTCGGCTTTTTGTTACGGTCACATTATAGTTTCTTATTTGGAAACTGTCAAGACCAAAAATGGTACTCAAAACAAGGATTTTAAATATATTATTTAAAACGGCTTGCGAATTGTTTCCGATTAGGATACAATGAAGGAGCAATAAACGAAACATGAGGTGTGCGATGAACCGTTTGAGGGAGCTGCGCCAAAGTAAGGGCATCACCCAGGACGAGCTCGGCAGGATGCTGGGCGTACAGAAGGCGGCTGTATCAAAATACGAAAACGAAAGGATCGGTATCCCGTCCGGCGTGCTCAGCCGGCTGATGGATATCTTCAACGTATCCGCGGATTATCTTCTCTGCCGCGATAAGTCCGGCGCGCTTCCCGGCATCATGAGGGACAGGATACTCGAGACTGCCGGAATGGGCGAAGCGGTCATGATCCCCATGGTCGGCATGGTGCACGCGGGCAAACCCATGCTCGCGGAGGAGAATATCACCGATTACATCCCCGTGGCGTCGGGCGAGGTATCGAACGGCGACTATTTCTTCATGGAGGTCGTCGGCGACTGCATGACGGGCGATTTCATAGCAGAGGGCGCGAGCGTCCTCGTCAAAAGGGGCGACGCTCTGAGAGACGGGCAGATATACGTCGTAAGGCTCGGCGACGAGGTGCTTTTAAGACGGGTCAAGCGCATAAAGAAGAGCGTCGCGCTCATTCCGTCCAATCCGGCGTACGATCCCTTGATCGTCACCGAGGGCGATCTCGAGATAATCGGCCGCGTCGTGGAATCCCGAATGAGGCATTGACAGGGGCTTCTCCCGCATATACTCGAATGAAGTATACGCGGGAGGCTTTTTTTATGGATGAAAACGGGACGCTTATCACGACGGAGTTTGTTTCGAGGGGCTACGGCGAGGGCAGGAGGAGGCGGACGCCGCTTCCTGTAAAGGCCGATGCAAAGGCGAAAAAGAAGGAAGGCTCCGGCGCGGGCTTCCTGCTCATAAGGCTCGGCGTATGCGCCGCCGCTTTCGCGCTGATACTCGGCTTCAAGCTTACGGGAAACAGCGAGGCGCTGAGCGTGATAGGCGAGCTGACCGAAAGAAAGGACGGCGACGGCGAGGAGGAGGAAACGCCCGGCAAGCTGAAGTTCGTTTCGCTCCCCTCGATAATCGAGGTGTTCGCCCCGTCGTCCGGGCCTGTTTTGCCCGTAACGGCTTTGAGCTTCGAAGCGGAAGGCTCGGGAGGCCTTTCGATAGTCGCGCCCGTCGGATCGGAGGTCGTCTCGCCGGCGGCGGGCAGGATAAAGACGGTCGGTGTCGATCCCGATTTCGGAAGATTCGTTTCCGTCGTGACGGACGGGGACATGGAATTCGCGATCTACGGCTTTGACGAGATCGCGGTCGAAGAGGGGCAGCCGATAAGGGTAAGGCAGAAGCTCGGTACCCTTAAGGGCAGCGCCGTCACGGTGCGCGCGTGGAAGAGCGGAAGACCCGTCGACCTTGCGGAGCTCTTCGGGCTCGGAAAGGCGGGATGACGCTGAATGAAGCTGTTTTCGATAGGCGGGACGGAGATACGATGCAGTCCCGTCTTATTGGCCGCCGCGCCGATAGCGGCTCTTTTCGGCGGCTTTCGCCTGCTCGCCGCGGCGTTCATATCGCTTCTCGCGCATGAATGCGCCCACGCCATGGCGGCAAAGAGGCTCGGCTATCCCGTGCGCTCGGTAGAGATACAGCCCTTCGGCTTCGTAGCCCGGCTCGACTGTGCGTTCGCGTCCCGTGCGGATGCAGCCGCGATATACGCCGCAGGCCCGCTCGCAAGCCTTTCCATGGCGGCGCTCTCATCGCTTGCGGAGGGGCTTTTTCCGACTTACCGCTCGGCGGGGATAGGCCTTACGGAATACAACCTCGCGCTGCTTGCAGTAAACCTTTTCCCCGCCGTGCCGCTGGACGGCGGAAGGCTCATATACGCCGCCTGCTCGCCGAAGGGGAAAAAGCCCGCTATGCTCGTCCTCCGGGCTCTGGGAGTGTTTACAGGCTCGGGCTTTATCGCTGCGTTCGGTATCCTTTTATATCGCGGAGCGTTAAATCCGACGCTCATCGTGATGGGCGTTTTCCTTATCATATCCGCGGTCGCCGAGCGCTCGCCGTCCGAGTTCCCGGCGCTCAGACGCGAAAGGACGCGCTCGAAAACGCCACTGAACGTGACGGGCGTCGCCGTCGGCGAGGATATGACCGTCGCACGCGCGCTGGAGCTCCTGCCGCCGGAGGGATACGCAATCCTGACCGTGCTCGGCAGGAACGGCGCGAGGCTGGCGGAGCTTGACGAAAAGCAGCTCGCGGACGCGGCGGTCGGTCTCGGAGCGATGGCCTCGATGGGCGAGGCTGTTGCATTCAGTGGCGGAAAAAGCTATAATAAATTCAAATAAAGAAGCGGAGATGCGGCATTGAACGATTTTACCGTATTGAATACAGACGGCGAAGCAAGGCGGGGGAGGCTCGCGACAAAGGACGGGATAATTGAAACGCCCGTCTTCATGAACGTCGCCACCGCCGCAGCAGTAAGGGGCGGAGCATCCTCCGCCGATCTTAAGGACGTCGGCTGTCAGGTCGTGCTCTGCAATACGTATCATCTCGCCGTGCGTCCCGGCCCCGAGCTCATAAAGACTCTCGGCGGGCTCAAAAGATTCATGAACTGGGACGGTCCCATACTCACCGACAGCGGCGGCTTCCAGGTCTTTTCGCTCGCGAAGAGGAGAAAAATAACCGAGGAGGGCGTGAGCTTCACGTCTTATATCGACGGAAGGGAGCTTTTCATGGGGCCGGAGGAGTCCATACGCGTGCAGTCCGCGCTCGGCTCCACGATCGCGATGGCGTTCGACGAGTGCGTCGCGAATCCCTCGCCGTATTCTTATGTCGAAAAAAGCATAGACCGCACAACGCGCTGGCTCGAAAGGTGCGTAAAGGAGCATGAAAGGCTCGATTCGCTCGGGGATACGATCAATCCCGATCAGCTCCTTTTCGGCATTGGTCAGGGCGGCACCTACGACGATCTTCGCATAAGGCATATGCGGGAGATAAGGGATCTCGGACTTCCCGGATACGCGATCGGCGGACTGTCGGTGGGCGAGGACGCGTTCGTCATGTACCGCGTGCTCGACGCGGTCTGTCCCGAGATGCCTAAGGACAAGCCCCGGTATCTCATGGGCGTCGGAACGCCCGCGAACATAGTCGAGGGCGTTTACCGCGGCGTCGACTTTTTCGACTGCGTTTTTCCGTTGAAGGGCGCGCAGCACGGCAACGTATATACGTGGGAGGGCAGAAGGAGGCTCCTTGCCGAAAGGTACCGCCTCGACGACAAGCCGATATCGGAAAGCTGTTCCTGCCCCGCGTGCAGGAGCTATTCGCGCGCGTACATAAGGCATCTGTTAAAGGCCGACGAGCGCCTCGGCATGCGCCTGTGCATTCTTCACAATCTGTATTTTTACAACGATCTCATGAAAAAAATACGCGAAGCGATCGAAGAAGGACGCTACGAAGCCTTCTATGAAAGATACCGCGCCGCGCTTTCCGACCTCGCGGACTGAATACCGACCGAAACAAAAAAAACGCCTTTTCATAGTCGTTATGACAAGGGAGGTTTTCAAAAGCACAGTCGATCGAAAACCGACTGTGCTTTTTGCATTGTCTTTCATGCGGTTCTATGATAAAATGAATGGCACAAATCGGGATTTAGGAAAAAGGAGAACAGATGACAACGCAGGATTTGTTCCGAATCGCAATGCACCAATCTGCCGAAGATATCGGATGCAGCACGGAAGATTTTCTTTCGGATCGCAATACGGTCGTTCCGTTTCAACTCGGATCAAAAGCAAAGAAGTATTACCGTCTTCCCATCGGATGCAATTTCATCTCCTATGGCAACAATGTCGTGGCATCTTCCACAGAGGAACTATTCGATCTTGTGAAAGAGTATGTGGAACGTTTTGATTTCTACCATTGCTTTGAGACGCCGAATATGCGTTGGCTGAACCGGCGGCTGGAACCCTTGGGACAAACGGTTTGCTTTATGGCGGAGTATTATTTGCCGGATTTGCAAAAGCTCACGAAACTGCCATGTCCATACGAAACGCGGCTGTTGGAGAAAGCTGATTTTGAAGAGCTGTATGTACCGGAGTGGTCGAACGCCCTTTGTCGCGACAGAAAGCATTTGGACGTTTTGGGCGTCGGCGCGTATGACGGCGCCAAACTGATCGGATTGTCGGGCTGCTCGGCTGATGCCGAAGAGATGTGGCAGATCGGCGTAGATGTTTTACCGGAATTTCGAAAAAAGGGTATCGCATCCGCAATCACCTCGCGGCTGGCAATGGAAATTGTCGAGCGGGACAAGGTTCCATTTTATTGCTCTGCATGGTCAAATATCCGATCCGTCAGAAACGCTATCAAGAGCGGCTTTTTGCCGGCATGGGTAGAAATGACCGTAAAACCGTCCGCAAAGGCGGACGAAATGAATGCGGATCACGAATAACGATTTCGGTTTGCAGGAAACAAGCAGATAAAGACCTTCCGAGAAACGGTTCCTTCTCGGGAGGTTTTTGTTTGTAAGCGCACGTTCCGCCGACGCATGGTGGTGAGTAAGTGCGCTCTTCCCCCCAACGAGGCTTCCCCCTTGGGTGGGGAAGCTGTCAGCGAAAGCTGACTGATGAGGGGGATGCATCCAGGCAAATATCACCTCATCCGCCTCGTTCCTCGGCACCTTCCCCATCAAGGGGAAGGATTTTGGACGCGTATTCTCGGAATTCTTCTTCAAGGGGAAGGCTTTTGTTTGAAAACCACCCTTTAGAGAATAGCTCTTCAGGCGTTTTTTTTGTTATCATTTTTTACCTGTCATATAAGGTCAATAATTGCGCAAATTAAAATCGAAACGGTAAAGTGCATTTTATAGCCGTTTGCAAAAACCTTAAGGAGGTGAAAAAGGTATGTCAAGGAGAAACCGCGTTATCGTTCCCGAGGCGAGGCGTTCCATGGAGCAGTTCAAGACCGAGGTCGCGAACTCCATCAACGTGAACCTCAAGCAGGGTTACAACGGTGATCTTACATCCCGCGAAGCAGGCTCTGTCGGCGGCGAAATGGTCAAACGTATGATCGCTTACGCCGAGAACAATATGAAAAAGTAAAAGAGCATGAAAAATCTATGAAAGGAGCAGCAAAATGAGCAATAACAGCAACCGTGAGGCCAAGAGCCGTCTTAACCAGTTCAAGACCGAGGTCGCGTCCAATATGAACGTCAACCTCAAGCAGGGCTATAACGGCGACATCACCGCTCGCGAGGCCGGTTCCATCGGCGGCGAGATGGTCAAGCGCATGATCGCCTATGCCGAGCAGCATATGCCGAATTCCGGCAGCAATATGATGAAGTAACAGTTTTCAAAAGGTTTTCCTCCTGTAATAAGGGTTTGCCATAAGGCCGACAAAGCCGATTGACGAACCCTTTTCCATTTGATAAAATAGATCATCAAGCGGAGGGAATAAAACAGATGGAAAGAAGCTATCCCGCTTTCACCGTGACCAAAAAGGCAGAGATCGGTCTGAAAAACGGTCATCCCTGGGTCTACGGCGAGGAGATCACGAATAAGAACGGCGCGTACAAAAACGGCGATATCGTCGATGTTTTCGGCGCAAAGGACAATTATCTCGGCTCCGGCTACGTAAACGATGCGAGCAAGATCGCCGTTCGCGTCATTTCGACGAACGCGAACGACCGCTTCGACGAGGCGTTTTACGCCCGCCGCGTGAAGTACGCGCTCGACTACCGCCGCCAGGTAATGGGAGACGATTTTTCCTGCTGCCGCCTCATATTCGGCGAAGCGGACTTTTTCCCCGGTCTGACTGTCGACCGCTTCGCAAACGTGCTCGTCACCCAGTCGCTCTGCCTCGGCACAGACATGAGAAAGGGGATCATTTTCCCGCTTATCGTCGAAAGGCTCCGAGAGCTGGGGGAGACCGTCGACGCAGTTTTCGAAAGGAACGACGTTTCGATCCGCGCGCTCGAGGGGATGGAGGAGTATAAGGCTTTCTTCGCGCACGAGGGGCTGAGGACTGATCTCTGCGGGCATACCGAGATCACCGAGAACGGCATAAAGTACGACGTCGACTACGTTAACGGTCAGAAGACGGGCTTCTTCCTCGACCAGAAATACAACCGTCTTGCGGTAAGGAAGATCGCGAAGGGCAGGCGCGTGCTCGACTGCTTCACGCATACCGGCGCGTTCGCGCTGAACGCCGCCATGGGCGGAGCACAGAGCGTGACCGCTGTCGATATCTCCGCAGGCGCGATAGAGCTCGCCAAGGCGAACGCCGAAAGAAACGGGATAAAGATGGACTTTATCGCCGCGGACGTATTCGACCTTCTGACGGAGCTTTACAAGAAAAGGTCGAGCGAATACGATTTCATTATACTCGACCCGCCCGCTTTCACCAAATCCGGCGCCACGGCTAAGAACGCCTACCGCGGATATAAGGAGATCAACCTCAAGGCGATGCGCCTCCTGCCGAGGGGCGGATACCTTGCCACCTGCTCGTGCTCGCACTTCATGTATGACGATATGTTCAGGAAAATGCTCGCCGAAGCCGCGCACGACGCGGGCGTGACGCTCCGCCAAATCGAGGCGCGTCAGCAGGCGCCGGATCACCCGATACTACCGTCCGTAAGGGAGACCGATTATCTCAAATTTTACCTGTTCCAGGTGGTATAATAAGAAACAATATACTTTTATCTTTCTATTGACAACACTTTATCGCGGTGCTAAAATACATGAGCATTAAGCGACTGGGTGTAGCGCAGTTTGGTAGCGTGCTTGAATGGGGTTCAAGAGGCCGGAAGTTCAAATCTTCTCACCCAGACCAAACAAAAGGGACAGGCAAAGCCTGTCCCTTTTGTTTGGTCCAAGGGAAAAGTTCCGGCCTCTTGAACCCTAAGAGGGGTTGATTGCCTTTTCAAACATCCACCGGATGTTTGAAAAGGCAATCAACGGGCGGCATTCCGAACGAAGTGAGGTAAGCCCGCCCCGTGCAGCGGAAGTTCAGTCTTGAATTCCCGACCCGACCACAATATAACACTTTCCCCACAAATAAACCGGAACGGCAAACGCCGTTCCGGTTTATCGTTATTCGTTTATCTCATCAATACATCCCGCCCATGCCGGGGTCGCCGGCGGGCATCGGAGCTTCGGGCTTGGGGATATCTGTCACGAGGCTCTCGGTGGTGAGCACCATGGAGGCGACGGAGGAAGCGTTCTGGAGGGCGCTCCTGGTGACCTTCGTCGGGTCGATGATGCCCTTTTCGAACATCATGCCGTACTCATCCTTCGCGGCGTCATAGCCGTAGCCGAGCTTGCCGGAGTTCATAACGTTAGCGACGATGACGCTGCCCTCGAGGCCTGCGTTCGCGGCGATCTGGCGGAGAGGCTCCTCAAGAGCGCGGACGATGATGTCGACGCCGGTCTTCTCGTCGCCGGAGGTCTTCTCCTCAAGCGTTCTTACACGGTCGATAACGTTGATGAGCGCAACGCCGCCGCCGGCGACGATACCCTCTTCGACGGCCGCCTTGGTAGCGTTGAGGGCGTCTTCGATGCGGAGCTTGATCTCCTTCATCTCGGGCTCGGTGGCCGCGCCGACGGAGATCACCGCTACGCCGCCAGCGAGCTTCGCAAGGCGTTCCTGCAGCTTTTCTTTGTCATAGTCGGACTTGGTCTCGGCGATCTGCGTCTTGATGGTCTTGACACGCGCGGCGATCTCGTCTTTTTCGCCCGCGCCTTCGACGATGGTGGTGTTCTCCTTGTCGACCTTGACCTGACGCGCGGAGCCGAGCTGGGCGACGGTCGCGTCCTTGAGCTCCATGCCGAGCTCGTCGGAGATGACCTGGCCGCCGGTGAGTATCGCGATATCCTTAAGCATTTCCTTGCGTCTGTCGCCGAAGCCGGGGGCCTTGACGGCAACGCAGGTGAATATGCCGCGGAGCTTGTTGACAACGAGGGTAGCGAGCGCGTCGCCCTCGACGTCCTCGGCGATTATGAGGAGCTTCCTGCCCTGCTTCGCGATCTGCTCGAGAACGGGGAGGATGTCCTGGATGTTGGTGATCTTCTTTTCGGTGATGAGTATGTAAGGATCGTCGAGCACGGCCTCCATCTTATCGGGATCGGTCACCATGTAAGCGGAAGCGTAGCCGCGGTCGAACTGCATGCCCTCTGTGAAGCGGAGCTCGGTCTTCATGGTCTTGCCCTCTTCGACGGTGATTACGCCGTCGTTTCCGACCTTCTCCATAGCGTCGGAGATCAGAGCGCCGATCCTCTCGTCGGAAGCGGAGATGGAAGCGACCTGCGCGATCTCGCCTTTGCCGGTGACGGGCTTCGAGATCTCTTTAAGACCCGCGACCGCCTCGTCGACGGCCTTTTCGATACCGCGCCTTATTACCATGGGGTTCGCGCCGGCGGCGACGTTCCTCATGCCCTCGCGGACGATCGCCTGAGCGAGCAGGGTGGCGGTGGTGGTGCCGTCGCCCGCAACGTCGTTGGTCTTCGTCGCGACTTCCTTTACAAGCTGCGCGCCCATGTTTTCAAACGGATCCTCGAGCTCGATCTCCTTAGCGATGGTCACGCCGTCGTTGGTGATGAGCGGAGCGCCGAATTTCTTGTCGAGAACGACGTTCCTGCCCTTCGGGCCGAGGGTGATCTTAACAGTATTGGCAAGGGTATCGAGACCCTTTTCGAGAGAACGCCTTGCGTCCTCGCCGTATTTAATCTGCTTTGCCATGATGCTTTTCCTCCTTTATCAGTCCTCGACGACCGCGAGGATATCGTTCTGACGCACGATGATGTACTCAACGCCGTCCATCTTGACTTCGGTTCCCGCGTACTTGGAATAGAATACCTTTTCGCCGGGCTTGACGTTCATCACGATCTCTTTGCCGTCGACGACGCCGCCGGGGCCGACCGCGATGACCTCGGCCATCTGGGGCTTCTCCTTGGCGTTGCCGGTGAGAATGAAGCCGGACGCGGTGGTCTCTTCCGCCTCGAGCGACTTGATCACGACTCTGTCGGATAAAGGTCTGAGTTTCATAGTTTGATCCTCCTATAATAAATACGTAATAGCATATCGAACCCTGTCGATTGTTAGCACTCGTTACTTGGGAGTGCTAACAAAGCTTATTATATGCAGGTCGCACCGATATGTCAACAGAGAACCCGCGATATTGAACAATATATTTCTTCGCAATAAATATATTTGTTGTGAAAAGGGAAAAACTATTGCAATCATGCTGCGGCGGCATTATACTGTATGGGACTTTTATGAAAGGAGGCCGCAAACCGTCATGTTAGTAACTATCGCAAGGAAAGTTTCTGTGGTTCTTGGGGAGTACTATGCCCGCATCATGGATGGGCGGCCTTTGTTCTGAGGATAAAAAGGCGCACACATGCCGCGGGTGGAATGAGACCCGCGGCATTTTTTATGCCTTTGGGATCGGAACAAAAAACAGTTGGTGAACAGTATGGAAGAGAATAAGAAAAACAAAAAGACAAAGGCCGAAAGACGTTCGGAAGCAAGGTTCGTGAAGCACATGATGCGCGGCACGGGCAAATACTTCGTAATGGCCGCGATCAGCATGATCGTCGCCGTGGTCACGGTCTACATAATACCGATAATCACAAGCTTCACGATAGACTACGTGCTGCTTCCCTATGCGGAGGAAGGGTACGAGGCCGGCGCGGGCTCCGTTCCCGGATCGATAATCGAATGGGTCGAGTCCATAGGCGGCAGGGAGTATCTTCTGAAGCACCTCTATATAATGGCGCTCCTGCTCCTCGTCTTCACGGCGGTCAACGCCCTCGCGGCGTTTTTGAGGAGGACTTTCATCTCCTATGCCGGCGAGGAGATCGCGAAGAACACGCGCGACGATCTTTACACGCACCTCGCGAACGTGCCCTTCGATTATCATAAGCACGTCTCGACCGGTGATCTGGTACAGAGATGTACCTCCGACGTCGACACCGTAAGGCGCTTTATCGAGAATCAGCTCCTCGAGATTATAAGGACTGTGCTCATGGTCGTTACCGCCGCGGCGATAATGCTTTATATCGACCCGAAGCTCACGCTCTGGTCGGTGCTGCTCATGCCGCTTCTCTGCATCTCGAGCTTCGTCTATTTCAAGGCGGTAAAAAAGTCCTTCTCCGACTCGGACGAGGCGGAGGGCAATCTCTCCGCAGCGATTCAGGAGAACCTGACGGGCGTCCGCGTAGTGCGCGCATTCGGTCAGCAGAAGCGCGAGCTCGATTCCTTCACGGAAAAGAACCGCGATTACAGGGATAAGACGCTCAAGGTCATTTACCTCATGGGCTATTACTGGTCCTGCTCGGATGCGATCGGATACGCGCAGATACTGCTCTCGCTCGCGATAGGCGTCTACTTCACGATAAAGGGCAGGATCACCGTCGGCGAGATGCTCGTATTCACGTCCTACACGTCGATGCTCACATGGCCTGTCCGTCAGCTCGGCAGGATACTCGCCGATCTCGGCAAGGCTTCCGTTTCCGTCGGAAGGCTCAACGAGATCATGTCCGCTCCCCTTGAGGAGGAGCCGGGCAAGGCGCTCACCCCCGAGATCGAGGGCTCGATCGAGTTCAGGAACGTAAGCTTCTCCTATGCCGACAGCTCCGAGAAGGTGCTCGACGACATAAGCTTCACGGCGAAGAGGGGCGAGACCTTAGCGATACTCGGCTCGACCGGCAGCGGCAAATCGAGCCTCGTACAGCTCCTGCAGAGGCTTTACACCGCGACCGACGGCGAGATACTCGTCGACGGCGTAAACATAAACGACATCGAGCGTCATCACCTTAGGAAGAATATCGGCATCGTGCTGCAGGAACCGTTCCTGTACTCGAGGACGATACTCGACAACATCAGGATCGTGGAGCCCGAAGCCGACGAAGCGAGGGTCGCCGAGGCCGCGAAGGTCGCCGCCGTGCATGACGTAATAATGAGCTTTGAGAAGGGCTATGAGACCGTCGTCGGCGAGCGAGGCGTCACCCTCTCGGGCGGACAGAAGCAGCGTGTCGCCATCGCGCGAATGCTCATGCAGAACGCGCCGATAATCATACTCGACGACTCCATGAGCGCGGTCGATACCGAGACCGACGCCTCCATAAGGAAGGCGCTCATGAGCCGCCGCGGCAGCTGCACCACGTTCATTATTTCACACAGGATAACCACGCTCTCCACCGCGGATAAGATACTCGTGCTCGAACACGGCAAGCTTGTCGATCAGGGCACTCACGAGGAGCTTATCGCGAGGGACGGCCTGTATAAGCGTATCGCCGGCATCCAGAACATGCTGGAGGACGAGCTCGGCGAGACGCAGACAGATGAGAAAGGAGGCGAAGTCTGATGGAAGAACTCGAAACATCCGCTCTTCAGGAGGAAGAGTTTGCCCAAAAGGTCGACTTCAAGCTTTGGAGGAAACTCGTCAAATACGCGTTCCGCTCGAAGGGAACGGTGTTCTTCGTCATCGCGGCGAACATAATCGTCGCGGCGATCGATATAATCTATCCGCTCCTCACGAGGTACGCGATAGATAACATAATAGTCGGCTCGCATACCGAAAGAATCGCTCCTTTCGCGGCGATATACGTCGTATTCATAATCATTCAGGCGCTCGGGGTCCTTTCGTTCATAAAGGGCTGCGGCAGGCTCGAGATGAAGATCGCCTTCGACATAAGGCAGGATTCGTTCACCAAGCTCCAGGAGCTCCCGTTCTCCTATTATGATAAGACCGCGGTCGGCTACATAATGGCGCGCATGGTCTCGGACGTCGCGAACCTCTCCGAGCTCATAGCGTGGAGCCTCGTCGACATACTTTGGTCGGGCGCGTACGTCATAGGCATCGTAATAATGATGCTCGTGCTCAACTGGAAGCTCGCGCTCCTCGTCATCGCGGTGCTCCCGCCTCTTGCGGTCATCTGCGTATACTTCCAGAAGAAGATACTGAGGCATTACCGCGACGTCAAGAAGCAGAACTCCAGGATCACCGGCGCCCTCAACGAGGGGATCATGGGCGCGGTAACGACCAAGACGCTCGTCCGTGAGGACAAGAACAGCGAGGAGTTCCGCGGCGAGACCGGCAGGATGAGAAAGTCCGCCGTCAGGGCGGCGGTGCTCTCCGCCATGTTCACTCCGATAGTCATGTGTCTCGGCGCGATAGGCACCGGCCTTGCGCTTTACGCGGGCGGTATGAGCGTCACCGGCAAGTGGATCGCCTTCGGAACCGTCACGGTCGGTACGCTCGCGACGTTCATCTCCTATTCCACGGGCATATTCGATCCGATCCAGCAGCTCGCGGGTATTTTCGCGGAGATGCAGTCCGCGCAGGCTTCCGCAGAGCGAGTCATACACCTGATAGACACCCCCTGCGACATCGCCGACACTCCCGAAGTCATCGAGAAGTACGGCACGAGCTTCGAGCCCAAGCGTGAAAACTGGGAGGAGCTCAGGGGCGACGTCCGCTTCGAGGACGTGAGCTTTGCCTATAAGGAGGGGGAGAAGGTGCTCGAGCATTTCGACCTCGACGTCAAGGCGGGGCAGAACATCGCTCTCGTCGGCGAGACCGGTGCGGGCAAGTCCACCATCGTCAACCTCGTCTGCAGGTTCTACGAGCCCACGGCAGGCAGGATACTCGTCGACGGCGTCGATTACCGCGAGAGGAGCCAGCTCTGGCTCCAGGATCGCCTCGGATACGTGCTTCAGCAGCCCTATCTCTTCTCCACGACCATCAGGGAGAACATAAGATACGGGCGTCCCGACGCGACCGAGGAAGAGGTCGTCGCCGCGGCGAAGCTCGTGCACGCGGACGAGTTCATCAGCCGCCTTGAAAAGGGCTATGACACCGAGGTCGGCGAGGGCGGAGGACGCCTCTCCACCGGCCAGAAGCAGCTCATCAGCTTCGCCAGGGTCATTCTCGCTGATCCGAGGATATTCGTGCTCGACGAGGCGACGAGCTCCATCGACACCGAGACCGAACAGCTCATCCAGAGCGCGATCACCAAGGTGCTCAAAAACCGCACCAGCTTCATTGTCGCGCACAGGCTCTCGACCATTCGCTCGGCGGACAGGATACTCGTCATCAGGGACGGCAAGATCACGGAATCCGGTACTCATGCGGAGCTCATAAAGCAGCACGGGTACTACTACGACCTGTACACCACGCAGTTCAAAAAGGACGCGATCTCCGACGTGCTCGGCGCATAAGCTTTTTCCGGAAACTGTTTACAACGGGCTGGGAATGTTATATAATGATACGGTAAGAAGATATTATCCTTCATAAGGAGGAAGATATGAAGAAAAGACTTTTCGGCACTCTTGCCGTTATCGTATGCCTCGCGATGCTTCTCGTATCGGTCGGCGTACTGGCCGATTTCGGCGGCTTTTCTGGCGATTCCGACTTCGGCGGCTCCAGCGACTGGGGCGGCTCCAGCGACTGGGGCGGCTCGAGCAACTGGGGCAGCTCGAGCTATGACAGCGACTATTCCGGCTCGGGCGGCGGGGGAGGACCTCTTACTCCCGCGATAATAGTCATAATCGTGATCGTGATAATCATTTTCCTCGCCATGAGGAAGAAGAATGCCGGTCAGACCCCCGTCCAGACCGCCGTTCAGCGCACGGACGATTCCATGCTCACCCCGATGAGCGAGTATATCAACAGCGTCGATCCCGGGTTCAGCGTGGCGCAGATGCAGACGAAGCTCGCCAACCTCTATGTCCAGCTTCAGGATCAGTGGTGCGCGAAGGATCTCGCTCCGCTCCGTCCGTATCTTACCGACGAGCTCTATACCCAGAGCGACCGCCAGCTTGACGAGATCAGGAAGGCGCGCCAGACCCCGCATATCGAGCGCATCTCCGTTCTCGGCACCAACGTTCGCGGTTGGTTCGAGCGCGACGGCATGGATCATATCATTGTCGAGATGTCCACGAGGATCGTCACCTACACCACCGACGACGCCACCGGCAATATCGTCCGCGGCGATCCCAACGCCGAGAAGTTCATGACCTACGAGTGGGATCTTGCCCGCACGAAGGGCGTCAAGACGGGCGAGGCCGAGGAGATGAAGTCGGTCAACTGCCCGAACTGCGGCGCTCCCGTAACCATCAACAAGAGCGCGAAATGTCCCTACTGCGATACAGTCATCACCCTCGACGAACACGACTGGGTGCTCTACTCGATCAAGGCTCTCAGCCAGAGGACGCAGAAATAACGCATAAAACAAACGGCTTTGCCTCAAGTGAGGCAAAGCCGTTTTTCCATATTCTTACCGCTATCTCGAACTTCTTTCCTCAAGCTTTACGGTAAGCTCTATCGTGCTGTTCCCGCGGAGTATCGTAAGCGTTATCACGTCTCCCACGGAAAAGCTGTTTATCCTGACGCGCAGCGCCGTAGAGCTCGAAACCGTCTCGCCGTTGATCTTGACGATTATGTCGTTCTCGCGGACGCCTGCCTTCGCCGCCGGGCTGCCCTCGACCACGGTCACGACCTGCGGATAGGTGGTGTAGGAGAACATGCCGTAGCCGTACGAAACGTTCTTCGTCGAAACTCCGAGATAGGGGCGCCCCGTCACATAGCCGTAGGTCATTATATCGGTAATGATGGGCTTTGCAAGATCGATGGGCACCGCGAAGCCGAGACCCTCTATCGTCGCTCCGGTGCTGGTGGTGCCGCTCGTTTTGGCGTTGACGACCCCGATCAGCGTGCCGTCGTGAAGGAACAGCGCGCCGCCCGAGTTGCCGCTGTTGATCGCGGCGCTGGTCTGCAAAAGCGTCATCGACTGCCCGTCGATCTCGATATCGCGGTCAAGACCTGATATGATTCCGTCCGTTACGGTGTTCGAAAGCGTGCCGAGCGCGTTGCCTATGGCGTAGACTGTCTCGCCGACGCGCAGCCCCTCGGACACGCCGAGCGTCGCGCAGGGGAATTCCTCGCCCGAGGCGTTGAGCTTTATGACGGCTATATCCGTCACGGGATCGTTCCCGATAAGCTCCGCCGTGTACTGCGAGCCGTCGTTTAAGTATACATAGATATTTGCCGAGCCCTCGACGACGTGATTGCACGTGACGATATAGCCGTCCGACGTGATCAGTACGCCCGAGCCGGAGCCCGCGTAAACGTCGCTCGAGCCCTGCGTCATGGTGATGTCGATGGATACGACCGTTTCCATACACCTTGCGATTATGTCGATCTTATCCATATCCTCGGTCGCCTGAGTGCCGGCCGACGCGTGATGCAGAGGATCCGCGGTCGCCGACGGGATCGAAGTCGGCTCCGAGGTAACGACGGCGGTGTTTCCTGCGGGCGCCTCGGTCATATCCGGCGTACGCGCGCTCTTTATGCCCTTTGTTATAAGCAATACTATGCCTGTTATGCACGCGGCTATGAACGCTATCACCATTATGCAGACGATCAGCGCGCCGACAGGCATTTTCGTTTTCCTGTTTTCCATATCCGTATCTCCTTTCGGTAGTGTTGCCGTGTTTTTCATTTATTATTATAGTCCTAAAAATCGCTTTGGCAATCCGTATTAAAGGTAAACCTGTGACCGAATTATGACAAGATTGTGTTTTGGTTGAAACCCGGGGAACGATGGGTTATAATTGGCTTAAAGAAACAAGGAGGTGTCCCTCATGCCGGGAAAACAGCTTATATTGATCTGTGACGATCAGCACATACTTCACGAGACCCTCGGGACTTACTTCAAGAGCGAGGGCTTCGACACCGTCTCCGCATACGACGGCGAACAGGCGATAAAGATGTTCGACCTAAAAAAGCCGGACATGGTGATACTCGATATAATGATGCCCAAAAAGAACGGCATGGACGTTTGCCGCGAACTGAGGAGCAGGAGCCGCACGCCGATCATTATGCTCACGGCCAAATCCGAGGAGATCGACCGCGTGCTCGGGCTCGAGCTCGGCGCGGACGACTATATCGTGAAGCCCTTCTCCTCGCGCGAGGTCGTCGCGAGGGTAAAGGCGGTGCTCCGCAGATACGATCAGCAAAAGGAGGAGCCGAACTCGACGATAAGGTACGGCGCGCTCGAGATCAACATTGACAACTACGACGTAAGATACGAGGGGAAACGACTTCCCTTCACGCCCAAGGAGGTCGAGATATTCCAGCTCCTCGCGTCGAATCCCGGCAAGGTATTCACCAGGGAGAAGATTCTCTCGATAGTCTGGGGCTACGATTTCACGGAGGACACGCGCCCCGTCGATACCCAGATAAAGAGGATAAGGCAGAAACTGCCCACGGAGAACGTCGGCTGGACGATAAAGACGGTCTACGGCGTCGGCTACCGGTTCGAGGTGGAAAACGGTGAAGAGGAAAGGAAAGACAAATAACAATCTCACGCTCAGGGAGACGGCGCTGCTTCTGTTCTTTGCGGCGCTTCTTACCTGTATACTTCTGACGACGGTACTCTTCTCGATCGCCGGCCGCTCGGTGTACCTGAATATCGTCGCGGGCGAGATGCGCGAGAAGGCGAAGCTGCTGTCGGAGGAGGCCGTGAAATACATGAACGGCGAGATCACCGAGGAAAGCTTCCGCTTCATGATAAGGTCGACGGAATCGCGCACGGTAATACTCAACAAGCTCGGCGAGCAGACCGATTTTAATAAGGACAGGCGTCCCGATCTCCCCGGCGGTCAGGCCGGTCCGAAGGACGGCGAAGCAGGCGCCGTCAACGACGAGGTGCTTCCGTTCTTAAGGGAGGAATACCCTTACGTCACGCAGGACACCGTCATTTCGCGCGATAATCAGAACGGCATCATCGCCGCCGCGCCGATAGTCGGCACCGACGGCGAAACGCTCGGCGTCGTATTCCTTATCAGGGAGATGAGCGACATACGATCCACGTCGAGGAGCCTGCTCGTCGTGCTCATAATATCGTCGCTCGCGGTCGGCGCGATAATGGCGATACCGCTTTATTTCCTCTCCAAATGGCTCACAAGGCCGCTCGCGAACCTCACCTCCGCCGCAGTGGAGCTTTCAAGCGGCAATTACGAAAAGCGTGTCGAGCCCGAGGGCTCGTATGAGGTGCGTGAGCTCGGTTCGGCGTTCAACACCCTTGCGGGTAACCTTAAGATATCGATAGGCGAGCTCACGGTCGAAAGGAACCGTCTCCGCGCGGTGCTGGAAAGCATCGGCGAAGGTCTTATCGGCTTTGACGCGTCGGGCAGAGTTTCGAGGACGAACAACTCCGCGCTCGAGCTCCTCGGCGTGAAGGATCCCGAAAAGGGCGTAACGCTTCCCGAAAACGTGCACGAAGCCGTAAAGGCCGTGCTCGAAACGGGCGAGAGCAGGACGGTCTGCTTCGCTTCCGGCGAGCGCGTTATCCGCATGAACATCGCCGTAATTGAGGAGGAAAAGGGCAGGGTATCCGGCGCGGTCGCGCTCCTTATGGACGTCACCGAGGCGGAGAGGCTGGAGCAAACCAGGCGCGATTACGTGGCGAACGTCAGCCATGAGCTGCGCACGCCGCTCGCGTCGATCCGCGGCATAGCGGATATGCTAAACGACGGGCTCGTTAAGGACGAGGGAGACAAGCTCCGCTATTACGGATACATCCTGAAGGAGAGCATAAGGCTCTCGACTCTCATAAACGATCTTCTAGAGCTCTCGCGCCTGCAGTCCGGCGGAGTAGCGTTAAGGACGCAGCACGTGGAGCTTTACGAGCTCATCGCAGACGTAGCCGACCGGATGAGCGGCGCCGCGAAGGAGCACGGCATGAACATCGTCATGCGCGTTCCCGAGGGCGAGTATCACGCCTTCAGCAATCCCGACAGGGTGGAACAGGTGATGATCACGCTCATTGACAATGCCGTCAAGCACGGCACGGAGGGCGGCGACATAACCGTCGATCTTTATGACCGCGGCGGCAAGTGGGCGATCAGCGTCAAAAACCCGGCCGAGATAGACGAAAACGATATATGCCATCTCTTCGAGCGCTTCTTCAAGGCCGACAAGTCTCATTCGTCCGAGGGGACGGGGCTGGGGCTCGCGATAGCGGAGGAGGTATTGACGCTCCTCGGCGAGAGCATAAGCGCGAACTATGAGGACGGCATAATAGAACTCAGCTTCACGGTGACAAAACAGCAATGATCGAATGCTTTGAATGTCCGATAATGTGCGGAGCCGACAGGGAGCTCGGCGCCGGAGCTTGCGGCGCGGGGAAGCTCCCCTTTGTCGCGCGCGCGGCAAGGCATTATTATGAGGAGCCTCCGATCTCCGGCACGCGCGGCTCGGGCGCGATATTCTTTGCGGGCTGCAATATGCGCTGCGTGTTCTGCCAGAATTCGGATATTTCGCGCACGGGCTGTCCAGACGGCGCGATCCCCGCGGACGAGTCGGCTTTGGCCGATATGATGCTCGGGCTCGAGGAGCTCGGCGCGCACAATGTGAACCTCGTTACCCCGACGCCGCACACAAGGACGCTCGAAAAGGCGATACCTCTCGCGAGGAAAAGAGGGCTTACTGCGCCGATAGTCTGGAACAGCAACGGCTACGAGCGCACGGAAACGCTCGCAAGATTCGAGGGGCTCGTAGATATCTGGCTGCCCGATCTCAAATACGTTTCCCCGACGCTCGCCGAAAGGTATTCTGGACGGGCGGATTATTTCGATTTCGCTTCGAAGGCGATACTCGAAATGCACAGGCAGTCGGGCGTGCTCGAGCTCGACGGCGAAGGTATCGCGAAAAAGGGGCTCATCATCCGCCATCTCGTTTTGCCCTGCGCGGTCGACGAAACGCGCCGCGTGCTCGACTTCATAAAGGAAAACCTGCCGACGGAGACGTATATCTCGCTCATGAGCCAGTATACGCCGATCCCGGG
Source organism: Clostridia bacterium (assembly GCA_017614315.1). GTDB lineage: Bacteria > Bacillota > Clostridia > Christensenellales > CAG-138 > UBA3857. The sequence continues at coordinate 221,504 of JAGACA010000010.1, read as the reverse complement.
CATGAAAAAGCCCCTCGACAGAAGGCTGACGAAGGGTGAATACCGAAGGGCGGCCGACTACGCGGCAAGCCTCGGTTTTGCGAACGTCTTCACGCAGAAGCTCTCCTCCGCGGAGAGCGCATATACGCCCGAGTTCAACGGGCTTATCGAGAGATTCTGACCGCAAGCACGGTCATGTCGTCGTCACCGCCGCGCGCCGCCGCGGCGTCAAGAAGCCGCTCTGCGGCTTTTTCCGTATCCGGGGATCCGAAGGCTTCCGTCACGGCGGAATAGATATCGCCTCCGAGCGCGTCCGAGACGCCGTCCGACATAAGTATCACGGTATCGCCGTCCTTTAATCCGACGGTACGGGATTCGCCCTCCGCGCACTCGATTATTCCGATGGGAAGCGAGCTGCCAGAAAGCGTGAATATCCTGCCGCCGCGCATTACGAGGCTCGGCGGCGCTCCGTGCTTGATCACCCGTGCGATGCCGTCGGAAAGATCGACGAATACCGCGTCCAAGGTCGCGTACATATCGCCCGTACCCGTTCTGAAAAGCAGGCCGTTCACGGCGTTCGCGGCGTCGTCGGGGGTGAATCCGACGGATATGAGGTCGCCGAGAAGCGTGAGCGCCGCGCGGCTCTCGCGTCCCGCCTCGCCGCCCGTTCCCATGCCGTCGCTCAATGCGAACAGCGCGCACCCGTCGACGGTCTTTACCAGAGTGCTGTCGCCGCTCTCCGCGCTCCCGCGCTTTCTCACGGACGACACACCGTATTCCGTATGAAACCTTTCGGACTTTTCGCGAGACGCGCCGAGCGACATTTTAAGCGATCTCGCAACGGGACGGAGGAGCTCCTCCGTTTCGCCGCCGTAAGCTTTCGCAAGCCCGTCAAGAAGCTCCGAAAGCTTTCCGACGCGCTTTTCGAGCTCTGTATTTCGCGATCCGCGCGGGACGGCCTTCAGCTCGTCCTTCACGTTCCCCGGCATATACAGCTTCGACGGGACGAGAGCGAATATCAGCCCCGCTGCGGCACATTCGAAATAGCCGATCACGCCGTTCCCCTCGAGTATGAAGGTTATGGCGCAGGTGATCGCCGCGAAGCTTATCAGCGTCGCCCATTTGCCGAGCGAACGTACCGACGCGGCGATGAGCGCGGTCGACGCGAGCACGGCGATAAAGTGCATGTCGCCGCCCGTGGCGAGCATCCTGCCCGCGCCGAGCGCGACAGCCGCCGCGACCGCCGGCACGCCGAACCTGTACGCGAAAAACAGCACTGTAAGCGCCGCGAAAACAACTCCCGGGCTCTGTCCCAATATGCTGAAGGTCCCGAACGACAGCGCGATCAGCCCTGCGAGCGCGGACATGGTCATGAACTCCGTATCGCTCACCCTTTTGCCGCGGACGGAGGCGCGAACGCCCTTTATGCCGTTCGATATCACCACTGCTCCGAGCACGGACACCGTGGCGGAGCCGACGAAGAGTATCACGCTTTTTTTGAATACGAGCGCCGCTATGAGGTTGAGCACGCATTCGAGCGAGAAGGAAATGAGCAGGCGGTAGATACGCTTCACGTTCATGTACCTGACCGCAAGGAATATGCATCCGCCCATAACGAGGCATGCGGAGCCGAACGCGTAATTGCCCGAAAGGAAGTATCCCGCCGAAGCGCCTATGCAGCTCATCACGGGATCGAAGCCCGAATACCACGCCGCGATCATGCACGCCGTACCGAAGGGCGACACGCCGTCAAAAGGCGAGAACGAAGCGACGAGCGCCGAGAACAGCATGAAAACGACGTCGGGAACGAGAAGCGAGAAGCTCAGCCTTCCCGCTTTTTTCTTCTGCCCGCCCGCTATCGATCCCGTTTCGAGTTTTCTCGTAAGTTCTTCCATGGGAACAATATAGAACGGCTCGTCCCTGTTTTCGGTCGCTCCGGGGGAGAAAAGTATGAAAGAAACGGTCGGAAAACGTAAAAATGAAAAAACTTCGGTAAAAACACCGAAGCCATCCGTCAAATAACGAAGCCGTGCACCCGCCCTTCGACAAAAACGCCCCCGAGAGGTATGCCGACAGGCGGCTCCTTTCAGGCAGACCCGCTTCACACCGAACTTTCCGCTTAATGCTGCTTCCGTCAGGACCTGACATGGTTCACGGTGATCGATTGAACGGGACCCGAATATCAACACTCCTTATCGGCTCCATGCCTCGCAAACACTTGCCTCGGGGCGGGGATTAGACCCTGCTGCGGCGGATTGCAGGAAAAGGGCACCGCCAACTCCCCGTTTAGCACGGCAAGGCACATTATACATCAGTCGCGCGGCGAATGCAAGCCTATTTTTCAGCCCCGCCTTTTGACCCTCGAAAGCAGCGCGAACAGTATCCCGACTGCGATCAGCACGGGTATGAACGCCGCTTTTCCTCGGGAGGACGCTATGAATTGTCCCTGAAGGGTGAGATACGAGACCGCCTTCATGGCCTTCGGGAAGGCCGTCGTGTCGGCGAAGCAGCCGCCGATTATCGAGGTCACAAGCGCGAACACGGGGGAGACCGCGTCGTGCCTGTCGCCCGCGGAGAGCGAAGCCGCGAAGAGCGATAGCCCCGATACGGCGAAAGCGTAAGCGATATACGATAAGGCCGCCATAAAGCTCTTGTCGGGAAGGAAGATAAACGCCGCGGCGGATACGATAAGCGATATCGCGAACAGCGCAAGGATATCGGAAACAAGGTCTGCCGCGCGTCCGTTTTTAAGCACGGCACAGCGCTTCGATACCGCTATCTCGTCCGCGCCGCCGAGCTTTTTTGACAGAGTAAGCATCACGAGCATAAGTGCGAGCGCGTAGAACCCCTCCGCTCCGGGGAAGGTCCTTCCGAATATGGCGCGGTCGGAACCCGTGCCCGATAGCTCGCGGATCGTGACCATCGTCGGAGGCACGAACTCATCGGCATACGCGGCGTAGGACGACGTATCGTGACCCTCGCGTTCAAGGGCGTTAAGCGCGGTAAGCCTCGCCTTTTCGGCCATGACGCCGCCCGCGGCTGTCTCCACGATAACGTCCGTCGACACCGAGGAAGGAGACACGGAGATCACGATCAGTCCGTCGGTCTCGCCTTCGGCCAAAAGCCTGTCGTAATCGGGAAGAATTACGAGGGACGCCTCCGCTTTGCCGAGATAAACCGCGTTTTCGGCGGCCTCGCGGGACGCGTGGATCTTAACGCCGAAGCCCGGGGTCGTATTGAGGTATTCGACGAGCTTCGCGCTCGATTCGCCGCCGCATTCGTCGAACACGGCGAGCTTGATCTCGGTATCCTTTTCGGCAGTTACCGCAAAAGAAACGAGCAGGAACGTGAGCGAAAGGAGCAGAAGCCCCGCAAGATAGAACAGGGGCCGCCCGTTCAGAAGAACGAAGAACTTGTATTTGACGAACGAACAGAGCCTTCTCATGCGCGCCTCCTTACCGCCGCCTTGATGAGCGGCGCCGATACCGCGGCGAACACGATAAACGGGATCACGAGTGCCGCAAGACGCGGCATGAACTCCGAGAATGCGCTTTCAGGCAGGAGCATGGACGAGAGTATCACTCCCGGCGTCAGATACCCGGATACGACCGAGAAGGTCTTCCCGAGGAGCGCGCCGGGGTAGAACGCGCCGCCTGCAAGCAGTATGAAAAGCATCAGCGACACGCCCGAAAACTGCGAGAGCGCCGCGTCCTTCAAAAGAAGCGATATCATGAGGAACAGCGAGAACGAGAACAGGAACGCCGAAACGAGCGCCGCGGCGACGATAAAGGTCAGCCTTATGCCAAGAAGGATAAGGAGCGCTGCAGTCGGCAAGAACGAGAACACGGAGGCTATGACGAGCTTCGAAAGCACCGTCATGAGTATGCTTCCCCCCGAGAGGGAGAACCGCCCGGCAAGTCCCGAGCTTATCTCCTCGGGGATGGAGCGGATCATCATGAGGGGCATGAACATCATTATCATCGAAATGAGGCTCGCGGCGAGGAAGAGCTTCGTGCCGTCAAAAGCGCTCGTGAACAGATCGTCAAGGCTGAACACGTCGAGCCTCGACATCGCCGAATCGAGCGCGGCGAGCGAATAATCGCGGTATACCTTCGACCATTCCTCGGGTCCGAGATCGCCGTACCGTACGCGCGCCGCGGCATAGCTCGCGCGCTGGTTCTCCTCCAAAAGCTTGAGTATCGCCTCGAAGGTGGCCTTTACGAGCGCCGCTTCCTGCGGCATGTTCATGTTCAAAGAGATCACGACGTCGGTGTCCGACATGTCGTAGATATCGAAAAAGAAATCCTTCGGCACTGTCACGACCGCCGCGCAGCCGGACGCGAGCAGCTCCTCGTCGGTCTCGTCTTCCGCATGGATCACATTGCCGAACATGCCGATATCGTCGATCCTCGAGATGAGCATTTTGCTCATTATAGTGTCGTCGTCGTCGCGCACTGCGATGGAAAAGCTTGTTGCGAAGCTCGAAACGTCCACTCCGCGCATGCCCTGCATCATCAGAAAAACAAGGAGGACCGGCAGTGCGAGGAAAAGGAGCGTCCTTATCCCGCCGCCGGTCAACAGCCTTATATCTTTTTTCAGACAGGCGAAGAACCTCATGCGAGCTCTCCGTCCTTAAGATTAAGCACGCGGTCGCAGGCGATCTTCATCTCCTCGCCCGCGTGGCTCACGAGAACAACGGCGCAGCCCGCGTCCCTGATTCTCGTGATGAAGGAAAGTATTATCCCGACGGAATCCTCGTCGAGCCCGGCAGTGGGCTCGTCAAGGAGCAGGAGCTTCGGCGTGACAAGGAGCGCAGCCGCCATATTGAGCCTGCGTTTCATGCCGCCCGAATACGTCTCGACGCGCTTTTTGGCCTTGTCGGTCAGCTTCATCTCCTTCAGGAGAAACCCGATCCTCGCCTTTTTCGGCGCGCCGGAAAGCCCGTTGGCCTCCGCCCAGAACTCAAGGTTCTGCCGCCCGGTAAGGGAGGGGTAGAGGGCGATCTCCTGCGGGACGAGGGCGATCTTGCCGTCAAGCTCCGGCGAAGCGCTCCGCATGCCGGAATCCGGCTTCAAAAGCCCAGCCATAATGGCGAGAAGAGTTGATTTGCCCGCGCCGTTCGCGCCGCGTATGCCAAGCACCTCGCCCGCGAAAACATCCAGCGACACGGAGGCGAGAACGCGCTCTGAGCCGTAGGAAAGCACTATATCCTTTAATGAAAGAACCGGGGCGTCCATCGATCAGAACCCGAACCCGCCGAAGAAGGACTCTATGATCGGTCCGAGCAGAGCCTGAACGAGCTCGGAGAGAACATCGCTGAGCTCCTCCTCGGTCTCGACGTGCTCTTCGGGCAGAGCGGGAAGGACAACGCCGCTGCCTTCCTTGACGAACAGCGTCACGGTGATCGTTTTAAGCTCCGACTCGGCGTCGGGGGAAGTGAACTTGATGACGTGCTTCATGCGAGAGCCTTCGGGCTTGACCGTTATGGTCAGGACTTCCTTGCCGTCGGCCTTTGCGGTCACACTGCCCTCGAACGTGCTTATAGCGGAGCGCGAATTGAGGTCGAGATCGAACGAGATCGTAAGCTCCTTAAAGTCAAAGTCCATCTCGTCAAGATCGAGCTCGCCGAGATCCACATCGTCGAGCACGGGATCGCTCGGATCGTTCTTTATTGTTATAAGGCCGGAAACGGTGTTGACGGAGCCGGTCTTGTGGACGAGGCTCATCTTTATCAGAGCGGGCTCCTTACGGCCTTCGGGAGCTACCTCGATATAGCGGCTCTCGGTATCAGACGTGTAAACGTGATCGGTATAGAAACTGAAATCGTCCGCGTCGACGATGATGAAGGGGACCTCGCTGCCGGAAAGAGCGATCTTGACGGTCAGGTGATTGTCGTGGAGCTTTTTCGCCCACTCGCCGGCAGAGGACTTCATCTCGCCGAAAACGTCCTCCTCATCGGAAAGCGACCTGATCCTGCCGCCCAGATACGAGTCTTCGGACATAAAGTGATCCGCAAGCTCCTCAAAGAAGGCCTTCAGCGCCTTCTCGGTCGGGGAGAATACGTAAACGTCTGCGGTCGCGCTGCCGCCGTTCGCGGCAAGGGCGATCTCCTTTTTCTCTTCGATCTCGAAGCCGCCTTCCTCATCCTCGGCAAGCTTCATCAATATCTCATATATCTCCATGACCTCGGCGCGCGTTTTCGCCTCGTCGAGAGGCTCAAGCCCGGATCCGGTGATCTCTTCGAGCAAGTCGGACATGCTTTCCTTACCGAGCTTTGCGAGTATCGCCGAGGGCTCGACCTTGTAAAGATAATCGAGGTAGTCGGGAGCGGCGAACAATATGCCGTCCTTCGCCGCCTTGAGGTACGCCTCGATCAGCTTCATTCCGCCCGCGGACGCGTCGATGCGCAGCCCGAGCCCGTTTTTGTCAACGTCGATGTCCGCCTTGACTACGAGCTCGCCCAGAAGATCGAGCAGGAAATTGCCGTCGTCATCGTCATCGTCATCATCATCGTCGGGATCCGCTTCGGCGTCCTCGTTCAGCTCGAGCTGAACGGTCGCCTCGAGGTTCGCCTTTATCTCTTCGGGAATATCGATCCCCTTATCGGAGAAGGCGCGGTCGAGCGCATCGTTCAGGGCCTGCCTGGTCAGTATGGCGAACTTATTGCGCGAGGCGGGAAGGAGCTTTACGTAAGCGCCGGAAAGATTGACCGCAAGGCATACGCCGAACGCGATAAGAAGCAGAACGGCGGGTATGGCCAGTATCCAGAGCTTGCTCTTTTTCTTTTTGGGTTTCGCCGCGGTCACGGTGGGGGCGGGCTGTGCCTGAACGGCGGGAGCGGCGTCCTCGACCTTAGCTCCGCAAACGGAACAGAACAGACTGTCGTCGTCAAGCGGCTCGCCGCAGTTTGAACAGTATTTCATATGAATTGCCTCCGATGTTTTTCTCTATGATTGAATGATAATAAATAAAGGGGTATTTGTCAATATCATTATTGTTATCGGTGAAAAAAGTGGTATAATATCTTTGATGGGATCTGCGCCGAAAAAACAGAATAGATTCCTTGTTTTCGTGAAAGAGCATCTCGCCGAGGCCGTGACGGGCGCTTTTCTTCTCGTCTGCCTCGCGCTCTTTTCACTGTGGGGCTTCACGAAAAAAGGGCTTGACATAAAGGGGACTGTCGCATCCGCGGTGATGCTGCTCCTTCTTGCCGTATCCTTCGCGCTTTCCGTGCCGAAGATGCTTCGCCTTTTCAAGGGCAGTCCCGAGGTCATACTCGCCGCCATGGGCGAGCGCAGCACCAGAAGACGCAGCATACACCCCGTGGTATCGGTCGTTCTGCTTTCCCTGCTCTTAAGGCTCATACTCTTCCTCGCGGCATATCTTATCAGCATACTTGCCGAGGGATATCAGGGGACTGTGCTCAACACGTTCAAAAGCATATGGCTCAAAGCCGACACCGACGCGAACAGGTATTTCGAGATCGCGGACGAGCTTTACCGCGGCGCAGGCGGAGCTTCGGCAAACATAGCCCTCGCGCCGCTGTTCCCGATGGCGATTAGGGCGCTGAGCCTGCTCACGCGGTCGGATTTCGCTTCCGCGATAATGATCAATACCGTCTGCTCCGCCGCCTCGAGCGCGGTCATTTATCTTCTCGCTCTGCCCGATCTCGGCAGGCGCTCCGCAAAGGTCGCCGTGCTGTTCACGTTCCTGATGCCCGCCGCGATATTCTACGCGGCGCCGCTTCCCGAAGCTATGCTCCTTCTTTTGTGCTCCTCGGCGCTCCTCGCGATGCGGCGCGAAAAGTTCATCATTTCGGGAATTATGATCAGCCTTGCGTCATTAACGGAATTATCGGGCATACTGTTAGCCGTACCCTTCGCAGCGGAGGCCGCGGCGTATCTCGTAAGGACGATACGCAGCAAGGGCTTTAAGCAGTCGGTAAACAGGCTCGTTTTCGTCGCCGCGGGGACCGTCTTATCCGCCGTGGGCTTCATGCTTTTCCTCGGCCTCAACCGCTATGTGACCGGCGAATGGTTCGGATTCATTGCCGCCGCGAAAACGCTGAAGGGCCTCGAGCCCACGGTGTTCTTGAACGCCGCGGATTCCCAGATAAACGGGCTCGTTTCCGCATTCGGCAAGAACAACGCCGCGTTCTTCGGGCTCTGGCTCCCGAACATCGTGCATCTTTTCGGCGCGCTCGTCGTATTCGTGACTGTCGCCAGGACGATGCATTCGCCGTATTCGCTGTACTTCACGGCCTACTTCGTCGTGATGGCCTCGATCTCGCCGCTCCTGTCCGTGCCGAGATACCTCGCGGGGCTCGTTATCCTGCCGTTCGCTCTCGCGCTTTTGTGCCTTTCGAGGGACGACGGCGAGGGCATAATAAGGGCAAGGGCGAAGACGCTCGTCGTCTCGACCGTGCTCGTCGTCGGGCAGGTGTTCTACCTCATAATGTACGTGCTGGGGTACGATATCTATTAAGGAGCGCATACGATGACTGCTTTATCATATTCATATTACGGACTGGATGAGATGTTCGGCTCGCCGGCCATGCTCCTTCTCTTGGCCGCGCTTGCGATAATGGTCGTGGGCATGATCGCGCAGGCGAGGGTGACGAGCACGTTCAAAAAGTATTCGTCCGTTTACGGCAGCGCCGGCGTTACCGCCGCGGAAGCCGCAAGGAACATACTCTATTCGAACGGATCGAACGTCCGGGTCAATATGATCAACGGCTCGCTCACCGATAACTACAACCCGAGATCCGGCTGCGTGTCGTTAAGCGAGGCCGTCTATCCGTCGACCAGCGTAGCCGCGATAGCCGTCGCCGCGCACGAGTGCGGACACGTCATGCAGTACGAACAGGGCTATGCGGCGATAAAGCTTCGCAATTTCCTGCTTCCTGCCGCCAATTTCGGCTCGAAGTTCTCGTATCTGCTCGTTATCGGCGGACTGTTCCTCGGCTCCCTCGGTTATTACGTATCGCTCGTCGGCGTGGTGCTGTTCGGTTTCGCGCTCGTGTTCCAGCTTATAACGCTTCCCGTCGAGCTGAACGCCTCGAGAAGGGCGCTCGACATGCTCACCGCCGCGGGCTACATAACCGGTGCAGAGGAGGAGAACGCGGCAAGAAAGGTGCTCAGAGCCGCCGCATTCACGTATCTCGTCGCGGCGCTCTCCGCCGCAGTCACGTTCTTAAGGCTCCTTACCATCGCCTCGTCCGGCAGAAGAAGATAACAAGCATATAAAAACGACCCGCTGTCAAAAAAGCGGGTCGTTTGTTTTTTGTACCATTTATTCGAATATCCTGTACGCGCACACGAAGCATCCGCGCCAATAGCTCGTCTGGTAGGTCCTTATGACGACCTTGCCGTTTCGGCTCGACGCGTCTATCATCATGCCGTCGCCGAGGGCGATTGCGACATGACCGGCGGTCGCGCTCATCTTATAAACGATGACGTCGCCTCGCTTGATGCTGCTCATCGAGGAAATGCGGCGGTACCTCGTGGTGGTGCGCCACTGGTAGGACGTCATATAGCTGACGCTCTTCGCGCCGGCCTGCTTCAGGCACCAGTACACGAAGCCGGAGCAGTCGAAGGTGTTCGGACCCTTTGCGCCGCGGACGTACTTGCATCCGAGCTTTGACTTGGCGACGGTGATCAGCACCTCGATTTTCTGCGCGGGAGTCATGCCCGAGGTATTAACGCCGCTGCCGCTCTGACCCGCGTATGCGGGATCGGTGCTGACGGGTCTCGAGGCCTTGACGGGGGAGGAGGAGAAGAGCTTCGCCATGGTGTTCTTGCCCACGGCGCCGTCCTGCGACAGACCGTTCTTCTTCTGGAAAACCCTTACGGCGAGATCGGTGACGGAGCCGTAATAGCTCGTGACCTCGGATTTTTTAAGGTAGTTCAGCTCGTAAAGCCTCTGCTGTACGCGGAGCACGTCGTCGCCGCTCATAGTGAGGACGAGCTTGTTGTATTTCGCGCTGGAGCTTAAAAGCATCGTCTTCGTCGTCGGACCGATATGCCCGTCGACGATGATGTCGTTGCGCTCCTGGAACCTCTTGACCGCGTTGACGGTATCGCGTCCGTAAACGCCGTCCGGCTCGGTGTTGAGATAACCCAGCCTGTAAAGCGTCCTTTGGTACATCTTGACGTCGTCGCCGGTGGAGCCGATGTAGAGGGAGAATGCGATCGCGTCCTCGGAATAGAGGAGCTCCTTCGTCTCGGTGCCGACCATGCCGTCGACCTCGATGTGGTTCCTCTTCTGGAACTCGCGTACGGCGGCCTCGGTCTCTTCGCCGAAATAGCCGGTCAGCGCGCTCGATTTAAGGTAGTCCAGCTCATAGAGCCTTTTCTGCATTTCCTTGATATCCGTGCCCTCGTCGCCGATGGAGGCCATATAGACCTTTGCGGCGCTCGACATGAGCAGCGAATAGCAGGCCATATCCGTTTCGCCGGTGACCTCAAGGCCGTTCCTCCTCTGGAAGACCTTGATGGAATCGGTGGTTATCGGACCGTAGAAATTCGTCGGTTCATCATAGTCCATATAGTTCAGCTCCATCAGACGCTGCTGGATGTCGAGAACTATATCGTTGGTGTCGCCCTTTTTCAGAAGAAGGGGCTCGGGGGACGGAGTCGGCGGGGGCTCCGGCGTGGGGATCGCGGTCGCCGTGGGCGTCGCGTCGGGCGGCGCGGAGGGCACCGTGACGGAATTTGCTCGGGCGGAGATCGCTTTATCTATCGCTCGTGAGAGCTTGGGAATGAAAATGCAGAGAAGGACAACAGTAACTACCAGGGCGCAGGCGCACACGCACACAAGCTTCAGATTCTTCTGTGCGAACTTCAATGCCATTTCGATCCTGCAGGAGATCCCGTCGTGGAGATCGCCGAGGAAAGTTTTCACCCTGTCCTTGAACTTCACAGTTTCACCTCCGTTCTGACAGTCTTTAATCGGCACATAATGCCATATACATTATAACACAGAATAAGTGAATATCAAATAAAAAAATCGTGAAAAATTTGTTAATTCACGACTTTTTTTGAAAAACATGAGGTAAATCGGGCTTTTTTCCCCGCTGCCCGGAGCATCCTCACCCGTTTTCCGGGGTGTTTTCGCCGCTTTCGGGCTTCTTTTTCGAGCCCTTATGGTTGAATTTTGCCTGCGCCTCCTGCATTTTTCCGAGGGCGATCAGCTCCGCTGCCTCGGCCGCCTCGCGTATCGTTTCCTTCACAAACGGCTTCTCCTCGTCCGAAAAAGCGCCGAGCACGTGGCCTATCATGCCGTGCTCCGCGCCGCCGATGCCGATCCTTATTCGGGGGAAATCGTCGAAGCCGAGCTGATAGACGATGCTCTTCATGCCGTTATGCGTGCCGGCGGAGCCCCTGTCGCGGAGACGGATGGTGCCGGTCGGAATGTCCGCGTCGTCGTATATCACGATAAGGTGATCGCGGTCGGCCTTGTACCAGCTCATGAGATCGCGCACGGCAAATCCGGAATTGTTCATGAACGTCTCGGGCTTCGCAAGCACGACCTTTTCCGTTCCGATACGTCCCTCGCCGTAAACGCTCCTGAAATTGTGACGGCACACGTCGATATCGAACTTTTCCGCGAGAAGATCGAGCGCCATGTATCCCGCGTTATGCCTCGTCTCGGCATATTCGCGGCCGGGATTCCCGAGTCCGACAATTATAAACATATCCTTGTACTCCGAAGGATCGAACCTTATCTGCCCCTTATCGGGTCTCGTGAAGATGGTTTTGAAAAACGATATTATGCTCATAAAAACCTGCGCGCTCGCGCGTTTTTCGGCGCAGGCGCACGCTTTAAGTCTTGGGATCAGCCGAGGTACTCCTTCGGCTCCTCCTCGTTGTTGAGGACGCGCATCGCGCCGGCCGCGAGCGCGGAGAGCTCGCCTTCGCCCGGATAGACGAACACGGGGGCGATGAACTTGACGTGCTCGGAGATGTAATCGGTGAGCATCTTCGAATACGCCATGCCGCCGGTCAGTATCACGGCGTCTACGTCGCCCGAGAGTACGGCGGCCATCTGGCCGACGCACTTGGCGATGTTGTACGCCATGGCCTCGTACACGAGCTTCGCGTGCTCGTCGCCGTTCTCGATCATCTTTTCGACGTCGAGAGCGGAGTTGGTATTGAAGTGCGCCATGAGTCCGCCCTTGCCGGAGATAAGCTTATAGACCTCTTCCCTGGAATAGCCGCCCTCGTAAATGAGGTCGGCAAGGAGCCTCGCGGGGATGTAGCCGCAGCGCTCGGGAGTGAAGGGACCCTCGCCGGAGATGGCGTCGGTCACGTCGACGATCACACCGCGCCTGTGCGCCGCGACGGAAATGCCGCCGCCCATGTGCGCCACGACGGCGTTTATGTTCTCATACTTGAGACCGTTCAGTCTGCAGTGATAGCGGCATGCGGATTTCTGGTTAAGGCAATGGAAAATGCAGTCGCGCTTGATCTCGGGTATGCCGGTGATCTTCGCGATCTCCTCGCGCTCGTCGACGGTAACGGGGTCGACGATGAAGCTCGGCTTGCCGTACGCGTCGCCGAAAGCCCGTGCGATGACGCCGCCGAGCATGGAGGCGTGACGCTGTGCGCTGGGAAGATTCTTAAGGTCGTCCATCAGCTTCTCGTTGATCGTGTAAACGCCGCTCTTAAGGGGACGGACTATGCCGCCGCGGCCGACGAAAGCGTCCATCTCGGAAAGCTTATAGCCGTTTTCCTCGATGAGCTCCTCGACGAGCTCCATACGCATATCCTTCTGATCGTGGATGGTCGGATACTTCGAAAGCTCCTCCTGAGAATGACGTACGGTGCCCTCGTAAAGCATCGTATAACCCTCGTAAACGCCGACCTTGGTGGAGGTGGAGCCGGGGTTGATCGCAAGCACGCGAAAATTCTTTTCCATAATGCGAACTCCTTTCGAAAGAGATGGTTTCCAAGTATTGATTATACACCCGAAAGAGAAAGGATTCAAATATATTTATGGCGGTGCGACGGAATTCGCCGTGACGAGATTCACTCCGCCGCAGACGGAAATTCATTTTTCCAGTCCTTCTCTCCCGACCTTACGCGCGTACTGGAAAATGTACTGCTGGATCAAGCCGGAGTATTCTCCGAGCCCCGATACCGCCTCGTAAAGCTCCGCTTTCTTCGCTGCGTTCCCGTCGAAGAACAGCGCCTTCATCGCGCGGTCGATCCATACGTCGACGGGGAAGGCGTCGGCGTGTCCGAGCGAGAAGAGCAGTATGCAGTCCGCGACCTTCGGCCCTACGCCGAGGAAGGTCTTCAGCTCCGCCCGCGCTTCTTCGAGCTTCATGTCTTTCAGCGCCTCGAGATCGTATCCGCCGAGCACCCTTTCCGCCGCGGTCTTGATGAACGGCGCGCGGTAGCCCGTGCCGAGCGCGGTGAGCTCGGCCTCGGATAAGGCCGCGAGCCTCTCCGCAGTGGGGAAGGCATAGCGCGTTTCGCCCATAAAGGAAACGGGCTCGCCGCATTTTGCGCACAGCCTTTCGACAATGCCCGAAATGCGTTTTATGTTGTTGTTCTGGGAGATTATGAAAGATATGAGCGCCTCGAACGGCTCCTGATTGAATACGCGTATGCCGTGCGCCTCGGGAAAGCAGACCTTAAGGCGCGGATCGTTCATAACCTCGCGCTCGATCGCGGCGTAATCGCGGTACAGGTCGAAATAGTTCGCCCACATTCGCGCGTCATCTTTTTTCGCGCCGTAAACGGTCAGCACGCCGCCGTCCTGAACAGCGAGTACGGGAATGCCTCGGACGACGCCCTCGACGCCCTCCGGCCTTTCGCGCCAACGGAACGCCTGCCCGCAGAGCGCGCTCTTTTTAAGATCGAAGCATCCGATCCCCTCGAATCGGACGGTTTTTTCGTCAATCACGGTTTTCATACTGATATTGTACCATCAAGCCGTGCCGAGTCAAGTCGCAAAATGACGAAAAAACGTTATTATATATAAAAAATCAGCATTTTGCCGTTGACAAAAAAAGCTTTAAGTGATATCATCTGTCATTGAGCCGCTCCGTGGCGGTATTAAGACGCGCCCTTTTGCGCGCACCGACGCACGGGCGAGACTGGTCAGAGGAGGAAATTTCGGAATGTACGCTATTATCGTAACCGGCGGTAAGCAGTACAAGGTCGAAGCCGGAGACGAGATCCTCGTCGAAAAGCTTGACGCAGAGGTAGGCGCAAAGGTCGAACTCGATGTACTCATGACGGCGGACGGCGAGACCGTTGCCGTGGGCAAGCCCTTCGTTGAGGGCGTTAAGGCCATCGGCGAGGTCGTTGAGCATGGCAAGGGCAGGAAAGTGATCATCTTCAAGTATAAACCCAAGAAGAACATCCGCAAGAAGCAGGGTCATCGCCAGCCGTACACCAAGGTCAAGATCGTTTCCATCGGCTGAGAGGGGATCGTTCATGACAAGGATTACCGTCCGTTATTCTGAAGGCCGCCCGATAGGATTCACCGCAAAGGGACATTCGGGATATGCCGACAAGGGAGAGGACATCGTCTGCGCGGCGGTCTCGGCCCTCACACAGACCGCGTATCTCGGCGTGACAGAGCTTGCTCACGCAGCCGTCGACGCGGAACAGAAGGACGGCGAGCTTCGGCTCATGCTCAGACCGGAGATCACCGGCGAGGAGCGTGAAAAGGCGGAGCTGATTCTGGAAACGATGCTCCTGGGGCTTCGTTCCATCGAGGAAAAATACAGTGACTATCTCAAAATCCTAAAGAGGGAGGTTAAAGCTTAATATGTTCAGTTTCGATCTGCAGCTTTTTGCACATAAAAAGGGCGTAGGAAGCTCCCGCAACGGCCGCGAAAGCGAATCCAAGCGTCTGGGGCTCAAGCGTGCTGACGGTCAGTTCGTATTCGCGGGCAACATTCTCGTCAGGCAGCGCGGCACTCACTTCCATCCCGGCACCAACGTCGGCATCGGCAAGGATGACACCCTTTACGCAAAGATCGACGGCGTCGTCCGCTTTGAGACAAAGCACGGCGGCCGCAAGTGCGTAAGTGTTTACGAGAAAGAAGAAGAGATCGCGTAAAAGCGATAACCAAAACCGCTTCCTTAAATAGGAAGCGGTTTTTTGTATGAATCGCCGCAGGCAAATTTCATTTTATCAGCCCGCTGATAAATATCTCTATCCCTATCGCGATCAGTATCACTCCGCCGAGTATCGACGCCTTCCACGCGAGCTTCGTACCGACCTTTTTGCCGAGCACGAGCCCGACCATGCAGATCACGAAAGTGACGGAAGCGATAATGAGCGCGGCGAGTATCGCGCTTGAAAGCTCATAGTCCGCGATCGTGAATCCGACTGAAAGCGCGTCGATGCTCGTGGCGACGCCCTGCACGATAAGCCCCCAGACTCCGACTGCGGGCTTTTCCGCTTCGGAATTGCGGTTCTTTATGCCCTCGAATATCATTTTTCCGCCTATAAACGCGAGCAGCGCGAGGGCTATCCACGGAATGAACCTGTCTATCACGCTGAAATAATGCACCGCAGTATGCACGATCACCCATCCGATCATGGGCATCGCCGCCTGGAACGCGCCGAAAGTCCCCGCGATGAGACACATGCGTCCGGGCTTCATTTTCGGCTCGTTCAGCCCGTTCGCGAGCGATACGGAAAAGGCGTCCATCGCAAGACCGACGCCGAGGAGCATACTGTTCAGTATGAATAATGCAAGATCCGTTTTCATGCTTTCCTGACCCGTTTTTCTTTACGCCTCGAGGGGAATACGAAAGTGCGCTGCAGCATGAAGCTTACGGGGTAGAGTATCGCCTGCGAGATCAGCTGTCCTATCCAGAGAGGCAGACCGTTATTGCCGCTCACGATCAGGGCGATAAGCCCGTAGTTCGCGGCGACGAGCAGACAGACCACAACGAAATACCTGACCGGCGCCAGCTTGTCGCCCGTTTTGAACACGAGATTGCGGTTCAAAAGAAAGTTCACGGTCGAGCCCAGAAGCCTTCCCAGCACGAGCGCGACAAGGTGGGTGTCGACCATGCGGTCGAACATAGGCATAAGGTATTTGTTCCTTGCGACCTCGACCGCCGCGGGCAGAGAGGCGAGTATCTCGGACGACGCGAGCACGGTGAAGTAGTCGACGAGAAACGATACGAAGCTCATCAGCATGAATTTGAATATCATCTTGTTGATGAGGAACGAATCCTGCAAAACGCGGAAATGGCTGGACTTGTTGCCCTCTAAATAGACCGTATCTATCGTGACCTCGCGGATGTCGATATGATCCTTTGTGGCATCCAGAAGCTGTGCCATCTCGTAATCGTAGCGCTCGCCCTTTATCTCGAGCATCTCGGGTATGCGCTTAACGGAAAAAGCGCGGAGGCCGGTCTGCGTGTCGAACACGCGGACGCCGGTCGTGACGGCGAAAACGATCCTCGTGAAGCCGTTGCCCCACTTGCTCTTGAACGGCACCTTGCCCGTGAAATGACGGCTGCCGAGCACGAGGCTGTCGGGCGTTTCGCGCCAGGCCGCGGCGACCTTTTTAACGTCGGCGGGCAGGTGCTGACCGTCGGCGTCGACGGTGATAACGCCGTCGTTTTCATCGCCGTGAGCAAGCACGTATTCGAAAGCCGTTTTCATGGCTCTGCCCTTGCCGCGGTTCACATCGTGACGGAGCAGGGTCACGCACGGCCCGAAATCGGCCTCGATGCTGTCGAACAGGGGACAGAATTCTTCGCCGCTGCCATCGTCGACTATGACGAAATCAAAGCCCGCGTCAACGAGCCCTTCGATCACACCGTAAAGCTTTTTATCCGGCTTATAAGCCGGGATCACTACGTACATATACCCTCCGGTTTTAAGGAGTAATGCCGTTCATGCCGGCGAGCGTATCCGAAGCCATTGTATTGAGCTTCGTGAAATAATAGGTAAGCACGTCTTCGACCGCGCCTGCGGAGGAGGAACCGGAAAGTCCGTTCGGCACGCATACGACGATGGCTATGTCGGGATCATCGTTCGGCGCGAACGCGACGAACCAGCTCGTGTTCTGGATGTCGATGGTAACGCCGCCGACCTGCGCGGAGCCGGTCTTGCCGCTCGTAAGGGCAAGGAACCCGAGCTCGTCATAGCGGCGCGAGAACGCCGTACTCGCTGTACCGCCGTCCTCGGGGGAAACAACGCCCTTCATTCCCTGACGTATCGCGTCCCAATAGGAATCGGGAGCGTCGATCTTGCTGAAGACCGTCGGCTCGGTGGACATTATCACTGCGCCCTCGGGGGAGGATACGGAGCCCACTATATGCGCGTCGTAAACGGTCCCGCCGTTCGCGATCGCCGCGACGTATCTGACCGCTTCGATCGGGGTGATAAGCATGATGCCCTGACCGATACCGGTTCGGATGGTGTAAGACGCCTTCCACTGGAGCTCGGCAAGGAGCGAAGTGATCTCGCCGTCCCAGCCCTGCGCGCGCGAAATACCGTCCGGGATGCCGAGATACCTTGAAAGTATGCTTCGCACCTCGGAGCCCTTACCCTTAAGGGAACCGTCCTGCAGTATCATAAGATCCTGCGCGCACTGGGATATCGCGTCCTGATCCGCCTCGACGCCGCGCATGTTCTGATATCCGGTCAGAAGCCGGCACAGACTGCGGTAAACGAGGAGGGGCAGAGAAGTGCCCTGGTCGTTATAGGCGCGGGTGTTGTCGTACATCGCCGACTGACCGCCGATGATGCCCTTCGTCTCGCCGGTGAGCTCGATACCCGTCTTCGAGGACATGCCGAGCTTCTCCGCCCATTTGACCAGCCTGTCGATGCCCAAACGGTACGATACCTCGTAGAAATAGTAGTTGCAGGAGTTGGTCAGCGCCTTTATTATGTCCTGATCCTTGTGCTTCGAAGGATACAGCGTCCAGCACTTTGCCTTGGTATCGACGTCCCTTCCGGTCTCTTCGTCGTGATAGATGTACGGCGAGTTGTCGTCTATGGTCTCGTCAAGCCCGATAACGCCCTCCATAAGCCCCGCGAGCCCGGTGCACATCTTGAATATCGAGCCCGGAGCGAGCTTCATCGAGATCGCCTTGTTTCGGGTGGGAGTGGTCCTGTCGGCAAAGTCGCCGCTGACGTCGGCGTCGCCGTAAAGATATTCCACCTGTTCCGGCGTCAGTCCCTGAATGAACCAGTTGGGATCGTAGCTGGGATAGCTCGCCAAAGCGAGCACCTGTCCGCTGTTCACGTCCATTATGACTATCGCGCCGGTCTCGGCAAGGGCGATGCTGTCATAGCCCTCGTACTTCCTGTCGGGAACGCCGTCGCCGTTAGGATAGATCTTGTCGAGCTCCTTTTTATGGATGTATTCGATTATATCCTTCAGCGCCTGTTCGGCGACGATCTGCATGGACATATCGATCGTGAGCGTAACGTCGTTGCCGTCGGTTGCAGCAGACTTGTAAACGCGGCTGACGACGGCGTTGGCGGAATTGACCTCGATCTCGATGGAGCCCTGATGCTCCTTCGTCGCGCCGGTCAGATACTGCTCCATGCTCGCCTCGACGCCCGAAACGCCTATGTAATCCTCATACGAATAGCCGAGCTCGAGATACTCGTCCGCGTTCTCGGCGCTCATCTTCTGACAGTAGCCGACGATGTGTGCGGCCGTCTCGCCGTAGGGATAATGCCTTGTGGTGCTCTGCGACGTCCGGAGCCCGGGAAGCTCGTTCTTACGCATCTCTATTTCGGCGACTACGCTCAGACTCACGTCATATGCGATCGTGACCGGCAGATAGGAACGGTAATTGTTGAGCAAAAGCTCCTGCCATATGGATATGACCTTGCGCGTCTCCTCAAACGAAAGCTCCTCGGGGATGTACCACGCCTTCCTCAATTCAAGATACGCCTCGGGCGCCTTGATCCAGGTGGACATATCCTCCTTGTCCTTCATCGAAAAGCCGCAGACGTTAAGGAAATTGCGGTAGCGGGATTTGATGAACGTTTCGCTCGTCACGCCGAAATCGTAAACGATATTGCCGAACTCGTCCTTGGTGATGTACGAGGTGTCGATGACCTTGCCGCCGCCCTTTTCGATAATATCTATGGCCTTTATCATGGCCTCGGTGTAGACGGCCTTATCGTAGTTGGTGCGGTTGTTGCCGTCCCTTAAGAATTCAACGTTGAAACAGGTCTCATCATATGCGAGCACGAGACCGTTGCGGTCGAGTATCCTGCCGCGCTTGCCCTTCGTGATTATCGTTCGGGAAGCCAGCTGCTCCGCCTCGGCGGTGTAGGCTTCGCCCTGCGCGACGGTCACGCGGAAAAGCTGCACGATGAGGGTGGTCATCATCGCTATAAGCAGGAGCCCGATTATTATAAGCCTTATAAACGGCTTTTTTTCCAGTTCTCTCTTTCTCAATTCAGCTTACGTCGATCTTTTCGTTTCGCCAAAGAGGCTTATACAGCGTCTTTTTAAGCAGCAGGTAGACGAGTATCACCGTGCCGCCCGTCAGAAGAAGGGAGGGGAGTATGTAGGTGATAAGCGTCATGAAGTACGCGGGCTTCGCTCCCGCGAGCAGGCTCGCGATCAGGAACACATGCTCCTTGACAAAGAAGCAGATGAGCAGGAGCACCGTGGGGATGATGATGTTGTCCGCGTAGAACTTGCGGTAGAAGAACCCCGCGAAAAAGCCGGACAGCATATAGGACAGCGCGGTCAGCCCGACGATCTTGTTGAACAGTATGTCGGCGAGCAGCCCGGATATGAATCCCGCCGCCGCCGCCGGACCGGAGCCCGCGAGCACGCCGAGGACGACCACCACGGCTAGCGTCACGTCGGGACGGATGCCGTAGATGTTAAGAAGGTTGAAGAACATCGTGTCGAGATAAAACGCGACAACGAGCACGAGCACGAGAAGCCATTTACGCATCAGTTACCGCCTCCCGTACCGATTATTACCATGACCTCCTCAAGATGCATGAAATCAACTGAGGGGGTGATTATCGCGTTGACGCCAGACGAATCGGCGTCCAGCATGACCTCGCTGACGGTGCCGATCCTGATGCCCTTGGGGAATATCCCGCCGAGGCCGCTCGTCATTATCACGTCGCCGGGCACTATGTCGGTAAGATCCGTCGGCAGATAATAAAGCTCAAGCGTGCCGGAGGGGTCGGAAGAGGAGAAAACGCCGCGGACCATGCAGTTGTCGCGCGTCCTCTCGACGGCGGCAGCCGCAGTGAAGGTGGAATCGATTATGGCGATGACCTTCGACCAGTTAGCGCCGACGTCCGTTACGCGGCCAACAAGACCGTCGCCGCAGATGACGGGCTGACCGACCTCGACGCCCTGATTGCGTCCCGCGTTTATCGTGATCACGTCGAACCATACGCCGCCGGATCTTCCGGTGACGCTCGCCGTGACGTATTTGTAATCGCCTATCTCACCAGCGTAATTGAGAAGCGCCTTGAGCCGCTCGTTTTCAAGCAGGAGCTCGTCGTAATCGAGCTTGAGCTGTTCGTTCATTGCAAGCTCCTGACGCAGCCTCGAGACCTCGAGATCCGCGTCGGTCCTGTTGAACAGCTCCTTGAAGAAGTTCGCTATCCCGCTCGACGCCTTGTACGCGAAAGTCTGTATCGGCCTCGATATCGCGCCGACCGCGCTTTCGACCCAAGGGATCGTACGCGAGCCCGCAGAGAAGAAGGCGAGCACCAGAAGCAGCACCACCGCGACGATCATTATAATGACGGGCTTGTTCGAAAAAAACTTCTTCAAACGCAAAAGTCTCCTCTTAACGTATATCTCTACATTTATATTATAAACCTAAATCTCCCGTTTGGCAAGAAGAAAAAGTAAGACCGTAATAAAATATGACAATGGCGCTGCCTTCGCCCTTGACTTGGCATGTCTTTATATATTATAATTACATAAAATGGGAGGTATGTGCGAATGGAAAAATACGTGCTTGCTCTCGACCAGGGCACGACCAGCTCGAGGGCGATATTCTTTGACAGATCAGGCGGCATACACGGTACCGCTCAGCTTGAATTCAAACAGTATTATCCCAGGGACGGATGGGTGGAGCACGATCCTATCGAGATCTTGAGGAGTCAGAAGCTCGCCATAACCGGCGCCATGGAGGCGGGGGAGATCACCTCCGACAGGATCGCCGCGATAGGCATAACCAATCAGCGCGAAACGACCGTCGTGTGGGATAAAAACACCGGCAAGCCGATCTACAACGCCATCGTGTGGCAGTGCAGACGCACGGCTGATATCTGCGAAAAGCTCATCGCCGCGGGACTTTCCGATTACGTTACCGAGCATACCGGCCTTCTGATCGACGCATATTTCTCCGCGACCAAGATCAAATGGATACTCGACAACGTCGAGGGAGCGAGGGAGAAGGCCGAGAGGGGCGAGCTCCTCTTCGGCACTGTCGACACGTGGCTCATCTGGTGGCTGACCGGCGGAAAGGTGCACGCGACGGATTACTCCAACGCCTCCCGAACCATGCTCTTCGACATCGACCGTCTCGAATGGGACGATAAGATACTGGGCGTCCTCGGCATACCGAGATGCATGATGCCCGAGGCAAGGCCGTCGTCGGGCGACTTCGGCACGGTCGCTCCCGGCATAACCGGGCTCGAATCCCTCGTCGGCATACCCATCTCCGGCGTCGCGGGCGACCAGCAGGCGGCGCTGTTCGGACAGGCCTGCTTCTCGAAGGGACAGGCTAAGAACACTTACGGCACAGGCTGCTTCCTCATGATGAACACCGGCGAGACCTCGATGCGCAGCCGCAGCGGGCTCGTTTCGACGATCGCGTGGGGGCTCGACGGCAAGGTCGAATACGCCCTGGAGGGCAGCGTCTTCAACGCGGGCAGCGTTATCAAGTGGCTCCGCGACGGGCTCGGGCTCATCAAGTCAGCTCCGGAGGTGAACATACTCGCCGAAAGCGTCGAGGATTCGGGCGGAGTGATACTCGTCCCGGCGTTCACCGGGCTCGGCGCGCCCTATTGGGATATGTACGCGAGGGGCACGATGGTCGGGCTTACCCGCGCCACGACAGCGGCGCATATCGCAAGGGCGGTGCTCGACTCGATCGCGTATCAGGTCAAGGATCTCATCACCGCTATGGAGGACGACATCGGATTCAAGCTTTCCCAGCTTCGCGTCGACGGCGGCGCCTCCGTTTCCAACATACTCATGCAGATCCAGTCCGATATGCTCGGCGTGGCGATAGACCGTCCCGCCGTGGTCGAAACGACGGCTCTCGGCGCGGCTTATCTCGCGGGGCTTCATACCGGCTTCTGGAAGGATCTCGACGACATCGAAAAGAACCGCAAGGTCGAAAGGATGTTCACTCCCCGCATAGGCGAGGAGAAGCGCGGCAAGCTCTATTCCGAATGGAAAAGGGCGGTCGAACGCTCGAGAAACTGGGCAGACTGAAATAACATTTCGAAAGGAATCAAGATATCATGATCAACGAAACCCGTCCTTATGTTTCCTGGCAGCAGATAGGCGACTTCATGCGCGCCGCTTTCAAGGCCATCGGCCTTCCCGAAGACGACGCCGCGATCTGCGCCGACGTTCTGATGGAGTCCGACCGCCGCGGCATCGAGAGCCACGGCTGCAACCGCTTCAAGCCCATCTATATCGACCGCATCCGCGCGGGGATACTCAATCCCGTCACGGAGATCGAGGTGCTCAAGGAGACCCCGACGACCATGGTCACCGACGCGCACGACGGCATGGGCATGGTCGCCTCCTATCATATGATGGAGAAGCTCATCGAAAAGGCGAAGAAATACGGCCTCGCCATGGGCGCGATCAGGAATTCCTCGCATTACGGCATCGCCGGCTACTGGGTGACCATGGCCACGAAGCAGGGCATGATCGGCATGACGGGCACCAACGCAAGGCCTTCGATCGCTCCAACGTTCGGCGTCGAGAACATGCTCGGCACCAATCCCCTGACGATCGGTCTCCCCACCGACGAGGAGTTCCCCTTCGTCATCGACTGCGCTACCAGCATCACGCAGAGGGGCAAGATCGAATACTTCGCCAGGAACGGCAAGGACACCCCCGCGGGCATGGTCATCGGCCATAACGGCGAGGCGCTCACCGATTCGGTTGAGATACTAAAGGATCTTACCGCCGGCACCGCGGCGCTCGCGCCCCTCGGCGGCATAAACGACGATCTTGCCGGCTATAAGGGCTACGGCTATGCGACCGTCGTCGAGGTGCTCTCCGCGGCGCTTCAGGCGGGCAGCTATCTCAAGATGCTCACCGGCGTCGACGAGAACGGCAACAAGCGTCCTTACCACCTCGGTCACTGGTTCCTCGTCGTCGATCCCGACGCGTTCATGGGACAGGAGACCTTCAGGACGACCTGCGGCAATATCTTAAGAGAGCTCCGCGCGAGCCAAAAGGCCCCCGGCCGCGAGCGCATCTACACTGCGGGCGAGAAGGAATACCTCATGTGGCTCGACAGGAAGGACAGGGGAGTCCCCGTCGGCGAAGGCGTGCAGAAGGATCTTACCACCGTCCGCGACTGGTACGACCTCCCGTTCAAGTTCGATTTCGAGAAATAAGAAGGAGATAAATGTATGGATTACGCAAAAGAATCATTAAGACTTCATAAAGAATGGAAGGGCAAGATCGAGGTCGTGGCGACCGTTCCCGTCGAGACGAAGGAGGATCTTTCCCTCGCGTACACTCCCGGCGTGGCGCAGCCCTGCCTCGAGATACAGAAGGACGTCGATCTGAGCTACGAGCTCACCCGCCGCCACAATCTCTGCCTTGTCGTAACGGACGGCACCGCGGTGCTCGGCCTCGGCGACATCGGTCCGGAGGCGGGAATGCCCGTAATGGAGGGCAAATGCGTCCTGTTCAAGAGCTTCGGCGGAGTCGACGCGTTCCCTCTCTGCATAAAGAGCAAGGACGTCGATGAGATCGTCAACACCATATACCTCATCTCCGGCAGCTTCGGCGGCGTCAACTTAGAGGACATCGCCGCTCCCAGGTGCTTCGAGATCGAGAAAAAGCTCAAGGAAAAATGCGATATCCCCATCTTCCACGACGATCAGCACGGCACCGCGGTCATCACCCTCGCCGGGCTCATGAACGCGACTAAGGTCGTCGGCAAAAAGATGGACGGGATAAAGGTCGTCATAAACGGCGCGGGCGCGGCTTCCATCGCGATAGCGAAGCTTTTGCTCTCGTCGGGCGTCAGGAACATCACTCTCTGCGACCGCACCGGCATCATCTATAAGGGACGCGAAAAAGGCATGAATCCCATCAAGGAGGAGATGGCTCTCGTCACCAACCTCGAGTGCAGGAAGGGCACCTTGGCCGACGCGCTCGTCGGTGCTGACGTGTTCATCGGCGTCTCCGCCCCGAACACCGTTACCGTCGACATGGTCAAGACGATGGCCAAGGACGCCATAGTCTTTGCCTGCGCCAACCCCACTCCCGAGATCTTCCCCGACGACGCGAAGGCCGGCGGCGCGAAGGTCATTGCGACGGGCAGGAGCGATTATCCCAACCAGATCAACAACGTGCTCGCGTTCCCGGGCATTTTCCGCGGCACCTTCGACGTGCGCGCTTCGGACATCAACGACGAGATGAAGATCGCCGCGGCTTACGCGCTCGCGGGGCTCATCTCCGACGAGGAGCTCTCTCCCGACTACATCATCCCCAAGGCCTTTGACAAGAGGGTGGGGAAAGCGGTCTCCGAGGCCGTTGCCGAGGCGGCGAGAAGGAGCGGCGTCGCGAGGATCTGATACTCGGTATAAGACGTATGATCACATATAAAAAACCGGCCATCGGCCGGTTTTTTTATTGCTTTTATTCTTCAAACAACGGAGGGCTCGGTGAAGAGATTGCCCTCGGCAAAGCGGGTGAGCCTCAGCCTCGAAGCGTCGATCGTGGGCTCCATGCCGAGTATCATCTCGGACATCACGGTGCCGGTGACGGGACCGAACATGAATCCGTGACCGCTGAAGCCGACGGCTACATAGAAGCCCTCGACGCCCTCGACCTTGTCGTATATGGGCTGACGGTCGGGAGACATGTTGTAAAGACCCGCCCACTGGCGGATGACGCGCAGTCTGCCGATGGCAGGCAGCACGTTATCGATCGTCTTCGCCATCTCCTCAAGGAAGTGCCACGAGGAAGTCCTCCTCAGATCTCTCGGCTCGCCGGAGTCGCTGCGGCCCATAATAAACGAGCCGTGCGGCGTCTGCTGAACGTAAAGATTGAGGTTGAACGCCATTACCATGGGATCCTGCATGGGCTCGACGGGCTCGGTGACCAGTATCTGGTGACGCTCGGAGTAAAGCGGCAGATCCACGCCGACCATCTTTGCGATGCCCTGCGACCAGGCGTTCGCGGCGTTGACGACCACGCGGGTCTCGATATAGCCCCTGTTGGTCTCCACGCCTGCGATCCTGCCCTTTTCGACCTTTATGCCGGTGACCTCGGTATACGTGTTGAACTCGACGCCCAGCCTCTTCGCGGCCTTATAGAACGCGTCGGTGGTCTTGTGGGGATTCAGGAAGCCGTCCTTCTGGCAGAAAGCCGCGCCGGAGAGTATGTCGGTGTTGAGGTGGGGGACGATCTCCTTGGCCTCCTCAAGGCTGACCATGCGCGAGGGTATGCCGCAGGCGTGCTGGACCTCGATGTTCTTTCTGAACTGGGTCAGCTCCTTCTCCGTGTCGGCGATCATCAGATAGCCCGACTGACGGAGCTCGATGTCGCCGTCATACTCGAGTATGTCGTTCGCGTGCTCGAAGAATTCGGTCGAGAACTTGGACATGCGGCAGTTCATCTCGGTGCCCCACTGCATGCGGAATCCCGCGCCGCAGGCGCCGGTAGAACCGGAGCAGATGAAGCCCTTTTCCAGCACCACGATGTTCTTTGCGCCGCGTACGGCCAGATTGTAGGCGATGGAACAGCCGGACATGCCGGCGCCGATTATTACGATATCAGCTTTATTCTTCATTCTTCAAGGCCTCCTCTGCGATAAGGTGCAGCTTCACGCCGACCACCGGGGGACGGATGTTGTGGAACTTGAGGTCGGCAATGTTCTGACCCGTGGCGTTGGCTATCTCCCTGAGCACGAGCTGCCCGCAGGTCTTGCCCTGACAGGGACCCATGCCTATGCGGGTGATCCTCTTTATCTCGTCGTATGTAACGTAGCCCTGGGCTATAAGATCCCTTATGTCCTTCAGCGTGACGTCGGAACAACGGCAGATGATGGTGTTCTCATCCATTTTGTTATGCCTCCCTCCTGAAATTTCTGAAGTCATAGAGATACTCGCGGCCGACCTCGAGGGTGACGACAGGGGTACGGTCAAAGGAGGGGGGGTCCATGACCCTTATGACCTTGGCCTCGCAGACGGGCTGCCCGGCGCGGTCAAGACCAACGACCTTTTCGCCCGGTTCGGGCAGAGGCAGGAATTCATAGGGGATCCGGAACTCCACCGTGTCGGCCGATTTGGAACCGTCGACTATCATGATCGACAGCCCCGGGCATTTGGCGACGCATACGCCGCAGCCGGTGCAGAGGTCTTCGTCGCGCACGGGGATCTCGTTTATATCGTCGCCAATACGGATCGCGCCGAAGCGGCAGGCGGTCTGGCAGGGGTTGCAGGGTATCTTCTGATAGCACTCGACGACCGCGACCGGACCCTTGTTGATCCTCTCGATGGGAGGAAATTTCGTCATGACCATTTCGCGTGCGGCCACACCTGTTTTCTCAAACATATACGTTCCTCCTTAAAGCTGGCTTAACTTCATTCCGGCGCGGATCCTGTCTCCGACGGGGCCGGATCTTAAGTCCTCAAGCTGTTTGAGATATCCCTCTCTGCGCTCCTCGAAATCCGCCGGCACGTGGCCGAGCTTCGCGGCGGCGCAGAGACCGGCGAGATGACCCTCCGCCATGGCGGAGCTTGCTTCCTCGATGCCGGAAGCGTCGCCGGCGACGAAAATGCCGGGGATGCTGGTCTCGCAGGATACCGTTCTCAAAGGGACGCTTCCCGAAAGCTGGGGAACGTATTTCATTTCGACTCCGCGCATGGCCAAAAGCTCGTTCAGGGGACTAAGGCCTACGGAAATACACATGACGTCGACGTCGTAGCGTTTTTCGGAGCCGGGTATCGGACGGAAGCGGTCGTCGACCTCGCATACGACGGCGGCCTCAAGGCAGTCGGTGCCGATGGCCTCCTTGACCGTATGGGAGGTGAGTATGGGCACGCCCATCCTCGCCAGCTTCGACGCGTGTACAAGATACGCGCCGATGCGGGGCGCGGCGTCGAGCACCGCGACGACCTCGATGCCGGCCTGCATGAGCTGATAGCTCACGATAACGCCGATATTGCCGGCGCCGACCATAAGGACGCGGTTTCCGGGACGGATGCCGTAAACGTTCATCAGCGTCTGTACGGCGCCAGCGCCGTAAATGCCGGGAAGATCGTTGTTGGGGAAGGCAAGGGATTTCTCATACGCGCCGGTGGCGCAGATGATCGACTTCGCCCTGATTTTGAAATACTCCTTTTCGTCCTTCAGGACTGTGACCACGTTGTCCTCATAGAAGCCGACCGCGGTCGCGTTGAGCATTATCTCGATCCTGTCGCCGAGCTCATTGACCTTGTCCATGAGTATGCCGGCGATATCGACGCCCCTGTGGGAGGCGTACTGGCTTTCCGAGCCGAAGAACATGTGGGTCTGCTTGATAAGCTGTCCGCCGGGCTTGAACGTGCGCTCGAGGACGAGCACCTTCGCGCCGGACGACGCCGCGGAGATGGCGGCGCAAAGACCCGCGGGGCCGGAACCGATGATCAAAAGTTCGACTTCTCTCATTTGATCCTCCCTTTTCCTTCCTGCGTCTCGACCTTCATGCCCTCTTTCAAGAGGGTGATGCAGGTGCGGACGTTGGGCTCTCCGTCGACCGTCATCTGACAGGAGGCGCAGTTGCCTATCGCACAGTAGAATCCGCGGGGACGGTGCTTTTCGGGGCTCTTTGCGAGCACCTTCACGCCCGCCGCGTGCAGAGCGGCGGCGATGGTCTCGCCCTCATAACCCTTCATCGGCTGACCGTTGAAGGTGAAATTGATCTCCTTGCCGCGGTCAAAGGTAAGAATCGGGTGCTGATTGATTCTCATATCCGCATATCCTTTCAAATTGACCTTTGATGGTATCTCGTTATCACTTTTCCGCCATATAGGGGTAAGCGATCGCTTCGGAAGGATTGAAGGTCTCCTTCACGCAGTGCGGGCTCATCCAGCGGATCATATTGAGCGCGGTGCCGGCCTTGTCGTTGGTGCCGGACTGACGCGCGCCGCCGAAGGGCTGCTGCCCGACGACCGCGCCGGTGCACTTGTCGTTGATGTAGAAATTGCCCGCCGAATGCAGGAGCGCCTTTTCCATCATGACGATGGCCTCGCGATCCTGCGCGAATATCGCGCCGGTAAGAGCGTAGGGGGAGGCCTCGTCGCAGATCTTCAGCGTCTCCTCGAGCTTGTCGTCGGGATAAACGTAAACGGATACGATAGGCCCGAAGATCTCGTTGACCATGGACTCGTAATCGGGCTTCTTGCAGACGATGACGGTGGGCTCGACGAACCAGCCCTTCGAATCGTCGCAGTTGCCGCCGATCACGATCTTGCAGTCGCGGCTCTGTTTGGCACGGTCGATATATCCCTTGCAGCGATCGAAGGAGGCCTTGTCGATAACGGCGGCGAGGAAGGTGTCGAAATCCTGAACGTCGCCCATAGTGGCCTCGCGCATCATTTCCTTCATGGCTTTAAGCACGTCGGGCCAGATGCTCTTGGGAACGAAAGCGCGGGAACACGCGGAGCATTTCTGCCCCTGGAACTCGAACGAGCCGCGGATGAGCGCCGCGGCAAGGGGACGCACCTTCGCGCTCTTGTGAGCGAAGATGAAGTCCTTGCCTCCGGTCTCGCCGACGATGCGCGGATAGTTGTTGTACGAGGCGATGTTCTCGCCGATCTGCTTCCAGACGCTCTGGAAGACCTCGGTGGAGCCGGTGAAGTGGAAGCCGGCAAGCTCCTTGCGGGAGATGACGTATTTGGCGACGTCGCTGCCGTTCGACGGAACGAAGTTGATGACGCCCGCGGGAAGCCCGCAGTCCATCAGGAGCTTCATGTAGTAATAATTCGAAAGCACCGCTGTGCGGGAGGGCTTCCACACAGCGACGTTGCCGACAATGGCAGGCGCGGTGGGAAGATTTCCGCCGATGGAGGTGAAATTGAACGGGGTTATCGCGCAGATGAATCCGTCAAGCGCGCGGTAGTCCTGGCGATCCCAGATGCCGGGAATGGAGGCGGGCTGATCCTTGAATATCTCCTGGGCGGACCAAACGCCGAAGCGCAGGAAGTCGGCAAGCTCTGCGATGTCTATCTCCGCCTGAAACACGGTCTTGGACTGGCCGAGCATGGTAGATGCGTTCAGCACCTTGCGGTAGGGGCCGGTGATCATATCGGCCGCCTTGAGGAATACCGCGGAACGGTGCTCCCACGGCATCTCTTCCCAGGCCTTTTTCGCGGCCAGCGCGGCGTCGACCGCCATGGCAAGCTCCTTCTTGCCCGCGATCGAACACTCGGCGATCACGTGCTTGTGATCGTGCGGCATAGTGACCTTGAACGTCTTGTCGGTATAGATCTCTTTCCCGCCGATGATGAGCGGGATCCTGACGATCTCGTTGGACTGGCGGGCAAGCTCTTCCTTCAGTTCTGCGCGCTCCTTGGACCCCGGCAGATAGCCGCGGAAAGCGTCGTTATCAGGTCGTGCGATGGTGAAATAAGCGTTAGACATGACTCCTCCTTTTTTCGGCTCAGACACAATATCTTGAGGCTGTGTTATCGCCAAGTTATTATGAAATGCTCTCGGAAAAGCTGTAAAACTTTTCGTATAAAATATAGCATATCCGATCGGCGTTGTCAACGGAAACGCGGCTCATTATTCATGCCTTTCGAGCGATGCGGACACGTCTGCGGCACGCGGATTTTCATAGTCGTTTCCCCGAAAAAACGACCGCCTGGAGCCTTTTTTTGTTATGACCGGCATTGAAAACGGGGAAGGGACATGTTATAATTATTTTGGATACTTTTGTGGGCTCATCTCAAGCAATTATCAAACGGAGGGATATAACAATGGAATCGATCGACAGACTTGCGGTTACTTCGATGAGGATGCTCTCGCTGGACGCGATCCAGAAGGCGAAGAGCGGTCATCCCGGCATGGCGGTCGGCGCCGCGCCGATGGCTTATACGCTGTGGAAAAACATGCGGCACGATCCTTCGCACCCCGACTGGATCGGACGCGACCGCTTCATACTGAGCGCCGGGCACGCTTCGATGCTGCTCTATTCGCTCATGCACCTGTTCGGCTATCCCGTTTCGATGGACGACGTCAAGGAATTCCGCCAGTTCGGCGCAAAGACCGCGGGTCATCCCGAGTTCGGCCATATCCCCGGCATCGAGGCGACGACCGGCCCGCTCGGGCAGGGCTTTGCGATGGCCGTGGGCATGGCGATGGCGGAAAGACACCTTGCCGCCCGCTTTAACCGCGGCGGTCTGAACGTGATCGACAACTATACTTTCACCCTAATGGGCGACGGCTGCATGATGGAAGGCGTCGCGTCCGAGGCGGCGTCGCTCGCGGGGAACCTCGGGCTCGGCAGGCTGATTGCGCTCTATGACAGGAACAGGATCACCATCGAGGGCTCGACCGACATCACCTTCACCGAGGACGTCGGCAAGCGCTTCGAGGCTTACGGCTGGCAGGTGATCGAGGTCGCCTCCGGCGAGGACATGGACGCCGTCGAAAGGGCGATCGCCGAAGCGAAGGCGGATACCGTTCATCCCTCGCTCATTATCGTCAACACCCATATCGCGGAGGGCACCCCGAAGGAGGGCTCGGCTTCGAGCCACGGATCCCCTCTCGGCGAGGACAATATTCGGATCTACAAGGAAAAGCTCGGCTGGGGCTATCCCGAATTCACCGTACCCGACGAGGTCTATGCGCATATGGCCGAACTGAGGCGCGGCTTCGAGGCCGAGCATGCGGCGCACTCGAGACTCATGGACGAGTACCGCGAGGCATATCCGGAGCTTTGGTATGAGCTCAACGGCTTTATGGACGACCAGTTCGATCACGGCGGCGGAGATCCCGAGCTCTGGCATTTCGACAAGGACACGAAGCTTGCGACGAGGAAGTGCTCCGAGATAATGCTCACCCGTCTGACCGAGAGGCTTCCGAACCTCATCGGCGGCTCGGCGGATCTCGGCTCCTCGAATCTTACCTATATGAAGCTCTTCACCGACTTCTCGAAGGACGACTACGCCGGCAGGAACTTCCATTTCGGCATCCGCGAGTTCGCGATGGCCGCGATCTCGAACGGTATGGCGCTCTACGGCGGCCTGCGTCCATACTGCGCGACGTTCCTCGTATTCGTCGATTACATGAAGCCCGCTTTGAGGCTGTCGTCCCTCATGGGGCTCAACGTGATATACGTGCTCACTCACGACTCCATCGGCGTCGGCGAGGACGGCCCCACCCATCAGCCGATCGAGCAGCTCGACATGCTCAGGGCGACTCCGAACACGTACGTATTCCGTCCCGCGGACGGCAGGGAGACCTGCGCGTCGTACCTCGAGGCTCTTGACCTTAAGGGCCCCGCGGTGCTCGCGCTTTCAAGGCAAAACCTCCCGCAGATCGACGGCACGGGCGAGGAAGCGAGGAAGGGCGGTTATATCTTAAGGGATTCGAACGGCCTCCCCGAGCTCATCATTTTGGCTTCAGGCTCCGAGGTCGAGCCCGCTCTCAAGGCGTATGACGAACTTACGGCAAAGGGCGTGAAAGTCCGCCTCGTGTCCATGCCCTGCATGGAGCTTTTCGACGAGCAGCCGTGGAACTACCGCGAGAAGGTGCTCCCGAACTGCTGCCGCGCAAGGATCGCCGTCGAAGCGCTCGGAGGCATGTCATGGCATAAATACCTGGGTCTCGACGGCAGGCTCATATCGATGAAGTCCTTCGGCGCTTCCGCTCCCGCGGGCAGGCTGTTCGAAAAGTTCGGCATCAACGCCGAAAGCATCGTCGCCGCCGCCAAAGAAATTATGAAATAAGGAAAAACTCATGGCATTCCCAAAGGAACTGATAAGAAACTTCTGCATAATAGCGCATATCGACCCCGGCAAGTCCACGCTCGCCGACAGGCTGATGGAGCTTACCGAGACCGTTGCGGAGAGGGATATGGAGGAACAGCTCCTCGACTCGATGGATATCGAGAGGGAAAGGGGCATCACGATCAAGTCCACCGCCGTCAGGATGTTCTATAAGGCGAAGGACGGAAAGACTTACATGTTCAACCTTATCGATACTCCGGGTCACGTCGACTTCACGTACGAGGTCAGCCGCGCCCTTGCCGCGTGTGAGGGAGCGGTGCTCGTCGTCGACGCGACGCAGGGCATCGAGGCGCAGACGCTCGCAAACGTGTATCTCGCGCTCGACAACGACCTCGAGATCGTCCCCGTAGTAAACAAGATCGACCTCGTTTCCGCCGACGCTGAAAACACCGTGCGCGAGATCGAGGACATAATCGGTCTCCCCGCCGAGGACGCGCCGAGGATCTCCGCCAAGACGGGTCTCAACGTCACGGACGTGCTCGAAAGGATAGTCACGGACGTTCCCGCGCCGAAGGGCGATCCGGACGCTCCGCTCAAGGCGCTGATTTTCGACAGCATATACGACAACTACATGGGCGCGCTGTCCTACGTCCGCATCATGGACGGCACGGTGAGGCCCGGCGACCGCATACGCTTCATGCACTCGGGAAACGAGTTCGACGTTACCGAGGTAGGCGTCTTCAATCCCGCGAGGCTCCCCGTAAAGGAGCTTACGGCGGGCGAGGTCGGCTATATCTCCGCGTCGATCAAGTCCGTCGCCGAGACCAAGGTCGGCGACACCATAACCCTTGCCCGAGATCCGGCGAAGGAGCCGCTCCACGGCTATAAGCAGGCGAACCCGATGGTGTTCTGCGGCATCTATCCCGCCGACGGCGCCGATTACGAGGCGCTTAAGGAAGCGCTCGACAAGCTTATCCTGAACGACGCGTCGATAAGCTACGAGCCGGAGACCAGCCAGGCGCTCGGCTACGGCTTTCGCTGCGGTTTCCTGGGGCTCCTCCACATGGAGATCGCGCAGGAAAGGCTCGAGCGTGAGTTCGATCTCGACCTCGTCACCACCGCTCCGTCTGTCATCTACCGTGTGATAATGCTCGACGGCTCCGTACGCCTTATCGACAACCCGTCGAGCCTGCCCTCGCCGATGGAGATACAGAGGATGGAGGAACCGACCGTCACGGCGCGCATAATGACGCCGTCGGAGTTCGTCGGCTCTATCATGGAGCTTTGCCAGGAAAAACGCGGCGTGTTCGTCGACATGAGCTATATCGACTCCGCAAGGGTAAAGCTCACGTACAAGATGCCCCTTAATGAGATCATATTCGACTTCTTCGACGGGCTCAAATCAAGGAGCCGCGGCTATGCCTCTTTCGATTACGAGCTCGGCGAATACATGGAAAGCGATCTCGTAAAGCTCGATTTCCTGCTTAACGGTGACCTCTGCGACGCGCTGTCGAACGTCGTTCACCGCGACAAGGCGTATGCCAAGGGACGCGCCATGGCCGAAAAGCTGAAGGAGGTCATCCCGAGACAGCAGTTCGAGATCCCCATACAGGCGGCGATCGGCGGCAAAATAATCGCCCGCGAGACCGTCAAAGCGGTGAGGAAGGACGTTCTCGCCAAATGCTACGGCGGCGATATCACCAGAAAGAAAAAGCTGCTTGAAAAACAGAAGGAAGGCAAGAAGCGCATGAGGCAGGTCGGCACCGTCGCCATTCCCTCCGACGCGTTCATGAGCGTTCTGAGGATCAACTGATGGCCGGTATCTACGTTCACATACCGTTCTGCAAAAAGAAGTGCGCCTACTGCGATTTTATAAGCTTCCCCGACTATTCGCGTGAGGATCTTTATTTCGTCGCGCTCGTAAAGGAGATACGGCAGTACGCGCCTCTCATGAAGGATCGCGTTTTCGACACAGTCTTCATAGGCGGAGGCACGCCGACGTCCATGAAGCCCGGCAGGCTCGCGGCCATAATGAGGGAGCTGAAAAACGCTTTCACGATAAGCGAAAACGCCGAGATCACCTCGGAGGCGAATCCCGAATCGGCGGACGAAGAAAAGCTTTCGGAGCTCGTCGCGGAAGGAGTCAACAGGCTTTCGCTTGGGCTCCAGAGCGCAGACGACAGACTGCTTGAAATGATCGGCAGGATCCACACGAAAGCCGATTTCGTTAAGGCGGTCGATACTGCGCGCAGGGTCGGCTTTACCAACATAAACGCCGACGTCATGCACGGGCTTCCAGGACAGACGGAGGAGAGCTGCCTTGATACGCTCCGGTTCCTTTTCTCAATGGATATCCCGCATATCTCGTCCTACGCGCTGATACTCGAGGAAAATACGCCGCTGTACGAATCGGTAAAGTCGGGCGAGACGGCGCTTCCCGATCCCGACGAGACCGCCGACATGGAGGATGCGGGCTTCCTCGTTATGGAGGAGAACGGATACAGGCGCTACGAGGTGAGCAACTTCGCGCGTCCCGGCTTCGAGTGCCGCCACAACCTCAATTACTGGAACAACGGCGAGTATCTGGGGCTCGGGCTCAATTCGCACTCTGCGCTCCGGATACGCGGCGAGTGGACGAGGTTCAACAACACCGACGATCTCACGGAATACGTTAACGAGCTGGGCGGGGACAAGCTCCCCGTGAGGAACACACGGACGATCCCGCGGGACGAGGAGATGTTCGAGACGGTCATGCTCGGCCTCCGCAAGACGGCGGGGCTTTCAAGGGGTTCGTTCATCGAAAGGTTCGGCGAGGATCCCGCTGTGAAATACGCCCCGGCGATTTCCGAGCTCGAGCTCGACGGTATGATAAAAGTCACTGACGACGCGCTCGTCCTTACGAAAAGGGGCATGGATTTCCAGAACGAAGCCCTGATAAAATTCATGGATCAATGACGATGGAAAAGACACATAATACAGGAGTGATATTCGATCTCGACGGCACGCTGTGGAACTCCGTGCGCGAAGTCGCGATCGCGTGGAACGATACATTCCAAAAATACGGCGTGGGCGTTTCACTGACGCCCGACATGATGCGCATCACCATGGGACGCACCGTCCCCGAGATCGGCGAGGCCATGCCCGTTCTGCGTGACATCGAGCCCGGACGCCGCGCCGAGATACTCAACGCGTGCTGCGACGAGGAAAACAGGCGGCTGAACCTTTACGGCGGCGATCTTTACGACGGCGTGACCGATGTGCTGGCGGAGCTTGATAAGTCCTATGATCTGTTCATAGTGTCGAACTGCGAGGACGGCTATATCGAATCCTTCACAAACTATCACCGCACGGCGAAGTTTTTCAGGGATACCGAATGTATCGGCCGCACGGGGCTGAACAAGGCGGGGAACATCCGCCTTATAATCGAAAGGAACGGCCTCGAAAAAGCGGTTTACGTCGGGGACACCGAAAGGGACATGCGCTCCGCGCTCGACGCGGGCGTGCCGTTCATACATGCCGCTTACGGCTTCGGCTCGGGCTTCGACTCGAAGCTGAGGGTAAGGTCTTTCCGCGAGCTTCCCGAGATCATAAAAAAAGTTTTCGAGGTGTGATATGCGCTGTATGTGCCGTGAATGCGGAGCCTATATGGTTCAGGCCGAGGACAAGGATCTCGGCTGTGTGTGCCCGGAGTGCTTCGCCCGCTGCCGCGACTGCCTCGGCACCGATTCGTGCCTGACAAGGGAGCAGCTCAAGGAACTCAAGGAGGATCCGATGGCGGCGACGCTGTTCTTCGCGAAGCGCAGGGACGGGGAAGAGGAATGAACAATGGCGTTTAGGCCGGGACGTCCCGGCTTTTTTGATTCTAAATCGGCCTGTCTGCGAATAATGATAAATGAATACTTCTTAAGGCAGGTCAAAATGCTGGACAGTTTGAACGAGATCATCCTCGCGGGGACGGCGGCGACGGCGCCGATATTCGATCACACCGTGCTCGGCGAGCGGTTTTATCTGTTATTCGCGGCGGTCAGAAGGCTTTCGGGCTATGAGGACGTGCTTCCCGTCACGGTCTCCGAAAGTCTCCTCCCCGGATGCGAGATATCCCCCGGCGCAAGGCTTTTCATAAATGGCGAGATCAGGTCGTACACCCGCTTTTTCGACGGGCGCAATCACCTTGTGATACGGGTTTTTGCAAAGGATCTCGCCAAGGGAGCTCCATTCGACTCCGACGTAAACGAAACGCGGATATCGGGACGGATAGCGAAGCCCGTAGTCTACCGCACGACGCCGTTTTCGAGGGAGATCGCCGACGTCGTGGTCGCTGTCGACCGCGGGCTGATGAAAAGGTATGTTCTCCCGGCGATAGCCTGGGGGAGAAACGCGAGAAACGCAGAGCTCCTGAAGCCGGGCGACGCCGTGAGGATCACGGGACGCCTGCAGTCCCGCGAGTACATAAAGAGGCTTCCCGACGACACGGAAGAAAAACGCACGGCCTATGAGATAAGCTGTGCGTCGATAGAACGGTTTTACAGTTAAATCTTCAGCTGTCGAGCTTCGCCTTTCCCGCAAAGCTGTCGTGCTTGTTGAAATCGGCGAATTCCTGTATGTACTCCTTGCGCGGAGCGACCTTGTCGCCCATGAGCAGAGTGACCAGATGCTCGACGGTGGCGGCGTCCTCGATCGAAACGCGGACGAGAGTCCTGTTCCTCGGATCCATCGTCGTTTCCCAAAGCTGCTCCGGGTTCATTTCGCCGAGACCCTTATACCTCTGTAGGGTATAGCCCTTCAGCCCCTTCGTGACCTTTTCGAGCTCCTTGTCGTCCTGACAGTATATCGCCGTATCGCCCTTTTGCACCTTGTAGAGCGGAGGCTGGCCGATATAGACGTGACCGTCGGTGATGAGCCCCTTCGTGTAGCGGTAGAAGAACGTGAGGAGCAGCGCGCGGATATGTCCGCCGTCCTGATCGGCGTCGGATAGTATGACGACCTTGTCATATTTTAGATTGTCGATATTGAAATCCTCGCCGATGCCCGTGCCGAGCGCGGTGATGAGGGAGCGGAGCTCCTCGTTTTCAAGCACCTGCTCAAGGCGCTTTTTTTCTACGTTAAGCACCTTGCCTCTTAAGGGCAGTATCGCCTGGAACCGCCTGTCGCGACCCTGCTTCGCACTGCCGCCCGCGGAATCGCCCTCGACTATGAACAGCTCGTTCATCTTCGGATCGCGTCCCGTACAGCTCGAAAGCTTGCCGACGAGCGGCGCGTTCTCGAGCTTGGACTTCTCGCGCGCCATGCTCTTGGCCTTCCTCGCTGCCTCGCGCGCCTTCGCCGCCTTTACCGCCTTGTCGGCGATCATCGCGGAAAGCTCTGCGTTCTTAAGATCCTCGAGTATCGGCGGCAGCTTGTCGCCCATGACCCACTCGACAGCAGGACGCGCCTCGGTATTGCCGAGCTTCGTCTTGGTCTGACCCTCGAACTGGATGTTCTGCATCTTAAGGGATATGACCGCGGTAAGCCCCTCGCGGAAATCCTCGCCGGAAAGCGAGGCGTCCTTGTCCTTCAAAAGACCGATCCTGCGGCAGTAATCGTTCATGACCTTGGTCAGCGCCGCGCGGAAGCCGGTCTCGTGCGTGCCGCCCTCGGTGGTCGGGATGTTGTTGACGTACGAGAACACGTTTTCGGAATAGCCGTCGGAGTGCTGCATGGCGATCTCGACGACGATGTTGTCCTTTTTGCCCGAGATATATATGGGCTCGGGATAGAGTGGGACCTTGTCGCTGTTGAGATACTTGACGAAATCGCAGATACCGCCTTCAAAATGATACTCGAGCTCCTTGGCATTGCCGCGCTCGCGCAGATCCGTGAGCCTGAACCTTACGCCGCGGTTAAGGTAAGCGAGCTCGCGAAGACGGTTCGCAATGGTTCCGAAGTTCATTTCTACGGTCTCGAACACGCGGATATCGGGCATGAACGTGACCTTCGTGCCCTGACGCCTCGTGCGGCCGATCTCAGCAAGAGGCCCCTCGGGTATGCCCGAATGTATGCCGTCCTTGTCCTCATAGCTCCTGAAGCTCATGGCGTAGAGCCTGCCGCCTGTCGCGACCTCGACCTTGACCCACTCGGAGAGCGCGTTGACGACCGAAGCGCCGACGCCGTGCAGACCGCCGGAATAGGAATAGCTGTCGTTGACGAACTTTCCGCCCGCGTGAAGCTGGGTGAAAACTACTTCGACGCCGGATACCCCGAGCTTTTCGTGTATGCCCACGGGTATTCCGCGGCCGTTGTCCTCGACCGTCACGGAGCCGTCCCTTTCGAGGGTGACGGATATCGTGTCGGCAAATCCGTTC
The DNA here is from genome assembly GCA_017614315.1 of Clostridia bacterium. Classification (GTDB taxonomy): domain Bacteria; phylum Bacillota; class Clostridia; order Christensenellales; family CAG-138; genus UBA3857. The sequence continues at coordinate 183,045 of JAGACA010000010.1, read as the reverse complement.
GCCGCCTCGTCGACGGAGTTGTCCACGATCTCCCAAAGCAGGTGATGAAGACCGCGAAGCCCGGTGCTTCCGATATACATGCCGGGACGGACGCGTACCGCCTCGAGCCCTTCCATTACCTTTATGTCGCTGACCGTATAATCGTGCATTACTGTTCTTCCTCGTTTCGGTTCCTTATGATTAGTCTTATGGGTACGGAGTTCAAGTCGAAGGACTTCCTCAGATAGTTTTCAAGATAGCGCCTGTACGAAAAGTGCATGAGATCCGCGTCGTTCACGAAAATTATGAACGTGGGCGGCGCGACCGATGCCTGCGTGGAGTAGAATATGCGGAGCTTCCTGCCCTTTACGAAGGGCGGCTCGCTCATGGTCACGGCTTCGCCTACGACGTCGTTCAGTATACCCGTCGTTATGCGCCTTCTCGATTCCTCCAGCACCGCGTTCGCCTGCGCCATGACGCGGTTCACGCGCTGACCGGTCTTTGCCGATATGAATATCATGGGAACGTAGCTCATGAACGCGAGATCCGTGAGCATGTCCTTTTTGAACTTCTCGACGGTATGCGTGTCCTTCTCGATCACGTCCCACTTGTTGACGACGAGAACGCTCGCCTTGCCCTCCTCGTGGACGTAGCCCGCGATGCGGACGTCCTGCTCGGAAAGCCCCTGCTCGGCGTCCACTACGATCAGCGCCACGTCGCAGCGGCGTATGGCGGCAAGCGACCTGATGACGCTGTATCTTTCGACGTTCTCATCGCCGACGGCGCGCTTCCTGCGTATGCCGGCGGTGTCGATAAGCGTGTAATCCGCGCCGTTATAGGTAAATGGCGTGTCGATCGCGTCCCTCGTAGTGCCGGGTATGTCCGAAACGATGACGCGATCCTGCCCGAGCATAGCGTTAACGAGACTCGATTTGCCCACATTCGGCTTGCCGACGACTGCGATCGAAACGCTTTCGCGATCCTCGTCCGCCTCGATGGCGGGGAAGAATTTCACGACCTCGTCCAGAAGGTCGCCTACGCCGAGTCCCTGACCCGCGGAGATCGTGACCGGCGTACCGAGGCCGAGCGAGTAGAAATCGTACGCCGCGTCCTCATACTTGATATGGTCGATCTTGTTAACGGCGAGCACGATGGGCTTCTTGGAACGGCGGAGCATCTCCGCTACCTCGATATCGGCGGCGGTCAGCCCCTCGCGTCCGTCGACGACGAAAATTATAACGTGCGAGGTCTCGACGGCAAGCTGCGCCTGACGCCGCATCTGCGCGGGGATGATCTCGTCGGAATCCGGCTCTATGCCGCCCGTGTCGATCACGGTAAAGAGATGCGTCAGCCACTCGCCGTCGCCGTAGATCCTGTCGCGGGTGACGCCGGGAGTGTCCTCGATGATCGCGATGCGCTTGCCGACTATTCGGTTAAACAGCGTGGATTTGCCCACGTTCGGGCGACCGACTATTGCTACTAAGGGTTTCATTTACCTAAAAGCCTTTCGGATAATTCGAATATTTCACTGACTAGCGCCTCGCCGTCGTCCGCCGTGACGGGAACGACATTGATGCCCATCTCGCGCGAAAGCACGGGAAGCCTCATGCCATCGAGGAAGATATCGTCCTTCTCACGGAGCATCGTCGAGGGTATTATCACCGCGGAGCCCTCGGCCTTGCCGCGGTACTGCGCGATGATATCGCCCGCGGTAACGAGACCGGAGACCGTCACGCTCTCGCCGAAGAAATCGTTCCTCACTGGATGTACCCGTACGGATACGTTATAAGGGATCAGCCGGTCGAAAAGCTCCTGCATGTATCCCGCGATGGCCGTTCCGCAGAAAGACGATATAACGACCCGGCGGGGGAGCGGAGCCATTTCGCCGAGCGCGTATACGAACCCGTCCTCCAGCAGCCTGAACAGCCCCACGCCGTTTTCGATCTGGTCGAAACCGCCGTAGTATTCATACGGCGGAAGAGGCAGCCCCGCCCTCAGATACATCTCGTCCGAGCAGAAGGCGAACCCGCCGCCCTCTTTTTCGTTGAAGGCCTCGACCGCCGCGACGGCCGTCCGCGCGTCCTCACGCGTCATGGGCGAAAGGGGATACAGCCCCTCGCGGTGCTTCGTGAGCCCCAGAGGCACCACGGCGACCGACGCCGCCTCAGGGCGGAGGGACGCGAGCTCCGACAGGGATTTTTCGAGTATCGCCCCGTCGTTCAGCCCGGGGCAGAGGACTATCTGCGCGTGGAACGAAAGCCCGTTTTCATGCAGCGCCGTGAGCCTTTCCATGATCCTGTCGGCGTTCTTCGAACGCATCATGGCGCGCCTCACGCCGCCGTCGGTCGCGTGCACCGATATGTAAAGGGGCGACACGCGCCGCGCGATCATGCGGGCGAATTCGGTATCCGACACGTTTGTAAGCGTGACGTAATTGCCCATGATGAGGGAGAGCCGCCAGTCGTCGTCCTTAAAGTATAGCGTGCCGCGGAAGCCCTTCGGCATCTGGTCGATAAAGCAGAAAACGCAGTGGTTCGAGCATTGACGGACGGGGCTCATCAGCCCGGTCTCGAAGCCGAGACCCAATGTCTCCCACGGCTCCTTCTCGATCCTGAATTCGGTCTCGCCGCCGTTTTCGTCCTCGAATACTGCGGTCACAAGCTCGTCGCCCGAAAACAGCTCGTAATCGATGACGTCGCGGACGATCTGTCCGTTCATCGAAACGAGCTTCCAGCCGGGCATTATCCCAAGCTCCTCTGCGATAGAACCCGGATCAACTGTAACGACCCTGTGCTTCATTAAATGACCTCGCGCACATATTTCCAATGATATTATAACACATTCCCCGCTTGAGTTCAAATAAAAAGAAACGCTTTCGCGCTTCTTTGAAAGGCTATAATCTTTTCGCGATCCACTCGCGGTAGATCATGACGTTATCGCGGCAGGCGTCGTAGCCGAGATATCCGATTATCACATTATTAGTCATGTGCTTCGGAGCGAGCCTGAATGCGGCTTTTGCCGCCGCGGGCTTCCCCTCGAGTATCCGTGCGGCCTTCTCGGCAAGCCTCTTGAGGTCGGGAAGCATCTCCTCCCGCATATCCTTTGCCGATACGATCTCGAAACCGTTCCTCGCGAAATAAGCGTCCCAGTCCGCTTTAGGCTCTATCACGGCGCACGCGCCGCCCTTCGAGATCAGCTCTATCGCCGTCTTTTCCTCGGAAGAAAAGTCGTTGAAAGGCCTCGTCAGCACGTAATCGTAAACGACGAGCGTCCCGCCGGGCTTCAAAAGCCTGTTTATCTCGCGGAAGGTGCGATCCTTGTCCGTATTGTGAACGATGGTCTCGATCGCGATCACCGCGTCGAAATACCCGTCGCCGAATTCGGGCAGGCTGTTGTAATCGCGCTCCAACACCCTGACGTTCGGCGGATCGTCCTTCGTCATGGCGGGGGAGAGGTCGACGCCGGTAAGCTCCGCGCCAGGGAAGACCGAGGCGAGATGGCGGAGGTTCGCGCCCTGTCCGCAGCCGAGCTCCAGCACGCGGTCGCTGTCCTTTATGTAACGCGCAGCGGTATTCGCCTGATAGCGTATGTCGCTTTCGGGATCGGAGCCCTCCTCCGACACGCGGAAATGCATAAAGCCGTCGCGCGAATGATGCCTGCGGTACAGCGCGTGGTTCAGCCGGTAATAGGCGCGGATGGAGTTCTTTTTGTTCCTGTCGCCGCCCGTGAGCCTGTCGACGTTCGTCAGCGTTTCAAGATAACGCACCTTTTCGGAAAGGTCGCTTTTCATGGGTATCTCCGTTCTTTTTTATCTGGAATATGTTACCACATCAAAAAGAGGATTACAATAAATACCGCGCCGGACGAGTATTATATTTTCTCGAAGACCCGCATGAAATTGACTTTGCTCCGCGGATATGCTAATATAGTATGCAGGTGGACTATGGTCCGTCAATAGTTCAAGGAGAGACTGTTTTTCAGATGAAAAGAGTTTGTCTTTTGATCCTCGCGATACTCATCGCCCTTTCCGCCGCTGCGTGCAGGGGCACGAACGATCCCGGGGTCATAATAGATATCACCGACGACACCGATTCGCCGTCCGGCTCGGGCAAGACCGACGTTCCCGGCACCCAGACCGCGCCGACCGAAGCTCCCACGGCCGATCCGTACCTCACTCCCGCTCCCACCGAGACGCCCTCCCAGCTTCCCGAGGGGCAGGTGCTCTGGCTCAATACCATGCCTCTCGACATGTACGGCATAACGATGGCCGATGCGGAGGACTGGTTCAAGGACGCCGTGTTCATCGGCGATTCCATAATGCTCGGCTGGAAGAATTACAACAACAAGCATCTCGAGACCGACGCTCTGTTCTTCGGCCCGACGCATTTCCTCTGCGAGGGCAGCTACGGCGCGGGTCATGCGCTCGAGCCCGTTTCGGACAGCAGCCTGCATCCCATCTATCAGGGTCAGCAGCGCCTGCTCTGGGACTCCGTCAAGATGATGGGCGCGAAGAAGGTCTTCATTTGCTTCGGCCTTAACGACGTCGCGATCTACGGCGTCGAGGGGACCGCGGAAAACTTCAGGAAGGTCTGCAAAAACATAACGGATCAGTCGCCCGACGCGAAGATCTACATTATCAGCTCGATGTATCTCATCAACGACGCCAACATGAAAAAGCTCACCAACGCGAATCTACGCGCCCTCAACGAGCTCCTTAGAAAGCTCTGCAATGAGAACGGGTATAAGTTCGTCGATATCGCGAGCCACCTCGTCGGCCCCGACGGTTATCTCAAGGCGGAATACTGCTCGGACAATTACGTCCACCAGACCAACGCCGCCTACGACGTGTGGGCAAAGATATTGAGGAGCCTCGCCGCGCACGAGATCCGCTACGGTTACTGATGAAAGGAAAAGATATGAAAAAAACGCTTGTTAGCATTACCGCCGTTATCATCGCTCTCGTATGCATGCTTTCCGCATGCGGCGAAAAGCCGAATAACGCCGATGTCACCGCCGCCGAGCTTTGGGAAAAGGTCAAGGCCGTTTCCGGATACGGCGCGATGACCGCCGTTCCCGAGCGCGACTATATGGACGTCTACGGCGTCGACAAGACCAAGCTCTCCGACTCCGTATGGTACATGTCCGAAAATCCCGCGCTCAACGCTGACGAGTGCGCGATATTCAAGCTCGCCGACGCCTCATATGCGGATGACCTCGCAAAGATACTCAAGGACAGGCTCTCGCGTCAGCTCGCCGTCGCCAAGGCATACAGCCCTGAAGAGGCCGGCAAGATCGAAAAGGCCGAGGTCACGGTCAGCGGCAGCTTCGTCTACTTCTGCGTGGGCGAGAACTCCGACGCAATGATGAACGCGATAAGGAACGCCGTTAAGTAATGATCTTTTCAAGCCTGCTGTTTTTGTCCATATTCCTTGTTGCGGTGCTCGTTCTGTATTATTTGATACCGAACCGCACCTACCGCAACATCGTCCTTTGCGTGGCAAGCCTTTTCTTCTACGCGTGGGGCGAGCCCGTATGCGTCATAATCATGGTTTTCTCGATACTCATGAACTACGCCGCGGGCATGGTCATGGGCAGGGCAAAGGGCGCGGGGAGGAAGGCGGCGCTCGTCGTCGCGGTCGTCCTCAATCTTCTCATGCTCGGCGTATTCAAGTATACGCCGCTCGTTTTCGACACGCTGAAGAGCATCATCCCTTCGATGAAGGGCATGGCCACGCCCGTCGCGAAGCAGGAGCTTTATAAGGCGCTCTCCGGCATTATCCCCCAGCTTAAAAACGTAAAGATCACCGCCGAGGGCATGCTGCCCATCGGCATATCGTTCTATACCTTCCAGGCGATGAGCTACGTCATCGACGTATACCGCGGCGACACCGCCGTGCAGAAGAACCCGATGCTCTTCGGCACTTACGTCGCGCTCTTCCCCCAGCTTATCGCCGGCCCCATAGTAAGGTATAAGGATATCGAGGATCAGCTCCTCGGCAGACATGAATCCGTCTCACAGATATCGTCGGGCGTGAAGCTCTTCACCATCGGCCTCGCGAAGAAGATACTCATCGCGAACCAGATGGCGGTGCTGTGGGGATCGCTCCGCTCCTCATCCGCAACGAACGGCGTCGTCGGCTCGTGGGTGGGCATAATGGCCTACACCCTGCAGATCTATTTCGACTTCGGAGGCTACTCCGACATGGCGATCGGCCTTGGACGGATGTTCGGCTTCGAGTTCCTAAAAAACTTCGATTATCCCTATATCTCCCAGTCCATGACAGAGTTCTGGCGCAGATGGCATATCTCGCTCGGCACATGGTTCCGCGAATACGTCTATATCCCCCTCGGCGGCAACCGCAAGGGCAAGGGCAGACAGATATTCAATCTTGCCGTGGTATGGGCGCTCACCGGGCTCTGGCACGGCGCGAGCTGGAACTTCGTGCTGTGGGGGCTCTGGCACGGCTTGTTCGTCGTGCTCGAAAAGATATTCCTCGGCAAATGGCTCAAGAAATGGCCGCGCGTGTTCAGACACTTGTATTCGATCGTCATATTCATGCTCGGCTGGGCGATATTCGATTTCACCGATCTATCCGAGCTGTTCCCGTATCTCGGCTCGCTCGTGAACTTCTCCGCGGGGCTCGTTTCGCACGATTCGCTCGCGATAATACTCTCTTATCTGCCGCTCATTATAGCGGCGATAGTCGCTTCGACGCCGCTCTTTGCCTCGCTCCGTCATAAGCTCGACGGCAAGGCGTGGGCGGAATACGCGGATATCGGGTTCATACTCATAGCGCTCACACTCTGTATCGCTTCTCTCGTCTCCAGCGGATACAATCCGTTCATCTATTTCAGATTCTGAAGAAAGCAAAATAAAAGGACGGCAAACGCCGTCCTTTTTCGTATGCAATATCATTGCCACTGCGAAAGCATTCCGCGCATCCATTCCGCGACGTCCATTCCGTAGACCTCGTTAAGCTTTTCGGGATCCATGGCAGTTCCGATATCGCCGTACACGGCCGCCCTGCCGTGATGCATGACGAGAGCGTGCGTCCCATAAGCCTTGGCAAGCGACAGATCGTGAACCACGGAAGCCACCGCGCGTCCGGGAGTTTTCAGCCATTCGGATATCAGTGCGAAAATCTGTTTTTGATAGATAAGGTCGAGGTGATTTGTAGGCTCGTCCAGAAGAAGGAAACGCGGATCCTGCGCAAAGACCTGCGCTAGGAAAGTCCGCTGCAGCTCGCCGCCCGACAGAGTGAGCACCGATTGACGGCGGAGCTCGGTAAGTCCCGTTCGATCGAGAGCGTCCTCGACCGCCCTGCTGTCTTCCGGCTTTCCTCGGGAGAACAGCCCGCCTCTTCTCGAATAGCGTCCGAGACGGATGACCTCCTCTACGGTAAAAGCGTATCCGACGTAGTGATTCTGCGTCAGTATCCCGATCGAGCGCGCGCGTTCCGACGCGCTCGTCCGCGAAAGATCCTTCCCGTCAAATTGGATCGAGCCTGTGTACGGCGCGCCCTGCGATACCGCGTTGAGCACGGTCGATTTGCCTGCTCCGTTAGGGCCTACTATCATAAGCCACTGTCCCTCCGAAACGGAGAAGGACAAATCGTCCACCGCGGCGAGATCGCCGTATCTGACTGTCAGGTTTTTTATCTCGAGCATGATCTCACCTCCGCCTCGTCCTGAAGAAGACGATCACGAACACGACCGCGCCGACCATGCTCGTCACTACTCCGAGCGGAAGCTCTCGCGGCGAGAACAGCGTCCGCGCCGCAAGATCCGAAAGCATCAGAAACACTGCGCCGGAGAACAGGGAAGCAGGCATCAGCCGCTTGTGATTCGGGCCGACTATCCTCCTGACCATGTGCGGAGTGACGAGCCCTACGAAGCCGATAGAGCCTCCTATCGAAACGCACACGCCTATGAGGCACGAAACCATTATCAGCACCGTAAGACGGACGCGGCGGACGTTGACGCCTATATTCCGCGCGTTATCCTCACCGACGGCGAACGCGTTCAGCTCACGCGAAAGACCGATAAGCACCGTTCCGGCGACCGCGAGCGTCGCGGCAAGCACGAGAGCGTTCCGATAGCTCGAGCCCTGGAGACTGCCCATCGTCCAGAATGTGATGCTCTTCAGGTGCTGACTTGCGAAGGTGATAACAACGCTTATGGCGCTTGAAGCGAACATCGAGAATATGACGCCGATGAGTATTATTGTGTTAGTCGACAGCGTCCGGTCGAGCCTGAACGCGAGCCCGAGTATTATAAGAAGCGACAGAAGCGCGAACAGTATTGCCGTTATCATCGTCCCCGCGAATGGAAGTCCCGGGAAGGTGATCCCGAGAGCTATTGCGAGCACGGCGCCGAGCGACGCGCCGGACGATACGCCGACTGTAGAACCGTCGGCCAGAGGGTTCTTCAAAAGCCCCTGCATTGCCGCGCCGGCAAGAGCGAGCGAAGCGCCGACGAGCGCGACGCAGATGACGCGCGGCAGACGGATGGGCACGATCACGGATCGGGCGAGCGAATACGCTTCCGGGGAGGGCTTCCCCGAGATCGCATCGGAAATGACCCTCAATGTCTCGTTAAGGGGGATCCCGACGCTGCCGAGACAGACGCACGTAAAGAACACACACACAAGAATAAGTGCGAATACCGCGTAGATCCATCCTCCGAAATGCTCGCCGACCCGTTTCATAAGCTCCTTTTATGCGGCAGGCTTTTGAGCCACCTCGGATTTCATAACAAAATCATACAGCATTTTGGCGCCGTCCGTAAGACGGGGAGCGGGACGGGACAGCTCGTCGTTCTTAAGATTCAGTATAGCTTGATTCTTAACTGCGGTCACGTTCTCCCAGCCGGGACGGGAGAGGATCTCCTCGACCGGAGTGGGGCCGTCGCCGTAATACATGGTGATGGTAACTATGAAATCGGGATTCCGCTCGAGCACCTGCTCTTCGGAGATCTCCGCCCAGCCCTCGACGTCGCCAAAGCAGTTCTTAAGGCCCATCATCTCGGCGATCTCGTTCATGAACGTTCCCTTGCCGGCTGTCCACAGACCCCACTGCAGGGGAGAGACCTCAAAATAGACCGTCTGAGTGCCGTCGAACTTTTTTTCCGCGATCTCGTCAAACGCGGCCTTCATTGAGGAAACGATATTCGCCGCTTCGTTGTCCTTGCCGAGAAGCTTGCCGAGAAGCTCTATCGAGGAATAAACTCCGGCGATATCCTTCGCGTCGCTGACGACGACCGCAACTCCGGCGTCCTCAAGAACCCTGACCTGTTCCTTGGTCTGAGCCATACTGCTCATGACCACCACGTCGGGGTTGAGAGCGAGGATCTGCTCGATGTTGGTGGTGCCGCCCGACTCAACGGACGGAACGTTGAGGACTTCCTCGGGATAATCGCAGTATTCGCCTCTGCCGACAAGAAGCTCGCCCGCTCCGAGAGCGCAGATGATCTCGCAGTCGGCTGCGGACAGCGCGACGATGCGCTCCGCGGGTTTCTCGAGAACGACCTCGTGACCCGTCATGTCGGTCAGCCTGACCGTGGTGTCTGCAGGCTTTTTGCATGCCGCTGACGAGACGACGAGTATCGCGGCGAACACGAGAGCCATGATCCTGATAGTGGTTTTCATCTATATTCCTCCCTTAATGGAAATGATCCTTTAGATATCCTACAAAGCGTCCTGAGCCGGAACGCAAAACAAAAAGTCCTTATCCACACGGGAAAAGGACTGATGAAACAATGCTGTAAGGTTTGGTACACAATCAATTCCTCGTGATCTGGAAAACGAATTTTCCGTACCGGCAATCGGCAGGTTTCCCGGCTCGCGGCAATTTCGCTGTCGCCTTCCCGATCTCTCAGTGGCTGCATCGCGCTTGACAGCTAAGACCCGCATACGGTGACGAGTTCGCACAGGCGTTTGACCTGTTTCCCTTTTGACCCCCGTCCTTTTAGGCGGAGGCACCGACTGCTTTATTCAATTACGGCTATTATACACCGGAGTATGGCAATTGTCAATACGCCGCTTCACGGGCCGCAGAGCGTAAAAAAACTCCCGGCGTATTCTGCCGGGGGTTTGGTGCTTTATTTTATAAGCTCTGCCGAGCCGTACGCCTTCAACGGTCTGCCGTTTTCGTCGAACTCGGTCGTGTATCGGACTCGGAACGGTATGCGGTCGGCGGTCAGGGGTATGTCGGCTTCAAGCTCGCCCACGCCCTCCTTGAGCTTCCTGTGCCATTCGCGATACATATCTGCGTAGTCGGCGGGGAAGAGGCCGCTTTCAATGACCGGTTCAGGATAATTCTTCAGAAGCGGAGGCAGGCCGAGATCGCGCATACAGCGCGAGCACGGACGCATCTCGTCGGTCGAGATATCGTATTCCCACGCGTAGGAGTTCGTATGCTCGGCGGCATAGCGGAATACCTTCTCGCTTTCCGCCAGCGCGCGAATGCTTGCCTTCTCGGCGGTGATATTCCTTGCCCTCGCGTAGATCATTGCCTGATCGTCGGAAATGCCGATAAGACGCATCGAGCTCCTCACGCAGATGTGATCCTCGCCGCAGCATTTCGACCTGATCGTGCGCCAGGTCTCGACTTCGACCTCTTCGCCTGTCTCGATGGCCTTTTTGATGGCGCTTTCCATCTCGGCCCGGCTTTCGGAGTCGTGCTCCAGCCAGGGATCCGACCTCAATACTTCATCCTCGGTCATGTTCATGCCGAGCTCCTTCATGTATTTGGGATTCGCGCGCACGATGTCCACCTTGCCGGTGTCAATATAATAACTGAAAATGCACGCCGCGCCGACATAGTTCGAGAATATCAAAGTTTCAAGGGATTCCGGGCTCCAGAACTTGCCGGTATCCATAATGCTGATGAGCTTCATGGAGGGTTTTGTGCTCTCGAGCGAGGAGGTCTTCAGCTTTTCGAGGAACTCGTCCTGCGGTATCGGCCTCGAATAGAGGTACCCCTGTATGTAATTGCAGCCGATGCTCTTCATGTAGTCGGCCTGTTCGTTCGTTTCGACGCCCTCGGCGATGGTCGACGCGCCGAGCCACTTCGCCATCTGCACCATTGAGCCCACGATTATCCCTCCGCGGCCGGTAAGATCGCCCGACAGGAACCGCATGTCGAGCTTTATAACGTCGACCGGGAGATCCTTAAGAACGTTCAGCGACGAATACCCGCTTCCGAAATCGTCCATTTCGACGAGATACCCTAGATCGTGGAGCTTCGTCAATACGCCCGAAACGAGCTCCATGCCGCCTATCGCGGAGGACTCGGTTATCTCCGCACGGAGGTATTTCACCGGGACGCCGTAATGCTCGCGGATCTCCTCGATCTCGTTTACGTAATCGCCGGAGAAAATGTCGTGGCGGGAGATGTTGAACGAAATGGGGACGGGGGATATGCCGCTTTCGATACAGCCGTTCAGGAATCTGCAGATCGTTTTCATCATGAACAGATCCGCCTTGCGTATAAGACGGTAGTTTTCGAGAACGGGTATAAAATCGGCGGGGCTCTGCATGCCGTGCGCCGGATCGTTCCAGCGCATAAGCGCCTCCGCGCCTATCATACGGCCGGTGGAGTGGTTATACTGCGGCTGGAAATACGGAAAGATATGACCTTCTTTGATCGCCTTATCGAACCCGAGCAGCATTTCGGTCTCGGTCATTATCCTGCCCATAAAACGCTCTCCTTCCAAAAGCAAACTTTTACAGATCCATTATATACCAAATAATATATCGGTGCAAGAGAAAAATAAAACAGGCAAAGTTTTTCTTTGCCTGCGGGGAATGTATCGATCAAAGGTTTATCTCGGCCTCTGAGTCGTCCGCGCCTTCAAGCAGGGGAAGGACGGTCTTAAGGTAAGCTGTCACCTGCTCGGGACATCTGCCGACGTACTTTTCGGGCTTAAGGAGCTCGTCGAACTCGTCGCCGGTTAGGCCGAACTCGGGCTCGTTCTTGAGCCTGTCGAGGAGGTCGCATTCGAGCCCTTCTTTCATGCGCTTCGTAGCCTTCATGGAGCAGGTCCTGATTATCTCGTGAAGCTTCTGACGGTCGCCGCCCCTCTTCACGCCCTCCATCATAAGGTTCTCGGTCGCGATAAAGGGGAGATATTCCATTACTGTGCGCTCGACGATCCTTTCGTTCACGTGCAGACCGTCGGTCACGTTCTTTGCAAGACGCAGTATCGCGTCGGCGCAGAGGAAGCCCTCGGGCATCGATATGCGGCGGTTCGCGGAATCGTCCAAAGTGCGCTCGAGCCACTGCACGGAAGCCGTCATCGGCGCGTTCATCGCGTCGGACATCAGATACCTCGAAAGCGAGCAGATCCTTTCGCAGCGCATGGGATTGCGCTTGTACGCCATCGCGCTCGAGCCGATCTGGTTCTTTTCGAAGGGCTCCTCGATCTGGCGGTCGTGCTGGAGCAGACGGATGTCGTTCGCCATGCGGTACAGGCTCTGCGCGACGGACGAGAGCGCGTTGAGTATACGGCTGTCGACCTTGCGGGGATAAGTCTGTCCCGAAACGCCGAATATCTCGTCAAAGCCGAAATCGGCGGCGATCATGCGGTTCATCTCGTCGATCTTGGCGGTATCGCCCTCGAAAAGCTCCATGAAGCTCGCTTCGGTGCCGGTAGTGCCTCGGCAGCCGAGGAACCTTAAGTTCTTTACGGCGAAGTCAAGCTCGTTAAGATCCGATACGAGATCCTGTATCCACAGCGCGGCGCGCTTTCCGACGGTCACGAGCTGCGCGGGCTGATAATGCGTATAGCCGAGGGTGGGGAGCGCCTTGTACTTTTCGGCGAACGCAGCAAGGTTCTTGATGACGCTCTTCAGCTCGCCCTTCAGGTAGTTCAGCCCGTCGCGGTAAATGACGAGATCGGCGTTGTCCGTGACATAGCAGCTCGTCGCGCCGAGGTGGATTATCCCCGCCGCCGACGGCGCCGCGAGCCCGTAGGTATAGACGTGCGCCATGACGTCGTGGCGGACTTCCTTTTCGCGCTTTGCGGCGGTATCGTAATCGATGTCGTCGATATGAGCGGCAAGCTCGTCCACCTGCGCTTCGGTAATGGGAAGCCCCAGCTTCATCTCGGCCTTCGCGAGCGATACCCACAGCTTTCGCCAGGTCTTTATGCGCTCGTCCTGCGAGAACAGCCTCAGCATATAGTCGGAGGCGTATCTGGAGGCAAGGGGGGAATTATAGATCTCGGTATTGTTCATAGCCTTATTTCCTGATAATGATGCTTTCGCGCTCGGGACCTACGGAAACGTAGGTGATGGGAACGCCGATCGCCCTCTGGACATACAGCACGTATTCCTTTGCGGCCTCGGGGAGCTCGTCAAAGCTCCTTGCCTTCGAGATGTCCGTGCCCCAGCCGTCGAGGTATTCGATGACGGGCTTCGCGCGGTCGAGCGCGGCGGGGAAGGGGAACGAATCGACGATCTCGCCGTCCAACTCGTAATGGGCGCAGACGGGGATCCTGTCCATATAGCTCAGAACGTCGAGCTTCGTAAGGGCGATCTCGCTCGCGCCCTGCAGAAGTGCGCCGTACCTTGTGGCGACAAGGTCGATCGGCCCTACTCTTCTCGGGCGGCCGGTCTTCGCGCCGTACTCAAAGCCCTCTTTGCGAAGCTTCTCCGCCTCGTCGCCGAACATCTCGCACACGAACGGACCTTCGCCGACGCAGGTGGAATAAGCCTTCACCACGCCGATGACGCTGCCGATCTTTAAGGAAGGACAGCCGGAGCCGATCGGCGCGTAAGCCGCAAGGGTGTTGGACGAGGTCGTGAAGGGATGTATGCCGAAGTCGATATCGCGGAGCGAACCGAGCTGCGCCTCGAAGAGGATGCGCTTGCCGCTTCCGGCGGCCTCCGAAAGGAATTCGCCTGTGTCGCAGATAAAGGGCTTGATCTTTTCGCAGTAATCGCCGAGCCACTCGTTTATGGCTTCCTCGGTGTATTCAGGCGCGCCGTAAACGGAGCTTATGATGAGGTTCTTCCACTCGGCAAGGTCGCGGATATGCGCTGCGAGCCTTTCAGGATACATCAGCTCTCCCGCGAGGACGGTCTTCTTCTGATACTTGTCGGAATAGAACGGGGCGATGCCCTGCTTCGTCGATCCGAATTTCTTGTCCTTGAGGCGCGCCTCCTCGAGCTCGTCCAGAAGGCGGTGCCAGGGCATCAGGAGCGACGCGCGCGAGCTGATCTTAAGATTGTCGGGGGTGATGGAAACGCCCTTCGCCCGCGTCTCCTCGATCTCGTTCCATAGGTTCTCGGGATCGAGAGCGACGCCGTTGCCCAAAACGTTCACGACGCCTTCGCGGAAAATGCCGGAGGGCAGTAGGTGCAGGGCGAATTTGCCCTTGTCGTTTATAACGGTGTGTCCGGCGTTGCCGCCGCCCTGATAGCGGACGACCACGTCGAAATCCTCGGTCAGAAGGTCGACCATGCGGCCCTTGCCTTCGTCTCCCCAGTTTACACCGACAATAGCGCAGTTAGACATGGTATCTACCTCAGATATTGTTCATAAGACGGTTCATGACCTCTTTATATGCGTCCTCGACTCCGCCGAGATCCCTGCGGAACCTGTCCTTGTCGAGCTTCTCGCCCGTCTTTACGTCCCAAAGCCTGCAGGTGTCGGGGCTGATCTCGTCTGCGAGGACGATCGTGCCGTCGGAGAGCCTGCCGAATTCCAGCTTGAAATCGACGAGCGTCACGCCGCAGGAGAGCCAAAACCTTTTAAGCTCCTCGTTGACCTTGAAGGCATAGCGCTTTATGGTCTCGATCTCCTCCTCGGTCGCGAGCTTCAATGCGAGCGCGTGATAGGCGTTGATGAGGGGATCGCCGAGTTCGTCGTTCTTGTACGAGAACTCGATGGTGGGACTGTCGAACACGATGCCCTCTTTAACGCCGTACCTCTTTGCGAAGGAACCGGCGGAGATGTTCCTGATAATGACCTCAAGAGGAACGATCGAAACGCGCTTTACCACGGTCTCGCGGTCGTTCAGCTCCTCGACGAAGTGCGTGGGAACGCCCGCTTTTTCGAGCATCTGCATGAGGAGATTGCTCATCTTGTTGTTGATGACGCCCTTTCCGGCGATCGTACCTTTTTTGAGGCCGTTGAAAGCGGTCGCGTCGTCCTTATATGATACTATGAGCTTTTCGGGATCGCTTGTCCTGAAAACCTTTTTTGCCTTGCCTTCATAGAGTTGTTCGAGTTTTTCCATTTTGACCATCCTCCGTTTAAGATGTGTTGATACAACTTTATAATTATAAAACCCCGCAGCGTTCTTGTCAATTGCCGCGGGGCGTATTTTAATGCGGGATCACTTCAGAAGATAAGCGAGGAGCAGGCCGTAGGTGTTCTTCAGACCGTCGATATGCGTGCGCTCATAGCCGTGGCTGTTGAGAGTGCCCGGGCCGATGGCTCCGTGCCGGATATCATACCCTGCGACGATGGAGGTATCGCCGTCGGAGCCGTAATGCGGAGTGAATACGTCGACGACGTAATCGACGCCCGACGCCTCGGCCGCAGCGCGGAGCTCGTTAAGAAGTCCGCGATGGTAGGGGAAACGGGAATCCTTGGCGAATATCGAGACCTTCCTCTCGTCGGAGTTCTGGTCGGGGCCGAGGGGCGCTATGTCGATCGCGAGCACGTCCTTTACGCCTTCCGGCAGGAACGAAGTGCCGTGGCCGATCTCCTCATACGCCGCGAAGTAGGCGTAGACCTTCCTGTTCGGCTTGATCCCGTTGTCCTTTATGTATTTCATAGCGGTGAAGAGCACCGCCGCGCAGGCCTTATCGTCGATGAAGCGGGATTTCAGATAGCCGTTCGCGGTCTCGAAGCGCGGGTACAGCGCGATGTAGTCGCCGGTCTCGATGCCGAGCGCGCGCACGTCCGCGGCGCTCTTTACGTCGCTGTCGAGTATCACGCAGACGTTCTTCCTGAAATCGGGAGCAGCGAGGCGAAGCTCCTCCTCGGTCACGTGTACGGAATTGGGTATGCGGCAGATGGATCCGGTATGGATCCTGCCGTCCGCGGTATGCACGCGCACGTTTTCCGTCACGCAGTAGAAGGGATACAGCCCTCCGACGGGACACACGTTCAGCGTGCCGTCGGCGTTGATGTGGCGCACCATCAGCCCAATGTCGTCAAGATGCGCCGTCACGACGATGGGGTCGCCCTCTCCGCCGAGATCGGCGATCAGGCCGCC
The DNA here is from genome assembly GCA_017614315.1 of Clostridia bacterium. Lineage (GTDB taxonomy): Bacteria > Bacillota > Clostridia > Christensenellales > CAG-138 > UBA3857. The sequence continues at coordinate 166,836 of JAGACA010000010.1, read as the reverse complement.
CTTGTGCGTGCGCGCCTTGGGGAAGCCCAGCTCGCCCGTGATCTTCGCTGCGAGCTCCTCGACCTCCTCATACTGGCCGGTAGTGCTGTCGGCCTCAAGAAGCCTTTTGAAAACGTCGATGCAGTATTTTTCGTTAAAGTCGTACATATAGTTGATCCTTTCGGTGTTGTGATCCGTTGGCCTCGTTTTTACGCGAAGCGCTCCTTGGCGTTGAACGCCTTGCAGATGACCTTGTAATCTCCGAACAGCGTAAGCCTGTCGCCCTTGACGAACACGGTCTTCGCGCCTGGAGCCTCTATCGTCATATCCATGTGCTCGACGAGCATCACGAGCACGTTCAGCTCATCCTTCATCCCGGACTTGGAAAGGGGAGTGTCAACGAGAAAATCGGGGACTTCGTTCAAAGTGACCTGAGCTATCGAGCCCTTGCCGATATGATCTATCAGCATAACGCTGTTCACGGTCTTGGCTTTGACGATATTGCCCGCGACCTTCTCGATCGTGGAATTCAGGAAGCCGCGCACGGGCTTTATCCTCGATACGCCGAACACGAGCGCGACGGCTCCGAGCGGGATGAGAAAGCTGATAATATAGCTCCCGACCTGATTGGTCTTCAGCGAAAGGAAAACGTTGATGAACGCGGTCACGACCGAGATGTTGAACACGTAGCCGAAAAGCATCAGGATCCTCGCAAGCCTTCTTCTCGGCTTGGTCGAGAGTATCATCTCGCTTTCACGGGTGGTGAAGCCCGCGCCGGTAAGAAGCGAGGTCACCTGGAATCTCGCCTTTTCCTCGGGCAGCCCGACGAACCTGAACAGCACCGTGAACAGCTCAGAGATCACCCAATAGATAAGTATCAGAAGAGCAAACAGGGTCGCAGCGATATAAATGTTCATTTCCAGATAACGGCGCGAATATGCCGTTTCCCCCGATCAGAATTGATGTTGTGTCAGATGATGCTTTCTTTGAACTTTTCGATAAGTTCGGAGTTTAAGTCGCTCGGCCTCGTCTTGGGATCGACAAGCGAAAGCTCGGCGTCGAAGGCTTCGATGCCGAGAGCGGCCTTAAGCCTCGCTATCGCCTTTTCCGTGCCGCCGCCCGCGTTGCAGAATATGCACGCAAAGCGCTTTTCCTTCAAAGCCTCACGGTTCTCCTCGATGAAGGTGCCGATGGGCGGGACAAAGCTCGAAGCCCATACGGGACTTGCGATTATCACGCGCTCATATCGGCCGAGGTCGACGGAGTAAGGCTCGAGCTTGGGCTTTCTCTTCGCGACAACGTCGCCGCCGCCGACGAGGAACTTCTTGAACCCCTTGTCGGGGTAGACCTTTTCGGACACGACCTTAAGGATATCCGCGCCTATCGCCGGGCCGATCTCATTCACGACCGATTCCGTATTGCCGTTAAGGGAAAAATAGACTATAAGGGTCTTCATGGCATACCCTCCTTATTTTATAAGAACATTATATACTCTTGCCCGCGCTCCGTCAACAGAAAAAACGCCCTCTGAAACGGAAATATATATTTGACAGTAACGCCCGCAGGGACTATAATTCATATGGGTAAAAAGCTCAATATCACAGCGGAGGTTTCGTTTTATGCCTACTGTTTTCGACATGAACCGCGAAGAGCTCGAAGCTCTTTTCAAGTCCACTCTAGCGCAGTATGATGAATGTAAATCGAAGGGTCTGAAGCTCGATATGTCCCGCGGCAAGCCCGGGCTCGAGCAGCTTGCCCTGTCCGATGAGATGCTCAATATGTACATCGATCCGTCCGAGACCAAGATGGACGGGGTAGAGGCGCGAAACTACGGCGAGCTGATGGGTCTTCCCGCATGCCGCCGCCTTTTTGCGGATCTTCTCGGCGTGAAGTACGAACAGGTCTTCATCGGCGGGAGCGCCTCTTTGAGCATGATGTACGACGTCATCTCAAAGGCTTATACCCACGGCCTTCTTCATTCCCCCGAAAAATGGGCAAAGCTCGATAAGGTCAAGTTCCTCTGCCCGGCTCCCGGCTATGACAGACATTTCACCATCTGCGAGACCTTCGGCATGGAGATGATAACCGTCCCCATGCATGACGACGGTCCCGATATGAACATGGTAGAAGCCCTCGTCAAGGATCCCGACGTCAAGGGCATGTGGTGCGTACCCAAGTATTCCAACCCCGACGGCATAGTCTACAGCGAAGAGGTCGTTTACCGCATCGCGAACCTCAAGCCCGCAGCGCCAGATTTCCTCCTCATGTGGGATAACGCCTACTGTGTGCACGAGTTCGACGGTCCGTTCGTCCCGTTCCGGAACATACTCGAGGCCTGCCGCCTTGCGGGGAACCCCGATATGGTGTTCGAGTTCGCCTCCACGTCAAAGATCACGTTCCCCGGCGCGGGCGTCAGCTGCTTCTGCTGCTCCGAGGACAACATGGCCTACATGAAAAAGCTCTGGAACGCCCAGATAATCAGCTATGACAAGCTCAATCAGTTAAGACACGTCAAATTCTTCGGCAACGCCGCCGGCGTACACGAGCACATGAAGCGTCACGCCGCGGTCTTAAAGCCCAAATTCGATATAGTCCTCGAGACCCTTGAGAACGAGATCGCGCCTCTCGGCGTCGCCACCTGGCATAAGCCGAAGGGCGGCTACTTCGTATCCCTAAACACGATGGAGGGCTGCGCGAAGCGCGTCCATCAGCTCGTGAAGGAAGCGGGCGTCGTGATGACCGGCGCGGGCGCGACCTTCCCCTATAAGAACGATCCCGAGGATAGGAATCTCCGTATTGCCCCCAGCTTCCCGCCCTGTGACGAGCTTACCGAGGCCATGCAGGTGCTCTGCATCGCCATCAAGCTTGCCGCGCTCGAGAAACTGCTGAATAAATAATTCGATTTATAAGCAAAGAAGGACGGAAAAAACCATGAAAAAAATGATGGATGCTCTTGTTAAGACGGAAGCCGCGAAGGGCCTCACGCTCATGAAGGTGCCTGTGCCCGAGGTGCACCACGGCGAGGTGCTGATAAAGGTCCACAAGACCGCTATCTGCGGCACCGACGTTCACATCTACAACTGGGATCCGTGGAGCCAGACCCACGTCAAGCCTCCCGTGACCATCGGCCACGAGTACGTCGGCGAGATCGCCGCGCTCGGCGAGGGCGTTGAAGGTCTCGAGATCGGTCAGCTCGTCTCCGGCGAAGGTCATATCACCTGCGGCCACTGCAGGAACTGCCGCAGCGGGAAATCCCATCTCTGCGCCAAAACGCAGGGCGTGGGCGTGCAGAGGGACGGCGCTTTTGCGGAGTACATCTGCATCCCCGCGAGGAACGTCATTCCAGTCATCTGGGATATTCCCGAGGACATAATCTCCTTCTTTGACGCTTACGGCAACGCCACCCACACCGCCCTCATGTTCGACGTAGTCGGCGAGGACGTGCTCATTACCGGCGCAGGCCCCATCGGCATGATGGCCGCGGGCATCTGCCGCCAGAACGGCGCGCGCAACGTCGTCGTGACCGATATCAACGATTTCCGCCTCGGCATGGCAAAGAAGATGGGTGCGACCCGCGTCGTCAACACCGCCAAGGAGGATCTCAACGAGGTCATGAAAGAGATGCGAATGACCGAGGGCTTCGACGTCGGTCTTGAGATGTCGGGCTCCGGCGCGGCGCTCAATCAGATGATCTCCGTAATGAGGAACGCCGGCAAGGTCGCCCTCCTCGGCATCGCGAAGCCCGGCACCTCCGTCGACTGGAACGAGGTCATCTTCAAGGGGCTCACCCTCCAGGGCATCTACGGCAGGCAGATGTTCGAGACCTGGTACAAGATGGGCGCCATGGTCGAGGCAGGCCTCGATCTTTCCCCGATGATCACACACCGCTTCAACTACCGCGATTTCGAAAAGGGCTTCGAGGCGATGAACTCGGGCGCGAGCGCGAAGGTCGTGCTCGACTGGACAAAGTAAATCTTTAGCAAGGAGTTTATTATATGAAAAAGGCTTACGACATTTTCACAAACGAACTCGACGCGATCCGCGAGGCGGGCACCTGGCGCGAGGAGCGCATAATCACCACCGAGCAGCGCGCGAGGATCGACACCACCAAGGCCAAATGCGTCCTCAACATGTGCGCCAACAACTATCTCGGTCTTGCCAATAATCCCGAGATCATCGCCGCCGCCAAGGCGAGCTATGACAAGTGGGGCTACGGCCTTTCCTCCGTACGCTTCATCTGCGGCACGCAGGAGATCCACAAGAAGCTCGAGCGTAAGCTCGCCGACTTCATCGGAACAGACGACTGCATACTTTACACCTCCTGCTTCGACGCGAACGGCGGCTTGTTCGAGACCATCCTCGGACCGGACGACGCCATCATCTCCGACGAGCTCAACCACGCTTCGATCATCGACGGCGTACGCCTCTGCAAGGCCAAAAGGTTCCGCTATAAGAACAACAACATGGAAGACCTCCGCGCCCAGCTCGAGGCCGCGAAGGACTGCCGCATCAAGCTGATCGCCACCGACGGCGTTTTCTCCATGGACGGCATAATCGCCAACCTTCCCGCCATCTGCGATCTCGCCGATGAGTACGACGCTCTCGTCATGGTCGACGACAGCCACGCGGTCGGCTTCATGGGAGAGCACGGCAAGGGCACTCACGAGGCCTGCGGAGTGATGGGCCGCGTCGACATCATCACCGGCACCCTCGGCAAGGCCATGGGCGGCGCGTCCGGCGGCTACACCTGCGCCAGGCAGGAGATAATCGACATGCTCCGTCAGAAGTCCCGTCCTTACCTCTTCTCGAATACCCTCGCTCCGGCCATCTGCGCCGCTTCGATCAAGGTCATAGAGATGCTGGAGGAGTCCACCGCTCTCCGCGACAAGGTGCATGAGAACACCAGGTATTTCCGCGAGCAGCTCGGCAAGATCGGCTTCGACGTGATCGAGAGCACTCATCCGATCGTTCCCGTCATGCTGTACGATCCGAAGATCGCGCAGGAATTCGCGCGCCGCATGCTCGACAAGGGCGTGTACGTAGTCGGCTTCTGCTATCCCGTCGTGCCGAAGGGCAAGGACAGGATCAGGACGCAGGTCTCCGCCGGTCACACCAAGGAGGATCTCGACTTCGCAGTCAAGTGCTTCAAGGAAGTCAAGGAGGAAATGGGCATCTGATAATAAGGATGATCGTTTTATGTGCCGCGGGCGATCTGCCCGCGGCCTTTTATTCCGGATAGTTTCCAGATAAACAGCGCATGCTGTTTATCGTGGAGAACGGAACAAAATGGATCATCAAAAGGATCCGGGAGGTATCGTCCGAATTCAGACGAAGAAGCCCCGGATCGAGGTCTGTCAAGGAATGTCTTTCAGCGATGGCGGGGGAGCTCAGCTCATGGACTGACAAGGTTGCGAAGCACAGCTTTTCAATGAGCCCCGACGCATTCACCGGGAGCCTGCACGCTGCCGGGAACTGCGGAATCCTTGCCGTTATTTCGGTATGGCTGTCGTATCATCTTAAAAATTCGGCGCTCAATACAGTCAGCGCTTTAGTGTATCTGACCGGATCCTGTACGCTGCTCTTCGAATTCGTCTTTTATAAGTCGCCGGTCGATCTATTCTTTCGGGAAAAGCGTTCGTTCAATGTTTTCGCGGAAAGGAAGGCGGCAATAAGCTCCGAGCGGAGGCATTTGCCCGAGAGCATGCGGAAGAACTGAAGAACGCGCTCGTCATCGCCGTTGACACCATACACGATATCGACGAGCTGAAGATCTATCACCGGGGCATGTTCTTTACGCAGAGAAACAGCGCTCGGGTCTGCTCTATTATTCATAAGGCGGGTCTGAAATGCGGCGTCGATATCCCTCTGACGGACTTTTTTTCCCGGCGCGACGGATGCGGACGCATTCTCAAGGCACGGAGTAAAAGCCGCAGCTGTCTGCGCCGCTGCCCATAAGCCGTCACCCTATTATCATTTCAGACTGGACACATGGGAAAACTTGTCCCCCGAGGCCATCGGGCTCGTGAGGGATATCCTTCTCGCATTTGTCGAAGTTGTTGACGAAGAAATGTTTATGTGCTATAATACGCGTTAATTGAATTCTAAAAAAAGGAGGGTTCCGAAATGGACAAAAACATCATCTTAAGCGGTATCAAGCCAACCGGCATTCCGACGCTCGGCAATTATATTGGGGCTCTCCGCAACTGGCGCCTTCTTCAGCAGGATGAAAACTACTGCTATTATATGGTCGCGGATCTTCACGCGCTGACGGTCAGGAACGATCCCAAAGAGCTTCGCGAGCAGACGCGTTCGATGGCTGCGCTCCTCATGGCGTGCGGCATCGATCCGACAAGGAGTCCGCTGTTCGTTCAGAGCCACGTGCATCAGCACGCGGAGCTGTCATGGGTGCTCGGCTGCGTCACCTATATGGGCGAGCTCAACCGCATGACGCAGTTCAAGGATAAATCCCAGAAGCATGCCGACAACATCAACGCGGGGCTTTACACCTATCCCGTGCTCATGGCGGCGGACATACTCATCTACGGCGCCGATCAGGTCCCCGTGGGCGACGATCAGAAGCAGCACGTCGAGCTTGCGAGGAATATTGCCATCCGCTTCAACAACGCTTTCGGCGAGACCTTCGTCGTACCCGAGCCCGTTATGCCGAAGTTCGGCGCGAGGATAATGGGGCTCCAGGATCCAGAACATAAGATGTCGAAGACCGATACGAATCCCAACGGCTACATATCGCTCCTCGACGATCCCGCCGTCATAATGAAAAAGTTCAAGAAAGCGGTAACCGACTGCGAGCCGACCATAGCTTACGCCGAGGGCAGATACGGCTGCAACAACCTCCTCACCATCTACTGCGCCTGCACGGGCAAGACGATGGACGAGGCGGTGAAGGATTTCGAGGGCTGCGGCTACGGCAGGCTCAAGACCTGCGTCGCAGACGCCGTTATTGCCGAGCTCGAGCCCGTACAGGCCGAATACCGCCGCATACTCGCGGACAGGGAATACCTCGACGGAGTGCTCAAAAAGGGCGCGGCCGAGGCTGGGGAGAGAGCGCAGAAGACGCTCGACCTCGTGTTCGAGAGGGTCGGCATAAGGTAAAAACACATTAAAAGCCGGGGAGCTTTTGCTCCCCGGCTTTTTTGTTCGGGCTTCAGTTGTCGGCCCTGCTGTAACCGTTCTTCATAGTGACGCTCGACTCGTAAAGCACCTTTCCGAGCGTGGAAGTCGCCTGCTCCTTCGCCATCTTCGCGAGCGCCTCGTTCGCCTCGATCAGCGTCTTTTCGTCGGGCTCATCGGCGTATTTCTTGTCGTACTCGCCGATCAGTCCGCGTCCCTTCGCCATCACGGTGAACTGATAGCGCTGAATGTGCTGGATACAGGTGTTGTAGCTGTGGTCGGCCAAAGCGCCGATCAGCGCGCTCGTCCAATAGAAGTTCTCGGTCGAAACGTCGAGCGTAACGTCCGAGAGGTATTTCGGCATCTTCGGCACGTTCGGATAAACGGGCAGGAGCGCGTCGAACGTGGTGGAGGCAAAGCAGATCCATTCTATGCCTCGGATCGCCTCGGGAACGCCCGTCCTTATCTGGCATACGGAGGTGACGCCCGTGCGGTTTATGCCGATGGAGCGGTACTTGCCGCGCATGCCGGTATCCTGATTGAGATAGGGGTTGTACGGCGTGCCCTGGAAGTTCGACGAGAGCATGTACTTCACGTCCTCGACCGCGATCTTCCTCTCGGGAACAAAGCACCAGGGGATATCGCCGTTCTCCGGCGTGTACTCGGCGTCGGGACCGTCCCACTTGTGAGTGCGCGGGGTGAGATATCGTCCCATGAACCACGCCCTCGGGGTGTTGTAGATATGATCCTGATCGCTGTCGGAACCGAATACCTTTCTCGGATCGAACGCGCCGCCCATATTGAGATCGAGGTCGTTCTCCTTAATGAACTCGCGGAGATCCTTCGAGCACATATGCGCCTTCTTCTTTCCGAAGGCGTCGTCGAGATCGAAGCTGTCCATGCCGAAACGGTTGGGCATGATCACCACGACGTCGTCGGGCACGCGCTTCGCCATCCAGTGATGACCGCCTATGGTTTCCATCCACCAGATCTCCTTTTCGTCGTTGAACGCGATGCCGTTCGATTCGTATGTGCCGTATTTTTCAATAAGCTCTGCCAAACGCAGGACGCCCTCGCGCGCGGAGCGGATGTACGGCAGGACCAGCACGACGATATCCTCCTCGCCGATACCGCCGGGGATATCCTTTTCGCTGCGCTTTTTCGCCTTTTTGTACTCGACGAGCGGATCCGCCGCCAGCACGCGGGGATTAGACGTGATCGTCTCGGTAGCCGTCATTCCGACGTTCGCGGCGTTTATGCCGGTCGCCGCCCAGACGCCGTCCTTCGGATCGACGCTGGGACAGGCGGTGTAGCGCATGGGATCGTCGGGAAGCTCGATCTCGACGTGCGAGATGACCGACTTGTATTTGCGTTTCTGATCCTTGGGCTCGACGACGACGAGCTTCTTTGTGTCGAAATGTCCGTCGTCCGTGCGGGCGATCATCGTGGAATTGTCGTTCGAGGCGGCTTTGCCTACCAAAACAGTCGTACAGGACATGGAGTGCTTCCTTTCTTAAACCTTATAGATCTCGTCGGCCTCGGGAGGCTCGACGGCGTTTCCTTGTTTATCCCTGACGGAGGCGAACAAAGAGCTCGCCCTGCCTATTACGGCCGCGGCGACGCCCTCGCGCTTCAGTCCCTTCACAAGCGCCTCTCCGTCCGCGCAGGATATAAGCATGCTGCCGGAGGAGATCAGCTTGTAAACGTCTATATCGTAATAGTCCGCAAGCTTTTTCGTGAGCGGGTGGACGGGAATGAGAGCCCTGTCGAACTCGATGCCCATACCGGAGGCGGTGCTCATCTCCCAAAGCGCGCCGAGTACTCCACCCTCCGTCACGTCGTGCATCGCGTGCGCTCCGTGCTTTGCGGCGTAAAGTCCCTCGCGGACGACGCTCGTCTCGTCGGCGAACGCGCGGACCGCGTTTCTATCGGCCTCGGTCAAAACGGACTGCCCCTCGGGGAGCTTGTCCGCCATGATCATCGCGCCCTCAAGCCCGGCGTGCTTCGTTATCACGATACAGTCGCCGTCCTCGACGCCCTTCGGTGAGATAAACCTCCCGTCTACGGGCGACGCGATGACAGTCGCGCAGGTGACTATGCGGTTAACGGCGGGGGTGATCTCGGTATGTCCGCCGATTATGTCGATGTTCGCCTTCGCTGCGGCGTCTATGAGCTCGTCCATCAGCCTGTCGACGTCCTCCTCCGTAACGGAAGGGGGGAGGAGCAGCGTCACCATAAGGCCGATGGGCTCTGCGCCGGACGCGGCGGCGTCGTTCGCGGAAACGTTCACCGTAAGACGGCCTATGCCGGTCTCCGCCGCGGTTATGGGATCGCAGGACAGCACCGCGAGCCCGCTTTCGGGACGCACGGCGGTGCAGTCCACGCCGACGCTCGGCGCACAGATGACCTCGCGCCGGGAGTGGGTGAGCTTATCGAGTATCAGCCTGTCGAGCTGTTCGTTTGAAAGCTTTCCTATCCTCATGTCATTCACCGATCAATTCGAAGAATTCTTTTTCAGTAAGCACCTTTATGCCGAGCTCGTTCGCCTTTTGAAACTTCGAGCCCGCGTTCTCGCCGGCCACGACGTAATCGGTCTTCCTGCTCACGCTGCCCGCCGCGTGCCCGCCGAGGCTCTCGATCAGCGCCTCTATCGAGCGGCGGTCCAGCCTTTCGAGCGTGCCGGTCACGACCAGCGTCTTCCCGTCGAGCGGCTTAGCGTCCTCGCCCTTCTTCACCTCGCGCGGGGAAACGCCGAGGGCGAGGAGCTTATCTATCTGCGCGGAGAGCGAAGCGTCGCCGATGAAGCCGAGTATGCTGTCCGCGACGATCTCGCCTACGTCCTTCAAGGCGACGAGCTCATCACGCGTACAGGCGCGGAAGCGCGAAAGCGTTAAGAAGTGATTCGCGATATCGCGCGCGGTCTTTATGCCGACGTTCGGAATGCCGAGCGCAAAAATGAACGACGCAAGCTCGCAGTCCTTGCTCTTTTCGATTGCGCCGAGGATATTGGCGATACGCTTGTCGCCGAAGCCCGCAAGTCCGTGGAAGCTCCGGGTCGTGAGCTCGTAAAGCTCGGGGATGTTCCGAAGTCCCGTTTCGTTGATCAGAAGCTCCGCCGTCTTTTCGGAAAAGCCTTCTATGTCCATCGCGTCGCGGGAGGCGAAATGAGCGAGTCTCGCCACGATCTGCGGCGTGCAGGAGAGCGAGTTCGTGCAGAATATGTGCGCGCCGCGCTGTTCGATATGCGCGCCGCAGAAGGGACAGCGCGTTGGCGGCGTCACCGGGTTTTCGGGCTCGCCGTCATCCACACTCGAGAGTATCTCGGGGATGACGTCATTCGACCGGCGGATGAACACGGTCGAGCCGATGCCGACGCGCTTTCTCTTGATGTCGTCGTAATTGTTGAGCGTCGCTTTCCTCACGGTGGCTCCCATCAGCTCGACGGGCTCGACATGCGCGAGCGGGGTTAGCTTGCCCGTTCGGCCGACCTCCCAGGTGATGTCCCTGACGACGGTCGTCTGCTCTTCGGCGGCGAACTTAAAAGCGATCGCGCCGCGGGGGAAACGGTCGGTATAGCCGAGCCTCTCCGCAAGCTCCATGTCGTTGAGCTTTATGACCATGCCGTCGATATCGAAATCGAGGGTGAACCTCCGCTCCTCGGCGGAAGATATCTCACGGAGCACGTCCGCAATACCGCCGAAAAAACAGAAATCGTTTACGGGCAGGCCGTTCCCGCGGAGGAACGCGAGCATCTCGGCCTGAGTTTTGAAGCTCCTGCCCTCGATATAGCCAACGTCATAAGCGGTGAAATCGAGCCTCCTCGACCGCGTGACGGCGGGATCGAGATTCCTTATTGCGCCGGCCGCGGCGTTCCTCGGGTTTTTGAGGGGCTCGCTTGACGTGCGGTTTAGCTCGTTAAGGACGGATATGCGCATATAGCATTCGCCGCGCACCTCGAATTTGCCCTTGTACGGAACGGAGAGCGGTATGCTCCTTATCGTTTTAGCCTGCGCGGTGATGCCCTCGCCGACGATGCCGTTTCCGCGCGTCGCCGCATAGACGAGCCTGCCATCGTCATATGTGAGGTTGATGGTCAGCCCGTCGAACTTGTACTCGAGTATGAACTGCTCGTTTTGCCCGCATTTTTCCGCCCATTCTGAGAGGTCGCCGAAGGTCTTGACCTTGTCAAGGCTCCAAAGCCTCCTGATGTGCGTATGCTCCTCGAACTCCGAGAGCGGCTTTCCGCCTACGCGGTGAGTGGGCGAGTCGGGAAGCACGATCCCCGTCTCCTTTTCGAGTAAAACGAGCTCGTCGAAAAGCGCGTCGTATTCCGCGTCGCTCTTCGGCGAAGCGTCATGCTCGTAATATGCCTTCGCAAGGCGGTTCAGCTCGTCAACGAGCTCATGCATCCTGTCCATCTCAGTCCTCGATCCTCATTGAGGCGTAAGCGGCGGCGAGCCTCTTTACGCCGTATATTTCAAAGTCAACTGTTATTGTCTGCGTATTGCCGGAGCCCGATACGTCCGTCACGACGCCCTTTCCGAACTTCTCGTGAACGACATGCTGGAACTTCTTGTATTTTCCCGGCGCGGAAGCCGCGGGCGACGGGGGAGCGGGTGTTTGCCCGAACCCGTACTGCGGTATCGCGGACGGCTTTTTGACCGCGTTCTTTTGGGGAGAGGGAGCCCTCTTCGGGGAGGAGAACGGGCTCATTTCGAACTGCGGCCTTTTAAGGAAGCCGGGACGGTCGTCGTCATCCTCCTCGATCAGCTTCATTTCGGTCAGGAATCTCGACGGCATGTTCATCTGCCGTTCGCCGTAAAGCATCCTCGATCTCGTGTGGAGCAGGAAAAGCTTCTGCTCGGCGCGCGTCACCCCGACGTAGCAAAGCCTGCGCTCCTCCTCCATGCGAGTTTCGTCCTCGCGGGAGCGGGAGGAGGGGAATATGTTCTCCTCCATGCCGGGCATGAATACCACGGGGAACTCCAGCCCCTTGGCGCAGTGCAGAGTCATCAGCTTCACCGTGCCGTCGTTTTCCGAGATGTCGTCCGACGACGCGAGCAGCGCCGCGTTCTCGAGGAAGGACTGCAGCATGTCGGCCTCGCTCTCGGCGTTCTCCTCCATGTGCTGGCGCATCGCGCCGATAAGCTCCTCAATGGTCTCGACCCTCGTTTCGAAAAGCTCGTCCTTCTGCTCCTCAAGGTATTCCATGTATCCGGTCAGATCGATAACGAATCGGCACAGCTCGTCGAGCGGCTTTTCCCTTCGCGCGGCGAAAAGCTCGACCATTATATCGATAAAGCCCTTGAACTTGGCCTGAAGCTTCGGAGGTATCGCGCCGTCCATAGTCGCCGCGTTGAAGAGCGATACGTCAAGCTGCGACGCGCAGGCCGAAAGCTCCGAGATGCTCGCCGCGCCGATGGAGCGCTTCGGGACGTTCACTATCCTGCGGAAAGCCACGTCGTCGTTGGTGTTAACGGCAAGACGGAGATATGCGAGTATGTCCTTGACCTCCCTGCGGTCATAGAACCTCGTGCCGCCTATAAGCGAAACGGGTATGCGGAAGCTCTGCTGGAGCGTGGTCTCGATGACGCGGCTCTGGGCGTGCGTGCGGTAAAGCACGGCGTAATCGTTATAGCTCCTGCCGCGCCTGTGCCCGTTCGCGATTATGCTCCCGATGGTGTACGCCTCCTCGCGCTCGGATTCGCAGGTAAAAAGCTCGACGGGTTCGCCTTGCTTCTTATCCGTCCAAAGGGATTTGGGCTTCCTGCCCTTGTTGTTGCTGATAACGAGGTTCGCCTTGTCGAGTATCGGCTTGGTCGAGCGGTAATTCTGCTCGAGCCTCACGACCTTCGCGCCGGGGAAGTCCGACTCAAAATCGAGTATGTTGCGGATGTCCGCGCCGCGCCAACCGTATATCGACTGATCGTCGTCGCCCACCACGCAGATGTTGCGGCTCTCCTCGGTTAGGAGCCTTATTATCTCGTACTGAACGACGTTCGTGTCCTGATACTCGTCGACGAGAACGTATCTGAAACGGCGGCGGTATTTGTCGAGGATCTCGGGACAGGACGAGAACAGCTCCACGGTCTTAATGAGAAGATCGTCAAAGTCGAGCGCGTCGGCCGCGGCGAGACGCTTCTGGTATTCGCGGTAGATCTCGATCAGGCGGCCTGAATTGTCGCCGATCCCGGAAAGATACATGACGGGATCCTCGCCGGAGTTTTTCGCTTCGCTTATCCGGGAACGGACGAGCGCCTTTGAGAAGCGTTTTTCGTCAAAACCCGCTTTTTTGATTATATCGTTAATGACGGTCTCCTGATCGCCGTCGTCGTATATCGTGAATCGGTTGGTATATGTGCCGAGGGCGTCGATATCGAAGCGGAGCACCCTCGCCGAGAACGAATGGAACGTCGTCACCCACATATCCCTCGCGGATACGCCGGTGAGCTTTTCGGTGCGGTCGCACATCTCCTTCGCCGCCTTGTTGGTGAAGGTCAGCGCAAGTATCTCCCACGGACGTACGCCGTGGTTTTCGATAAGATTCGCTATCCTGTACGTGAGCACGCGGGTCTTGCCGCTGCCTGCGCCGGCAAGCACGAGAAGGGGACCGTCGACGGTCTCGACGGCCTCCCTCTGCGGCGGGTTAAGTTTCGAAAGATCGGTCATTCCTAAATCGAGTTCAAAGTCTTTTCAAGCCGTTCGAGGGCTCCCTCGAGCGTCTTTCGCGGGATCGCGATATTCCATCTTCTGAAGCCCTCGCCGTTCTTGCCGAACATAGCGCCATCGTTATCCGAGATCAGCGCCTTTTCGACGAGGAGCTTCGTGAGCGCTTCATGATCCATGCCGAGCGCGCGCATATCGATCCAGGCGAGGTATGTCCCCTCGAGCTCCGTGACCGAAAGGCGGGGAAGACGCTCCGAAATGAAACGCTTTAAGAGCAGGTAATTTCCCTCGACGGTATCGATGAGCCCGACGAGCCAATCCTCACACTCGTTGTACGCGGCGATGGTCGCCCATCTCGCAACGTACGGCACACAGCCGCAGCCCGAGGTGTGCGCCGCCTTTTTGAACTTTTCGCGAAGCACGGGGTCAGGCGCGAATATGTTGGAGCATGAAAGCCCCGCGAGGTTGAACGTCTTCGACACGGCGGTGCATACGATGCAGTTGTCGGGATCGATCGAAGCGAATACGGTGTGCCTGTTCCCGAAGAGCACGAGGTCGTTGTGGATCTCGTCGCTCACGACGACAACTCCGTGCCTTCTGCAGATCTCCGCGACCTTTTTAAGCTCGTCCGCCGACCAAACTCGGCCGATGGGATTGTGCGGGGAGCAGAGGAGCATGAGCTTTACCTCGGGACGCGCGCATTTCGATTCGAGATCGGCAAAGTCCATCACGTATCTGCCGTTAACGTTCACAAGGGGATTGTCGACAATGACCCTGCCGTTATCCTCGATCGCGCCGTAGAACGGGAAGTAGACGGGGGACTGCACGATGACGGAATCGCCCGTGTCGGTGAAGGCGCGTACCGCTATGCCGAGAGCCTGGACCACGCCGTTTGTCACGACGTACCATTCGGGATCGATCTCCCATTCGTGACGGCGCTTCTGCCAACCGGCGATCGCCTCCATATAGGGCTTGTCGGCGTAAGTATAGCCGTAACAGCCGTGCTCGGCGGCGCACTTTACCGCTTCGTTGACCGCGGGAGGCGCCGGGAACTCGGTGTCGGCGACCGTCATGGGAATAAAGCCCGAACCCCTGACGGGCTCGGGCGCAAAATCATGTTTTATCGAACCGGTATTCGACCGATCCTTTGATTTTGTAAAGTCGTACATATCAGTAATTGTAGCCCCTGTCGAAGGCCAAAAGGTTCACGTCGAGGAACTTGGGCTTGACGCAGCTCGTGATGGCCTTCTTCCACTCGTCGGCGGAGAAGGGCATGGTCTTGGCGAGCACGCCGAGGAGCACCACGTTCGACGCCTTGTACGTGCCGCACTCATGCGCGATCTCGACGGCGTTCAGCTCGATGGTCTTGACCTCGGCCCTCGCGCGCTCAAGACAGTTCGCGGGATACTGCGCAGCGCCGGTGATGACGGGCATGGGAAGTATCTGCTGCGTGTTGATTATCATGGTGCCTTCCTTCTTCATGTAGGGAAGGGCGCGCACGGCCTCGAGGTTCTCGAAAGCGAGGACGACGTCTGCCTGACCCTGCTCCACGATGGAGGAATAAAGGGGCTTATCGTTCGAAATGCGAACGTAGGTGACCACGCTGCCGCCGCGCTGGCTCATGCCGTGGACCTCGCTGACGCGAACGTCATAGCCGTTGTTCATGGCGAGCACGCCGAGTATCTTGCTGGCAAGGAGCGTACCCTGTCCGCCCACGCCTACTATAACGATGTTGAACATAAATACCTCTCCTTTCTTATTCGGCGGTCTTGAGAGCGCCGAGCTTGCAGAGCTGTACGCACATGCCGCAGCCGACGCACTGGGTCGGGTCGATCCTTACGCCCTTTTCGGTCTTGATTATCGCGGGACAGCCGACCTTGAGGCACATGCCGCAGCCGACGCACTTTTCGGAATCGTTTACTACCGGCTTATTGGTCTGCTTAATGATGAGCGCGCAGGGACGGCGGCTGATGACGACGGACAGACCGTCGCGGGCGACCTCTTCCCTGATGACCTTCTCGGTCTCCTTGAGGTCGAACGGATCGACGATGCGGACTGACGCGACGCCCATTGCCTCGCAGAGCTTGACGATGTCGAGCGCGGTGGTGGGATCGCCGTGGATATCCTTGCCGTTCGCCGGGTTGTTCTGATGGCCGGTCATGCCGGTGATGGAGTTGTCGGCGATGATGACGGTGCCGACAGAGCGGTTATAGGCCATGTTAAGAAGACCGGTCATGCCGCTGTGGCAGAACGTGGAATCGCCGAGCACGGCGACGGTGCGCTTCGCCTGTTCGGCGCCGCGAGCCTTTTCCATGCCATGAGCCATGCCGATGGACGCGCCCATGCATACGCAGGTGTCGACGCCCGAAAGGGGAGGCAGCGCGCCGAGAGTATAGCAGCCGATATCGGAGCAGACCGTCAGCTTGAGCTTCCCGAGCACGTAGTAAAGACCGCGGTGCGGGCAGCCGGGGCAAAGCACCGGAGGACGGTTGGGGATGTCTGCGGTGTTCATGGGGCCGACGGGAGCCGCGCCCTCGAACTTTTCTTCTATCTTGTGCATGAAGAGCTCGCCCTGAACGCCGGTCTTGTCCTTGCCTGAGCAGGGGATGCCCCACGCCTTTACGGCGTCCTCATAGAACGGCTCCATATCCTCGATGACGTAGAGCGTCTCGACGCCCTTCGCGAACTCCTCGATGAGCTTTCTGGGAAGGGGATAGGCAAGTCCGAGCTTCAGAACGGAAGCCTCGGGCATGGCCTCCTTGACGTAATTGTATGCGGCGCCGGAGGTGATGACGCCGACCTTGCGGTCAGCCCACTCGATCCGGTTGAGGGCGGGCATATCGTTGGCGTCCTCGGCAAGCCTGATCTCGCGCGCCTCGACGACCTTATGACGTGCGATCATGTTAGCGGGCATCGAAACGTACTTTTTGATGTCCTTCTTATACTCGCGAAGCTCGGGCTCGACGCGGTCGGCGACCTCGACGAGCGTGCGGGCATGAGCGATACGGGTGGTCAGCCTGACGATGACGGGGGTGTCGTACTCCTCGCTCATCTCAAAAGCGAGCTTCATGAAATCCCTGCACTCCTGACTGTTCGAAGGATCGAGACAGGGGGCGTGGGACGCGCGGGCGAGGAGCCTGGTATCCTGCTCGTTCTGGGAGGAATGCATACCGGGATCGTCGGCTACGATCACGACCATGCCGGCGTTTACGCCGGTATATGTGGCGGTAAAGAACGGATCGGCGGCTACGTTGAGGCCGACGTGCTTCATGCAGGCCATGCTGCGCGCGCCGCTGACGGCTGCGCCGAGAGCGACCTCGACGGCGACCTTCTCATTGGGCGCCCACTCGGAATAGATCTCCTTGTAGTTGGCAATGTTTTCGTTGATCTCGGTGCTGGGGGTTCCGGGATATGCGCTTGATACGCGAACGCCGGCTTCCCAGGCGCCTCTGGCAATGGCCTCATTGCCGAGCATAAGCTGTTTCAAAACCTTTTACCTCCTTAAAACCGTTACGAAACCGTAACTGCTTTTTGTCTTCCTTAATTATAATGGAAAAGCGTCCGTAAATACAGTATATTAACCAAATATATTAAAATTTTTTCGAAAGACGGCTTTTTGCTCCCATTGCGGGAAAGACTAAACAAAAAAGCGGGAGCGATAAAGCATTGTTTATGAGATTAACGGATATCGTCGGCTTCGACAAGGAAAAAAGGAGTTTCGAGCTTTACGAAAAAGAGAAAGGTACGCCCGATCCCTTCGGCGCGTGGCGGGACGGACGGGCGAAAGACGAAAAAGAACCGCCTTTCCCGCGATCGGTCTGCGAAGCGTACGAGCTTTTTTCAAAGGAATTCAACCGCGGGAAGAACGGGGACGTCGTCCTCCGCCGCTTCCTGACGGGGAAGAGACGCGCGTCGCTCGCCGTCTATATGAACGGTATGGCGGACGACACGAAGGTAAACGACTTCATACTCCGTCCGCTGATGACTTTCGAAGGGGAAAGGATCACCCTCAAGGGGCTACTCGAAAACACGATAAGGATCGGCGAAACGCGTCGTGTAAGCTCCTTGAACGAGGTATTCCTCGCCGTTATGGACGGTATGACCGCGCTCTTTTTGGACGGCGAGAGCGAGGCGGCGATACTCGAGACGCACGGCTTCGAGAAGCGTGCGATTGGCTCCGCGGAAAACGAAAAGGTCGTGAGCGGCCCGAAGGAGAGCTTCACCGAAAGCCTTCGGACGAATATTACGCTGATGAGGAGACTGATACACGAAAAGGATCTTGTCGCAGAGACCGGCCTTACCGGCGGCGGAGGGAACACGCGGCTCGCGATAGTCTATCGCGAAGGCGTCACTAACGAAGCGCTCCTGACCGAGATCAAAAGAAGACTCGGCAGGATAAGAACGGGGAGCATACTCACGAGCGGCATGCTCGGGCAGATGATAGAGGACGATCGGGATTCGCCCCTCCCGCAGATACTCTCCACCGAAAGACCGGACAGAGCGGCGTCACGCGTAATGCAGGGCTGCGTATGCATACTCGTCGAGGGAAGCCCGTTCGCGCTCATAATGCCCGTCACATTCTTCTCACTGATGAACAGCCCCGAGGACGTGTACCTCAGGAAGCCACTCGGAACGATGCTCAGGCTCGTAAGGTACGCCGGCGCCGCGGCGTCGGTGCTCCTTCCGGGCTACTTCCTTTCTCTCACGCTGTATCACCACGGGATACTCTCGACAGAGGTGCTCTCGACGGTCATGGCGTCGCGCATGATGGTGTTCGAGCCGATAGGCGTCGAGATGCTGCTCCTCCTTTTCATATTTCAGCTCATCCGCGAGGCGGGACAGAGAGTGCCGGGAAACATAGGTCAGGCGATCGGCATAATAGGCGGCCTCGTTATGGGACAGGCGGCGGTGACGGCTCACCTCGCAAGTCCCGTCGTGCTCATCATCGTCGCCGCGTCGGGACTTGGGAATTTCTGTATTCCGGACTATCAGACACAGCTTGCCGCGTCGTATTTCAGGATATTCGCAGTTATAGCCGCGTGGATGGGAGGGCTTCTCGGGCTTTCCGCCGCGGTGATAGCCGCGGCCTGCCACATGGCGGGCTTAAAGAGCTTCGGAGTGCCGTATCTCGCGCCGTTCGCTCCGCGGGCAGCGAGAAAACGGCCTCTGATATTCCGGGGCGATATCGGCATGCACGAGAGGCCGGACGACGTGACGAACACGTCGTTCGACGGAAGACTGGAGGAAGAAGAATGAAGCTCAAACAGGGCAGGATAGGCTTTGCTGCCGGGACGTCGCTTGCGGCGCTCGCGGTTTTTTCGTCGGAAGTGTTTTCGATCGATTCCAAAACGATGTACGCGAACGGGAACGCGTCATACGCCGCTCTTCCGCTCGCGGTGATGATATCGCTCCTTATTCTTCTGCCGGCGGCAGCTGTATCGGAAGGAGGCCTTGCCGGGCTGTTCGCGGACGCCTTCGGCAAGGCGGGAGGCGCTGTCGCCGCGGCGGTCGTTTCGGTAGGCTTCGTCAGGGCGGCGGCAAAGCCCATGACGGGCTTCCTCGAGGTGCTCGCGAGACTCGTATTCGACGGTGTGCCTTATGCTAGGATACTCCTCTACATAATGCCCGTAACTGTGCTGATCGCGTGGAAGGGTTTCGAGAGCATCGGCCGTCTCGCGCTTGTTTTTTCGGGGCTCATATTCGTTTCGGTGCTGATCGCCGCAGCGTCGGCCGCTCCGGAATTCGAGGTCAGCAGACTTTACCCGCTTCCGTCCGTAAACGCCGACACGGCAGGAAAGACGCTGTCGGGAACGGCGTTCGCGCTTCCGCCTCTCGCCGCGCTTTTAACGAATGAAAAGGGGCTCGGCGGCAAGAGAAACGTGCTTAAAACAGCTGCCGCGGCCGCGGCTTTATCCGCCGTGCTCATATGCTTCACGCAGCTCGCGCTCGGCCTCGTATATCCGTATGGGATACTCTCGGGGCTTTCGATGCCGCTTTACAGGATCAACTTTTTGAGCCTCAGACAGAGCTACGCTTTAAGGCTCGACAAGCTTTTCATAATGATGTGGCTGACGGGATGCGTCATATCCTGCGCGTATCTCGTCTATTCGGCGTCGCTGTTGCTTACCGTATCGTTTTCCGCCCGGGACGTTACGCCCGCTGTTTTCACGTTATCCGCGGCGGTATTCTGCTTTGCGACTGCGGAGTTCTCGGAAAAATACGCCGCCGTCTCCTTCGCCGAAAGCTTCTTTTCGAGGTTCGGCGCACTTTTTGCGGCTGTGCCGATACTGCTTGCGGCGGCAGTCGGAAGCATAAGAAAGGGAAGGAGGATACCCTCATGAAAACAAAGCTCATGCGCCTTTTCGCGGCGATAACGGTCTTCGCTTCGATAATGCCCCTATCGGCGTGCCTCGATCCCGTGCCGCTCGACGAATGCGGTTTCGTTATAACGATAGGCATAGACCGTGGGAGGGAGAAAAGGTTCTATTACACTTTCGCCCTGCAAAGGCCGCTTTCGGAGCAGAACACCGACGCGGAGGGCGGGGCGATCGCACTCGCCGCAGAGGGCGACGGGATCTTCGAGGCGATAAACGAGATGGAGGGAAACGTCCCGTATTCACTTGATTTCAGCAGAACGAATTTCCTGATCTTCAGCCGCGAGACAGCCGAGGCGGGCGGCGCGGAGGAGCTCATATCCACCTCGTTCGACGCCTTGAAGATACGCACCTCGGCCGTCATGATAGTGTCCGAAGGGAGCGCGTCGGAATTCATCGGAGGAATGTACTCGAACAACGACGCGAACATATCGAAGCTTCTTTCCGCGCTGATGCTCGATGAAAAGAAGACGGGCATGGTCACGGTGATGAGCGTATCGAGGCTCCTCGAGGCATGCTCGGACGGGCGTTTCGATTACTGCGCGGCATACGGCGTTTACGATGACGGCATTATAACCGATACCGGTCAGAAAAAGTCCGAAAGCGACGGAAAAAACCCGCTTGCCGAAGTTGAGATCGGCGACCGCGCGGGCGGGCTGAAATCGATGATTGTCGGCGCAGCTGTGTTCTCCGGCTTCAGGATGACCGGCACGCTGACAAGGTATGAAACGATGCTGCTCAACATGGTCACAGGCGCGTTCAAAACGGGCGTCGTCACCTTCCCGTATAAGGATACGGGCGGAACGGTCTCGGTGCTCCTGTCGCTTGAAAAGAGCAGGCTCGCCGTCGGAAACGACCTCTCTGGCTCTGCGAGAATAACCTTAACTGCCGCCGTTCACGGCAAGGACGCGGACGTTCCCGACAGCGAGATAGACGCATGGCTCACGGGCGAGCTCCCGGGCATCCTCGCGGAAGATATGCTGAATGTTTTTATGAAATGCCGCGGCGCCGACAGCGACGCCATGCGCTTCGGTACGGAGGCGGTCAAGCTCTTTTCGACCGCAGCGGGATGGAACGCCTTCTTATGGAAGGAACGCTACCGCGATTTTCTCCCGGCCTTTTACGTCGCCGTAAAAAACGCCGACAAATACATCGGCGAGGATATGCAGTAACAGGTGAGGAAACATGCTTCTATTCGCTGTCTTCTGTTTCGTATACGACGTTCTTTATCTCATCCATTCTTTAAGGAGCGGCCGTATTTCGTCCGCCGTTTTCGCGGGACTTATGGCGGCCGTTTCAGCGCTCATTGCCGTTCTCACGGTTTTCTGACAAGATACCTCCGAACAGTTTATATTATTCTGCGCTATTGAAAAGGGCGGTTTACTGGTTTATAATATATCTAACTACTGTTGGAGGTGATTTTATGTTCAAAGAGTTCAAAAAGTTCGCGTTGAAGGGCAACGTCGTCGACATGGCTATCGGCGTTATCATCGGCGGCGCGTTCGGCGCCATCGTCACGTCGCTCGTCAACGATATCTTTATGCCCCTTATCGGCCTTATCTTCAATACCGGGGACCTCAACGAGAAGTACATACTCCTCAAAGGCTCCGCGGATTACGTTGAGGGCATGACCGCTTCCCAGGCCATCGAGGCCGGCGCAAGCGTGCTCGGCTACGGCAAGCTTATCGGCTTCATAATCAACTTCATTCTCATCGCGCTCGTCCTCTTCTTCGTTGTCAAAGCTATCAACAAGGCAAAGGAAGCCGCGTCGAAGAAGGAAGAGGAAGCCCCCGCAAAGCCCGCGCGCGTCTGCCCCTTCTGCAAGCAGGAGATCGCCGACGACGCCACCAGGTGCCCCCACTGCACGAGCGAGCTTCCCGTTGAGGAATAATCATTTCGCGATCAAAATTCAATTGATATAAGGAGAACTCATTACCATGGCAAAGATCCAAATGAAGACCCCCCTTGTTGAGATGGACGGCGATGAAATGACCCGTATCATCTGGTCGATGCTCAAAGAGCACCTCATTCTCCCCTTCGTCGACCTGAAGACCGAGTATTACGATCTCGGCCTCGTCAAGAGGGATGAGACCGACGACCAGATCACCGTCGACGCCGCCAACGCATGCAAGAAATACGGCGTAGGCGTCAAGTGCGCCACCATCACCCCGAACGCCCAGCGCATGACCGAGTACAATTTGAAGAGGATGTACAAGTCTCCGAACGGCACCATCCGCGCCATTCTCGACGGAACGGTCTTCCGCGCTCCCATCACGATGGACTGTCTGAAGCCCTCCGTACGTTCGTGGAATAAGCCCATCACCATCGCCCGTCATGCTTACGGCGATATCTACAAGGACACCGAGTTCCGCGTACCCTGCCCCGGCAAGGCCGAGATCAGGTTCACCGACGCCGAGGGCAACGTCCTCTGCGACGAGACCGTATTCGATTTCAAGACCCCCGGCGTGCTGATGGGAATGTACAACAAGGACGACTCCATCGAGAGCTTCGCCCGCTCCTGCTTCAATTACGCCATCGCCACCAAGCAGGATCTCTGGTTCTCCACAAAGGATACCATCTCCAAGAAGTACGACCACACCTTCAAGGATATCTTCCAGAAGATATTCGACACGGAATACAAGGCCCGCTTCGAAGAGCTCGGCATCACCTATTTCTACACCCTTATCGACGACGCCGTAGCGCGCGTCATCCGCTCGAACGGCGGCTTCATCTGGGCTCTCAAGAACTATGACGGCGACGTTATGAGCGACATGGTCGCCACCGCCTTCGGTTCCCTCGCCATGATGACCTCCGTGCTCGTTTCGCCCGACGGCAATTACGAGTACGAAGCCGCTCACGGCACCGTTACCAAGCACTACTACAAGCACCTTGAGGGCGAGACCACCTCGACCAACTCCATGGCGACCATTTTCGCATGGTCCGGCGCGCTGAGGAAGAGGGGCGAGCTCGACGGTCTGCCCGAGCTCATGCACTTCGCGGACATGCTCGAGAAGGCTTCACTCGAGACCATCGCTTCCGGCCATATGACGAAGGATCTCGCACTCCTCGCCGATATGGACGACAAGAAGATCGAGACCACCGAGGGCTTCATCCTCTGCATCAAAGAAAATCTCGAAAAGCTCCTTGCGTGATCACGGAGGAAACCGATGAGCTTATATCAGGAATGGCTTGATCTGGCGCAGGATCCCTCGCGCTCTGACAAGGACAGGGAACAGTTCTGGAACGACTACTTCGAGAAGGAAAAGGATCTTTACGCCCTTCTTCTCAAGGATCACGAGACGACCTGGTTCGGTTCCTTCGATACCCTCGCCGAGGGTTTCGGATGGGAAAAGACCCACTTCATCGGCTTTCTCGACGGTATCGATTCGAGCCTCAGGACGCCGATCGTGATAGAGGACGTCGATCACGACACCGAGATCACCCTCGATATCGATTTCGAAAAGCTCCTCTTCAACATGTACGAGGCGAAGGCTCCCTGGCTTTACGAGCTTCCCGAATGGGAGGACGTGCTGCCCGAGGAGATCAGGGCGAATATCTATAAGGAGTGGAAGGCCTCCAAGATATTCGTCGCCGAAAAGAAGGTCGGACCTAACGATCCTTGTCCCTGCGGAAGCGGCAAAAAATACAAAAAATGCTGCGGCAGAGCGGCCGAATGAACTGACCGTATCATGAAGCGGTCATAAAGTGGACATGAGCCGGGATCATCGCAAGACGCCCCCCGGCTTTTTTAAGGAGAGACGGCATGAACGACGAAAAGAAAGAACGCGCAGAGCAGATCGCGAGGATCGAAAGGAACGAAGCGCTTTACGACAGGATCGGCAGAACGGTCAGAAGGCTCGAAAGGTCGATCGAAGCGTATGAGAAGATGGAGCCGAAGATCAAAGAGCTTGCGGCTTATTACGAAAGCGAGCTGTGGAAAAAGGATTTCTCCGACGACGAGGCTGGGCTCATTCCAAACGATCTGAAGCGCGGCGTACTTTCGGAAGACGGCGTGTACGATCTCCTCGAAAGGATCGCGGAGCTCGACAAAACGGTCAAATAATATAAAGAAAAGCCGGAGGTCGCCGCCTCCGGCTTTCCGATTCATCGGATCATCGGCGACACTTCTTATAGACGAAGTACGCGCCGAGACACAAAAGCGCGCTCATCGCGAAAACGATCCCCTCCGTCGCGAGGACGGGAAGCATGAAATAGTTCGCGGCGAGCACGGCGACGAAATCGAAGAGCGCGTGCAGGAGTATTGCTGCGGGGAAGAGGATGAGCCTCTTTTTGTCCTTGACGCCGAACCAGACGAATACCGAAAACGCGATATGAGCCGCGATCGCCGACGCGCGCTCGAGCACGGCGGCGAGTATCAGCCACGGGCTCGACTGCGTCAGAGAGTCGAGTATGGGCATGAGCTGATCCACCGCATCCGCCGGAGCGATCTTTGACAGCGCGCCGAAGCAGTTCAAGAGTATCAGCACGGCGTAGGTCAAATAGCTCACGCTCACGAGCATCACGGCTTCGCAGCCGCCGTGACCGGCGCCGTACATCAGGGCGTTCATATCGTTCCCGAGCTTCTTTTTAAGCACTGTCTTGAACGCGATGAACCTGCCTGTCTCCTCGAATATGCCCGCCATCAGCCCGCCGAAAACGCCGTAAAGGATCATGTTCCCCGATATGATATCCCACGCGGGGGATCGGCTGACAGCGAAATTGATCAGCCCCTCGATAACCAGCGCGAACAGGAAAAACACCGCGCAGCCGATAAAGAAGGGGAGAACGTCCGCGCCCTTCCTTTTGAATACGAAAAGAAGGATCATCGGCAGAGCGGCGGCAAGGAGCGCGGTGACGCCCAAAGACAGTAAGGTCGTAAAGGGAACGGCGGGACTCATGCTTTATCCTCCTCGCGATAGGTCTCGATGCAGAAGCTTTTTTTACCGCATTCGGGGCAGGTGAGCTTTCTGGTCTTCGGCGTGTGCGATGAGAAAATGAATTCTTTCACTCCGGGCTTGAACGTCGTATGACACTCGGGGCAGACGTATCTGACGCTCCTGTAATAGAAAACGCAGAGAACGACGCTCAGCGCGATAACGACGGGCATACCGACCGCAAACGGCCACCATATACCGGTCTTTATCCACAGTATCACGGAACCGAATTCGATGACGGCCATGACGACCGCCATAACGATCATCACCGCATAAACCTTTTTTAATTTGTTTTTGTTTTTCATGTAATCGGCTATGTCCCCGGCTTCTCCGAGCTTTGAAAGCTCTTTCGATCTGAGCGCCGAAAGATAATCCCGGGCTTCCTTCAGCCTGGACTTTTTCTCATCGACCTCCGCCGAAAGAGCCCCGATCTGCTCTTCAAGAAGCGCTTCGAGCACCTTTTCGGAATTGTCCTCCGATACGATCCTTCCGATATCGTCTATCGAAAGGCCGAGAGAACGCAGATACGTAAGGAACCTCAGCTTTTTTACGTCGTCATCCGTATACATACGTCTGCCGCCGTCGGTGAGGGCGCTCGGCTCCAACAGCCCGCGCGCGTCGTAATACTGCACGGTGCGCACGGTAACGCCGCACTCCTTTGCGATCTCTCCGGTAGAGTACATTCCGCCTAAGTACTGCTTTTCGGACATGGCTTTTCACCTCCTTCGGGGCTATTATAGCTCGTTACGCAGCGTCATGAGCAATACCTTACGTTAGGGGATTTTACAAAAAACCCTCCGATTTTTTATCGGAGGGCGGGAATGCGTCAATCCGCATACATCAGTTCGGCGTATTCGTTTTGATTCACTCCGGAAATGAATATGCCCCAATCGTCCAAGCCGGCGCCGCCGTTGTGGAACTCCACTTCCGCACGGATGAGCCTGCCGGTGGAAGCGACCTTCATAATGACGTATGTCGCGTTGTCCGTCCTCACGGGGAATATCGCTTCGCCCGCGGGGATCGTTACCGCGTTGCCGATCCCTTCATCGGTGATCGCGAACGCCTCGAGCGGACGCAGGAGCACTATCGCGGTATCGTCGCCGCCGTTGATATATGTGTAATACGTAAAATCGAGCGTCAGCCTGTCGAATCCGAACTGACCGACCTTGTAGAACGATTCGATAAGATGCGTGCCCCAGATATCGGTGATCGTGGAGATCCTGAACCCTTGCTCCGCGGTATAGGCGCGCATAGCGTCTTCGGTCACGCAGAAATAGCCGATGAACATGTCGATCGCGGTGCCTTCGTCGTTCACGCGGAAGCCGCAGGACGTCCAGTCGTCGGAATCCTGTGCGAACGAGATAAGCAGCTCGACGCGGCTGTCGCCGGCATAACTGTCGAGTATGCACGCGGAGAAATCATAACAGTAATCGACAAGGTACTCGAACGGATTGCCGGGATCGGCGCCGCGGATGATGCGGACGGTATAGCTGTGCTCGTTCCACTCGTTGATCATCTCGCATGTCACCGTCACCTGATCCTCAAGACCGTCGTCGTCGAGATCGAGGCAATACACACTCGATTCCTCAAGCATTATCACCGAGCCGGGAGCGGGCGAGGGATCGGCCGTGGGATCGGCCGTGGGCTCCGGAGTCGGATCTTCGGTAACGGCGGGGGTTTCCGTGACGGATGGCGCGTCTGTTGCTGCCGGAGCGGCAGTGCTCTCCGGCGCTTCGGTCTCGCGAAGCACGTCGAGTATCCTGCCGATCTTCGAACAGGCCGACATCGAGAACACGAGGACGGCCGCAAGGATCAAGCATAATGTCTTTTTCATGATCGTTGTCATTTCCTATCAATCTGCATAGAACATCTTGGCATATTCGTCCTGCTTCCTGCCGTTGATGAATATGCCGAAGTTATCGCCGTAAACCTCCCAGGAACGGATCTCGAGCTGCACTCTGCCGAGCCTGCCGTCGGGGAGCTTGATTATGACGTAATCGTCGAGGTTGGTCTGAACGGGAATGATCCTCGTTCCGACGGGAACGGTGTAGGCGCCCTGGACGATGCCTTCATCGTTAACGATCTCGACCTCGAGAGGAGCGATGAGGGTGATGTCCCAATACTCGTCCGTGTCGGGATCTGCATCATAGTCCCAAACGTAGGTGTAGTCCTGCGATACCATGAAGAAGCCACGGTAGGTGATCTTCATCCTGGCATGGAGCATGCGCGTGCCGAACACGTCGGTCTGTTCCGTGATCTCAAAACCGTCCTCGGTCGTGAACGCGCGCATGGCTTCTTCGGTGACGCCGAAATACTCGGTGAAATCGTCGATCAGGCCGCCGTCGTTTATCACGCGGAACGCGACCGTCGTCCAGTCGTTAGAAGAATGGACGTAGGAGATCAGGACCTCCATGCGGCCGTCGTCGGGATAGCAGTCGAGGACGCAGGCGCTGCACTCATAGCAGTATTCGACGACGTAGACATAGGTGTTCTCGGGATCTGCGCCGAGGAGTATCTTAAGCACATACTCGTAATCGCCCCATTCGCTGATCGCCTCGCGTGTGATCATGACGGAGTCCTCAAGACCGTCGCCGTCAAGATCCGCGCCGAGAGCCACACCGGGCTCGAGTATCCTTACGAAGGACGGGTCGGCGGGCGGAGCTTCCGTTTCGTTCGGATCGCCTGTCGGTTCCTCCGAGGGGGCGAGGGTGACCTCCGGCGCGTCGGTCGGAGCGGCCGCAGTCGCGGCGGGCTCGGGCGTCACGTCTTCAGCCGGAGCTTCCGTCTCGTTGAGCACATCAAGGATCTTAATAAGCTTCGAACAGCCGGTCAAAGCCGTAACGAAGACGATCACAAGAAGAATTGCCAAAAACTTTTTCATATTATCCTCCGGATTCCTTACAGAAGGTGTTCGAAATTTATCGGCGGAAAGCCCCGCCGGTCAGCTCAGGAGCTTTATCCCGTTCGACGTGCCGAGCCTCGAAGCGCCCGCGGCGATCATTATCTCTGCGTCCTCCGGGGTGCGTATGCCGCCCGAAGCTTTCACGCCGAGCCTGTCGCCGACGACGGAACGCATGAGCTTGACGTCGTCCGCCGTCGCGCCGCCGGTCGAGAAGCCGGTCGAAGTCTTTACGTAGTCAGCGCCCGCGCGCATCGCCGCCTCGCAGGCTTTGACCTTCTCGTCGTCGGTCAGGAGGCAGGTCTCGATTATGACCTTTATGAGCGCGCCGCCCTTATGCGCAGCCTCGGTGACAGCGCGGATATCGCTTTCGACCTTATCCCAGTCGCCTTCCTTCGCGGCGCCGATGTTTATGACCATATCGACCTCGTCCGCGCCGTTTTCGACGCAGTACTCCGCCTCGAACGCCTTTGCCTCTGCCGCCATCGCGCCGAGAGGGAACCCGACCACGCAGCAGGTCTTTACGCCAGAGCCTTCAAGCTCTTCGGAAACGAGCTTCACATGACAGGAATTGACGCACACGCTCATGAAGCCGTGCTCCCTGGCCTCCGCGCAGATCTTTTTTACAGCGCCGGTCGTCGCATCGGGCTTCAAGAGGGTATGATCGATGTATTTTTCTATGTTTTTCACAGCATTATCCTCCTGTGTTCATACTTCGAAAATGGATGGAAGGGGCTTGAGCGGCGTAACGGAATCGATCTCGCCGCCGCCGAGACATTCGTCGCCGTCGTAGAGCACAGCCCACTGACCTTTCGTCACGGCGCGCTGCGGCTCATCGAATTCGATGACGCAGCCTTCGCCCGCCATTTTTACGGTCACGCCCTGATCGGGCTGGCGGTAGCGGAACTTGGCGGTGCAGCGGAAACTGTCCTCGGGCTTTTTCGAGATGAAGCTCACCTTATCGCAGGTTAGCGAAGTCGAGAAAAGCTCCTCATGCTCGCCCTGCTGGACTATAAGAAGGTTATTTTTCACGTCCTTGCCGACGACGAACCAGCTCTCGCCGGTGCCAAAGTCCTTGCCGCCTATGCCGAGACCCTTTCTTTGCCCCATGGTATAGTACATCAGCCCGTCGTGACGGCCGAGCACGCGCCCGTCAAGGCCGACTATGTCGCCGGCCTGCGCGGGAAGGAAGCCCATAAGGAACTTCTTGAAATCGCGCTCGCCGATGAAGCAGACGCCGGTGGAATCCTTCTTTGCCGCTGTGGCGAGCCCCGCTTCGCGCGCGATGCGCCTGACCTCGGTCTTGCCGATATCCCCGACGGGGAAGAGCACGTTTTCAAGCTGCGCGGAATCAAGCCCGGCGAGGAAATACGTCTGATCCTTGTTGAGATCGGCGGCGCGGAGGAGCCTGAGCCTTCCGCCCGAACGGTCGAGCCTCGCGTAATGACCTGTCGCGAGATACCTCGCGTCCATGCTCATCGCAAAATCGAGGAACGCCTTGAATTTTATCTCGGTATTGCAGAGTATGTCGGGATTGGGCGTGCGCAGCTTTCTGTATTCGTCGAGGAAATACGAGAACACCCTGTCCATGTACTCCTTCGTGAAGTTCACGGTATAGCAGGGGATGCCTATCCTCTCGGCTACGCGCATGGCATCCTCGCGGTCGGCAGTCGCCGTGCAGACGCCGTTTTCGTCCTTTTCCTCCCAGTTTTTCATGAAAACGCCGACGACGTCATAGCCCCGATCCTTAAGGATCAGAGCAGCCACCGACGAATCCACGCCTCCCGAGAGGCCGACGATAACCCTTTCGCCAGACATCAGATATTCTCTATGGAAACGACGTCGAAGCCGAGATCCTCGATCGCCTCGCGGAGAGTCTCGGAATCGCCGGAATAATCGACGGTGAAATCGTTCAGCTCCATATTCCTGACAGCCGCGCCGAGAGCGTTAATCGCGTTTGTAACGCGCATGATGCAGTGCGGGCAGCCCATGCCTTCGGTTTTTACACGATAGATCATATCCGTTTTCTCCTTTCGGCGTATTCGATACGCTCATTCAAACTATTATAACAAAAACCGCGGCAAAAATAAACAGAAAAATAATTTTTCATGCAAAGGGTGTACATAAAGCTTTTTTTGTGATACAATAGAATTTAGGCCGAATATGGGGGATTATGTCTGTGAAGAGATTTATACAAATATTGCTTTGCGTTCTGATGCTGGCATCGGTCTTTATGCCCACGAACGCCCTTGCGGAGAGGAGTGTGCTCGAAAACATCTCGACTCCGCATATCGTTCTGCTCGAAACCGAGACCAACACAGTCCTTTTCGAAAAGAACGCTAGGGAGAAGGCATATCCCGCATCGACGACAAAGATCATGACCTGCATCGTCGCCCTCGAGCATTGCCAGAATCTCGACACCTTCTATACCTGCGGGTACGAGGCGGTCAACGGCTTCGGCCCGAACAGCTCGCTTCTCGGCTTGAAGCAGGGCTATAAGGTCACCATAAAGGATCTCCTTTACGGTCTCATGCTCTGTTCCGGCAACGACTGCGGCGCCTGTCTCGCCGTCGCTACGGCGGGTTCGATGGAAGCCTTTATAGGCCTCATGAACGCCAAGGCGGAGGAGCTGGGCATGACCGGCACTCATTACACAAACGCGCACGGTCTCCAGAACGAGGATCATTACACCACCGCTTACGATATGGCGCTCCTCATGAAGTACGCCATATACAATCCCACCTTCCGTGAGATCATTTCGGCGACGCAGTACACCGTACAGGAAGCCAACAACAAGTTCAGAAAGACCATTTACACCTCGAACAAGCTCCTCTATACCAAGGAGACCGACACCGAGGACAACAAATATCCCTACTGCATCGGCGGCAAGACCGGCGAGACCAACTGGGCGGGCTACTGCCTCGTCGAGGCTGCGAAAAAGGACGGCGTCACTCTCGTCGCGGTGCTTCTCGGCGACAACAACATGGGCGGCGTCAGCCAGTATTACAGGTTCAGGAACGCCAAGCTCCTGTTCGATTACGGGTTCCGTCAGTTCGTTTCATACGATCTTTCGCATTTCAACGTGCCGACCGAATTCAACGTACAGGCGACCGGATACGATATGAACGATCCCAACAGGGGAATGATGACCGCCGAGGTCGACATCTCCGGCCAGAAGATCTCCGGCACCCGCGACGACATGAACGCCATTACGGACGACAGCTTCACATGGGGAGACCCGGTGCTGGATCCTTATGCCATTAACGCGCCTGTCAACGTCGGCGACAAGATCGGAACGGTAACGCTGTTCCTTAACGGCGAGCCGCTGTTCACGGGCGATCTGATCGCTACAAGCGCCGTTTCCGATAAGCCCGTTCCGATAGTCACCCCCGCGCCGACGACACAGGTCGATGGCGAAACGCCTTCCGCGAGGCGCGACGTCTGCAATATCACCGTTTCGAAGAACGGCGGCGAACCGGAATACACTATCTGGTATTTCTGGAACGGCAATCTCTATACCAAGGACGACAAGAAAAACAAGACCTTCCTGCTTTTCTTGGACGGCGAGGTCTTCCGCACGGCTAAGGTCCCCGCGGTTTCCTGCGATATCACGCTCTATAAGCGCGTCGAGGACGATTTCGGCTTCCCCGAGTACGTGATCGCCGGCGCTCCCGAAGACGGCGAAAGCTACGTCATCGTTTCGCAGTTCAAGGCGCTTCGCTCCTCCAAAAAGGGCAGGACTCTCGCCGCGGTCGAGATCGAGGTCGACGAAAACGGCGTGATAACGTCCGACGTAAAGGACGATATGGTCTGGACATTCAAGGCGAACGGCGGAGGGTTCAATATCCTTTCGAAGAACAAATACCTGCACCGCTACGAGGGCAACGGCCTCCTGTTCTGGATACTCATCGGAATACTCGTCACCGGCCTCGCGATCGTTATCAGGCTGATCGTCACCAGCAGGACGAGAAGACGCAATCCCAGGATGCGCGGCAGATACAGGATCTACCGCATGTAAACCTGTCAGACTTGCTCAAAACGGCTTTGCGGTCTTGCCAAAGCCGTTTTTATGTACTATAATCGCCATATGCAGTACGGAGAATTCGCATTCGTTTACGATACGCTCATGAAGGACGTCGACCGCGGCGGATGGGCGGACTACGTCTCCGGGTTCATACCCGAAGGCGCGTCCCTGCTTGAGTGCGCCTGCGGAACCGGCGAGATGAGCTTCAAGCTCGCGCGGAGGGGCTTTTCCGTGACCGCTTCCGACGTTTCGGAAGGCATGCTCGCGGTCGCCGCCGAAAAACAGCGCGGTCTCGGCCTCGCAAGGGCGGATCTTAAGTTCATAAAAG
This sequence comes from Clostridia bacterium, assembly GCA_017614315.1. GTDB lineage: Bacteria > Bacillota > Clostridia > Christensenellales > CAG-138 > UBA3857. Next base: position 134,501 of record JAGACA010000010.1, on the reverse strand, counting down.
CCGATATGCGTTCGCTGCCGGAGGGAAAGAAATACGACTGTGTGGTCTGCCTCTGCGACGGAGTGAATTATCTTGCTTCGCGCACGGACGTGAAAAAGTTCTTCTCCTCGGCTCATGCGTCTCTTAAGGACGGCGGATTGCTCTTATTCGATATCTCGTCCAGATATAAGCTCGAAAACGTTCTCGGGAACAATACCTTCGCGGACGACGGACGGGAGCTCGCCTATATGTGGCAGAACGCCTACGATGCGAAAACGAAGCTGATCGAGATGAAGCTCTCGTTCTTCAAAAAGAACGGCGCTAAGTACGAAAGATTCGACGAAACGCATATCCAGAGGGCGCATTCGGTTAGGGAGATATCGTCATGGCTCCGCGAGACGGGCTTCGAGCCCGCGGCGTACGGATTCATGACGCTTGAACAACCGAAGGATACGGACGAGAGAATACAGTTCACCGCAAGGAAGATATGATGGAAAACAGCGAAAAAGGATATAAGGACAAGCTTGTCCGCGGGCTCCTTTTCTGGGGCACCGTTAATATGACTGCGATCTCCGCGAGGGATCTCGTCGAGGAGGCGAGGAAGGCTCATTCGCTTTCCCATGTCACGACCGCCGCGCTCGGAAGGATACTCATGCAGACGGCGATGATGTCCGCCCAGCTCAAAAACAGTTCCGACAATCTTACCGTCATATTCGACGGCGACGGCAAGGCCGGCAGGTTCGTGGCCGTCGGCAAGGAGGGCGGCAGGGTCAAGGGCTATGCCGACTTTCCCGAGGTCGAGCTCCCGCTTAAGGAAAACGGCAAGCTTGACGTTTCGGGCGCTGTCGGCACTGACGGCGAGCTTCGCGTCATCAGGGATCTTTCCCTCAAGGAGCCGTACGTCGGAAGATGCGCGATCACGGACGGCGAGATCGCGAACGATTTCGCCAATTACTTCATGAAAAGCGAGCAGCAGCCTTCGCTCGTGTATCTCGGCGTCAGGGTCGATCCCAAAACGGGCGAGGTGCGCGCGGCGTCGGGGCTCCTTTTGCAGCCCATGCCCTTCTGTCTCGAGTCCGATATCGAGCTTCTCGAAAAGAGGACGGGGGAGATCACGAGGCTCACCCGCATGATTGAGGAGGGAAACTCGCTCGAGGACGCGCTCGGTATTATACTCGACGGCTTCGATCCCGAGTTCAGCGAGGAGATCACGCCGGCCTTTTCCTGCGACTGCTCAAGGAAAAAGATCGAATCCGCTCTCGTTTCTCTCGGAAGGGACGAGCTTAAGGATATCATCGAAAAAGACGGCAGGGCGGAGCTCGTGTGCAGGTTCTGCCAGAAGAAATACGAATTCGGACTCGACGAGCTGAAAGAACTGCTCGCCTTTGCCGAAAACGCCGGAGAGGAAAATGACATTGAGGAATAACGGCGACAACGGGGATAAAAAGGGCAGGATCCTGCACTTTACGCAGGATCACGCTTTCTTCGCCAAACAGGGCGATATCAAGCGCGCCAAAAACGATCCTCTGAACGCCATTTCAAGATATAATGAAGCCTTGAGGCTCGAACCCAAGGATCTCGACACGAGGCTTGCCGCCGCGGAAGTCCTGACCGATATGGCAAGGTTCAACGACTCCGACAGGCTCGTGATCCCATATATGCATCTTTCGGAGAGCTTCAAGCGCGAGGCGTACCGCATCGTCGGCTTCAACCTTCTTGGGCTAAACGAGCCCGAGGGCGCGAGGAGCTGCTTCAACCGCTTCTTCGATATGACCGACGAGGTGTCCGAACGTACGGACGCCATCCTCGACGCGCTCGACTACATCGATTCCATCGATGACGACGAGCCTCTTCTGCAGGATGCGAAGGAGGCAGAACGCTTCAGGAACGAGGACGCCGCGAACGACGCCTTCGACAGGGGCGATTTCGACCGCGCCCGCACTGTCCTGACAAAGCTGTCAGAGGAATATCCCGACGACATACGCACGCTCTACGAGCTTGCGCTCTCCTGCCTCCTTTCTTTCAGGACGGAGGAGGGCGAAAAATACGTCGACCGCCTGCTCGCCCTCGACGGGAACAACTGGCCGGGATGGAGCCTGAAGCTCATGTTCGTCCGCGGCAAGAACAACGAGATCGAGATCAAGAAGATCTGCAAAAAGCTCGAGACCTGCGATTCCGATATTCCCGAGGAGCTGTTCAGGGTAAACGGCTCGCTGCTCGAAGCGGGCTGCGCCGAGCTTGCGCTCGGGTTCGCCAAAAAGCTCGTCAAGCTCCTGCCGTACGACACGCTTTCGAATCACCGTCTCGCGGTGAGCCTCGCAAGGCTCGGTCAGTACAGGGAGGCTGCGGCGGTCTACGCAAAGCTTCTCAAGATCGACCGGGACGATTATATCGCGAAGTACTATATGTCGCTCTGCCTCGATCACGCGGGAAAGGGCGATCCTGCGGGCGGCGCTTCCATACGGGATTTTTCAATGCTCCAGTATCAGCTCCCGTTCGACAAGGTGATCGACAGGGTCAAGGAGCTCCTTTCGGGAAACGGCATCACCCCCGAGGGGATAACGGACAGATGGCGCACCGATCCGGATCTGAGGAGCACCGTAAGGTGGGCGTTCAGCCTGCATGAGTTCAATATCAATTACGCGATGGTCAATCTTCTGAAGATCGTAGACGAGGAATCGGCCGAATTCGCGCTGAGGGAATCCATCGCCGACGTCGACGCGGGGAGATCGCTCGTGAACGAGGCACTCGGAATGCTCAAAAGGCGCGGCGCAGAGGAACCGTATTTCGCGGTGCTCGACGGCAGTCTCATAGAGGGCAGGGTCAATCTCGTCGATCTTTCGTCCATCGCGATACCGAAGCAGTATAAGGAGATCTTCCCGAGGTTCAAGGCCGCGGCGGGAAGCATATATTCGGCGGAGGTCGTGAACGCCGCCGCGGGCATAACCGAAAGGTACCTTGCGAACCTCAAGGGCGTATTCCCGAAGATCGGATCCAAACAGTCCGAGGCGTTATCCGCCGCTGTAGAGGTGCTGGCCTGCGAACAGTGCGGCGTGCCTTGCTCGGCCGATATCGCGGAGAGGTTCTCGACTACGCACAGGCGCATAACCAACGCGGTCGAAAAGATCGTCACGGCTATACTCATGTCCGCGGAGCCGGCTCATGGCGCCGGGCCGGAAGGAGAGAACGTATGAGGTTCTTCGCCACGTGCAAAATGGGTATCGAGGCGCTCGTTTCAAACGAGCTTGCGGCTCTCGGAATAAATGTGACCAAAGTCGTTGACGCGAGGGTCGATTTCGAATGCGGATACGCCGATATGGCAAGAGCTTGCCTGTGGCTCCGCACGGCAGAGCGCGTGCTGATGGTCGTAGGCGAGTTCGGGGCAAGATCGTTCGAGGAGCTCTATACCGGCGTCCGCGCGATTCGCTGGAAGGACTACATCGGCCGCCGCGACTTCATCCACGTCAACGGCAAATCGGCCAAGAGCACGCTTTTCGCCGTATCCGACTGCCAGAGCGTATCCAAAAAGGCGATTGTCGACTCGCTGTTCGAGGCGTATAAAACAAGATCCCTTCCCGAGGACGGAGACGAGATAATAATCGAGATCGGAATTATAAGGGACGTCGTCACGGTCGCTCTCGACTGCTGCGGCGCGGGACTGTCGAGAAGGGGCTACAGGACGTGGAACGTCGCAGCTCCCATCTCGGAGACCCTCGGCGCGGCGATAGTCGAGCTCTCGCGCTATGACCGCGGAATACCTCTCGTCGATCCCATGTGCGGTTCGGGCACCATGCCCATAGAGGCCGCGATGATCGCACGCAACATGGCGGTGGGCATGGGCAGGAGCTTCGCCGCGGAGAAATGGCGCTTCGCGGAGGGCAGACCCTTTGAGACAGCGCGCGAGGAGGCGAGAGATCTCGTCATCGATATCACTCCCGACATACTCGGTTCGGACATCGATCCGCACGCGATAGATATCTGCAAAAAGCACGCGAAAAAAGCGGGGGTCACCGTAAGGTGGCTCGTCCGTCCTCTCTCGGAGCTCGATCCTCCCGCGGAAAGCGGCATAATAGTATGCAATCCTCCGTACGGCGAACGCCTGATGGAAAAACGCGAAGCGGAAAAGCTGTATAAAGAGATGCGAACGGTGTTCGACAAGCTCACACATTGGGATAAGAACATAATCGCCTCGCACAGGGAATTCGAGCGCATTTACGGCAGGAAGGCCGACAAGCGCAGGAAGCTGTCTAACGGCGGCATGACCTGTACGCTGTACCGCTTCTTCGCCGAGGAAGGTTTTATCAAGGAATGAGACGCCTCATTCCTTTTCCATTTTGCCGATTATTTCATAAAGCTTTCTCTTCTGCCCTTCGTCGAGCATGGGCAGTATCGCGTTCATGCCGCTCCTTACGGACTCCATATCGAAGCTCCCGTCGGCCTTTCGCCTTCTGGTTTCCGTCAAAAGGTTCATCATAAGCTCCGATTCGCTCAGGCCTTTATATCTGTCGGCGAGCGCGCCGAGATCTCCGGGAAGGCTCTCCGTTCCCGCGCCGGGCTTTTCTTTTACACGGATCGTATCCTTAAGGCTTCTTTTCATATTCCGCCTCCCTTCGGTAAATCGTATGCCGCGCGCTCACAAATTGATACCTCAGCGAATATAATAGACCGTCGGGACTTACCGAAAACGGGATCTCGGAGGGGAATATGCAGAAAATGCCTGCAAGGAATTATAAGCCCGGACCGCCGTCATACGGCTTCGACGAGGCGTCGCCGATGCTCCGTCTTGCAAGAAGGATAAGGGAGGAGCAGGGCGTAGAGGGCCTTCGCGCGTTTCTTGCAGCCATGACGCCCTTTTCCGCGCCGAACGAGATAAGACATATCGGCGAGGATTTCGGCGTATCGTTTGAGAGCATAGAGACGGAAAGACGCAGGGGAGAGGAACGGGCGATCGCAAGGAACGTCCCGCGGCAGGACGCGGGCGGCAACAGGGCGCAGGATCAGATGAACCAGCTCGCCATGCTCGTAAAACTCGCCGGACTCATGAAAAACGGAGGCGATATGATGAACCTCATCAATATGCTTGGCAAAAAATGAAACTCTATGGACAAATCGGTCAAAATATGTTAAATTGTCCGCATGGATAAAAAGAAGAAAAACAAACCCGATAAGACGTGGACCGCCTCCGTGCTCGAGGGACTTAAGGCGCAGCATCCCGACGCAAAGCCGGAGCTCGTTTTCAGCAACCCTTACGAGCTGCTGATCGCGACTGTGCTCTCCGCCCAGTGTACGGACAAGCAGGTTAACAAATGCACGCCTGCGCTATTTGCGGCGTATCCGACCCCCGCCGATCTTGCGAAAGCGGAGCCCGCCGATATCGAGCCCTACATCCGCTCCTGTGGGTTCTATCATACCAAGTCGGTCAATATCGTAGCGGCGTGCAGGGACATCGCCGATAAATTCGAAGGCCGCGTTCCCGACACGCGCGAAGGTCTCGAATCGCTCGCCGGAGTGGGCAGAAAGACGGCCAACGTCGTCCTCTCGAACGCATTCGGCGTGCCCGCGATTGCAGTCGATACGCATGTGTTCCGCGTCAGCAACCGCATAGGCCTCGCGAGCGCAGATAACGTCGCCGAGACCGAAAAACAGCTCATGGAGAACATCCCCGAGGACACTTGGTCGATCGCGCACCACTGGCTGATATTCCACGGAAGAAGAGTCTGCTCCGCTAAGAAACCGAAATGCGGGGAATGCTTTATAAAGGAGCTTTGCAGAGCGTACAGGGAGAAGGAAAGCAAATGAACTTTGTCGATAAGGTGCATATTTTCATAAAAGCGGGCGACGGCGGCGACGGCTGTTCCAGCTTCCACCGCGAAAAATACGTCAATCGCGGCGGCCCCGACGGCGGCGACGGCGGAACGGGCGGCGGCGTGTGGTTCGTCGCGGACGACAACACCGACACGCTCCTCGATTTCAGGTTTTCCAAGCATTTCAGAGCCGAACGCGGCGAAAACGGAAAACCGCGCATGCAGACCGGCAGAAACGGAGAGGACGTCAGGATCTCCGTACCCGTCGGCACCAGGGTGCGCGACGTTGATACCGGCAGGATAATCGCCGACGTTTCCCGGTCGGGTTATGAAAAATGCGTGCTGAAGGGCGGCAGGGGAGGCAGGGGCAACGCAAGGTTCGCCACTCCCACCAAACAGGCGCCGAAATATGCCCAGCCGGGACAAAAACTCAAGGAATACGAGGTCGAGCTCGAGCTCCTCACCGTCGCGGACGTGGGTCTTGTCGGGCTTCCGAACGTCGGAAAGTCCACCATACTTTCCGTCGTGACCAGCGCGAGACCCAAGATCGCGAATTACCATTTCACGACGCTGACTCCGAATCTCGGCGTAGTGAAACGCTACGATACCTCGTTCGTGCTCGCCGATATCCCGGGCCTCATCGAAGGCGCGGCGGATGGCGCAGGCCTCGGCAGGAGCTTTCTGAGGCATATCGAGCGCACGCGCATGCTCGTGCACGTCATAGACATATCCGGCTCAGAGGATCGCGATCCGATCGAGGACTATTACACCATCCGCTCCGAGCTTTACGATTACAGCCCCGCGCTCCATGCTCTGCCGCAGTTCATCGCGGCTAACAAAATGGATATCCCCGGAGCCGAGGAAAACCTCAAACGGCTCGAAGACGAGCTCCGCGAGGAGGATATACCCATTTTCCCCGTATCCGCGGCGGCGGTATCCGGGTTCGAAGAGCTTATCGACGCGATAGTAAAAAAACTTCCCGAGCTTCCGAAGACAAAGGCGTTCGAGGAAGAAGAACTCATACAGGAGCCGCAGTACGAAAGGGGCTTCGAGATCGAAAAGGACGGGGACGTGTTCGTCGTCACAGGAGGCTCGGTCGATTACATTCTCGACACGACCAACGCGGAAGACGAGGTCTCCATGCGCAGGTTCCAGCAGCTCCTTGTCAAAGAGGGCATAGTGAAAGCGCTTCGAGAGAAGGGCGCCGCCGAGGGCTCGACCGTGCGTCTCGGCGAATGGGAATTCGATTTCGTTGAATGATGCCGATCTTAAACGAACCGCTCTTTGGCGCATCTCCTTAAGTGAATGCACCATTACCGGGCGGTTTTCTTATTGCCTTTCCCGTACGCGTCGACTGCGAATACAGACGCGCCTGCGGTGAGCGTGATCGACGCCAATGTCCTGTAATAGACAGCGTAACGCATGAAAAACGACATAAGCATCAAAACGCCTCCGAGCAGGATGTATTTAACGGCTCTTTCCTTCGATAAGGCAAAGAGCTCCTTTTTTATCCGCGGACGCCTGCATATGCTGCCGTGTTTCCTGACGATACGTGCATCTATCTCGCTCTCTTCGATCCGGATCGATTCCGCCGCTTTTTCGCCCAAATGATCGCGCGGCGTTTTGACTGAAACGTCCGGAAGCTCCGACAGGAGCCTCTCCGCCGCCTCCGTGGGCTTCGAAAAAGCGACGATCGTCAAAGGCTTTTCCGACGAAAGATACGCGGCCTTTACCTCGTCGGCGGAAAGCGCGTCGATCGACCGCGATACGTATACGCGCCGATCCGAGCCGGCTGACGATCCGAAGGGATCCGGTTCCATAACAAGCTTCAGGTCGATGAGCTCCTCACGAGCGGCACGACGCATATTCGCCCGGTGCTTTTCGAAAAGAGCGCGTCTCACGGCAATAAAGACGAGCGCGCCGAGAGCAAGCGTCACGAATGATACCGTCAGCGCCGCAGTGCGGTTCGCAAAATGCGGCCTTACCGCAAGATAAGCTCCCGAAAAAGCCGCCGCCGATAGAAAAACACAGTCGAAAACGAAGGCGGGAAGCCTTCTTCCGCCCCGAAAACTCACGCGGCAAATGCGCTCCGACAGCGCCTTGTTCCGAGCCTGATCGCACATATCTTTTTTCTTTCCGATTTTTCCGATTGCTATTCACAAACGGTTAAAAATGTTGTATAATCTTTTATTATGAGGATAGGTATATTCGGCGGGACCTTTAACCCCGTGCATCTGGGGCATATATGGACTGCGCGGCATGTCCGGGAAGAGCTTTCCCTGGACAAGCTTTTTATGGTCGTCGCAGCCGACCCGCCACACAAGCCCGATCCCGCGAGGCTCGCGGCGAATATCCGCTTCCGCATGCTCGAAGGCGCGCTCGAACACGAGAACGGCATTTCGGCGTCCGACGTCGAGATAAAGCGCGAAGGGAAAAGCTATACGGTCGATACCGTCGACTTTTTCAAAAGGCAGATACGCGGCGCCGAGATATACCTGATCGTCGGCGCGGACATGCTCGAGAGCTTCCCGAACTGGCGCGATCCCGAGGGGATACTCCGCACGGCCAAGATCCTGGCGGTGGGAAGACCGGGGCACGAGCCCGAACTCTGCTCCCTTGCGGACGGCATAATGTCGCGCTTCGGCGGCGAGGTGACTGTTTCGTCCTTCCGCGGCCCCGACATATCCTCGACCGAAGTGAGAAGGCGCATGTTCGAGGCCGAGCCGGTCGATACCCTCGTCGCCATGAACACAGAGCATTTCCTCTATGAAAACGCCCTTTATATGCCAGACGATATCGTTTTGATCAGGAACTCCATCGGCGAGGTCATCAGGAAAAAGCGTTTAAGGCATACCATGCTTACCTGCTGCGAGGCCGTAAAGCTCGCAAAGCGTTACGGCGCGGACATGAAAAAGGCGAGGCTCGCCGCGCTGCTCCACGACTGCATAAAGCTCCCCAACAAGGAGCTGCTCGATTACTGCGAAAGAAACGGCATTTTCATCACGGCAGAGGAAGAGCAGAACCCGTACCTCATCCATTCAAGGCTCGGAGCGGTGCTCGCGATGGAGAAATACGGCGTGACCGATCCCGAGGTGCTTTCGGCGATAAGCTGTCACACAATCGGCCGCGTGGGAATGTCCCTTATGGACAAAATAATCTATGTCGCCGACAAGATCGAACCGTCAAGGGATTTCGACGGCGTAGACGACATACGCGACGTGGCGTACAGCGACATAAACCGCGCCATGCTGCTCGTTATGCGGCATTCCGCCGATTACACAAAAAGGAGCGGCAGGGCGGTCAACCCCTCGACGCAGAGCGTGATAGACTATCTTAACGGCTTGACAGACAAAGATCCGGAGGAAAACAATGGATAACATCATATTCGAAAACGACATCGAGCTCCGCCTTAAGGCGGAGGTCAGACAGCAGGTGGAGAAGCTCATCTCCGTGCTCGAGAACAAAAAGGCGACCGATATCATCGCGATCGACGTCGCCGATAAGACCATCATCGCGGACTGGTTCGTGATCTGCAGCGGCACGAGCATCATCCAGACCAAGGCCATCTGCGACGAGGTGCTCGAAAAGTACAAGGAGATCGGTCTCAATCTGCGCCGCGAGGAAGGCTACCGCGAGGGCAGATGGATCGTCCTCGATTTCGGACATGTTCTTCTGCACATCTTCTATCCCGAGGAGAGGGAATACTACAACATCGAAAGGCTCTGGACAGACGGAGTAAACGAGATCATCAGATCCGGGAACGAATAAAATGGCGTACAATGCTCTTTACCGCAAGTTTCGCCCGTCGAGATTTGGCGAAATAATCGGACAGCCGCATATAACAAAGATACTGCTCAACCAATTGAGGTCGGGGCGCGTCGCGCACGCCTATCTTTTCTGCGGCAGCCGCGGAACGGGCAAAACGAGCACCGCGAGGATACTCGCAAGGGCGATCAACTGCCTTTCCCCGGAGGACGGCGAGCCCTGCATGAAATGCTCTGCGTGCCTCGCCAAAAACAGCGTTGACATAATCGAGCTCGACGCGGCGTCCAACTCGGGCGTCGACGACATGAGGGCTCTTATCGAACGCGCGGAATTCGCTCCGCTCGAGCTCAAAACCAAGGTCTATATAATCGACGAAGCGCACATGCTCACGAGGAACGCGTCGAACGCCCTCTTAAAAACGCTTGAAGAGCCGCCCGCACACGTCGTGTTCATACTCGCGACGACCGAGCCGCAGATGCTTCCCGCGACCATCGTTTCAAGATGCCAGCGCTTCGAGTTCCACAGGCTCCGCGTGTCCGAAATGGTCGATTCAATGAAGCGCTCACTCGACCGGATCGGCGCTCATATCGACGAAAAGGGACTCGTCGCCATAGCGAGGGCGGCAGAGGGCGGCATGCGCGACTGCCTCAGTATAGCCGATCAGTGTCTCTCCTTCTGCGGAGGCGACGTGACGGAGGCCGACGTTATGAACGTGCTCGGCTCCGTGAACTCGGCGTTCCTGATAAAGGCCGCGGACGCAGTCATCGATTCCGACTGCAAAGCCGCGCTGCGGTTCGTGGACGAGGTCGTCAGATCCGGCCGCGATCTGGGCGTGTTTTCAAACGATCTCGCCTCTCATTTCAGGGCGCTGCTTTTGACGAAGATCTGCGGCGACTGCCGCGACATACTCGACTGCACCGACGAAATGATGAAGGATTACGAGGCGCAGGCAAAACGCATTTCGAAGGAAAGGGCGGAAAGGGCGGTGGAGGAGCTTCTGAAGCTCCAGCTCGACCTCAAGCTCGTTTCTACGCCGAGGACACTGCTCGAAAGCACGCTCATATCTATCTGCCGTCCGGATCTCAACGCCGATATCGCTTCCGTCACCGACCGCATGAACGAGCTCGAAAAGAAGCTTGGCAGGATTGCGGAGGACGCGAAAGCAGCGGCGTCCGCGGCTGCGCGCGAGACCGCGAAGGAAACGAAAGCCGCTTCCCGCGAGATAAAAGAGGAAGCCGCACAGGCCGTGAAAGCTCCTGCGGAAGTCCCCGCAGCGGACGAGCCGATCGAAGTTCCCGGCGCGGGCAAACAGGCGGACGAGCTTTACTCCGCGCTGCTTGCAACGCTCGAAAACGAGGATCCGACGCTGTATTTCGCGATGGATACGTCCGCCGCGCATTGGCTCTCGGACGGCGTCCTGCACATTCTGTTCGACAAAAAGGGCACCAATCTTTACCGCTATGCCTGCGAACCGGCAATGAGGAGCCTTCTAAGGGAAACGGCGAAAAAAGCGATCGCACCCGTAACGGTCGAACTCGAACACAGGAAGGACGGCGCCGTCCGTCAAAGCACCGTTACCGAGCTTTTCGGCGTCCCAATAATCGAAAACTGATCTTTCTTTACGAACAGCCTATCAAGGCACGGGAGGTAATATGATAAACATACAGGCCCCCAAAGGCACAAAGGACGTGCTTCCGTCCGAAAGCTTCAAGTGGCACTATATCGAAAGGACGATACGCGAGATGTGCGCGCTGTACGGCGCGAGCGAGCTCCGCACGCCGGTCATCGAGCATACCGAGCTTTTCCTTCGCGGCGTCGGCGATACGACGGACATCGTCCAGAAGGAGATGTACACCTTCAACGACAAGGGCGGGCGCTCCATAACGCTCAAGCCCGAGGGCACTGCGGGCATGGTTCGCGCTTTCCTCGAAAACAGGCTGTTCAACGAGCCCATGCCGCAGAAGCTATATTATCTCGATTCGCCGACCTTCCGCTATGAAAAGCCCCAGGCGGGCAGGCTCCGCGAGCATCATCAGTTCGGCGTGGAGGTCGTCGGCTCATATGCGCCGGAGACCGACGCTGAGGTCATACTTCTTGCGCTCTCGCTCTTTAGAAAGCTCGGCGTAAAGGATCTCATGCTCCATATAAACAGCATAGGATGTCCCGAGTGCCGCAGGGAATACAACAGGGCGCTGAGGGAATTCCTCGGGAGCCATCTTGAGGAGATGTGCGAGACCTGCCGCGACAGGTTCGAAAAGAACCCGATGCGGATAATCGACTGCAAGGAGGAAAAATGCCGCGCGATCGTCAAAAACGCGCCGCGCACCATCGACTATCTCTGCGACGACTGCCGCAGGCATTTCGAAGGAGTAAAGGCTTGCCTTGACGCCGCAAAAGCGGAATACGTGCTCGATCCCGACATAGTCCGCGGCCTCGATTATTACACCGGCACGGTGTTCGAGGTCATCTCGAACAGGATCGGCGCGCAGGGCGCGGTCTGCGCCGGCGGCCGATACAACGGCCTAATCGAGGAGCTCGGCGGACCGTCGATCCCCGCAGTGGGCTTCGGCCTCGGCATGGAAAGACTGCTCGCCGTCATGGAGAACAACAACGCCGCGTTCCCCGAACCGGACGGCGTGACCGTCTACTTCGCAGCGAACGGCGAAGCGCCGAGGATGAAGGCTTTCGAGCTCGCTCAGACGCTCCGTTCGGAAGGCGTCTCCGCGGAGTTCGATCACATGGACAGAAGCTTCAAGGCTCAGTTCAAGTACGCCAACAAGCTCGGAGCGAAATACACCGTCGCTCTCGGCGACGAAGAGCTCGCCGCAGGCAGGGTCAGGATCAAATGCATGTCCGACGGAACGGAGACCGAAGCCGACATAAGCGATCTCGCAAGATACTTCGCAGAGTAAAACGACGATCCGAAAAGACGCGTTCAAAACACGCGTCTTTTTTATTCTGTTTCATGTATCCCATCTGTTGCAAACGGCCGGGCTTTATTATATAATTACAATATAATTACAATAACTGATCATGCGGCGATCGTTCGACAGTCCCCGACGCCGCGAGGAATACTGAAATGAAGAATTTGCTCGAAAAGCTCCCGGGATACAACAGAAAGACCCTTCCGCTCCTGATCTCGGCGGTCGTCGTGATCGTTTTTATATGGACGCAATCCGTGATCTCGATATCCGATTCCGCATGGGAGAGCGGCTGGATCACGGATCACATATTAAATCCGATCTTCGGACTGTTCGGTTTTTCCGTTTCAGACATGTTCACCCGAAAGCTGGCGCACTTTTCGGAGTATGCCGTGCTCGGCCTTCTGATATCGCCGCTTTTTAACAGAAAACCCACGATGTGCTTATACGCTTCTCTCACGGTAGCCTTTATCGACGAATCGATACAGATACTCGCAAAACGCGGGCCGAGCATAATCGACGTATGGATAGACCTTTCGGGAGCTCTTGTCGGGTTCCTGATCGCATGTGCGGTCTACCGATCAAAACGCAGAAAGCAAAGACGCCTTGAAGCCGCGGAGACGGGAAACGCCGGCTCCGACGCAGAGAAAGGATCAGACTGAGGAGGGCATTATGAATATACTTGTTACAGGCGGAGCGGGATACATAGGCTCCCATACTATCGTCGAGCTCGTTAACGCCGGCCATACCGCCGTCGTTATCGATAACCTCTCCAACTCGAGCAGCGAATCCCTTCGCCGCGTCGAGAGCATAACGGGCGTCGCCGTCCCGTTTTACAAGGTAGATATCAGGGACAGGGAAGGGCTCGAGCGCGTTTTCGACGAGAACTCTTTCGACTGCTGCATACACTTCGCAGGCCTTAAGGCTGTCGGCGAATCGGTCGTGAAGCCTTGGGAATACTATGAGAACAACATATACGGCACGCTCGTGCTAGTCGACGTGATGAGGAAGCACGGCTTAAAGAACATCATCTTCAGCTCGTCGGCGACTGTCTACGGCGATCCCGCCGTGATCCCCATAACCGAGGACTGCCCGAAGGGCATGTGCACGAACCCCTACGGCTGGACGAAGTGGATGATCGAGCAGATACTCGCCGACCTCCACGCCGCTGACGTCAAAAACGGCTGCAAGGATCCGTGGAACGCGGTGCTGCTCAGATACTTCAACCCGATCGGCGCGCATCCATCCGGACTCATCGGAGAGGATCCCAGCGGCATACCGAACAACCTCATGCCGTACATAACGCAGGTCGCAGTCGGCAAGCTCGAAAAGCTCCACGTATTCGGCAATGATTACGACACCCACGACGGTACGGGCGTAAGGGACTATATCCATGTCGTCGACCTTGCGCGCGGACATGTAAAAGCGCTTGACGCCATTGAAAAAAAGTGCGGCGTCGGCGTCTATAATCTCGGTACCGGCGTCGGGTACAGCGTGTTCGACATCGTCGGCGCTTTCGAAAAGGCGAACGGCGTCCGGATCCCGTACGTGATCGATCCGAGACGTCCCGGCGACGTCGCGGTCTGTTATTCCGATCCCCGCAAGGCGATGAGCGAGCTCGGCTGGAAGACCGAATACGGCATTTTCGAAATGTGCCGCGACAGTTGGAACTGGCAGAAAAACAATCCAAAGGGGTACGGGAAATAAAATCGGAGTGGACATACGCGTTCAGTTATGATATAATACTTTAGTTAATTATCTGAAAGCACACCTGCGGTCAAAAACGTACCGGCGGCAGGGATCGTTTAGGGAAGGGACAATGGGAAAATCTCGGAAAGCATTATTGTATTCTTTGCTGATAGCGCTCGTCATCGCAGCGGTGGCGTTCTTTGCATACCTATGGTGGGAAAGGTTTTCCAAGACCAACAACGAGCCGAGCATCATCTGCCCGACGGAATCGCTCTCCGTCAGCGTTGAGAGCCTTTCCGATCACAGCATGCTGCTTCGCGACGTTACCGCGATCGACCCGGAGGACGGCGACATCACGGCGAGCCTCGTCGTCGAAAGCGTATCTCAATTCGTCGAGGACAAGCACTGCATAGTGACCTATGCCGCTTTCGATTCGTCAAACAACGTAACGAAGCTTTCGAGGCATATCTTCCTCACGGACTATATCTCTCCCAGGTTCCAGATCATAGCGCCGCTCGAATTCAGCTATTCGTCCTCGTTCAATCCCCTGAGCGCGGTAAGGGCGATCGACTGCATCGACGGCGATATCTCCGACAGGATACGCATGAGCCTTGTCAATCCCGACGATAACCTCACATCGGTCGGCACGCATCTTGTGGAGTTCAAGGTCACGAACAGTCTCGGCGACGTTTCAGTCCTCGAGACCGAGATAAACGTTTATGACAGGACGTACACCGAAACGAGGCAGACGCCCGTCATAGAGCTTACCGATTACATCGTCTATCTCGACAGCTTCGGCAATTTCGACGCTCTGAGCTACGTCAAGGGCATCACCCTCGGCGGCGTGTTCTATACGAGGGCAGAATACAGCGCCGGCCGGCTCACGGTCGACGACGTGGGTATCGATTATAATGTGCCCGGCGTCTACAAGATCCTTTATACATGCAGCAACAAGGAGGAATACGTCGGTTCCGCGGTGCTCCTTGTAGTGGTAACGGGGGTGAACGACTGATGCCCGGATACGATAACAACCCGAATATGAGGAGCTCATACTCTCAGCAGTCCGAAGAGGATCAGATCGACCTCCGCGTCGTTATCTACAATATTTTCAAGAACTGGTGGGTGATCCTGATAGGATCGCTGATCGCCGCGTTCGCAAGCTACATAATCATTTCCGAAACATATACGCCGCAGTATTACGCCGAATCCACACTCGTCGTGTCCAGCAAGGACGGCGGCGCGGATCAGGTGTATTCCAACCTTTCCGTCGCTTCAAGGCTCGCGGACTCGTTCGAATACATCATGAAGAGCCCAGTCCTTATGCAGAAGATCGCCGAGTCGCTCGGCATGACGAGCTTTGACGGCACTATCACCGCAAAGAGCATTGCAAACACCAACCTTATCCAGATCGGCGTCAAGGCTTCAACGCCCAAGATCGCGTTCGATGAGATGAACGGGATAATCAAGTATCACAGCATCGTCTCCGAGAACATACTCGGCGACGCGGTGCTCGACGTACTCAACGCTCCGACGATCCCGACCTCGGTCGTCCAGGGCCCGCAGAGGCTCAAATACGGCATGATCACAGCCGTTGCCGCCGCGGTTCTGATAGCGCTTATAATAGCCTTCGTGACGATCCTCGGCGACGACGTCATGACCGAGCGCGACTTCGACAAGCGTATCGACAGCACGAATCTCGTATCCATCTATCACGAACGCAAAAACACCTCGCTCAAGGCGAGACTGCACGGCGAAAAGAAGAGCATGCTCATCGTCAATCCCACGACGAGCTTCAAATTCGCGGAGACATACCGCCTGTTCAGGACGCGCCTCGAATACATGATGAAGCAGAAAAAGTACAAGATACTCATGGTATCGTCGGTGCTCGAGAACGAAGGCAAAACGACTACCGCCGCGAATATCGCTCTAACCCTTGCTCTGAACAACAAAAAGACCCTCCTCGTCGACGGAGATATGCTCAAGCCCGCCATCTATAAGGCTCTTGACGCAAAGGTCGAGAGGGGCATGGCCATAAACGAGGTCATCGGGAGGAACGTCTCCCCGGACGAGCTGCCCTGCTACGACGGCATCTCTTCTCTCAAACTCATGCTCGGCAAGTCGGCGGTCTCCAATTCCCTCGAGGTGATCGGGTCTCCCGAAATGAAGGCTTTCTTCGAAAAAGCGAGGGACTGCTACGACTTTATAATAATCGACACTCCGCCTGTCGGCCTCGCGAGCGACGCCGAATGCTTCGCGGAGCTCTCCGACTGCGCCGTGCTCGTTGTAAAGCAGGGCTGCGCAAGAGCCGCAAGGATAAACGACAGTCTCGATTCGCTCACCGCAAGCGGCACCGACGTACTGGGCTGCATATTCAACAACGTCCGCTCCGTCGATCTGTTCGGCATTTCGACCTCGGGCACCGGCCAGGGCGGCAGCGGCAAGGGATACGGCGGTTACGGCGGCTACGGCTCATACGGCAGGCATGCTTCCGGCTCGGAAACGAACGATCCGATCGAAAGATCTGACGCAAGGAACCGGGAAACCGGATCCGAAAGCTATTAAGAGGGTATCAGGATGAACAACGAAAACTCAAATCCGAACAACGGCCGCGACAAATACGAGAGGCCCGGAGCCGAATTTGACCGGAGCGAGCAGTATTCCGTTAACGAAACGGGATCAGGCGCCGCTGTCAACGAGTTCAGCTTAAAAAAATTCATACCGGATTTTTTCAATACTTTCAAAAGGATGTATCTGATACTCGTCGTCCTCGTCGCGGTATCGGTACTGGCGATCGTTCTCTATGCTAAGATCGCTTATCAGCCCAAGTTCCGTTCGTCCTCGACATTCACGGTCAACGTCGAAAACGCAAGCAAATCGAGCGCCGCGTCCTCCGTAAACCTTGCAAAACAGCTTTCGAATACGCTTCCCTACATACTTAAAAGCGACGCTCTCAACAACCTCATACAGCAGGATCTCGGCCTTTCAAGGGTCGACTCCTCGATAAAGGCCGAGGCGATCGGCGAGACCAACCTCTTTACGATCACCGTAGAATCCGGCACTCCTCAGATGGCGTACAACGTCTTGAAGTCCGCCATCGCCAATTATCCCAAGGTCGCCGACTTCGTTATCGGCAGCACGAAGCTGTCGCTCATTTCGGCGCCAAATATTCCGGAATCGCCCGTCAACGGTCTGTCATATAAGCGTCAGATACTCATTGGCCTTGCGATAGGGCTTGCGCTCGGCTTTGTCGTGATCACAGTCACCGCGCTGTTCAACAACAGCGTCAGGAGCTCCGACGACATAAAGTCGCTGCTCAATATCCGCTCGCTCGGCAATATCCCCGACATCGGACGCAGACGAAGGGGAACGGGCAAGACCATCGAGTTCGCGAATCCGAATATCTCCAAGGATTTCTCCGACTCCGTAAGGCTTTTGAGGTCGAGGGTCGAAAGGATCTGCTCCGAAAACGATTACAGGGTCATCCTCGTTGCAAGCTCAATGCCCGGCGAAGGAAAGACCACCGTTGCGACGAACCTTGCAATGGCGCTCGCGCACGAGGGCAAGAGGACCGCGCTGATCGACTGCGACATCAGGAAACCGTCGTCGCTGGCAGCTTTTGCAGACGAAAACAGCAGGGATATCATCGAGTACCTTAAGGGCAGCGCGAACGTCGAGGAGATCATCAGCCTTGCCGCCGAGAACCTCATTATTATCAATTCCAGGGAGCCTTCCGACGCCGCAGCCGAGCTTCTCGGCACGGAGCGCATGAGGATGCTCGTCGAGGATCTGAGAAACGCCGCCGATTACGTCATAATCGACACGCCTCCGTCCTCGATCATAGCCGACGCGATCGTTCTTTCCGAATATGCCGACTGCATGATATACGTTATCCGTCAGGACTATACCAGAAAGAACAGGATCGTCGACGGCATCACCCATCTTTCCACCTCGAGCACGCCTTTCATCGGATACGTGCTCAACAACGCCTATGTGTCCGGAGGATACGGTTACGGCGGATACGGAAAGTACGGCAGATACGGCCGATACGGCAGCTACGGAAGCTACGGCCGATACGGAAGCTACGGCAGAAGATGACCGTGTGACGCAGCGTGAAGCGAAAAAATACATCTGTTTTACGACCGGCTGTCGGATGCGGGCGAAAACCCGCATACGGCAGCCCGCATCTGTTTATATGACAAGACCTGCTAAAACCGCATTTGCGCTTTTGCTCCTCGCCGCAATGGCTCTGGCGTTCGTTTCCTGTACCCCGAGGGAACAGAGATTCAGCATGTCATGGTTCGATTATTTCGACACGGTGATCACCCTGACGGTATATGCGGACGACCGCGCCGTATTCGGCGAGATGAGCGGAAAGACCGGCGAATGCTTCGAACGGTATCACAGACTCTTCGATATATATAACGAATACGAGGGAGTAAACAATCTCGCGTCCGTCAACCGAATGGCGGGGGAGGAGGTCGCCGTCGACGCGGACGTGATCGAGCTCCTTATGCTCGGCAGGGAATACGAACGGCTCACGGACGGCGCTTTGAACATCGCTATGGGAGCCGTGCTTAAGCTCTGGCATGACGCAAGGGAAAACGCGGCGAAGGATCCGCAGAACGCGTCGATACCGGATGAGGACGCCTTAAGGGCGGCCGCACAGCACTGTGATATAGATAAAATGATAATAGACGCCGAAAGATCGACTGTGACCTTGCTCGACGCCGAAATGAGCGTCGACGTCGGCGCGATCGCGAAGGGCTACGCCGCCGACCGCGCAGCCGATATTCTCAAAGGATACGGCTGTCCGTTCCTCCTGAACTGCGGCGGAGCGGTGCTGGCGTACGGCGTGAAACCCGACGGAGAAAGCTGGACGGCGGGCATACTTGATCCTTCCGGCACGGGCTTCATTGAAACGGTCGACGTCTCGGATACGGCGCTGTCCACGAGCGGATCGTACTTAAGGACGTTCTCCGCGGGCGGCAGGGACTACGGACATATAATCGACCCCGCGACGCTGATGCCGGCCGATAAGACGGTCAGCATGTCCGTAATGATACCCGCGGACGCCGGAGCGTGTTTTGCCGATGCGCTTTCGACGGCATGCTTTATTCTCGGACCGGAACGCGCGGCGGAGCTGCTTGCCGCAGCGGAAGGCGCCGAGGGCATTTTCGTCGGCGGTTCGGGGAAAACGTCACACATAGGAAAAAAGCGTTGAGCATACTGTAAAAGCAGGGTTATACCGGTATCAAAGGAAATAACAAGAACAAAAATTTTATTTATTTTTCACATTTTCCTATTGCAATCAGAACAAATATGTGATATAGTATCAATGTAATTGTGTACCTATGCCCATATGCTGTTTATTGCTTATGCATAGGGTACCGTTAATCAAGAAATCTTTCTTTCAGGAAGGAGTACTCAAATGAAAAAGTTCCTCGCGCTCCTCGTTTCGGCGATACTGGTGATCGGCATGATCGCCGTCCCCGCTTCCGCTGATAACGAGGTAACATTCACGGTCGCGACCGTTGAAAATGCCGAGCCCGGCACGGACGTTGAAGTTGCGATCAGCATCAACGGCGATTACGAGGCTCATGTCCTCACGCTCGAGATAGTCTACGACGCCGAGAACCTCGAGATCGCGAAAAAGTCCGATATCAAGAACGGCGAGCTCATGGCCAACGCTTCCGATTACGAGTGGACGGTCACAAAGGACGTCGACGTTAATCCCGGCAGGGCAAAGCTCGGTATCATGTGCCCCAATGCTGACGAGTGCCTCACCGGCAGCGGCACGCTCTGCACCGTGAAGTTCCATGTCAAGGATACCTGCACGACCAATCAGGCGATTACTCTTGACGTCAAAGAGTTCAAGAACATGCCTAATAACGTCGGTACGCCAATACCCTACACGGTTGTAAGCGGCGGCATCAATCTTGCCGGCGCCGCTCCGACCGAGGCTCCGACTCAGGCTCCGACCGAGGCTCCGACTCAGGCTCCGACCGAGGCTCCGACCGAGGCTCCCACCGAGGCTCCCACCGAGGCTCCGACCGATGAACCCACTCCGGCTCCCACCGAGGTCCCCGCTGACACCGTCATCATCAAGATGGACAGCTATGAGGGCGCGCAGCCGGGCACCGAAGTCACCCTGAAGCTCAGCTTCGTCGGCAACTTCTCCTTCAACATCTTCGACGGAGTGATCACTTATGATTCCTCCATCCTCAAGGTAGTCAAGGTCGAGGAGGGCAGCCTGCTCACCGAGGCCGGCGAGGGCGCAGCAGTCAGCATCGATTTCGAGAGCACTCCCGGCAAAGTAAAGCTCGCTATCGCTTCCAACGATCCCATCGTGTCCGAGAGGCATGACGGCACCGTCGTATCCGTCACATTCAAGGTGATCGGCCCGTTCGACGAGGTTACCAATATCGGCCTTACCGTTAACGAGTTCGAGCTTCTTGCCGAGAATGCGACCGAAGCTACCCCCGTCGACTACATCATCCAGGAAGTCGCCACTGACGCGATCGCGACGATCACCCCTGCCGATCCCGTTGAGTTCGTTGTGACCAGCAAGGAAGGCGTCAAGCCCAACACCGAGGTAACCGTCGAGTTCAAGCTTTCCGGCGTGTATCAGGCGCACATCCTCAACGCTTACATCGACTTTGACACCGACGCGCTTACGCTCGTATCCGTGACCAAGGGCTCGATCTTCGGCGATAACAACGTCGTCATCGATTACGAGACCGTTCCCGGCTCCATCAGGCTCGCGCTTGTCTGCGCCGACGAACCCATCTCCGCCGAGGGCGTTATCCTCAAGATCACCTTCAAGACCGCCGAGGACTTCGCAGCCGAAACTCCGCTCAAGCTCAGGATCAACCAGTTCGCTTACATGGGCGTAGATGACGCTGAGCCGATCGACCTCAACTACACTGCCACCAACGGTAAGATCACTCCTTACGTTCCCAATCCCTGGGGTCTTGCGAGTGCTGTCGGCATCGGCATCGTATCCATCGCTGCCGGCGCGGGCGTAGTTGTGTTCCGCAAGAAGGAAGACTGAACCCCGACTTCTGACTGAAATCAAATAAAAAAACAGCGGCCGCAGATCCTGCGGCCGCTGTTTCATGTTTTAATCAGCCGAGCATATCCCGTATCTTCATAACGCCGAGGAAATAGCTTTCCGCGCCGTACCCCATTATCCGGAACGCGCATACGTCGTATATTACGTCCACTGCGCGAAAGCTCTCGCGGGAAAGGATATCGCTCATGTGGATCTCCCCGACCGGAACGCGGCATGCGCTTATCGCGTCGCGCAGCGCATATGAGTAATGCGTCAAAGCTCCGGCGTTTAACAGCACACCGTCATATTCTTCATGCGCAGTCTGTAGCTCGTCGATCAGTTTTCCTTCGTGGTTCGTAATGACGTGCCCTATGTATATACCGTATTCCTTCGACCTGATACGGAGATCGCCGATTATCTCATCCATTGTTTTTGTACCGTATATCTCAGGCTCCCGATTGCCGGTCATGTTCAGATTCGGGCCGTTGAGTATCAAAAGCTTCATATTTCCTCCTTGAAAATGCTTCTTGGATATTATAGCATATTTTACCGCGATATGGTACAATGTCATTAATCCATACAAAGGATAAGGCTTATGAAACGTTTTGCTGTCATCGGAGATCCCATAGCTCAGTCGAGATCGCCCGAGATATACGCTCCGCTTTTTGAAAAGCACGGGATAGAGGCGGAGTTTTCGAGGATCCTTTTTAATACTGATATGCTCCCGGATCTGAAGAAGATCACGTCCGGCCTTGACGGATTTGCCGTGACCATGCCGCTGAAAAAAGCGATCATCCCGTATCTCGACTTTTTAGACGGATCGGCGGAGGCTTGCGGCGCGGTCAATATTGTGGCTGTCTCGGACGGCGTCTATTCCGGCTTCAATACGGACGGCGACGGGCTCGTCGACGCTCTGATGGAGCACGGGTTCGATCCCTACGGAAAAAAAGCGTTCATACTCGGCAGGGGAGGGGCGGCGCTGTCGGCGTACCGTGCGCTTGAAAGAAACGGCGCGAAGCCCGTACTTCTCGTGAGGAGCCCGAGCCAAACGACGACGTTCGACGAAAGGCTGATGGAAGGATGCTCGGAAAGAGCCGATCTCTTCGTCAACGCTACGCCGCTCGGAATGAAGGACAGGGAAGATTTCGCCGATCTCGGATTTCTCGATACGATGCGTCCCGACGCCGTTTTCGACATGGTCTATCTTGAAAAAGGCAAGACCCGTCTCGTCGCCGAGGCTCGGGAGAGGGGCGTCATGACGCTCGACGGAAGCTTGATGCTTCTGAAGCAGGCGCTGAGAGCGTTCAGGATCTTCACGGGAGTCGACCCATAAAAAAGCATCCACCGGCCAAGCCGGTGGATGCTTTTTTTGTCCGATCAGATCGAGATCTTGAAATATTTGAATATGAAATCGTGCAGCACCGTCGAATCGGTCGAGGTGAAAATAAGGAATCCGAGAACGACCAGAACGATCATGCCGATCAGCAGGAGGATTAGCAGCGCAGACGCATAGTTTTTGCTGTTTTTGTTTACACCCGGAGCGACAGCGAATATGAAGAGCGGAATGATGTTCACGACGGGTATCGAAAACAGTATCGTGCGCCATATGAATCCCCAGACGGAAAGCGGGCGCTCGATGCGGGTGGTGATCCTCTTGGGAGCCTTCTTGGGGGCAGGCTTCTCTTCTTCCTCTTCTTCTTCGTATTCGTCGTTATCCTGAGCGTCGGGATCTGAATAAAACACGGGCTCGGGATCGGATACGGGGACCGTCTCTTCGGCGACCTGCTTCACGGCCTCGGTCTCGGGTTCGGGCACGGGCGCGGGAGCAGACGCGGGTTCTTCGGGCTTAGGCGCCTTGACAGCGAAAAGATCCCTTTTTATTTCTTCAACGGGAGCAGGCTCTTCCGGCTCGAAGGCTTCCTTAACGGGCTCCGCAGCATCGAAGGAGCTTTCTTCGGCTGCCGCTTCGACGGCTTTCTCAGCGCTGTCTATGGCTTCTTCGGCCTCGGCGGGAGCGAATACGGGAGCGGGAGTTTCCTCTGCTTCAGGCTCCGCATAATCGACCTCGGCCTCAGGAACGGGAGCTTCCTCAAAATGAACGGACTCGGGACGTGCGGGTTCCGGCTTATTGAGGGGGTTGCCGCATTTGATACAGAATACGTCGCCGTCAAGTGCAACGTAGCCGCATTTCGAACAGATCATGTTATTTCCTCCGTATGTGGGATCAATAATTCATTACAAATTATTCCTTTTTTCATTATACCACAGCCGCCCGCGATATACAAGGTCTTCATACATTGTTGCATAATAAATTCGCAGGTGATAAAATGTTATAAATTCTACAATATGTAAGGAGAATTCGGCCAATGTATCTTATCGGAAACGGTCGCATGATAACGCGGGATAGGGATAAGCCCTTCTATGAAAACGGCGCCGTACTTACGGACGGAGCCGTGATAAAACGCGTCGGAGATTACGCCTCGCTGAAATCGGACTATCCGACAGCCGAGCTTTTAGACGCCGGCGGAGGCGTCATAATGCCGGGGCTCATCAACGCTCACGCACATCTTTATTCGTCCCTTATTGCGGGATACATACCGAAGGATCTTTTTCCCGGTTCCCACTACGAAAACATGTGCAAAAGGAGCTGGAAGCTCGACAGGGAGCTTGGCTTTTACGATGTTTCCGCCGGGGCATACGCCGGGATCATCGGCTGCATAAGAAACGGCGTCACAACCGTTTTCGATCATCACGCAAGCTATAAGCGCGTTGGCGGATCGCTCTTTGCAATAGCCGGAGCGGTCAAGGAAGCCGGGATAAGAGGCTGCCTTTGCTACGAAACGAGCCACAGATGCGGATTCGGACCGTGTTCCGAGGCGATCGCCGAAAACGAGAACTTCATCGGGTATGCGGAGACCGCAGGCGACGACAGGATCAAAGCGATGTTCGGCCTTCACGCGCCGTTCACGCTTTCGGATATAGATATCTCCGACAGCGTCAGAAGGAACGCCGGCAGGACAGGATTCCACATCCATGTATCGGAGGGGACGGAGGACGGGAGCGTCTGCGAGCTCAATTACGGCAAAACGCCCGTAGCAAGACTTTCCGAACTCGGAGCCGTAACGGACAAGTCGATACTCGTGCACTGCATCCACACGACCGAAAAGGAGCTCGGTTTGATCGCTTCATCCGGCGCGTTCGTCGTTAACTGCCCGCAGTCCAATCTGTCGGACGCAGTCGGCTCCGCTGCGGTCGCGGACATGCTGAAAATGGGCGTCAAGGTCGGCCTCGGCACCGATTCGTTCACGTTCGATATGCTTGAAAGCGCAAGGGCTCTCGTGCTTGCCGAAAGGAACCGAACAGGCAAATGTTACGTCGGTCTCGGCGAGGCGGCGGAGGCTTTGTTCGAAAACAACAGGCTGCTCGCGGAAACGTATTTCCCCAAGGGGATCGGCTCGCTCCGCGAAGGCGCGCCGGCGGATATCATAATACTCGGCCGGAAGCCGCCGACGGCAATCACCGCGGAGAATTTCGACAGCCAGCTGATCCTCGGCGCAAGCGGAGCGGAATGCACCATGACGATGTGCGCCGGACGGATACTCATGATAAACAGGAAGATAGTTTCGTTCGACGAAAACGAGATGTGCGGCAGGATCAAAAACGCCGCAGACGCGCTGTGGACAAGGCTCGATTCGAAGAAAGAGGAGAGCTGGCTGCCGCCATACAGCATACTCGAAAGTGAAAACAGCTGACACATTATTCAATAAAAAGAGCTGCGTCGGGCGCATTCGCTTAATGATATACTGCCTCAAAAGGGATCTTTCTGCGCCATGCTTCGTTGAAAATGCTCGAAAGACTATAAAAAGCATTCCTGCGCTTTTCGCCCCGCACGGCACAAAAATCTCCTCTTTTGAGACGCATGCGGTTTTCAGCCGTAAAGCAAAAAGATATCCGGGGATATTCGCGTATCCCCGGATCGTTTTGTTCCTTGGGCTTATTAAGGGCTGAAAACCCGCATCTCCTTATGCGAATGCACCCTTACATGCGGCTTTTAATGCTGTCCTATCAGTCTTCCTCGACCCTTTCGATGTCGGCTCCGAGAGCGCGAAGCTTCTGCTCGATATTCTCATAACCTCTGTCGATGAAGTGGATATTTCTTATAATGCTTGTTCCCTCGGCGCTGAGCGCGGCGATGACAAGCGCGGCGCCGGCGCGAAGATCCGTCGCCTGGACCGAAGCGCCGTACAGCCTGTCTACGCCCTCAATGATAGCCGTCCTGCCGTTGACGTTGATGGAAGCGCCCATCCTGATCAGCTCGGGAACATGGTTGAATCTGTCCTCGAATATGTTCTCGACGATATAGCTGTTGCCCTTCGACATAGTGAGGAGCGCCATGATAGGCTGCTGAAGGTCGGTCGGGAACCCGGGGTAGGGGAGCGTCTTGATGTTGACGGCACGGAGCCTGTCGCCGCCCTGCACCTGCAGATAGAACTCGCTGCCGTCGTCGCCCTCGGTGATATGCGCTCCGCATTCCATAAGCTTCGCAGAGATCGCCTCAAGGTGAGTGGGGATAATGTTGTTTATCACGACGTTGCCCTTCGTGGCGACGGCGGCTATCATAAACGTTCCGGCCTCGATCTGGTCGGGAATGATGGCATAATTGCACCCGTGCAGCTCCTTGCGGCCGCGGATCCTTATTACGTCTGTGCCAGCGCCCTTGATGGACGCGCCCATCATGTTAAGGAAGTTCGCCACGTCGACGACGTGCGGCTCCTTCGCGGCGTTTGCGATGACGGTCATACCATCCGCTCGGCAGGCGGCAAGCATGATGTTTATGGTCGCGCCGACGCTCGCCATATCAAGGTATATTTCCGCGCCGTGAAGCTCGTCGGCCTTGGCGTAAACGATTCCGTTTTTGATCTCGACAGTCGCGCCGAGTGCGCGCATGCCTTTGATGTGGAAGTCGATGGGACGGTTGCCTATGTGACATCCGCCGGGCAAAAGGAGCGCCGTGTGCCCGTATCTGCCGAGCATAGCGCCGAGCAGATAATAAGAAGCGCGAAGCTTCGAGACCATGTCGAAGGTGACGTCGAAATTGTTTATCTTTGTGGGATCGATGCGCATGCAGCCGTTATCGTTGAGCTCGACCTCGGCTCCCATCGTGCGGAGTATCCGGGCAAGTACCTGTACGTCCTCTATCAGCGGCAGATTCTCCAAAACGCAGGGCTGACCGGCGAGGATAGCCGCCGGTATTATCGCGAGAGCGGCATTCTTTGCTCCGCTGATCGTGACCTGTCCTTCCAATGGCTTTCCGCCGTTGATCCTGTAATATGCCATAATAGCTTTTTCGCTCCCCGGCCGGGGAGCATCCTCCTGTGGGTCAATGATTATATGAAGCCGACGGGATCATGACCGATCAGCTTTTGAATTCGCGTTCTTTCAGGATCTTGAGCGGGTTGTATGCCACACATTGGATCCTAAGTTCAAAGTGCAGGAAGGACGAGTATTCATCGCCCGAAACGCTGCCGATAATATCGCCCGCTTCGACGGCGTCGCCTACGGCGACGGTCACGCCCTTAAGGCGGGCATAGCGCGTTGTCACGCCGTTTCCGTGGTCGATCTCCACCATTAAACCATATGCGCCGCGGATCATTACAGACACTACTGTGCCGCTGCACGCGGCGGCAACGGGCGTTCCGTCCTCGGCTTTTATATCGATACCCTGGTGGAACTCATCGGGATACGGGCCGAAGTATCTGATGATCTTGCCTTTAAGGGGCACGGTGAATTCGAGCGTTTTTGCGTCGGTCGGATCCTTTCCGAAATCGGAATTCAGGACATAGTCATCGGGGATGTCTTTGGTGCCGACGCGGATCACCGCGTTTACGTATGCCCTGACCGTGAAGGATTCCGATATCTTGTCGGACTGCTTGATGGCGTTGAAATAGATAACAGTGTGCGTATTGCGCTCAACGCCGTCCATGCCGTATCTCTCGACGATGCGAAGACCGACAGGCAGGCTGCCGTCCTCTATGACGGTGGTCTTGAACTGGGTATAGACCTCCTCGACGAACGTCGCGGTGCTGACGTAAACGAGGGGGGTCCTTTTGCTTATAAGATATGAGAACGCCGCGTCATACGCTGTCGTCTCGGCGTCGTCCGGAGCGTCGACGAGCTCTATCGGGGTCTTGAGCTCGGTAACGGCGTTGTCCGGCATATTGCCCGCGTTCATAAAATGCATTTCGACATTCCTAAGAAGCTCTTCCGCTGCCTCGCGGCTCGCCATTATTACCGCTGTAGTCCCGTCGATAACGACGGCGGTCTTGGAATAAACGCGCGGGGCTTCTGTCTCCGCGGGGACTCCGGGATCGGCGGATCCGGAGGGGGACGGGGTGAAGGCGGCCTGCGTACCGACCGCAGTGGGCGCCGGCGCGGAAGCCGTCGGGACAGGATCGACGTGAACGTTATTGTTATCGTCGTCCTTCTGACGGAAACGGATAACGGCGAAACAGACGACAACAAGAACAGCCGTGAAGATCAGGATTATCATCCAGACCTTGCTCAGCTTTTCGGGAGCAGCTATTCTTTTGACTTCTTTTTTTTCTTCCATTATCCGGATATTAACTTACTGCTGGGGCTTGTAGCTGTCCTTGAGCCCGACCGTGCGGTTGAATACGGGCGAGCCCTCTTTGGAATCGGGATCCGCGGTGAAATATCCGACGCGCATGAATTGATAAGGCACGCCGGGCTTCGCGTCCTTAAGATACGGCTCGACGAAACCGTGCATCACGGTTATGGAGTTGGGATCGACGCTGTCCAAAATGTGATCGGGATCGATCGCGGCCTCGGTAAAGAGCGGCTCATAAAGCCTGAACTCCGCGGGGATCGCCTTGTCCGCGGGCACCCAGTGGATGGTGCCCTTGACCTTGCGCTGACATTCGCCCGAGCGGCTCTCGGGATCGTATTCCGCACGGATAAGCGTAACGCGCCCGTCGCTGTCGGTCTCCCAGCCAGTACACCTTATGATGTACGCGCCCTTGAGACGGACTTCGCCTTCGGGCTTCAAACGGAAGAACTTCTTGGGCGGATCGATCATGAAATCATCGCGCTCGATATAAAGCTCGCGGCCGAAGGGCACGGTATGCGTTCCGCCGCCCTCGATCCCGTCCACAGGCAGGTTTTCAAGCTCGATCTCTTCGGTCTTCGAATCGTCCCAGTTCTCTATCAGGAGCCTGACGGGATCTGTGACGGCCATTGTCCGCACGGCGTTAACGTTGAGGTTTTCTCTTACGCAGTGCTCGAGCATGGCGTAATCCACAATCGAATCGGCCTTGGCGACGCCGGCTCTTTCAAGGAAATCGCGTATCGCGGCGGCGGGATAGCCCCTGCGGCGCATTGCGCAGAGCGTGGGCATCCTCGGATCGTCCCAGCCGGAAACGACGCCGTTTTCGACCATCATGCGCAGATATCGCTTGCTCATAACGGTGTTCGTTATATTCAGTCTTGCAAATTCGATCTGGCGGGGCTTGTGCTCGAACTCGCACTGATCGATGACCCAATTGTAAAGCGGACGGTGCGCCTCGTATTCAAGCGAACAGAGAGAATGTGTAACGCCCTCGATCGCATCCTGTATGGGATGCGCGAAGTCGTACATGGGATATATGCACCATTTGTCGCCGGTGTGATGATGGCTCCTGTGAAGTATGCGGTAAAGGGCGGGATCGCGCATGTTGATGTTGGGGGAAGCCATGTCGATCTTCGCGCGGAGCGTCCTCGCGCCGTCGGGGAATTCGCCGTTCTTCATGCGTTCGAAAAGATCGAGGTTCTCTTCGACGGATCTGTTCCTGTAAGGGCTGTCGACACCCGGCTCGGTGAGCGTTCCGCGGTATTCCCTTATCTGATCCTTGTCAAGATCGCAGACGTACGCCGCGCCCTTTTTGATGAGCTTTACCGCAAGCTCGTAGCATTTATCGAAATAATCGCTGCCGTAGCAGAGCTTATCCCACTTGAAGCCCATCCAGTTTATATCGTGCTTGATGGCCTCGACGAATTCGACGTCCTCCTTGACGGGATTCGTGTCGTCAAAGCGCAGGTTGCAGGCGCCGCCGAATTTCTCCGCCATTGAGAAATCGACCCACATCGCCTTTACGTGACCTATATGCAGATAACCGTTGGGTTCGGGGGGAAACCTCGTCTTGACAACGGGATAATTCTCATAATCCTCTTTGATGAATTCTTCAATAAAACTGCGGGATACGTTAGTATCTTCCATAACCGGCCTCCGGCTCATAAATATTCACACTAAATTATCCATCAAAAGGTCCTTTGTGTCAAGTTATATTTGTTCTTTTTCAGGAATAATCGCAAAAAGTTTCAAATTTATAGCTATACATTTTGTTTGGGACGTGATATAATCTAAAAAGATGCAGTCGATGCGTCCGAGCCGGGCGAAAACTGCGGCAGAGGCCGCTCCGCATACGGCTAAAGAAAAGAATAAAATTATCTTCGGAGGTATTTTCATTATGACAGCAAAAGTCGGTATCAACGGTTTCGGTCGTATCGGCCGTCTGGTTTTCCGCGCGGCCATCAAGAACCCTGAGATCACTGTTCTCGGCATCAACGATCCGTTCCTCGATGTTGATTACATGGCGTATCTTTTAAGGTACGATACCGTTCACGGCAGGTTTGACGGCGAAGTCAAGGTTGAGGACGGCAAGCTCGTCGTTAACGGTGAGGTCATCAGCGTTTACAACTGCATGAACCCTGCCGAGATCCCCTGGGCGGAGTGCGGTGCAGAGTACGTCGTAGAGTCCACCGGTAAGTTCACCACCACCGAGAAGGCTTCCGCTCACTTTGAGGGCGGCGCCAAGAAGGTTGTCGTTTCCGCTCCCAGCGCCGACGCTCCTATGTTCGTAATGGGCGTCAACCAGAACAACTACACCCCCGACATGAAGGTCGTCTCCAACGCGAGCTGCACCACCTACTGCCTTGCTCCTCTTGCCAAGGTCATCAATGACAACTTCGGCATTGTCGAGGGCCTCATGACCACCGTTCACTCCATTACCGCGACCCAGCTCACCGTCGACGGTTCCTCCAAAAAGGATTGGCGCGGCGGCAGGGCGGCTGCTCACAACATCATCCCGTCTTCCACCGGCGCGGCGAAGGCCGTCGGTAAGGTCATTCCTTCCCTCAACGGCAAGCTTACCGGCATGAGCCTGCGCGTCCCGACGATCGACGTTTCCGTCGTCGACCTCACCTGCACTCTTGCCAAGCCCACCACCTATGACGAGATCAAGGCTGCCATGAAGGCCGCTTCCGAGTCCGAGGAGTTCAAGGGCATCATCGGCTACACCGACGAGCCCGTCGTTTCCAGCGACTTCTATACCGATCCCCGCACGTCCATTTTCGACGCCACCGCGGGCATCATGCTCAACGATCATTTCGTAAAGCTCGTCGCCTGGTACGACAACGAGTGGGGTTATTCCAACAAGCTCGTCGACCTCATCATCCACATGAACAAGGTCGATCATCCGTGCTGCTGCTGCGGCAAATAACCACCGATAATGAAGCGTCCGCTTAACTGCGGACGCTTTTGTCAAAGCTTTATCCCCGTTTTAGAATGGAGGCGTCCTGTGAAAGCTTACGAAAGGCTTTTGAAATACGTTAAGGTGCATACCAAGTCGGATCCCGAGTCGGAAACCGTCCCTTCGTCAAAAAGGCAGTTCGATCTCGCAAATATCCTTGTCGAGGAGCTGAAGTCGATCGGCGTCGCTGACGCCCGCGTCGACGATATGTGCTACGTCTACGGTTCTGTCCCCGCGTCAGAGGGATACGAGAACGCGCCTGCGATCGGTTTTATCGCCCACATGGATACTGCTCCCGATTTCAACGGCGAGAATGTCCGTCCGCGCATTATCGAGAACTATGACGGCAAAAAGGTCTTGCTCGGCGACAGCGGCAGGATCCTCAGCCCCGCGGAGTTCCCGCATCTTGAAAACCTCAGGGGGCGAACGCTCATCGTCACCGACGGGACGAGCCTTTTGGGCGGAGACGACAAGGCCGGCGTCGCGGAGATCATTACCGCAGCCGAAAGGATCATCGGCGAGGGAATACCTCACGGCAGGATACTCATTGGCTTCACTCCCGACGAGGAGATCGGCTCCGGAGCCGATCATTTCGACGTTGAAAACTTCGGCGCCGTTTTCGCCTATACTGTCGACGGCGGACCGGAGAACGTCATCGAATACGAGAATTTCAACGCCGCCGCCGCTCAGGTCGAGATAAACGGCTTTAACGTGCATCCCGGCTCCGCGAAGGATATCATGATAAACGCTCTGCTCGTCGCCTGCGAATTCAACTCGATGCTCCCGCCCGGCGAGACCCCGAGGGAGACGGAAGGCTACGAGGGCTTCTATCACCTTGAGGAGTTCAAGGGCACTACGGAGCATGCCGAATTGGGGTACATTCTGAGGGATCACAGCTCTGAGATAATGGAGGAGAGGAAGGAAAACCTCAAGCGTATCGAGGGACTGCTCAACTTAAAGTACGGCCCCGGCACTGTAAAGGTCTCCATAAGGGATCAATACCGCAACATGGCCGAGAAGATCAAGCCATGCTTCCATCTCGTCGAGACCGCGCAGGCGGCCGTCGCCGATCTCGGCCTCAAGCCCATGACCGCTCCCGTCAGGGGCGGCACGGACGGCGCGAGACTCAGCTTCGTCGGCCTGCCCTGTCCGAATCTCGGAACAGGCGGATATGCCTTCCACGGCCCGTATGAGCATATCACTACGGAGGGCATGGAATACGCTGTCGGCGTGATAATCGGCATTATAAGACGATATGCCGAGCGATAAAAAAGGATAAGAGGCGGGAGACCGCCTCTTATTTTTTGCCGTCAATCGTCGTGCTCGCTCATTATGCCGGCACGGTTTCGTCTGCGGAAAAGCATCGTTATCCCCCAGATCCCGGCAAGACCGACGATGGTATAGATGATCCTCGAAAATACTCCGCTCATCCCGCCGAATATGGCGGCGACGAGGTCGAACTGGAATATTCCCACGAGTCCCCAGTTGAGGGCTCCGATCACTATCAGTATCAGCGCAAGTGTATCCATTTAAGAATCTCTCCTTTCACACCCTTTGATGATTCCGGGCATATATGAATAGCATTCACAGGAAACACGGCTGTTATTCCGGAGCTATTGTGTTAAATAATGTTATCGGGCAAAAACCGTATCCGAGCCCCGAACAGACCGTTTCCCAAAGGCTCGTGAAACGTTGGAAACAGTTTCCTGTAAATTTTTACCCTCATCATTCAAACATACTTTCGAATATAATTACCGCCTTTTAGAACGAGTTTTCCACAGTTTCCACATAGTTATCCACTTTTCAAGCACTTTTAACGGTTTTGAGTGTTCAAACCCGATGTGGAAAAAGTACTGCATATACCGTATCAAGGCATATATATGAAATTTATTTACACTGCCGTAATAAAATTTTACAGAAAAGAGGGACGAGCCTTCTAAATCGTTTAAGGCTTGTCCCGAAACGGTCGATATGACGTCTTTTTGACCGCTCCAAATAACCGAGGATACGTTCCTTTACGCGCGCCTTACGGCGGTCTGAGCGTTCTGCTGATCGGCAAAAGGAGCAAGAGCTGCGCGGCCGTCTTCTATGATAAGCTTGTCCGCGACAAGCGCAATGAATTCTCCGTTTGTCGGCTTCTCGTTCTTTCCGTACACGTTGAATCCGAACAGCTTGTTCACGTTTTCGATCTTGCCCCGCGTCCAGCTGACCTCGATCGCGTGCCTTATGGCTCTTTCGACCTTGGACGGGGAAGTATTGAATCTTTTTGCAATGCCGGGGTAGAGCTCCTTCGTGATGTGGCTTATGAGTTCGGGCTTATAGAATACCATCCTGATCGCTTCTCTCAGATAATGATAACCCTTTATGTGCGCCGGGATACCGACCGAAAGGAACACCGCCGTTATCTTCTCGTCAAGCGTCTTTGCAGTCGGGGAGAACGCGGCGTTCTTCTCGGCATCCTCGGCCGAGCTCTCGCACAGGTCGAGCATCCTCTTATACAGATACTCGGGCTCTATGGGCTTGAGCATGACGTACGTCGCGCCCTTCTTGAACGCCTTCTGCAGAAGGCCGTCGTTGCGCATATACGATACGATCATTATAACGTCGGGTTTTGACGATGGTTCTAAGTTCAGCGCCTCTAAAAGATCGAGACCGTCGAGCTTGGGCATGACCAACTCGGAGATTAGCACGTCGAAATGCTCCTCGCGCAGCTTCTCCAACGCCTCCTGACCGTCCGCGGCTTCTACAAATCTGATGATATCCTTGTCCGTGTGAAAGAAATCCGACACCGCGCGCCTGAACGCGGCGTTACCGTCGGCAATCAAGACCCTGTATTCGCTCATTTATTATTCCTCCGTACTGCATTAAGATTATTATCGACGGCATACAACAGAATGATGCCTGTCCGCATAAAAAATTGTAATACCGCAAATTCCGCATTTCCATAGGAGCCTTTTTGACTTTTTGACTGACTTTGTAAAAAAATGGCTGCTGACCGTCCAATTTGTGTAAAAGAGGATATTTTTAACAAAAAAACTATTGCAAACTGTATAAATGTGTGCTAAAATCACTATGCTGTTTGAGGATCGGCGCAGTTCCGGTCTTCAGTATGATGTGTTGATGAGCTGTTAAGCTTATGGTGAAGAGTGGGCGAAACCCGCTCTTTAATTTTCAAAAGGACGGGAACCGATTTGAAGATCACCGAGAAGGTAGCTTTATTAGTTGAACCTAAGATCAAGGAGCTCGGGTTCGAGCTCTATGACGTCGAGTTCAACAAGGAATACGGCAGTTGGGAACTGCTTATATTCATCGACAGGCCGGAGGGCGTGAGCCTCGACGACTGCGAGACCGTAAGCCGCGCCATAGAGCCGATACTCGACGATAAGGATCCTATCGAGCAGGCGTATCTCCTTACTGTCAGCTCTGTCGGTATCGACCGTCCGCTTAAGCTTATGAAGGATTACGAACGCAGCCTCGGCAAACTCATCGACGTAAAGCTGTTTTCGCCGCTGAAGGAAAAGCCCTATGCCGGCAAAAAGAACTTCACCGCTGAACTTATGTCGTACGACAGCGAAACGTTCACGGTCGGCGGCGACGGAGCGGCGGTCACCGTCCCGATCAAACAGGCGGCGCTCTTAAGGCCGCATATCGACTTCTAAAACTATTATTAAGGAGCAAAATACAATGAATTCCAACGAGCTTATACTTGCAATGAAACAGATCGAAAAGGAACGCGGCATCAAGAGCGAAGTGCTCATCGACGCCATCGAAGCCGCGCTCGTTTCTGCATACAAGCGCAATTATAACGTTACGACCAACGTACGCGCGTCGATCGATCCCGCGACCGGCGCGATAGGCGTTTTCGCGTCCAAGACGGTCGTCGAGGAGATCGAGAACCCCAATTCCGAGATCACCCTCAAGGAGGCCAAAAAGATCAATCCCCTTTATGAGGTCGGCGACGTACTCGAGGTCGAGGCGTTCACGAAGGATTTCGGCCG
The DNA here is from genome assembly GCA_017614315.1 of Clostridia bacterium. GTDB lineage: Bacteria > Bacillota > Clostridia > Christensenellales > CAG-138 > UBA3857. The sequence continues at coordinate 99,710 of JAGACA010000010.1, read as the reverse complement.
CATTGCAGCTCAGACCGCAAAGCAGGTAATAATCCAGCGCATCAGGGAGGCGGAGCAGGGCGCCATATTCGACGAGTTCGCCGAGAAGGAAGGCGAGATACTCACAGCCATCGTCCAGCGCGTCGAGAAGAACGGCGTTTATGTCGAGTTCGGCAAGACAGACGGCATAATCCCCTATAACGAGGTCATTCAGGGCGAGACCTATGCTCCCGGCGACAGGATCAAGGCCTATGTTCTCAAGACTCAGCGCAACAACAAAGCTCCCCAGGTGCTCATTTCGAGGACGCATCCCAACCTTGTCAAAAAACTCTTTGAGCTCGAGGTGCCCGAGATCCAGTCCGGCGTCGTTCAGATCAAGGCCATTGCGCGCGAGGCGGGGCAGAGGACAAAGATCGCGGTCGTTTCATTCGATCCCAACGTCGATGCCGTCGGCGCCTGCGTCGGTCCGAAGGGCATAAGGGTGGAGCGTATCGTTCAGGAGATCCACAACGAGAAGATCGACATCATCGAGTGGGATCCCGACATCGCGGTCTATATCGCAAAGGCTTTGAGCCCGGCAAGGGTGCTCATGGTCTATGTAAACGAGGACGAGAAGGCAGCCAAGGTCATCGTTCCCGACAATCAGCTCTCGCTTGCCATCGGCAAAGAGGGGCAGAACGCCAGGCTCGCCGCCAAGCTTACCGGCTGGAAGATCGACATCAAGTCCAAGTCCACGTCCGACGTCGAGCTTGACGAGAACGATTTCGGGCTTGAGGATGAGGAAAACGAGCCCGACAGGGAGTAAAGAGGTCGTATAATTGGCTAAAAAGATCCCAATGCGAATGTGCGTCGGATGCCGCACTATGAAAGAAAAAAGGTCGCTGATCAGGATCGTCAGAACGGACGACGGCTCCTGTCGCTTCGATCCCACCGGAAAGATGAACGGCAGAGGCGCGTATCTGTGTCCCGATCCCGAATGTCTCAAAAAGGCCGTCAAGAGCCGCGCTCTCGAACGTGCGCTTGAGGTCAAGGTCGGCGACGAAGTGTTCGAACGCCTTAAGAGCGAGATCGAAGGGCGGGAAGCGGGAGCATGACCGATCATGACAAAGACAGGCTCCTCACCGCTCTCGGCTTTGCCATGAAAGCGGGCAAGATCGTCTCGGGCGAACTTGCCGCAGAAAAGGCGCTGAGATCGGGCAGAGCAAAACTTGCCGCGGTCGACGCGGGCGCTTCGGAGAACACAAAGAAGCATTGGTCGGATATTACCGGATCTGCAGGCGTCCCGATCGTATTCGCGGACGGAGTCGGAAAAGCGATAGGAAAAAGCGCCCGCATGGTCGCCTGCATAACGGACAGCGGCTTTGCCGAAATGGCACTCAAATGCCGCATTCAGAACGAAGAGTAATTCGGGGGTAAATATAATGGCAAAAAACGAATTGATGGATTCCGTAAAAAAGCTTGAGGAGAGGACGTCGGAGCTCCTTGAAAGGGTCAAACAGCTCCACGGCGACGTCAGCGCCTCTCTTCAGCTCGCTAAAAAGCAGGAATCGAAGCTTTTGGACGCCGAAAAGGCGGCCGCAGAGGCGAAAGCCGAACGCGAAAAGAAAGAACGCAGGAAGGAGTTCCTCGAGTCCGGTCAGAACACCGGCGTTTATTCGAGCGGCAGCGATGAAACCGAGCCCCCCGTTAAGGAGAGCGCGCCCGAAAACGCCCTGAAGGAGGCAGCGCAGGCCGAGCCCGAACCCACGCCCGAAAAGCCCGATGCATCAAGGACGCCCGCAGCCGACAATAAGCGCGGCGACAAAACGCCCGCGTACGATGCGCGCAGGCAGGCCGACAGGAAGACCGACAGGCAGGGATCAAAGGATCAGAAGGGCTTCGACAGGCAGCCGAGGCCGCAGCAGGACAGGCGCCCCGGCCAGTACGGCGACAGGCAGAAGGACGATCCGTACGGCGCAGGAAAGGATAAGGACGCTTCCGATAGGCCGAGGGACGGCGAAAGGAAGCCCGGCGGCCAGCAGTCCGGCAAGAGCCGCTCCGGCGGTCAGACCCCGACGATCATCCCGCAGAACAACCGTCAGCAGCAGAACAAGGGACAGTACGTCCGCACGTTCGACAACGATAAAAAGCAGCCCAAGAACAAGAAGACCATCATGAAGGAGTCCGCTCCGTCGGTCAACTCCTGGGACGACGAGGGCGGTTTCGGCAACCGCAAGAAGAGCAAGAAACAGCAGGTACAGCATAAGCCCGAACCCGTTAAGATCGAGAAAGCGATACTCACGAGTGAGGTCATCACGGTTCGCGAGCTCTCCGAAAAGATCGGCAAACCCGCTGCGGAGATCATCAAGAAGCTCTTCATGATGGGCAATATCGCGACCATAAACAACGAAATCGATTTCGACACCTGCGAGCTCATCGCCGCCGATTACGATATCGAGCTCGAGCTCCAGCTTCCCAAGACCGCCGAGGAAGTCCTCGAGGAGACCATCAACGCCGGCGACAGCGAAGAGGATCTCGTCGAGCGTCCTCCCGTGGTCACAATTATGGGTCACGTCGATCACGGCAAGACCTCGCTGCTCGACGCGATCAGGAACAGCTCCGTTACCGCGGGCGAGGCCGGAGGCATCACCCAGCATATCGGCGCTTATACCGTCACCTGCAACGGCAGGAGGATAACATTCATCGACACGCCGGGTCATGAGGCGTTCACCGCAATGCGCGCAAGGGGCGCGCAGGTCACCGACGTCGTTATACTTGTCGTCGCCGCCGACGACGGCATAATGCCGCAGACCATCGAGGCGATCAATCACTCGAAGGCCGCCGGTGTTCCCATCGTCGTTGCTATCAACAAGATGGATAAGCCCGAGGCCAACCCCGACCGCGTGCTCCAGCAGCTCACCGAGCACGGTCTCTTATGCGAGGACTGGGGCGGCGATACCATATGTGTTCCGGTATCGGCAAAGACGCATATGAACCTCAATCAGCTCCTCGAGATGGTCCTGCTCCAGGCAGAGGTGCTCGAGCTCCGCGCGAATCCCAAGCGCAAAGCGAAGGGTACCATCATCGAATCCCAGCTCGATAAGGGACGCGGCCCCGTCGCTACCGTACTTGTCCAGAACGGCACCCTCCGCGTCGGCGATCCCGTCGTCGCGGGCGTTGCGTTCGGCAAGGTCAGGGCGATGATGGACGATAAAGGCAAACGCGTCAAGGAGGCGGGGCCCAGCACCGCAGTCGAGGTGCTCGGCTTCAACGAAGTCCCCTCGGCAGGCGATGAGATGATAGTCGCTGATCTCGACAAGCTCTCCAAGCTCGTCGCAGAGGAGCGCCGCAACAAGCTCCGCGCCGAGCAGATGAAGAAGCTATCGAAGGTCAGCCTCGAGGATCTTTACAGTCATATCGCAGAGGGCGAGGTCAAGGATCTCAACCTCGTTATCAAGGCGGACGTCGACGGCTCCGTCGAGGCTGTCAAGCAGGCGCTTGAAAAGCTCTCGAACGAAGAGGTCCGCGTAAAGTGCATACACGGCGCCGTCGGCGCGATAACCGCTTCCGACGTCATGTTCGCATCCGCTTCTAACGCGATAGTCATCGGCTTCAACGTACGTCCCGATTCCGGCGCAAAGACTCTTGCCGAGCAGGAAAAGGTCGAGATCAAAACCTACCGCGTAATCTATCAGGCGATCGAGGACGTCGAAAACGCCATGAAGGGCATGTTCAAACCCGTATATAAAGAAGTCGTCATCGGCACAATAAGCGTCAGGAGCATATTCAAGGTCTCCGGCGTTGGCACCATCGCCGGCGCTTACGTATCAGACGGCAAGGTGCAGAGGAACGCCGAGGTTCGCGTCGTCCGCGACGGCATCGTCATCCACGAGGGCAAGATAGCTTCTCTCCGCCGATTCAAGGACGACGTCAAGGAAGTCGCACAGGGCTATGAGTGCGGTATCGGCATCGAGAACTTCAACGACATAAGGGAGGACGATACCATCGAAGCCTTCGTTATGGAAGAGGTAAAGAGGTAATTTTTCGAAATGGCTTTTACCAGATTTGACAGGATAAACGAGGAGATCAAAAAGGCTCTAAGCGAGATCATCAGGGATATGAAGGATCCCCGTATTTCTCCGCTCACTTCCGTCATGCGCGCGGAGGCGACCAACGACCTCAAGCAGTGCAGAGTAATGATAAGCGTCTATGACAAGGACGACGAGGTGAGGAAGGAGACCGTCACGAGGCTCAACTGCGCCGAAGGCTTTATCGCGCGCGAGATCGGCCGCAGGATGGACTTGAGGCATATCCCCAAATTCGATTTCAGGCTCGACGATTCCATCGAGTACTCCGTTCATATTTCCGAGATACTGAACCGATTGGGCTCGGAACGAAAGGATGACGATAATGAGTGATGCCGCTTCAATGAAAGCGATCATAGAAGGCATCGAAAGCTTCGACGCCTTCACTCTCATATCACATGTCTCGCCCGACGGCGACACGCTCGGGTCGGCTCTTGCCATGTACCTGCTCCTTACGGGCATGGGCAAAAAGGCGGAGGTCGTCTGCGAGGAACCCGTTCCGCAGATATACAGGTTCCTTCCGTGCTCCGACAAGGTCGTGCTTCCCGCCGATGCTGCGGGCTACGACTGCGTCATCACCTGCGACTGCGCCGACGCTCAGAGGTTCAAGAAGGCGGAGCGTCTTTTCCGCGCGGCGAAGACGACGATGCTCATCGATCATCATTTCACTAACCGCGGTTATGCGGACGTCAACCTTGTCGTTCCGGACGCCTCCGCAGCTTGCGAGATCATCTACGATCTGTATAAGCTCATGGACAAGCCGATCACGAAGGACATCGCCGTCTGCCTTTATACCGGCATCGTTACCGATACCGGCAATCTCACGTACTCCAACACCACGCCGAAATGCATAAGGATGGTCGCGGATATGTACGAGAACGGCCTTAACATCACCGAGATCAATAGGTATATATACAGGACGGTCCCCTATTCCAAAACGCGGCTCCAGGGCTTCGTACTGTCGAACATGAAGCTCGAGCTTGACGGAAAGATCGGCATCGCAACGCTTTCCGTCGCCGAGATGGACAGGTTCGGCGCGACGAACGAGGACTGCGAGGGCGTCGTCGACAAGGTACGCGACGTCGACTGCGTGCGCGTCGCCGTATTCATAAGGGAGGGCAGGGACGGCACTTATAAGGTCAGTCTGCGCTCCAAGGAGTGTGCGGACGTCGCCAAGATCGCCAACAGATACGGCGGAGGAGGACACCCCGCCGCGGCAGGATATACATCGCGCGATCCGCTTTCCACGACGATCGCGAACGTACTTCACGACATAGAGGAAGAGCTTTCGGAATGATCGGCACAGAGGGCGTTATTTGTGTTCTGAAACCGCCGGGGATGAGCTCATCCGACGCGGTGACCGATATAAGACGGGTTTTGAATGAGAAGCGTGTCGGGCATACGGGCACGCTCGATCCTGCAGCGGCAGGAGTGCTCCCGATACTTGTCGGGCGCGCGACCCGCCTTTTTGATTTTTTGGTCGACAAGCAGAAGGAATACATAGCCGAAATAGTTTTCGGCAAAGCCACCGATACGGAAGATGCAACGGGCGAGGTCACATCTGTTTCCGACATAAAGATCGGCGAGGCGGCGCTCAAAGCCGCGCTTCCCGCTTTCATCGGCGAGGTCGAGCAGACGCCGCCGGTCTATTCCGCGCTGAACGTAAACGGCGAAAAGCTCTATAAGCTCGCGCGAAAGGGCAGAGTGACCGAGACTCCCGAGATCAAAAAACGCAGGATCACGGTCTATGAGCTCGAGCTTATGAGGCAGACGGGCGAGAACAGTTTCCTCATAAGGATCGTTTGCTCGAAGGGGACTTATATAAGAACGCTCTGCAAGGACATTGGCGACGCCTGCGGCTGTCCCGCGTATATGGGCTTTCTTTTAAGAACGCGCTCCGGCGCGTTCAGGCTCGAGGACGCGTACTCGATAGCCGAAATAGCGGAGCTTTTTGGAGCCGGAAGGATCGAAGAAGCTGTCATCCCCATGGACAGGGCGACCGAGCATATCCCCGAGCTCAGGCTCGAAGGGCTCTCCGAAAAGAACAAAAACCTTCTCATACACGGCGCGGGGATAAGCGTCGGCCGAAGTATCGCCGACTGCCCGCACAGGATATACCTCGACGGCGAGTTCCTCGGCTTCGGGGAAAATATCGACGGCAAGCTAACGATCACGATATGGCTCGGCGACGAAGCCCATCAGCTAAAGGGCATGAAGCTCGAAGGCAAGGTAGAGGAGGAGAGGCACGTCGGCAGGAAGCTCGGCTTTCCGACCGCGAACCTTACGGGCTACGACCGCAGGCAGCTTCCATCGGAGGGCGTTTACGCGACGATTGCCTGCTTGGAGGACAGAGCGTATCCCGCTGTGACGAGCATAGGACGTAATCCCACGTTCGGCGCCGAGAAGCTTACGGTCGAAACGCATATCATGGGGTTCGACGGAAACTGCTACGGCAAAAGGCTCGTACTGCGCTTTTTGAAGAAGCTGAGACCCATGATAAGATTCGATTCAGTATCCGAGCTCAAGGCGCAGATAGCCCGTGACGCGGCTCTTGCCGAAAAACTTGCTGCAGACTCAAAATATACCGAAAATATTTGAAAAAACTATTTACAACCGAAAGCGTGTTATGTTATAATAACATGCTTTTGTGCTTAAACGAAAGCGATCTGCCCGCTTCGTTCGGCGATAACTCCGGCGTCCTACGCAGCTTGCAGGGATATTTGATCTAATTGGAGGAAAAAATGGATAAGGAACGTAAAAACGAGATAATCACTTCTCATGCTCTGCACGAGGGTGATACCGGCTCTCCCGAGGTACAGATAGCTCTTCTTACCGAGCGCATCAACCACCTCACCGAGCATCTTCAGGAGCACAAGAATGACAATCATTCCCGCCGCGGTCTTTTAAAGATGGTCGGTAAAAGGCGCGGACTTCTCAACTATCTGAAGTCCACGGATATCGAGCGCTACAGGGCGATCATCGCTGCTCTTAACATCAGAAAGTAAAATCGTTTTATCAGAAGAAAGTGGGCGGGAGTACCCACTTTCTTTTGAAAAGGTCCTCGAAAATACTCCGCCCGATAATGTGTATTAACTAAAATGATATAAAAAAGGAGCATTAGGAAAATGCAAAAAACGTTCGAAATGGAGCTTGCGGGACGCAGGCTGTCCGTCGTCACCGGCAAATATGCCGAGCAGGCGGGCGGTTCCGTAATGATCTCCTGCGGCGGCACGGCGCTTCTCGTCTGTGCCACAGTCGCAAAGGCGCCGAGAGAAGGCGCAGACTTCCTTCCCCTCAGCTGCGATTACGAGGAGAAGATGTACGCTGCCGGCAAGATCCCCGGCGGTTTCATCAAGCGTGAAGGCCGTCCTTCCGAGAAAGCTGTTCTCACGAGCCGTCTTATCGACCGCCCGCTGCGTCCGCTCTTCCCGAAGGGATTCTATAACGACGTCCAGGTCGTAGCTACCTGCATGTCCGTTGAAAAGGACGTCCAGCCAGAGGTCCTCGCGATGATCGGTTCGTCCATCGCCCTATCCATCTCCGAAGCCCCCTTCATGGGGCCTGTCGGCGCGGTGTCCGTGGGCTTTGTCGACGGCGAATACATAATCAACCCCAACGCCGAGCAGCGTGAGAAGAGCCGTCTAGCTCTTACCGTCGCCGGCACCCGCGACGCGGTCATGATGGTCGAGGCCGGCGCGAACGAGGTCACCGAGAAGGAGATGCTCGACGCGATACTCCTCGCCCACACCTATATCAAGGACATCGTCGCCTTCATCGACGGCATCCAGGCCGAGGTCGGCAAGGAAAAGATCGTTCCCGATATCCATGTTCCCGACGAGGAGCTTAAAGAAAAGGTCGTCGCATACGCCCGCGAGAAGGTCGTATGGCAGCTCGACACCTTCGACCGCAAGGAGCGCGAAGCGCGCACTGCGGATGTCACCGCCGACGTCAAGGAGCATTTCGCGGAGGAGTATCCCGATTCTGCCGCCGACATCGACGCGATCCTTTATAACCTCATGAAGGAGATCCTTCGCGATAAGATCATCAACAAGGGCATCCGTCCCGACGGCCGTCAGATGACGGAGGTCCGTCCCATCTGGTGTGAGGTCGGCATCCTGCCGCGCACCCACGGTTCCGCCGTATTCACCAGGGGTCAGACCCAGGTCATGACCATGACCACCCTCGGCACTCTCGGCGACGGTCAGACGCTCGACGGCATCGGCGAAGAGGACTTCAAACGCTATATCCATCACTACAACATGCCTCCCTACAGCGTGGGCGAGGTAAAACGCCTCGGTTCTCCGGGCAGGCGTGAGATCGGCCACGGCGCGCTCGCCGAAAGGGCGCTCCTCCCGATGATCCCCTCTGAGGACGAGTTCCCCTATGCGATCCGCCTCGTTTCCGAGGTCGTGTCCTCCAACGGCTCCACGTCCCAGGCCTCCATCTGCGCCAGCACCATGAGCCTTATGGACGCGGGCGTTCCCATCAAGAAGCCCGTAGCCGGCGTCGCAATGGGTCTTATAAAGGACGATTCCACCGGAAACATCGCCATCCTCACCGACATCCAGGGTCTTGAGGACTTCATGGGCGATATGGACTTTAAGGTCGCCGGCACCAAGGACGGCATCACCGCGATCCAGATGGATATCAAGATCAAGGGCATCAACGAGGAGATCCTCACGAGGGCTCTCGAACAGGCTCGTCAGGGCAGGCTGTTCATTCTCGGCAAGATGCTCGAGACCATTTCCGAGCCGAGGGCGGAGCTTTCCGAGTATGCTCCCCGCATACTGCGCTTCACCATCAATCCCGATAAGATCCGCGAGGTCATCGGCTCCGGCGGCAAGACCATCAACGGCATCATCGCCAAGACCGGCGTCAAGATCGACATCGAGGACGACGGCCGTGTGTTCATCGCGTCCACCGACGCCGAAGCCGCTCAGGAGGCTAAGCGCATAATCGACGCCATCGTCAAGGATATAGAGGTAGGCGACGTGATCCTCGGCAAGGTCGTCAACATACTGCCCATCGGCGCGCAGGTCGAGCTCAAGCCCGGCAAGAAGGGCCTTGTCCATATCTCCAAGCTTGCGAACCATCGCGTCGAGAAGGTCGAAGACGTTGTCAAGCTCGGCGACGAGATACTCGTTCGCGTTATCGCCATCCAGCCCGACGGCAAGATCGATCTTACCAGGAAGGGCCTCATACCCGGCGAGAATTGAACATAGCATAATCTGATCCCTTCGGGAGCGGTCTTACTGCCACTTTGCGCATGTGCCGCTCCCGTTATCAACAGAGGAAACGGCAGTCACATGATCGCGGTCATCCACGCGCACGGTGCGGACGATAAACTGAATAAAACCGTATCGGAGCTCCTTGCTCTTGAAGGCTTTTCCGTTATCGTCGTTTCGGACGGCAGCATGACGCCTATATCCGACGAAAGAGCCATCGTGCTCGCCGATCCGGATAACGCAGGTGTCGGTACGGCGCTGAAGCGCGCTTTCGGATATATTAAGGATCGGGGCTTGTACGGCGCCGACGAGGGGATCGTTATCATCGAAGCCGACGGCCGCTATTCTGCCCGGGACGTAAAACTCGTTTCGGGAAAATGGAGCGAGAACAGGGACGCGCTCGTGATAGGCGGCGTAAGGACCACAGACGTGCCGCCGCTCAAAAGGTTCGGCGAAGGTCTCACACGCACGGTCTTCGCGGTATCCACGGGCGTACGTGTACATGATATCCATACGGGACTGCGCGCTTTTTCGGTCGGAAGGATCGACGTCATGCTCGGCATAGGCGGAAAAGGGAAGGAATACCTCCTTAACCAGCTCCTTCATATGACAAAGATACACGCTCCGGTAATCGAGGTCGGCTTATACGAAGTGAGATTCGACAGAGCCGATCCGCACAGGACGACGTTCTCCGACGCATGGCGCGTCTACAAAACCGTTTTTTCGTTCGTCGGTTCGGGGATAATCAGCTGGGTTGTTGACTACACGCTCCTTCTCGGCCTGCACGCCCTGTTCAAACACCATGTCGAAAGAACGGGGGAGATGTTCCTTATCCCCGATCTCGACCCCAAGCTTCCCGCTGTCGTCATTGCAAGAATCGTAAGCTCCACGGTCAATTATTTCCTTAACAGGCGCGTGGTCTTTCAAAGCGGCAATAAGCTCAGCTTCATTCTCTACGTAATAACGGTCGCTGTGCTCCTTGCTCTTAACTATCTGCTGCTGGATCTTATGACGCGTGCGGGGATACCTCTTTGGCTTGCGCAGATCATGGCGCAGATCATCATCTATCCGATGAGCTTCTTCCTTCAGAGAAAATTTGTATTCAGGAATAAAAAAGCATGAAAAACACGCTTAAGATCATACTGGTCGTTTTCTTCGATATCGTTCTGCTCGGCGGCGCGCTTCTCCTGTTTGCGTGGTTCCATCATGCACGTCCGCAGCATTTTGACCCGGTCGTTATCAACTCGCCGATACCGGACGTCACCGAATACCCCGTCACGCAAACTCCCGCCCCGACGGATACTCCGCTCCCGCCGGATGTGACTCCCGCGCCCACTCCGGACGTTACCGAAACTCCGGAGCCATGGGGGCTGTTAGGCGGCAGATTCGCCGATAAGTTCACCGACGGCGATCCTAAATGGGAGGGCAGCACATACAGGAGCCAAAATGTCTGCGTAGAGATCACCGAGCACAGTGTCGTCGTTAAAAACAAGCCGGTTCATTATTTCGTCGCGGATATCTATATCAGGGACATCTCGAGCCTTCGCTGCGATTTCCCGAATGCCGATTCCGGGATGCGCGCGCTCGACCTTGCGAAGAGGAACGGCGCGATCGTTGCGACGTCCGGCGACTATTTCGTCCATCGCAGCCGCGGCATAGTCATAAGAAACGGCGTCCTTTACCGCAATAAGCTCCATTCTGCTCAGGATATCTGCGTTCTTTACCGCGACGGTACGATGAAAACGTATCTGAAGGGTCAGATCAACCTCGACGTCATAATGGACGGCGATCCATATCAGGCGTGGAGCTTCGGCCCGAGACTCCTTCAGGACGGCGAGCCGATGACCGAGTTCAATACGACCGTCGCAGAGCGCAATCCCCGATGTGCCATAGGCTACTACGAGCCCGGGCATTACTGCCTTGTCGTAGTCGACGGCAGGCAGGAAGGATACTCCATGGGACTCGAAATGGAAGATCTTTCGCTTTTGATGTACGAGCTCGGATGCGTCGAAGCGTACAATCTCGACGGCGGCTCGACTTCCCTTATGATCTATAACGACAGGATCATCTCCAAACTTCCGTACGGCGGAGGAGGCAGAGACGACTGTGACATCATTTATATTGCCGAACCGATAGATTGGAGTAATCAATGAAAAACAGGATGTTCGATTTCAAAAACAAAAGAAGGGTCTTCCGCGTCGTGCTCGCACACCTGACCGTGCTCCTTTCGATAATGGTGATCTCATTCTTTATGATCGACAGGTTCAACGACGCCATGGAATTCATGACGAGCGATCTTTCGAAATTCGTTTGCCTTATTTTGGCGGTGCTTTCGCTTGTCTCGTCCATAGTGACGATAGTATGTCTCTGGGTGAACCCGGACCGCAAAAAAAAGAGAAAGAATATTTCCGGACTCGATGACAAAAGGCGGAATATATGATAAAATAATAAAGTTAGAGTATAAATAGTTTTCAAGGAGGGCAGTATGAAAATCAGAAAACTTATCGCTCTTATGCTGACGGTTTTTCTTGCTCTTGCGCTCGTTCCTTCCGCTTTGGCGGAGGAAGCCGCGTATGAGATCAGGGAAAGAAAGGCCATGAAGCGCTGGGATGACGTTTGGACGGTCCTCGACGCTGTCGAGGCAGAGATGATGGAGCTCGGCGCGAGCCGCTCCGAAGTCACTTTCGCCGTCTATAAGGCCGCGCTGAACCTCGATCTCATCGACGAAGGCAGCATATCCGACGTTACGGGCAACGAGTTCACGTTCACGACCGACGGCATGCTCGGCGGATACAATTACCGCATCCGCAATTTCGAAAGGGTAAAGGGCGAAGGCTACGAAAACTATGCTGTTCCCGTGTCTCTCGATGAGACCGAAAGGACGAATGCCTCTACCGAAAAGGACGTTCTGCTCGTCGGTCCGTATTACGGTTTTGACGGCTCCTTTACAGATCAGTATAAGGACGAGGCTAAGTCCATAGCCAATGTACTGGGCGGAAATCTGACGACGCTCAGCGGCTCCGCCGCGACCGGCCCCGCGATAGCTGCAAACTACACCAATAAGGCCGTGGTCATTTACGATTCGCACGGCAACTGCATCGCGTCGAAGAACACATCCTATCTCGACCTCAAAACAAACACCGGCCTTACCTCCGAGGACTATTCCAAAGGCTGGGCGTATAACGGCGGAAACTTCTTCGGCATCGACGGCCGGTATATACTCAATCACGCGGCTGGTCCCCTTTCAAACTGCATGGTCTGGATGGCGATCTGCGAAGGCATGAAGATCGAAGGTCAGGGCACCACCGGCACTGCGCTCCTTCAGGCGGGAGCAGCCTGCGTTTACGGCTATTCCCAGTCCGTGACCTTCGCCGGCGACTATATGTATGAAGAAGCCTTCTGGACCGAGATGAAGAACGGCGCCACCGTCTGCGAAGCGATCGAGGTCATGAAGGCCACTTATGGCGAGCCCGATCCCCGCGGCGACGCATGGCCCATCGTAATGAGCCCGGTCGACGCGTTCCCCGCCGATCCCGATGGGCATCAGGACGTCCTCTGCGAGTGGACGCTCATCGATCCGGGAGAGCATCAGCTTGAGAGCTTCTCCGTCACCGATGAAGTCGTCGACGTATATGTCGGGTATAACTCGACGATCACGTTCGAGCGTGTTCCCGATGACGCCAACAATTACGAGCTTGAGTGGCTCTCCGAGGATCCCCTCGTAGCTACCGTTCTTGGCAACTCCAAGAAAGCCATTATTACCGGCGAAGCCGAAGGCACGACGAATATCGTCTGCATCGTTAAGGTCGACGGCACAGAGATCGGCCGCGCGTCCTGTCCCGTACAGGTCAAGCCGATGCCCGGTATTGACGAAGTTCTCAACGCAGCGGGAGGATTGCTCGAGTTCACGAACCCGGCGGAGAATTATCCGTGGACGGTCAGCTTTGTCGACGGCGAATTTGTGGCGATGTCGTCGAATGCTCACATCGATTCATCTTCCTCGTCCGTTGTTACCACGATCAATATGAAAGCGAACGAGACGCTCACTTTCCTCTGGAGGGTATCGAGCGAAACGAACTACGATTGGCTCAGGTTCTACGTGGACGATACTCTGATCGACAGTATCTCCGGAAATATCGAAGACTGGATATTTATGAGCTATACCGTCGATACCGACGGCGAACACACCTTCAGGTGGACGTTTGAAAAGGACTATTCCTATTCAAACGGCTCCGACTGCGGCTTCCTCAAGGAGGTTGCGTATTCCGGACAGATCGAGATCCTCTCAGGTGACGCAGACGGCGACGGTGAGCTTTCCGCGGCCGACGCGCTGCTTGCGCTTCGTTTCAGCATGGGCATCATCGATTTTACTCCCGTGCAGATAGTAAGATGCGATATGGACGGCGACGGTGAGGTCACTGCTGCAGACGCGCTCGTCATCCTGCGCAAAGCGATGGGCATTCTTGTATGACGATCTCATAGATCAAAGGCGGGCGTTCAGCCCGCCTTTTTGTATCCCAAAACTGATGACAATTCTGCGTGGTTGTGATAGAATTATACGGAACGAACAGAAAGGGGGGGGAAAGGCAAGTGACAGTCAAGAGGATAATATCGCTTTTAATCGCAGCGCTTTTTTTCGCCGCGCTTTTTCCCGTCTGCTCGTTTGCGGAGGGATCCGTTTTCCGCGAGCGCAGGCTGCTTCGGCGGCTCGACGAAGCGTGGACGTATCTTGACGCTGTCGAGTTCGCTGCGGTAACGGCAGGCATGGACAAAAGCGCCGTAACGCTTTCTGTCATGAGAGCCGCCGCCGCTTCGGGCTTCGCCGATACGGGAAGTCTTTCAAGTGTTACTTCGAAGAGCTTTTTCTTCAAGGTCGAAGGCCTGTACTGCGCTTATGATTATGACGCGAGAAACTACGAAAAAGCCGATCGCGCGTTTTCATACGAGAACAAAAAAGACCTCGGTCCAGAGATACTGCTCGTGGGCCCGTATTACGGGCAGGACGCGAGTTTTACAGACAGGTATGTAAACGAGGCCGAGTCCGTCGCGGAGACCGCAGAAGGCCATACGCGCGTTATTTCGGGGGCAGACGCCTCCGGACCCGCGATCGCCGGCGCCTGCGCAGAAGCGCGCGTCGTTTTCTTTGACAGCCACGGCGTTCAGTCGGGCGATTCGACGTACCTCTGCCTGATCACTGCCGAAGGGATAACCGCGGACGATTACATGAACGGCTGGGCTGTCAGCGCGGGAGCCTCGGCATACATCGACGGAAGATACATTCTGAATCATGCCCCGTACCCTCTTGACGACTGCTTTATTTGGATGAGCTTCTGCAGCGGGATGCACGCCCTTGGAAACGGCGTGACCGGCTATGCTCTCTTAAGCGCCGGGGCTTCCGGCGTATACGGATACTCGCAGGACGTGTCTTTTGCGGGCGATTACGTCTTTGAAGAACATTTCTGGAACAGCATTAAGACTGGTTCGACCGTCGCTGAGGCATTCTCCCAAATGACCGCGGAGGCGGGGGAATACGATCCGTTCTCGTCGCCTCATGCATGGCCTGTCGTGATGAGCCCCGTCGACGCGTTTCCCCAAGATCCGGACAGCCATCAGACGGTAAACTGCGGGTGGACGCTTAAAAAGACCGAGACCGCCATTGCAGGCTGGTCCTTGAGCGAGACGGACGCAAAGCTCGATCCGGGAGAAGAGCTCAAGCTGCTGTTCGTTTCCGAACCCGCCGACGCGAACGCATTCAGCCTCGTCTGGTCAAGCGGGAACGATGAAGTCGCCGCCGTCTCCGGCAACGACAGGGGAGCGCTCGTCACCGCCGTCTCTCCGGGAAAAACGAGGATAGTATGCGAGATCCGCGACCCAGATGGGGACACCGTCGGAACGGAATACTGCGAGGTTTCCGTACGCGCCACGCCCGATCTTCTGACCGCTCTCAACGTACCGGGGGCAAGGCTGCCGTTCACGACCGGAGGCGAGCACCCATGGACGTCTCTTCTTACGGACGGACGTACAGCGGCAGCATCTGGCAATTTCGGCGTACGCAATTCCGCTTCGTCCCTTTCGCTAACGCTCGATATGCAAGCGGGCGACACGCTCTCATTTGACTGGAAGGTGTCGAGCGAACCGGGCGACAAACTCGGCTTTTTCGTGAACGGCGAACTGTACGGCAATACGATATCCGGCATAAAGGATTGGTCGGAGGTGGTTTACATCGCGGCGTCCGACGGACAGTATGCTTTTGAGTGGCGCTATCAAAAGGACAGGATGGCGGACGGCGGAGAGGATCGCGGATACGTTGACAACGTTTTCTTCAGCGGCACGTATGAGCTCCTGCCCGGCGACTTCGACTGCGACGGCGCGATCTCCGCGTCGGACGCACTCGTAATACTGCGCATAGCGTTGGATATTATAGAATGCCCCGACTGGTTCGACGGCGATCTTGACGGCGACGGCGAATTGACTGCCGCCGACGCGTTGATAGCTCTGCGCATAGCTTTGGGCATCATCCCGACAGCTCAGTCGAACGATCTGCATATCGAATAATAAAGCATGACGAGCCACGCGCTCAATATAAGACCGCCTAAAATATCGGTCAGCCAATGCACGCCCGACAGCGTCCTCCCGACTGCGGTTAATATGAGAAACACGGCAAGAGACCCGTTTGCGATCATCCTTGCCGCGTTGTTTTTTATTCTGCGGCGAAGCTCGATCATCGCGGTCGGGATCACGGTCATAACGAGCAGAGTCGTCGACGAAGGATATGACGCTTCGAGACGCCCGTCGATCAGAACAGGCCGATAATTGATCACTACTCTTTCAAAGAGCATATATACCGCGAACAGCAAAAGATACGTTTCCCCGAGCACATAAAGGCTCGGATCGACCTTCATAAAGCTTTTTCGTTTTATAAGCTGAACAAGTCCCGTAATAAAGAAGCCCAACATGACCGATATGGGGAAAAGTCCCATCCAGTCAGTGATCTCGTAAAGCGTCATATGAACGCCCGTCAGCTTGTGAAAAGCGCCGTTCATCGCGGCAAGACCCACGCCGGAACCGTTCGGTCCTATCGGCTCGACGCTGATAAAAGCGACCGCGGCTGTCCACAGTACAAACAGGATCAGAAACGCGATCGCGGTAGAGAAGCAAATTATGTTTTTCTTTTTCATTTTCTTCCGTCCTTTCGGGTATCTGACAAGATTATCATCCATCGGACGGAAAAAGGAAAGGATCGGAGCGTCACGGACGCGATACTTCCCGTGTCATGATCTTTTGATGAGCATCATCACCTTGATGAACAGGAAAACGAACGCCAACACCGCGGCATATGGCTGCAGGCTGAGTATGAACAGGATCACGGTTACGGCTCCGGAGAATACCGAGACCGCATCCTTGACGCGAACGAGTATCTTATTCGTGGAATTCTGCGTCGTAAACTCGAATAATCCCCAGATCACCGTAAAGAACACGGCTACGCAGTACGCTGCCTTAAGGTATTGAGGCGCGCCGCCGAGCGATACGAGCGAGACCGCGCGTATAACGTCGTCCTCCTTCATGCGGAAAAAGGGCAGGAATATCAAAAGCGCCATGCTCACGTCGAGCGATCCGAATACAAGACCGCGTATACGCGTGGTCTTTCGGCGGCTGTCGTCCTCGGCGATGGATACTATCTCGTCGGCGGATAAAAGACCGTCTATCGAAACGGAGAATACCTTCGAGATCGACTTAAGCGAGTCTATGCTCGGAAAGCCGCGCCCGGATTCCCATTTCGATACGGCCGTGCGCGAAACGAAGAGCATCCCGGCAAGCTCCTCCTGCGTAAGCCCTTTCATCTTTCTTAAGTTTGCAAGCTTTGAGCCGAAGTCCATCTTTCATCGATTCCTTTTTCTTAAAATATCGAGCGTATGATGAGAGGCGCCGACCAGATCCTGCCGCTCGCAGACCGAAAAATGGTATTCGACCCACTTCGCAAACGTCTTTTCGTCCATTGCGTCGATACGCTCGCGCATATAATTCGTGGCGCCGTCGGCAGCGACGAGCTTTATCCTGTCGACGGGAAACTCGGCGTCGAGAGACGCGATCTCCTCCGTTCTTACCATCTCGAAAAGATCCCGAGGCTCCGAAATACAGTGCCAATCCGGCGTAAGCATGTTAAACTCCGTAACCTCGTCAAGATGATCGGAACCGAATACGTACTGAACGATCGTCGCTTCGTTCATGCAGTAAGCGACGAGCACATACCCGCCGGGCTTCGTGACACGGACGGCCTCGGAAAGCGCCCTTACCTTATCCTCGCGCGTATAAAGGTGGTACATCGGGCCGAGAAGCATGGTAAGATCGAACGCGTCGTTAGCGAGAAAAGAAAGATCGAGCGCGTTTCCCTGAATGGCCTTGATGCGCTCCGTACCGTCGAGCTTGGACTTAAGGACGTCAAGATTATGGGGGATAAGCTCGACGGCGGTTACGAAATAGCCCTCCTTGGCGAGCGTTACGCTGTATCTTCCGGTGCCCGCACCGATCTCGAGAATGTCGGGATGAGCGATGCCGGACAGGCACTCGTTAATGTATTTCATTGTAGTAAGGTATTCTACCTGCCCGTGACGGGACAGAAGACGGCCATCCTCATTGTAATTGTTGTAATAGTCTTCTAGAAAACTCATCGTAGCCTCCGTAGACGGATCGGGTTGTATGCATGTAATATAATACACGATGGGGGAGAGGAATGCAATGGATAATAAACGGGATGTCGGAGCTCGTTTTTCGCAAATCGGCTCTCATGCTCGCTCGACAGCTCGCATTCGGCCTTTGACGAAAAACCCGGGGCGATGCCCTTCGAGCCCCATAAAAACATTTCTGCCGAACAAAACAGGGCCGATCCGGCCCTGTTTTGTTTGGTAGGGATGTTGGGGCTCGAACCCAAGACCTCTGCGATGTGAACACAGCGCTCTGACCAACTGAGCTACATCCCCACGGCGAATGCTATTATACATCATCGAAACCCGTTTTGCAAGTGAGAAAAACATCGAATAGCACGGTTTTTCATATATAATCTTTTTCTATGCGGCGTATTTTTCATTGAGATTATCGTGCTCGTCTGTTATAATTATACTCAAAGAAATCGGGAGATTAGAGCTTGAAACACATCCTTAAGAAAAAATTTCACGAGGCGCTCAGAAGCGTACTGCCGCTCACCGTTGCGGTTGCCGCGCTCGTATTCGTGTTTCATCTTGTTTCCGCCGATCCCATGCCTTGGAAAATGCTCGCCAAATTCGGCTTAGGCGCGGTTCTCCTTCTTTTAGGCGTATGGTTCCTCGCGATAGGCGAGGATCTGGCTCTTATATACATGGGCAACAGGATCGGAACGCACCTTGCCAAGTCCAACAAGTACAGCCTGCTTATCGTATGCGCGTTTTTTCTAGGCGCTCTTGTCACGGTCGCAGAGCCGAACCTCAGCGTTTTCGCATCGCTTTTTCCGGGGATCGAAAACAGGACGATCATATTGACCGTCGCTCTCGGCGCAGGCGTATTCCTTGTATTGAGCGTTTTGAGGATCATCAAACGCCTACCTCTCCCGATAACGCTTACCGTGCTTTACGCCGTCATATTCGCCGTCAGCTTTTTTGCGCCTAAAAGCGCCGTACCCGTAGCATTCGATTCGGGCGGCGTCGCTACCGGGCCGGTCACTGTCTCGTTCATAATCTCCGTCGGCGTTGGTCTCGCAGCGGCACGCGGCGGCAGCCGTTCCGCGGAGGACAGCTTCGGCTCTGTGGCTGTGTGCATGGCGGGTCCGATAATCGCTCTCCTTATCCTCGGACTTATCGAAAAGTCTGCTCATCAAGCCGTTGAGATCCCGGAGACGCTCCATATCGAAGGCGTGTCCGTATTCACAGGTTTTATTGAAGAATTTCCGGTCATAGTCGAAGAGGTCGCTTTTGCGCTCGCTCCAATCACGGTTTTGTTCATCATATTCAATTTCGCGTTCTTACGGCTTTCTGCTCCGAGGCTTATAAGGATCGGCTTGGGCGTCGTATTCGCGTTCCTCGGACACACGTGCCTTCTTACGGGGATATTTGCGGGGTTTCTTCCCGCCGGCACGTATCTCGGCGAGCTCACAGCATCTTTGCCGAACGGGCTCCATCTTCTTTTGATCCCGGTAGGCATGCTGCTAAGCGCGCTCATCGTAAGGACCGAGCCCGCTATACACGTCCTCGTCGAACAGGTCGAGGATCTCACGATCGGCGCGATTTCGAAAAGGGCGATGTTCACGATGCTTACGATCGGCGTCACGGCCGCGGTAGGATTATCGATGATAAGGATCATACTCGGCTTGCCGCTGATCTGGTTTCTTATAGGCGGCTTTGCCGTATCGCTCCTTTTGTCCTTTATAGTTCCGAAGGTGTTCACGTCTGTCGCATTCGACTCAGGCGGCGCCGTGTCAGGCGCGATGACCGTCGCGTTCATGCTCCCGTACGCCAAGGGCGTCTGCAGCGCGCTTTTCGGAAGCGGTGCGGACGTCGCCATGGACGCTTTCGGAATGATAGCGCTCGTCGTTATAATGCCGATAATCACGATCCAGACTTCCGGCCTTGTCTATAAGCTCAAGCTGGGCGGCCTGCGCGGAATGCTCAGGACGAACGACGACCGCATTACCATCATCGAGTTCGATTCGAAAGGATAGATAATGGAAGGAATAGAACTGCTTGTTTTCATAGTCGACAGGGGAAGGGGAGACGAGCTTTTACGGCTCGGCGCGGATCTCGGTGCGGCGTTCAACCTGATCATACACGGCGAGGGAACTGCTCCGGACGAGATGCTCAGGCTCCTCGGCCTTGAGAGGACGGAGAAGGATATCGTATTCCTGTCCGTCAAAAAAAGCCGCGCAGACGAGCTTCTCGATATGCTTGCAGACGAGATGAAGCTCGACAAGGGCGGGAACGGGATCGCATTCAGCATACCGTTCTCGGCATTGGCCGGACAGTTCGCGTCATACGAGCTTTTCTCGGGAAACAAAAAAGAGCGGCAAGAAGAAAAGGACAGTCGGAAAGGACGGTAGAAAATAACATGAAAGCCGGGGAATACGATCTTATTATCACAGTGGTGAACAAGGGCTCGTCCGACGACGTAATGACCGCGGCCAGGAAGGCGGGGGCATACGGCGGAACGCTCGTGAACGCCCGCGGCACAGGCACGAACGAATACAAGAAGTTCTTCGGCACTGTCGTCGAGCCCGAGAAAGAAATGGTCATGATAATCGCAGAGCACGCTTCCCGCAACGCTATAATGGAGGCGGTAGCGCAAAGCGCAGGCCTTTCGAAAAAGGGCATGGGGCTAACTTTCTCGCTCCCGATCGATCGTGTGATCGGAATGTCTGCCGCCGATACAGAAGGATCGGAGCAGACCGAATAATGCTGTGAAACAATAATGATCCCCCGAAATAGCCGGGGGATCATTATTGTTTTAGGTCAGTCGGCGTAGGGGATCATCGCAAGCTCATCCTGAAGGATGCCGTTGATGTAAATGCCCCATTCGTCGTCGGTGTCATGGATCCTTACGCTCGCTTTTAACAGCCTGCCGTCCTCGAGCCCGACTATCACCCAGCTCTCACGGTCGGTATAACGATGATACAATACCGTTCCGGCGGGGAGGGTGATCTTGCCGACTTCGTTCAGGCCGTCGTCAAGGAGGGTGAGCGTGAGCTCTCGGTCAAGCGCGATGCTTCCGCCGGGATACTCGTACATCACGGTCACGTCAACGATGCCTTCTTCCGTTACGATGAAGCGGCCGCGGACATAAAACGTGCCGAGTATCTCGGTGCGCCTGGCACAGGGAAGCCCTAAGGCGGGATCGAACGGGAAATCCTCGGGGAAGCCGTCATAAAGGGAATCGTCGGTACCGAAATACATGTTCGCCCCGAAAACGTCAACGCCCGTTCCTTCCGCGTTTACACGGAAGGCAGTGGTTTCGTAATCGTTGCTTTCCGGATCGTAGCAGAATACTATCTCCCTCCGCCCGTCTTCGGGATCGAAATCGACGACCACGGCAGAGAATTCGTCGCAGCGGTCAAACTTGTATGAGAACGGCTGATCGACCATATCGGAAAGGGTTATCGTGACAGTGGTTTGATGCTTTCTGACGTCCGTAGTTATCAGCACGGTGTCATCCGCCCCGTCGCCGTCAAGATCGACGAGCATGGAAACGTCGGGTTTTATTTCCGTGAAAAGCCCGTTGAACACCATAACAGGCGCCTCGGTCGGCTCCTCGGTCGGCTCCTCTGTCGGCTCTTCGGTGGGAACGTCAGTTGCCTTGGGAGCTTCGGTCGCGGGGACGTCGGACGCTGGAACGTCGGTCGGATCGACGACGGCGTTCTTCCCGCCGATGCATGCCGTAAGCGAAAGCAGCAGAACAAGAGCTAATATCAAGGACAGAATTTGTTTCATAATAATGCCTCCATAAAACATAAGTGATCATGCTTGTCTTTCGATAATATAACGTATATCCCGATAAAAAAGTTCCCATCCGGGATAATATATTTTCGGATGGGAATGAGGATATCGATTATCGGGTTTATTTTGACAGGTTCACGCGTTTTCCGCCGGTTCCGAGCTTCTTCCATACGCCGTCCTGCGTCTTATAGTAATGCCCCCTTGCGTCGGACACGGTAGCGATCGCGTCTATGCCCTCGAATACGTAGCTCTGAGCGGGCTTGCCGCTCTTGTTATAGTAGAGCGATCCGCCGGAGAGGAACGCCGCCTCCCTGCCGGAGGGGAGCACGGTGAAGCTGTCGACGCCGTGTGCGATAAGCTGATCCGAACCGGACTTGATCGCGTGCAGCGAGTTGTCAAGATCGATATACCAGACGATCCTGCCGTTGGAGGAAAGAGTGAACTCCGCGCAGCTGTCTGCAAGCTTATCCGATTCGCCGCTCTTTACGTTCATGGCATATAGCTTTCCGCCGGAAACGTACAGAGCCTTGCTGTAATTGTCGGAAGCCTTTGCCGCTGCGGGATCGGCTGCAAGTATGCCTGCGCCCGTCTTGAAGCTGTACGACAACAGCTTTGCACCGCAGAAAAGCTTGTTATCAAAGCTCTTCACAGGGCAGGAAGCGATCAAGAAACGGCTGACGGGGGAGAGGATCTTCCTTGCCGAAACGGGCAGCACGGGCATGACAGCGCCGTCGGAGAGCAGTATCTCCTTCGCTTCGCCGCCTCGTACGCAGACCATGGTCGCAGTAATGCCATTGCCGGAATCTGCCGAGAAGACTATCTCGTCATGTCTGCTGTTCAGGAACACTTCGCCGTTGACGTTGCTCCTCACGAACGTTTGCTTGTCGCGCTTGTTGACGTAATACAGCGAATTATCTGCAAGGCGGTAGCAGTATATGTACTTGCCGCCGTCGGAGATGGAAACGGGTTCGAAGCCTTGTCCGATCTCGCGGACCTTGCCGTTGACGTAAGCGTAAAGCGTGGAATCGCTCCTCTTAACATACAGGACGGACTTCCCGTCGGGAGAAACGGCAAAACCGGAGTTTACCGCGTCGTTGGAAACGCAGATGGGTGCGCTGCTTTCATCCTTGACGTCGCTGCTCCAAAGAAGACCCGCATCGTCGATAAAGACGATGTATTGACCTCCCGAAGAGATGGTGTATTCTTTGGCGTTTCCCGTGACAAGGCGGTATGCACCCTTGGAGCAAACATACAGCGATCCGCCGCGAACCCTCAGCGCGACTTTTGTACCGTCGAACGATGATACCGCGTCGAGCGTCAGCTCGCCGTCGGGTCTCACTGCGTCGCCGTTATAGATCACGGCGTCGCCCGTTACCG
This sequence comes from Clostridia bacterium, assembly GCA_017614315.1. Lineage (GTDB taxonomy): Bacteria > Bacillota > Clostridia > Christensenellales > CAG-138 > UBA3857. The sequence continues at coordinate 76,613 of JAGACA010000010.1, read as the reverse complement.
TATAGCTGTTGTTGCCGGGGAGTATTATGCTTCCTGCGTTCACCGCGACGAGTATGATCACGGCCGTAAGCAGCACCGCGAACAGCACGGCGCACGCCATGACAGCGGCTGTCTTTTTGCTCAGCTTGACTTTCCTGCCCTTGACGTCGTTATCGTGATCCGGCATGCGGACCTCTTCCGCGTCGATCACGGTACCGGTCTCAACGAGCTCGGTGGAATCCGAAAACGGTTTTGCAGCGGGCGGATCGAGGGGAAGGGCTATCCCGCAGCGCTTGCAGACCACCGCGCCGGGCTTGTTGTTTTTGCCGCAGTATGAGCATTTCATATTATTGTCCTCCCGTTTGTCGATCGTTTTCTTTGTCGGTCAGATCCATGACATTTTTTATCAGGGAAATTATCTCCTCGGTCTTCATGACCTTGCCCGCGGAAACGAGCCTGCCGTCGACTATCAGCGACGGCGTAGTCATTACGCCGAGCCTTGCTATCATTTCAAAATTGGATATACATTCGAGACTTCCTTCGGGGAGCCCCATTTTATTGACCGCTTCCTCAACGTTTGCTTTCATCGCGTTGCAGTGCGAACAGCCAGTCGCACAGACCTTTATCCTCGATCCGCCGACGGCTCCGGGAAGCACGGGGTATTTGACCTCTTTGTGCCTTACTTTAAATGAGGGCAGCTTGATGATTGCCATAAAAACACCTTTCGATAGATGAATGAGATCACATCGCCAAAAGCCCGCAAAGCGCTGCGTGATGGTCGTGTTCGTATCCGAGTATGCCTTCGCTGAAAGCCTCCCACAGGAGCCACAACGCTGCAAGGATGATCACGACGCCGAGCACGATCTTGATCACCTTTCCGATCTTTTCATACTTCGGACTGTCGGTTATTTTCTGGACCAGACCGACGGAAGTGCCGGCGATTATCGACAGCACGGCGTGACCGATCGAGAAGAAGAGCAGAAGTACGATCCCGAAGAGCACTCTGCCGTTGTCGATGACTATCGCGAGCAGAGCGACTATGACCGGGGTCGCGCAGTGGGCGGAGAACACTCCGGCGATCAGCCCGGCGACGAAAGCGCCCGGCGCGCCCTTGAGCCTGTTCCCTGCGAGCAGGGAGGACGTCGGGACGAGATCTATCACGCCCCACATCTGGAGCGCCATAAGCACGAGGATTATACCGAGAACAAGGTGCATCCATATTTCGGCCTTTTCGAGCAGGAGCCCCGCGAGGGAGGCGACGAGCCCGAGCGCGGTGAACGTTATGGTCGATCCGAGAGCAAAGAGCAGGGAAAGGAAGAATGCTCTTCTGCCCTTTGCCTCGCCTCCGCCGACGCATCCGATGACGAGCGGCACAGTCGATAAGGAGCAGGGCATAACGGAGGTCAGAAGCCCGCCCAAAAGGGCGAGGAGCGGTCCGAGCCAGATGCTGTTCCCGAGCGTCGATGCGATATTTTTCAATATATCTTCCATCTTTCCTCCGAAACGCAAAATATCACTTGTTTCATAATAATACAATTCAAACTCAAAAGCAACTGTTTTTTGATTTACAAATCGTTTCGTTCTGGTATAATATTGAACCGAAGAGAATGCCGAAAGGATAGCGAAATGGACGAGAACGAATCGAGGGCGATATCCGAACTCGAAGCCCACGGGATAAGCTGTATTCGGATCACGCACGAGCCCGCGGTCACGATGGAGCTCTGCATGGGGATCGGCGAGGAGTACGGCGCGAGGCACGTCAAGAACCTGTTTTTGACCAACAGGAGCGAAACAAGGTTCTGCCTTCTTTTGATGTCCGCCGAAAAGGAATTCAGGACGAGCGCCGTTTCGAAAGCGATAGGCGTATCGAGGCTGAGCTTCGCGTCGGAAGAAAAGCTTAATGTGGTCATGGGACTTGTCGGCGGAGCGGTATCCGTGATGGGAATAGTCAACGACTGCGCGAGGAAAGCGTATTCCGAGGGGAAGCTCTCGGTCGTGTTCGACGCGGACGTCCTTAAAAGGGAGATGATCTGCGTCCATCCGAACGTACCCACTTCGACGCTCGTTTTGAAGACGTCCGATCTCGTCCGCTTTCTTGAAGAGAAGGGCGTCGCATATAAGGTCATAAATATCTGAACCTTATCAAAAGATATTGAGAATACTCATATCGTTGATATGCTTAAGGTAATCGCATGCCTTGCCGATATCGCACAGCTCCGTAATAAGCTGCGCGGTATCGTCGGTTTTGGACAGCTCGAGCGCGGTCTCCGCCGAGCGAACGAGTTCGGATACGTCCTTGTGATCGAAGAACAGGAGCAGAGTATAGCGGCGTTTTTTTATGATCTCAATGATCGTTTCGATCACCGGAGTCGCTTCGCCGTTCCTGTTCTCAAGCGCTTTATCGAGCGCTTCGTCGATCAGAGGGATGCAGTCGGCGCAAATCCCGTCGGTGACAGCCTTCGGTATGATACACGCGAGCGCTGTTATAACAAAGGAAAGTATGATTCCTGCTGCGACAGCGGCGGACATGCCCTTAAAGCTTTGCTTTACCATATCATGCAGCCCTCAGATAGTGCACGCGCCCGGGCTTGCCTGAATACTGCTTTTCCTGCACGTGCAGCATACCGTCTGGCTCCAAAAAAGCAAACAGGCATCTCTTTGCGCTCCTTATACCCAAAGAAGAAAGCTTTCCTTCAAGCCATCTTTCGTCAAATCCGATTGCGTTCAACTCGTTTTTCATCACCTTACCGTCCGAAACGATAAGCACGGAAGGCCGGACGTATTTCATTTCGGGCTGTTCTGCCTTCGGGAGCACGCTCAGGGAACCGTTCGTTTCCAGGATCCCGTACTCCACCTGCGACAGCGAAAACACGTCCTTGATCCTAAGCTGCTCTGTCAGATCGCCGAGCGAATAGTTCGCCGCTCTCAGCGCAGATTCCTGAACCACTCCCTTTGAGATCACGATTATCGGTTTACCGCATACGAGCGAGCGAACGCCGTTTGATTTGAGCGCAAGATGCGCTATTGATCTGTGCAGGACGAACAGGCATAATATGGGGATCACACCGTATAAGAGCGGTATCGCGCTGTCGGATACGGGGACAGAGGCGACGTCGGCGATCAGCAGCGTGATCACAAGATCGAACGGCTGCATATCGCTTATCTGCCGTTTGCCCATAAGCCGAAGCACTGCGAAAACGGTGAAATAGATTATTACCGTCCTGATGAACAGAGTGAACATAAAAAACCTCCGGAAAGCCGCTGAAAAAAGTATCGGCTATTTCCGGAGGGATTATTCTGTAAAAGCATTAACCGAAGAGACCCAGACTGTCGTAGAAGCGAAGTATCAGTGCGACGTCCTCGTTATATGAAAGCACGCCCTTTTCCTGTGAATTGAATTTAAGGTAATTGTCGTTCATCTCGTTCGACTTTTCCCAAGTCTTCGTGTCAGCATATTTTTTATAATACTCGGAATAATCTGAAAGATCCGCGTTCATCCCGACGGAATAAGACGATCTTAAAAGCGCGTAAAGCTCGGCGTCGGCCGCCGCAAGCGCGTTTCCGCAGTTGACGAGCGCGTGCATATAACCGGAATACGCTGCCGCGGGATCGGAGGCTTCCCTCAAAACGAGAAACGCCAGGAAGCTCGCTTCTTCCTCGCGGGCGTATCCCATGAAATGTCCGGTCTCGTGAGCGGCGGAGAAGGGGAGATAGAGGAACGGCTCGTTGGTATTGACGTTAGGCTCCTCCGTAAGGAAGATATAGATACCGGATATCCCACAGCGGGACAGATACTCCGAGGCAAGGACTTCCTTTACCTCGGGAACGTTCGCCTTGAAAGAGGGATGCGTTTCGCCGTATTTCGCGTATGCGTCGGCGACGTTTTTTTTCATCTCTCCGAAGCTTCCGCAGAAGACGCCGCTCGTATCGACCTTGACCTTTTCCCGAAGCTCGGCGGCTTTCCCCGCAAGCTCGGTGCAGACTTCGTAAAGCTCTTCGGCCGTGTACCTGCGTTCGGGAAGATCGAGCCTCTTTGACAGAGGCGTCCTGTAGTAATTGAACCCCCACATCGCATAGAAGGCGAATACCAGGTACGACGCGGCTAAAACGAGCGAGATTATGAACGACAGGAACCTTATGAAGGCTTCCTTCTTCAAAAGTATGAGCTTGATGAGCCTGATCACGGCAAGCACGGCGATAAGGCCCGCGAGGAGATAAAGGGATATCTCGGCGACGGAAAACGGGAACTGTCTCGTTACAGCGGATACAGCCCCGCGGATAACGGGATAGAGCTTTTCGGAATAAAAAGTCTCGACGACCTCCGGCGCGTTCTTTGCGGCCTTGATAAGAAGCCATACGGGAAGCAGTATCAAAACGTGAAGGAGCCTCAAAAGCTGTCCGGGAATGCTTTTTCTCCGCATATACGCGCCTCCTTTCCTATCGGTATCGTTCGTCTATTATAACTCAATCGGAGCTGTAAATCAATCGTTTTGAAAGACGGATAAAAAGGCTTCCCGCACTTGACGAGCGGTCAAAAAATCGTTGACAGTATATATGTGTTTTGATAAAATACTAAGGTGATATCATATCTATTATGACTGGGAAAGTCATGGGAGGGAAAAATGCTTAAAAGCTTCCTTGACCCGCTCTCCGGCGTGCATGTGCCGCACAGGAAAAACACCGCTCATCTCGAGGCGGTGCGCATGCCCCCGCCCGAGAGCGTAGTCATTCCTACCGTCATGCATATAGGCGCTCCGGCAAAACCGGTCGTCAAGGCGGGGGACAAGGTCGCCGTCGGTCAGCTCATAGCCGAGCCGGGCGGCTTTATTTCCGCGCCGATACACGCTTCGGTCTCCGGCACCGTCAAAAAAGTCGAGGACGTCGTACTGTCCAACGGCAGGCAGGCTCCCGCGATCTATATCGACTCCGACGGCGAGATGCGTCCCTTCGAGGGGCTCAAAAAGCCCGAGGTCGATTCGCTCTCCGCTCTTGCCGATGCGGTCAGGGAAAGCGGCATCGTCGGTCTCGGCGGCGCGGGCTTCCCGACGTCGGTCAAGTTTGCGATCAAGGACGTTTCGAAGGTCGAATTCATCGTCATAAACGGCGCGGAGTGCGAGCCCTATATAACGAGCGATACGCGGACGATGCTCGATTTTACGGACCTTATCGTTTCCGGCGTCCATCGAGTCTCGGCGCTTACCGATCCCAAGGCAGTCTATATCGGCGTCGAAAAGAACAAGCCAAAGGCCATAAAGAAGCTCAGGGAAATGTTCAAAGACGATCCCAAGGTAATAGTCAAGGGACTTCCTCCCATGTATCCGCAGGGCGGTGAAAAGGTCCTCATATACAACACCACCGGCAGGATCGTTCCCGAGGGAAAGCTTCCCCTTGACGTCGGCGTCGTCATATTGAACGTCACGACGCTTGCGAATATCGAACGTTATATCACAACGGGCATGCCCCTGGTCGAAAAGCTCATTACCGTGGACGGCTCGGCGGTCAAGGAGCCCAAGAACGTTTTCGTTCCCATCGGAACGAGACTTTCCGACGTATTCGAATTCTGCGGCGGATTCAAGGCCGAGCCGAAAAAGATACTTTACGGCGGCCCGATGATGGGCACCGCCGTGCCGGATCTGACCGTACCTGTCATAAAGAACACCAACGCCGTGCTCGCTTTCGCCGAAAAGGACGCCGGCGTCCCCGAAGAAACGCCCTGCATCCGCTGCGGGAACTGCGTCAACCATTGTCCCATGCGGCTCAACCCTCCCGCGATAGCCAAGGCGTTCAACAACAAGGACGGCGAAGCGCTTTATAGGCAGAGGGTGAATCTATGCATGGAGTGCGGCGCGTGCTCGTTTATATGCCCTGCGCATCAGCCTATCGTGCAGAGGCATAAGCTCGCCAAGATCGTATTGAGAGATTGGCAGAACGCGCAGAAGGGAGGGAAGGCATAAATGGAACAGGCGAAGGAAAGTAAGCTCATAGTTTCCGTTTCTCCCCATATTGGTTCCGGACGTACGACAAGGGGCATAATGCTGGACGTCATTATCGCTCTCCTGCCCGCGCTCATAGCCGGATCCATCATTTTCGGCATAAGATCGCTGCTCGTCGTCGCGGTATCCGTCGCGTCCTGCCTTGCGGGCGAAACGCTCTTCAACCTCATAACCAAACGCAAACACACGATCGGCGATCTCTCCGCCGTCGTGACCGGCCTCATACTCGGCCTCAACCTTCCCGCAAATATCGGGATCTACCCCGTCGTGATCGGTTCGCTTTTCGCGATCATCGTCATCAAGTGTCTTTTCGGCGGTCTCGGCAAAAACTTCGCAAATCCCGCCGCAGCGGCAAGGGTAATGATGCTGCTTGCTTTCTCGAATGCGATGGCCGGCACGGGCGAGATAAAGGCGGTCGACGCGGTCGCTTCACCCACGCCTCTCGCCATAATGAAGGGCATGGCGGAAGGCCGGCTCCCCAAGCTCACCGATATGCTCCTCGGCCTTCGCGGCGGCGCGATCGGCGAGACCTGCGCGATCGCACTTCTGATCGGATTCGCATATCTCCTCATCAGGAAGGTCATCACCTGGCATACCACGGTCGTATATGTCGGCTGCGTGTTCCTGCTTTCATGGCTCATTTACCGCTCCCCGGAGCTCGCGCTTTATCAGGTGCTCTCCGGCGGTCTTCTGATCGGCGCCGTATTCATGGCGACGGATTATGTGACGACCCCGACGACGAACCTCGGAAAGGTCGTTTTCGGCCTTGGATGCGCGATAATGACCGTATTGATCAGGAAGCTCGGAGCATACCCTGAGGGCGTTTCGTTCTCGATACTTTTCATGAACCTCTTTACCAACTATATCGATAAGCTTACCAGAAGGAAGCCTCTCGGGGAGGTGAAAGCATGAAGAAGATGAACGGAAACGTTAAAAGCGTCATCGTGCTTACCGCTATTTGCCTTATCGTGACTGCGCTTCTTGCGGTAACGAACCATTTCACCGCGCCTGTCATCAAGGACGCGAGGGATAAGAAGATCGAGAGATCCTTAAAGACCGTCATACCAGAGATGTACAGTATTCGCGAGGCGGTCATCCCCGAAGGCGCGGCTTCGACGGTCAAGAGCATATATATCGTCAATGATGAGCTTTACGCGGTCGTTCTCGCGACCACTTCTGCGTATTCGAGCGGCGATATGGGCATCACGGTCGGCATATCCGCCGACGGCAGGATAACCGGCGTAACGCTTACGTCGTATTTCGAATCCAAGGATTTCGGAAAGGACACCTATCCGAATAACTACATTGGCAAGGACGTCAACAGCTATGCGGACGTCGATACCTTCTCGGGCGTAACCTATTCGTCAATGGCCTTCAAAAAAGCGATAGGCGACGCGCTTCAGGCGGTCGAGCTTCTGAAAGGGGGTGCTGAAGGGTGAAGAAGATCAAGGTTTTCACCAACGGACTTATTAAGGAGAACCCCGTTCTCGTCCTTGTGCTCGGCACATGCCCGACGCTTGCGATGAGCGTGAGCGTCATCAACGCTATCGCGATGGGACTTGCTGCGACGGCGGTGCTTATCTGCTCGAACGCGGTCATCTCGCTTTTGAGGAAGGTCATCCCCGACACGGTCAGGATACCGTGCTATATCGTGGTGATAGCGGGTTTCGTTACGCTCGTTCAGATGCTGATGGAGGCGTATCTGCCCGATCTTTACGACATGCTCGGCGTTTACCTTGCGCTCATCGTGGTCAACTGTATAATCCTCGGCAGGGCTGAAATGTTCGCCAACAAGCACAACGTTTTCGAGTCGGCGCTCGACGGCCTCGGCATGGGCTTCGGCTTCACGCTCGCGCTTCTGCTTATGGCGACGGTAAGGGAGGTGCTCGGCAACGCCAGCTTCGCCGGAATGAGCATCGGCTTCCTCCAGGATTACAAGATCCCCATACTTACGGCCCCTCCGGGCGGCTTCCTCGTATTCGGCTGTATGATCGCGCTTGTCGCGTATCTTACAAGGGGCAAAGCGCCGATAAAGAAGAGCTTCGACTGCGAGGGCTGTCCTTCGGCTGCGTTCTGCCGTAAGGAAGGCAAGGCCTGCGGGACTGCGGAAACGGAGGCGAAATAAATGGAAACTTATAAGCTCCTGTTAAAGATCATAATGACCTCCGTTCTGGTCAATAACTACGTGCTGAACAAATTCCTCGGCATCTGCCCGTTCCTCGGCGTGTCGAAAAAGATCGACCAGGCTTCCGGCATGGGCGCTGCGGTCATATTCGTTATGCTTCTCGCGACTGCCGCGACATGGCCGATACAGACTTATCTTCTTGAGCCGAACGGCATGGGTTACCTGCAGACGATCGTATTCATACTCGTGATCGCGGCTCTCGTGCAGTTCGTCGAGATCGTGCTAAAAAAGTTCCTGCCGTCCCTGCACGGATCTCTCGGCGTATATCTCCCGCTCATCACTACCAACTGCGCGGTGCTCGGCGTCACGATAAACAACATCACCGACGGCTACAACTTCCTTCAGTCCATGGTCAGCTCGCTGGGCTGCGGTCTCGGCTTCCTGCTTGCGATGGTGATATTCGCCGGCGTACGCGAAAGGATGGAGGAGGCCGATCCGCCCAAGGCCTTCAAGGGCATCCCCATCACGCTCGTCGCGGCGTCGATCGTCTCTATGGCGTTCTACGGCTTCGGCGGATTCGTGACAAGCCTGTTTGGAGAGTGATGATATGAGCGCGATAGTATTGGCAATTTTGATCGTTTCCGCCATCGGCCTGTTCGCCGGGCTCGTGCTTGCAGTCGCTTCTCATTTTATGAGCGTTCCGAAGAACGAGACTGAGGTCAGGATTCGCGAATGCCTGCCGGGAGCCAACTGCGGCGCATGCGGCTTCACGGGCTGTGACGGCTATGCAAAGGCGCTTGCCGAGGTCGATGGCACAAAGACGAACCTCTGCGTTCCCGGCGCGGACGCCGTAGCGAAAAAGATCGCGGACGTGCTCGGCGTCGAGGCGGAGGACGTCATTGAACAGGTGGCTTTTGTCCGCTGCAGCGGCGACTGCATCAACCGTAAGGACAGGCATATCTATGAGGGCATAAAGTCTTGCGCCGCCGCGCAGATGCTTTACGGCGGAAGCGGGATGTGCACATACGGCTGTCTCGGCTTAGGAGACTGCGCCAAGGTCTGTCCGCAGAGCGCGATCTGTATCGAAAACGGCATCGCTCACGTCGACACGAGAAAGTGCGTCGGCTGCGGTCTTTGCGCAAAGACCTGCCCGAATCATCTGATCGATCTTTTCCCGGACGTCAGGCAGGTAGTCGTATGCTGTTCCAACAAGGAAAAGGGCGCCGTTGTTCGCGCAAAGTGTTCCTCCGGATGCATAGGCTGCGGCCTCTGCGCAAGGAACTGCGAACAGGGAGCCGTTTCGGTCGTTAACAACCTTGCCGTGATCGATTACGATAAGTGCGTTAACTGCGGCAAATGCGCCGAAAAATGCCCTGTAAAGGTCATCAAGTTCGCGGACTTCTCAGGAAGCCACAGGTTCTGATCAAAACAGCTGTCCCGACAGAATAGGGACAGCTTTATTCATATGGATAAAATAAGACTCAGGAACGATATAATACTGTTCGCTTCGCTCCTCCTCGCGGCGCTTGCCGTGTGGGGCGCTCTTAAGCTTTTACAAAAGCCCGGAAAATACGTCGTTGTCGAGATCGAAGGAAAAGTCAGCGCCGTTTACGCGCTTGACGGCGATCTTAAGCTCGATATCGTCACCGCCGACGGCCATGTAAACAAGCTCGTTATCGAGAACGGCAAAGCCCGTATCGAGTCCGCGGACTGTCCCGATAAACTCTGCGTGAAGCAGCACGCGATCTCCATGACCGGGGAAACGATAATCTGTCTTCCGCACAAGCTCGTCATAAGGATCGAAGGGGAAGGGGGCGTGGACGCAGTCACATGAGCAGGGACCTTAAACTGTTGACGACCCTCGGCGTATCGACCGCCGCGGCGATGATACTTTCTTTCCTCGAAACGCTTATACCCATGAACATCGCCGTTCCCGGCGTGAAAATCGGCCTTGCGAACCTCGTTACGGTGTTTCTTCTTATAAAGCTCGACTGGAAGAGCGCGTCGGCGGTCACCGCGATCCGCGTACTGCTTTCGGCCCTTCTTTTCGGCAGCGTCGCGTCGCTCGCGTATTCCGCTTCAGGAGCTGTTCTTTCGATGACGGTAATGTCGCTTCTCAAGAAAACGGGAAGGTTTTCCGCTCTCGGCATAAGTACAGCCGGCGCAGTATCGCACAACGCCGGCCAGATCATAATGGCAGTTATTCTGTTGTCGACTAAGGAGATAGCCTATTGGCTCCCGATCCTGATCGTGTCGGGCACGGTGACCGGACTCGCGATCGGCGCGGTCGGCGCGCTCCTCGTTAAGAAGATAGACCTCAAGCTTGATCGGAAAGCCTGATGCAGAGCATTGTCATATCGTCAAACTGACTGAATCCCTTTACGTGCTCCGCGACGGAAGCCTTGACCGATCCGATCACGCCACCGGGATCGGATCCGTAAGCTCCGTCAAGGCAGGCCTTCAGCCTATCCTCGCCGAACAGCTCGTGATCCTTGTTTTCTGCTTCGGTGACGCCGTCCGTATAAAGGAACAGTGCGTCGCCTTTTTTCATTTCGTACGTCTCTTCGCGGTATTTCACGTCTTCCATACCGCCGAGCACAAAACCGTTCCTGCGCTTTAGGAATACCGCGCCGTCCGAGGTGATCACCGAAGGTGGGTTGTGTCCCGCGCTTATGAATGTCAGTTTCCCCGTCGGGATCTCGAGAACGCCGATCCAGGCGGTAACGAACATTTCCGCTTCATTATTTCCGCAGAGGCTGTTGTTGGCGGTGGACACGGCGTCGGCGAGGGAAGGCAGATCGCGAATACAGTTCTGGATAGTCGTCTTTGAAGTCGCCATAAACAGCGCGGCGGGAATTCCCTTGCCCGATACGTCGGCTATAACGAAAGCTATCCTGTCCCTGTCGACGAAGAACAGATCGTAGAAATCGCCTCCGACTTCTTTCGCGGGCTCCATCGAGCCCGACACCTTGAATTCCGCTCTTCCGGGGAAGGAATCGGTGATGGGTGGGAGAAGGGAGCGCTGGATGACCGTCGCGACTTCGAGCTCGGACTGCAGCCTGTTCCTTTCAAGTGCGATCCTGCGCTGCTTTTCGATATAAGTGATTATAGTTATCATCAGCGCAAAGCCGGCTGCGTTTACGAGAATGAACGGTATTGCTATTGCTTTGACTATGCCGAGAGCTGTTTCGAATGGCTTGACCATCAGAAGGACGAGCCCAAGATGGAACACCTCCATGACAACGCCTAACAGGAGCGCCCACAAGGGCTTAATGATCCTGTCATGGAATTTCCATGACAGCAGACCGCAGATCGTGCCTATGCAGCAGGTAGCGATAATGCACGGCGGAGCAGTGATCCCGCCTAAAAAGAGCCTGTGCGCGCCTGCGATAACTCCGGCGATTATGCCGCCGATGGGACCGCCGGTGAAGCCTGCGAGCATCGGGCCGATATCGCGGACGGATATCACCGCGCCATTAAGATTGACGCCGGAAATATTGCCGTAAATGCCGAACACTCCGCCCAGGATACCCGCAAGGAGTGAGTATTTCCAGTTTCTGTCTGCATGGAAGAATTTTCTTAAAAGGTCGCTTCCGCCGATGAATGCCGCGACGACGAGAATAACGGCGAGAGTGCCTATCATCCTTGTAAAGAAAACGTCCAGGCCGGCGTCGGACGCGCTGAAAAGCAGTATCCCGTTGATCATGCGATCCCCCCTAATGACTTTATTTCGCTTACAGAAGCGTCACAGGCTTATCCAATATCGTCTGAGTATATGAGCTCCCTCGGCGTCATTGTAAGCTTCGATGCTGTCCGAGAGCTCAGCACCCGACTTTTCGATAATATGTATCGAGCGCAGGTTTTCTTCGTTAACGGTCAGAAGCACCTTGTCCATGCCGAGCGACTTTGCGGTCAAAAGACCCTGCCGGAGTATCTCGGTCCCGTAGCCCTTGCCCCATTCCGAGACCCTCACGGCATATCCGATACTGCCGATATCGTTCAGCACCCTTTCGGAAAACTCGGTTCTTATCTGTAATTCGCCGATGAATCTTTTTCCGTCGACCGCCCAGTAGTGAAAGCTTCTCGACTCTCCGGGCAGGGGAGAGGTCTCTTTTTTATCGTATATCGGCTTAGTTCGCAAAAACCAACCGTCGTCAATAAATCTCGGATCGGTCGGTTTGAAAAATACAACGTTATTCTTATAAAGCTCGAGGCAGTATTGCCTGTATCCTTCGACGAATTCGGGACTGCGCCTTATAAGCTCGAGCATATCAGTAATCGAATCTTACGTAAGGATCGGACTCTTCGTCCTCACCTATGCGGCTGCGGTCGAACAGATAGATCGCGTCCTTGCCGGTCCTCTTTGCGTGATAAAGCGCCTTATCGGCATAGTTCACGATGTCGATAATAGTATTGCTCCTTTCGGCAACGCGGGTGTTTATCACGCCGACGGAGAGAGTGACGTGCTTTTCGCCGGGGCTGTTTGCGTTCGGTATCTGCTCGCGGCTGATGGTGCGGCAGATCCTCTGCGCGATGGCGATGACCTGATCGTCCTTAAGACCGTGCATGATCCCGAAGAACTCATCCCCGCCGTAACGAGCGAATTTGATATGCGCCGATTCCTCGGCAGCGCATCTCCTGGCGACCTCTTTGATGATCTCGTCGCCGACGGCGTGTCCGTATGTGTCGTTGCACTGTTTGAAGAAGTCGATATCGATGAAGATACCGCCGATCTTTTCGGAGTTCTTCTCGGCTATCTCGATGAATTCCGTCGTAGTCGAAAGCAGGGCGGAGCGGTTGAGGAGCCTTGTCAGAGGATCTCGCATCGCGGATTCCTCGCTGGCTCTGATCTTGCGGTTAAGGCCCTTGATCTCACGGTCGGCCTCGGTTATCTTCCTGTGAATGTTCAGCTGGATCGCCTTCATCTCTTCGGCGCGCTGCTTGTACAGCTCGACAAGCTCTTCATAGATCTCAAGAGACCTCGCGGTGTCGCCGAGCTTCGAATAATACTCCGCCATTACGCGGCAGGCGACCTGACGGTCTATGGTGTTGCCGCTCTTCTCGGCGTACTCATAGATCATGTCGGCAAAGCGCTTTGCCCTTTCGAAATCGCCTGAACAGACAAGAACGTGCGTGATCTCCTCGACGTCGATGTTATACTCGTAAGTGTAAACGTCGCGCTGCATTATACCGAAGACCTTGTCGGAGCACACATCACCGTTGGCCTTATCCCCGAGGGCGTAGTAATTGCAGGCGAGGCTCGAGAAATAATAGCATACCCAGATGCTTTCGTCGAGGTCTTCGATCCAGTCGCGGAGGCCGAGGAGAATGTCTTTTGCCCTTTCGTGATCGCCGAGCTTTTTATAGCTGTCGGAGAGGTTGATACTGTATATGGCGATACTTGTTCTATCCTCCGGGGCGTTTTTTCTCGTGTTGGCAAGACAGCCGGAGAAGAGCTTGATGCTGAGCTTGTAGTCGCCCATCTGGAAATAACAGTCGGCGATGTTGTTCTTTAGCGTCCTGCCGATCGTGCCCTTTACCCTGTGCTTCTTGACGATGTCGTATGCGTGGTTATAAGCCTCAAGAGCCAGCTGGTAGTTGTTCTGCGAAATGTATGCGATACCGAGGAGATTGTAGCTCCTCGCGGTAAGCTCATACTCGGTGGTCTTATCGAGCATCGCCGTGGCTTTGATCGCGTATAAGAGGACGGTGTTGCGCTCTCCGCCGTAACGGTAATTGGCAGCAGCCAGATAATAGTTCGCGACGCCCATAAGGAACAGGTCGCCAGACTGCTGACCCTTTTTGATAAGGCTCTTCATTTCCTTTTCGACACGGTTAAGATCTTTGCCGTGCACGTCAAGGAATTTTCGGATATATTCGATTGCCTCTTTAGGACTCATCACAATCATCCCCCGAATCGCTGTTAATGATCGATCTAATAACAGAAAGCATTACCAATGCATAATAACGCATTATACGTATTTTATTTATTATACCATATATTTTGTTTTTTTCAATGAGTAATTTTCAAAAAAGATATGATAACCGGAGTAACGAAACGTTTCGGCGATAAATGACCGGATTAGCGGCTGAAATCATCCGCCGTATAAGGTGTTTCAGCTCCCGAACGCGAGCAGACTGCCTATTCTGACGCCGAAACCGAGTGAAACATACATAGCCCTGTCGCAGTCCGCACAGCCAACGGTCAGCGTGCTGACGCCGCTTTCATTAAAGGCGGTCTCCGCAAGCCTTCGCGCTACTCCCTTATGCCTGTATGCGGGGACTATATAAAAATCGTCGAACACGCCGCTCGGTGCGTAATCGAATGTGGAGAAGCCGACCGTGACAGAACAGCATCCGATAAGCTCGCCGTTTTCCTCGGCGCCGAAAAAGACGATACGGCCTTCCGCGATCGCCTCCTTTAGCCGCTCTTTATCCTCTTCGTCCGGAGCGCCCTCACCGATCTCGGCCTTAAATGCCTTCTGCAGTTCCCACAGCGCGTCGATCGACGTCTCGCTGAGCCTTGAAAAATCCATTATGTCCTCCCGCGAAGCATCTTCCGCGCCGTCTCATCCGCAAGCCTTGTATAATAGCCGTATCTTTCGTCGCCCTTATTGCCGTATCTGTTGCCGAGCATGATCCATTCGCAGTATTCGTAAAAGAGGAAACAGTCGAGCGTCTCGATGTATTCGTCATATGCGATCCCGTGTTTTTTCACAAGACAGTTATAATAATACTCGATAGCGAACCCGCGGTCGGCTGCAGTCAGGTAAAAGAACGCGTCCTTTTCTTCTCGTCCGTGAGCGATAAGCCGAGCAATGGACTCGGGATACGGATGCATGCCGCCGCACTCCCAATCGATCAGGACCGCACGGTCGCCGACGAGCACGTTTACAGGCAGCAGATCGTCATGGCAGAGTGTGAGCGGCGTGCGTTCGAAAACCTCGAGAAATCTCGCATAGGCTTCGTCCAGCAGGGGAGACCCAAGATACTTCCCGCGCTCCGTAACGGCCTTAACGGCCATATCAAAGCCGACGGCTGCATGGGAAAGCTCCTTATGTCCCCAGAACTCGTTCTGCGCCGTGATCAAAGCGTCCAAGGCCATCACGAGCCTTTCGCGATCGCATACCCTCAGATCGTCGCCCGGGCAGTATTCCGTAAGGAAGTACCGCTCGCCGTCATATTCGCATACGCCCAAAAGCGCGGGCGCGTACGGTTTTCTATCGGTGAAAAAGCTTTCATAAACTTCAAGCTCGTGTCCCTTGGCACGCTTTAATACTTCTTTTTCATCTCCGCTATCGACGAGCCATACGGCGTATTCGGATCCGTCTTCGTCGGATGTGAACGCGCGAACGGATACGCTTTCGGCGCCTGATACGCCGAGTTTTTTTAGGATAATGCGAAGCTCCTCCGCGGTCATGCCGGACTTATCTCCCATACTGCTTGCGATTCTTTTCTTAAAATACATGAAAGGGCTGTCTCGCTGAAAAGCGGCTGGCAGCCCTGGTGCTTCATTGATTTACGATCACTTGATAATACCGGTCAGCGCGTCTCCCAGAGTCTTGAAGAAAGCGGTCTCGGCTGCGGTCTTGTCAAGTGCGCCTTTTACTCCGCCGCCGCCAACGGGCACTCCGCCGACGGAGAAGCCGGAATTTGAGCTCTGTGTGACTTTGGTGAGCTTGGCTTTTGTGCCCTTAACGGTAAGATTGGCCTTCATTTTTGAAGGACCGTGGAAGACAATGGATTTGCCGAAAAGCCCCTTCTTGAGCTCAAAAGCTCCGGTGATCTCCTCGGGAAGGCCGGCGTTCTTGACCAGATCGAGGATCTCTTCAAGGGAGAGCTCCTTCGAAAGCTCATACGTCCTTGTGGTGTCCATTGCGCCTGCCAGAGAATCTGAAAGACTCATAATAATGCCTCCTGAAATTATTCCGAAAAATCGGTAACAAGATAATTATAGCACACGATCGGTACAATTCAAGCCCCGCAGTCAATCAGGATCGGCGTTTCTTTTTTGCATAACTTCCGCATGCATGACATCGCACCATTCATCCCATTTGACCTTGTAGTCCTCTGCGGAAATGATTCGAGATAAAAGATCGGCCGGCGAAGATATCATCCTTTCACGGCATGCTTTAACGCATTCCCTGTACATATCCCAATCGAGATCGTCCTCGTCCCATACGAGAGGAACGGTATCGAGACCCGCCCTCAAGGCGGCGACGGCTCTCGTGTGCCCGTCCGTCATGACGGGTATGCCGTCGAGCAGCTTTACGGGGATGGGCTCGAACCCGGAAAGATCCTTCGGATCGAGCCAACCTTCGATATCCTTGAGCTTCTTCCCGGAGATATAAAACTGAGAAGGTTGAAGCTCGACAAGTTTCAAATCGATCTCATTCATGACCGGATGCTCCTAAAGTTCCTTCCTGAAACAGATTATCCTGTTCGCTTCCTCGAAGCCCACTGCCAAATGGAAGCGAAGGCTTTCCGTGTTGTCCGGCTCGCAGTCGCTTGCGAATTCCGCACAGCCATTTTCCTTCGCCCATTTCTCACATTCTGATAAAAGTTCCGCAGCGTATCCCATCCTGCGGTATCCCTCCGATACGAAAACGCCCTCCAAGTAGCCTACGGGCGAACTGTCCGTGCCTTCCACGTAATCGTGCCGAAGCTGACACTGCGCGAAAGCGATCGGAGCGCCGCCCGAGTATTTGATAAAGCACGCCGCTTCGCCGTTCGATAAAAGCTCTCGGAACTCGTCCTCCAGTTCGGCGGGATCGTGCTCCGTCCACATCTTTATCGCAAGTGTCGCAAGGATCCCGGCGTCGGTTGTTTCCGCTCTTTTGATCATGTTATCTTCCATATCCTTTTCGTTTACCGCGTAAGTTGTACAACTGTTTCGATATGCGCTGTGTGCGGGAACATATCGACGGGCTGTACGGACTCGATCATAAAGCCGTAACCCGCGAGTATCTTAAGATCCCTTGCGAGCGTAGCCGGGTTGCAGGAGATATACGCGATGCGGCATGCTCCGCATTCCGCCGCGGCTTTCAGAGCCTCGGGCTCCGCGCCCTTTCTCGGCGGATCGAGCGTGACCGCATCGAATCTGCGGCCTTCCTTTACAAGGCGGGGAAGCACGTTCTCGGCGCTTCCCGAAATGAACTCGGCGTTATAGATCCCGTTCAGCTTCGCGTTCGCTTTCGCATCCGATACCGCCTTCTGCACGTACTCGATACCGACGGCGTCTGCGGCTCTTTCCGCGAGCATAAGCGTGATCGCGCCTATGCCGCAGTATAGATCGCATACGCTCATGTCCTTTGTGAGCCCGAGGCCTTCGACGGCGAGCGAATAAAGCTTCTCGGTCTGTACCGGGTTGACCTGAAGGAATGATTCCGCGCTTACACCGAAATCGAGCCCGCATATCGTCTGGCTTACGGTCTCTTCGCCCCAAAGGAGCCTCGTCACCTTGCCGAGTATCACGTTGGTGCTGTTGGGATTGATGTTTTGCGCGATCGACGTAACGTTCGGCACGGCAAGCCTTATCGCGCCGATGAGCTCGTCCTTATGTGGGAGCTTTCCCGTCGTAACGACGCAGACGGAAGTACCGCCCGTCAGCGACCGCGTGACGACGTGCCGTAAAACGCCCGCGCCGGAGGTCTCGTCGTATGCGGGAACGCCGAAACTGTTCGCCCAATCGGCTACAGCCTTCGCCGCGTTCACCGCGTCGGAGCTTTCGATCATGCAGTCGTAAACGCCGATCAGCCTGTGGCTCTTCTTGGCGAACAGTCCCCACGCCGCGCGTCCGTCCTTCGGCGCGAAAGGGAAGCTTCCCTTATTGCGGTAGCGGTAAGGATCGTCCATTCCGACGACGGGGGAGACGGAAACTCCGCCGAGCCCTCCGATCCTTTCGAGCGCGTCGCGGACGAGATTCCGCTTATATTCGAGCTGCGCTTCATAGCTCATGTGCATCAAAGCACAGCCGCCGCATTTTGAAAAGACGGGGCAGGAGGGTTCTCTTCGGTCGGCAGAAGGCTCCGTGACCTCGATGAGCTTTCCGACGGCGTATGAGGAAGCGACCTTTATGATATGAGCCCTGACCGTCTCGCCGACGATGGCGTACGGAACGAACACGGCAAAGCCCTCGGTCCTTCCTATGCCGAAGCCCTCGGAGCTCATTCCCGTGATAGTGATCGATATCTCATCGTTTTTTTTGACCGGCGCGCTCATATCATGCCTCCGTATCAGTTGATGGCGACGTCCTTAAGCTGAGGAGCGTACCTTTTAAGGACGTCGTTTATAAATCCGCGGTCAGCGGGATCGCGGCTCCTTAAAAGCCTTATCGCGGCCTCGCGCGCTTCGGTAAGCGTAGCAAGGTCGCCCGAAGCGATGGCCTCGATAAGCGGGGAGCTCCCGTGCTGACGCTGTCCCAAAAGCTCGCCGGGACCTCGCGAAATAAGATCTTTTTCCGCGATCTCGAAGCCGTTGTTCGACGTAACGAGAGTCCGTATCCTTTCGGCGACGGATTCCGCCCTGCTTTCCGAAAGCAGGAAACAGTAGCTTTCCTTATCGCTCCTGCCGACCCTTCCGCGCAGCTGATGCAGCTGAGCGAGCCCGAAACGCTCCGCCGACTCTATGACCATTATACACGCGTTGGGGACGTCGACTCCGACCTCGATTACTGTCGTGGAGACGATAAGATCGATCCCGCCGTCGCGAAAGTCGCGCATAATCTCCTCGCGCTTGTCGGGCTTCATCCTGCCGTGAATGAGCTCGATCCTTACGCCGAGCTTCTTTTTGAGCTCGTCAAAAACGGCCTCGGCGGAGAACTCGGACTCGACGTCCTCGCTGTCTTCTATAAGCGGGCAGACGACGAAAGCCTGTATGTGCTTTTCAAGTATCTCCTTTTCGATATAGCGGTACATATCCGTCCTCTTCGCGGACGGAACGAAACGCGTCTCGACCTTCCTGCGCCCAGCCGGCATCTCGGTGAGCTTAGATACGTCGAGATCGCCGTAGAGTATGAGCGAAAGCGTCCTCGGGATCGGCGTCGCGCTCATTATAATGACGTCCGGGCTCTTTGCCTTGCCGCCGAGATCCGCGCGCTGGCGTACGCCGAAGCGATGCTGTTCGTCCGCTATGACTAGCCCGAGATCCTTATAAACAACTCCGCCCTCGATAAGTGAGTGTGTGCCGACAATGAACTTCGCCCCGCCGTTCTTTATCCTTTCGAGCGTTTCGGCCTTTTCGGCCTTTTTGAGGCTTCCGGTAAGAAGCACGGTGCTTTCGCCGAACAGTCTTTTAAGCTTATTGTAATGCTGCTCTGCAAGTATCCCCGTCGGCGCCATAAGCGCGGACTGATACCCGTTTTTCGATGCGACGAACATAGCATAGAACGCAAGAGCCGTCTTGCCGGAGCCCACGTCGCCCTGAATGAGCCTGTTCATCGGGATAGGCGCGGACATGTCCGAATCTATCGTATGCATTATCTCGAGCTGTCCGTTCGTAGGCGTGAACGGAAGCATGGACACGAACTCGTCCAGCATGCCGCTTGTTTCGAATGCGATCCCGGCAGAATGAAGAGCGCGCGCTCTGAACGATTCCAGAAGGACTGTGAAATACAGCGTGTTCTCGAACGAAAGCCTGCGCTTTGCAAGCTTTATTGCTTCAGGCGAGATGGGGAAGTGGATGTTCTCGACCGCGAAGCCGAGACGTGAAAGCTTATGCTCCGACAGGACGCTGTCGGGAAGCGTCTCGATCGGCTCCTCCGAGAAGGCCGCGAGCGCCGCCTTCATGCATGAACGCAGCGACGACTGCCCCAAGCCCTTCGTCAGTCGATAAACGGGAAGTATCCCCGGGGGCTCCTTGCAGAACGACGCGTTCACCATTACGCGCCCCTTTGTAAGGTCGACCCTGCCGTATGCGTAACCGCCGGGGGAGGAGGGGATGCTGTTTCTGATATAAGGCTGATTGAACCAGGAAAGACGGATCCTGCCAAGACCGTCCGACACGTTGATCGTAACGAGAGGTGTTCGGCGGCCGTTCACCGAGGGATATGCGACCTTTATGCGGTCAAGCTCCGCTATCGCTATAAGCGCGTAATCGCCGTGCTTAAGCTCGATGATCGGAGTGGGCTCGCGCAGATCGTGATACTCGCGCGGCGAATAACAGATAAGATCGCGCATTGAAAACAGTCCCAAGTGACCGAGAGCTTCGGCTCGCTTGGGACCAATTCCTTTGATATCCGTCAGTTTAGAATCGACATTCATTTACTCCGCCGAGATAAAGTAGTAATACAGGGGCTGACCGCCCTTTCTGACCATGAACTCGATATCGGGATACTCCTCTTCAAGCGAGGAGACGATCGCGGAAGCGCTTTCCTCGCTTGCGCCTTCGCCCCAATAGACCGATACGAACCCGCGGTCCTCGTGCTCGTTGAGTATGGTCTTTATGATGCCGAGAGTACATTCGGAAACGTTCGTCCCTACATTCCTGATGGAGCCGTTGATAAGACCTATGATATCGCCCGAATGGATGGTGTTCCCGTTATACGAGGTGTCGCGCACAGCGTATGTCACGGAACCGGAAACGACGTTCTCAAGGCATTCCGTCATTGCGGCCTTGTTCTCGTCGACCGAAGACTCGGGATTATAGCCTGTCATGGCGGCGATGCCCTGCATGACGGACTTCGTGGGAAGCACGATAACGCTGCATTCCGCGACTTCAGCGGCCTGCTGTGCGGCGAGGATAATATTGGAATTGTCGGGAAGCACGAACACGTTCCTCGCGTTTACGGACTTTATCGCCTGGCTGATGACGTCTATGCTGGGATTCATGGTCTGTCCGCCGGAGATTATATAACCCACGCCGAGGGACTTGAGGTCTTCCTCAAGACCGTCGCCTGCACATACCGCGACGACAGCCTGCTCCTTTTCTTCGCGCATGATCTTTTCGCGGATAAGGCGATTCTGCTCGCGCATGTTGTCTACCTTGAGCTTGTCGATCTCGCCGAGCATGAGCGCGAACTGTATGACCTTGCCGGGGGCGTTGGAATGACAGTGGACCTTTATAATGCCCGAATCATGTACGACCACGACGCTGTCGCCCAAACGGCACAGCTTGTCGCGGAACCTTGTGATATCGTCCTCTGTCACGTCGTCGTGAATGTGGATGATGAACATCTCGCTGCAGTAGCCGAACTTGATATCCTCGGTGCTGGTCGAGGCGATGATATCGTCGTTGGAGCTGTATTCCTCGGCGTTTCCTTCGCCGATAGCGCTGAGATCGAGATCGAGAGACTCTGGATCCTCGCCGTTGGCCGCAAGCATGAACCCGCGGAATATGGTCAACAGTCCGGTGCCGCCGGAATCGAGGACGCCGGCTTCTTTAAGCACGGGAAGCAGCTCCGGCGTTTTCTTCAACGCGATCTCGCCGCCCTCGAGCATGGCCTCGAGAACGGAATAGCCGTCGGCTCCGCGGACGGAAGCGGCCTTCTGCGCATAATCGGCCATGTAATGCGAGACGGTGAGCATTGTGCCCTCTTTGGGACGCATAACGGCCTTGTATGCGGCCTCCGTGCCGGCGGTGATGGCGTCGGCAAGGATCTTTGCGGTAACGAGATCGCCGCGGCCCTTGAGCGCCTGCGCGATGCCGCGGAATATCTGCGAAAGGATGACGCCGGAGTTTCCCCGCGCACCCTTCAGCGCGCCGAGAGAAGCGGCGGCGGAGATATCCTCCGCACTGTCGGAATCGCAGGCGCGGATCTCGGCGATCGCGCGCTGCATAGTCATGGACATATTGGTACCGGTATCTCCGTCGGGGACGGGGAATACGTTCATGGCGTCGATGGATGCCTTGTTCTTCTCGAGCATCGCAGCGCCGAGGACGTACATGTCCCGGAGCATTTCACCGTTAAAAACTGATCTTTTCAAGTTAAAACTGCTCCTTCGACGTTAGACTTTGATGCTTTCGACGAAAATATTGACGTTGCGGACGTGGAGACCGGTATAGTCCTCGACGCGGTACTTGACGTTCGATACGGCATTCTGCGCAACAGCGGTAAGGGATACGCCGTACATAACGGTAACGAAGAGATCTATATCGAGAGTGTTTTCGTCTTCAAGAACCGTGACCTTGACGCCGCGCTTCATGTTTTCGCTTCCGACGAGCTGAAGGAGAGCGTCCGAAGCTTTTTTGCTGTTCATGGCAACAATGCCGTAATTCTCAACGGCGGCGGTGCCGGCGATCGTGGCGATTACATCCTCGGGGAGGGTGACCGTTCCGAGATCGTAGAGTATTTTTGCAGGCATATTACACCTCCGAATATAATTATTCAATCTATTTTACAACATTATTTTATTAATGGCAAGTGTTTTGGGCAAATTCAACGTTTGCCAGAAAGAACTTTTTCTGTATCGAACAGGTCGTATCTCACTCGCCAAAGCATGAGCCCGTGAGCCGGAGCGGTATCGCCGGCGTTGCTTCTTGAGGGGTCTTTCAGCGCTTCCGCGACCACTTCCGGACGGTCGAAGCCTTCACCGACCCTGATCATCGTTCCTACCATTATCCTTACCATGTTATAAAGGAATCCGTTTCCGGAAACATGGTACTTCAGCATATCGCCTTCGCGCGTCCAGCCCGACTCATATACCGTTCTCACAGTTGTGGCGTTCAGCCCGCCGGAGGAGCGGAACGCGTTGAAATCGTGCGTGCCGATAAAATACCCGGCAGCTTCGTTAAGTTTATCGAGATCAAGGGGATAATGAACGTGCAGAGCGGTATCCCGCGTGAACGCTGAAGCGTGCGGAGCATTGTTGATCGTATAGACGTAATGCTTTTCTTTTACCGAAAACCTCGCGTGGAAATCCTCTGGGACGGAAAAGCTTGCTTTGATCCTTATGTCACCCGGGAGCCTCGTGTTCAGCGCGAACGCGAACTTATCCTCCGGTATGCGGCATTCGGTATCGAAATGCGCAACCTGCGCCCTCGCGTGAACGCCGCTGTCGGTTCTGCCCGAGGCATGAAGCACCGGCCGCTCGCCGATAAGCTTAAAGAACGCTTCGCCTATCGTTTCCTGTACGGAGGGCCCGTTCGGTTGGATCTGCCAGCCGACATAGTTCGTTCCGTCATATTCGATTATCAGAACGATCCTGCGCATCAATTATCACCTATCGGCCATGTTTCTCCCGTAGAGCTGTTTTCGATGAAAACGAGCTGCGGAGCCCTGTCGGTCAGCCATATGACCATGACCTTTTCGTCGTCCATATTCCAAAGCATGAGCTCAACGCGGCCAACTTTTTCGATATCGGCTGGGAACCCGCAGGCCTTCGACTGCGAGACGACCTCGTCAAGTCCGCCGCCCAAAAGCTTTTCTATGCTCGTACTGTCGCCGTAGCCTTTGGTGTAAAGATCGTTCGGCGCGATATGATAACCGAATTCGTTTATCATACGGCAGACCTTTCTTGTATAGCTCGTGCTCTCGAGAACGACGAGCCAAATGATCGCGGCCAACAAAAGCGATCCCGCGATCACAAGAAGAGTCGCCCTGGTTTTCTTATCCGGCGCGTTCATCTGTCAATGCCCAAAAGCCCGAGCACGAACGAGGCTATGACGCCGTCGATGCTGAGTGTGCTCTGTAGTACGATAATAAGCGCGATCAGCGCCGACATGATGAGTATCGCCCAAAGGTCGCGCATGCGGAACTTGAGGACCTTGAGCTTCGTCCTGCCTTCGCCGCCGTGGTAGCAGCGGCTCTCCATGGCGAGCGCAAGCTCCTCGGCGCGCCTGAACGAATTGACGAAAAGCGGGATCAGTATGGGTACCATGGCTTTTGTCTTTTTGAAGATATTTCCGCTCTCGAGATCTGCGCCCCTTGCGAGCTGAGCCTTCATGATCTTGTCCGCTTCTTCGAGAAGGGTGGGGATGAACCTCAGCGCGATCGTCATCATCATGGCGAGTTCATGAGCCGGGAATTTGATTATCTTGAGCGGCGTCAAAAGCTTTTCAAGCCCCTCTGTAAGCGATACGGGCGTTGTAGTAAGCGTAAGGAGCGACGCGCCGGTAACGAGCGCGACGAGCCTCAATACGATGAACAATGCCTGCTTTATGCCGCCTGTCGTGATCGTGATGAATCTCCACGAAAAAAGCACCGTGCCCGTCCTGATCATAAACAGGTTCAGTATGAACATCAGGGGAAGCAGTATCCTCATGGGCTTTATCGCCTTCATGACGTAGGAAAAAGGCACGCGGCTCATGGCGGTCATAAGGAGCATGAAAGCGATGACCACGCCGAAGAGCCAGATGTCCCTTACGATGAACACGGCGGTGATATACATTATGAGCAGTATGAGCTTCGTTCTTGGATCGAGCCTGTGCGCGACCGAGTCGACGGGGAAGTATTGCCCCAAGGTGATGTCTTTAAGCATCGGCGCTTCCTCCTTTTATTCCGGAGAGAGCGTCGGCAAGCGCTTCATTGGTGTAGATGCCGCCGGGAAGAGGAACGCCCTGTTTCCTCAAACGGGAAGCGACCCTCGCGGCGAACGGCGGCTCGAGCCCCATCTCATTGAGCTCCTCGGCCTCGGAGAATATCTCGGCGGGGGTGCCGCTCTTATAGATCGTTCCGTCGCGAAGAACAATGACCTTGTCCGCGGATCTTGCGATATCGTCCATGGAATGGCTGACCATTACAACGGCGCAGCCAAGGGTCTTTCTGAATCCCTCGATCATTTCGATAACGGCTTTGCGTCCCGACGGATCGAGTCCTGCCATGGGCTCGTCGAGCACGAGGTATTTGGGATACATCGCGACGATGCCCGCAAGCGCGGTGCGGCGTTTTTCGCCGCCGGAGAGCTCGAAGGGAGATTTATCCGAAAACTCCTTCTCGTCAAGACCGACAAGGCGCATCGCCTCGCTGATCCTTCTTGCGATCTCCTCCTCGGGAAGCTTCATATTGCGCGGCCCGAAGCTGATATCCTTATAGACGGTCTCGTCGAAAAGCTGATAATCGGGATACTGAAAAACCATCCCGACAAGAGCGCGGCCTTTGGCGCGCTGCTTCTTGTCGTTCATGTCGAACCCGTCGACGGTGACCCTGCCGGAGGACGGCAGCATAAGCCCGTTCAGCTGCTGAATGAGCGTCGATTTACCGCAGCCGGTATGGCCGATTATGCCGACGAATTCGCCGTCGTTTACGGTAAAGCTGACGTCCTTCAGCGCAGTGAAGGCGTTTACCGAGCCCGCCTGGTACGTATATGTCAGTTTTTCAACAACGATAGGCATAGCTTATCCGTCAATTCCTCGATCGTCATCGCATCGCCGCAGTCGGCGATACCCCTTGTCTTCAGCATCTCGCGAAGCTCCACCGCAGCTGGAACGTCGAGCCCGATAGAGCGCAGCTCGTCGCCTCTTTTGAAAACCGCAAGCGGCGTATCGTCCATTACGATGCTTCCGTCGTTTATTACAATAACGCGTTCGCAGCCGATGGCTTCTTCCATGTACTGCGTGATCATTATCACAGTGATGCCTTTTTCTTCGTTAAGTTTTCGTACGATGCCGATGATCTCCTTTCGGCCAATCGGGTCGAGCATCGCCGTCGCCTCGTCAAGCACGAGTATCTCGGGCTCCATCGCGAGCATGCCGGCGATCGCGATACGCTGCTTCTGACCGCCCGAAAGCATATGCGGAGCCGACTCGGCGTATTTTTCCATGCCGACGGCCTTAAGCGCGCTGTCGACGCGCGTCACTATCTCGTCGGTGGGGATACCGAGATTCTCCGGGCCGAATGCGACGTCCTCGCGTACAACGGTGGTAACGATCTGATTGTCGGGATTCTGGAACACCATTCCGACGTGGCGGCGGATATCGAGTATCCTGTCGTCGTCAGACGTATCCATCCCGTTGACCGTGACCGTGCCAGAGGTCGGCAGGAGCAGGCCGTTCAAAAGCTTGGCGAGGGTGGACTTGCCGCTGCCGTTGTGACCGACGATCGCAATGAATTCGCCATCGCCGATCTCGAGGGAAACGTTCTTTACGGCGTCCGAACCGCTCTCATATGAAAAGCTGACGTTCTTTAAGGAAAGCATGATCATCCTTCTTGACATAATAAATCAAAGTATTATATAACGTTCGGTTCAAAATAGCAAATATACTTTGGCAGAATGTTGCCATATAAAGAAAAACATAGTAAAATATAGCTGTAAAAGTTCGGTCGTAACGATCGGAAAGCTTAAGGAGGATACTTAAATGGCTATTAAAACTTTTGATGAGCTCGTTGCAAAGGTCAAGACCGGGAAACGCCGCACCGTTGCGCTCGTATGCGCCGACGATGCGCATGCCCTTGAAGCCGTTATCCACGCGAAGGATCTTGTCGATTCCGTTCTCGTCGGCGAACGGGATAAGATCGAGGCGGTCCTCGTCTCTCTCGGTCAGGATCCGAAGGAGTTCGAGATCGTCGAGGTCCCCGAGGGGATGCACCCCAGCGTATGCGCCGCAAAGCTTATCAAAGAGGGCAGGGCAGACTTCCTTATGAAGGGCAAGATTATGACCGGTACCATGCTCAAGGGCGTGCTCGATCCCGAAGCGGAGCTCCGCACCGGTTCGCTCATGAGCCACTGCATGATGGTCGAGATCCCCGGCTATCATAAGCTCGTCTGCGTCACGGACGGCGGCATGTGCACCTATCCCGACCTCGAAAAGAAGATCAAGATCGTCAACAACGCCGTTGATTTCTTCCATAAGCTCGGCTATGAGAAGCCCAATATCGCGGCTCTCTGCGCTATCGAGACCATTAATCCCAAGATGCAGGAGACCGTCGACGCCGCGGAGCTCAAGCGCATGAGCCTCTCGGGCGAGATCCCCGGCTGCTACATCGAAGGCCCGATCTCATACGACCTCGCCATGGTCCCCGAGCTTTCCAAGATCAAGGGTTATGAATGTCCCTGCGCCGGCGATTTCGATATCCTCCTTGTTCCCGAGATCGTCGTCGGAAACGTACTCGGCAAGTCCCTCGTCTATACGGCGGGCGGCAGGATGGCCGGTCTCATAATGGGCTGCAAGGTCCCCATCGTTCTCGCTTCCCGCGGTTCCAGTGCGGAGGAAAAGTATTATTCCCTCGCTCTCGGCGCCGGCTTCGTAAGCTGAGGATCTGCTATGGAGAGGATTCTTGTCATAAACCCCGGTTCCACATCTACCAAGCTTGCCGTATTCGACGATAACGAACGCATAATGGCAGTCACGGTCCGCCATCCCCTCGAAGAGGTCAAACACTTCAAGTGGGTCATGGATCAGTTCGATTACCGCATGGCGCTCATCGACAAGGCTCTTGAGGAAAACGGGATAAAGAAGGATACCCTGACCTGCGTTATGGCGCGCGGCGGACTTCTTCCTCCCGTGCCTTCGGGCGCGTTCAGGATCAATAAGGCGATGATAGACTATTTCTACGCCGCCAAGGTCGACACGCACATTTCTAATCTTGCCTGCGTGCTCGCGGACGCGATCGCAAGGCCTCTCGGTATCCCCGCAATGGTCTACGATCCCGTCGCGGTGGACGAGCTCGATGAGATCTCCCGTATCACGGGCATGCCCGAGATACCCAAAAAGAGCCGCGGTCACGTTTTGAACAGCCGCGCTATGGCGAGAAAATGCGCCGAAGAGCATCTTCATAAAAAGCTCGAGGACTGCACCATCATCGTCCTGCATATTGGAGGAGGCTGCTCCGCGTGGCTCTCCCACAAGGGCAGGCTCATCGATTGCTATTCCGACGACGACGCGGGATTCGCTCCCGAGAGGTGCGGAAGGCTTCAGGCGATGGATCTTGCCATGCTCTGCTACAGCGGCAAGTACACCAAGGAAGAGATGAGCCGCTACATCAGGGGCAATTCGGGTCTTAAAGCGTATCTCGGAACGAGCGACGGCCTCGAGATCGAGAACATGATCTCCTCGGGCGACGAAAAGGCGAGGATGCTCTACGAAGCGATGGCTCTCTCGCATGCGAAGGGCATAGCAGAGCTCGCTGCGGCGGTCAGCGGCAAGGTCGACCGTATTGTAATAACCGGCGGCCTCGCGCACTCCAAGCTGTTCATCGATATGCTCAAACCGAGGATCGAGTGGATCGCTCCCGTCGACGTTATGGCGGGAGAGTATGAAATGGAAGCGCTCGCAGCAGGCGGTCTCCGCGTCCTGAGGGGCGAGGAAGAAGCGCACGAGTTTTCCGTCGGTAAATAAGCGATCAATAAAGGGGCGGAGGGTTCCGCCCCTTTGAACGATATGGCGAATATAGAGAAAAGAAGAAAGATAAGGAAATACATCCCGGCCATTGCCGCAGGCGCTTCGGCTCTTTTTACAGCGGCCGTTGTGATACTTATCGTCGTTTTCTCCAAGAATTCCTGCTCCGGTACTGTGACTCCGCCCGAAGAGAATACCCCCGCGCCGACGGCTGTTCAGGCTGAGATCTCCGCAGAGCCATTGTCTTCGGTTTCGACGACGCCATCATCGGAGCCCGATCCCACGGAAAACGTCCCCTCGGCTTCTCCGTCCCGCGTTTCCGACGAGATGAGCTTCGTACTGTTATCGCTCGAAATTACCGGCGCGGAAGGCGAGGACGGACAGACGCTCAAGAAGATCACGGGCAGCTGCGCAGTGCAGTTCGTTAACAATACCGATTCGCCGCTCTGCTATGCAAGATTCGGAGTTTCCGTTCTCAACGTCCTCGACGCCACGGTAAACGGCGTTCCCGCGCGTTTCACCGTCGATAACGGCTTCGTCATGATACCGTTCCTGTCGGAGCTTCAGAAGAACGCAGTCTGCGATATCTTTTTCACCTTCGAAGTCATTACGGACGAGAACGAGCTTTCGCTGTTATCTTTCGGCTACGATACCGCTTTCGGGTTCTCCGCGGTCATCAGGAGCGAGTTCCGCCTTGAACTGAGCGTTCCGCAAACCAGCGAACACATGGAGGGCAGGTTCATGGCGTGGTCGATAGACAACGCGTCGATACATTCTCTTGCGATCAGGTTCAGGGATCAGTAATAAAACGGCACTATAACGCGCATCGTTCTGGACGGTTCTCCGCAAAGCGGCGTTCCGTCCTTGTTTTTCAGCTCGGGATGCACCGCTATGACGCGGTAAGAATACATGCCCCCGGGGATCACGTCACGGTCGGTACAGCTCAGGCATCCCTTTTTCCCCGTAATGCTGAATACGGTCGATTCATCGCCCCTTGGATCGGTTCGTATAACGAGATAGGTATACGCCTCGTTTTCAGATGTGAAAGAAACGGTCGGGAAACCGTCTTCCGAGATGCTCCAGCCGACGTCCGCGGGCTGCGGCGGCCTTGACCAGTACGGATTTGTTTCGTTCGGTTCGGTTCCTTCGGCGAAGTATTCGTCGACCGCCGACGATTCGGGCGTATATTCTCCCGCAAGGTACACAAGTCCATTTGACTCCTCGGACAGATCTATCGAAATGAGCTTAACTCCGCCCGGCGCTTCGGGCTCGCGATATTCCCTTTCGGAATAGTAGTCTCGGAACAATTCGGCGAGCATCATCGCTGGATACTTGCCTCCGACCGCATCCTCTGGAAGGCTCCCGAGCTTCGCTGAATCGGTGCCCATCCAGACGACCGCCGTTATATCGCAGGTATAAGCTGCGCACCATGCGTCGCGCACGCCGTTTTCGTCGACGGAAGTACCTGTTTTGGCCGCGAGCGGAACGCCGGCTCCCATGAGCCTTTTTCCGGTGCCGTCGGTGACTACGCTTTTTAAGAGCGAGGTAAGTATGAACGCGTTATCCTCGCTCATTACTCTTTCAAAAGTCATCGGCCCGTCGTATACGGTGTTTCCGAAACGGTCGGTTACCATCCTGACGGAAAAAGGCTTTATATAAAGACCTCCGCGTGAAAAAGCCGAGTAAGCTCCGGCCATTTCGAACGGTGAAACGCCGTATGTGAACCCGCCGAGAGCGAGGGGGAGACCTTCCTGCTCGCGGGCGAACGAAACGCCCATTTTTTCAGCAAAACCGACGGCGGCAGCTATCCCCATATTGTCGAGCACTTCGACAGCCGGTATGTTAAGTGATTTGGTAACGGCAGTCCGGAGAGTTACCTTCCCGAAATATCTGTCGTCTGAGTTTCTCGGGGAATACCCGCCGAAATCAGTCGGGTTATCGTTAAGAACGGTCGCCGCGCTGTATCCGTATAGCTGAAGCGCTGGAGCGTAAACGAGCACGGGTTTTATCAGCGATCCAGGCTGCCGCTCCGACTCGACCGCCCTGTTGACCGACGCAGGCAGGTATTCGCCGCGCCCTCCGATCATAGAGAGTATCCCTCCGTCCCTTCCGATCGCTATCATTGCAGCCTGCGCGTTATCCGAAGGGAAAAGCGCGCTGTCGGAAAACAGCTCTTCGCATTTGCGGCTGACTTCGGGGTCGAGCGTCGTATAAACCGAATACCCCCCGGAATACAGCTCGTCTCTGCCGATACCCATCTCCTCGGCAGCCTCGTCGAGCGCATACGCGATAAGACAGTTCATTTTGTCGGGAAGAGCGTTTTTGAGCACGATCTCTTCGGCGCATGCTTCGGAGTATTCGCCGTCGTCAAGATATCCGTATTCGTGCATGAGCCTCAAAACGGTCAGCTTCCGTCCGTTCGAGGCTTCCGGATCGAGATGCGGAGCATAGTTTGAGGGGCTTTTGATTATTCCGGCGAGCAAAGCCGACTGCGCAGCGGAAAGCTCGTCGGCATGTATGCCGAAATAGCCCATGCTCGCCGCTTCGATCCCATAGAATCCTCCTCCGAAATAGATGTAATTCAAATACATCTCCATTATCTCGTCTTTTGAATAGTGCTTTTCGAGCTCCGTAGCGAGCACTGCTTCCTCGAGCTTTCGGTCGAGCGTTTTCTCACGCGAAAGATGTGAGAGCTTTATTAATTGCTGGCTGATAGTCGAAGCGCCCTGAACGTATTCTCCCGCTTTTATATCCGCCCACGCCGCTCCGAATATCCTGTATAAGTCAATGCCCGTATGCGTGTAAAACCTCGCGTCCTCCGCGGAAACGAACGCGTCGACGGTATGTTTTTTCAGCTTGTCTGAACCGATCCAGATCCTTTTTTCCGTACCGAGCACGCAGAGGGCGTTTCCGTCCGCGTCATAAACCGTCAGCGCGCGGGGACAGTCGAATATAAGCGATGTATCGAGCTCGTGCCACTGATCGAACCTGAAATAAACGGAAGCTGCGATCAGCGCCGCGGATACCGATAAAAGCAGCGTACCGAAAAAAAGCTTGAGTATAAGTCCGATATTTGATCTTATCTTTGATCCTGGTTTCATCTTAATTCTCCTTATCATCTTTTAGTATTTCTTTGACGGGCCCAAATAAACCCTTGAAACAAACAAGGCGGCAGGTATATAATGGGAACAGAAAAGGAGATGATGGATTTGTTAAAACATATAGTTTTCTGGAGATTCCTCGATAACGCGGAAGGTCATACCAAACAGGAGAACATGGACATTGTTAAAGACGGCCTCTTAAGTCTTGTCGGCCGTGTGCCGAGCCTTATTTCGGCCGAGATCGGACAGGATGTGCTTCATTCGGGCATGTCGTTCGATATGTGCCTGATCTGCACTTTCGAAGATCTCGGCGGCATGCTTGAATACAGGGATCATCCCGAGCACGTCAAGGTCGCGGGTTATATCGCGAAGGTCAAATCCGAACGCGCGGTAATCGATTACAACTACTGAAAAAAAGACCCTTTCCCTGTTTTCGGGAAGGGTCTTTTTTATTATGCTTTCAGTCGAGGAAATCCTTAAGACGCTTGCTCCTCGAGGGGTGACGAAGCTTCCTCAGAGCCTTGGCCTCGATCTGACGGATACGCTCGCGCGTAACGTTGAACTCCTTTCCGACGTCCTCGAGCGTGCGGGTCTTGCCGTCGTCGAGACCGAAGCGGAGCCTCAGTACCTTTTCCTCTCTTGGAGTAAGAGTCCGCAATACCTCTTCGAGATGAGACTGCAGCATGGAGGAGGAGGCGATGCTTTCGGGCGCGGGCGCGTCGTCGTCCGCGATAAAGTCGCCGAGATGTGAATCCTCTTCTTCGCCGATAGGCGTCTCGAGCGAAACGGGCTCCTGGGCGATCTTGATTATCTCGCGCACCTTATCCTCCGAGATCCCCATCTCCTTGGCGATCTCCTCGGGACGGGGCTCGCGGCCGAGCTCCTGAAGGAGCTGGCGGTTGACGCGGACGAGCTTGTTGATCGTCTCGACCATATGAACGGGGATCCTGATGGTCCTCGCCTGGTCTGCGATCGCTCTGGTTATTGCCTGACGGATCCACCATGTAGCGTAAGTCGAGAACTTGTACCCCTTGCGGTAATCGAATTTTTCGACCGCCTTAATAAGGCCAAGGTTGCCCTCCTGAATAAGGTCAAGGAAGAGCATGCCGCGTCCGACGTAGCGCTTTGCGACGCTGACGACAAGGCGCAGGTTTGCTTCCGCAAGCTGGCTCTTCGCATCCTGACCGTCTTCCGCAAGCTCCAGGGTAGCGGGATCGATCGCGCAGTCGGTCGCGCTGAGCGCCTCGACCGCCTGAGCGTAATCCTTCTCCTTAAAAGTCTTTTCGAGCTTGGTATTCGCAAGATCGACTATGGCGGCCTTAAAGCTTTCGTAATCCTTTCCCGTCTGGGCTTTTACGAAGTTGACTATGGCCATCTCCGCCGGCTTGCCTTCGGCCATACGCGTTGCGATTGTGACCTCTTCCTGATTGGTAAGAAGAGGCACGCGGCCGATCTCCTTAAGGTACATCCTTACGGGATCGTCGATCGCGATCGCGTCGCCCGAGCCTTCGCCGTTCGGATGGCCGAGCTCGCCGGAATCAACGTCGGAGATGTCGATATCAAGCCCCTCGTTGATGTCGATATCCTCGACGACGTCGATGTTCGCCGCCTCGAAACGATCATAGATCGTTTCGATTTTGTCCGAAGTGAGATCGACGTTCTCAAACGTGTCCATGACGTCCTTGTACGTCAGCACGCCCTTATCCTTATTGCGCTCGATCAGTTCGTCGACAAGCTTGAGATGGTCCTTGTTCTTTTCTTCCATGACAGTATTTAGAACCTCCTTGGTTTATAAACGTTTATTTTCTTCCGTTCTTCTTCAAAAGATTCTGAAGGAAGGCGTATTTCTCTTTATATTCGCGAATCAGACGATCCTTTTCTTCGGCTGTCGAAGCGTTTGCAGAGCTCTTCGAAAGCTCGGATATTTCGTCTTTGAGCGTGCGTACGGTAAGATTCAGCATTACATCCTCAGCGCAGGAAACGGGATCCGAAATGCTGTCGATCGAGGAGAAGGCGTCGGAGATATCTTCCGAACCGTCGGAGTCAAGACCTGCGAGCATAAGGGGGATATTGACCTTTTTGCCGGAATCGTAATCGGATATAAGCTTTGCAGCGAAAACGCGCATCGCATCCGAAGTGAACAGCATGAGCGAGAACAGCTTGCTCTTCGATATCAATAGGCCGTCGTCCGCGGATCTCATTATACAGGATAACAGCTTTCTTTCGGAAAGCGTCCTTTCGTCATCACGCTTCGGCTTTTTGAAGCCCATATAGCGTTTGCGTCCTGCCGGATCGGCTCCTGCAGTGTCGGAGGCGGTTTTCAGGTCGACCCCGCACTGTTCGCGGATCGTTGCGGCGGAAAGGCCGCTCGTTTCGGAAACATAGGGGATATACCTGTCGCGCTCAACGGGATCGAGCCTCGAAATCATGGAGCAAGCCTCGACCGCGAACCGCTGTCTGCCGTCGGCCGTGTCGATCCCGCATTGCTTGGCAAGCCTCGAAAGCTTGAACTGTACGCCGGTGATGGACGCGTCCTTTAAGACGAGAAAATCATCGCGCCCGAAGGCCTTTATGTATTCGTCGGGATCATTGCCGCCCGGGATGACTATCACTCGAGGTTCCATGCCGGAAGATCTCAGTATGTCTATGCCTCGGATCATCGCGGATTGTCCCGCGTCGTCGCCGTCATAGGCGTAATAGATCTTCGAGGCGTACCGTTTCAAAAGACGCGTCTGTTGGCTCGTTAGCGCCGTGCCGAGCGACGCCACTGCGTTTTCTATTCCAGCTTGATGCAGGCTGATAACGTCCATGTAACCCTCGACGATGATTATATCGTCGAGCTTTTTGCCCTTAAGAAGGTTTATGGCGTATATGTTTTCGCGCTTGTTGTAGACGGGCGTATCGCCGGTGTTGATGTATTTCGGCTCTTCGTTCGCCATGGTCCTTCCGCCGAAAGCGATGACCTTGCCGGAAGCGGAAACGACCGGGAACATGAGCCTGCCGCGGAAGAAATCGTAAGTCTTCGATTCGTCCTTGCGGCCTTTGATGACGAGCCCCGCGCTCAAAAGCACGTCCCGCGAAAAGCCCTTTTCGGAAAGGTACTTATACAATACGTCGTACCCGTCGGGGGAGAAGCCCAGCCCGAAGCGCTTTGCCGTATCGGCGTTCACGCCCCGCGCTTCAAGATATCTGCGCGCGCCGCCGCCAGCTTCGGAAAACAGCTCTCGGAAATAGAAATTCGCGGCCTCGCGGTTCGCCTCGTAGATGCGGTCGCGAAGATGCTTCTGTTCTATGAGCTTCCTGTCGTTGATCTCTTCGGGCATGTCCATATTCGCCCTCGACGCGAGGTGACGTACAGCGTCGAAATACGAAAGGTTCTCGGCCTGCATGACGAACTGGATCACGCTGCCGCCGGCCTTGCATGAAAAACAGTGGAAAAGCTGTTTGTCGGGAGATACCGAAAAAGAAGGAGTTTTATCTGTGTGAAAAGGACAGTGTCCCCAAAGTCTGCCGCCCTTGGGCTTGAGCTCTGTATATTCC
This sequence comes from Clostridia bacterium, assembly GCA_017614315.1. Classification (GTDB taxonomy): domain Bacteria; phylum Bacillota; class Clostridia; order Christensenellales; family CAG-138; genus UBA3857. The sequence goes on along the minus strand of JAGACA010000010.1, from coordinate 41,664 downwards.
GAAATGACGGATGCTATGTCGTTTTTGCTTAAAAGCTCGGAAAGCCAGGCGTCGGGGAAAGCCATCCGGATATGTACCTCACAAAACGAATTGTTGTTTTTATTCTACAAATATGTCGGGTTTCCTGCCTTGCAAAATGATATATTCTGTCGAATCAAAACAGTTTTCAGTGAAATGCAGCGCGGTATCGGGCTGCGAAGCGAAAAAACGCACGATTTTTTATCTTAAGGACTTGAATACTCGGGGACTTTGTATTATAATAAAGTGTTCCGTCGCAGGAATTTCAATCGTTAATCTTATGAATCACATATGGAGGAATTACTATGGCACAAAAGTACGTTTACCTCTTTAATGAAGGTAACGCCGGCATGCGCAATCTTCTCGGCGGCAAGGGCGCTAACCTTGCCGAGATGACGACGCTCGGTCTTCCCGTACCTTACGGCTTCACCGTCACCACGGAGGCCTGCACCAGGTACTACGAGGACGGCAAGATCATCGCCGACGAGATAGTCGACCAGATAAAAGAAGCTCTTGCCGTCACAGAAGAGAAGGCGGGCAAGAAGTTCGGCTCCGTCGACAATCCCTTCCTCGTATCCGTTCGTTCCGGCGCCCGTGCGAGCATGCCCGGCATGATGGATACCATCTTAAACCTCGGCCTAAACGACGAAACCGTCGAGGCACTCGCACGCCTTACCAATAATCCCCGCTTTGCTTACGACAGCTATCGCCGCTTCATCCAGATGTTCTCCGACGTTGTTATGGAGATCGACAAGGAGAAGTTCTCGAAGCTTCTTGAAAATAAGAAAAAGGCCAACGGCGTAGTCCTCGACAAGGATCTTACCGCCGGGAACCTCAAAGAGCTCATCGTCGAGTACAAGGCTCTTTATGAGATCGAAAAGGGCGAGGAGTTCCCGCAGGATCCCATGGTACAGCTCCTTGAGGCGGTCAAGGCCGTCTTCCGCAGCTGGGACAACCCCCGCGCCATCGTTTACCGCCGTATGCACGACATCCCCTCCAGCTGGGGCACCGCCGTCAACGTCCAGAGCATGGTCTTCGGCAACATGGGCGACGATTCCGGTACCGGCGTCGCTTTCACGAGGAACCCCGCCACCGGCGAAAGGAAGCTCTTCGGCGAATTCCTTATGAACGCTCAGGGCGAGGACGTCGTCGCGGGTATCCGCACTCCCGAGACCATCGATTCCCTTAAGAACATCAACGAGGCCGTCTACAACCAGTTCGTAGACGTCGCCAATATCCTCGAGAACCATTACCGCGATATGCAGGACATGGAGTTCACCATCGAGCGCGGCAAGCTCTTCATGCTCCAGACAAGGAACGGCAAGCGCACTGCCGCTGCCGCTCTCCAGATCGCAGTCGATCTCGTCAACGAGGGCATGATCACCAAGGAAGAAGCCGTCAAGATGATCGATCCGAAGTCCCTTGACGCTTTGCTGCATCCGCAGTTCGACGCCTCGTCCCTTAAGGCCGCCAAGGCTGTAGCGACCGGTCTCGCCGCGTCCCCAGGCGCTGCCTGCGGTAAGGCGTATTTCTCCGCCGAGGACGCCAAAGCGCACCATGAGGCTGGGGAGAAGGTCGTCCTTGCCCGCAAGGAGACCAGCCCAGAGGATATCGAGGGCATGACCGCTTCCGAGGGTATCTTCACCTCCTTCGGCGGCATGACCAGCCATGCGGCGGTCGTCGCGCGTCAGCTCGGCACCTGCTGCGTATCCGGCTGCAAGGAAGCCTTCATCGACGAGCACGCAAAGACGATTACCTTCGCGAACGGCCTCGTCCTTAAGGAAGGCGACTGGATGAGCCTTGACGGTACGACTGGTAAGGTCTATGCCGAAGCGGTCAAGACTGCTCCCGCAGAGCTTTCCGGCAATTTTGCCACCATTATGGAGTGGGCGGACAGCATCCGCACCCTCAAGATCCGCACCAACGCCGACTCGCCCTCTCAGGCGGCCATGGCCGTAAGGTTCGGCGCCGAGGGAATCGGCCTTTGCCGCACCGAGCATATGTTCTTTGATGAGGACAGGATCCCCGCCGTACGCGAGATGATCGTGTCCAAGACCGTCGAGGAGCGCGAAAAGGCGCTTGCGAAGATCCTCCCCATGCAGCGCGAGGACTTCAAAGGCATCTACAAGGCTATGGAAGAGCGTCCCGTTACGATCCGCTTCCTGGATCCGCCTCTCCATGAGTTCCTTCCCACCAAGGACGAGGATATCGCCGCTCTTGCCCAGAACATGGGCATCGAGTTCGAGACCCTGCGCGAGACCGTTGCGGCTCTCCACGAGTCCAACCCCATGATGGGTCACCGCGGCTGCCGTCTCTCCGTTACATATCCCGAGATCGCGGAGATGCAGACCCGCGCCGTTATCGAGGCCGCTATCGAGGTCCGTCAGGAGACCGGCTTCAACATCGTTCCCGAGATCATGATCCCGCTCGTAGGCGAAGTAAAAGAGCTTGCGTATGTCAAGAGCTTCGTCGTCGCTACTGCAGAGAAGGTCATGAAGGAGCGCGGCGTTGAGATCCCCTATATGGTCGGCACCATGATCGAGATCCCGCGCGCCGCTCTTACCGCAGACGAGATCGCCAAGGAGGCCGAGTTCTTCTCCTTCGGCACCAACGACCTCACCCAGATGACTTTCGGCTTCAGCCGTGACGACGCCGGCAAGTTCCTCAACGACTACTATGCGAAGAAGATCTTCGAATCCGATCCCTTCGCGAGAGTCGACCAGGTCGGCGTAGGCAAGCTCATGAAGATGGCCGCGGAGCTCGGCCGCCAGACCCGCCCGAATATCAAGCTCGGCATCTGCGGCGAGCATGGCGGAGATCCCTCCTCCATCGATTTCTGCCACAGGATCGGCCTCAACTACGTTTCCTGCTCGCCGTTCCGTGTGCCCATCGCGCGCCTTGCCGCAGCTCAGGCGAAGCTGAACAACGAGTAAATTTAGCATCATTGATCCGTGCGGCCGCAGAGATGACCTTTGCGGCCGCATAATTATGTAAGGGTTTTGTTATGAAGATCGCAGTGATCACCGGAGCGTCCTCCGGCATGGGAAGAGAGTTCGTAAAACAGCTCACAGACAAGTTCGACTTCGACGAGGTATGGGTCGTTGCGCGGCGCCTTGAAAGACTTGAGGCGCTTAAGGACGAAGTTAAAGTCAACATTCGGCCGATATCTCTTGACCTCATTAAGACGCAGAGCATCGAGGAGTTCGGACGCATGCTCGAAAAAGAACAGCCCGAGATCGCCGCGCTCGTGAACGCAAGCGGCTTCGGCCTGTTCAAGGCGTTCGACGAGGCGCCTCTCGATTCGTATTACGAGATGATCGCCCTAAACGATTCCGCGGTCGTCGGAATGACGTATAAGGCGCTTCCGTACATGAAGCCCGGCTCGAGGATATGGAATATCTGTTCTGTCGCGGCGTTCCAGCCCGTCCCCTATATAAACGTCTATGGAGCCACTAAAGCTTTCGCATTGAGCTTTACCCGCGCTCTCAACGCGGAATTAAAGCCGCGGGGGATAAAGGCGCTTGCCGTTTGTCCGTACTGGACAAAGACCGAGTTTTTCGACCGAGCCGTCACGGACAGCACGATAAGCCGTTATGAGTGTATGTACGATCCCCGCAAGGTCGTAGAGCGAGCGGTCTCGGATATGGATAAGAGGAAGGACGTTTCGATATACGGCAAAGAGGCAAGGATGAACGCGTTCCTCACAAAGCTTCTCCCGCACAGGTTCGTCATGAACTTCTTTTTGAAACAGCAGAAACTCCCGAAGAGGAAATGATATGAAAAAGATAAAGATCAAGGATTACTTCACAAAAGCAAGGCTCAGGATATTCGCGGTCGACACGATCTACGACGTCATCGGCTCGATACTGTACGCGGTCGGCTATTACACCTTTGCTTCCAACGCGGATTTCGCGCCTGGCGGCGTGGGCGGTATCGCCATTATAATCAATCACTATCTGCCGTGGATGCCGCTGTTCCTTTGCCAAAACATAATCAACATCCCCATCGCGATAATCTGCTTCAAGCTGCTCGGCAAGAAGTTTTTCATAAAATCGGTAAAGACGATGTTTTTCATGTGGATATTCGGTGATTTCATCGTCCCGCTGTTCCCAAGATACGGAGGAGCGGAGATAGCCGAATCCGCAAGGCTGCTTGCCGCGATATTCGCAGGCATACTCACCGGCGCAGGCCTCGCGCTAATCTATATGCGCGGCTCGTCGACGGGCGGAAGCGACTTCATAATAATGAGCATCAGAAAAAAACGCCCGCATCTTTCCGTGGGTTCGATAACGCTCGTTATCGACGGCGTGATCATACTTGCCGGCGGCGTGGTATTCAGAAACATCAACGCGGTCCTTTACGGCATCATCATGACAATCCTCGCGTCCGTAGTCATCGATAAGCTCATGTACGGCTCCGGCTCACAAAAGATGCTGCTTATTATCAGCGACAAGACCGACGAGATCAAGGACAGGATTTTCGAGGTCACGGAACGCGGAGTTACGTTCCTAAAAGCCGTCGGCGCCTATACCGGGCAGGACAGGCATATAATAATGTGCGTCTGCTCAAAGACCGAGGTTTATCCGACGCGCGAGATCGTGAAGAAGACAGATCCTCACGCGATGGTAATGCTCAGCACAGTTGACGAAGCATACGGACTGGGCTTCAATCCGCTGAACGAACAATAAGGCATATAAAGAAAAAGAAAAGGTCGGTAAAAACCGACCTTTTTACGTGCATATTGTTTTTTCGATACGACCGTATCAGAACTCGCAGATCTTTGCGATATAAGCTTCGAGCTCGGAAATATGAAGGCGTATCTGCTCCATCGTGTCGCGGTCGCGAATGGTAACAGTGTCGGGCTGGACGCCTTCGCCGCCCTCGACGGTCTCGAAGTCGACCGTGATGCAGAGCGGGGTGCCGATCTCGTCCTGACGGCGGTAACGCTTGCCGATGGAACCGGTATCGTCATAATCGACCATGAACCGCTTCGACAGCATATCGCGAAGCTCCATCGCCTTGGGCGCAAGCTTCTTGCTGAGAGGAAGCACTGCGGCCTTGTAAGGCGCGAGAGCGGGCTTCAAGTGCAGTACTACGCGCACGTCGTTCGTCGCCTCGTCGAGCATCTCCTCTTCATATGCCTCGCTGAGAAGAGCAAGTACGGTACGGTCGAGGCCGTATGTGGACTCGATTATGTAGGGGATATAGCGCTCGTTGGTCACCGGATCGAGATAGCCCATGTTCGTACCGCTGTACTCCTGATGACGCTTGAGGTCGAAATCCGTGCGGTTGTGAGTGCCGTTGATCTCGCCCCAGCCGAAGGGGAAGAGGTACTCGATATCGCACGCGGCCTTTGCGTAATGGGCGAGCTTCTCGTGATCGTGGAACCGCAGATGCTCGGGCGCGATACCGAGATCGCGGTAATACTGCATGCCGTATTCCTTGAAGTATTCGTAAAGCTCGGCGTCCGTTCCTTCCTTGCAGAAGGTCTGGAACTCCATCTGCTCGAACTCGATCGTGCGGAAGGTAAAGTTGCCGGGGGTGATCTCATTGCGGAAGGCTTTGCCGATCTGTCCTATGCTGAACGGGAGCTTCGCACGCATGGTGCGCTGAACGTTCGGGAAATTGACGTATTCGCCCTGCGCGTTTTCGGGACGAAGATAAATGGCGGATTTAGCGTCGTTGGTGACGCCGCGGTAAGTCTGGAACATGAGATTGAACTCACGGATATCGGTAAAGTTATGCTTTCCGCAGTTGGGGCAGGCGATATGGTGAGCCTTGATGTAATCGAACATCTCCTCATGCGTCATTTTATCCGCGTGAGCGTCGGGATCGAAATCGTCGATCAGGTTATCGGCGCGAAAGCGCATCTTGCATTCCCTGCAGTCGAGCAGAGGATCCGAAAAGCTCTTTATATGTCCGCTGGCTTCCCATACGCGGGGATGCATGAGGATATCGGCGTCGACCTCAAAGCTGTTATGGCGCTCCTGTATGAAACGCTTGCGCCAGGTCTCCTTTACGTTGTTCTTAAGCCTCGCGCCTAGGGGACCGTAATCCCAGGTATTAGCAAGCCCGCCGTAGATTTCCGAACCAGCGAAAATGTAGCCCCGGTTTTTACACAGAGCTACGAGTTTATCCATTGTTAATTCACTTCTCATATAGACACCTGACTAGATCAGACGCTGCGCTGTACCTTGCCGGAACGAAGACAACGCGTGCAGACGTTCATCTTCTTGGGAGTACCGTTAACGATGACGTTTACGCGCTGAATATTGGGAGCCCAGCTAGTCCTCGTCTTGTTTTCGGCGTGGCTGACAAGATTGCCGCTCATGGTACCCTTACCGCAAACCTCACAATACTTACTCATATTTACACCTCCTTGCCGGAATAAACCGAATTTGCATCATATGCAGACGGCTTAAAAATCAAACGCAGATATTCTAACATACATTTATTACGATTGCAAGCATATTTTTACGAAAACAAAGCATATATAATATTATTGTTATTATATGGAGGCGATAAGATTGACAAGAAGAAGACCCAAAGCAGTTTGGGTGTACGTTATAAGCATAGGACTGGCTCTCGCGGTCGGCGCGGTCTCCGGTCTCGTAAGCATGAACGGCATGAAAAAATTCGCGGAACTCAAGCAGCCGCCGCTGTCTCCGCCGGGCTGGATTTTCCCCGTAGTGTGGACGGCGCTGTATGTCCTGATGGGGATCTCCGCGGCGAGAGTTTATCTTATGGATACGATGGATACGAAAAGCGCGCTCATGGTCTACGCGGCACAGCTCGTTGTAAATGCGCTGTGGACACCGATATTCTTTGAGCTTGAGTTAAGACTCGTCGCTTTCGTCTGGCTCCTGATACTGCTCGTGCTCGTAGTCGCGATGACGGGCAAGTTCAAGAAGATAGATACGCTTGCCGGAAATCTTCAGTTCCCCTATATTGTCTGGATGCTTTTCGCGGGTTATCTGAACCTGGCAGTCTTCTTACTCAACAAATAACAAGCAAAAAAATATCCCGGGTCGATCGGCCCGGGATGTATTTTATACCATCAGTATCAGTTTTTCGCCCTCGCGGTACGGCGATGCCGCATCGGGATTCAGCCTTTTCAGCTCGCTTCGTGGGACAGAATATCTCTTTGCGATATCGAAATCGGTCTCGCCCTCCGATGCGAAGCAAACGACTATGCCGCTCGGCCTTTCCTGCATCTCCTTCTCGGCAAGACCTACAGCCGCGCTCGTTTCAACAGCGTTCAGGTATTCCGCGCTCAAAACAAGATTATACGTGATCTGAACGGTCCTGTCGCCTGCACTGGTCACTGAACAAACCGCGTTCGGAACGACGACGGGCATATTGACGTAATGTCCGCTTCCCAAGGAAACGGAGAAAGGCACGTCTTCCGAGAATACGTATTTCCTTCCCGCTGTGCTTTCATATGTAATGCTCGTAAGCAATACTCCATTGACCGTCATATCTTCACCGGCGGTATCTACCGAAGTGATCACCGGAGCCGCGGAGGAGAACAAAGGCGAAGCAAGCTCCGCGGCGTCTTCGGGCAGGGGGACGACCTCCTTGACGGTCGTCTGGATCATCCCGATCCCGCGGCTTTCGAGTATGACCGCCTTTTCACATAAACAATCAAAACCGACCGAGGGGGAATACGCGTCGACGGGTATCTCGATCTCGTTTTCGGTAACGCCGTACAACTCGAATACCACGTCGGCGTCCATTGAGATGAGAGCAAAATCCTCGCCGAGCGCGTTGAGGTATAAAGATACTATCCTCGCCGAGCAGTAAACCTCGTCCGAGGACTGATCCATTTTGACACGCTCTCTGAAAGGCACCTGACGTATCAACTGCGAAAGCTTTCCTTCGCTGTCGGCGGTCACGGCCGATACCGTTATGACGCCGCTTATTACCGCCGATCCGTTTTCGACCGAGACGTCCCGGACGGCAATGTTCCCTTCGGATGCGATCACCGACGATACTCCGTCCGCGGCGAGCTCTTCGCGCAGGCGTATCCTCTCCTGACCGATCTTGGATCTTCTGCCTGCGCTGATAACGGCTTTATCAAGCTCGAGATCACCGATCCCGCTTATTCCCGCTGTGACCTTCATAGGGACGGATGTTGTTACTATCACGTCGAAGTCCACATACGCGTCGATCGCCGCTCCGCTTCCGGACGGAAGGATATCGAAGGCCTGTATGGACGCGTATGTCTGCGCGCTCATGCCTGGCGACACGCCTTCGATCCTCACGCTCTGCTCGAATCCCGCCTTTGATTCATACGAGATCGTTTCGCCGTTCAGATCCTCCGCGACGACGTTTGCTATAACGCTTCCCTTGATCCTGACGCAGTCGTTTTCGGCGGTCGAGCTGTCGACGACGATCCTTGCTCCGCGGCCGAGTATCGCCTCGGGTATCCTGCCGTCGGGAGACGGAAGCTCGCCGGAGACCTTGTCCTGCGACCTCTGCCGCCCGACAAGCCTCTCGGCGTTTATTTCTTTCCAGCTAAGTTCCATAAACACTTTACTCCTTTATAAATTTCGGCTATTTGATTCTATTACTTTCATCGGTGAAAAATGATTGCTCTTTTCAAAAGCACGAGGATGTGTTATAATTATTCAGTTATAAGACAACGTCATTACCGACCGGAGGACAGAAAATGAAGTGGCTCGAGCTTACCGTTTCCACGACCGATGAAGGCGCCGATATCGTCTGCGCAAGGCTTTCGACGCTCGGCATAAACGAGGTGAGCGTCGTACAGGGCAGAGAAGCGGTCGAACGTATAATGAACGATACCGTCAAGTACTGGGATTATGCAGACGACGCCGCGCTTGACAAGCAGCCTGCGGTCAAAGCATATCTTGCAGACGTTCCGGAAAACGAAGGGATAGAAGATAAGGTCAGAGCGTCCATGGCCGAGCTCAAAGCGCTCGAGACCGAGATAGGCGTCGGGCTCGGGTCGCTTTCTGTCACGTCTCAAGAGGTAGACGAAGAGGATTGGGCCAACAACTGGAAAGCTTATTTCAAGCCGATATCCGTCGGCGACAGACTGATCGTTTGTCCCACATGGGAATCGGTCGAAGAGGTCGAAGGCCGAGCTGTCCTGAGGATAGATCCGGGCATGGCGTTCGGAACGGGAAATCATCATACCACCAGGATGTGCCTCGAGCTTATCGAGAAATACATGAATAAAGACGCGAGCGTGATCGACATCGGCTGCGGAAGCGGGATCCTTTCCGCATCGGCGATACTTCTCGGTGCAAAGGAGGCAGTCGCTCTCGATATCGACCCCGTCGCGACAAAGGTAGCCGCGGAGACCGCTGAGCTGAACGGAATAGATATAACTGAATACACCGTCTATACAGGCGACGTCCTTACCGACCTGCAGATCCGCGAGGCCGTGACGAAAAGAAAATTCGACGTAGTGCTTGCAAATATAGTCGCAAACGTGATAATCGCGCTTGCTCCGCTCGTCCCGAAACTCATGCATAAGGACTCTGTTTTCATATCTTCGGGTATTATCGGTGACAGGCTCGACGAAGTGATCCGAGCGCTTGAGGATAACGGGCTCAATGTCATGGAGATACGCGAGGGCGAGGATTGGCGTGCGATCGGAGCGATGCTCAAATGAGGCGCTTTTTCGCAGAAAAGATCGATATCGCCGACGGCAAAGCCGTACTGTCGCCGGATGAAGCGAGACATATCAGGAACGTGCTCCGCATGAAGACGGGGGACGAAGTTCTTCTATTCGACGGCTCGGGCACGGAGTACAGATCGGTTATCACGGACTTTTCCGGCGACTCCGTAACGCTCGACATCTTGGGAAGAGGCGTCTCTTCCGCCGATCCCGAAGTGCATGTCACGCTGTTCCAATGCCTTCCCAAGCAGGGCAAGATGGAGCTCATAATACAGAAATGCGTCGAGCTCGGCGTTTACGCCGTCGTGCCTACAGTTTCTAAGCGATGCGTTGTCAAGCTCGACGGGAAGGAACAGAAGCTTCAGCGTTACAACCGTGTTTCCATGGAGGCGTCAAAGCAGTGCGGCAGGGCGGATATCCCTGAGGTCAAAGGCCCGGCAGAGCTGTCGTCGATCGACGCAAAGGCTTTCGACGTCGTGCTCCTTGCTTATGAAAACGAGACTGTAACGACGCTTAAGAAGGCTTTGATGGACGCCGGGAAAATACGTTCTGCAGCGGTCGTGATCGGTCCCGAAGGAGGCTTCGAACCGGCAGAAGCCGAAATGCTGATCTCAAAAGGCGCGGTCCCCGTATCTTTAGGCAGGAGGATATTAAGAACAGAGACCGCCGGGATGGCGGCTTTGGCGCAGATAATGTACGAGCTCGAACAATGATAAAGGTATCGATCATCACACTCGGCTGTAAGGTCAACAGCTACGAATCCGACGCTATGGCGGGGCTTCTGAGGAGCCGCGGGTTTGAGGTCGTTCCGGAGGGCGAAAAGGCCGATATCTTCATCGTCAATACATGCTCCGTCACGAATATCGCCGACAGGAAATCCCGTCAGATGATCTCGAGGTGCTTAAAGCTCGATTCCGATGCGCCCGTTATCGTGACCGGCTGCTGGTCGCAGAGGGAGCCCGACGCCGCCATGGCGCTTCCCGGAGTGCGCGCAGTCGTGGGCAATAACGAAAAAAGCCGGATTGCCGATATCGTTGCAGAGATCGTTGATGGCGAAGGACCCGTTTGCTGCGTAGGCGACATAATGAAGGCGACCTCGTTTGATTACATGAGCGCCGTTTCCGAGGGCAGGACAAGGGCGTTCCTGAAGATCCAGGACGGCTGTAATCGCTTCTGCACATACTGCGCGATCCCTTACGCAAGGGGCAGGATCAGGAGCAGGACGCCGGAGTCCGTCCGCCTTGAGCTTGAAAAGCTGAATGATCTCGGCTTTGTCGAGGTCGTGCTTACAGGCATCCACTTGACCGATTACGGAAAGGATCTGGGCGGCGCAGATCTTACAGACGTTCTTGACTGCCTTGAGGGGCTCGATAATATAAAGAGGCTCCGCTTCGGCTCTCTTGAACCGCACGGAATGACCGATAAGCTTATCTCTAGGATCGCCTCCGACTGCCGCGTATGCAGACAGTTTCATCTTTCGCTTCAGAGCGGAAGCACGTCGGTGCTTGAAAGGATGAGACGCGGCTATACCGCGGACGAGTACGCGGACGTCGTCGATTCCATAAGGAGCGCTTACGGCAGGGAAGCAGATCGCGTCGCGATAACGACGGATATTATCGCCGGATTCGTTGGCGAAACTTATGCCGAGCATATGGAAACGATGGATTTCATGCGCAGGATAGGCTTCGCGAGGGTGCACGTATTCCCGTATTCGAGAAGGAGCGGAACGGCAGCCGACAAACTCCCAGGCCAGCTGACCAATAACGAGAAGGCCGAGAGGGCGAAGGAGCTCATTGCTCTCGGACATGAGCTCGAATATGGATTTCTCAAAAGTTTTATAGGCCGTGACGAGAAAGTCCTTATAGAATCGAAACAGAAAGACGGGCTGTATTTCGGCTTTACCGACTCTTACGCAAGGGTGCTTTCTTTATACGGAGAGCCGAATGAGCTTAAAGACGTCAGAATAAAAAGCATAACGGAGGATAAAAACGGTGAACTGTCTCTTTTGTCGGATAATTGCCGGCGAGATACCCTCGAACAAGGTCTATGAGGACGAGAGCTTTCTCGCCTTCAGGGATATCGATCCGCAGGCTCCCACGCATATCCTCATCATCCCCAAAACGCATTACGATTCCGTGCTGGAAGCTCCCGGCGAGGTCGTCGGAAGGATGAGCGGGATCGCGGCTAAGATCGCCGCAGACGAGGGGATCGATAATAAAGGGTTCCGTATCGTTATCAATACGGGCGAGGACGGCGGACAGAGCGTAAAGCATCTGCATATGCATCTGTTGGGCGGAAGAAGCATGGAGTGGCCTCCGGGTTAGTCCGTGGGAGGATCGATGGATCTTTCAAGGTATACAGAACACGCGGTATCCGCGCTTAAAAAAGCGCAGGAGGCCGCAAAATCGTTCGGCCATGACTTCGTGGGCAGCGAACATCTGCTCATGGGGCTTATTAAGTGCGGCGACAGGACGTCGTTGGTGCTCACGTCATGCGGAGTCAATGCCGACGCCTCCGTGCCTTTTATCGACACAGTCGTCGGTCGCGGAAGAAGTGTGTTCACCGACAGCTTCGGCTATACGCAGTCCGTAAAACGGATATTGGAGCTCTCGCTCTACGAAGCAAAATCCGCCGGCGCGGACAGGATCGATACCGCACATATCCTTCTCTCGATCATAAGGGAGAGGGACTGTCTCGGCGCAAGGATAGTCGATACGCTCTCCGGAAATTCGGAGAGGGTGAGGGAAGCCCTTTTATCGGAAGAAAACGGCGCGTGTTCGGATGATCCGGCTCGTGAATATTATACGGAAAGACGGACGCCGTCATCCGGGGGAAGGACGCCCGTTCTCGAGACGTATTCCAGGGATCTTACGCGGCTTGCCGCCGAAGGCAAACTCGATCCGGTCATAGGCAGGGACGCCGAGATCGCGCGTGTGATACAGACTTTGACGAGAAGGACAAAAAACGATCCCGTTCTCATCGGCGAACCGGGCGTCGGCAAATCGGCCATTGCCGAGGGTATAGCCATAATGGCCGCCGATGGTACGATCCCCGAGCCACTGAAAAACATAAGGATCATGTCCCTCGATCTTTCGGCGATGATCGCGGGCACGAAATATCGCGGCGAATTCGAGGAACGCCTTAAGGCGCTCATGGACGAAGCCTCTTCGGATCCCAACGTGATACTTTTCATCGACGAGATACATACTATCGTCGGCGCCGGAGCGGGCGAAGGCTCCATAGACGCCGCTAATATAATGAAGCCCGCGCTCTCAAGGGGAGAGCTCCGGGTTATCGGCGCAACGACCTTGGCCGAATACAGGGCTTATATCGAAAAGGACGCCGCGCTCGAAAGAAGATTTACGCCTGTCCTCGTTTCCGAGCCCTCGCCCGATTTGGCGAAAGTTATACTTCGCGGTTTAAGGGACAGATACGCTTCGCATCACGGCGTTACGATCACCGACGAAGCCTTGGACGCTTCCGTCGATCTCTCGGGCAGATTCATCGCGGACAGGTTTCTTCCCGATAAGGCCATCGACGTTATAGACGAGGCCTGCGCGCGGGTACGGCTTTCGGCCAAAGGATACCGTCCGGAAGTTACGCGCGAAACCGTCGCCGCCGTCATATCGGAAAAAACGGGCATAGACGCTGACGCCGTGCTCGGCAGGAATATGTTCCTCGATCTTGAAAAGAAGCTCGGGAATACTGTTTTCGGTCAGGATGAGGCTATTGCTTCGGTCGCTTCGATACTGAGAAGAGCCGGAGCGGGTCTTTCCGATCCCGAAAAGCCGTTCGCTTCGTTCCTCCTTATCGGAAGACCGGGGACGGGTAAGAAGCTTCTTGCAAAAACGCTTGCAAATGAGGCGTTCGGAGGGTCTTTGATCACCGTAAGCTGCGCAGAATTCGGCGACGAGCTCGCGGTCTCAAGGCTTATGGGTTTCCCACCGGGATATAAGGACTCCGAAAAAGGAGGCGTATTAAGCGACTATATAAGGCTCCATCCGTTTTCGGTCGTTCTTTTGACCTCCGCGCAGCGTATGACGCAGCCCGTCTCGGAGCTTCTTTCCGACGTCCTGTCAAAGGGTTCTGTTCCCGACGGCGCAGGAAGGACGGTAAGCTTCAAAAGCTCCGTCGTCATAGTCGCCGCAGACGATGAGGAGCGAAAGCGCGGCATAGGCTTCGCCGATGACAGCGGAAATACGTCTTCGGCTGCCGAGCTTGCCGGAAGGCTCGTTCCCGAAAGGATGATCCCCCTGTTCGACGCGGTTATCCCGTTCGGACGTCTCGACAGGGATTCGGTCGTTAAAATTGTAAAAGCTTCCGCCGATTCCGTTGTAAAACGTGCGGAACGCAAGGGAATAAAGCTTAACGTATCCGACGCGGCGATAAACGCCGCAGCCTTCAGGCTGAAGGACTTCGCTGCGGACGCCGAAAGGCTCGTTTCTTTTCTCTTAGAGGGCGCTTTGAGCGCCTCGATCATAAAAGGCGAAATCAAGTACGGTGACAGCGCGCTGATAGATAATGTCGGCGGCGAATACATCTGTCGAAAGGAATAATCATGAAGATCCTGAAGTTTGCTCTCGGCGTAAGATTCGACTTTCTCAAGGACGAATACACGGATGACGACGTATCGTTCATTCTCAATGAGCTCACAAAGACGCTTTCAGCTTCCGAGGTCGCCGGGCTTCATATGTTCGGCGGTCTTGCGAAGCTCGACGAGACGGATTCCGGAGGCGTCTATACGGTCGTTTTCACAAACGGCAAAATGAATTTCATGAGGAACCTATATCAGAAGATCAACGGCGACGCGATCTTAAGGAGCTGTCTCGACCAGAGGATCCCCTTTATCCAAAATAACGTCGTAAGGAGCTTCGAAGGCCTCGAGACATTCGGCGTGATCGGTGAAGACGGCAGACTTACAGAGGGCAGCGGCAGGGACGTCGTTTTCCCGCAAGCAGCAGAGCCAAGGAAGAGCTTCTCGGAAGACGGATCTGTGATCCTCGCTCCCAACAGCTTCAAGGGCACGATCTCTTCCGCTGAGGCTATACTTCATTTAAGGCGTGCGTTCAGAAAACGCTGTCCGGAAAAGAACCTTATATCCGTTCCCATCGCAGACGGGGGAGACGGCACCTTGAACGCGATAGAATCCGCCGTGTTCGCAATGCGCCGCGGTATGGACGTTACCGCGCCATACGGCGATAAGATCCGTGCCGAGTATCTTGTTATCGACGGAGACAAGGCGGTGATCGAATCCGCTCTCGCAAGCGGTCTCGCTGTAGTTAAGGATACCGAGCTCGATCCCTTAAAGGCGTTGAGCACCGGTACGGGCGAGCTCGTTCTCAGGGCGGCGCACGAAGGCGTTAAGAACATTTTCGTCTGCCTCGGCGGCTCGGCAACGAACGACTGCGGGTTGGGAATGGCAAGGGCGCTCGGCATAAGGTTTGTCAAGGATGACGGTGAAGAGGCGGCGCTTCCTTCCGAAATGGAGCTCGTTCGTTCGATCGACGATTCCGACGTCGATCACCTTGTCAAAAAGGCGCATATCACGGTCGTATGCGACGTCACTAATCCCCTTACGGGCGAAAACGGCGCAACGTATACCTTCGGCCCGCAGAAGGGCGCGGACAAAGACGCTCTCGACGCGCTTGAAAAGGGCATGAAAAACATGGAGACCGTCCTTAACGCTTATACAGGACGATCCGTTTGTTCAGAACCCGGCGCAGGCGCAGCAGGAGGCATGGGAGCGCTGCTTATGGCTCTCTTCGGAGCGGAGTATAAGGCAGGCGCAGGAGCGATACTCGATATTGTCGATTTCGACGGGAAGCTCAATAAAGCCTCGATCGTCGTTACCGGCGAGGGCAGGATCGACGCAACCACCCTTTCGGGGAAGGCCGTCGGAGAGGTTTTAAGAAGAGCAAATGAAAAGGGAGTACCCGTTGCGCTCATCGCAGGAGGCGGGGGAGACGGCGCAGAAAAGATCGTGAACGAAGCCGCTTTTGTTGAGCTCTGCGGCCCCGAGGAGGACGCGATAAAGCATTTCGACGAAGCAGCGGAAAGGCTCGCCGAAAGGATAGCGCGGATGTAGATCGAATAAGGGCCTCGACGAGGCCCTGTTCTATTATTCGATTTCTTTCAAAACTTTCTTCGCGAAGCTGTTGTCGACAAGCTCCGAAAAGTCAACTCTTTTAGTTAACACGTTATTGAAATCCATTATATCGAGGAGGCGGCCGAACGCTTCTTCCGTCATCACGGGCGTCTGCATCCACGAATCCGTCTCGCGGTAGCTCTTTGCGACTATCTCCAGCGTCGGGATATCCGTGTCGGGGAAATACGGCTGCATCGCCTTCGCTATCTCGTTGTCGGTCGCCGTAATTACCCATTTCTGCGCCCGCGCGATCGCCCTTATGAATCTAGTTACCAGTTCCGGATCCTCATCGATCGTTTTCTTGCTCGTCATAAAAGCGGTGTAAGGCACTTCGCCCGATTCAAGCCCGATATTCGCGAGTATGAAGCCATTGCCGTTATTCTGTAACTGCGTCGCCGTCGGCTCGAAAAGCGTTACGAAATCGCCCGTTCCGGCTTCAAATGCGCCGCCCATAAGATTGAACTGGATACTGCTGTTCACTTCCACGTTTACGCCCGGTATAAGGCCGTGCTCGTGCATGACGTACATCAGCGTCATATACGGCATGCCGCCGACCCTTCCGCCGATGACCGTCTTTCCCTCGAGCATACCCCAGGAAAACTCGTCGACGCTTTCACGGCCGAGGAGGAATGAGCCGTCCCTCTTTGTCAGCTGACCGATGATCATGGGGTGATCCTCTTTGCCCTCGTTGATTACGTAAACGCCTGTTTCAGGGCCCATAAGAGCGAAGTCGGCTTCGCCTGCAAGGAGCGCAGTCATGCTCGCGTCAGATCCTCCGCCCGTCACTATCTCGAGCTCGAGACCCTCGTCCTTAAAGTAACCGAGCGAATCTGCCACGTAAAGCGGCGCGTAGAATACCGATCGCGTGACCTCGTTCAGGACGATCTTCTTAAGGTTCGTTTTCTTTTCAGTACAGCCGGGAAGGAATGCGGCGGCTGTCAGAATCAGCATAAAGGATATAAATAAAGCAACAATCCTTTTCATTAAACACCTCCAAAAAGATTTGCTGCTCTATACTATTCGCCGTATTCGGATTTGGTTTATTCTTCGTCCGTTACTTCCTGACCTTCTGTCTGTTCCCGCTCCTTGATCTCCTCCTCATAGGCGTTGACCTTGCGGTATTTCTTTCCGATGAATCCGCCGAGGTAGGCGTAATGGAAAAGCGAAAACACGCTTATCGCGATCGCTGCAACATACAGTATCGTCAGCATCCATTTGGGTATGCACGGAAGATCGTTGGACGCAAGCACGAGATTCACGAGCGTGAGGGTGACCGATGCGAAGAACAGCCCGGTAGCGGCTTTTCCCCACATATCGGCATAGACGGCGACTTTTCTTTTCCTTAATAGGAACAGCCCGCCGATCACCATAAGGAGCTCCTTAACAAGAAGCACAATAAGAAGGTAGAGGGGAAACTCTCCTGCAAAGAACAGACATGCGAGCGCAGACAGGAGCATGAACTTATCCGCGAAAGGATCGACGAGCTTGCCGAAATTGGAGATCCAGTTGAATTTCCTCGCAAGATAACCGTCGAGCACGTCCGTAAGAAACGCAAGCACGTAAAGAATAAGGCAGACGGTGTAATACTGCTTTATGAAAAGGATTATGAAGGCGACGACCATAAGGACGCGCAGACAGCTTAATATGTTGGGAATATGCCGCATATATAACCTCCGGATCGCTTTTATCATTATATTACATTTTAGATCGTTTTTCCATACCGCAGATCCTTATTTCGCTAATATTTTATACGAATGATGACATTTCGGGAAAACCGTGATATAATATCGGCATGAAAAAGCTCGCCGCCGCATTGCTGATATCGCTCATCGGCTTAACGCTGTGTCTATCCGGCTACGACAGGGCGTATGCCTCGTCGTCGCCCGGGCCGATCTATGCAAAATCGTCGGTCGGCTCTGCAGTCGTAAGGATACAGATGCGTCTGAGGGAGCTCGGATATCTCAATTTCAAGCCTACCGGTTCGTATAAATCCATGACTGTCGACGCGGTAAAGGCGTTCCAGACGAATTACCGCGATTCGGGCTATG
Source organism: Clostridia bacterium (assembly GCA_017614315.1). GTDB lineage: Bacteria > Bacillota > Clostridia > Christensenellales > CAG-138 > UBA3857. The sequence goes on along the minus strand of JAGACA010000010.1, from coordinate 23,804 downwards.
AGATGCAGGTCGACGGCAGGATGGGCGATCAATCGTTAGAGCTGCTGTTCAAGTACGAGGCTCTTCGCGCGAGCTTAAGCGGTATTTCGATCCCGGCAGGCCCCAAGCACGGATCCCTTACTCTACAGAAAACGGGGAACATCATGGCATGGAGCGTCGCAGTCCAAAAGCTCAAGGTGAACTCGGAATACAAGATCATCGACTGCTACACGGGTTATGAGCTTCGTCTTGTATTCGTCGGCGGCGAGAATCACGCCGAGATGGAACCCGTTTCTTCCGACGCCATGAATGCGTTCATGGCTATTTGCGGCAAGGAACACAATTACCTCAAACGCCCCATAGTCATCGTGATTGACGGTCAGGAAGTCGCGGCTTCAATCCAATGCTGGCCGCACGGCTCCGACACTATCAGCGAGAACGGCATGCGGGGACACGTGTGCGTGTTCTTCGAGGGAAGCCTCTCGCATGTCGGCAATTTGCCGGACATCGAGCATAACGAAAACATAAGAAGGGCGACAGGCCAATAAAAAACTCTGCGAATCGCAGAGTTTTTTTGTCAGAATTCAACCGCATATTTGGTGATTATTTCCGAAGGGTGGTATTCGAGCTTCGAACGCCTGAGCCCCGGATCGCCCGAATCGTCCTCGCGATTGATGTACAGAAGCTTTTCGTTCTCGTTCTGTTTGGCATAGAGCGAGGCGAGCATCGGGTATGCTCCGCTGTATTCGCGGAGCGCTTTTTCTATATGCACGTAAAGCGTGTCGCCGACGATCTCGCCTACCGTCACGCCGACGGTCTTTCCGCCGACCGAAAGCATGCCTCCCGTAAAGCCGAAATCGACGAATCGATCCATTACTTCCACCGCGCGGAGGTATTCCTCCTTCGCGAGCGGCGCGGCCTTCTCGAGTATCGGCGCGTTCTCGACGAGGAATCCTTTTGCTTTATCGACGTTTGAACCGTCGATATTTTCGTATTCGTGATCCGGGAATTCGCGCATGAACCTGTTGCAGTGATTTCTCGGCGTCACGAGCTTTTTACCGTGGTAACCCAGGAAATTCGAATAAGGATAAACATAATCCGCCCAATCGCGATACTCGACGACGGATCTCGGCTCGCCCAAAACCGACTTCAGCTCGTCAAGTCCCTTTTCCGTAACGCAGCAGAATTTGAGGGGAACGGAGGAGCCCAGACAGTATTCGGATATCTTCGAAAGCGCTTTTTCCAGATCACCGTTTCCGACTGGTACCGCGAAGCATTTGCCTTTATCGAGGTAATCGGCTGAAATGAACAGCATGTCGTCCTCAACGGCGAAAAGCTGGTCGAAATACTTCCTCCACATATAAAGCCCGCCGACCGTATAATCGCAGGTCCTGTATTTCTGCGTATCAAGAAGAGGCCGTATCCCGGCCATCCTCTCAGATGTAAACGGTTTAAGATCGAGCATTTACGGTCAGTCTTTCTTCTCGGCTTTTCTCTTGTGATAATCGTCTATCGCGGCTTTGACCGCTTCCTCCGCAAGCACGGAGCAGTGGATCTTTACGGGAGGAAGCCCCTCAAGAGCCTCAACGACCGCAGAATTCGTAAGCGTAAGAGCGTCGTCGATGGACTTGCCCTTTATCATCTCGGTAGCCATGGAGCTTGTCGCGACTGCGGCTCCGCAGCCGAAGGTCTTGAAGCCTACGTCCTCGATAATGCCTTCGTCGTTAACGCGAATGAACATCTGCATGATATCGCCGCATTTTGCGTTGCCGACCATGCCCATGCCGTTCCAGCCTTCGATCTCGCCCATGTTGCGGGGATTCTGGAAATGATCCAATACTTTTTCGGAATACACTGTTATTTTCCTCCTTATTCGTGATACAGAGGCGACATCTTACGGAGCCTTTCGGCAACCTTGGGGAGCACCTCAAGAACATATTCGATATCTTCCTCGGTCGTTTCGTCGCTCAGCGTCATTCTAAGCGAGCCGTGCGCGACTTCGTGCGTAAGCCCCATAGCGAGCAGCACATGGCTCGGATCGAGCGATCCGCTCGTGCAGGCAGAGCCGCTCGAAGCCGCAATGCCGTTAAGATCCAGCATAAGGAGTATCGATTCGCCCTCAATGTATTTGATCGAGAAATTGACGTTGTTCGGGAGCCTTACGGTCGGATGACCGTTCAGTTTGACCTCGGGGATCAGTTCGGGGATCTCGCGGATTAGCCTGTCGCGGAGCTTCGCGATCCTTGCGGACTTTTCGGAAAGATCTTCGCAGGCAAGCTCGATCGCTTTGCCCATTCCTACTATGCCCGGTACGTTCTCCGTGCCCGCGCGCCTGTTTTTTTCCTGCGCGCCGCCGACGATAAGAGCGGGTACGATGATACCCTTTCTGACATAAAGACAACCGACACCCTTGGGGCCATGGAACTTATGCGCGGACATCGAAAGAAGATCGATGTTCATCTCCTTTACGTCGATAGGAAGATGACCGACGGCCTGAACGGCGTCCGTGTGGAAGAATACGCCCTTCTCGCGGCAGATCTTTCCGATCTCGGCGATGGGCATCACTGTGCCGACTTCGTTGTTTGCGAACATTACCGTAACGAGCACGGTATCGGGACGAATCGCGTTTTCGACCTGCTCGGCGGTGACCATGCCGTATTCGTCTACGGGAAGGTATGTTACCTCATATCCCTGCTTTTCAAGGAGCTGACAGGTATGGAGCACCGCGTGATGCTCGACTGCCGTGGTGATTATATGCTTTCCGCGCTTCTGATAACGCTCGGCGATGCCGCGGATGGCAGTATTGTCCGCCTCCGAACCGCCGCTCGTGAATATGATCTCGCCCGCATCGGCATTGATGGCTTTCGCGACCTGCCCGCGAGCCCTGTCGACGGCCATTCCGGCCTGCTGACCGAAATAGTGCGGACTCGATGGATTCCCGTATATGTCGGTCATATAGGGGAGCATTGCGTTAAGGACCTCGGGGATTAGCCTCGTGGTCGCGGCATTGTCCATATAGACTCTTCTCATTTATTGTTCCTTTCCAGCTGAACAGAATAATCGTCAGCCAAATCCTTTATCGTCGTAGTATTGAGCACGTCGTCGATCCTTTTCTGCAGCTTAAGCCAAAGAGGACGCGCAGAGCAGGAGCATACGTTCCCGCAGTCGGTACCTTCAGTGCCGACACATTCGATAAGCGCGGTCGTTCCCTCAAGCGCCCTTAGAACTTCTCCGACGCTGATCTCCTCGGGGGGACGGGAGAGAGTATAGCCGCCCGCAGAGCCTCGGACGGATTCGAGTATCCCAGCTTTCTTAAGCGAAGCGATAAGCTGCTCGAGATACGCCTCGCTTATGGCCTGCTTTGTCGCGAGCTGATTGACTGAGAGCCTGCTCCTGCCGTATTCCATGGCGATATCCACGGTGGCTTTTAAGCCGTATCTGCCCTTTGTTGAAAGCTTCATTTAATTCCTACCTTTTGACTTGGTATTAGGATTCTAACACTCTGTTATCAGTTTGTCAATAATTCCGAGCAATATACTCGGATATATTTTCAGCCCGCCGTTTTTTTCGGCGGGCTGAATGAAGTAAGCGATGTTTATGCGGAGAGCGCCGGAGGCTTTCCCGCTGTGCCGGGAACGATCATGCCGACGTCTCTCGGAAAAGCTTTCGCTTCACCCGAAGCTCCGGGCCGGCGCGTCAGCGCGATATCGAGGACCTGATCCGCGTTCTTTACGAGAACGATGTTAAGCTTTCCAATAGTATCTGCCGGAACGTCTTCAAGATCTTTTTTGTTTCCTTCGGGGATCAGCACAGTATCGATACCTGCCCGCAGAGCAGCAAGGAGCTTTTCCCTCAAGCCGCCAATCGGCAGTACACGTCCGCGAAGGGTTATCTCACCGGTCATGGCAAGCTTCGATCTTACGCTGATCCCGGTAAGCGCGCTTACCACGGCGGTAAGGAGCGCTGTCCCGGCAGAGGGGCCGTCCTTGGGCACCGCACTTTCCGGAACGTGGATGTGGATGTCTTTCTCCTTCATGAAATCGGGATCGATCGAAAGCTTGTCGTAATGCGCGCGGATATATGTAATAGCCGCTTTCGCGCTTTCCTGCATGACTTCGCCGAGCTTGCCCGTCAGCTGGATCTGACCCGAGCCCTTGACGGCTTCCGCCTCGATCTCCATTACGGAGCCTCCGACAGAAGTCCATGCAAGGCCGTTTACAAGCCCGACCTCGGGGGAGGCGGATATCTCGTTGTCGATGTATTTCGGAGTTCCGAGATATTCGTGGAGCTTCGAAACGGTCATCCTTACGCGCTTTTTGCCCTCGGCAATATCACACGCGGCTTTTCTGCAAATCGTCGCGAGATACCTTTCAAGCGTGCGGACGCCGGACTCGCGCGTGTATTCGTCAATGAGAACCGAGATAACAGACTCGGGTATGGAGAGCATCGACTTTTTCAGTCCGTGCTTTTCAAGCTGCTTGGGAACAAGATGCCTGACGGCGATCTGTATCTTTTCCGTGGAAAGATAGCTCGGGACTTCGATGATCTCCATCCTGTCCCTCAGGGGCTCGGGGATATCATACAGACTGTTTGCGGTCGTGATGAACATGACATTTGAGAGGTCGTACGGCATCTCGAGAAAATGATCGCGGAAGGAATTGTTCTGCGCGCTGTCGAGCACCTCGAGCATTGCGGCGCGGGGATCTCCCTGGTAGTTATCGCGAGAGAGCTTGTCGATCTCGTCGAACAGTATAACGGGGTTGATCGTCCCCGCAGTTCGCATCGCGGCGATGATCCTTCCGGGCATAGCGCCGATATACGTCCGCCTGTGACCGCGTATCTCCGCCTCGTCTTTAATGCCGCCAAGGCTCATCCTTACGAATTTGCGGCCGAGCGCTTCGGCGACGGAGGAGGAGATGGATGTTTTTCCTACGCCGGGAGGGCCAACGAAGCAGAGGATCTGTCCGTTGACTTTACCGGTCATACGCGCGACGGCAAGGTGCTCTAGCACCCTTTCCTTGACCTTTTCAAGACCGTAATGATCGCGGTCGAGCACCGCTCTCGCGTTTGCGACGTCGAGATTGTCCTCGGTAGTCTCGGTAAAAGGCAAGTCGAGCATGCATTCGATATATGAACGAAGGGAGGGCATCTCGTGACTTCCGGCGGGTAATGTCGAAAAAAGATCTATTTCTCGGGAAATACGCGCGCGGAGTTCATCCGAGACGTTCTTTGCCTTGAGCCTTCTTCTGAATTCGTCGGCGTCGTTCTGCTCGCTCTCACCGAGCTCGCGCCGTATCGCTCTTATCTGCTCGCGGAGGAAATACTCGCGCTGATTCTTTTCGATCTGTCTTCTGACCTCGTCCTCGATCTTGTGCGTCAGCTTCGCGAATTCCGCCTCGCGGCTCATGACGGCAAGAAGGTTCAAACACCTTGCCTGATGATCGTCCTTCTCGATAAAGGCCTGCCTGTCCTCATAACTCTGCATAACGATATTGGCTGCGCTGAATACGTAGCGGTTATCGTCGGTTATGCTTTCTATCGCGTCTATGACCGTCCTGATCGGAGTTTTACCGTTTCCGAAGGAAAAATCGCGGAAGTGTCGGGAGATCATCTGACGAAGCGTCTTTGCTTCATCAGCGGGATACGCAGGGTCGACCAGCTCCTGAAACGTTGCGCGCATATAGGGCAGCTCCTGCGTTAAGGATAGGATCCTTGCCCTTCGTACACCTTCGATGAATATCCTCGTGCTTCCTTCGGGAAGCTTGATGATCTTTGTTATCCTGCAAATGCAGCCTGTTTTGAACAGACCGGGTCTGCCCTGATCCTCGGCGACCGAATCCCTGCGGCACACTACGAGTATGCGGCTGTCGGTATTGACAGCCGATTCAATTGCGGCTATATTACCCGCCTTGCCTATATCGAAGCTCAAAAGAACGAACGGCATCGCGACGACTCCGCGAAGGGCGACAAGGGGAAGGCTTTCCTCAACCAAAACGCTCAAGGCTTATTCTTTGCTCCTTTCATCTCGGATCGCTTTTGATTTGCATTATACAGGATATTTGTCGAATTCGCAATAACCGCGGTCCAGACAATTTTATGAAACATATCCAAAGAAACAAAAGGTATGTGTTTTCAACTGCAATATATGAAGAATTGTGTTTAATATATTTTTATTGAACCGCAAAATGTGCTATAATATAATGATTAAAAATGCGGATAATGCAATAACTGTATTCGGAGGTAAAAATGGCTGTCAGAAAGATACAAATCGAAAAAGCCCCGTGCCTTTATAAAGTCGCAAAGCCCGTCGTTAAATTCGATAAAAAGCTTTGGGAGCTTCTTGATGATATGGCTGAGACCATGTATGATGCCGACGGCGTCGGCCTTGCCGCTCCGCAGGTCGGCATACTCCGCCGCGTCGTTGTTATCGACTGCAGCGAGGAGAGGGACGGTCTGATCGAGGCGATCAATCCAGAGATTATCCATACCGAAGGCGAACAGGGAGGAATGGAAGGCTGCCTTTCCTTCCCGGATCAGAGGGGCTATGTCATCAGACCGAATATCGCCGTTATGAAGGCGTTCGACAGGAACGGGAATGAGTTTGAGCTCAGGGGCGAGGGCTTGCTCGCAAGGGCTATGCTGCACGAGTGCGATCATCTCGACGGAAAAGTGTATAAGCGCCTTGTGATCCCCACTCCAGAAGATCACGACGGTGGATCGGTATGAGGATCGCCTTTCTCGGAACACCGGAATTCGCGCTTCCTTCTTTGAAAGCGCTTTTCGACGCGGGACATGAGCTTGCGGTTTTTACGCAGCCCGACCGTCCGAAGGACAGGGGACACGGGATCAAAATGCCCCCTGTGAAGGAGCTGGCGCTCAAACTCGGTGTCCCGGTGTTCCAATTCGAAAAGATCCGCAATGAAGACGGTGTCGCCGCGCTGAAGGCCTTTGCGCCGGATCTTATGGTAACTGCCGCTTTCGGTCAGATCCTTTCAGCTGAGGATCTCGAGATCCCCGCGTTCGGGTGCATCAACGTGCACGGGAGTCTGCTTCCAAAATACAGGGGAGCCGCGCCGATCCAGTGGTCAGTCATAAACGGCGAAAGCGAGACTGGCGTTACGACTATGATGACCGATATAGGACTCGACACAGGCGATATCCTCCTTCAATCAAGAACATATATCGGCGAGAACGAAACGTCGGGGGAGCTGTACGACCGCCTTGCTGTAATGGGCGCCGAGCTTCTGATCGAAACTATCGACGCGCTCATCGACGGGAGCCTCGTCCGTACAAAGCAAAACGAGGATGATGCGACAAGATGCGGAATGATCAAAAAGCACATGGCTGCGATCGACTTCGACCGAACCGTCAAAGAGGTGCACGATCATATTCGCGGGATGAATCCATCGCCGGCAGCTTTCTGCCTGTTCGACGGCCAACCGCTTAAGGTGTTCAGAAGCCTGATCCCCGCCGTTCAGCCGGAGGGGTACGATCATGCGCTCCCGGGAGAGTGTGTTATCGCGGACAGCAGGAAAGGGCTTTTCGTAAAATGCCGCGACGGCATACTGGAAATCTGCGAACTGCAGTTTTCGGGATCCCGCCGCATGGATGCGAAGAGCGCTCTGAATTCTAAAAAGATGCTTGGGAAAACGCTTGGGATATGACCGGAGAAAGAGTTGCGCTCAACATACTCCTCAAGGTCACGCAGGAGGAAGCATATCTTAATCTTGCCCTCAAGGATGGGCTTAAGGCCGTCGACAAAAAGGACAGGCACAGGCTCACGGCGCTCATACTCGCTTCAGTCGAGCATATGAGCTATTGCGACTTTCTGATCGGAAGATATGCCAAGGGCAGGCTCCATTCAAGCATCCGATGCATACTTCGCATGGCGATAGCGGAAATGTTCTTTATGGATACTCCCGACTATGCCGTATGCTCGAAAGCGGTCAAGCTCACTGCCGAGATAGGCAAGGTTCAGCTTAAGGGATACGTAAACGGCGTTCTGAGAGCCGTTTTGAGGGATAAGGAAAGCGATTCTCTCCCCGAACTACCCGATGATCTCATAAAAAGGATGAGTATCCTTTCATCCTGCCCCGAATTCCTCGTAGAGGAGTATGCAGAGCGTTTCGGTGAGGCTTTTACTGAAGAAATGCTCAACGCGTCCGTGAAAGGCGTCACGGTTCGTCCTGTTCCGCCGTTTACTCTTTCCGAACTTGAAGAGCTGTTTGCTTCGCGCGGGCTTTCTTCAAAAAGAAGCGGCATTTTGGACGGAGCTCTGATCCTCGATTCCCTGGGCGGCGATCTCGGCGAAGATCCCTATTTTATTGACGGGCGCTTTGCCGTTCAATCCGAGGGCGCTATGCTTGCCGTCAGGTGTCTTGATCTTGAGCCGGGGATGAAGACGCTCGACGCGTGCGCCGCTCCGGGCGGGAAAACGGCGTATATACTCGACATTCTGGGCTCATCGGACGGGGTTTCGGCATGGGAGCTGCATCCTCACAGGGCGGAGCTCACCGATAAGACTCTTTTAAGGCTCGGAAAAGACTTGAAATGCGCCGTAAAAGATGCGACCGTTTACGACGGTTCGTTTGCGGATTCTTTCGACAGGATCCTTCTCGACGTTCCCTGTTCAGGCCTCGGAATCGGCGCCAAGCCCGATGCGAGGATAAGACGAACCGCGGACGATATCGAAAGGCTCGCTGTCGTTCAGAGAGCGATACTCGATACCTGCTCGAGATATCTTAAGACAGGTGGGATCCTCGTATATTCGACCTGTACGATTTCAAGGACCGAAAACGAGGATGTCGTCAACGATTTCATCGCCCGAAACAAAGGCTTTGAGCTCGTACCGGTCACTGGCTCGTGTTCCGAAAACGTCCTCGATCGCGGGAAAGACGGTATGCTCCAGCTTTTCCCGAATATTGACGGAACAGACGGATTCTTTATTGCTAAGCTCAGGAGGAAGGCTTGATATGATCCCGGAATTGACGTCGATGGATCATGACGACGTTCTCGCTCTCATGACCGATCTCAACGAGCCGAAATACAGAGCGAAGCAGGTCGTTGAATGGATCAATAAGGGCGTGCGTCCCGAAAACATGGGCAATATCCCGAAGCCTCTTCGCGATAAGCTCGCGGAGATACCCTTCGGAGGAGCGGAAATAATCGACGTTCGTCATTCAAAAAAGGACGATACGATGAAATTCCTCTACAAGCTCGACGACGGCAACATCGTCGAGGGCGTACTCATGAGGTATTCCTACGGCAATACGCTTTGCATTTCCTGCCAGGTCGGATGCCGTATGGGCTGCAGGTTCTGCGCCTCGACCTTAAACGGCAAAGTCAGGGATCTGACAGCGGGCGAGATGCTTTCGGAGGTCACGGCGGTTGAAAGGCTGATCCCATCGGGCGATGATAAGAAACGCACTGTCACCAACATAGTCATGATGGGATGCGGCGAGCCGCTCGACAATTACGAAAACACCGTCAGGTTTTTGAAGCGCGCGGCCGCTGCGGACGGTCTCGGCATCAGCCCAAGGAACATATCGCTCTCGACATGCGGTATTGTTCCGAGGATCTATACGCTTCCGGATGACGCTCCTCATGTGACGCTCTGCATCTCTCTGCACGCGCCAAACGATGAGCTGAGGAGGAAGACCATGCCCGTTGCGAACTCGTATTCCCTAAACGAACTCATACCCGCCGCCGTTTTCTATTCAGAAAAGACCGGGAGACGCGTGATATTCGAGTATGCGCTCATCGAAGGGGTCAATTCGTCGGACGCGGACGCCAAAGAGCTTTCGAGGCTTTTGAAGGGTGTCAACTGCCATGTCAACCTCATCCCGCTCAACAGCGTCAAGGAAAGAAAGCTCAACGGCGTTTCAAGAAAACGCGCGCAGGAATTTGCTTTGCTTTTGCAGAAGCTTCGCATTTCCGCGACAGTAAGGCGCGAGCTTGGCACTGATATCGACGGTGCGTGCGGACAGCTCAGAAACAAACATATCGATTCCCAAGGGGAGGGAGAAGAATGATCTATGCCTTTCGTTCCGACAGGGGCATGAGAAAAAAGAATGAGGATTCGCTTTATATCCCGGCAGAAGGGAACATCCCGCTCGTGATCGTCGCTGACGGCATGGGAGGTCACATCGCCGGAGAGGTCGCGTCGAATACCGCCGTAAAGAAGATCGTCGATCATATCGAAAGGGCGCCGAAGGGGCAGAACATGATCGCGCTGCTCAGACAGGCTGTCAACTCCGCAAACCGCGCCGTGTTCGATATGGCAATGTCCGACGACAGCTATACCGGCATGGGAACGACCGTCGTCATGGCGCTCCTCGAGCCTGACAAATACGTCGTCGCGAATATTGGCGACAGCAGGCTTTATTACTTCGACGGATCGAGGCTCCGCAGGGTAACAAGGGATCATTCCTACGTTCAGGAACTCGTTTCTTCCGGCGCGATAACCGAAGAACAGGCAAAGAATCACCCTCAGCGAAACCTCGTGACCCGCTCGGTGGGTACCGCAAGATATGAAAAAGCCGACGTTGGCGTTAAGAGCTGGAAAAGGGGAGACATTCTTCTTCTCTGCTCGGACGGCTTATGCGGATCGATCGACGATAACGAAATGGAAAAGATACTCAGAACCACCAAGAACCTTCTCGAATGCTGCAACAGGCTTACAGAGCTTGCTCTCGACCGCGGTTCTTCCGATAATATCACGGTAATTATGGTTCGGAATTCGGAGGCGGGAGCCAATGATTGACAAGATACTGAATGAAAGATACAAAATAGTCGAGATGATAGGCAGCGGCGGAATGGCCGACGTCTATAAGGGCGTCGATCTCGAAAGCGGCGAAGACGTCGCCATAAAGGCGCTCAAGAAGGAATACAGCTCGGATCCGCAGTATTTAAGAAGGCTTTCCCGTGAAGCCAACGCCATGGTCTCTCTTAAGAACGAACATGTTGTTTCGCTCATTGACATCGGCACCGAAGACGACGTGCATTATCTTGTTCTCGAATACGTTAAGGGAAAGACCCTTCGCGAGTACATGGATCAGAACGGGCCGATAAAGCCGCATGTCGCCGTAGGCATGATGTGCGACGTTCTCGACGGTCTCGCGCACGCCCATCAAAAGGGACTCGTCCACAGGGATGTAAAGCCGCAGAACATAATGATAACCGACGACGGTGTCGTAAAGCTCACCGATTTCGGCATAGCCAAATTCGCCGGCAATTCCACCAAGACTTTCGACGGCAAGGAAGCCGTTGGCTCCGTCTATTACATCTCTCCCGAACAGGCCAAGGGCGAAGAAGTCGATGCGGGAACGGACATCTATTCAGCCGGGATCCTTCTTTACGAAATGCTTACAGGCGATCCGCCTTTTACCGGAGACAACGCCGTACAGATCGCGCTCAAACATGTTAACGGCGAGATCAAGCCGCTTCACGAAGCCGACAGTCATCTGTCAATTGCTCTGAGCGACGTCGTAGCGAGAGCAACGGCAAAGGATAAATCGATCAGATACTCCGACGCGACTGAAATGATAAAGGATCTTAAGCATGCGCTCAGGAGCCCGTATTCGAGATTCGCGAGGATTCGCAAGAAAAACGTCGCCGAAGACGTCGCCGACGTCATAAAGCCTACCGCAGGCGTTTTGAGAGAGCATCTTCCTCTTATCGCAATAATCGGAGCTGTCGTGCTCGTTGTTGCGCTGTTCCTGATCCTGTTCCTTATATCGGTCGGTATAATCAACAACAATTCACGCTCCGATAACGGTTATCTGAAGGTGCCCGGGCTTTTGGGCTATTCGGAGAACGACGCTCGCATATATGCCGAAAACAGAGGCTTTTCGATACTCGTGACGGGATATGAGGCTTCTGATGAGTATTCCGCCGGCGAGGTCTGCGCGCAGGATCCTGCTTCCCAGACAAAGGCAAGGGAGGGCACGGTCATTTCGGTCATCATCAGCACTGGCATGGAGACTGTCCGCGTCCCGGATCTTCTCGGAAAGACCGTCGACGAGGCAAAACGCGCGCTTGAGGCCGTCGGGCTTGTGCTTGACGACAATATCGAGTATCAGACGAGCATGGAACCCGTCGGGACCGTCATAGGTCAGTCGATCAATCCCGACGAAACCGTCATGACAGGCGACTCCGTTAGGATCACCGTAAGCAAGGAACCCATATCCGTGACGACGATTATGCCCGATCTTGTCGGGAAGAGCATCTCGGAAGCCATGGCTCTGCTTGCCGACGCCGGTATCGAAAGGTACAGGATCACCTTAAAGACGACGCAAGATCCCGATCACACGTATCAAAGCTACACTATCATCGAGCAGAATCCCGCGTCGGGCATGGACTTCGTTTTCAACACGATTACCGTAGAGCTTACGATGTTCATGGAAAGCGAGGGCGATTACAAGGCGGAGTTTTCCGAGAACGTGACGTTGACCGCGGGAACGAATGAGGTAGTCATTACGATAGAAACCGATATCGGCGAGATCGTTATATACAGAGAGGAATACGAGAGCGGGACGTATTCGATCCCGTTCACGGCGAGGTTCTGGGAATCCGGGAGCTTCACCTGCGTGATCTACGTAAACGGCGAGGTCTATACGAGCTTTAACAGGATATTCGAATAAGCGAGGCTTGATTTGGTCAGAAGCACGGAAGGCAGAATAATAAAGGGCGTCGGGGGCTTTTACACCGTTTTGTCCGAAGACGGCCGGAGGATCGTCTGCAAGGCGAGGGGCATATTCAGGAAGGAAGGTATAACTCCGCTTCCCGGCGACCTCGTTTCGGTCTCGATCGATCAGAAGAACTCCGCGGTAATATCGTCTGTTAAGCCGCGAAAGAACGAACTCATACGTCCTTCGGTAGCTAACGTCGACGCGCTGCTCATCGTTATCTCGTTTCGCGAACCGGCTCCCGACCTCGAGCTTGTCGATAAACTCATCCTATTCTGCTTCAAGCAGGGTATCGAACCCGTTCTCGTGATAAATAAATGCGACGGCGGGGATGACGACGACTGTCGGGAGATCGTATCGCAGTACGCCCCCGCCGTCGGCTACATCGTTTCGGTCTCGGCGGTCACCGGCTTCGGCCTCGATCGGCTCAAAGCTTTGATTGCCGATAAGGCGGTCTGTCTTGCGGGTCAGTCCGCTGTCGGGAAGTCTTCGCTGATAAACGCTCTATTGGGGCTCGATCTGAAAACCGGCGAGCTCTCGGCAAAGACCGAGCGCGGACGACATACAACGAGGCATGCGGAATTCATACTCGCCCCGGAAGGCGGTATGATAGCTGATACGCCCGGGTTCAGCATGCTCGATCCGATCGGCATCGAGCCCGAGGAGATACCTCTTTTGTATCCGGAATTCGCAGAGCTTTCCTCCGAATGCAGATTCCCGGGGTGCTTGCATGTTTCCGAGCCCGGCTGTGCCGTCAAGAACGGGCTGAAAAACGGCCTGATCAATGAAAAAAGATACTCAAGGTACGTTAAAACAGTCAATGAAGCAATTGAAACAAGGAGGCATAAGTATGACTGACAAGGTACTCATCGCTCCGTCAATCCTTTCGGCGGATTTTACGGAACTCGGACATGAAGTCAGGCGTCTTAAGGAATACGGCGCGGACTACGTCCATCTTGACGTGATGGACGGCAATTTCGTTCCGAACATCACCTTCGGAGCACCGATGTGCAAGGCTCTGAGACCTTGTTCCGAACTCGTCTTCGACGCGCATCTGATGGTAACCGAGCCGTCCAAATGGATCGAAAGCTTTGCGAAGGCCGGCGCGGACATCATCACGATCCACCGTGAAGCCGATGTGCATTCTCACAGGACTTTGCAGCTCATCCGTTCGTTTGGCAAAAAGGCGGGCATTGCTCTCAATCCCGCGACGAGCCACAACGCGATCGAGTATCTTCTTGACGACGTAGATATGGTCCTCGTAATGAGCGTCAATCCGGGTTTTGGCGGACAGAAGTTCATCGAATCCTCTTTAAGAAAAATCGAAGCGATCCGCGAAATGATCGAAAAACGCGGTCTCGATATCGATATCGAGGTCGACGGCGGAATAAACGAAACGACGGCAAAGCTTGCGGTCAGCGCGGGCGCCAATGTTCTTGTCGCGGGCAATTCGATCTATAAAGCGCGCAGCAAAAAACTCATTATTGAAAAACTCAGGGGTAACTGATGGCAAGGAAAAGCAACAAAGACCAGTTGAGTTTCGGAAGCGGGGAAGAGGTCTTCAATATCGTCAGCATGGACGATGTGATGCATAATTCCATGCTTCCCTATGCCGAACACGTCATTCTCGAAAGGGCGCTCCCGAGGGTCGAGGACGGTCTGAAGCCCGTTCAGCGAAGGATACTTTATACCATGCTCGAGCTCGGCAATACGCCGGACAAGCCACACAGGAAGTCCGCGCGTATAGTCGGCGACTGTTTGGGTAAATTCCATCCTCACGGCGACAGCTCCGTTTACGACGCAATGGTCAGGATGGCGCAGGATTTCAATATCAGGCTCCCGCTCGTGGACGGTCACGGCAACTTCGGAAGCATCGACGGCGATTCCGCCGCCGCTATGCGTTATACCGAGGTCAGGATGGCTCCCGCCGCCATGGATTTGGTCAGGGACATAGAAAAGGACACGGTAAAGTTCAGCCTTAACTTTTCAGACACCTTAAAGGAGCCCGAAATGCTTCCCGGAAGGTTCCCGAACCTTCTGATAAACGGCGCAAACGGCATCGCAGTCGGACTCACGACGAACATCCCGACGCATAATCCGAAGGAAGCCATCGACGCAGTCATAGCGAGGATAAAGGATCCGAAGATCAGCCTCGACGAGATCATGAAGATAATGCCGTGCCCGGACTTCCCGACCGGCGGGTACATTATCAAATCCGAAGAGATCAGGAACGCCTACGCGACGGGCAGGGGAAAGCTCATAAACAGAGCGAAGACCCACATCGAGGATCTGAAAAACGGAAAGAAACAGATCGTCATAACCGAGTTCCCGTATCAGGTCAATAAAGCAAGGGCGCTTGAGGGCATCCTTAAGCTCGTACAGGACAAGAAGAGCGCTTTCGCAGGCGTTACCGATATAAGGGACGAATCCGACAGACAGGGCATACGCGCCGTTATAGAGCTTAGAAAGGACGCGGACGAGAACAAGATCCTCCGCCAGCTTTTCAAGTACTCCGATCTCCAAAGGACCTTCGGCGTAATAATGGTCGCTATCGCGGAGGGCAAGCCAAAGCTGCTTTCTCTTCTCGAGATGATCGATCATTATATCAGGTATCAGGAGGAGGTCGTTACAAGGCGCACGAAGCACGAGCTCGACGCCGCCGAGCACAGGGCTCATATCCTCGACGGTCTTCTTATAGCGCTTCTTAACATCGATGAGGTCATAGCGCTGATCCGCGCTTCCAAATCCCCGAAGATCGCGAAGCAGGGCTTGATGGACAGGTTCGAGCTGACTGCCGTACAGGCGGACGCTATCCTCGATTTAAGGCTCCAGCGTCTGACCAATCTTGAACAGATCGCCATTGAAAAGGAACATGAAGACCTCATAAAAGAGATCGCGCGTCTTAAAGGTTTGCTCGCTTCGAAAAAGAAGCTCGACAAGATAATAATCGACGAGCTGTCGGAGATAGCGGACAAATACGCGGATCCGAGACGCACGACGCTTATCTCCGACGACGGAACAGAGGTCGAAGAGGACGTCGAAACGGATTATGCGGAACCCGCAGCCGTCCTCGTGCTTCCCGATAATAAACTGAGGCGCATACCGCTCAGGCTCCTTAACGACGAGATCGTCGAGGCTGACAACGCCAAAGCTGTTTACAAGACCGCGACGGATGAGGTTTTGAGGCTCATGACCGATAAGGGTTATATGCTCTCGCTCCTCATAGAGGACATTCCGGAGATCAAGCCCGCTGCAAAGCCGACGAACATTTCGTCGCTGATTTCGATTGAGAACGATGAAAACGTTATAGGCTCGTTCATCGGCGACCACACAGAGGGCAGATACGTTTTTTACACCGCAGGCGGAATGATCAAGTCGACTTCTGCCGCGGAATACGTGACGCGAATGAAACGCGTCGCTGCCGTCACGCTTAAGGACGACAAACTCATCTCGTTCGAATATGTGCTTGACGAGACGGATCTCAGCGTGCTTCTGCTCACCAAGAAGGGAATGGGCATCAGGTTCGACATAGCTTCCGTTCCCGTAACCGGAAGGCAGACGGCCGGCGTACACGGCATAAAACTCGACGCCGGCGATAGCGTTGTTTACGGCGAAGCGGTAACCGAGGAGGGCGAGATACTGACCGTATCCGAGCGCGGATATATGAAGCGCAGCTTCGTATTCGATCACGATATCCAGGGCAGGAACGGCAGAGGAGCGATCTCGTTCGGATTCAAGAAGAACGGCTCGAACGGCACGGAGCTCGTCGCCGCCGTCCATGTAATGGAACCGAGGGACATAATAGTCACACAGGCTCACGGTACGAAGACCGCGGTCAATTCCGAAGAGGTAAGGATCGAGTCGAGAAACGGCAAAGGACAGCTTATCGTCATGGCTCTTCTTGACGATGTTATCGTCAGCGCAGAGTGATAATATACTTTTCAAAGGTGCTTTACAACTCGTTATCTTTTTAGTATAATAGCTGAGCGAGTTGTAAATCTCCGGGGCTTTAGCGAAGTTGGCTATCGCGCTACACTGGCAGTGTAGAGATCACCGGTTCGAATCCGGTAAGCTCCACCATAAGGAAAAAGGACGCAAAAGCGTCCTTTTTCCTTTTGACATGGGGCAAAAGATTCGAACCGCGAGAATTTGCCGCTGGCAAATTCTCATCGAACAGCGTCATGCAGGAAGTGCAAAGACAAAGTAATCGCTGTTCGAGGTTCAGAATCCGTGCCGCTGTTATCCGATCGTGTCCCCGATAAGAATATCCGTGAAGATCCTTGCACCCTCTTTGTTAAGATGATCCGAATTTCTAAACAGATAATAATCGTTTATGAAACGTTCATCCGTCGAGTAATCCAGATACTTTACCGACAAAGTACTTGTTATCTCATTAATGACGCCGTAAAAGTCTTTTAAGAACGATTCGTTGTTTTTCACCAACTCCATGTATTCTTTCATGTAAGGAGTTGTTACCAATATCGGCTCGACTCCTTTTTCTTTAAGCAGCTTTATCATCTCGATCAAGGCGTCGATCTCTTCTTTGTTGTATATACGATCGCCGTTTTCATCGATTTTGTTTGTAATTATATGCCGCTCATATGCGTATTTGGCGTCCATTGATACTTTGACCGGATCTGCCATTTCCTGCCATGTTATGTCGTTTTCATTTTTACTGAAGAAAACGCTGAATACTTCGCTTCCTTTTGTCAGCGACGGGAAGAATCGATAGAATCTTTCCTTGAAGCTGTATTCTTTTATCAGTTTTTTCGGGAGAAAGTCATAATACCTTTTATTCAGCGAAAGAAAGTTTTCTTGTTCGGTCTCATCACAACCGAACAGAGAAAAGAAAGAAACAACGATATAAGCCGTTCCGCCTTCCGCAAGCCTTTCCGAATAGTTTTTAAGTACACGCAGGTCATATGACAGGGATTGTGACCGCAAAGCAAAATTAAAGCAGACCTCGTTATTCACGTCGCAATAGTTGAAGTCATCTACGCCGTGGCTCGATCCGAAATTACAGATCTTTATGTTATACGGAACATCATTGAACTTTTTCGTGTAGTCGTTATCGCTTTTATCCAGCTTTTTATATAAGAAATTCAAGCCGCAAGTCAAGAATGCAACCGCTGACAAATATGCAGATACAATAATAAGGAATCTTTTCATATCAATTAAAACTGAAAATACACGAATTCAGCTGCGACTCCTTTCTGAGAGAAAAAGACGATCAAAAGTCCGATCGTTATATAGAATACCCAACGCATGACCTTTCCGCCTTTGTCGATAACCGCGATCCCGTCGGTATCCGCTCTCGCGCCGAGATAATCTATAACTGCAAGCGGCGATAATAAGAGCATGATCAGATAAACAAGTATGGGTATCGTTATCCCGATATTTGAAAAACCGTCTTTCAAATACTTAAACGGACTTGAGATACCTATGACGGAGTTTTCGATAACGTAGATCGCATCGGATATGTTTTCAGCCCGGAAAAACACCCACGCGAAGGTTACCAGACAAAAAACGATGAATACGCGCAGGAACCATATAAAATTATTTTTCTTGTATGTTTTTATCTTCAATCCGTTTTCGACGATCTGCGCAAAACCGTGCACACATCCCCAAATAACGAAAGTCCAATTCGCGCCGTGCCAAAGACCGCTCAAAAGGAAGGTGACCGCGAGATTAAAAGTGCGTCTTATAGGTTTTACGCGATTGCCTCCGAGCGGGATGTATATGTAATCTCTGAACCATGTCGAAAGAGAAATATGCCATCTTTTCCAGAATTCTTTTATGCTGGTTGAAAAATAAGGGCTGTGGAAGTTTTTCATTAAGTCTATATCGAGGATACCTGCCGAACCGCGTGCAATATCGGAGTATCCGGAAAAATCGCAGTAGATCTGTATTGCAAACAGAAAAGTCGCAACTACCAATGAAAAGCCCTTATAGCTCGCCACGCTGCCGTAGACCTTATCGACGTATGCCGAAATATTGTCGGCGATCACTATTTTCTTAAAAAAGCCCCACAGCATAAGCTTCATTCCGAACAACGTTTTTTCGCCGTTGAATTGATGCTCCTTTTTTATCTGCGGCAAAAGATTTGCCGTACGCTCAATAGGACCTGCGACAAGCTGCGGAAAAAAAGAGACAAAGGCGGCATATATACCAAAATGTCGTTCCGCTTTAACGTCCCCCCTGAAGACGTCGATAATATAACTCAATGTCTGGAATGTATAAAACGATATTCCGACAGGCAACAACAGCTTTAGAGTAACGGGATGGAATCGGACTGATAAAAGAGACAGTACTTTCGAAACGGAATCGAAAAAGAAGTTAAAGTATTTGAAAACGAACAGTACGGATAAGCATAATACGATCGAACATGAAAGAACGATAACCTTGAGCTTTTTGGTTTTTGCTTTTTCAATCAAAAGGCCGGCCGAATAAGAGACGGCGGTGGTAAAAAGGATAAGAACTACATATTTGACATTCCAGCTCAAATAGAAATAATAGCTTGCGATCAGCAAAAGTGTCCAACGAAATTTGTTGGGCAGCGTCCAATAAAGAATGAACACTATTGGCAGGAATATTACAAATTCGAGCGAATTGAATAACAAAATAACCCTCGGCCAAAGCAATAATGAAAGATTAATATACCCGCAAAAACACGATCGCCGAAAAAGAGTATATAACAGTTCGGATAAAAAAGCAATAATGTTTTAACGACATTAAGTATAAGGATAAAACGGATGCAGACATTGAATTTATCGAAAACGGTATAAGCTTTCTTTGACGACATAAAACAGTTGACATTCCCGAAAAAAGATGTATAATAGCAACTGCAGTTGAAAAAACGGACGGGTTCCCGAGCGGCCAAAGGGAGCGGACTGTAAATCCGTTGTCACAGACTACGATGGTTCGAATCCATCCCCGTCCACCAAACAAATAAGACCCGAAAGGCCCCCCTCACTAAGGGATTTTGGTTCTGAAAAGAATAACGGCATAGCTGGCATTACGCTGGTTATGCCGTTTTTCTTTGCTCATCAGGGATTTCAACGGCCCCGATGAAGTTCCACCAGATAACGATGGTCTGCTTTTTGGTCCGTGTGCCGGGGACCTTTTCTGGCTTCTGCACCTCGATCTTTTCCACGAAGGCCCGTATGATCTCCGCTGATAACTCGGAGATTTCCGTGTACTTGCGCACCATGCCGAGGAAGGAATTCACATTCAGCTGGCTTTCCTTAGCGGAATCGATGTACTGCCGCAGTTCCGACATCCGGCTTTCGAGGGCTTTCTGTTCGGCCTCGTATGAAGCCGCCATTCTGGAAAACCGCTCGTCCGAAATCTTACCTTCCACATTGTCCTCGTAGAGCCGCTGGATGATGGTGTCCAGTTTACGGATGCGATCCTCGGCCTGAGCGAGTTCCTTCTGGCTTTCGCGGAGTTGGCGGTTTAGTTCCTTTTCGCCCTGTTTGGTAACAAGCTGCACGAAATCATCCTCGTGTTCACGGGCGTATGCCGTAATGCGCCTTAGTTCCCGGAGCAGAATTGCCTCGACCTGAACATTGTGAATCTGGTGCGATGAACAGCCTCCTTTGATCTTCCGGTATGTGGCACATACGAAATGCTCCTGCTCGTGCGTCCAGCCTCTTGCCCTGACCTGATACAGCTTTGCCCCACAATCCGCACAGTACAGCATACCGGACAAGGTCGGCATTTCGCCCATCGGCGTGAGCCTCCGTCTTCCGTCACGGATGCGCTGGACGATATCGAAGGTCTCCTGATCGATTATGGCCTCGTGCGTGTTCTCGAAAATCAGCCATTCCGAAGGGTCGTTCCACACCGTCTTTTTGCATTTGAACGATTTCTGGTGCGTCCGGAAGTTGACCGTGTGCCCAAGGTACTCCTGTTTCGTCAGGATATCCGAAACGGTGCGCTGTTGCCAGAATCCGGGCTGTTCCGAGGGCTTTGCCGGTGATGTGATCCCCAGCGCGGCATAATGCTCTGATGGGGTCGGGACACCACGGCGAATCAGCTCCTTGGATATTTGCGAGGGCCCTTTTCCGGCCACACACATTTTGAAGATGTCGCGCACTACCGGAGCGGCCTCCTCGTCCAGAATCCAGTGGTTTTTGTCTGCCGGGTCCTTCAGGTATCCATACGGCGGATTCGTAGTCAGCGGCTTTCCGGAATTACCTTTTGCCCGGAACACCGCCTTGACCTTTTTGCTGGTGTCCTTGGCATAGAACTCGTTGAAAATGTTGATGAAGGGCGTCATGTCGTTATCGACCTGATTTGCGCTATCCACGCCGTTGTTGATGGCGATGAAGCGGATGTCGTGGGTCGGGAAAACCATCTCGGTGTACATACCGACCTGAAGGTAGTCCCTTCCAAGGCGGCTCATGTCCTTCACGATGATGGTGCCGACGCTCCCTTCGTCAATCATTCCCGTAAGCCGGAGCCAATCCGGACGATTGAAATTGGTGCCGCTGTACCCGTCATCCACGAAAAACATGGTATTCCTGAAACCGTTGTCATCCGCATACTTTTTGAGGATGGCCTTCTGGTTGACGATGCTGTTGCTCTCACCTTGAAGATCATCATCACGGGACAGCCTGCAGTAAAGGGCTGTGATCTTGTCTCCTGCGATAGAAGACGGTCTATATGCTGTTTTTGTAGTACTATTCATAAAAATCCTCCTTTCCGACCGTCTTCAAGCGGTACTACATATTCGCTCTATATCGCAGGATTATCAAGTCATTTCGGTCATTTAGTTGTGTACTTGCTGATAACTTTTCCGGGCCGTTTCCGCACCGTCCAGAATCAGCTTTTTGACCTTGTTATAGGCCGTTTCTTTTGCCGCTTCGCTCTGGACCGAAATCACGGTGAAGAGCGTGTTTCCGATCTCCATTTCCGATATCCTACAAGGCCTGTCCTTATAGGTGGAAACGGTATCAGAATTCATCGCCATCCTCGATCATGCCTCCGGCACTGCCGGAAACAGTCTGCTCGGCGGCAAGGACCTTCACAGCCTCCGGACGAATCAGGAGACCATCCAGATACTCCACGCCGAGGTATCCGACCTTCTGCTGGAGGCCGAACTTCTCGTGCAGAGTGCGGACCGTCAGCGGCAAGCGGTCAACGATGTAGTAATACGAGAAGTCACCGAACGCGATGGGCTTGCCTTCCGAGGGCATAAACTCGGAGATGTGGACCGGCTTGCCGAGAATGGTATCGCTGTTCTGGTTCCAGAGGTACTGGCCATTCTCGTCTTTGAGCGTTTTCAGCTTCAGGGCGGTTTCATCGTTCATGAGCCACGCGCCGTCTGTGCGATACTGCTTGGCCACGGAGAAATACAGAGCCAGCACATCGTCAAAGCTGATCTCGCCGCTGGCCGTGACACCGGTATCAGCAGTAGCCAGAATGCCGGTGGGCATATCCACGCCGGTGCCGTTGATGAACGCGTCCTCCTCGGCTTTGCCGAAACGCTTACCGAACTGCTTCATCAGGCAGTTCTCAAGGTCGAAACAGGCATCGCTCACGAGGTCGGTGTCCACGGTGTTGATAACAGCCAGCTTGTGAGCGTTTACCGGCTTCTTCGGGAAATCGGGTCCAGCCGCTACGGGAATGACGCCGCCTTCCGGTACCCATTCGGGAATCGTGGTGTTGTCCGAGAGCCAGATCTTCGCATCGCTGGAAACAGCCGAGATGACCGTTCCGATCCTGCGGAACACATTGTTCAGCTCAAGCACAGTTGCGAACTTGGTAGCCGAGCCGGACGGGAGCAGAAAGGTCCCGGTCATACTGTTTTTGCCGCTGTCGATCTTGTTGAAGCTGGCGTTGTCGCCGCGCATGGCGGCCCAGAAGTCCTCTCCGTAATGGAAGAGTTCGGTGTTGGTCAGTTTGCTTTTGAATTCGTTATTCATCGATTTGTCCTCCTTTAAGACAGTTCCTGCAGATATATGCAGTTTCGTTGGTGTGTAAATTGAGATATTCCATTCCTTTGCCGCAGTTGGGACAGGTGATTTCCGGGGTTAGACCGGTATTCGCGCCGTTGCGATAAAGGAACACATACGAGGAGATTTCCTCAAGGTAGGGTTTGCCGTCATCCCGGTAAGCCGTATCCGATAATGATGGGAACAGGGCGATTTTGCGCTGGCCCGTATCATCGGCATCAATCACCGGAAAGTATCTGGAGATCGGGATATTGTTTTCGTCCGTTTTCATTCCTGCCCTCCGTCCAGCTCGAAGAAGCGTTCACGGCAAAAGCGCATAGCCTCTTCGTAGGTCGGAAAGACCACGCACGAGAAACCGTACTGAACGCGCCAGTGCCAGTTCTTCATGTCATTGCTTTCGAGAATAGCCACGGGCTTATCCCGTTTGGTGCGCATCAGCCTCACGCAGGTGTACTTTTTCGTAGAGAAATCCTTCGCACTTGCCTGTGAAACCGGTGCAGATTTTTGGTAAATGAATCTGTGAAACATCGTATTTTCCTCCTGTTTGAAAAATGTAGGGTTAATACCCCGTTTGATTTCTGTTTTTTGCACGCGAGACCCCACGCCGCTGTCCGGCCTGAAAGGTCACAGAGATTTAGACCGCCCTAAGGCCCACGGGGAGAGTTGTTTTCGTCCATATCGTCACCACCTTTCGCTTGGGGCAGGTGGGGCAAGCAATTATGGTTGTTTCAAAAAAGCGATTTTCTATAGGAAATAACCAAAGTCTGCTGCCCCATGTGCCCCAGAGATTTATTTCAAGAACTCCACAGCCTCGCGAAGGGCGTATCCCAAGAGGACCGTGGTTTTCTCTCCACCGGATTTCGGGCGCTTTCTTATGACCTTGCCCACATCGAACTTCCGCAGTTCCGCGATGAAATTCTTGTTGTTTTCCACGAAACAGCCGTTCCCGGCGCACCATGTCCGGTAAGCGTCATAGATCTCCGAGGTCTTGGTCTCGGCCCCGGCATCGACCACAAGGCAATCCTCCGCGAACTGCGCGATCTTATCGCTGTCGTGGTAGTAAGCCTGAGTCGCGTCAATGACGGATTGCGGAGGCGTAAAGCCTTCCTCCTGCAGGAGTCTGTAGCCTTGGAGCATCCAGTTCAGGATGGCGCTCTGCACCTCCGGCTTTCCGAATTCC
>JAGACA010000009.1 GCA_017614315.1 Clostridia bacterium | reverse complement strand
GACGGTGACCTTGGCGTTGACGGGCTTGAATTTGCCGAGAAGACCCTTTATCGCGATGGAGGTGTAGTTGACGGGCTTGTCGGAGAGCTCCCTCTGCCTGTCGCCTTCTTCGCAGCAGTAACCGTCGATGCCGTAGCCGATGCCGTTGATGAAGAGGCTGGACTGACCCTTGACGGTGACGGTGGGAAGATCCTTGATGTAGGGCTTGAGATCCACGAGGCCGTCCTCGGGCTTTTTGCCGAGGTCGAACAGGAAATCATTGCCCGTGCCGGCCGCGAAGTAATAGAGCTCGTTCTTGATATCTATATCTTTCGTGTCGTTGATAAAGCGGTTGATCGTACCGTCGCCGCCGCAGAGAACGACCTTCTCGTCGGGATCGAGAGAGGCGAAAAACCCGCGGTAGTCGAGCTTGGTAAGATCCTCGTACTTGAGCTCGCCGTCGAGCATGGAGTCGAGCTTCTTTGCGCCGGCTTCACCCGCTTTGTTTGCGGAAAGCGGGTTGAAAAGGATGCGGTAAACAGACATTTCGAATACTCCTTATGAAGTTTTTTTTAAGTGTAAAACAAATGCGGCGTTTTGTCAATCTAAAATACGCCCTTTATTATATTTGCATTTTTCTCTGTTATATGATAAAATAATAAATTAGTGCGGGACGTGCATTTGCCGCTCCGGCCGAATAAGAAGTCATACAGAGGTTTATATGGACAAGTACGTTATTCTTCCCGACGTCACCTGCGATCTCAGTAGGGAGATACGCAGCGAGTTCGGTCTTACCGACTACGTCAAGGGGCATGTTTCCATCAGCGATGGCAGGGAGCTCATATCCGAGCTCGAATGGAACAACATCTCCATGAAGGAGTTCTACGCCACCGTCGGCGACAAGCGCATGAAGGTCTCCACCTCTCCCGCGAACACGGACGAATATTATAAGATATTCGAGGAATACGTAAACAAGGGCGTCGCGATCCTCTCCATGAGCCTTTCGAGCGCGATAAGCGCAACTTATAACTTTGCCGATATGGCGGCAAAGCGCATCAGGGAGAACTATCCCAACGCAAGGATCTACTGCTTCGACTCCTTCAGGATGTCCGGCGCGTACGGCCTCCTCGTCATGCACGCCCTCGAAAAGAAGAACGAAGGCATGGGCTTTGATGAGCTTTGCCAGTGGCTCGAGAACAACAAGCGCAGGGTGCATCAGATGGGCCCGATCGACGACCTCATCATCGTCGCGCGCCGCGGCCGCATCTCGATGGGCAAGGCGATAATGGGCAGCTTCGCCGGCGTCAAGCCCATGGGCGACTGCAACGCCGACGGCTATACCACCGCTATCGGCAAGGCGAAGGGCATCAAGAAGGCGCTCGCCGCCACCGCAGAGTATGTCAAGGAGACCATCGTCGATCCCGAAAGCCAGTTCATTCTCATCTCGCACACCGACCGCGAGGAGTACGCGATGATGCTCAAGGAGCTCGTCGAAAAAGCCGTTCCTGCCAGGAAGGTCTACGTCAGCGACGTATATCCCGGCAGCGGCACCAATATCGGCCCGGGCATGATCGGCTGTTACTACCTCGGCAGCGAGATCACCGATCTTGCGGCCGAAAAGGAGATCCTTACGAAGGTACTCGGAAAATGATCGCTCCTCACGGAGCTTTGGTTGAATCGATATGACAGACATTGAATTGACCGGCCTGTTCCGTGATCTTGTCGGCAGCGGAATAAAAAACCTGTCGATATACCGCGATCACGTCAACGAGCTGAACGTGTTCCCGGTCCCGGACGGGGATACGGGAACGAACATGGTTCTCACCCTTGAAAACGGGTTTGCGTCGATAAGGGATTTTGAAGGCGAGTTCTCCGAAATGACCCGCCGCTTCGCCGACAACATAGTTCTCGGCGCAAGGGGCAATTCCGGCGTGATCCTTTCCCAGTTTTTCCGCGGCTTCGCGGGCTCGCTCTCCTCTTCCGAGGGGATCGACAGCCCCGCCTTCATAAGCGCGGTCAGGAAGGGCGTCGAGCTTTCGTACCGCGCGGTCGCAGATCCGGTCGAGGGCACCATGCTCACCGTCATGCGCGAGGGCGCGGAGCACATCGAGGGACTTTCCGGCGCGAAGGACATGAGCATAAGCGAGCTGATCGACGCTTTCGTCGACGCGGCGATGATATCGCTCGACAACACGCCGAACCTCCTGCCCGTCTTAAAGGCGGCGAGGGTAATCGACTCTGGCGGAGCGGGCTTCGTATACATATTCGAGGGCATGCTCAAATACCTGAATAACGAGGAGATCGCCGCGGCTCCGCACGCGGAGGAAAAGGCGGCGTTCGTCGATTACTCGCGGTTCGATATGACGTCGAGCTTCCCGCTCGGCTACTGCACCGAGATGCTCATACAGCTGACCGACGGCTCGCGCTCCTTCGACAAGGACGAGTTCGTCGACAGGCTCTCCGCGATATCCGAATCGATAGTCGTATCCCGCCAGGACGACAAGGTCAAGGTGCACGCGCACAGCCCGCGTCCCGAGGGGATACTTTCCCTTTGTCACGAATACGGCGAGTTCCTTGCGCTTAAAATAGAGAATATGACCGTCCAGCATACCGAAACGCACAGGATCGTCGAGACCGCTCCCAACAAAAAGACCGCGGGCATCGCCGTCATCGCCGTCGCCAACGACAGCTTCATGAAGGATAAGTTCTTCGACATGGGCGCCGACGTAGTTATTAACGCCGTTTCCGGCTATAACCCCTCCGCGAAGGACTTCATGGAGGCGTACGAGGAGACCGGCGCGGACGTGATATTCGTGTTCCCCAACTGCAAGAACTCGCTCTTCGTTGCGGATCAGGCGCGCGAGCTTTACGGCAAGGCGAAGGTGCTCCTCATCGAGACCAAGTCCGTCGCCGAATGCTATGCCGCGCTTGCCATAATGGACTATGACAGCGAGGAACCCGAGGAGCTCGCGGACGAGCTGCGCTCCGCGATATCCGTCATACGCACCGTGACCGTCAGCCGCGCCGTCAAGGACGCGTTCTACGGCGCGGAGGAGATCAAAAAGGGCGACCACATCGCGCTTTCCTCCGGCGAGCTGCTCGCGACGGGCAGAAGCTTTGCCGAGGTGACCGAAAAGGCCATCGAAAAGCTCACCGAAGAGGAACCCTGCGACGTCATGACCTTCTTCTTCGGCGAACACAGCTCTCCCGTGGAAAGGGAAGAGATACTCGCGTTCGTCGAAGAGCGGTATCCCATGACGGATACCGACGTTCTCGAAACCGACACGGAGCTTTACGACCTTATCATATCGCTTGAATGAAGGCTGTCAGAAAAAAGGACTGCTGCCTCGTCCTTGAGGGCGGAGGCGTCAAATGCGCCTACCAGTACGGCGTGCTGAAAACGCTTGTAAAGGTTTTCGGAAGCGTCGAGGAGGCGCTTTTCGCATTGACGGGCGGCGAGATAAGGGGCGTCGCCGGCAGCTCGTTCGGCGCGGTCAATTCCGCTATGCTGCTCGCAGGCGGCATGGATAAGCTCGAGGAGTTCTGGGAGACGCTTTCCGCCGAAAAGATATTCCACGAGCCGAGGCTCCAGAGGATAATGGAGAAGATCTATGCGAGGCAAAAGGTCTTCGACCTTTCGACGGCGCTCTTCGCGCTGTCGTCCGGCCTCGATCCGCTCGCGACGCAGAGGAAGATCTCCAAGCTCTATTTCGACTTTCTCATCGGCAACATCGACGAAAAGGCCGTGAGGTCGTCGGGACTCGAGCTCGGCATCACCACCGTGGAGCTTGCGGATTTCGAGATACGTTCCGACAAGATACAACAGATGCTCCCGTTCGACATCGACGAGAACGACGTTAGCCTCATCCCGAATTATACCAAGCTCGCGAGGAAGCGTCTGCTCGAGCTGTTCCTGAAGGACATCGACAAGGGCATGCTTCCCGAATACGTCGCCGCGAGCGCGGCGTTCCCAGCGTTCAGACCGCTCAAGGTCGGCGCGAAATTCTATACCGACGGCGGCATACTCGATAATATCCCCGTCAGCATGATGGAAAAGCGCGGGTTCAGGAAGGCGCTCGTCATAAGGACGGGTACCGGCGAACCCAAAAAACGCTGGACGGACGACATAAACGTACGGTTCATCACCCCGTCGAGGGAGCTCGGCGCGGCGGCGATATTCAGCGTAAAGAACATACAGGAGACCATCGCTCTCGGCGAATACGACGCCGAGGAAGCGATAAAGGCATCGGATAAACTTTTACCCGGGGGGACAAAATGAAAAAACTGACAAAACGCGGGCAGATCCTGCTCTACGGTCTGTCGGGCTTCGGCGTCAACATGCTGAACCTGATAGTCGGCTCGTACCTCTGCAGCGCGCTGCTTGTGGGCGGTTTCAAGGAGCATGTCGAGAACTGGACCTATCTGAACACCGACCTCGTTATCGCGGGCATATGGAGCGTGCTGATACTCGCCGCCAAGATACTTGACGGGCTTATCGACATACCCATGAGCTCCTTTACCGACAACCTCAAGACCAAATGGGGCAGGAGAAGGCCCGCGATACTTATCGGCCTTATCCCCACTGTAATAGCATACCTTCTCTTCCTGCTGCCCATCGACCGCACCGCGACGCTCGCCAACACCATCTGGTTCGGCGTGATACTCTGCCTGTTCTATACCTCGTACACGCTCACGATGCTGACCTATTACGGCACCTTCGCCGAGATCGTCGAGAAGGACTCCGACCGCGTGTTCCTCTCGAGCGTCAAGTCCGTGTTCGACGTGATCTATTTCATACTCGGCTACGCGCTCATACCCGTGTTCGTCGGTATGGGCACCAACATAAGGATCGTCGCGCTCATATTCCTGCCGTTCGTGCTGACGATGCTCATTCCGCTCTTCATGATAAAGGAGCATCCGACGAACGACGACTCGATCGAGCTCGAGCCGGGCGAGGCGAAGGGCGTGAACCTTGCGAAATCATTCGCCGTCTCGTTCAAAAACAAGTCGTTCATCTATTGGCTCTGCGTCGTGTTCGTGATGAACTTCGGTCTCCAGCTCTTTCTGAGCGGCATAAACGAGTTCTTCTCCTCGACGGGCATCAATATGACCATCGTCATGGCGTGCTCGTTCGCGCCGGTGCCCGCGACGATACTCATCTACAATAAGATAGTCTCGAAATACGGCATGAAGATGGGCTTCCAGTACGTCATGCTCGTGTTCTCCGCGGCGATGATACTGATGTATTTCTGTCTGCCTTTGAAGGGCACCGCGCTCTCGATAGTCGGCGCGATAGGCGGGCTCATCACCTCGTTCGCCGTCGGCGCGTTCTTCTCGATAAGCTATACCGTGCCGTCGCAGCTTGCCGCCGAGGTCAACGAAAAGACCGGCATCTGCGCGTCGAGCATGTACTTCGCGGTAGAGGGTCTCTTCGAGGGTGTCTCCGCAGGTCTCGCCTCCGGCGTGGTGCTCGTGTGGCTCAAGGAGCATGACGCGGCCTCGTACATAACCATTATCGTCGCCGCGGCCTGCATGACCGCGTTCGCGATGGCGTTCTTCCTTCCCAAAAACATCAAGGAAATGGGCAAAAAGGTTAAATAATACAGCATCGATGGATCCTATCGTCAAATTCGTCCGCGCAAACTCCGATGAGCTGCGCAGGGGCAACAGAACCATAAGGGAGATATTCGACGTCATATTCCGCAATGAGGACAACATCATGGCGGAGACGCCGACCGCTTCGGGCATAACCGAGGTGACCTACGGCGAAGCGAAAAAAAGGATCGCCCGCGCCGCACGGAATATTTCCCGCCTCGGCAAAAGGGATGAATTTATCGGGCTCATGGGCGAGAACTCCGTTGAGTGGCTCGTCGGCTTCTGGGCGATACTATCGAGCGGCAACAAGCCGTATCTTATAAACCTCATGCAGCCCGACGGCTTCACCGCGGATATAATGAACACCCTCGGCGCGGATACCGTCGTTTATACCGGCAGGGAGCCGAAGCTGAAAGCGGATCTCATCGCCCTCGAGGGGCTGGAGGAGGGGGAACCGGGAGAGGTCCCGCCCGAGATATTCGGGAACGAGATCGCGCTCACCACGAGCGGCACAACGCTCCGCGAGAAGATCTGCATCTATACGGGGAACGAGATCACCGAGCAGATAATCAACTGCGACAGCATAATCGACGCGAACCCCGACATAAAGGCTTTCTATCACGGCAGGCTGAAGATGCTCATGTTCCTCCCGCTCTATCACATTTTCGGGCTCGAGGCGGCGTATCTGTGGTTCGCGTTCGGCAACGTGACGTTCGTGTTCCTGCCGTCCTATACCCCCGAGGCGATAATGCACGCCATCCGCCGCTGCGAGGTGACGCACATATTCGCCGTGCCGCTCTTCTGGCACACCGTCGAAAAGTCGGTCATGCGCGAGGTAAGGGCGAAGGGCGACAAGACGTACAAGAAATTCATGAAGGGGCTCGAGCTTTCCGAAAAGCTGCAGGCCGCCTTCCCGAAGCTCGGAAAGAAGCTCGCCGCGAGGCTCATGCGCGAGGTGAGGAGCGAGGTCTTCGGCGACAGCGTGATATTCTGCATAACGGGCGGCAGCTACATAAGAAGCTCCGCGCTGCGGCTCGTGAACTGTCTTGGCTACGCCCTGTACAACGGCTACGGCATGAGCGAGCTCGGCATCACGAGCGTCGAGCTGTCGAAGAACATAAAGGACAGGCTCAAGGGCTCGATAGGCAAGCCCTTCGAGTCGATCGGTTACGATCTTGCGGAGGACGGGAGGCTCCTCGTCAGGGGCAGCTCCATCTGCAGGCGCGTGATCGTTGACGGGGAGGAAGAGCAGGCGGACGAGTGGTTCGATACGGGCGACGTCATGCATAAGGACGCGGACGGCAGGTATTACATCGACGGCCGCATGAGCGACGTCGTCGTGTCCGACAACGGCGAGAACCTGAATCCGGACGTCGCCGAAAGGGCGCTCGATATTCCCGGCGCGAGCGGCTTTACCGTCCTGGGCGACGAAAAGAACGAAAAGCTCGTCCTGATCGTGTCCATGCCGAGGACGCTCGTCGACGTCCAGCGGGAAAAGCTCGCCGCCGACGTCGAAAAAAGCGTCGCCGCGCTGCCGTTAAGCTACCGCATCAGCCGCGTGTACTATACCTGCGATCCCCTTATGGAGGAGGGCGGCATAAAGGTCAGCCGCGACGCTGTAAGGCGGAAGCTCGCTTCCGGCGAGATCGCGCTTTTCGACAGCGCGGCGGACGCCGGCGGATCGGTCGGGAGCATCGACAGCGAGATAAAGGCGATACTCGTCAAGATCTTCGCCCGGGTGCTCGACATTAAGGAAGAGGACGTCCGTCCCGACGCGCATTTCATGAACGAGCTGGGCGGATCGAGCCTCGATTATTTCACTCTGATAGGCGAGATCGACAAGAGGTTCGAGGTCAGGCTCACATTCGGGGAGGACGAATTCGCCTATACGCTCAACGAATTTGCCGCGATGCTCGAAAAGCTTCTTAAAAAACTGTGAAAGAACTGATGCGTTTGATCGTCCTCGTAACGGGGTTCATACCGTATCTTCTGGTCTATAAGCCGAGGATCTATTACGAGGAGGGCAACAAAAGATCGAACCGCCTTAAGGGCGGCGCGCTGATCGTCTCGAACCATTATCTGTTCATGGATTATCCCATGACGATGTTCCACTGGTTCGGCAGGCGGGTTCACTGCGTCATGCTCGAATACGTATTCGAGTTCTCGTGGTTTTTGAAGCTTTCGGCGGAGATAATCGGCGGCATCAGCGCCGACCGCGAGTCGAAGGGCATGAGCTTTATCGATAAATCAGAGAAGCTTATCAAAAAAGGCAGGCTCGTGCAGATCTATCCCGAGGCGCACAACACCCCCGACGGGAAGATACACGACTTCAAGCCCAGCTATGTGCTCATCGCGCTGCGCGCCGGCGCGCCGATCGTTCCGTTCATAATCGACGGCAATTACGGCGTGTTCAAGAGGGCGCACGCGATAATCGGAAAGCCAATAATGCTCTCGGACTTCTGCCCGAGCCCCGACCCCACCCGCGAGGAGATAGAAGACCTCAACAGGATGGTCCGCGAAAAGGCGATAGAGCTTAAAGAAACGCTCGACGCGAAAACGAAAAAGCGCTCCCGGCAACGGAGCTTCGAACATAATTTACGAAAGGAATGAACCGATGCTCACAGCATTGCTCCTGACAATTACGGCGGAACTCATGACCGTGACGCTTCCGGAAGCGATGACAGTCGGCGCGCCGCAGGTGATCGCATTCGCCCTGCCGAAGATAGTGGTATGGGCGCTGTTCGGCGTGGCCGGCGGCCTTGCCGTATGGATGATACTGAGCCTCATCGCGGCGTTCATAGTCTATTTCAAGGTGCTCCACAGGTGGAACAAGAAGAAATGGACGCGCGAATGCTCCTCCGACGACGAGCGCCAGCACCGGATGTACCGCGAGGGCGTGGAGTGGATAACTTCCACGGGCGTGAAGCCCAAGGAGGTCTCCATCAAGAGGCACGGCCTCAAGCTTTACGGCGAATATTACGATTTCGGTTATGACCGCACCGCAGTCCTCGTTTCCGGCAGGACGGAGGGGCTCGTTTACTCATATTATTTCTCGAAGCCCTATATGGAGAGCGGCTTCAACATCTTCGTTTTCGACCAGCGTGCGCACGGGCTTTCCGACGGGCACTGCAACAGCCTCGGCTTCAAGGAGGCAAAGGATCTTCTTGCCTGGTGCAGGTATCTGCACGACGAGCTCGGCACTAAGGAGATATACCTCCACGGCATATGCATAGGCTCTGCCTGCGCCCTTTACGCGCTCATCGACAAAAAATGCCCCGATTACGTCATAGGGCTCACCGCCGACGGCATGTACTCGACTTTCTACCGGAGCTTCATCAATCACGCGCTCGAAAGGGTCAAGCACCTATTCCCCGTGATACAGATGGTAGACATGATACAGGTGCTCATCACGGGCTGCACCATGCGCAGGGGCCCGATACATGTGATCTCGCGCTTAAAAAGGCCGCTTCTGATGCTCCATTCGCGCGAGGACACCTATTCGATACCGAAATACGCCGTCGAGCTTTACGGCAAGGCGGGCAGCGTCAAGAAGGAGCTCTCGTGGTTCGAGCACGGCGCACATTCGATGCTCCGCGTGACCGATACCGAGCATTACGACGCGGTGATAAAGGATTATCTTAAAAGGAATTTTTCCAACTGACCGAAAGGCGGACGTTTTATGAGTATACATGAGGAATGCGGCGTGTTCGGCGTCATGGCTCCCGAGGAGACGGACGTCGCCGGCGTCTGCTATTACGGGCTTTACGCGCTCCAGCACAGGGGACAGGAAAGCTGCGGCATCGTCGTCAATGACGACGGCGTTTTCGAGTCTCACAAGGATCTCGGGCTCTTGAGCGAGGTGTTCTCGAACGATATCCTAAAGGGCTTCCCCCGCGCGAGGATGGCGGTCGGCCACGTCCGCTACGGCACGACGGGCGGCAACAACCGCAACAACTGCCAGCCAATAGAGGTCAATCACCAGAAGGGGCGCATGGCGCTCGCGCACAACGGCAATCTCTCGAACGCCGCCGAGCTCAGGAACAGGCTCGAGCTCACGGGCGCGATATTCCACACGACGAGCGATACCGAGACCATCGCGTACATAATCACCAAGGAAAGGCTCGAGACGCACTCCATCGAGGCCGCGGTCACGAAGGCCATGGACATTATCGACGGCGCGTACTCCCTCCTCGTGATGAGCCCGCAGAAGCTGGTCGCCGCGCGCGACCCCTACGGCTTCCGCCCGCTCTGCTATGGCAAAACGCCCGACGGCATGTACGTCGTCGCGTCCGAGAGCTGCGCCATCAAGGCGGTCGGCGGCGAGGTCATACGCGACCTTGAGCCGGGCGAGATACTGGTATTCTCGTCAAGGGGCGTAAAGAGCATGAAGGAGCACTGCGGCAAAAAGCCGAGGAAGCTCTGCGTGTTCGAATACATCTATTTCGCGAGGCCGGACTCGGTGATCGACGGGGTATCTGTCCACGCGTCGAGGGTAAAGGCAGGCCGCATACTCGCAAAGGCGCATCCCGCAGAAGCGGATCTCGTCGTAGGCGTTCCCGATTCGGGGCTCGACGCCGCGCTCGGGTTCAGTCTCGAATCCGGCATACCCTATTCCATCGGCCTCATCAAGAACAAATACATCGGCCGCACGTTCATCTCCCCCGGTCAGGGACTCCGCATGGATCAGGTCAAGATAAAGCTCTCCGCGATAGAGGAGACCGTCAGCGGGAAACGGGTAGTGCTCATCGACGACTCGATCGTCCGCGGCAACACCTCCGGGCGGCTCGTGAGGCTGCTCCGCGAGGCGGGCGCAAAGGAGATCCACATGCGCATCTCGTCGCCGCCCTTTCTCAATCCCTGCTATTACGGCACCGACATCGACTCGAGGGACAACCTCATCGCCGTGAAGCACAGCGTTGAGGAGATCGCAAAGATAATCGGCGTCGACACGCTCGGCTATCTTCCCGTCGAGGCGCTCGGCGAGCTCACGAACGGCGCGGGCTTCTGCGACGCCTGCTTTACGGGGAACTATCCCACGGCGATACCCAAGGACACGAGAAAGGATCGCTTCGAGCAGAAGCTCTCACAGAAAGGAAAGAAGGAAAAATGACCTTTACCGCCGACATTCTCAAGCTCTTCGACGAAAAATGGGCGCTTGTCACCGCGGGAGCGCCGGATTCCTTCAATACGATGACGGTTTCCTGGGGCGGCATGGGCACGCTCTGGTCGAGGCCTGTCGTCACGGTCTATATTAAGCCCGTTCGCTACACCCATGAGTTTCTGGACAGGAACGAGTACTTCACCGTCAGCTTCTTCGACGGAAGGTACAAAAAGGCGCTCGCGCTGCTCGGCTCGAAGTCGGGACGCGACACGAACAAGGTCGCGCTCTCGGGACTCACGCCAAAGGAGATAACGCCCGAGGCCGTCGGCTTCGAGGAGGCCGAAGCGACCATCGTCTGCCGCAGGATATTAAGGCAGGATCTCGACCTCGAGGCAATACCCGATTTCGCGAAAAAGACCTATTACGAGACCGAAGCGCCGCACACGATGTACATCGGCGAGATAGAAAAGATATTGTGAATAGATTATTGACCGGAGGAACGCTTTTACGTCCCTCCGGTTTATTATATTCGTTCCGTCGTCTTGAAAAGCGCCGACGGATGTGATATGCTTAAAATGGAAGAAAATGAGGAATAGTAATACTTCGGAGGATGCTTATGACCTTTGAGAATTGGGTCGGGATAGTCGGCGGTATCGCGCTGTTCCTTTACGGCATCAGGATAATGGGCAACGGCATTGAGCGCTTAGCGGGCTCAAGGCTTAAAAAGATACTTGAAAAGCTCACCAAGAACCGCTTTCTCGGACTTGTGTTCGGCACCTTGATAACCGGTATCATTCAGAGTTCCAACGCCGTTTCGGTGATGACCGTCGGCTTCGTCAACGCCGGGCTCATGCCGCTCGACAACGCGATAGGCGTTATAATGGGCGCCAACGTCGGTACCACCATCACCGGTCAGTTGATCGCGTTCAATATAGACTCGGTCGCGCCGATGATCGCTTTCGTCGGCGTTATGGGCATGACCTTCTTCAAAAAGAAACCCTGGAACAACATATTCTATACCATCGCCGGTCTCGGCATGCTCTTCATGGGCATGATGCTGATGAAGAAGCACATGCTGCCCCTCAAGGACGAGGAGTGGTTCATAACCCTCGTCTCCAGCCTCGAAAACCCCGTGCTCGGCATACTCGTCGGCACTGTTATGACCATGCTCCTGCAGTCGGTCTCCGCCTCCGTCGGCGTACTGCAGGCGATGGCCGCTTCCGGCGCGCTCGGGATACATCCTTTGACCATCGCGGTCTACCTCATTTGCGGTCAGAACATAGGCTGCACGACCGTATCCGTCATCGCCGCCATGGACGGCACGAAGGACGCGAAGAGGACGGCGGCGATACACGTCATGTTCAACGTGTTCGCATGCCTTATCTGCGTGCTGCTTTTAAGGATATTCCCGAACGTCATCGGCTTCCTCGAAAAGATCTCGGGCGAATCGAACTACGCCCAGCAGCTCGCGAACGCCAACACCTTCTTAAAGATTGGCGCAACGCTCATCATGTTCCCGCTTTCCGGGCTCCTTATAAAGCTTTCCCGTCTCATAATCCGCGGCGAGGATCACGCCGTCGGCCGCAGGCTCATACACATCCCGGCAAAGGGCTTCGGTTCCGCGGCTGTCGCGGTGTCCTCCGTCGAGCTTGAGTGCGACAGGATGTTCGATCTCGCGATCGGCAACATGAAGCTCGTCTCGAAGGCGATATTCACCAAGACGAAGGGCGATATCGAGGAGATCAACAACAACGAGGAGACGATCGACTTCCTCAATCACGAGATCGCCAAGGCGCTCGTCGACATCAACCGCGCCGGTCTCGGCGAGCCCGAGGCGCGTTCGATCGACCGCATGCACCACGTCATAACCGACTATGAGCGCATAGGCGACCACGCGGAGAACGTCGCGGACTATATCGTACACCTGAGGGAGAACAAGCTTGCGTTCTCCGAAGCGGCGCAGGGCGAATTGAAGAACCTTTTCGAAAAGGTCATCACCATCGCCGAGAACGCCGAGGACTGCATGAAGAACCCGGAGCTCACGAAGCTCAAGGAGATCGAGAACGCCGAGCAGGAGATCGACGATCTCGTCGACGAGTACAAGAACAACCATATCGCGAGGATGAGAAAACGCGAATGCTCCGCCGATATCGGCATGCTGTACGTTGAGATGCTGACCGACCTCGAGCGTGTCGGCGATCATGCGCTCAACATCGCGCAGGCGGGCTTCAACTTCAATTCGCTATGATCACCTCCGTAAAAAACGAAAGCGTAAAAGCGCTGAAGGCTCTTCTTTCGAGGAAGGGACGCAGGGAAGCGGGTCTTCACCTCATCGAGGGGGAGAGACTCGTTTTTGACGCGCTTGCATCGGGCGTCGCGCCGGCAAGCATATTCGTATCGGAAAAGAGACCGGATATCGCCGCAAGGCTTGCGGAGGCAGGCGCTGCGTTCGAGACCGTTTCGGAGGGCGTTATGGCCTCCGTTTCCGACACCGACACCCCACAGGGGCTCATTGCCTCTGTCAGAACGCCCGACACGACGCCGCCCGAAGAGTATCCCGCGGGGCTCGTCGTCGCGCTCGACCGCGTGCAGGATCCCGGCAACCTCGGCACGATACTCCGCACGGCCGACGCTTTCGACGCGGCGGGGCTGCTCCTTTCGGAGGGCTGCGCGGACCCCTGGTCGCCCAAGGCGGCAAGGTCGGCGATGGGCTCGGCGTACCATATCCCCGTATGGCAGGGAGAGCTTACGGACGAGCTTAAAAAGCTCAAAGCGCAGGGTTTCTTCGCCGTGTGCGGGCACTTAAAAGGAAGGGAAGCCCTTCCCGAGCTTCCCGAAAAACGCGTGTTGATCATAGGCAACGAGGCGAACGGCGTATCCGACGAGGCGTCGGAGGGCGCGTATCTTTACCGGCTGCCCATGAAGGGCAGGGCGGAGAGCCTCAACGCCGCCGCCGCTGCCGCGGTGCTGATCTATCTTATGAGCTAAAACCTTTCGCGGTGCAGGGGAGTATAGACCATCCTTCCCCCGACGCGGACGCTTTCGAATAACGTTATGCCGGACACCGTCGTCCCCGAGGACAGCGGTATTTTTTTAAGCTCCGCGTCCGAAAGCTCGTCGTGCTCGACGCTCCGCCCGAGCGTAACGTGGGGCGTGTAGCGCTTCATGTCGCGGGGAAAGCCCCGATCGGAAAGCGCCGCTTCGAGCGTTTCGTGAAGCACGGAAAGCTCCCCGATATCCCCTTTCACGGTCACGAGCGAAACACGGTGGTTCCCCGAGGCGGTTTTCTCGAAATATCCGTACCCGCCGAGCTTCAGATCGAACGGGCGTATCCCGCGGCAGGCCTCGCGCATTGCGGCGACCGCGCCGGAAAGATCCGCCGTTTCGCCGAGAAAACGCAGCGTGATATGCATGTTGTCGACGGGAACGAACCTGCCGCCCGACGCACGCTCCTTGAGCGCCCGAGAAACGAGGGCGAGCTCTCGCCGCATCCCGTCCGAAAGCTCTATCGCGATGAAAAGCCTCATATGAAACCTCCGCACAGTATATTTCAATTATATCACCCCCGAAAACTTTTTCAAATATATTAAGAAAAAGGCTTGCTTTTTTGGGATCGAGGCAGTACAATAGCTTTTGCGGATCAAAACGGACGCTTTCTTTTTCGTCCGGCCGCAAATAAAAACGGCAGGAGGGCGGCTACTCGCCCTGCACCGACACAAGTTAGGAGTATTGTTATGAAGAAGGATATCCATCCTGCGTATGGTGAGAGCATCGTCCGCTGTGCCTGCGGCGAGACCTTCAAGTCCGGCTCCACGAAGGGCGAGCTTAAGGTTGAGATCTGCTCCAAGTGCCATCCCTTCTACACCGGCCGTCAGAAGCTCGTCGACACCGGCGGACGTGTAGACAAGTTCAAGAAGCGCTATGGCATGAACTGACAAACGAAAAACAGAATGACCTCGCATGCGGGGCCATTTTGTCTATATGGGGGGAAATATGTTCAAAGTCGAAAAGGTCACGAACGACCTAAAAAAATGGATACGCGAATGGTTCGATGAAAACGGTAAGGGCTGCAATGCCGTGGTCGGCATTTCGGGCGGCAAGGATTCGTCCGTCACCGCCGCTCTCTGCGCCGCCGCGCTCGGAAAGGACCGCGTCGTCGGCGTGATGATGCCGAACGGCGTCCAGCCAGATATCGACGTTTCCGAAAAGGTCGTTGAGTTTCTCGGCATACGCGGCATGACGGTCAATATCCGCGACTGCTTCGAGGCGGCGAAGAAGGACGTCGAAAAAGCGCTCGGCGCGGAGCTCTCGCGCCAGGCGACTGTCAATTTGGCCCCGCGCATAAGGATGAGCGTGCTTTACGCCGTTTCGCAGAGCGTTAACGGCCGCGTCGCCAACACCTGCAATCTTTCCGAGGACTGGGTCGGTTATTCCACAAGGTGGGGCGATTCCGTGGGCGACTTTTCGCCGCTCGCGAAGCTGACCGTGCACGAGGTCATCGAGGTCGGACGTTTTCTGGGGCTCCCGTCGTTCATTGTCGATAAGGCTCCGTCCGACGGGCTGACCGGCAAAACGGACGAGGACAACCTCGGCTTCACATACGCGACGCTCGACCGCTACATAAGGACGGGTGTTTGCGAGCCGGAGGATAAAAAGGAACTCATCGACAGGAAGCACGTAATGAACCTATTCAAGCTTTCGATGACGCCCTGCTTCCCATACGAACCCGAAGACGAAGAATGATAGTACTCGTAAGGCACGGACAGACGCCGTACAACACAGAGCTCCGCATGCAGGGGCAGCTCGACATACCGCTCTCCGACGAGGGGCGCCGCCAGGCGCGCGTGCTCGGCGAGCGTATCAAGACGGAAGGGGCGCGCTTCGACGCGCTCTATTCGTCGCGGCTGTCAAGGGCGGTCGAGACCGCGCGCATAATAGGGGAGTACTTAGGGCTCGAGCCGCAGACGGTCGACGGGCTGGAGGAACTGAACTTCGGCTGCTTTCAGGGGCATACTTTCAAAGAGATTCCGACGCTCTTCCCTGAGATGTTCGCGGAGTTTGAAAGGACAGGCACCGATTCCGCCCCGCACGGGGGCGAAACGGGCAGGGAAGTGTTCGACCGCGCGAGGCTCGCGCTTCTCTCGCTTCCCGAGGCGGGAAAAGGCCGTGCGCTCGTCGTATCTCACGGCGCGGTAATAGGCTTCATCCGCGCGTACCTTAACGGCGTCCCGCTTAAGGATATGAGAGACTTCATACCCGGCAACGCCGAGACGGTCGAGCTGGGCAAGGCGGAGTTAAAAAAGCTCCGCGAAGCATGAAAAAAGCCCCGTACGAAAACGGGGCATAAACTCGGTTTTTCCGATCGAGAAGCGATCTTAAGCTCCCCGATCGTTTTTTATCGTTTCTTCATACAGCCTGCGGCAGTCGCCTGCTCCTGATGCCCGGAACTTATCAAGCGTCAGTGAACGGCTCCATCCGACCATTATCCGCCGAACACCGAGCAGCCGGTAACGCCCAGCTTCTTTTGGGCTTCGAGCGCAGTTTCCGCGTCATGGCAGATGTCGGCCTCGGTCTCGTAATCGTCGGAGAACGCGATGCCCGCGCGGAGATATACGCTCATATCGCCGGCGGCGCCGTCCCTCAGCTCTTCGCAGATCATGCGGATCTTTTCGACGACCGCCTTCTTGCCGTTAGCCCTGACGCGCCCCATGATTATCGCGAACCTGTCCTCGCCGAGGCGGAACAGATAATCGACCGACCTGAAATTCTGGCGCAGGTAATCCGCGGCCTGAACGATCAGCTCGTCGGCGTACTCGCGACCCATATCTCTTCTTATACCATCGAAGCCGGCGACCTCGGCGATCAGGAGCGCGGTATGCTCCGAGCCGACCTCGCTCACGAGGAGGTCGAATGCGCAGTTGTTGTAAAGGCCGGTCAGCTTGTCGTGGAGAGCGCGGTACGAGAAGCTCTCGCGGTGCTTCTTCGGCGGCTCGCATGCGGCGGCCTTCTTTTCGACGAGGAACCTATCGAATTCGCTTGCGGGGACGGGCTTCGAGAAGAAGTATCCCTGGATCTGATCGCAGCCTATCATCTTAAGGATCGCGGCCTGTTCGGCGGTTTCCGCGCCCTTGACGACGAAAGGCGTTTCAAATGACGCCGCAAGACGGGCTGCCGCTTCGATGAGCCGCGTGTCCACCCGCTCGCCGAACGCGCTGCGGACGAACCGCATATCGAGCTTCAGAGCGTCCGCCGGCATTTCGGACAGCATCCACATCGAGGAACCGCCGGATAAGAAATCGTCCACCTCGACCGTAAAGCCGTAAGAGCGAAGATCGCCGACCTTCGCTGCCGTAAGGCCGGGATCGCGGGAGTAGACCTTTTCCGGTATCTCGAGGACCAGCTCGCTCCTGTCGATGCCGCTGCTTCCGACGGTCTTTATAAGCCTGTCGGCGAAGGCGGGATCGAACAGATCGGCTCCCGACAGATTGACGGAAACGGGCACGGCTACGCCGAGCCTGTCCTTCCAATCGCGTATCTGCCAAGCGGCGGAATCAAGAACGAAGGTGTCGAGAGAACGGATGAGCCCGTTTTCCTCAAAAGTGCGGATAAACTGCGCGGGACCGATAAGACCGAACCGGGGGTGATGCCACCTTACAAGCGCCTCGGCGCCGGAAAGGACGGGTTCGGACTGCCTTAAATCGAACTTCGGCTGGAAGAATACCTTAAACTGCCCGCCTTTAAGCGCCGCGGAGAAATCATGAATAAGCTCCTCCGCGTTAAGTCCGGCGGGATGAACGCCGCCTGCCGGCGCTTCCCCGGCACGGAACGGTATTCTTTCTATGTCCTGAAAACTGTGATCCATAATATCTCCGATGATATTTTTTCTCTGTCCGGATTGCCTTTTCGGAACGAAAACACAATCTCAATAATCAATCATAACATATTAAATGCCCTTTTTCAACCGAAAAACTCATATTCCGCAACGAAAAACAGCCTTATCTCCGTATATATTCTCCGGATATCGGGCTGTTTTTGTCGGATGGTATAAAAAACCGCTCAGTACACGTCATTTTTTACCTCCGCGGGCGGCTCGTCGAGCTTCTCGGGGTTGTTCAGATACCGGCGGAAGCTCTTGAAGGCGGAGGCGTAATAGAAGCCGTCGCAGATGCGCTCGTCGGTCACTATGGTGTAATCGACGAATTTCTTTCTTACGGGCGTGCCGTCGTCGCCGACGACCGTCTGCGTGCGGCGGGAACCGAAGCCTATAAAGGCGGGTATGTTGCCGAAATCGTAAAGGTGATGGAACACCGGCGGAATACCGAGCGAGCCCAGATCGGTTATGAATATCGAGCCGTGGAAGGGGGAGAGCTTCATCAGGAAGCGCGGTATCTTTCCGAAATAATCGAGCAGCTTTATGAACCACACGAGGAACTTCTTCAAAACGCCGGGAACGGCGTTGATGATCCCCGCAAGATTGTCGAAGCTCGAATCGAGGGCGGTCCCCTTTGCGTCGAGCACCTGCTCGTTGAACTTGCGGAAGACGTCGTCCGCGGTGTCATCGGGCGAGAAGCTGACCTTGATGATGGTCTCGGGCGAATCCGCCTTCATGTCCTTCTTGACGGCAAGGGCGAGCTCGATCTCGCCGTCACGTGAATAGATCTTCTGACCGCTGATGAAGCGGTTGCAGGCGGGGAACTGGGATATTACGCGGACGTATGCCGCGGCGATCACGTGCAGGGTGCCGAACCCGACGAGCCCCTCCGCACGCTTTTTCCTGATGTATTCCTCCATCCTGGAGCATTCGACGCTGTCGCGGAAATAGGTCGAGGCGCCGTTCCTCGTCGGCATTATGTAGATCGCGACGCCGTTGATGGGATCGAGCGAGCGCACGAGCCTTCCGTCGGAGCGGTCGCCCCTCCGCGGGCGGATCTTCTCGCCGGTGATCTTTTCAAGCGAGACCGCGGCGACGGCGAGCGACGCCATTATGAGGAGCACGCTTATCTCGGGAAGACTGTCGAAAAGGGAAAAGCCCTTTGACCACTTCGGGATATCGAGCACGAAAAGATGTACTGCGAACGGTACGGCGAACACGAGCACGGCGGGGAGCTTTGTCTTTATCCTCGCGCCGTTGACCGTGAGATCCCAGATGAAGAATGCAGCGACGTAAAGGACGATGCACAGAACGAGATGCCAGACGGACTTGATCTCCTCGGCGAACATATAAAGCCAGATCACCCTCGTGATGAAGAAGACCGTGCCGAGCGCGACCGAGAAACCCGTCTTATACAGCCTGTCCCGCCCGTTCAGGATCACTCGCAGGGCAAAGAACACGCCCGCGAGCGCCGGCAGTACGACCGAGAAGAACACCCACCAGCCGCTGACCCTCGTGCTTGACGGAGAGGCGTCGAACGCGCGCTCGAAACGGGCGATGAAAACGAGCCCATCGGTGCCGCCCGAGGCGTAGTAGACTATCCGTGCGGCGACGGCGGCGAGCACAAGAAAGACCGCGATCCATGCGCCCGCGTTCTTCCGTGAAAGCCCGAATGTCGTGTATTTGTTGTCCATACACAAATTATAACATGGATATGGAAAAAATGCCATACACATGTTATAATAATATTGACGAAAAACAAAGGGGGTCCCCATGGAACGCATTACCAAGGACGAATACTACCTCGGCATCGCCGC
Organism: Clostridia bacterium; assembly: GCA_017614315.1. Lineage (GTDB taxonomy): Bacteria > Bacillota > Clostridia > Christensenellales > CAG-138 > UBA3857. The sequence continues at coordinate 163,582 of JAGACA010000009.1, read as the reverse complement.
CGCTGTCGCGAAGCGCTCTACCTGCCTGCGCCGCCAGTACGGAGCGGTCATCATCAAGAACGACGAGATCATCTCGACGGGCTATAACGGCTCCGCGAGGGGCGAGCCCAACTGCTGCGACGAGGGCGAGTGCTGGCGCGCAAGGAACAATATCCCCCACGGCGAGCAGTACGAAAAATGCGTAGCCGTCCACGCGGAGCAGAACGCCATCATCTCCGCGTCCAGAAGGGACATGCTCGGCTCGACGCTGTACCTCGCGGGCTTCGATCAGAACGGCGAAATGGCCAATCCCGCGCCGTGCGTGATCTGCGCCCGCCTCATCAAGAACGCCGGCATCAAGGATATCGTCGTGAGGACGGAGTCCGGCATCGAAAGGAAGAACGTATGCGAGTTATAGAACCCTCTTTCGAGATAATCACTCCCGTCGATCCCGAGACCATCATGCGCCATATCGAGCTTTGCGGACGCGTCTGCTATAAGTCCGAGGGCAATATCGGAGAGGGCTCGGCGGAGAAGCTCATCCACTCGATGCTCGCCCGCGGACACGAGAGCCCCGTCGAGCATTTCTCGATCAGCGTCCGCATAATAACCGACCGCGGCGTTTCCCACGAATGGGTGCGCCACCGCATCGCCAGCTATTCGCAGGAATCCACGAGGTACTGCAACTACGCGAAGGACAAGTTCGGCAGCGAGATCACCTTCATCCGCCCGACGAAGCTCATGGAGGGCACTCCCGAATACGAGGCGTGGACGAAGGCGATGGAGAATGCCGAGAAGAGCTATTTCAAGCTCCTCGAAATGGGCGTCACTCCCGAGACCGCGAGGAGCGTCCTGCCGAATTCTTTGAAGACAGAGTTCATCTGTACGATGAATCTCCGCGAGTGGAGGCATTTCTTCAAGCTCCGCACCGCCCCGGCGGCGCATCCCGATATGCGCGCCGTTGCCGTGCCGCTCAACGAGAGGTTCAAAAAGCTCCTGCCCGTTTTCTTCGAGGACTGACGGGGGCTCCGTGCCCGGACGACGATCCGGGCACGATCTTGTTCCGCGTTGTTTGAGGGCTTGTATGTGGAGGTAAACAAATGAAACGGGCAGCGGCTTCGTTTTTGATACTGGTTTTATTGCTCGGCTGCGCGGCCTGCTCGGGCAATTTCAACGGGAAGGACGCGTCGGTCTCTCCCTCGCCCGCGGCGGATATACCCACGGCCGCTCCCGACGCCACGCGCTTTGCCGAAACTCCCGCCCCGACCGAAACCGCGGCGGACGCTCCGACCGCGGAACCGACTCCAGAGGAGACTCCCGCTCCCGAGCCCACTCCCGCCGCCACGCCTACGGCGGTACCGGGATCGAGCGAAACGGTGTACTGGGATCCCTCCTGGCAGTATGCGGAAAACTCAAAGATAAACACCGGCGCCGCTGTACTGTACCACTCCGACGCGGACGAACCCAAGTATTTCACGGTCTGCGTCAACGCCGGTCACGGCACCAGGGGCGGAACTTCGGTAAAGACGCTCTGCCACCCGGACGGCACTCCCAAGGTGACGGGCGGCAGCACCGCCGAGGGCAGCATATACGCGACCGCGGTATCCTCCGGCACCGTTATGCTGAACGGCAAGTCTGAAGCGGCTGCTACTCTCTCCCTTGCCATGATACTGAAGGAGCTCCTTTTGAGCAGCGGCTTCGACGTTTTGATGATTCGCGAGTCCTCCGACGTCCAGCTCGACAACGTGGCGAGAACGGTAATGGCCAACAACGCCGCCGACTGCCACGTCGCCCTGCACTATGATTCGAGCGATAACGACAAGGGCCTGTTTGTCTGTAATGTGGCGCAGGTAGCGAGCTACCTCGAAATGGAGCCGGTCAAGAGCCATCATCTGGAGCACGAAGCGCTCGCGGCGTGCGTGCTTGCAGGCGCCCGCTCCTGCGGGATCAGGATCTACGGGAACGGCTCATTCCAGTTCGACCTTACGCAGACGTCGTATTCCACTGTTCCATCCGTCAATATCGAGGTAGGCGATAGGGCTTCGGACATTTCCTATTCAGGACAGTACGCCGTCGCAAAAGCGCTGCTAAAAGGCATACTGAACTATTACAATACCTATGTTGCCGGGAACGGCGAAACGGACGAAGGAAGCGCCGAAGCGTTCGCGGGAAGGATCTCCCGTCCGTTCGGATGCGACATTATTACCGCGGCTTTCGGGCCGGGATCCCCGGCAGAAAGAGCCTTACATTACAAAAGGCGGAACACGGCTTGAGATCCTCTTAAGCGCACCCCGATGTGTGTTCAACGAAAGGTCCAAAAATCTCCTGCCCGTTTTCCTCGAGGACTGACGGGGCTTTAAGAGCAGGTTTTTCGACCGAACATATATTCTTTTCACCCGCCTTTTTCCCTTGACAACAGGGAAAAAAGGTGGGATAATCATCTCTGCAGTGCCCGTGTGTGATCCGGGCAAATATTTTTTGAAAGAAAGATCAGGGCATTACCATGGAAAAGATCGTCATCGCTCTGGGCGGCAACGCCCTCCAGGAGGCGGGCATGCCCGCTACCGCCGCCAATCAGCTCGAAGTCGTCGAGAAGACCTCCGAATACATCGCGGACATCATCGAGCAGGGCTATACCGTCGCGCTCGCGCACGGCAACGGACCGCAGGTGGGACGCATTGTGCTCCAGAACGAAACGGCGAATTCCGTCACCCCCGCTATGCCGTTCGACGTCTGCGGCGCCATGAGCCAGGGCTATATCGGTTATCATATGCAGCAGGGTCTCGAGAAGGTGCTTCGCCGCCGCGGCTGCAAAACCCGCGTCGCGACCGTCGTCACCCAGGTCGTCGTCGACCGCGAGGATCCCAAGTTCAAGAACCCCTCAAAGCCCATCGGCCCGTTCTATACCGAGGACGAGGCGAAAGCGCTCGAGACGGAGCGCGGCTACGTCATGAAGGAGGACGCCGGCCGCGGCTGGAGGCGCGTGGTCGCTTCCCCCATGCCCGTCGAGATAGTCGAGCTCGACGCCGTCAAGTGTCTGATGGCGGGCGGCTTCGTGCCCATCACCGTCGGCGGCGGCGGCATCCCCGTCTATAAGGACGAAAACGGCGACTACGTCGGCACAGCGGCCGTCATAGACAAGGATCTCGCGTCCGAGAGGCTTGCCGAGGATATTGACGCCGACGCGCTCGTAATACTCACCGCAGTCGAAAAGGTCTCGGTCAATTTCAAGAAGCCCGACCAGAAGGATCTTGACGTGCTCACCGTCGAGGACGCGCGCAGGTACATCGCCGAAGGCCAGTTCGCTCCCGGCTCCATGCTGCCGAAGGTCGAGGCGGCTGTCAAGTTCGTCACCTCGAAGCCCGGCCGCCGCGCCATAATCACCAGCCTCGACAAGGCCGTCGAGGCGCTGAAGGGCGCCGCGGGGACGACCGTCAAATAACGAACCTCCGCGGGGCGCGCAAAAAGCGTGCCCTGCGTTTTATATTCGTCAAGGAGGATAACACCATGTCCGATTTCAAGGATCTGAGGATCGTCGACAATTTCTACCAGACCTCACTTTTCTTCCCGATGCCCGCCGTGCTCGTAAGCACGCTTTCGGACGACGGCGAGACCAACTGCGGCCCGTATTCGCTCGTCCAGCCCTATTACATCGCGGGCAAGGACTATTACGCGATGCTCCTTTGCTGCCGCAACTCCTCCAATACGGCGCAGAACATACTGAAGCGAAAGAAGTGCGCCCTGAACTTCTTCCCCGACGGCAGGAAGTATTTCAAGGAGGCCGTGCGCCTCGGCTGGCCGGGCGACACCACGAAGGAGAAGATGAAGGACTTTGCGATGACGCTCACCGACGGACTGCGCCGGAAGGAGGATCCCGACGGGCAGTATCCCAAGGTGATAGAAGAATGCTTCCAGGTGATGGAATGCACATGGGTGGATACCCTCGACGGCGCGGAAAACGACCTTCCCATGAAGGAGGGCGAGGATCATTACGAGCTTCCGAAGTATCACGACTTCAACGGCATAACGAGCCCGTACGGCGCGCATTTCATACTGAAGATCGACAAGATACTGATGAAGGAGAAATACTATAACGCCATTGTGAACGGCGTAAAGGCGGGGGACTTCCCGCCCTGTCCTGTCGACTACGGCTACCGCGATTCCAAGAATTTCTGGTATCACAAACGCCGCGGCATGATAGGCGAGCTCCTGCCCGTAAGGAAGACGACGCTCGAATCCGTGCGCTACGCAGCAAAGAGGATCGATCCCGACGTCAGGTTCGAGGACGACGCGCTCTCGATGCTTTTGAACGTGCCGCGCATATTCCTGCCGACGGTGCTCCGCGGCTGCGTCGCGTGGGCGAAGGAGAACGGCGTTTCGGTCATAACCGCCGCCGAGATGAAGATCATAAACGACAAGCGTAACAAAGAGAAGAACAAATAATGCGTTTTCGGGAACGGACAAAAGCGGGCGGAGGCGCCCGCTTTTTCCTATATTAATGCAAAAAGCTTGACACGGGGGGACCGCGGTCATATAATCTTTTTGCAGTATACAATAGGAGGTATATATATGTTCTGCAAAAATTGCGGCGCGCAGATAAGTGACGATTCCCTGTTCTGCGAAAACTGCGGCACGCCGATATCCGCGCCGGCCAAGACGGCGCAGGCTCCCGCTCCGGCTCCTGCTCCCGCGGCTGCCCCGAAGCAGGCGAAGCAGAATAAGCCCAGGAAGAAAAAGACCGGGCTCATCGTTTTGCTCGCGATCATCGGCGCAGTCCTGATCGCCGCCGGCGTATACGTCGCCACGATGTTCCCGCTCAAGGTCAGCGCGGACACTACCGCCGCTCTCACCACCACGACGGGCAATATGAAGAATTTCCCGATCACGATCAAGTCCAACCAGCCGATACTTTCCGTCAAATACGCCGTCGATCCCGTCAAGCCGAAGGATCTTGAGTCGTATTCCGACGTCAAGCTCAATCTCGGCATCGGCTCGCGCAAGGCCGTGATCGACAGGCTCCCCATCATCCCCGGCGACAACGAGCTGAGGATATACGTCAAGACGCTGTTCGGCTCGGAGTACACCGAGATGACGGTCAGATGGGACATCGGCTTCGTCTCCGCTCCGGAAGAAGCGGCGATGATAGAGCTCCGCGAGGGCGTCAGGCTCGTTTCGAACGAGCTGATCGTCATATTCTCCGACACCGCGACCGACAAGCAGATCGAGGAGCTCGTCAAGGATAACGACGGCGAGGTCGTCGGCAGGATCTACGCTCTCGGCGAGTACCAGATAAGGTTCGAAGGCAAGGGCGAGGAATACATCCGCGGCGTCAGGGACAGGCTCGTTGCCGAGACGATCGTCGACGACGTGTTCTATAACCTCTCCTATGAGGAATACGAGGGGCTCTACCCCAACGATTCCCTGTACGACGAATGGAGCACCTCGACCCCCGACGGCAACAACTGGGGACTTGAAGCCATCGACGCTCCCGGCGCATGGGAATACAATTCCCGCATCGGCGAAACGAAGATCGGCGTTATCGACACCTGGCTCCAGTACGACCATCCCGATCTCAACATCCCCCTTCGCCACACCTACGTACTTCCGACGGACGACTTCAAGACCATGAAGGACGTTCATGACTACGTCGAGGAGTTCAACCTCGGCAAGCTTTCGGGCGGCGATCTGAATTCATACCTCGGCATGCGCGACCACGGCACCCACTGCACCGGCATTATCGGCGCTGCGGGCAACAACGAGGAGGGCATCTCCGGTGTTTACTGGAACGCGGATATGTACTTCGCCACATGGTGGTACCTCTATAAGAGCGACACAGGCCTCGACGCCTCGAGCAGCTACGAGAGCATGATCTACAACATCACCCGCCTCGTATCCTCGGGCTGCCGCGTAATCAGCATGAGCGTCGGCAGCGCCTATCCGTCCGAGCCCGACGATTACGAGAGGAGCGTCGCGGACCGTTTCGAGAAGATGATAATCTCCCTCGAGAACGCGGGCTATGATTTCCTACTCATCAAGGCCGCCGGCAACGAGGACGACGACGCCTCCAATTACGCGCTGAACCGCATCATGACCGACGGCGCTCACGCGAGGGAACACGTCATCGTCGTAGGCTCCGCCGAAGCGGGCTATTCCGTAGAGGACCGCCTCGAAGAGTGGGGCACCGACACATATAAGTTCTACGATATGGCTCCCTATTCCAACTACGGCGAGATGGTCGACGTCTGTGCGCCGGGTTCGGATATTTTGAGCACCATCGCGGGCAGCGATTACGAGCCCTTGTCCGGCACCTCCATGGCCACCCCGATGGTCGCCGGCGTTGCGGGCCTCGTCTACGGCGCGAACCCCGACCTCACCTATAAGGAGGTCAAGGCGATAATCAAGACCGCGCACAAAAACTACTGCGTGCGCGAGCTCGAGGTCTACGTCCTTGTCAACGCGAGGCTCGCGGTCGAGATGGCTCTCGAGCGCGGCGAGATCCCGCCCTATGAGGAGCCCGAGATAGGCTTCGTCACCGGCGTCGTGCAGGACGCGAAGACGCTCGAGATAATCCCGAAAGCGGCGGTCCTTGCGACCAATATGGATACCGGCGTTTCCTATGAGGCAAAGGTCACCGAGGGCGTTTACTCGCTCTCGCTTGAGCCCGGCCTTTACAAGATGACCTTCGCCGCGCGCGGGTATATAACCGAGACGGTCTATAAGATCCAGATCTCCGCCGGCACCGTGCAGTACAACATGCTGCTCAACATGATCAAGAAGGAGACCGGCAAGGGTATCGCCTCCGGCCGTGTGATCGACGCTTTCGACGCCGATCCGATCGGCGGCGCGAGGATCTCCGTGTTCCGCGGCCTCAACAACACCACGGGCACGCCGATCGCGACCACCACCGCGAGCGCGTCCGGTGATTACACCGTCGAGCTCGAGCCCGGCAACTACACGCTCTACGCCTCCGCGGACGGCTATATGAACGGCGCGGCGAACATCGTCGTCGTATCCGGCCAGACCCGCGGTCAGCAGGACTGCACGCTGACGCCCGTCCTCAACGAGGGCGAGGTCAGGATAATCCTTACCTGGGGTCAGTCGCCGAGCGACCTCGACACTCATCTCATCGTCGACACCGTCGACGAGTATGAGGAGCCATACAGGATCTGCCACATCTACTGGGACAACAAGACCTATTACGACGCGGGCACGAAATATATCAATCTCGACGTCGACAGCAGGAGCGGCTACGGTCCCGAGACGACCTCGATCTATGAGCCGATCGAAGGCGCGACCTATTACTTCTTCGTACACGACTACACCAACAAGACCAGCACCTACTCCAAGGGGCTCGCGATGTCCGGAGCGCAGGTCAAGGTCTATGTCGCCGGCAGGGAGGAACCGTACGTGTTCAACGTACCGAACGTGGACGGCACCCTGTGGCTGGTATTCTATATCCAGGACGGCGAGATAATCCCCGTCAACGAGGTCAGCTATCACGACACCTCGAGGACCGTCGGCGACGCGTAAGCGCGTTAAACGACCGATCTCATCCGCCGGGACGGAACTTCCGTCCCGGCGGATTTTTTGATGTTGACAATACGCCCCGCTGTGATTATAATGTCTGCCGGGATCGAAAAAAAATAAAAAGAAGGCTCAAAATGAAAACCAAACCCAATGTCCTTACGGTCGTGCTCATCGCCGTCTGTCTGCTCCTCATTCTGTGCGTAGGCGCGCTCTCCGCGCTCACGGTAAAGAACATGAACGAACTCAAATCGGCCGTCGTCACCGTTGACGAAAAGGCCGCGGAGCTCAACAACAAGGCCGCCGCATTGAACGGCAAGACCTCGGAGCTCAGCGACAGGACCGAGGCCATCGGCGGCAAGACCGAAGCTCTGATCGAAAGGATAGAAGAGCTCGCCAGAAACGACGAGGACGAAACAAAGGAAAACGACGTCAAGATCGCCGATATCTATGTCATCAGGGACACCACCGCGATCTCGGACGCGTACAAGACCGGCGACAGATCGGCTCTCGACGACCGCCAAAAGGAGACGCTCAAGATGGCGTCCGACATAATCGACAAGATCATCGAGCCGGGCATGACGCCTTATGAGAAGGAAGAGGCCGTCTATATTTTCCTCACGACCAAGCTCAAGGCGGACGAGGGCTCGCTTACCGTCATCCCCAATTCGGGCGAGGATGCGGATAACCCTTACGGCGTACTCAAATACCATCAGGCGGTCTGCGTGGGCTACGCGACCACCTTCCGCATGTTCATGCACATGCTCGATATCGAATGCATGGTCGTTCACAACACGGGCTGCACCCATTCATGGGATCTTATCAAGCTCGACGGCGAGTGGTACCAGACCGACTGCTATTTCGACTCGGGCGATACCCCCTCATACAGGCATTTCAACTTGACGGACGAGGTGCTCTCCCTCGATCACGACTGGGACAAGAGCTTCTTCCCCCGCGCGCAGGGTCTTAAATTCAATTACGCCGTCAAGAACGCCGGCGAGGTAGAGGACATAATGTCCATACCCGCCTACGTCAAGGAAAAGATCGACGGCGGCGAGACCTGCTTCTCGCTCCGCGTTGCGGGCGGCATCACGAGGGAAGAGGAGCCCGTCGCGTCGTATCTTTCCGAGCAGCTCTCGAACGCCGTGAACTCCATAGGCAACGGTTGTTTCCAGTATTACTGGATGCTCGACGACAACGGGGAATTCGTGCTCTGCATGTTCTACAGGGAATACAACTACGATCCCGGGTACGAGCTCCCGGACGAGGTCGTCGAGGAGATATATGACGTCCTCACCGAGCTCTTCGGCAGCGATTGGATCTATTATTATTGATGACGGTGTTTGAAATGAAAAGAACGCTTGCAGTCATTCTGATCATCATTGCCGCGGGGCTTGCCGCCTGCGCGAAGCCCGCGCCGGAGCCCGAGCCCACGGCCGCGCCGACCCCGGCGCCGACCGACGCGCCCGCGCCGACCGAGACCGAGGGCAAGCCCGCGGTCAGCATGTTCGACCTTGCGGAGCGCATGCGCGAAACGATGCCGGATGGGAACACCCTCGCCTACGCGTCGAAAAGCGACCCGAATGCCGAGGACGAGTTTTCGTTCGTTTCGGATCTCGAGTACGGTAAGGTCGAGACGTTCTTTATACTTTACGCTCCCGACGGAAAGACCAGTGCTGCGGAAATAGTCGTCATCGCGCTCGTCGACCCCGCCGACGCGGAGGCCGCCGAGGCGTCGCTCCGCAGGCACGTCGAAAAGAGGATCGCGCTTTACTCGACCTACGAACCGCAGTTCGTTCCCGAGCTTGAAAAGGCGGTAATATTCACCGAGGGCAGGTACGCCGTGCTTATAATCGGCGGCAGCGGCGACGCTCCCGAGAACGCGTTCAGGGAGTTCATAAACAACTGACACGGATAAAGAATGAAGAAGAAGCAGAAACAGATCAAAGAGGCGGTCAGACTGCTTCCCACGGAGGCGGAGAGCCGCGACAGCAGGTTTTACGGGGAGCTCTTGGAGTTCGCCGTAAAGCTCGCGTACAAGCTCCAGTCCTGCGGCGCGGAGACTTACCGCGTGGAGGATTCCATAAACCGCATCATATCGGCCTACGGCGTGAAGAAGGTCGACGCTTTCGTCATACCCAACTGCATAATCGCCACGCTCGATCCGGAGGACGGCCCCGCGATCACCAAGATGCGCCGCCTCGACGGCGGGAGCACCATGCTCGACGGGATCGAAAAGTATTCCGCGCTCTGCCGTAAGATCTGCGCCGAAAAGCCCGATATGGCAACGGCGGAGAAATGGCTCCGCGAGACTGAAAAGAGCGTCCGCAGCTATAAGACGGTCATACACTTCCTCGCGGCGTTCCTGATCGGCTTCGGCTTCGCGCTGTTTTTCGGCGGCTCGTGGTTCGACGCCGCCGCCGCGGGCGTATGCGGGCTCGCGACCTGCGCGGTATTGAGGTTCAGCGACCGTCTGCACGCGAACGCGTTCTTCAAATCGTTCCTGTGCAGCTTCATACTCGCCTTTATCGCAAACGCCGCCGCCGCGGCCGGCTTCGGAGAAAACGCCGATATCGTGACCATCGGCGCGCTGATGATACTCGTCCCGGGCTTCCTGTTCACCAACAGCTTGAGGGACGTCATATACGGCGACACGATGAGCGGCGTCAACCGCCTCGTGCAGGTATTGATAATCGCTGTCGCGCTCGTTATCGGCACGAGCGCCGCGGTGTACGTCGCAAGGCTCATATTCCCCGCGATAGTCAGCGGCCTCGCGCCCATCGACCACCCCCTGTGGTTCCAGTGCATAGCGGGGCTCATAGGCACGCTCGGCTTCGGGCTGATGTTCGATATGCACGGCCGCGGGATACCCTTTGCGCTTTTCGGCAGCGTCATCTCGTGGCTCGTCTGCTCCCTGCTCATGAAGGCGGGGCTCCCCGAGCCCGCCTGCTATCTCATAGCCGCGGCGGCCTCGTCGTTCTATGCCGAGGTTATGGCGAGGATACGCAAATTCCCCGCGACGAGCTATCTGCTCTGCGCGCTGGTGCCGCTGATCCCCGGAGCCGGGATATATTACACTACCGATTTCATAAGGCGCGGCATGACCGCCGAAGCATATCAGAAGGGGTTGGCGACCGCATATATCGCCGGCGCCGTCGCGATAGGCGTGCTTCTCGTCTCCACGGGCTTCCGCATGTGGACGGTTTGGAAAAAACACAGGGAACGCAGGAACGAAAGACGGAAATGATATGAAGGAAAGCTTTGAAAGATTCGACATGACGAAGCCCCCTTCGAGGACGAAATGGTATCTTCACCCCGTGACGATACTCATAAGCCTTCCCGAGGTCATCGCGCACCGCATGAAGCTCACGAAAAAGGGGACGGATGGGCTCAAGCCTCCGTACATACTGCTATGCAATCACAACGCCTTTTTCGATTTCAAGGCGGCGACGAAGGCCATATGGCCGTCAAGAGCGAACTACGTCGTGGCGATAGACGGCTTCATCGGCAGGGAAAAGCTCCTGCGCGACGTAGGCTGCATCTGCAAACGCAAGTTCACGAACGACATGACGCTCGTCCGCAATCTCAAAAAGACGCTCGATCACGGCGACGTCGCGGTCATCTACCCCGAGGCGCGGTATTCGCTCTGCGGAACCACGGCGGTGCTGCCGAGATCCCTCGGCAAGATGTGCAAGCTCTTCGGCGTGCCGGTCGTGACGCTCATCTGCCACGGACATCACGTCAATTCCCCGTTCTGGAACCTCCATCCCCGCAAGGTCAAGCCGACCGAGGCGGAGATGACGCTTCTGTTTACGCCCGAGGAGCTTAAAAAGCTCTCCGCCGACGAGATAAACGAAAAGCTCGTCGAGGCGTTTAAGTACGACGATTTCGCGTGGCAGAAGGAGCGCGGCATACTTACGCCGTATCCCAAGCGCGCGGAGGGGCTGCACAAGGTGCTTTATCAGTGTCCCGCCTGCGGCGCGGAGTTCAAGATGGGTTCGGAGGGCTCGGAGATATTCTGCTCCGCCTGCGGCAAGCGCTGGGAGATGACCGAGCTCGGCGAGCTTCGGGCAAAGGAGGGCGAAACGGAGTTTTCGCATATCCCCGACTGGTACGAGTGGGAGAGAGCGAACGTTAAGAGGGAGGTCGAAAACGGGACCTATTCCTCGGGCAGGCTCAAGGTCACGGTCGATTCGCTCCCGAACGCGAAAAAGTTCATCCGCCTCGGCGAGGGCGTCATGGTGCACGACATGAACGGCTTCCGCGTGGAGGGAACGGACGTCGACGGCGATCCCTTCCTTATGGAGAAGTCCGTCCCGTCGCTCTATTCCTGCCATATCGAATACGACTATCTCGGCAAGCACGGCGACTGCGTCGATCTCAACACCCTTGAGGACACCTGGTATATCTATCCCGAGGGAAGGGATTTCTCCGTCACGAAGATGGCGCTCGCGACCGAGGAGCTGTACTTCGACCATATGCGCCGCGAGGGCAAGCCCTGTCCCGACGGCCTCGCTTAAAAACCGACAACAAAACCCCCGGGATATCCCGGGGGTTTTCATATGCGCGGATCACTTTTTTTCCGCGATCCTGCCGTTCATTTCCTTCGCGAGCCTGCGCACGCGCACGCAGGAGAGCGCCCATACGGTGAATGCGACGGCGATCTGGACGCCCGCGACGATGAGGCATGCTGTAAAGCCGCGGGAGAAGTCGATGAGCCCGACCGCAACGGAGACAGCGAGCATCACAGTTATGCCGATCCCCATGTGGATCAGCACCTTGAGCCCGGTGGGCAGGTCGGTGTTATAGATCAGCGAGGGGACGCCGAAGCCTATGCCTATCGCGATCGCAGCGAGACACAGATAACCCATGCCGGTGCCGCTTGAAAACTTTTCGGCTCCGTCGCCAAAGCCCCGGATCATGCAGGATACGACGAATATCACCGCGGAAACGGAAATGCCCTTCCATGCTGCTTTAAGAACTTTTTTCATAATATCATTCCTCCTGTCAGAGCCCGAGATATCTCTTCATATCGGGCAGGTATTTTCTCGAGATGGATTCTGAGAGCCCGTTCTTCATGGTCACCTGCATGGCGCCGGAGAACATAGGCTCAAAGCACTTGATCCTGTCAAGGTTTATCACGCAGAATTTCGATATCCGCATGAATCCGGAAAGCGATTCGAATTCGCGCAGGGGCTTCGCGGACTCGTACGACGCCTTTTCGGTATAAAGCCTTGTGCGTCCGTCGTCCGTGCGGATCATGAAAAGATCCTCCCTTTTGATGACGATTATCCGTCCGTTATCGTAAGCCGTGATGACGTCACCTTCGCGCCGCAGCGCCTCCGCGGCGGCGAGCACGGCGTCGTCGATCATACCGCAGTATATCACCGCATAGGGCTCGGCCGCGTCCGGCGTCTGTTTGATCTCAACCTTCATAAGTGAACCTCCTTTCGACGCTGAAAGCATAACACGTTTTGCGCCGTCTGTCATCGGATCTCGCCCAAGCGGCAGAAATCCGCGGGTGAAATGCGTTTTCGGGCGGTCGAAAAACAAACGCGTCCCGTTTCAAAAAAGCGCCGCAAAATACGCGGCGCAGTACGTTTCCGTTAACGGAGCATGAGCTCCATCATGACCTCGTCGTCCTCGACCTCGCCGGTATGGCGGAAGCCGAGCTTCTCGTAAAGCTTCCTCGCCGCCTCGTCGCCGTCGATATAGCAGAGCGAGACCCTGTCGAACCTGCCGTCCTCCCGCATGAGATCGAGTATCCGCTTCGCCGCCTCATAGCCGAAGCCCCTGCCCTGATACCGCCTGTCGATGAAGAACTGCGAGAATTCGTACTCACCGTATTCGGGATCGGTATAATAAAGCGCCATGCCGACGGGGGTATCGTCGCTGCAGATGATGAACGCGCGGCTGCCGAGATCGCGGTAGGCGTACGCCCTCGCGAGGAGCACCGTTCTGTTCGCGACGAATCTCTCCTGATCCTTGTTTACCGCAAGTTCCGTCCGCCAGTTGTCGGGCGTGACGCCGATCAAACGTATCATTATATTATCCTCCGGGATCATTATCGTGATAAGCATATCATCTTTTCGCCCCGAATGCAAACGGCTTCGTTCTGAAGCCCGTCCATACATGATAGTGCAAAAATTTTTTGTCGTTTTACGATAAATTGTTGTTGACAAATCCGAAGATGGGTGTTATCATATCCGTGACGATCAAGAAAGGAAGACCTTTTTCATGGAAATAAACGATCCGATCGCAAAAGAAGTCCCGGAGCTTTCCCCGGAAACGGAGAACGCCGGCATAACGCGGGAGGGGATAATAGGGCTCGTATTCGCGCTCGCCATGCTCGCCGCGGCGTACCTTCTCGTCGAGATTTTCCCGATAATGCTGAATCCGCTGGGATCGCTGATACTCATCGTTTCGATCTATGCGGCGACGACCGCAGCGGCGCTGCTTTTAGGCGCGAAGCCCGACGCGTTCTCGTTCGCGGCGCTCGTGCTCGCCGTCATCGGCGCGCTTTACAGGATGATCCACGGCTACGCCGATTTCGACCTGTTCCCGATAATCGTGATCGAAGCGCTCCTTTACGCGTATTATTCCGTAACGCTCTTCTCCAACCATTCGAGGAGCATGGGCGGAGGACTGCTCCTCGACCTCGTCAAGGGGATAACGTACCTCTTCGCCTCGTTCCATGAGTTCTTCGCAGCGATATTTAAGCCGAGAGGCGCGAAAAAGAGAAGGCATACAGGGCTCCTCGTGCTCGGCGGCGTTCTCATAACGGCGGCGGTCGTGGTCGCAGTCGCGGCGCTGCTTTCGTACGACAGCCATTTCAAGGCGCTCCTCCCGAATATCGATCTTGAGGACGTGTTCGAGATCGTATTCAAGATCGGCTGCGCGATACCGATCGCGGCGATGCTTTTCGGCGCGGTGATGAGCTCCTTGAAACGGAAGTTCCCCAAGCTGTCGGAGGCCGAAAGCGTGAATAGGGTCGGCTCGAAGGTAAAGGTCGTCGCGCCGATACTCGTGATCATGCCGATAGCCGCGCTGCTCATCGTGTATGCGCTGTTCTTCATCTCCCAGTGGGGGTATTACGTCAGCGCGTTCACCCACACCCTGCCCGAGAACTATTCCGCGGCGGAGTACGCGAGGGAGGGCTTCTTCCAGCTCCTGGCCGTTACGCTTATAAACCTTGTCATGATCGCGCTCGCGGGCTGCTTCATGAAGGAGACCACGAAGGCGACGGGCGCGATAAAGCGGATACTCATGATAACGCTCTCCGCGGCGACGCTCGTTCTCATCGCCACGGCTGTCGCAAAGATGCTGCTCTATATCGACACGTACGACCTGACGAGGCTGCGCCTCTTCACAACCGCGTTCATGGTGTTCCTCGCCGTGATATTCATAACGGTCATCATCTCGGCGATATTCAAAAAGGTCAAGGTACTGCCCGTGGTCGTCGCGGCAGCGGTGCTGTTCTTCGCGGCGTACTCGCTCGTGAACACCAACCGCGTCATCGCGAAGTACAACGTGGATTCGTATCTGAGCGGCAAGCACGACAGCATAGACGTCGATTACTTGCGGCACGATCTCGGCTGGTCGTCCGCGCCTGAATTGAAGCGCCTCGCCGAGGAGGCGACGGGCGGCGTGAAGACGCGCGCCGAGGAGGCGTACAGGGATATGAGATCCTCGATCCGCCATGTCGAATGGTACGAGGCGGACATACCGTATTACGAAGCGAAGAAGACATTTGAAGATAAATAATGAATAAAAACCGGGCATGGCGCAAAGCGCCATGCCCTTTTATTATGTCCGTTACGCTCTTATATCCTTGCGGCCATACTTTACGAACGCCGCCGCGGCGCCGATCAGCGCGAACGCAATTCCGGGTATCATGTATTTCACCTCGATACCGCCGTTCGCGACTATCGCCGTGCCGTCCGCGTAGGAGAACGGGGTGATGTACCTCAAAAACTCCGCATCGTCGGTGAGGTTCGCGATTATGTTCATGAAATAGAGCGCGAACGCCGCGCCGAGGCCGACGCCGAGGCCGTTACCGCGGAGGAACGCGGAGAGGCCGAACATCACGCACGCGATCTCGGTCTGCATTATAAAATAGCCGAGGAACACGTTGAAGAAGAGCTTTGCGTCAAGCTTTTCGCCGATCGCAAGGGAGGAAAGGAGCGCGCAGAGCGCGACTGCGATATTCAGTATGAGCACCTCCGCGATCACCGCCGCGAGCTTCCACGCGACAACGTACGTGCGGGAGACGGGATGCGTGAGCAGGAACTCCGCGGTGTGCTCGCGCTCCTCCTTTGCGAGGGCGGCAATGCCGAGCAGCGCCGCGAAGAAGCCGCCGCCGAGCCCCAGCACGTTGCCGCATTCCACGGCGAAGTAGCCGCTGAACTCGCCGAAGTTGATCTTATCCATATTGAACGCTTCGGAAAAGCCGCCCATTTCGGAGAACATTTCGCCCATTTCGCCCATCTGGGAGGTCATCTGCGGATAGATGAATATGCTGACGGAGAGCATGAAGGTTATCACCGCCGTCCACACGATCAGCTTTACGCGATCCCTTTTGAGCTCATGAAGGAACAAGGTCATATCATTCGCCCTCCTTCGCGTAATAGTGCATGAAGACGTCCTCGATATCGGGATCGGTCAACGTCATATCGGTGAACTCGAGCTTCGCGAGCGCCCTCACGAGCTCGTCGGGACGGCCGCTGTAAAGGAAGCTCGCGGAAGCGCCGGCGACCTTAAGGTCCTTTATGCCGTCAAGCTCGGGAAGCGCCGAAGCGCCGCTCAGCGTGACGCGCTTTACGCCGGTACCGACGAGCCTGTCGACGCTGTCCTCCCTGATGAGCCGGCCCTCCCTGAGGATCCCCGCGCGGGCGCAGTGACGGCCGATCTCCGTTAAGACGTGCGAGGAGAGGAACACCGTCGCGCCCTCCGCGCTGCGCTCGCCGAGAAGGTCGAAAAACTCCCTCTGTATCAGGGGATCGAGGCCGCTCGTGGGCTCGTCGAGTATGTAAAGGCGCGGTCTGTGCTGCATAGCGGCGACTATGCCGACCTTCTTGCGGTTGCCGAGAGAGAGCTCGCCGACCTTCCTCGAAAGGTCGAGATCGAGCCTCGAGGCAAGGCGCTTCGCCTCCTCGCGGCAGTCCTTTTTGCGCAGCTTCGCCGAAAACTCCAGCACGTCGCTCACGCGCATGCCGCCGTAAAACGCCGCCTCGGAGGGGAGGTAGCCGACCTCGCGGAGTATCTTCTCCTTATCCTTTTCTATATCCATGCCGAGCACGGACGCCTCGCCGCCGCTCTTTCCGATAAGTCCGAGCAGCGTGCGGATCGTGGTGCTCTTGCCCGCGCCGTTGGGGCCTATAAAGCCGAATATCTCGCCTTCCTCGACGGAAAGATCGACGTTCTCGACGCCCCTTGCCTTGCCGTAAAACTTGGTAAGGCCCTTCGTTTCGATCGCTTTCATCCGAAAATACCTTTCACGGGGGGAAGCCCCCTTTTTCCGGTCAAGTTTATCATATCGCCGCGGGCAAATCAAGCGCGCACAAAAAAGCCGCCCCGTTGGGCGGCTTTGAGTCGGCTTCTTAACGCTTTTTGTACATGATGAGCTCGGGATCCGCGCCGTCGCGGCCGTAGGTGCAGATCAGTATGAAGTCCGCGTTTGCGAGCACGCCGAAGCATTTGTCCCCGCCGGCTTCAAGCTGATTGCCGAGGTACGTCGCGCCGTCGTCGAGGAACTTCGCCTTCATCCCCCCGGGGAGCGGGTATTCGAGATTGACGAACCTGCCGACAAGCGCGTTCAGCTTTTCGAGCTTCGGCATACCCTCGACGCCGAGCGCGTTGATCTCGGCGATCAGCGTCTTCTTGAGCGTCTCGAAGCTCTCGTCGCTCCCGATGCCCTCGCGGTTTTTCCAGTAATCGAGGGATGGCAGCGACTGCTTCAAAAACTCGCGCGCCTGCTCCTCGGTAAAGCCCTCGCTAACCATATGGGGCACGCAGACCTCGATCAGGTCGTCCATATCGGCGTAGGTGTATGTGCCGTCGGCATAGCACCACTGGCAGTAGTCCTCGTTAAGCGAGCCGTCCTTGTCTTTGCCGATGATCGCATCCTCGAGCGGCATGCCGCAGCACTGGCATATGAGCGTACGCGGAGAGCCGAGCAGCGTATTTATCGACACGTTGAAAAACCTCGACAGCTGCTTGAGCGTCTCGGTGTTGGGCACCGTCTCGCCGTTTTCCCAGCGCGACACCGCCTGCCTCGTAACGAAGACCTTTTCCGCAAGCTCGTCCTGCGAAAGACCGTTCTTCGTCCTCAATTCGTAAATGACGTTCTTCGTTTCCATATCCATACCTCCCGCTTCCGATTCTAATACGAAAGCGCGCCGACTTCAAGCAACGCGCTGTTGCCTGCCGCGTCAGATCACGCCGAGCGGTATCAGCACCGCGAGGAGCACGACGACGAGGCCCCATTCCGTAATGAGGAATATGCGCCTCTTTTTGGGCTCCATGTCGGGCACGTAATTGCTCGCGAGGAAGAACGGGACGTAGGTCGTTATGAACACGGGTATGACGCCCCACCACTTATACACCCAGATGAAGGAATGATTGCTCGTTCCCGCGAGGAACGACTCGAACAGCGCGAACAGGAGCGCCATCTCCAGCGCGCCGACGAGCCTGCAGCTTATGCCGCGTTTGCCGTTCTTCGCGAAATACCGCTTGCTCCTGTCCTGCGGAAGCATCTTGAACGAGATTATCCCGGCGAGGGAGAACATCATCGAAAGCTCCCAGCATACGCCGATAAGGAGTATGAACGTGGTCGAATCGTTAGACACCGACCACAGGGGATATCCCGCTATGCGGGCGATGACGGCGTTAGCGATCTCATACAGCCAGTGCACGCCGTAAAGCGCGAGCCCCGCTAACACGGCCTCGGTATTCTTTTTGTGGATCTCCGACCAGTAGACGTAGAAAACGACCGCGAGTATGAATATGAAAGTCCAGTTGAAGTTCTCCGTGCTCCTTACACGGATGGCGTCCACAAGATCCTTTGCTTCCTGCGAACCGTCGCCCCAGAAAACGAACATGACTTCGCCCCCCTTTGTTATTAATGGCTAGGCTCCGCATGGAACCGCCATAAAAAGTTTATCACAT
Source organism: Clostridia bacterium (assembly GCA_017614315.1). GTDB lineage: Bacteria > Bacillota > Clostridia > Christensenellales > CAG-138 > UBA3857. The sequence continues at coordinate 144,913 of JAGACA010000009.1, read as the reverse complement.
ATCCGATCCGTGTTCAACTCATAAAATATGGCCGCGCCTTAATGACGCGGCCTTGAAGGATGATGCATTTTTATTTGATGCCGGAAAGATCAAAACCGTCGAGCCGCTTTGCCGCGGACTCGCACACGGCCTTCAGGCACTCGTCAAACGGCGTGGAGAGTCCGGCGTGCTCGGCAGGGTGTATGAGGAGAAGGGGCTCAACGCCGTTATCTCCGAGGTGCATCAGGATTACTGCACCATCCGCCGAGACAGGATAAGCGAGGGCATACTGACCCGCGAGGACGGAAGGCACACCCGCATCAAATGACCGCGATATAAGATCGCCGCTCCCGTCGGGAGCGGCGATCCTTTATGTTTGCTTATCAGAAATCGTATTTCGCTGCGAGCTTCGCGGGCGGCAGCTTAAGCAGGCGGAGCACCGCGAGCATCGCGACGACGACCTCGGCGATGACTATCGCCGCGACCGTGGCGAAGGGCACCCACAGCGGTATGCTGATGTTCAGCCCGCCGACCTCGAGTATTGGCAGGAGCGTAACCACGCCCCACGCGAGGAACACGGTGGGTACGGAATATTTGAGCGCCAGCAGTATGTTCTCGAATATGAACACGCCCATTGAGTCGCGTCCCGGTATGCCGAGCATGCGGTTGACCGCTATCATGCCTATGCGGTCCCTTACGCGGAAGCGCTGTATCACGTAGAGCATCACGAGGCAGACGAGCCCTATCGCTGCGAAAATTATGATCCTCGTCTGTATCCTCGTCGTGCGCGCGGTCATGAACGAGGTGTATTCGACATTGTAGGTGTCGTTGACGTCAAGGAGCATCGTGCCCTCGTAACCGTCGGCCAGGGTCTCGTTAAGCGCCTTCTTGACCGCGGCCTTGTCGGCGCACCATATGTCGAAATGCGTGATCGTTTCGATCATGTACCGGTAGAGCTTTTCGACATATTCGTCGGAAACGACGATCTGCGCGAGTATGCGGTGCGAGCCATAACCCACGCCGCCGACGGCCTCCCTGAAATACAGCTCTATACCGTTGGTCATGCGGAGCGACGATCCGATCTGGCTCAGGTAATACCTGCCGCAGTTCTCCTCGACCAGCATGCATTCGCCATCCTCGAGCGGGGCGAGATCCGTAAGCCCCGTGACTGCCGTGAATTCGGAATACGGCATTACGTGTATGCCGTGTATACCCGCCGAGAGCATGCCCGCCTTCGTCATGTATATGCTCGGCTCGCCGCTGTCGCAGATACCGACGATCGTGGGGTAATAATCCTTTTTGTCCATAAAAACCATCTTGCCCACCATATACTCGCTGTCGGGTATCAGGTTCTGGACAATGCCGTCCTTGTCGGTGCAGTTCTTGATGACCCATCTGTCGACGACTATCTCGTCATAGCGCTCGGGCATACGGCCGTAAACGAGGGACGAGGGATCGAGCCTCTTTATGTCGACCATGTTGTATTTCCCGAGGCTCATTTTCAGCGTGCCGTACTGCGGGAGTATGTCGCAGTAGAACATGAACCTTAAGTTGGTGTCGGGCACATAATCGTAATCGAGCCCCTTTGCCTCGAGCTTGTCGAGGAAGCCGGGGATGTATTCGCTGATAGACCAGGCGGTCTTGTCGTCGTAGGTCTGACCCTTGTTGAACTGGAGCTCGACCACATGCGAATCTGCGGTGATGAACTCCTCGGGATCTATCCTGACGACGGAATTGACGTCGGAAGCCGAGAACAGGAGCATTGCGGAAAGCAGTATTATGAACAGCGCAGTCGCGGCGTTGCGGAGCCGCTTCTTCGACGCGGTGGTGCGCATCTCGGAAACGAGCGTCTTAAAGCCCAGCCCGGAGCGGCTCCTGGGCTTCATGGGCGGACGCGCGGTCTCGGCCTCGTCGAGGAGCGCCTTGTCGATCTGCGAAAGGTCGACCTTCGGGCGGCTGCCCTCCCTGACGTAGGGCGGATCGGACGGCTTGGAGTGCATTATGAGCCTCTTGTCGTCGGACTTTATGATCAGCCTGCCTTCCTCGACGATGAGCGTTATCGCCGCGGGCTCGGCGCCTTCCGCCGAAAGCACCCTTATGTTCAGACTGTCGGAGGAGAACGCCTCGTCCCTGTAATCCTCGGAATAGACGGTGTTCTTGTCGGCCGCGATTATCTCGCTGCGCTCCCATTCGGTGCTGTCGCTCGCGATCTTGCCGTCGTCGATCCTGATTATCCTGTCGGCGTAGAAATTCGCAAGCCTTTCCTCATGCGTGACCATCACGACGAGGCCGGTCTTCGAGAGCCTTTTGAGGAGCGAGCAGATATTGAGCGTGCTCTCCTCGTCGAGGTTGCCGGTAGGCTCGTCCGCGAATATCACCTTCGGAGCCTTCGCTATCGCCCTCGCGATCGCGATGCGCTGCTGCTGACCGCCGGAAAGCTCGCCGACGAGGCGCTTACGGAAACGGAGCATGTCGACCTTGCGGAGCGCGTCCTCGACCCTCTTTAATTTCTCCCTCTCGCCGAGGTCGAGGGAGTGGAGCCCGAGGTACACGTTATACGCGGCGGAATGCTCGGGAAGCAGATAATAGTTCTGGAAAACATAGCCGAAATTCGCGTTCCTTTGTCTTTCCATCTCGGCGGTATTCCCGCGGGAAATGCGCGCGCCGTCGATCTCGACCGTGCCCGCGCTGAACACGTCAAGCCCGCCTATGGCGTTGAGCAGGCTGGTCTTGCCGCTGCCGGAGCGTCCGAGTATGCACACGAAGCCGGTCTCGGGCAGGTCGAAGCTTACGCCGTGGAGGACCTCCTCCGCCGCACGGGTGCCGGGGCTGTAAGTCTTTTTAAGGTTCTTTACCGAGATCATTCGCCCATCACCTCCTCCATAAGCTCGCCGTCAATGTCTTCATAGAAGCCGCTGATGGAGAACACCTGCTTTTTGAGCGACCGCGCGACTATGAAGTACGCGATCACGCAGAACACGAGGTGTATCGCGAATATCAGTATAAGGCTCGGCGTCTCGAGATACTTGAATATGTTCACGACCCTCGCGTAGCCGTAATGGTTAAGTATCAGTATCACCGCCGCGGCAAGGGCTTCGGCGACGAGCGTAAGGAACAGGAACAGGAGAGCGAGCGACGAATACGCCGTCTTCGCGCGAAGTCCCATATTGAGGAGCAGCTTGTAATGATCCTTCAGGGACGAGAACGTGACCTTAAGGAGTATGAGCTGCAGAACGAGCGTGAGCACGGAGGCCGCAAGGGTTATCCTCAAAAGGTTGATCCTCTCGGCTTCGAGGTCGGCGTCCTTTACCGTGGAGCCCTGCGTGAAGGGGGACAGCACGACGTAGCCCATCGAGGCGAGCTCGTCTATCGCGCGCTGGGTGTACGCGTAGTCGGTGATGTAAACGGTCGCCTGGTTCGAATGCAGACCGTCCGTCATCTTTTTGTACATTTCGGGGTTTACGAGCACCATGCGGGGCAGGCTGCTGTTATATATGCCCGCGCAGTAAAGCTCGTAATCCCTGGAGATGACAACCCCTTCGCTTTCGCCGTCATAGTCCCAGCTGCGCGCGTAGAAATCGCCTATGCTGAGCACGAACTTGGATCCGAGCTTCAGATTCTTTCCGTACGGGTCGGCGGGATACACGAACTCGTTCTCGGCGAGCGTCTCAGGTATGACGGGGGTCGCGGCCGGAGCGGGCTCGGCGGTCGGCTCGGCAGTCGGCTCCTCGGTGGGCTCCTCGGTGGGAGCCGCGGTCGCGTCGGGATCCTCCGTCGGCATCTCGGTCGCTTCCGGCGTGGGGGTCGGTCTGGGAGCAGGCGTTCTTTCGGGCGGGCGCCAGTGCACATCGTCGTCCATACCGCCGTTGTCATCGCCCGAGCCGGAACCTCCCTCCGGGTAGACCGGTACGATGGCGTCCTTGAACTGGGCATAGTCGTAGGGGACGATCGGGTATCTTCCGAGGTCTCCGCCCGAGAAGAACGTGCCGCCCTGGTTGTAGATCGCGGCGAGCACAGAATTGTTCAGCATCTTGCAGAGGCTTTCGGAAAAGTAGAGCCCCCGCTCGCCGGTCGTTTCGCCCACGACGGTGAAGTCGAGGCCGATGTACTGCGAAATGCCCCAGTGCATCCTGTTTCTCACAAACACCCTGACCTTCATTCCGGTCGTGTAATCGGGATCGGACGAGAGCACCTCATAGAAGTCCTCGGCCATCCTGCCGGCCGTCAGCTCGCCCGCGCGGGAAACGCTCGACATGTATTTGGGATCGTTCCCGAGGAACTCGATCTTTACGGTATAGGAAAAAGCGTCGGGATTAAAGATCGGATCGTAGCCTTCCTCATATTCTGCGCTGGAGTATTTGCGGTAATGGATATCCTCGCGGTAGTAATAATTCACGTCCGCGATATAGCCGTATTTTTCAACGGAGCTTATGTATTTCTGCTGACGGATAAGCGCGATCTCCTCGTCGGTGAAGGAGTCGGTAACGTCCTTTGCGATAACGAGCCTCGTCGGATCGCCGTTTCTGAACGCCTTGTTGTCGTACACCCTCGAGGGGACGTCGTCCGTCGCGACTATGAAATTGCCGACGAATATGAACGACGCGACGCAGGTGATCAATAGTATCATCGCCGTCAGAAAGAAGAACACGGGGCGCGCCTTCGCGGTCAGCCTTGCGATGTAAGGGGCGAGATTTTTGCCCTGATCGCGCTTCGCGGCCTTCTTCGGGCGCTCCTCCTCTTCGGGAGCGGCGCTCGGCTCGGCGACCTCGGTATCCTGAACGACCTTGCCCTCCGAAAGCACTACGTGCCTCGTGACGAGATCCTTAGCCTCGCTGAATTCGTGGGTGATCAGTATGACCAGCCTGTCCCGGGACGCCTCCTTAAGAAGGCGGATGACCTTGTCGCTGTTTTCCCTGTCGAGGTTGCCCGTGGGCTCGTCCGCAATGAGTATCTTGGACGGCTTTGCGAGCGCCCTTGCGATGGCGAGACGCTGCTTCTGTCCGCTCGAAAGCTTCGAGGCGCGCCGCCTCGAGTAATCGGAAAGCTCGACCTTTTTAAGTATGTCACGCGTCTTTTCTTTCGCAAGCGACCTTTCGCAGCCGGAAAGGACAAGCGCGCTCTCGACATTCTCGAACACCGTGTTGCCCGGGAGTATGCCGTAATCCTGCGATATGAAGCCGATCATATCCCTGCGGTAACGCTCCCAGTCCGCCGCGTTGTAATGCGAGGTGGGCTGTCCCATCACGTAAAGCTCGCCGCCCTCATAGGGCAGCATGCCGCCTATGACGTTCGCGAGGGTCGATTTGCCGCTTCCGTTCTCGCCCGTGATCGCGACGAACTCGCCCGTCGAGAACGAGAGGCTGACGTTCGAAAGACCCATCACGACGGCGGTCTGCGACGCGTAATACTTCGATATGTTCTTGAGTTGAAGAGCTGTCATACTGCCTCCTTGAATAAAGGATCCGTAACAGAATTATTTTACCATACCCGCGCCGAAAATACAAGCGCGGCGTAATAAATCGGCTCCCTCGGCGGGGAGATAAAAAGCGGCTGTGAAAACAGCCGCTGTATTTGTCATGCCGACAGTGCTTTTTCGTTCGCCGCCTCGTCAGATGATCCCCATTGCGTGCCTCAATACGATCAGGGCGTCCACAAGGTCGACCTTCCCGTCTCCGTTCACGTCGGCCATCTGTACGTCGATCTCGTCGAGGATCTCGATGGAATACCTCATGATCAGAACGGCGTCCGCCGCGCTCGTCTCCCCGTCGCCGTCGATATCTCCGAGCAGCGTGTAGATGGCGGTGACCGTAACGTCGCCGGTCACACAGGCGTATTCGCCTTCCCATCCTTCAAAGAGATAGCAGACATGCACGGGCGCTTCCGGCGCCTCGGCGCCTGCGCCGTACTCGACCGTGACCTCGGCGATCACCTCGTTCGTTAACCCGTCGACGAACGTTACCGTATAGGTGTTTACCGTGCTCGTGTAGACCGCGGTATAGGTCGCGTCGCCCGTCACCGCGGCGATCTCGGGCGTCCAGCCCGCGAAGGAATAAGTGTACTGCGCGGTAGAGGGCTTGGTCGGCGTTTCGCCCGTATAGGCGGGAGTTTCGCCGTATTCGACGAGGCCGCTCTGGAGCACCGTACCGTCCTCATTCACGAATTTGATAGTGTACTTGTTAACCGTGCTCGTGTAAGTGGCGGTATAGGTCGCGTCGCCGGTGACTGCGGTGATGTCGGGCGTCCAGCCCGCGAAGGTGTAGGTGTACTGCGCGGTAGAGGGCTTGGTCGGCGTTTCGCCCGTATAGGCGGGAGTCTCGCCGTATTCGACGAGCCCGCTCTGCAGTACCGTACCGTCCTCATTCACGAATTTGACCGTGTACTTGTTTACCGTGCTCGTGTAGGTCGCCGTGTAGGTCACATCGTCTACGGCCGGCTCGATCTCGGGCGTCCAGCCCGCGAAGGTGTAGGTGTGCTGCACAGTGGCCGGCTTGGTGGGCGTCTCGCCGGTATAAACGGGAGTTTCGCCGAAAGCGATCTGGGAGCTCTGCAGCACCGTGCCGTCGTCGTTGACGAATTCGATATTGACGATCGGGTTCTTCCAGTTCGCGTAGAGCACGAGGAACACCTCGCCGTCGGCGAGATTGAGTTCGGCTTTCTCGGCGTAATTTGTCCCGGAGCCGTCGGCCTTCGTGTTCCAGCCGTAGAAAATTTTATCGCCGTTTGTGTAATAGTATTCCGCGGTCTTCATGACCGCCCCGTCGAGACCGACTGTGAAATTGACCGTTCCCGATCCACCGTTAGCCTCATAAAAGAGGTAGTCGAAGCATTTCAGAAGCGGGAAGCCGTGACCGTCGGTCCACCAGTTCGTTGAGAGGCCGGTAAGGTTCGAAAGGCTCGCAAGATCGGTACTCGAGACCATCTTAACGGAATCGGGGGAAGGACCGATCCCGACCGCGCCGCAAGACGGAAAGATACCGTAACAGGACGTGCGGAGATAATAACAGCTGTCAAGTACCGTGCCGGCCTCGGAGCTGTTGATCCCGACGACGAAGCCGGACGTAGCGTCGGTTGACTCGAGCAACTTGCCGACGTTAAGACAGTACTGCACCGTGCCCTTGTCGTTGAATCCGGCGATTCCGCCGGTGATTGAGCGGACTCCGCCTTGGGTATAGCCCGCGTTAAGACAGTTTTTTACGACGCCGTTTTCATTGAGCGCGACGATGCCGCCCGTATATCCATCAACGCCGCCTTGGGACTGTCCGACGAAAAGGCAGCATTCCACAGTACCGTAATTATTTCCGACGATGCCGCCCGTATATCCCTCAACGCCGCCTTGGGACTGCCCGACGAAAAGGCAGCATTCCACAGTACCGTAATTCTTTCCGACGATGCCGCCGTTATAAAGCCTGTAGCCTCCTACGACATAGCCGGAATAACAGCAGCTCTGCACGGTTCCGTGGTTTATTCCGACGATGCCGCCGATAGCACCGTAGCCATCGATATCACCTTTGGTCACGGCCACGTTCTTAACAGCGCCGCTCGTGCCGACGCAGCCGAACAGACCTGCGGAATTTTGCTGTGCGAAGTAGTTACTAAGTCCGTCAATCGTATGCCCGCAGCCGTCGAAGGTTCCCGAATAGGGGTTTGATTCGTTGCCGATCGTAGGCCAGTCATAGGCCTGCGTACCGTCATCGTTTTCGCATACGATATCCTGCGTAAGCTTTGCGCTGAGAGCCGTTTCGCCGCCGTTTACGCGATCGGCGAAGGCTTTGAGCTCGGAATAGCTCCCGATCTCGACCGGGCCTTCGGCGAACGCGCCTGCGGGAAGCAGCGCGAATAAAAGAAGAGCGGAAAGTATTATGCTGAGAACTTTTTTCATATGAATGACCTCACGGGTTTTTTATAGATATGAGCATACCACGAAACCGCCTTAAAATCAAGCGGGATTAAGCGGTTTTCGGCGGCGGAGCATTGCGCCGGCCGCCGGAGCGTGTTATCATTTACATGACAGGAAACGGCCGCGGTTTTCCTCCCGCAACCAAAGGTTCACAGAGAAACCCACGATATGCAAACAGGATGATACATACTGCAAACCGGAATTGCTTGACCGGGCGTTTTCCGGGAAGTATGATGGGCGTGAGAAAACCGAAAAGGATCCGCTCGTATGAAAAACGTATTCCAAAGCCGAAACTACCGTCTTGTGTTCCTCGGAGCGCTCGTCTCCGAGATGGGCGCGCTGCTTTACAGCTTCGCGGTCAGCTTCTACATACTTGAGATCAGCGGGAACAACGCGTTCCTGCAGGGACTTTACCTCGCCGTGTGCGGCGCGGTGACTCTCATAATGACGCCCGTCGGCGGCGTGTTGGGCGACCGCTTCAACAAGGGCGGCATCATGTTCGTATGCGACTATGTCCGCGGCGGGGGAATACTCCTCGCCACCGTGCTGATGCTCCTTTTCAAAACCTCCGCGGCGCATATCGCGATACTGTTCGGGATAGGCGTTTTGGGAAGCGCGGTCGGCGGCATTTTCTCCCCGGCGGCGGGAGCGATACTTCCGCATATACTCCCCGAGGATAAGCTCCAGCAGGCCAATTCCTACAATACCATAAGGTCGTCGCTGCAGAGCATATTCGGCGTCGTGCTCGCGGGAGTGCTCTATTCGATGATGCCCGTCACCACTCTGTTTTTCATCGTCGGCGCGTGCTACGTCGCCTCCGGCGTGTCCGAGATGTTCATAAGGTACGAGCATGTCCGTCCCAAAACGAGGCTCACGATAAAGACCGCTCTTTCGGACATGAAGGACGGCATAAAGTATCTGAAGACGCAGCAGGCGATCACCGCGCTGATGATCGCCGTCCTGTTCCTGAATTTCTTCTTCACGCCGGTCTTTTCGAACTTCGTCCCCTATTTCATAAAGGCCGACCTCGGCACGGCGAAAAGATATCTGTTCGACGGCTTGATTACCCCCGAACTGTGGATGTCGGTGCTTGAGGTGCTGATCGGCGCAAGCTCGCTCGCGGGAGCCGCCATACTCAGCGCCAGGCCGCAGGAGGAAAAATGCGGAGCCAAGGTCGCCCGCAGGATCTGCGCCGAGGCGGCGGTACTGGTCGCGATGTCCGCCGCATACTGGGTATTCGTGCATATGGGCGTCTCGCTCGACGCATTCCTCATCACGCTTTCGGTCGGCGCGCTGCTTGTCGGCTTCATACTCGTGTGGGTGAATATCCCCATCAACACCGCGATAATGCGTATCGTCGACAAGGATATGCTCAGCAAGGTCTCGTCAATAATCAGCGTCGCCTGCCAGGGACTTGTCCCGATCGCATCGGTGCTCGCCGGCGCGATAATCCAGGGCATCGGCTCGATCGCGCTATTGATATTCTGCTCGATCGGCATCACAGCCGCGAGCCTGTTCATGCTCTTCAACAAAAAAGTCAGAGAGATATGAGTAAAAAGCAACAGCCGCTCCGTAAGGAGCGGCTGTTGCTGAGGCGTTGATCCTTAAACTGCTTATCCGCAGCCCGGATCGATCGTGTCTTTTATTTCGTCTTTTTGAACCTGTTTCCCGTGTTCAGATGAACTACCGCCGCGGCGACGGCAAGAAAAATAACGGGCAGCATTTGGCCTCCTCAAATACGATCCTGACGATCTTGATCATCCTGCGTCCGCGACAGATGATCGCGTATCAGCAAAAGCGTCCTGTACTCCCTCTGATTCCACGCCCGAACCCCTTCTTTTTCAAAGCTTCCTCAACGGAACAGAACACCTGCCTGGTCCCGGACTTTTGTTCGTTCTCCGAATAATGACATTGGCCTTTAACCGGATCGTCCTTTTTTCTCACAGCCAGCGGTACGCGCGGGCAATGGTCTTTTCGTCCTGCATCTCTATGACGAAATCCCCGAAAAGCATCTTATCCTCCGCGCCGTCGTTGTACATCAAAAAGTATGTCGACGTAATAAACCCGTTCAGGCATCTCGCGTTGTAGACGTTCACGCCCTTGAGCTCGGCCGGGCCGTTCAATACCACCTGACCGTTCTCGAGAGCCGACCGGATGATCTCGTCCGTCTTCTTGTTAAACGCCTTTACCGCGCTCTCCGCCGCGCTTTTAAGCGCTTCTTTATCCGGGAGATCGCCGCATGAAGGAGCGATATCGTCAAGCACGGAAAGAAGGACGGAGCGCACGGAGGGCTCGAAGCCGTACATGCCCGCGGCGAGCAGGGCGTTTATCATCAGCGCGCCGGTATAGTAGCAGGAGATCCTGATGGGAAACAGGAACTCGGGCTTTGTCATCATCTCGCGCATACGCGCGGTCAGCGCGTCGGCCGCGCTTTCGTCCAGCTGTTTCAAAACCTGCCACTCGACGTAGTTCGCGGCGCCCTCGATCTCCTCCTCTTTGGTTTCGTAAGCGAATTCGTACGGAAACAGCTCGCTCCTCAGCTTCCTGTGCGCGAGCAGTTCCGCGAGCTTGTCTTCGTCGAACTGATCCATAAGCTCCAGCAGGAGCTCGTTTTCTCGCAGCTTGAGGCTCAGGTTTTCGGCGTCGTATTTATACCGGAACAGGGCTTCGAACTCGTTCGGCGCGTTCAGCATAACTCCCGTCATGTTCTGATAGCCGTGGAACATCTCGTGGACGAGCTTCGAGGCCAGAACGGAGGGCTTGAGCTCCTCCTGCACCATCCAGATCGCGATCTGCTCGCCATTAAAAACTATGGATGTGTTCGCGCAGAAGGCGTCGGTCTTTTCGACCCATTGTCCGTCGAAATAGCAGCGCTTATCGTCATACAAAGCGAATCTCAAAGGCTTGAATCCCGGCCAGATCCTGTTATGATCGAGCGACGAAACAGACTCTTTCACCTGATGATACAATACGTCCAATTCCATTTGATGAAGACCTCCTGTAAAGAATCGGTCGGGAAGCAGGCCGCTTACAGCTTTTTGCAGGTGACACCGTCGATGACGAGGCAATTTTCGCCGAACGTGATCTTAACCGAGCCATCCGCTCTGCCGAAGGTATTCTCTCCGATCGGCAGCAGCTTGAAACTGAAGTAGCCGCCCTCCGGGTCGTTTCGCGCGAGCCCGTATAGATTGCCGCCCTGCATCCAGACCTTTTTGAGCATGGATGCTTCGCAAAGCTCCTTAGTACCTTTAAGGTGAATTCGTATCACGATTCCGTTTGAAACGGAATCAATGTTCAAAAATCGCCTATTTACAGGGGTTTTTGGCTTCTTTCTTAACCACAAATCCTCTTGAAAACTATTCCCATTCTATCGTTCCCGGGGGTTTATCCGTTATGTCGTAGACCACGCGGTTGACGTGGGGGACTTCGGCGATTATTCGGTTCGAAATGCGGCGGAGGACGTGCGCGGGGATGTCGGCGAACTCGACCGTCATCGCGTCGGTGGAGACCACGGCGCGCACGCCTATCGCGTAGTCGTAGGTGCGGCTGTCGCCCATGACGCCGACGGAGCGCATGCCGGTGAATACGGTGAAGTACTGCCAGATCTTCTTATCGAGGCCGGCTTTTTTGATCTCGTCGCGGAGTATCCAGTCGGATTCGCGGAGTATCGAAAGCTTCTCCTCGGTTATGTCGCCGATGACGCGTATTCCGAGGCCGGGGCCGGGGAAGGGCTGACGCCAGACGAGCTCCTTCGGCATGCCGAGCGCCTCGCCTATCGCGCGAACCTCGTCCTTGAAGAACGGGCGCAGGGGCTCTAAAAGCTCAAAGCCGAATTTCTCGGGCAGACCGCCCACGTTGTGATGGCTCTTTATGACGCTCGCGCCGCCGGCGCCGGACTCGATGACGTCGGGGTAGATAGTGCCCTGAAGCAAAAGCTCCGCGCCGCCGATCTTCTTTGCCTCGCTCTCGAAGACGCGGACGAAGCTTTCGCCGATTATCTTGCGCTTCTTTTCGGGCTCGGCGACCCCTGCGAGTTTTTCGAGGAACAGCGCCTTCGCGTCGACCTCGATGACGTTGAGCCCCATGTTTTCACGGTAGAAATGCATGACCTCGTCGGCCTCGTTCTTCCTCAAAAGGCCGTGATCGACGAATATGCAGGTCAGCTTATCGCCCACGGCTTTCGATACGAGCGCCGCCGCGACGGACGAATCGACGCCGCCGGAGAGACCGGCGACCACGCGGCGGTCCCCGACGCGCTTTTTTATGTCCTCGACGAGCTCGTTCACGAGCCCTTCGGGGCTCCAGCCGCCCTTACAGCCGCACACGCCGTGAACGAAGTTCGAGAAGAACTTCGCGCAGTACTCGGTGTGAGCGACCTCGGGATGGAACTGCACCGCGAAGAGCCGGCGGCCTTCGTTCTGCATCGCCGCGTTGGGGCAGTCCTTGGTCGAGGCGACAGCCTCGAAGCCTTCGGGGAGCCTCGTGACCATGTCGTTATGGCTCATCCACACGGTGGAATCGGGCATGTCTTTGAACAGGGGGCTATTACCGAAATTCGCGTGCACGCCCGCATATTCGCGGACGGGTGCCTTTTTGACCTCGCCGCCGAGCAAATACGTCATCAGCTGCATGCCGTAGCAGATGCCGAGCACAGGCACGCCGAGCGAGAAAACCGCGGGATCGCATTTCCTGCCGGCTTCGTCGTATACGCTGTCGGGGCTTCCGGAGAGTATTATGCCGGAGAGACCGTCGCCCTTTATCCTCTCGATGGAGGACATGGGCGGAAGGAGCTCGGAATAAACGCCCTGCTCGCGGACGCGCCTTGCGATGAGCTGATTATACTGGGCTCCGAAATTGAGTATGACGATTCTTTCCATATAAACGTTCCTTTTCGGGGTTTTATGTATTTTACAATAATCGGTCTTTTTTTTCAATATCGAATATTCACATCCCGCGACCGGAATAAAGGACGCGCGGATACGATCCGCGCGCCCTTTTATGCTGTGATGGAGGAAGAATTCAGTTTCTGAAAACGATGTTCCCGGGCTCGGCATGCTCGATCACCGCCAGGGAATACACGTCTATGCCCCGCGCGCGGAGCCTGTCGCCGCCGCCCTGGAAGCCCTTTTCGATCGCGATGCCGATCCCGACGAGCTCCGCGCCCGCCTTTTCGACTATCTCGGTAAGTCCGCGGATCGCTTCGCCGTTCGCCATGAAGTCGTCGACGATCAGTATCTTGTCCTCGGGATGAAGCCACTCGGCCGAGACCATGAGCGTGACCTTTTTGTTATAGGTATAGGAGTGTATCTCGGAGCAGATGAGGCCGCCCTCGATATTGTCGCTTTTGGCCTTCTTCGCAAAGACAAGGGGGACGCCCAGCTCGTCGGCGGTGATCGTCGCCATGGGTATGCCGCTTGCCTCGACCGTCATAACTTTGGTGATCTCACGTCCGGAAAAATGGGCGGCAATATCCTTCGCGAGCTCGCGCATGAGCTTTATGTCGACGCGATGGTTCATGAAACCGTCGACCTTGATTATATCGCCGGGAAGCACCTTGCCCTCTTTAAGTATGCGCTCCTTAAGAATGTTCATTCGAACCTCCTAATAAAGATCGGGGCAACCCGAACGACTGCCCCGCTGATACGGTTATATCCTTGTAAGTCCCGCGGCGTTTACGAGCCCGTCGAGCTTCCTGCCCTTCTTGCAGTAGGGACACTCGGACGACTGATAGGAATGATACTCGGGAACGTCCGCCGGGGAGAAGAGGGAATGGATCTCCACGCCGACGGCCTTTTCGACGGCGGAGAACAGCGCCGCGACGCCCACAAGATGTCCGCCGTAATATGTGATGCATTCGAGCGCGCGCTCAAGGCTCCTGCCGGTGGAGACGGTGGAGATGAGAACGAGCACCGACCTGTTCTGCACGAGATCCTGCACATCGCCCGAGAACACCAGCTGACCGGAGGAGTTCGATTCGGGCGTGATGACGTTTATCTGGTGACGCTCGTTAACGCCCCTCGAGCCCGGCTCGGTGAGCAGGGTCGCGACGTACGAGCCGATGACCTGGGTGTATTCAAGACAGATGATCGTGTCGATGGGCTTGGTAAGCGTATAGAACTTCGCAAGCTCACGGGCGCAGAGCATGGCCGCGTGGCAGTTGGTGCGCATCTCGGTCAATCCCATGTAATGGTCGATATGAGAATGACTGGTAGCAAAATGCCCGATGGAGATATTGAGCTTAATATTTTTGTTGCTCTTGCAGCTGACGTCCCATGTGGTAGGATTCATGTTCGCGCCTCCTTGAAGTATTATCACTGAAAGATATTATATCATACCCGGCCGCCCGTTTCAACAAAAAAAAGAGACAGGCGTTCGGGAGCATCTCCTTAAGTGAATGCACCCTTCGATCGTCTGCCCCTTTGATCTCATGATTATCAGAACTCCGTGATTATCCCCATCGCGAACCTCAGTATGAGGAGCGCGTCGGTCGCCTCGACGGAGCCGTTCCCGTCGGCGTCGAACGCGGTCGTGTCGGCGGGAGTATCGATTATGCCCATCGCCATCCTCAGAACGAGCAGCGCGTCGGTCGCCTCGACATGGCCGTTCCCGTCGGCGTCGCCGATGATGACGAAACGCGCCTCGATGTCGGACATGTCGGGGAGCGGATCGCCGCTCATCAGGACGTCGGGATCAACGGTGATCGACGGCTCGGACGAAACGAGCGTGCCGTCAGAAACGGAGTACCATCCTGCGAAAGCGGAGCCCGCGTCGGGAACGGCGGTGACGGTCGCATAGAACCAGCCGCCCAGCTGGAACGCGGCCTCCACCGCGCCGGAGCCGACTGCCGCGAGCTTCTTAAAGCACGGGAGCGCCGCGGGGCCTGTGAGGTCGAGAGAGGTGAAATGGTTGCCCGCGGTTGCAAGGTATTCGAGCGAGAGACAGCCCGTGAGCGTTAGCTCGGTGAGCATGTTCCCCGAGCAGTCGAGATGTTCGAGCATGGCGAACCCCGAGAGGTCGAGCGATCCGACAAGGCCGTTATCGCCGAGGAACAGCCAGCCGATGCGGTCGTCCTCGTCGCCCGTCCACATGACCCCCGCCCAGGACATGACGTCCTCGGGATCGTAATCGGGATTGAGCTTGAAGCCGTTCTTGACTCCGTCGCCGTCGGCGGTCTCGAGAAACGCGACGAGCTTCTGATAGTCGTTGTCGTTCAACCCATTTGGGGTGGCGTATTTTGTGCCGGAAACCGGCGCCGCGAACGCGGAAGAAACGGTCAGCACGGCCAAAAGCGCGGCGACGAAAGCGGCAAGTATGCGTCTTGTTTTCACGGGACACCTCCACGGTTTTATATTTGGATTATAAAGCCTTAAGGCCATTGTGTCAACTTTCGGGGAAAAGGAAGATCATTCCATCGATACCCGCGGCTCGGGCGGACGGTCGAGCACGCGCTTGAAGAACACGATATGGAAGGGTATCGACACGAGGCAGGTCAGAAGATCCGCCGCGGGCTGGGTCAGCTGAACGCCCGTAAGGCCTATGAGCCTCGGGACGATGAGTATTATCGGGATGAAAAATATCCCCTGGCGGCACGAGGCGAGGATCGTCGCGGGCACGCTGAAGCCGAGGCACTGATAGAGCTGATTCACGAAAGTGGAATACGCGAGGAGCGGCATGACCGCGCAGGCGAACCTCAAAGCGACCGCGCCTATCTCGACGACCTTGTCGTCGTTGCGGAACCAGCGCATCACGACCGGAGCGCTGAAGCCGATCGATACGGCGCATACGAGGCAGAGCGCCGTGCCGGCAGCCGTCGCGAACCAGAACGCCTTCTTCACGCGCTTATAAAGCCCTGCGCCGTAATTGTATCCCGCGACGGGCTGAAAGCCCTGACCTATGCCTATAATGACGCTGCGGACGAGCATATAGATCTTGTTGGAGATCGTGACGGCGGCGACGGCCGCGTCTGGATACGCTCCGCCCCACGCCGCTGCGCCGTGATTGAGAAGCGCCGACGATACCGAGGCGAGCCCCTGACGGCAGATGGTGGGGAAGCCGATCCTGAAAAGATCCCAATAAACGGAGAACTTCTTCGATATCTTCTTCGCGTCGGGCTTGATAATGCTTCGGCTGCCGCGGAACATGGAGGCGAGTATCACGAGGCTCACCCCCTGGCTTATCACGGTCGCGAGCGCCGCGCCGGAGATGCCCATTTTGAACGCGAAAATGAACAGGGGATCGAGCGCGATGTTCACTATGCCGCCGGAGGTGAGGCCGATCATCGACAGCCGCGCCTCGCCCTCGGATTTGAGTATAGCGCTCAAAATGAACGACGTGCACATCACAGGCGCGCCGATGAGTATTATCCTCGTGTAGTCGCAGGCGTAGGGGAGTATCGTATCGGTCGAGCCGAGGAGCCGCATAAGCGGCTTCAAAAACGAGAGCCCGCCGGCAAGGAGTATGAAGCCCATCGCTATCGCAGCCGCGATCGCGCTCGAGGCGTACGTCTGGGCGGACTCGAGATCCTCGGAGCCGAGCTTGCGGCTGACGACGGACGAGCAGCCCATGCTCACGCCGAAGCCCAAAGCCTGTATTATCGCCTGAAGCGCGAACGCCACGCCGACCGCCGCGGAGGCCGAGGTGGAAATGTGCGACACGAAATACGTGTCGGCTGTGTTGTAGATGATGGTTATGAGCTGACTGACCGTCGTCGGGATCGCAAGCGAAGTCACGAGCCTCGGTATGGGAGTCCCGGTCATCCACCTATGCTTCTGTTCGGCGCTCATTGACATCAAAAGAAAACAAAGACCGAAAAGCGGATACTTTTCGGCCTTTCGGACGGGTTATTTAACGATCGTTCCCTCGGGGACGGCATCATCGACGAATATGACCTTGCAGCCGCATGCGCTGTTCGTCGCCGCGAGCAGCATGCCATGGCTCTCCACGCCGGCGATCCTCGCGGGGGCGAGGTTCGCAACGACGATGAGCTTCTTTCCGACAAGCTCCTCGGGCGTGTAGTATGCCTTTATCGACGACACGATCACGCGCTCGCCCTCGCCGTCGAACAGCGTAAGCTTATAGCAGGAATGGGACTTTCTGATCTCCTGGCACTTCACGACCTTCGCGACGCGAAGATCGGGAACGAGGAAGGCGTCGATCCCGATCTCGGGCTTTACGGGCACGAAGGGATCGGGCTCGCCGAACTCGATCTTCTTCTCGGGCACGGCGTTCTTCCTTGCCTCGGCCTCGGCGGCCTCGCGCTCTATGCGCTCCTCGTCTTCGGTCTTGGGGAAGGAGAAATCGAGCAGCTTCATATAGGAATCCTTCTCTATCGCGTAGAGGAAGAGATACAGCCTCGGGCCGCGCTCCTTGTCGATAAGCAGGCGGTAGACGTTCTTGAAGAACACGCCCTGCGCGTTCTTGAGCTCCTTGTCGCCCGCACTCTCGGGGAGCAACGCCTTCGGTATGGCGTAAAGCAGCGTCTGCAGACCGTCAAGGTCATAGCCGCCCGCCTTCAATACCTCGTAAAGGCGCGCGATCTCCTGCTTCTCGGGCTCGGTCAGCGCGTCGTAGACCTCGAAATTGCGGGTCGGACGGAGCTTATACACGCTCTCGGGAGAGCAGTTTTCGAGCCAGTACTTCGCCTTGGGCAGCCTCTCCTTGAAATCGTCGTATGTGTAGGGCGTGCCGACCTTCTCGAACACCTTCTCGAGCATCGGGATATTGAAATCGACTATCGAGCCGAACTGCACGAGCAGGCTCATAGGCACGGTCTCGGGACGGCGTCCCTCGATGAGGCAGTCGTCCATCACGACGTTAAGGAACTCGTCGGTCTTGCCGTCGGTAAAGTCCTTATACATGCGGTCGAACTCGAAATACTGTCGGAGGATCCCGTCGTCAAAGCAGAAATCGAAGGCCTTCGCGGGCTCGGTCTTGGCGTACAGCCAGAGTATTATCTCGGGATCGTAGATCTTCAGGAGCGAATCGGGCGTGAGGTTAAGGCCGGACGATGAGCTCATCTTTCCCGTCGTGCCCTTTATGCCTATGAACTCATAGCCGACGAAGAGAGGCGCCTCATAGCCGAATATCTCGCGCGAGATCACGCGGCTGGTCTGATAGCTGCCGGTCGGCGCGGCGTGATCCTTGCCGCCGGGCTCGAAATCGACGCCCTCGTACGCCCAGCGCATGGCCCAGTCGACCTTCCACGCGAGCTTTACGTTGTGCATGTTCAAAAAGTCGAAATCGCCCTCGTGACCGCAGTCGCAGGTATAGTGCGCGTGCGTGCAGTCGTCGGATATGCTGTCGATATGCGTGGTGTCGCGTCCGCAGACGGGGCAGTAGATGGCGACGGGAACGTACGCGTCGCGTTCGCCCTCCTTGGCGTCCTGCGTGCGGAAGCTGTCGAGTATGTCGAATATCTCGCGGCGGCACCTGAGCGCGTGGATTATCTGCTGGGTGTACCTGCCGCTCTCGTACATCTCGGACTGATGACGGTAGTCCATATGCACGCCGAAGCCCTCCATGGCGGGCTCGAACTCGCGCTCGAAATGCTCGGCGTAGGTCGCCGCGCCGTCGCCGAAGGGGTTGGGGACGGCGGTGTAGGGACAGCCGATGTACTTCTCGAACCCGTCCGTCACGGCGGCGACGTTCGCGGGCACCTTCCTCATGCGGTCGTACTCGTCCCACGAGAAGAGCATCTTTGCCTTTTTGCCCATATTGCGGAGCGCCTTCACGACGAACCAGCTCGTCGCGACGTCGCGGAAATTGCCGATGTGAACGCTTCCCGACGGGCTAATGCCCGCCGCGCAGACGTATTCCTCCTTATCGGGACGGCGCTCGATTATCTTCTTCGCTATCTCATAGGACCAATGCATGGGTATACCTCCAAAGGAAACATTATAACAATTCATTATAACATATTAAGGATTTAGGCGCAAGGAGGAGAAAAGCCCGAAAAAGGAAAACGGCTCCCGACATAACGCCGGGAGCCGTTATAAAACGATTCATTCCTCTTCTTCCGCAGTCGGGTCGTATTCCAGTATATCGCCCGGCTGGCAGGAGAGCGCCTCGCAGATCGCGGAGAGTGTGGAGAAGCGCACCGCCGAGATATGCCCGTTCTTGAGCTTCGACAGGTTCACGTTCGCGACGCCGACCTTCTCGGAAAGCTCGTTCAGGCTCATCTTGCGGTCGGCCATTACGCGGTCGAGCCTTAAGATTATCTTGCCCATAGTCCCACCTCAGAGTGTTTCGTCGGATTCCTTCTGGAGCTTCGCGCCGTAGCGGAAGACGGAAGCGAGGAAGAGCACGATCAGCGCGATCAGAACGGGGGCGAAGCGCACGGAGTAATTCATCTTCCCGAAACCGCCGTATATGCCCATGCCGCTTATCGAACCGGTGAAGCTTAAGCCCATAAGCACCGCGCCGCCGAGGAGCACCCACGCGAATGTCATCATCCTCCTGATAACGCCGTCCTCAAAGGGCGATCCGCATACGCGGAACGCGTCGGCAAGGCGGAGAAGGAATACGAATATCACCAGCATTGTCGCGCAGCGGATCAGCGCGGACAGACAGACGGGGAAGAGCTGCGAAACGGAGAACCGATAGGTCTCGGTTTTGACTGCCATGACGATGCCCTCGTCGGTTTCCGACGCCGTCATTTCCACATGGCTGTTATCGGTGTTTATCTCGTCGTTAAATCTGCGGTTGAGCTCGTCCATGTCCTCATCGGTGATCTTTACAAAATAGTCCCCGAAAAGTTCCTTGGATAGGATCACGTCAAAGCTCGGATTTACGTCAAGCAGAACCGCGTCCTTCGGGATCACCGCGAAGAATATCGTTCCGACCAGCAGCCCGAAGCAGCCGAGCCCCATCAGCACGATGAGTACGATCGAGACGATCTTGCCGGCGAGGCCTATGCCGTTAACCTTTTTCTTTATCGAAGCGTTCATATGTTACCTCCCAAGCTCTTCGTTAAATATTTAACGATTATCGTTAACTTGCGGGCATATGATACACCCTGTCTTAACGTTTGTCAACAGGTATTTTACGATTATCGTAAAATATATTATTTTTAGCGTAAAAACAACAGAGCCCCGCCGAAGCGGGGCTCTGTTGAACTGCGTGATTATTTATCCACTACCTTCGTGATATGGGGGTTCGCGCCCTCGTACCGGACGTAAGTCCGCGAGCTTAGCGAGCCGCGCGGGTCAGCGCGGGCGCGGCGCGACAGCCGCAAGACCGCGATAAGCCAAGCAAGTAAGGCCGCTCCTGCGAGATATTTCCGCAGCAACAGTACATAGAAACACGGGGCAAAGAGCCAAAGCCTTTTGCTCCGTGTTTTTCTTTTAATGAAACACCCGCCCGTTTCCTTGAGCGTTCTCGGAATGAGCGGGGTTTTGTGTACGGGAAGATTATTTAACCACTACCTTCGTGATATGGGGGTTCGCGCCCTCGTACCAATAAAGGAATCCCTCGAGGTCGATGACGTCGCCGACCTTGAGCGCCTTGACGGCCGCGTAAACGTCGGTGGTCTTATCGCAGAGGTAGCTCTCGACGGTAAAGGTGAAGACCTGACCGTTGATCTTTACCTTGAAGTAAAGGTCGTCGCCGTCCTCGCCGGAGTTGTTCCACTTGTAGAAGAACGCGACGTCCTCGCCCGCGTCGTTCTGGCCGATGGCCTCGACGACCGCGCCCTTGACGGCGAAGAACTCGTTCTGGTGCTTGATGAGCTCATCGGTGCCGAAGAGGCCGGTGAGGTCAACGGCGGTCGCTATGTAGGAGCCCTCCTCGATCTCGAAGGTCGCGCCCTCGGCGACCTCGACTTCGCCGGACCACTCGCCCTTGAAGCCGGTGACCTTGATCTTCGTGCCGGGAACGAGCTTGGCGTAATCGGCCTCGGAGCAGGTCATGTTGTAGATGAAGTAGGCGCCGTCCTGATCCTGGGTGTAGAGGGTCGCCTTGTTGTCCCACCAGGACTGCTTGGCCTGGACGAAGGTCTCGATGACGACGGGAGCGTCGACGGCGGCGGCGATGTACTCGGCGTAGGTCATGACGCCCTCGCCCTTGGCGTTGGGATCAGCGGGCTTCTTGCAGCCGGTGCATACGGCGGCAAGGAAGAGAACCGCGAGAATGAGTGCAGAAAGCTTTTTCATATTTATCCTCCGATATTATTATGCATTATCGCACTTGGGGTTATTATACTACCTTTTTTTCTTTTTGGCAATATTTATTAACACGTAAGCGCCGATGCCTATCCAAGCCGCGCCGAGGGCGGAGAGGAGCGCTATCGAAGACGCGGGCATGGGCCCGAGCTCCTTCTTGCCGACGGCGTTTTCGCCGCGCTGATCGAGCCTGTAAAGCGCGTTGACGTTCTTGAACAGCTTCTCCATATAGGCCTTGTCGACGGTCTCGTTCCTCCTCGCGGACTTCGCCGTGCTCTCGATAAGCTGGCCCGCCGCGTCGCGCAGCGAAGCCGAGCCGTTGAACACGGGGGTGATGAAGGTGTTCTCGACGTTTTCAAGAAGCAGCTTCGTCGCCGCGAGCTTTACCGAATAGTGAAGGTCGGCGTCCTCGCCCGCGCGGGCGAGGTAGTCGGCGTACGCGGGATCCTTACGCGCCTTTTCCGTAACGGGAACGTAGCCCTCGGTCTGGGCGTAGGCGATCTGAACGCCGTTGGTCAGAAGGAACTGCGCGAACAGCCACGACGCGAGCACCTCGCCGGAGTCGGGCTTGTTGAATATCGTCACGGACGGCCCCTGCGATATCATCACGGGGTGGTCGGGATCGAGCTGGGGGATGGGGAGCACCGCCATCTCGAAATCGGCGAGCTTGTCCGAGGAGATGTCCTGGTGTCCCGCCTTCGAGCCCATCCACGTCGCGCCGGCGGTCGAGTCTATGCCGAACACGCACTGCCCGGCGTTCAGGAAATTGCCGGGATAGCTCGATATCTTGAACGTCGAGAAGGCGCGGCTCTTCGCGTGCTCCGCGATCTCGTAAAGGAAGCTCTCGGTCGTTTCGTTGAATATCCCGATGGTCCCGTCGCCGTCGGAATACCCCGCGCCGGCCTGCTTAAGATACTGGATCATCATATTGTCCGAGGACTTATAGATGAAGGGTATCATCACCGTGCCGCCGTTTAAGAAGTACGTGCCGTCGTCATTTTTTCGGAGCGCCGCCTCGGAGACCTCCCATATGAAGTCCCAGGTCACCACGTCGGGCAGGGTATAGCCCAGCTTCTCGACGTAATCGCGGTTGACGTAAAGCGCCTCGGTGGAGCGCATGAAGGGCAGCGCCCAATGCTCGCCGCCGATAACGCCCTCGTCGAGATAGCGGGTGATGACCTCGTCCCTCTTCGGGGAGTCGAACCTTACCTCGCTCCCGCCCAGACCGTAGCGCGGATCGTCCATCAGCGCGTCGAGCGGCACCATGACGTTCTCGCCCGTAAGGTAGGTCGCGATGTGGTCGGGATAGGTTATGCAGACGTTCGGCGTGGTGCCGGTGGAGATATTCGTTATTACGTCGTTGTAGATCTTGCCGTAATCGGTATAGAGGCGAAGCTCCACGCGGATATTGGGATAGAGCGCCTCGAAATCCTCGATCGCCTTTTTATAGATGTTCACCTGGGTCTTGTTGGTATCGTTCTTCGCCCAGAAGACGACGGTGTATTCACGGGTCTCGTCGAACGCTTCGGGCAACTCGAACGCCTTCAAGCCCTTAGAGCCGTGACAGGCGGAAAAGAGGGGGACGAGGAGCAGAACGGAAAGCAAAAGACAAAGCGCTTTTTTCATCCCTTGGTGCCTCCTCTCGCGACGCCCTCCATGATCTTCTTGCGGAATATGAAGAACAGTATTATGAGCGGGACGGAAATGACCACGACCGCCGCCATCATGGCGGGTATGTTCTCGCGGCCGAAGCCGTTCTCGCGGATCTCCTGTATGCCGTTCGACACGAGGAACCGCGCCTTGTCGTCGGTGATGAGCCTCGGCCAGACGTAGGAGTTCCAGCACTCGATGACCTTCAGTATCG
Source organism: Clostridia bacterium (assembly GCA_017614315.1). Taxonomy (GTDB): domain Bacteria; phylum Bacillota; class Clostridia; order Christensenellales; family CAG-138; genus UBA3857. Next base: position 122,016 of record JAGACA010000009.1, on the reverse strand, counting down.
TTATCGTTATTATCGTCGGGCGGGAGATGGGCAGCATGACCTTAAGGAGGTATTTCATGTCGCTCGTCCCGTCGACCTTAGCAGCCTTATAGAGCTCGTCGGGTATGTTCTCGAAGTTCTCCTTCAAAAGGTATATGTAGAACACCGACGTGACCGAGGGCAGCACGAGGCCGTGGAAGGTGTTCCGGAGCCCCATATTGGTTATCGTCTGGAAATTCGTGATTATGACGAGCTCGTTCGGGATCATCATAAGCGCGAGGAACAGCGCGAAAACCACGTTCTTGCCCTTGAAATCGAGCCTCGCGAAGGCGAACGCCGCCAGCACCGTAACGATCAGCATCAGCGCGGTCGTTATCACGGTGAAAACGAGCGTGTTCAGGAAATACTTGGCGAGGGGCACCTCGGTGAACGCCGAGATGTAGTTTTGAAGCGTCGGCGCCTCGGCGATGAACTTCGGTATGCGCTCCGAGTTGTAGGAGCCGTAGCTCTTTATCGACGAGAGCACCATCCAGTAGAACGGGAACAGCACGATGAGCGCCCATACCGAAAGCAGTATTATGGTTATCGTCTTTACAGCGCGCTTCCTTTTCGCCGCCCGCCTTTCGGCCTTTTCGTACTCGTTCATATCACGCGTTCACCTTCTTCCTGCTTATGAAGAGGTTGATCACCGTAATAGTGAACACGATCGCGAACAGTATGAGCGCCGCCGCCGAAGCATAAGAGGGGTATCCGCCGCTGTCGCCGTAGAGCATGTCGTAAATGTAGCCGACTATCGTGTTCATGCCCGCGGCGTTCAGGTTCGTGCCGAAGAGCGCGACCGAGTCGGAATACGCCTTGAACGCGCCGATGAAGCCCGTTATTATGAGGTAGAACAGCATGGGCGAGATCATGGGCACGGTTATGCGGGCGAATATGCGGAAGCCCGACGCGCCGTCGACCCTCGCCGCGCTGTAATAATCCTTGTTGACGGAGGCGAGCGCGCTGGTCAGTATCAGTATCTTGAACGGCAGGACTATCCACACCGTATAGAAGCACAGCACGAACATCTTCGCCCAGTAAGGCCCCTCGATGAAGTCGACCGACTTGCCGCCGAAAAGGCCTATTAGCATGTTCACCATGCCGTCGGTGTAGGGCGTCTTCTTGAACAGTATCATGAAAACGAGACCGACCGCGAGGGTGTTGGTGACGTAGGGGAGAAAGTAGATCGTCCTGAAAAGCTCGCGGAGCTTTCCGATGGAGCTCAGGCCCAGCGATATGAGGAGCGCGAGCCCGGTCGAGACCGGAACGGTGATTATGACGAGTATGAACGTGTTCTTGACCGCCTGCAGGAAGTACGGATCGCGGAGCACGTAGGCATAGTTATAAAGCCCCACTCCCGAGAAAGTCTGCGAGGCGGAGTTATAGCCCTCCTCGAGCGAGTAAACGAGCACGTCCACGAGGGGGTACACCATGAAAAAGCCCAGGAATATCAAAGAGGGCAGGAGGTACAGCCATGCTTTGAGGCCGCTCTTTTTCATCTTGAACCTCTCCCCGGCCTCAAGCGGCGTCCGGTATCGACGTCGAACAGGAACACCTTGTTCGGCTTAAGATCGAACACCACGGTTTTTTTCGAGGCGTCGACGTTGTTTTCCGAGCTGACTATCGCGCGGATGCTCGCGCCTTCGAACTCGGGATGCGAGCAGACGACGCTCGTGTCCCTGCCCATCACCTCCACGCCGACGAGGCCGCAGGTGAATCGCCCGCCGTCGTTCGGCACGAAGCCCTCGGGGCGTATGCCCACGGTGACGGGACCGTTCGGGTATAAGGGAGCGTCCATGACGGCTTCCTGCCCGATGAAGAGCTTTTCGTTCCTGACCTCGCCGCGGAACACGTTTATGGGCGGATTGCCGAGGAACTTCGCGACGAAGAGGTTAACGGGATCGTCGTATACCTCCTGCGGACGGCCCTTCTGGTTCAGCGAGCCGTCCTTCATGACCACGATCATATCGGAGATGCTCATGGCCTCCTCCTGATCGTGCGTTACGAAAACGGTGGTTATGCCGGTCTCGCGCTGTATGCGGCGAAGCTCCTCGCGCGTCTGCAGGCGGAGCCTCGCGTCGAGGTTCGAGAGCGGCTCGTCAAGGAGCAGTATCTTCGGCATCTTGACGAGGGCGCGGGCGATGGCGGCGCGCTGCTGCTGACCGCCGGAAAGCTCCGCGGGCTTCCTTTCAAGAAGCTCCGTTATCTGCACGAGATCCGCCGCGTCGTGCGCGCGCTTGAGCATCTCTTCCTTCGAAAGCTTTTTGTCGCCCTTCAGGTTCTCGAGCGGGAAGAGTATGTTCTGCAAAACCGTCATGTGCGGATACAGCGCGTAGTTCTGGAATACCAGCCCCACGCCGCGCATCTCGGGAGGAACGGTCGTAACGTCGTCCTTGCCGAAGAATATGCTGCCCGCCGTCGGCTTTTCAAGCCCGGAGATAAGGTTCAAGGTCGTCGTTTTCCCGCAGCCGGAGGGTCCCAGAAGCCCCACGAGCTGACCGTCGGGTATCTCGAACGACAGGTCGTCAACGGCGACGACGACCTCCTTCGACCGCTTGTTCTTCGACGGGAAATGCTTTGTGAGCCCCATCAGTATAACGTTCATATCACACCTCTTTGCCTATGCGCGTCTTGCCTCGATCAAAGGCTCGTTCCAGCTGATCGCGCCGCCCATTTCGGCAGCGATCGCGTCGGCCGTTTCACGAAGGGAATCGATAAACGCCGCCTCGCGCTTTTTCGAGCGGCGCCCCTTCGCGGAGAATATCTCACGCTCGGAATACGCGTCGTACGATACGGCGAAGTCCTCGTCGTCCGTGTGCGGGAAGAAGCTCACGCTCACGGTATAGCGGATGCTGCCCGCCTCGGAATCCGAGGTGAGCTTTACCGCGGCCGCCCTGCGGGGCACGCCGTTATAAGTAAGCTCCGCCTTGAAATACTGTTCGAATACGTCTATGGTCATGGCCTTACAGGTGATACACCTCTTTGACGAGCTTTTTGAACTCGTCGATCTTCGCACGGTAGGATTCGAGGCTCATGCGCCAGAAATCCTTTGTTGTGATATCGAGGCCGCATACGAGGGCGACGTCCTCGACGCTCTTCACGGGGGTGGCGTTCAGAAGCGCCTTGTATTTCGGCACGAAGGCCGCGCCCTCCGCGAGATACTTCGCGTAAAGCCCGCGGGCGAAGAGCCCGCCGAAGGCGTACGGGAAGTTGTAGAAGGAAAGCCCGCTCGAATAGTAATGGCTCTTGCAGATCCACATGTATTTGTGCAGATACTCGGGATCGAGCCCGTCGCCGTAGGCCTTCTTCTGCGCGTCGAGCATCATCTCGGAGAGCCTGTCGGGGAACATGAAGCTCTCCTCGCGGTTCTCGAAGACCGCGCTCTCGATGAGGAACCTCGAGTAGATGTCGACGATTATCTGGGTGGTGTCCATCAGCTGGCTCTCGATGAGGGCGAGCTTCTCGGCGGGATCCTGAGCCTTCGCGATCGCCGCGTCCATAACGACGTGCTCGTTGAACGTGGAGGCGGTCTCCGCGACCGGCATGGAGTAATCGTCGTTCAGCACGCGGTGATCGAGCACGTTCAGGTTGTGGAACGCGTGCCCGAGCTCATGTGCGAGCGTCACCACGTCGCTGAAAGAGCCGTCGAAATTGGTCAGCACGCGGCTCTGACCCGCGGAGCGGATCCCCGCGCAGAAAGCGCCGCCGACCTTGCCCTCGTGGGGGTAAAAGTCGATCCAGCTCTCGTCGAACGCGCGCTCGACCATGTCGTGGAGCTCCTTGTCGAAGCCGCCGAAGATGTTAAGGAGGTATTCCTTCGCGTCCTCGGTCGTATACGTGCGGTCGTTCCTGCCCATCGGCGCGAACAGATCGTACCAGGGAAGCCCGTTCTTGTGCCCGAGGGCGGCGGCCTTGGTCTTAAGATACTCGCGGAACATGGGCATGTATTCGTCCATCGCGGCGAACAGCGCGTCGAGCGTTTCGCGCTTCATGTCCTGATAGAAGAGCGTCTGCTCGAGCGGGGAAGCAAAGCCGCGGAGCCTGCACTCGTTTATGACCTGGAGCTTAATGTTGTTAAGCGCGGCCGCGATCGGCTCCTCGATCTTAGGATAGCAGGCGAGTTCCGCTTCATAGGCGTCCTTCCTGACGGCGGGATCGGGATCGTAGGCCTTATTCCTGACGGCGGAGAGAGTAAGCTTCTCGCCGCGGTAATCGGCGGTGACGGAGGATGTCAGCATGCTCTGCAGGTCGCTCCACGCCGAGCCTCCGGAGATGTCGTAAAGCGACATTATCTCCTCGGCCTCCTCGGAAAGGAGGTGCTTCGAGTTCGCCTTGATATTGCGGAGCATGTACGCGTACTCGGTGAGTATCTCATCCGAGGCGATCACGGCGTCGAGATCGTCGACCGAAGCCACGAATTTCTCGAAAACGGTGTCGGCCTTCGTCATGGCGCTGTACTTGGCCATCAGCTGTCCCATATACGCGGCGGCGTTTTCGTCCTTCGTGTTGGTGGACTGGCTGAGCGAGCAGAACGAGAAGAGCTTCGAGAATACCTCGCTGCGCTTTTCCTTAAGCGCGATAAGCTTAAGGAGCGAGCCCTTCGGATCCGATGGATCCAGCGTTTTCACGGCTTCGTTCATCTCGCCGACTATGGCGTCCGCCGCGGCGAGATCGTTCTTGAATTCGGGAGCGTCATACCCCTTGTAGAGCACGTCGAGAGACCAGCAGCTGTTCATTTGTTACCTCCGGTGTTTATATGTTTACAGGTTGTTTGCTCTTTTTGAAACGTATTCGCGGAGCACGGCGAGCATCTCCTCCGTTACGGGGGAGGCCGACGAGCCCTGCGCAAGATCCTGATTCCCGCCGCCCTTGCCGTTAACGAGCCCGTTCACGGCGGCGATCAGATCGTTCATGGGCAGCTTCTCGCCGCTCCTGCGGAGCGCGCAGTAGCGTACCGCGTCCCCGACGGCGCCGAACACGAGCGCGGCGCGCGCGCCGTGCGCGACGAGCGCGTCCGCGAGCATCCTCACGTCGTTCGCGCCGAAGCCGTCCATCATCATAACGGGCGTCTCCCCGGTATTCGCCTCCGCGATCAGGCGGCAGAGCGTCTGCGTGCGGGACTTGAGCTCGCGCTTTACGCCCGAGAGCTCGTCCGCCTGCTTTCTGAGCGCCGCGGGCAGTTCGTCCGCCGAGGTCGAAAAGCCCCTCGCGATGTCGGAAAGCTCGTGCGAGGCGGCGTTCGCCTCTTTTACGGCGCGGCCTCCGCAGGAGAACCATATCCTGGTGCCGCCCTTATACTTCATCGAATCGGCGATCCTTATGTAGCCGACCTCGCCGGTCGACGCGCAGTGCGTGCCGCAGCAGGTGCAGGAATCGACCTCGCCCCCGCCTATGAACACGACGCGGATCTCGTCGGAGCTCACGTCGGACTTTTTCCTTATCCTTATCGTATCGAACCTTGCCCGATCCATTATCTCGCCCGTAACGGGGACGTTCCTCCTCACGGCGGCGTTGGCCTCGCTCTCGAGCAGGAAAAGCGCGTCCGCATCGAGATACTTGTCAAGGTCGAGCGTCGCGTAGTCCTCCGCCATGTGGAAACCGACGTTCTTCGCGCCGAAAAGCCTGTGCGCCGTGCCGGAGAGTATGTGCTCGCCGGTGTGCTGCTCGGAATGATCGAGACGGCGGGGGATATCGAATCTGACGGTGTGGCGGCTGCCGGCCTTGAGCGGACGGTCGGTCACGTGGATCACGTCGCCGCCGTCCTCCAGCGCCTCAAAAACCTTAGCCTCGCCGATAGAGCCCGTGTCGGAGGGCTGACCTCCGCCCGCGGGGAATATCACCGTGCGGTCGAGCCTGACGAGGTATTTACCCCCCTTTTCGGCGCAGGAAACGACCTCGGCCTCGCAGGACGGGAGCATGGGAATGAGGTAATAAAGCTTCTCGGTCAAATCAGTTCACCTCTAAAATGAATATCATGGGCATGAGCCCGCCCGCCTCGGTGCGCTCCTGTTTAAGAAGCGTGACGCGCGGGTTTTCCTTTATTATGTTTTTCAGAAGCGTGAACTCCATAGTGTAGAGCACCGCCGTGCCGCCTTTCCTGACGAGCCCGGGGAGCTTTTCGACGAGCCCGCGGTAGAGCTTCTCGCAGGAGGAATGATTGCCCACGCGGTTCCCGAAGGGAAGGTTCGCGATCAGCTCGTCATACGGCCTGTGGCACTCGAACCTAAGTATGTCGTTCACGATGTATTTTGCGTTCACGCCGGCGATCGCGGTGTTCGTCCTCGCAGCGTCGATCGCGCGGTGGGCGATGTCGACGCCGGTAAGGCTTTGGCAGGGCGAAAGCTTCGCGCGCTCGATAAGCATCGTGCCGCTGCCGCAGCAGGGATCTATGACCCTCGCGCCGACGCGGAAGCGATCCTGCGCGAACCGGATAACGCTCGCCGCCACGGCGGGGTTGATGGAAGCCGGTATCGATTCCTTGCGGTACGAGAACCGCTCGTCGGGCACGGTGAAAAGCTTAACAAACAGGCGCACGCCCCTTTCGTCGCCCTCGACGCGGAGCTCCGCCTCGTAATCGGACGGCGCGTTGACAAGCTCGTCCGACTCGCACGCCGCGGCGATATCGCGCACCAGCGACTGACGCCTCGCGGGATCCTTCACCGCGGCTTTCAGCTCCACGCGGAACCTGAAAGGGGGCTTGCCCGAGTGGGACGAACGCATGAGCGAGAACAAAAACGGCGCCGCCTTCTTCGCGATCGCGGAAGGGACGCAGTCGGATTGACCTATGGGGAAAAGCGCCTCGGTAAAGCAGCGCGCCTCAAAGAGCGCGGGATAATCCGCGGTCTTGATCTTTAAGCTGTCGGAGCGGCCGTCGAAGCAGGCAAGACCGAGCTCCCCGAGCTCGTCCGCGAGCGGACGGGTAAGGCGGTCGGGCGCGCGGAGCTCCACCGTGACGGGCTCCGAAAAGCCGGTGAAGGCGTGCTCCTCCGAAGGAGCGAACGAACGGAGCGCGCTCGTAAGCGCGTCGGTCTCCTCTTTGAAATGCTTCTCCTCGGTCTCGTCCGCGGCCGGAGCGACCGAATAGGCCGAAAGGAACGCCTTCGCCTCTTCGCCGCCTATCGAGCCGAGCGCGAGTATCATGCTCGGCCGCACGAGCCTTTGCGTTTCCGAGCCGAGAGCTCTTGTAAGCTCCGGCACGAAGCTTTCGCGCCTCAAGGCTCCCGCGAGCCTTGCGGAATTGCGGCGCAGCTTCGCGTTATCGCCCGCGAGATTCGCGCTGACGGCGCTCAAAAACTCTTCGTCCTCCGAAAGCTTTATGAGATACGGCTTCTTGTTCGCGAGCCTTAACAGGAGCGCGGAGGCGAGCCCGCCCGATTTATACAGCGAAACGGCCTTTAAGTACAGATCGTCCGGGTCGGCGTTCATGTTCATGAGCTTATCCGCGCCGTTGGGCTCTCCAAGTATTTTGAGTATCTCTTCTTCGGTGAACCTTTTCATTTTATTTTTCCTTAGCGGCCTTGAATATCTCGTCAAGGACTTCTTCGGTGCCGTCGACGAGGGGATCGGCGAGCATCAGCCTGCGCATCTCGTCCCTCCTTGCGTAAAGCGCGAGCACCTCCCGCGCGAGCCTTTCGGGCGTGACGTCCGCCTGGTCGAGCTTGGCGGCGTAGCCCTTTTTCGTGACGTAGTCCGCGTTCAGTATCTGATCGCCGCGGCTCGCGTCAAGGGGCAGGGGAACGAGGAGCGCCGGTATGCCGAGGGATATGAATTCGAAGACCGCGTTCGCGCCGGCGCGGGAAACGACTATGTCCGTGGCGGCGAGCATGTCGGGAAGCTCTGCCCCGACGTACTCGAACTGACGGTAGCCGGGACGGGAAAAGCTCCCGTCGACCTTTGCCCTGCCGCACAGATGCACTATGTCGAAGGTCTTGGTAAGCTCATCCAGCGCGCCGCGCACGCCGTCGTTCAGCGCCTTCGCGCCGAGACTGCCGCCCATTACCATCAATACGGGCTTTTCGCCGTCGAAGCCCATGTGCCAAAGCCCCATGGAGCGCACGCCGGTATAGAGCTCAGGACGGATCGGGGTGCCGGTATGCACCATCTTTTTGGCTATGCGGGGCTTCGAAAGCTTTATCGTATCCTCGAACGTGACGCAGACCGTGTCCGCGTATCTCGCCGCGATCTTGTTGGCGAGGCCGGGGGTGTAGTCGGACTCGTGGCAGACGACGGGGCATTTGCCCGCCGCGGCCATGACCACAGGCACGCTGACGAAGCCGCCCTTCGAGAACACCACGTCGGGCTGAAGCTCCTTGACGAGCTTCTTCGCCTGGCTCACGCCCTTCAATACTTTGAAGGGGCTCGCGAGGTTTTTGAGCGAAAGATATCTCCTGAGCTTGCCCGACTCGATCTCGTGATACGTGACGTCCTCCTCGCGTGAGATGAGGTCGTGCTCTATGCCGTCCTTAAGGCCGGCATAGTGTATCTCGAAGCCGTGAGCGCGAAGCTCCGGGAAAAGGGCGATATTCGGCGTGACGTGTCCCGCGCTGCCGCCGCCCGTCATCAAAATTTTCTTCATCGGATCTCCTTTTCGGCCGCCGTTACTTAAATCTATTCCGGCGGACGCAAAAACGCCATTACAACCTATTTATTTTACACCATTTTCGTCCCGAGGTAAAGAGCGGATTTATTCCCTTTGACATGACGGGCGCCGTATGGTATCATATAAAATGGTCGATTGTACGGAGGCAAGCAAATGAAACGATATTTGATGATCATAACAGCCGCTGTTCTCGCGCTCGCCGCGCTCTCCGGGTGCGCGTCCTGCGGGAAAAAGGTCCCCGACGCCGAGACCGGCGCCTATACGCCCACGGCGAAGGAGGCCGCGAGGATAACAGAGCTCGCGCGGGCTTTCCGCATTTACGGCGAATTCAATAAGGACGACTCGTTCCCCGCGAGCAAGACGGAGAACATGATCTACTGCCTCTACACCTGCGCGCTTCCCGAAAGCGACATAAGGGGCTACGGCAAGGTCGCGATAACGGACACCGACGAGCTGATCGCGAGGATGCTCGGCCTCGACGCATCCGGGATCGTAAGGACGAAATACAAGCCGAACGAGGTACAGCTCGTTTACACGGTCGGCGACTATTATTACATCTACCGCACGGACGATTCCGATTTCACGTATGAGATCACCGAAGCGAGCGTCGTCAGGGACGATTCCGGCGCGCGAACGGGCGTCAGGGCGACGGTCAAGATCACGGACAGCGAAGGCGCGTTTTCGATCGTGTTCGAACTTGCCGACGACGACAAGCTCGTTTTCACGGTGGATCGCAGCTCGATCCAGTATTATAAGTGAGGCGTACGAATATGGGAAGGATGAACCTCTTATCCAATTGCGTCAATAATCAGACCGGCGCGGTGCAGGGCTTCTGCATCGTTAAGAGCGTCGCGGTCAAAAACAACGTCAAGGGCGCCGATTATCTCGATTTCACGCTTGCGGACGCGGGCGGCGAGATCAACGCCAAGCTGTGGGATTATTCCACGGCGACGCACGGCGTTTTCGCCGTAGGCGACATAATCAAGGTCAGGGGCACGGTCAACGTCTGGAAAGACGTCGAACAGCTCAAGATCGAGCGTATCCGTCAGAAGAAGGACGAAGACGATATCGACATGAGCCTTATCGTTCCGAGCTCACCCGTCGACGCGAGCGCCGAGTTCAAAAAGATCTACGACTTCGCCGGCACGTTCAGGGACGGCGAGCTTTCCCGCCTCACGCAGTACCTCCTTCGCGGCAGGAAGGAAAAGATCGAAAGCTATCCCGCCGCGCTCCGGCTCCATCACGCCATGCGCGGAGGGCTCATGTTCCACACGGGGACCATGCTCGAGGTCGCGAAGAAGCTCGTCGGGATCTATAAGCCCTATTATCCCGAGCTTTCCGAGGAGCTCATCTATGCCGGCGTGATACTTCACGACATAGCGAAGACCGAGGAGCTTTCGGTATCCGAGCTCGGCGTGGCGACGGCCTATACGGCGCGCGGACAGCTCATGGGGCATATCAACATGGGCGTGTGCATGGTCGAGCAGGCGGCGGCGGAGCTCTCCGTATCCGAGGAATTGAGCTCGCTCCTGTCGCACATACTGCTTTCGCACCACGGTCAGCCGGAGTTCGGATCGCCGAAGTTCCCGATGTTCCCCGAGGCGGAGATCGTGTCGGAGATCGATATGCTCGACGCCCGAATGTTCGAGATGTTCGACGCTCTCGCGGGGGTCGCTCCCGGGCAGTTCACCGAACGCCAGTGGGCGCTCGACAGCCGCCAGCTCTACCGCCACGGACACGGACAGATAAAGAATGAGGAATGAGGAGCGAGGAGTTATCGCTCTCTGTCACGGATCTCCGACTCCTGACTGTAAAAATTGCCTGAAAGGTTTACCGATATGAACAAATACTACATAACCACCCCCATCTATTACCCCAGCGCCAACCCGCATATCGGGCACACGTACTGCACGGTCAATACCGACGCGCTCGCGCGCTATAAGCGCATGACCGGTCACGAGGTGTTTTTTCTGACCGGCACCGACGAGCACGGCCAGAAGATCGAAAGATATGCCGAAAAGGCCGGCGTCGCCCCGCAGGAATACGCGGATGAGATAACCGCGGGCTTCAAAAAGCTGTGGGAGCTCATGAACATCTCGAACGACGGCTTCATAAGGACGACCGACAGGCGTCACATGGAGTGCGTTCAGAAGGTGTTCGACAAGCTCTACGAGCAGGGCGACATCTACAAGTCCGAGTACGAGGGGCATTACTGCACCCAGTGCGAGGCGTTCTGGACCGAGACCCAGCTCAAGGAAGCGGGCGGCGTCTGCCCCGACTGCGGCAGGAAGACCGAGCTCGCCAAGGAGGAGGCGTACTTCCTCCGCATAAAGAAATACGCGCCGCGGCTGATCGAATACATCAGGGAGAACCCCGATTTCATACAGCCCGTTTCGAGGGCGAACGAGATGCTGGGTAACTTCCTGCTCCCCGGCTGCGAGGATCTCTGCGTCACGAGGAGCACGTTCAAGTGGGGCGTGCCCGTGCCCTTCGACGACCGCCACGTCATATACGTCTGGATCGACGCGCTCGTCAATTATCTCTCCGCGATAGGCTATCTTTCGGACGACGACTCCCTTTACAGGAAGTTCTGGCCGGCCGACGTGCATATCGTCGGCAAGGAGATAATCAGGTTCCACACCATAATCTGGCCGATAATGCTGATGGCGCTCGGCCTGCCCCTCCCGAAGAAGATCTACGGTCACGGCTGGCTGCTGTTCGACGGCGAAAAGATGTCGAAGTCCAAGGGCAACGTCGTCGATCCGTTCGTGCTGGTCGAAAGGTACGGCGTGGACGCGGTGCGCTATTTCCTGCTCTCCGAGTTCCCGTTCGGCAACGACGGCAATTTCGACAACGCCACGCTCATTACAAGGATCAATTCCGACCTCGCGAACGACCTCGGGAACCTGCTTTCCCGCACGGTCGCGATGATCGGCAAATATTTCGGCGGAAGGATCCCCGCGAACACGGCCCCCGTCCCCGAGGAGGACGAACCCGTCGTGTCGACCGCGAAGGCGCTCTTCGAACGCATGGACAGGGCGATGGACGACATCCATCCGCATATCGCCCTTCAGGAGATATGGAAGCTCGTCGGCGTCTGCAACAAGTACATCGACGTGACCGCGCCGTGGGTGCTCGCTAAGGACGAGACGAAGAAAGCCCGCCTCGGCACGGTGCTCTATAACCTTGCGGAGGCTCTCCGCGTTATCGCGATCGCGATACAGCCCTTCATGCCGAACACCTCGCCGAAGATGTTCGATCAGCTCGGCGTAAAGGACGACGCCCTCAAGTCCTGCGACAGCATGAAGGAATTCGGACTGATCCCCGCCGGCACGGAGGTCACGAAGGGCGAGGCGATATTCCCGCGCATCGACGCCAAGGCCGAGATGGAGTTTTTGGGCAGCATGATCGAGGAGCAGAGGAAGAAGGCCGCCGCGATGAAAGCTGCGGAGGAGGGGACTCCCGCACCCGCGGAGGAGAAGAAGGACGAAAAGCCCCTTATCACTTACGACGATTTCGCAAAGCTCGATCTTCGCGTCGCGAAGGTCATCGAATGTACCGAGGTGAAGAAGTCGAACCACCTCTATAACCTGACGGTCGAGCTCGGAGACGAGAAGCGTACGGTGCTCTCGGGCATAAGGGACTGGGTGAAGCCGGAGGAGCTGATCGGCAAAAACGTCGTCATCGTCTATAACCTCGCGCCGAGGAAGATGTGCGGCATCGAGTCGAAGGGCATGATACTCTGCGCCTCGACGCCCGGCGACGCCGACGTCGTGCCGCTCACCACGATGAAGGAAATCGGCAGCGGAAATCTGATAAGGTAAGGAATACTAACGAGGGGCAAACGGAGTTTGCCCCTCGGCTTGTATATTTTGGGCTTTTGAAAATTAACGCTTGACATTCTTTGCCGCCCGTCGTATAATAGCTTTCGTTCCGAAAGGAAAAACCGGATATTCGCGGGAATAGCTCATTTGGTAGAGCGCCGCCTTGCCAAGGCGGAGGTGGCGGGTTCGAGCCCCGTTTCCCGCTCCAGCGAGAGAATGGCGAAAGCCATTCTCTTTTTCGCCGGAGCGGGAAACGGGCTCGAATAAATTCGCATTGAGCAAAGTCCGCCCCGCGGACTTGAAAGTCAGGAATCAGGAACTGCGGCCTTCCCAAAAGGGAAGACTAAAAAATCCCCGCTTCTTTTGAAGCGGGGATTCGTTTCATGCGGTCATCCTTCGATCATGATGGTCTTCTTCTCGGGGAGCTTCTTCTCGTCCTTCTTGGGGACGGAGAGCTTCAGGACGCCGTCCTCGAATTTGGCCTTGATCTCCTCGTCGGTAACGTTCTTGCCGACGTAGAAGTTTCTCTGCATCGTGCCGGAGTAACGCTCCTGGCGGATCAGGCGGCCCTTCTTGTCCTGCTCGTCCTTATCGAGTCCCTTCGCGGCGGTGATGGTCAGATACCCGTTCTCGAGGGAGAGGGTGATCTCGTCCTTCTTGAAGCCGGGCAGATCGATGTCCACCTCGTAGCCGCCGTCGTGCTCGTGAACGTCCGTCCTCATAACGTGAGCGGCGTTCTTGCCGTAAAGCTTCCTTTCGACGTCCATCGCCGGGAAAGCCATGTCAAACAGATCGTCGAAGATCCTGTCATTGAAAACTGTCGGGTACAACATAAGTCATTCCTCCTTTACCCATAACGGTTATTATGCGCAAAGCGAGCGGAGATCATTCGCCTCATGAGATCCCGCGGGATCCCGTTCGGTCTCTGTTCCTTTGTTCGAGCTTATTATACCACTTCTGTTAGCACTGTCAAGCGTTGAGTGCTAATATATTTATATATTATTATGATGAAAAAAGCCCTTGATTTTTGAGGGACGATATATTATAATGACGAAGTTAATGTATTCTTTGACGCAAAGCAAGGAAAAGCAATGAAAAAATCCACTAAAAAAAGGCCGAAAGGCAAGGAGAACGATATGAGGAAAATAGGCATACTGACCGGCGGCGGCGACTGTCCCGGTCTTAACGCGGTCATCCGAGGCGTCGTTGAGAAGTGCGCAGAGGCGGGCATGGAGGTATTCGGCTTCCATAACGGCTGGCGCGGCGCGCTCAACGCGAAGGGGCGCTGGCTCACCCCCGCGGAGGTCGAGGGCATACAGACCCTGGGCGGCACGATCATCGGCTCGTCCCGCACGAACGTAATGGCGGATCCGAACGGCCCCGAGACCATCATCGAGGTATTGAGGGCTCTCGATCTTGAGGGCGTTGTCGCGATAGGCGGTGACGATACCCTGGGCGTCGCGAACGAACTGAGGAAGCGCGGCATAAACGTCATCGGCGTTCCGAAGACAATCGACAACGATCTTTCCTGCACGGACTACACGTTCGGCTTCGAGACCGCTTCGAATATCGCGATGGAGGCCATCGACAGGCTGCAGACCACCGCGAAGGCACATTCCCGCTGCATCGTCGTCGAGTGCATGGGCCGTCATACCGGATGGATAGCGCTCCAGGCGGGTCTTGCGGCGAACGCGCATCTCGTGCTGATCCCCGAGTTCCCCAAGACCTTCGATGAGATCGTCTCCCTCGTAAGGCGCAGGTATCTGCGCGGCGATCACTATACCATCATCGTGGTGGCGGAGGGCTTCGAGCTCAAGGACGGCGAGTCGATCGACGTCGGCACCGACGCTTTCGGCAACAAGCTCTTGCTCCAGAAGAACCTTGCGAAGCATCTTTCCGACATGATCGAGGACGCCATGAAGAACGATCCTCTGCTCGGTCAGGACGCGCAGTATTTCGAGTGCCGTCCCGTCGTGCTCGGTCACGTTCAGCGCGGCGGCGCGCCCTGCGCCTTTGACCGCGTGCTCGGCACCCGTCTCGGCATAAAGGCCGGCGAGCTCGTCGTCGAGAAGAAATACGGCAACATGGTCGGCATGTCGGGCAACCAGATCGTAGCGGCGGATCTCGACCGCGCCGTCAATATCCGCAAGGAAGTCGACAAGGAGTTCTACGACGCGGCGAGCCTGTACTTCAAATAAGTCGGGAGCCGGGAGTCAGGAGTTTCTCCTGCTCCCCATCCGAAAACCGTTTAAGGAAAACGAAGTCCTGTGAACAACGACGAAAGAGAAAAAATAAAACGCGTATTCGGCGAGGCTTATAAGATCGGCCTCGCCGCCGCATCATCCGGCGAGGTGGCGGATTACATACCGGAGCTCGCAAAGGCCGATCCCAACGCCTTCGGCATGTATATGCTGGACAAGTCGGGGGAGAGCCTTTCCTTCGGCGACGTCGGCACGCGCTTTTCGGCGCAGTCCGTCAGCAAGGTCATAGTCCTCGCGGCGGCGCTCACGTTCAAGGGCTTCGACGAGACTTTCGCGCACGTCATGATGGAGCCGTCGGGCGATTCGTTCAATTCCATACTCAAGCTCGACACGAGGAGCAATCTGCCCTTCAATCCCATGATAAACGCCGGCGCGATCCAGACTGTCAGCCTGCTCGCCGACGAGGTCAGCTTCGCCGACCTTATGGACTTCGCAAGAAAGCTCTGCCGCGACGACGGGATCAACGTGGACGAAAGGGTATTCAGGAGCGAGTTCATGACCGGCGACAGGAACCGCGCGATCGGGTATCTTCTCAGATCGAAGGGCGTGCTTCAGTCCGATCCCAAGAGGACGGTCGATCTCTATTTCAGGATGTGCTCCCTGTCCGTCACGGCGAAGTCGCTCGCCGCGCTCGGGCTCGTGCTCGCAAACGGCGGCGTCGATCCCATATCGGGCGAAAGGCTCATTTCCGAGGATCACGCCCGCACCGTTAAGAGCATAATGTTCACCTGCGGCATGTACGATTACTCCGGCAAATACGGCGTACGCGTCGGCGTGCCGTCGAAGAGCGGCGTCGGCGGGGGCTTGACCTGCGCGGCGAAGGGTCCGATGGGGATAGGCTTCTACGGCCCCGCGCTCGACAAGTTCGGCAACAGCAAGGCCGCGGTCAAGGCGATGGAGCATATCTCGCGCGAGCTCAGGCTCCACGTATTCGATCAATGAATTACCGCCATCTTCCATACAACGAATATTTCATAAACACCAGCGAGGACTATACGCATACGGGCAGCCGTACGTACAGCGTCGATTACGCCGCCAAAAAATACAAAAGCGGCGTTTTTAATATCGAGCACGAGGTCAATTACGAGATCCATTACGAGGAAGAGCGCGGCGTTATCCAGATCAATTTCCAGTGCACCAACGGCTTCACCGACTGGGTCGCGAACATATTCGAGTTCTCGAGCCGCTATTACCGCGCGATCGATTTCGAGGGTCAGCCCCTGCAGCTCCGCGTCCATCACGGCTGGGCGAATATGTATTTAGCCGTCAAGCACGAGGTCAGGGACGGCTGGAAGAGGCTTTACGAGCTTCATCCCGACGCGGCGACGGAGATAGTCGGCTGGTCGCTCGGCGCGGGCATCGCGTGCCTCTCGGCGCAGGACCTCAATTTCAATTTCGGCGTAAAGCCCTATCTTTACACCTTCGGCAGCGTCCGTCCGTTCAAGTACACCCCGATGAACAAGGAAAGGACGCTCAAATACTTCTCAACGCTCTGCACCGTCTGCAAGAACTTCGCGGACGTGAACGATCTCATTTCATACCTTCCTCCCTTCCGCGGCTTCACCATGATAAACCGCGTGGACGTCGGCACGGAGGGAAAGCGCTCTCTTTTCAAGCTCCTCCACCCGATCAAGTATCACACGCATTACGATTCGGGCGAGCTTTACCGGGACGGCGAATAACAAAAAACCTCATTTTAATATTGAAATAACGGACTGCATGGTATAGAATATATATAATCTGATCCGAGGAGGATTTTTCAATGAAAAGATTTTTGGCCATACTTCTCGTTCTGTTCATGCTTGCGGCTTACGGCTGCAAAACGGAGCCGAACGTTCCGAACGACGTCGATCCCACGGAGGCGCCAACCGCGGCTCCGACGGACGAACCCGGCGGCGATAATGAGGAGTACGAGCTCCCGCGCGAACCGGGCACGAACCGGCTGGTGTTCTACTGGAGCTGCCCGGGAGTGAATTACGATAAATGCGATATGTGGATATGGTACCCGAACGCCGACGGCCGCGGATACCTCTTCCACCCCTGCGAGTACGGCGTAAAGGTCATGCTCAACGTTCCGGAGGACATAACCGAGGTCGGCTTCATCGTAAGGAAGAATTGCTCCAACCCCGGCGGCTCGTCCTGGGGCGACGCCGAAAAGGACTATGAAGGCGACCGCTGGGCAAAGATCGAGGGCGATACCACCGAGATCTACCTGAAGGCGGGCGAAGGCGCGCAGTACAAGTCGAATGACGGAGGCAAGACTTTGTATCAGGAAAAGGTGTTCAATCTGGCGGGCATCGTCGCCATGAATCAGATCAAATACAATATCACTCCCGCGATGAGGATCACCTCTCTCGACCAGATCAAGGTCCTCGAGGGCGACCGCGAGATCGAGATCGAGAGCGTTTCGAGCCTCAATAACGAGGTCGTTACCGGCGTCATCACGCTCAAGGAGGAGCTCGACATATCGAAGCTCTACACCGTCGTGATAGAGGGCTACGAGGAAAAGACCGCTGTCCCGACCGCCGTTTTCGACACGCAGGAGTTCATCGACAGGTACACCTATGACGGCGACGATCTCGGCGCGGTATTATCCGGGGACGGCACCGTGTTCAAGGTATGGGCGCCCACCGCGAGCGAGGTCAAGCTCAATCTCTATACCTCGGGCGACGGCGACTCGCTTATCGAGACCGTCGAGATGACGAGGGGCGATAAGGGCGTGTGGAGCGCTTCCTCCGAATGGAACAATCTTACCTATTACACCTATACCGTCACCACGGCGGTCGGCACCTTCGAGGTCGTCGATCCGTACGCGAAGGCCGTCGGCGTGAACGGCGACCGCGGTATGGTCGTCGCGCTTGCCTCGACCAACCCCGAGGGCTGGGCGAACGACAGGTACTACTCCGATATCGAGGCCTATAACGAGGCGATCATCTGGGAGGTGCACGTCCGCGACTTCTCGAACAGGATCGAGGGCTCGGCATATCCCGGCAAGTATCTCGCCTTCACCGAGACCGGTCTCAAGAACGCCTCCGGTGAGGCGGTCGGTCTCGATTACCTCATCGATCTCGGCATCACCCACGTCCATCTGCAGCCGGTCTACGACTACGCAACGGTCAACGAGGCCTCGGATGAGCCTCAGTTCAACTGGGGCTACGATCCCAAGAACTACAACGCTCCCGAGGGCAGCTACTCGACCGATCCCTATCACGGCGAGGTCAGGATCAACGAGTTCAAGCAGATGGTCCAGGCGCTGCACGACGCGGGCATCGGCGTAGTTATGGACGTCGTCTACAACCACACCTACTCCGCGGATTCCAATTTCAATAAGATCGTTCCCTATTACTACTACCGCTACACCCCCTCGGGCGAGCTGTCGAACGGCTCCGGCTGCGGCAACGAGACCGCCTCGGAGCGCGCCATGTTCAGGAAGTTCATGGTCGACTCCGTGACCTACTGGGCGAAGGAGTACCACCTTGACGGCTTCCGCTTCGACCTCATGGCGCTCCACGATATCGAGACCATGCAGGCGATCGAGGAGGCCGTGCACGCGATCAACCCCCACGCAATAATCTACGGCGAGGGCTGGACGGGCGGCACCACGACGCTGAACGCCAACAAGATGGCGAACCAGAAGAACATCAATAAGATCGTCCCGCACGGCATCGGCGGCGTCGCGGTGTTCAACGACACGATCAGGGACGGTCTCAAGGGCTCCGTGTTCAATTCCGCGGACAAGGGCTACATCAACGGCAAGACGAGCACGGCTCCCAACGTCGTATTCGGCATCGAGGGCGGCGCGAATTATCAGGCGTCGGGCTGGAGCGTAGACCGCTTCGAGGTAATAAACTACATGGCCTGCCACGACAACAACACGCTCTGGGATAAGCTTCAGCTCTCGAACCCCGACGCTTCGGACGAGGAGCGTCTCAAGATGAACCGCTTCGGCGCGGCGATAGTCATGCTCTCGAAGGGCACGCCGTTCTTCCTGGCGGGCGAGGAGATGCTGAGGACAAAGGGCGGAGATCACAACTCCTACAACTCCCCCGACAGCGTGAACAACATCGATTGGGACGCGCTGACGCAGGCTTCGGACGTCATGCTCATGCGCAACTTCTACCGCCAGCTCATCCGCATGCGCCGCGCGAACCCCTTCTTCACAACGGCGGACGTGACCTGCGAGGTGCTTGACGGCAACGTCATCAAGGTCGTGTGGTCGGTCGAGGGCGAGGAGGTCGCAAGGGCGTACATCAACCCGAACGCCGAGGCGAAGAGCTTCGAGCTCGACGGCGAGTACCGTCTGCTGCTCGAGGGCTGGATAGTCGCTGCGCAGCCCTTCGGCGAGGCGGCCGGCACCCTCGAGGTCGGAGCGCTCGGCGTGACGATCATCGTCAAGAAATAAAGGCATAACAAAAAAGGACGGCTCGGAGGCATTCTGTCAAGGGGGATTTCAACAGCACAGTCGGTTATTCGGTCGGCTGTGCTGTTTCGTTGCGAATGATAAGAATTTGTGATAGAATCAATGCAACAAATTAGGATTAACGGAGGAAAAACATGGAGGGACAGGAACTGTATCAGCTTGCTATGAAACACATCTATGGGGACGGTGTACCGGAGGACAATGATCTTGCTTTTAAGCTGCTGACCCAAGCTCATGATTTGGGTCACATTGAAGCAACCTATAATTTGGGCATTTGTTATCACTATGGCTATGGCACAAACGCCGATTTGGCAAAAGCATTTGAACTGTATCTTGAATCTGCTAATGCCGGATATGGAAAGGGCATGGAGCTTGTGGGGCGTTTTTATAATCGTGGAATCTATGTAGTGCAAAATCGCGCGCGGGCGGAGCTATGGCTTGCAAAGGCTATGTGCAGTTCGGACACAGATGCCGTTGAGGAAGCAAAGAAAGAATTATCTGTTAACAGATAAAGACAGGCAATTTCCGGTTTGTCGGAATGAATCGGATTTGAACCTTTCGGGAAGCAATTCCTTCTCGGAAGGTTTTTGTTCATTTGAAACGCACGTCCCGCCGCCGCAGGTGGTGAGTAAGTGCGCCCTTCCAGAAAAAAGGAATGTCATCCTGAGGAGCGAAGCGAGGAAGGATCTCAGAGCGAAACTATGATGTATTCGATCTTGCGTTCAGAGATTCTTCGCCTTGCGGCTCAGAATGACACGTTTTTTGTTTTTTACTTGCCGAGAAAAAGCTCCTTTCCGATAGCTGCTATCATTCATTTACCGCAGAAAGATCATCGCACAGCTATTCTGTAGTAGCGGTTGAAAACCACCCTTTACAGAGTATCTCTTCAGCCGTCCTTTTTTATTGCTTGCGTCAGTGCACCGTGGTCGTCGCCTCGACGGGGACCTTATCGATCGTGCCGTAGAACTTGACCACCACCGGACCGCCGTTAGCGGAATGGAGCTCCAGCACGACCTCGCCCGTCTCGTAAACGCGGATGATATAGGGGAAGGGGCTCTGGAAGTCCTCGCTGTAACGATCGGTGAACGTCGCGCCGATGAAGGGCTCATGCGCGATGGCGCTGCCGGAGATATGCCCGCCGGAAGAATCGCTCGAGCCCTCGGCGCTGTATGAAACGCCGGAGAACACGCCGCTTACCGAGAAGAAGCTGCTCATGTCGCCCGAGGTCATGTGATAATCCCAGTCGAACCAGTAGCCGAGAGGCGAGGAGGTCTTCTCGAAATCTTTGTCCTTCGAGCCGATCAGCGCGATCAGCGCCTCGGCGACAGCCGCGTAGGAGGCTTCGCCCTCGCCGCCCTGATCCTCGGGCTCGAGCGTGGAGATGAACGCGTGCTCCTTATCGGCGTTATAGGGGGTGATCTCCATTATGAAGCGGTCGTTCCTGAACCAGCCCTTCGTGTCGGACTTCGACTTGCCGCCAAGGAGCTTGAACATCTCGTAAACGCCGGAGATATCCGCATCGAAGCTCATAGCCATCGCGCCGCGGTACACGCCGAACATATCCTCGCCGACGTGGCTGCAGGAAAGGTCGAGATCGTAGGTGACCTTCGCAAGACCGAGAGCGTCGACGACGGCGACCTCGTCGATGGTGATGGTCCAGACGTAGCCGCGCTCTTCGGCGGCGAGCCAGTCGAGATAGAGCTGCTCCCAGAAAGCGGAGACGTCGCCGTAATCGGAATAGTCGTTAAGGTCGACGTTGTCGGGATTGACGTCGTTGACGCCCGGCTGGTCGTTCTTGCCGAAAATGCTGTTTATAAGCCTGCAGCCGGTAAGGGAAACGATAAGTACCGCTATGAGCACGGCGGAAACGATGCGTTTTTTCATGGATTACCTCTCGTGAAAAGATTTCTATGAACATTATAAGGGGAATCGCCCGATTGTCAAGCGATACGATGTTGAGGAACGCCGCGGAATATGTTATACTTTAGGAAAGTTTTCGATTTGGAGAACACCATGCCGGATATCAACGCTTTTCACGATTCGAGATCGCTCGCCTTCCGCGAGCCCTTCGGCGCGCTCGCCTCGGGGGAGAAGGTCACGTTAAGGCTGTACCTTTCGGGCGCAGACGCCCGGGAGGCTTCCGCAGTGCTCCGCACCTGGGACAGGACGGAGAGGTATTTTAACGGCTCGAGGTACGACAAGGACGGCTTCGTCGTTCACGAGTTCACCGTCGAGGCTCCCGAGGCGCCGGCGATAATGTGGTACAATTTCCGCGTGACGGTCAAGGGCGAGCTCTTTTATGCCGGCGCGAAGGACGGCGTGCTCCGCTCGGGCGAATGCAAGCTGACGAAGGAGATACCGCACGATTTCCGCGTGACGGTCTATACGCGGGATTTCAGGGCCCCCGCGGCGTTCATGGGCGGGATCGCCTATCAGGTGTTCCCCGACCGCTTCTCGATCGGCGCGTATCCGCATCTTTCTTCCGCGCTCGCCTATCACAGGAGCATGGGCAGGCGCATCACCGAAAAGCGCTGGAACGAGGAGGTCGATTACGCCCCTCGCGCCGGAGAGCGGTTTTACAGCCCATCCGACTATTATTTGGGCAATATTAGGGGCATAATTGACCGAATACCGTATTTTAAGTCCCTAAACGTCAACATCCTGTATCTCAACCCGATATTCGAATCGCCGTACAATCACCGCTATTCGATATCCGATTATCTTAAGATCGATCCGCTCCTCGGCTCGGAGGAGGATTTCACCGAGCTTGCCGGGGAGCTTCACAAGGCGGGCATAAAGCTCATTCTCGACGGCGTTTTCTCCCATACGGGCGACGACAGCCGCTATTTCGACGTGCGCGGCACCTACGGCAAGGGCGCTTACGGGGACAAGACCTCGCCCTACCGCGAGTGGTACGATTTTTCCCCGCGCTACAAGAACGGCTTCCGCTGCTGGTGGGATTTCGAGACTCTGCCCGAGGTGAACGAGCTCACGCCGTCCTACATGGATTTCGTCGCGACGGTGCTTGAAAAATGGATCCGGCTCGGCGCGGACGGCTGGAGGCTCGACGTCGCGGACGAGCTGCCCGACGAGTTCATCAAATTTTTGAGGAAGAGGCTGAAGGCCATCGATCCCGAGGCCGTGCTGATCGGCGAGGTCTGGGAGGACGCGGCGCTGAAGACCGACTGCTTCGGCCGCCGGCGCGAATACTTAAACGGCGAGGAGCTGGACGGCGTTATGGACTATCCGTTCATGGAGGCGACCGTCGATTTCCTTATGGGCAGGACCGATTCCGCCGGCATACGCGCGGCTCTCGGCGCCCAGCTCGAGGGCTATCCCGGGGACTTTATGCGCGCACAGCTGGGCTTTTTGGGCTCGCACGACACGTTCAGGATACTCTCCGTGCTGTCCGGCTCGCCCAAAAAGGACAGCATCCCGCGTGAAAAGCAGGCGAAGTGGGCTCCGTCCCCCGAGGACGCCGCTCTCGGCAAAAAGCGGCTCAAGCAGGCTTCCGCCCTGCAGTTCGCCATGCCCTTTTCGCCCTGCATCTATTACGGCGACGAGGCGGGGCTCACGGGGCTCGCAGATCCCTTCTGCCGCAGGCCGTATCCCTGGGGCAGGGAGGATGCGGAGCTCCTCGCGCACTACCGCATGCTGACCTCCGTCCGCGCAGCGAACAGGGTGTTCGGGGAGGGGCTTACGGCGTTCGCCGCCCCCGCGAGGGACGTATTCGTCATATTGAGGAAGCTCGGGGACGACGAGGCGCTCACCGTGGTCAACCGCGGCGCCGCCCGCACGGTCGCGCTGACGCCCGCGGACTTTACGGAGGGCGAGACCGCGCCGAGCTTGACCGGCGAGTACTTTAACGCCGCCTCCTTAAGGCGCGCGTCGTTCGACGGCAGACTGACCGTCACCGTCCCCGCGAACGGTTTTGCCGTGCTTTTAAGGGAACGGGGACTTGCGGACGGGGACTGAAAGGGTTATAATAACAAAACAGGCTCCAAAAACCGGAGGAACGATGGAAAAATACTTTTACAAGCTCCACGGTCTCGGCAACGACATGATCGTTATCGACGACCGCGATAACAGGATAGCCCCCTACGACATGCCCCGCGCCGCGAGGAAGCTCTGCAACCGCCGCACGGGCATCGGCGGCGACTGCCTGCTCGTCGCCAAGGATACCGACGCCGCGGATATCGCGATGCTGGTCTATAACTCCGACGGCACCCAGGCCGAGATGTGCGGCAACGGCATACGCTGCTTTGCGCGCGTGGTCTACGAATCGGGGATCATCCCCCGCGACGAGTTCACCGTCGACACGCTCGCCGGCGTGAAGCGTCCGCAGCTTTTGATCAAGGACGGCGAGGTCAAGTCCGTCCGCGTGGACATGGGCGTGCCGAAATTCCTGACGGGCGATATCCCCATGGACTGCGGCACGGAAGAGTTCATCATGCAGCCGATCGCGTCCGCGGACCGCGAGTTCATCGCGACCGCCGTCAATTCCGGTATCCCGCAGCTAATAGTATTCACCGATGACGTGCGCTCGCTCGATCTCGAAAAATACGGGCTGCCGCTCGAGCACCATCCCTATTTCCCCGAAAAGACCAACGTCTCGTTCGTCGAGGTGGAGGATCGCCGCACCCTCGTGTTGAGGACGTGGGAGCGCGGCTGCGGGGTGACGCTTTGCTGCGGCACCGGCGCGACTGCGGCCGCCGCGGCGTGCATAAGGTCGGGTCTCACCGACAGGGTCGTCTCCGTGCGCGTGCCCCTCGGCGCCTTGCGCATCGAATGGGACGGCGAAAGCAATATCTACATGTCAGGCCCCGCCGAAAAGGTATTCGA
The DNA here is from genome assembly GCA_017614315.1 of Clostridia bacterium. Lineage (GTDB taxonomy): Bacteria > Bacillota > Clostridia > Christensenellales > CAG-138 > UBA3857. Next base: position 98,052 of record JAGACA010000009.1, on the reverse strand, counting down.
GGGCAGGGTCGATATCTGACGGAAAGGAACAGCATGCATTACACCTATAAGACTTCGGGCACCTGCTCCACGATGATCGATTTCGACATCGAGGACGGCAAGCTCCACAACATCGTTTTCACCAACGGCTGCAACGGCAATCTCAAGGCGATAGGCTCGCTCCTCGAGGGCGCTCCTGCAGAGTTCGCCGTCGAAAGGCTCGAGGGCATCAGCTGCGGCGGAGGCCCCACCTCCTGCGGCGACCAGCTCGCAAAGGCTATCAAGCAGGCTGTAAATGGCTAAAAACAGGGAAAGATCGAATCCGCTCGGCACCGTCCGGCGCTCCATATGGTACGTGCTCCGCGCAGTCATAATCGTAAGTCTGCTGCTCGCGGCGGCGTACGCCGTTTTCACCGAGGCGATGTACATAAGCAACATGTACGTCATCGTGACCGAGGGCATGGAGCTCCGCGCCGATACCGTTTTGAAAAACGGCGCGTCGGCGGATCTCGAACAGCATTTCACGCTCAATTTCCTCTCGAACGATCCGCTGCTCCTTGACCGCCCGTATTCCGACTACCTCGTCGACAATTTCGATTACAGGTATGAGATTAAGGGCATAAGCGTGTTCCCGTGGTCGAGCTCGGGCTATATCACCTATGAGGAAAGGATTCCGACCATCACCGGCAGTCCCGCTTCCGAGGAGATAACCGATCCCATGCCCGCGTGGACGAGCACGCTCGCGCGGATACACCTTATAAAAGTCGACGGCCGCTGGATGATCGATTCCATCGACATTTTGGAAGAAAACCCCGAGGCGGAGCCCCAGGCGACGTCCGATATGAGCAAACTGGAGACGCAGTCGAATTGACGCTTCCCGTATTCAAAAAACACGATCCGCCCGCGGTGCTCGCGCCGATGGCGGGTATCACCGACGCCGTGTTCCGCAGTATATGCGTTGAGCACGGCTGTGATTTCACATACACCGAAATGGTCAGCGCCAAGGGGCTCAAGTACGGCGGGAAGAAGACCGAAGCGCTCCTTGCCGCCGCGGATAACGAAAAGCCATGCGCCGTGCAGCTTTTCGGCTCCGAGCCCGATATCGTCGCCGACATGATAAAGCGGATCGCGGACGAATACCCCGGCGAGATCGCCATGATCGACATAAACATGGGCTGCCCCATGCCGAAGATCACGTCAAACGGCGAGGGCTCCGCGCTGATGCTCGACGAAAAGAGGGCGGCGAAGCTCATGTACGCCGCCGCGAGGGCGACGGAGCTGCCCGTAAGCTGCAAGTTCAGAAAGGGCTGGGACGACGGTCACGTGAACGCCGTGGAGTTCGCGGGGATAATGGAGGAGAACGGGGCGAGCCTTCTGACCGTTCACGGACGCACCCGCGAACAGCTCTATCACGGCGAGGCCGACCGCGATATAATAAGGGACGTCGTACGCGCCGTAAAGATACCGGTCATAGGCAACGGCGACGTGTTCTCCGGCGAGTCCGCGAAGGCGATGCTCGACTATACCGGCTGCGCGGGGGTGATGGTCGCGCGCGGCGCGCGCGGGAACCCATTCATATTCGGGGAGATACGCGCTGCGCTCTCGAACGCGCCCTATACGCCGCCCACCGACTTCGAGCGCATGAGCGAGGCGGTGCGCCACGCGGAGCTGTTCCTCGAAAAGAAGGATCCGAAGCTCTTCCCCGAGCTTCGAAAGCACATGGCGTGGTACACGAAGGGCATGCGCGGAGCGCTCGACGTGCGCCGCGCCGTCAACACGGCGGGCTCTCCCGAAGAAATGCTCGGTATATTGCGAAAATTCGGGGATCAGCTATTGACAACGGGGGAATAGCTTACTATAATGCATAGGCGGATATTCCGCTTCAATCTGTTTGCTCGAAAGGAACACAATAATGGCAGAGGTTTATTTGACTCCGGAAGGAAGAAAAGAGCTGGACGATAAGCTTTCTTACCTTAAAAACATTCGCCGTACCGAGATCGCGGAGCTCATTTCCGAGGCGAGGGGGCAGGGCGATCTGTCCGAGAACGCCGAGTATGACGCCGCCAAGGAGCTTCAGGCAAAGAACGAATACGAGATCGCCGAGCTCGAAGCGATGCTCAAAAACGCCATAGTCATCGGCAGCGAGGTCTCCGCGAAGAACACCGTCGCCGTCGGCTCGACCGTTACGCTCCGTCATAAGGAAATGAAGCGCGAGTTCGAGTATCAGATCGTCGGCGCGGCCGAGGCGGATCCCTTCAAGGGACGCATCTCCAACAACTCTCCCGTCGGCGCCGCCCTCATCGGGCATAAGGTCGGCGAGACCGTCGAGGTCAACACTCCGGGCGGTATCGTCCACTTCTCCATCAAGGCCGTCAAGGACTGAAAAATGCAAAAAAAGCGGTTTTAACCGCTTTTTTTATTCTCCGAGGGTAACGAGCCTCGCGTTGACGTCCTTGCCGTCGACCTCGAGCACCGCGAAGCCGGGCTTCGTCATGCCCCGCGGGAACGTCGGGCTCCCGGGGTTCAGCAAAAGCACCGAGCCGTATGCCGAAAGCGACGGGCGGTGCGTATGTCCGTAAAGCGCCGCGGCGGCTGAAAGCTCCTCCGCGCGGTACGAAAGCGTCCACGACCCCATGTCCACGTCGTAGTGATGCCCGTGACAGAGGAATATCCTCGCCCGCTCGACGGCAACGACCCGCTCCGACGAAATGAGCTTCTGCTTTGAATCAAAGCTGTCCTCGACGCACGCCGCCGGCAGGAAGCCGTCGCAGTTGCCCAAAACAGAAAAGACGGGGAGCCCCGTCATTTGGGCGAGCCGTTTCGCGTCGGAGGCGTAGTCCCCCAAATGGAACCAGCCGTCGACCGCGCCCGCCGCTTTCACGCAGGCGGCGATCGCCGCGTACGACCCGTGCGTATCCGATATGACGCCGATCCGCGTCATGATCCCTTCAATGCCGCCAGCGTGAGCGCAAGAGCGTTCTTCCTGTGGCTGACCGTGTTCTTGCCATCGGGGCCGACCTCCGCGAAGGTCTTGCCCCACGGCTCGTAAAGGAACAGCGAGTCGTAGCCGAAACCGTTTTCTCCGCGTTCCTCGGTCGTAATGCGGCCGAACACGCGCCCGGTCGCCTCTATGTCCTTCGCGCCCTTTATCTTCAACACCATCGCCGTCGCGAAATGCGCGCCGCGCATTTCATAAGGAACGTCCCGAAGCTCCTCAAGGAGCTTTTTTCGGTTGGCGGCGTCGTCGTGACCGTCGGTCGCGAACCTCGCGGAGCGTACGCCCGGAGCGCCGTTCAACGCGTCGACCAAAAGCCCCGTGTCGTCCGCGAGCACCGCGTCGCCGTCCGACAGGAGCCCCATTGAGTCGGCGAGAGCGAATACCTCGCTCGCCTTCTTGCGGGCGTTCCCCTCGAGCGTCGGGGCGTTTTCCTCGACGTCGAGCCCGAGCCCCGCCTCGCGCATGCTCAAGACGGAGCTGAACCTTTCGCCGAGTATCGATTTGATCTCCGCGACCTTATGCGAATTGTTGGACGCGATAATGAGCTTCATTTTATTCGAGCCCGGTCTTCATGTACTCCTCTGCGAGCTTCTCCTGCCAGTCGCCGACGGGACGCAGGAAGTCGATGAAGGAGTGCTCCGGTATGCTCTCGTCCTCCCAGCGCAGCGCGCCGATCAGCTCACGGTGCTGATACAGCCACGTCACGCGGTCGATGACGTACATGATGTGCGAGAGGGTGTACACCCTGCGGGGCACGGCGAGCCTCACGAGCTCGAACGGCGCGATGGAATCCTCGGGCAGCTCGCTCGAAAGTCCGCGCTCCATGCCGCGCGCGCCGCTGACGATATAGATCGCCGCAGCAAGCGCCGCGCCGCGGAAGTCCTCGCGGCCGAGATGCGCGCAGAACCTGTCTGCGTCAAGATGACAGCCGAGGCCGCCGGCGGGGGTGACCACGGGCACGCCGCGCTTTTTGAACTCGTCGACCATGTATTCGATGAAATCGGGTCCCTGGGAGATAACGTCGGGATCCATCGTGTCGTCAAGGCCGACGCGCATTATCTCGAGCTCCGCGGAGCTGACTCCGCCGAAGGTCGGGAAGCCCTCGTAGGTCGTCACGTTGCCGCGGACCTTGAGGAAGTCCGATCTGCTGTTCATGCAGATGCCGCCGCCGCGCGCGAAGCCCAGCTTCCTGCCGCTGAAATAGATTATGTCGGCGGCGTCGGCAAGCTCGCGGGTGATCTCGCGGACGGTCATGTTCTTGCGCTTCTCGTCGCGCACGCGGATGAAGTGGATATTGTCCATCGCGAGGCTCATGTCGAGGAGCACCCTTACTCCGTGCGCCCTCGCCAGCTTCGATACGGCGTTGATGTTGTCCATGGATATGGGCTGACCGCCGATCAGGTTTGTGCCCGCCTCTATGCGGAGGAAGGGGATCTTCTCCGCCGGGGTCTCGTCAAGAAGCTTTTTGAGCTTCTCGAGGTCGTAATCGCCCTTGAAGCCGTCCTCGCCGAGGGTCGTGACGCCTTTGTCCTGAAGCATCTCGACCACGGTGCCTCCCGCGAGCCTGACCTGCGTCAGTATGGTGCAGAAATGGAAATTGGTCGGGACGATGTCGCCGGGCTTGACGAAGCTCCTTGCCAGCATATGCTCGCACGCCCTGCCCTGGTGCACGGGGAGGAAATACTCCTTGCCGAAAAGCTCCTTGATCTTTGCCGCAAGACGGTAATAGCTCGCGCCGCCGGCATAGGCGAAATCGGCCTCGTGGAAGGCGGCGGACTGACGGTCGCTCATGGCGTTGCAGCCGGAGTCGGTCAGCATGTCGATGAAGACGTCCTCGGACTTTAAGTTATAAGAGCAGTTGCCCGCCTCGTCGAGCGCGTGCAGGCGATCCTTTACGGGGATCAGCCTGATGTTCTGCACCGTATACACGCGGTGCATCTCGACGGGGATCTCACCGCCCGAGAACAGTTTAATTTTACTCATTTCAAACAGGGTCTCCTTTTTTTGTTCCTAAATCCATATTATACAACATATGCTGTTCCATTGCAACTGTTTACACAATATTTGCATTTCCGCCCGTCAATGCGCGCCGGACGAGGCGGCTGCCGCGGCCGCGGAGGAAGACGCTGCCATGGCGCAGATCGCCGCCTGCTGCGCGGCGATCATGCTGAGCGCGGTCTGGCTTGCGACGGCGTTCGCGGTGTTCTCGCCGCTTATCACCGAAACGATCAGCGCGGCGTGCATCAGCCTTGTCCTGCGGGTGTGCCCGAATACGGGACGGTAGCCCTTCTGCTTTTTGAGGAACGAGTCGGCCTCCATAACGAGGCGCGCGAGCTCCGCCGTGTCGCCGTCCGTTACGGAAAGCGCGGCGAGCTGCGCGAGCTCGAGCTCCGTGCCGTACCTGCCGCCCGCGTCGCGGACAGCGTCGAAAAGCTCTATCATGCGGTCGGCCTTGTCGCGGGGCGAGCCATTCGCGAGCGCCAGCACGTGCGAGGCCGCCTGCATGCCGTTGCCCTTCGGGAAGCGCAGATCGAGAAGGCGGTAGCACTCATCCATGTCGTCGATCAATTCGTCGTCGGAGCGCGGATCGAGCGCGAGGAGCAGGGCGAAGACCGAATCCTCGGCGCCGGTCAGGAAGGGATGCTCCCTGCGCATCCGCTTATAGATGCGCTTTGCGCGCACGGCGGTCTCCGAAAAGCCGCCGTCCCTGCCGGAGCAGGTCATGGCGGCGGCAAGCGCAAGATGCTCCGAGGCCATGAAGCGCTCCTTCAGAAGGGCGTAGTTCTTCTGCGTGCGATCCCACGCCCCCTCGGGATCGTTCCCCGAGGCGAGTATGGCGACGAGCGGGAGCTCCGTGTTCCCGCGGAAGTTCGAGAAGATCGATACCGAGCCGCGCACGAGCTTCCTCACCTTTTTAAGCTCGTCCGCGTCCGGCTTTTTCCCCGCGGAGAGGAACATCGCCGCGGCGACGGGATATATGTAGTCGCTCTGCATCCTTATCGCGTGCCTGATCGTTTCGCGGTACCGGATAAAATCGCAGAGAGCCTTATTAAGATCGCGTTCCATGGTTTTATTCTGCCTTTCCGTTTATTGCCAGCCGACGGTATAGCCTATCACGATACCGCACACGGCGGCGAACGCGATGAACACCAGCGGATGAAGCTTTTTGAGTGGTTTGATGTTCGTTATGACCATCATCACGGCAAAGAGTATCATCTCCGGCAGCCTGAACGCCTCGCCGAAGGACGACGCCGTGAAGTTGAACAGCACCGCGCCGATCACCGACCACGCGGCGGCGGCGATGAGCCCGGCGACGGCGGGTCGCAGGGTGGAGAACGCGGCGTTCACGAAGCGTGAGTTCTTGTACTTATCCAGCATGCGCGCCACGATCAGTATTATTATGAACGACGGCGCGACGAGCGAGGCCGTCGCGGTCAGCGCGGTCGTCACGCCCAGAATGGGACTGCCGAACGTGGAATAGCCCGCCATGTAGCCCGCGTACGTCGCCATGTTTATGCCGAGAGGGCCGGGCGTGGATTCGGAAAGCGCGACCATCTGACTTATCATCTCGGAGGTGAGCCAGGGGTATTTGTCCGCAAGTTCGTTCAGAAACGGGAGCGTCGCGAGCCCCCCGCCCGCGGCGAAGAGGCCAATCTTGAAGAACTCGAATATGAGGGTGAGATAGAGGCTCATTCGCCGCCTCCCTTCTTCTTTGCGCCGTCCGCGATCAGCATGCGGACTATGCCGATGATCGCCGCGCCGATTACGACGAAAACGGGCGATATGCGGAAGGAAAGGCCGAGCGTCGAGGGAAGCGCGACCAATACGAAGGCGAGCACGGCGAGCACATAGCCGAGCGCGTCCTTGATCTTTTCCCTGACGAGTTTTATCACGGTATTGATTATGAGTACGCCGACCGCGACGCGTATGCCGTAAAGGGCGTATTTGACGGCGGGGATGTCGGCGAAGTTCGCGAGCAGAGCGGTGAGCACGCAGATTATCACGAACGACGGGAGCACGACTCCCGCCGTGGCCGCGAGCGCGCCCAAAAAGCCCCTGTGCTTTTTGCCGACGAAGGTAGCGGTGTTGACCGCTATCACGCCGGGCGTGCACTGACCTATCGCGAAATAGTCGAGGAGCTCTTCATGCGTGACCCAGCCCGTTTTATCGACGCATTCGCGCTCGAGCATGGGCAGCATTGCATAGCCGCCGCCGAACGTGAACGCGCCTATCCGCATGAAGGCGAAGAAGAGCTTCAAAAGGGACACGCGCTCGGTTTTATCTGTGGTCTCCATTATACTTCAATCTCATAAGATAGCCCTCCATGCCGTCCGCACAGCTTGCCGATATCGACTTCGCACGGAGCCTTTTGAGGGCATATGCCAGAATGTACGCGCCATAGAGTATCACGTCGTGACGCTCGCGCAGGAACGGGTCTTCCCGCCGCCTTTCGCCCATACCGATCAGCGCGGCGATGCGGCTTTCGAGGGAAGAGGGGGTAATTTCGACGCTTTCGACGCTTTCGGGGTCAAAACGGTCGAGCCCGGTCTCGAGCGCCGCGAGCGTCGTTATCGTTCCGCCGACGCCGACGAGCCTTCCCGCGTCAAAACAGGGAAGGTCGAATATTCCGTCGAGGTAAGCTTCGACGGCGCGCCTCTGCTCGAGCGGGCGGTCGTCGGGGGAGAAAGCGCCGACGGCTTCGCGGGCGATATCCGAACAGCGGACGCATCCCGCGCGGAAGCTCACGCGCATGTCCGCGGTAACGATCTGCATGGACGCGCCGCCGATGTCGAGCATGGCGTCGAACCCGCCGCGGCCGGCAGCGCCGAGAAACGCGAGCCGCGCCTCCTCCTCGCCCGAAAGTACCTCGACGGGAAAGCCGCATTCGGCCTCGACCCTTTCCCTGAACGCCGGGCCGTTTGCGGCGTCGCGCACGGCGCTCGTGGCGTAGCCCGCGGGAACGAAGCCGTCTGCGCGCGCGCGGCGGGCAAGCTCCTTCATCACAGCGACGCTTTTCGCCATAGCCTCATCCGAGAGCATGCCCGTCCTCGCGAGCCCTGATCCGAGCCGCGTGGTGTAGATCTCCCTTTCGGGGAACGCGCCGTTCACCTCCTCGGCGAACCTCACGGAATTGGAGCCTATGTCGATGACGGCGTATTTATTCACCGTCTTCTATCCTCGTATCGCCGGGCTCGATATAGCCCAGGTGATCCCTCGCGTACTGCAGGAGCCCTTCGAGGCTCTTGGTGAACTCGATATCGGACTGGAGCCTCTCCTGCTCGCGCGTTAATTCGTCGACGCGCTCCTGTAGGCGCCATCTTTCCTGGTTGAGCTCGATGAGCTTCTCGTTCTGCTGATGAAGCTCGACGGCGATGAACACGATGAAGCCGACGACGAAGAGCGCCGCGACTATCAGCGCGACGAGCCTGAATGACTTGCTGCCGGTGTTCTTACTCACGTTTCATTCCTCCTTTGCGGCGAACTGTCGGGAATATCGGTAAACGGTCGGGAAGCTCCCGCGCGTTCTCATTTCTTTTTAAGGCGGAAGAGCCTTCTCGTTTCCTTCGTTTCTCCCGGCCAGGAATAATACCCGAGGCTCTCGACGGAGAAGTACGGCTTGAAGAGCGCCTCCCACTCGCCGTCCGACCTCGAAACGAGGCGGAGCACGCCGTCAAGATACATCTCGCCGCCGTCGCCGAGCGGGATATTCCTCTCCGCGGCGGCCTCGGGGGAGAGATAGTAGTTGAGCCCGATCACCACGTCGGCGTCAGCGGATACGATCCTCGCCGCCTCGCGGATCAGCTCGCGGGAGGTCTCGGGCGGGACGGTGTCGAGCACGTTGACCGAAATGAGGCCGTCGTACTCGCCGTCGGGCACGGTACCGAGCCAGCCGTCGGGCATGGCGACCGCGTGCACCCTGCTCCCGACGCCGAAGGCGTTTGCGCAGAGCTCCGCCGCGGAGGCCGCGTTCGGGGCGGGATCCGCCGCCGTTACATCGGGACAGCCGGCCTTGGCCGCGGCGATCGCCGCCCAGCCCTGACCGCAGCCGAGGTCGATGACCTTTTTCCTTTTACCGAGAGCGCATGCCGCCGCGTAGAGCTTCGGCGACGGCGCGAGACATTCGGGGCTTTCCGGAGCTTCGTTCATCATTCCGGCGCGCTCCTCGTCCGTAAGGGCGAAGGCCGCGTTCCAGAAATCCACGAGCGTTTTGTTGTCATGCGCGATCCTGTCGTTCATTATGCCGTCCTCCGTTTTTTCATTCACCCCTCATTTTACACGAAAATCGGGCGTTATGCAACATGCCTTTGGCTCAAAAAAAGGAGACGCTTCCGAAAAAAGCGTCTCCCGAGCGTTTTGTCTTCGGGACTTACATTTTCTTCGCGGCGGCGTAAGCGAGTATCCTCTGCATCTCGTTAAAGACTATCATGTAGCCTTCGTCGACGCCCATACCGGGTTTGGCCGGAATGCGGGCAAGGCCCGCATGCGACCGAAGGGAGCCGCGCGGGTCAGCGCGTACGCGGCGCGACAGCCGCGGAACGCGAAAAGTCAAGCAAGTAAGGCCGCTCCTGCGGGACATGTCCGGCGAAAGCCGGAAAAAAACACGGAGCCGAAGCCCCGTGTTATCGATCATAGCCGGATCAGTTGTTTTTCTTCGCAGCGGCGTAAGCGAGAATCCTCTGCATCTCGTTAAAGACTATCATGTAGCCTTCGTCTACGCCCATACCGGGTTTGGCCAAAATCTGATCGGGACGGGTCGCCATGGCGCACTGTACGCAGACCTGCGCGGAACGGTCGGTCTCGTTGCAGGTGCCGCCCTGGTAAGCGCCGATGCCGCGCTCCTTGCAGTAGAGGACGGCCTCGATCGTGTTGTTGATGCCGCCGAGGTCGGGGGTCTTTATCTGTACCATGTGACCGGCCTTGTTGTCGGCGAAGTACTTGATGTCCTCGAGGGTGTTGCACCACTCGTCGGCGACGATCTCGACGTTGATGCCGCGGTCGTCAAGCTCCTTCGTGATGGCCTTAAGGGCAAGCATCTGCTTCTCGCGGTCCTCAACGTCCATCGGTCCCTCTATGCGGAGGTGGAAGGGCTTCGCGGCCTCCTCGAGCTCCTTCATGTAGTCGGCCATCGCCTTGTAGTTGTCGTTGCCGAAGGCGGCGCCGATGGTGCCGTAAACGTCGATGTGGAATATCGGGAGGTAGTCCTCGCTCGTGCGGAGGGTGAGGACGCGGTCGCGGAGCCACTTGACGTACTCAAGGAGCTTTTCGCCGTGCTCGCCGAGCTTGGTCTTTACGTTGTTGATGAGGGCGTGGGGGAGGATCTGCGCGCCCTTGATGATCATCTTGTCGGCGTTGGTATAGCGGTCGTCGCCCGACTGGGTGAATATGTCGAGGGGCTTCGCCTCGAATTTGAGGCCGTACTCGTCCGCGACGACTTCGTACATCATGCGGTGGGTGGCCTTTGCGACGGCGTCTAAGAGAGCCTGCGTCATGCCGTAGCGGATCGCGGTGTGAAGGCGCTTGCCGTCGATCGTGATGGCCTCGAGATCCTTCGCGAGCCTGCGGAAGTTATCCGCCTCGCGGCCGACGAGAGCGGGCTTTATGTACTTTTCGATGACGGGGATGAAGTCCTTGGCGAGGAAGAGGGGATCGCGTCCGCCGCAGCCGGAATACTGAACGGCCGCGCAGTCGCCGGCGGCGATCTGACCGTCCTCAAGAACGAGCATGACGGAGATGGATTCGCCGGGCTGACGGACGGAGGTGAAGCCCGCGGTCTTCGGCTCGCCGAAATAGGCGGCGCCGTCGGAGCGCGCGCCGGCCTTTATGGCGCGCTGATCGTCGAAGTAGAAGCCTGTGCGGCCTGCGGAGCAGATGAGGTTGGTGATTTTCATACTTTTTATATTACCTTTCAGTTTTTTTCAAGTTGGGAACGAGGAGCGGAGGATGAAAAACCCGACGGTTTTCCGATCATTGGGGTCAGGAGCCGGAAGTCGGGATGAAGCGGGATCTCCGCCTTAACTCCCGATCCCCGATCCCCGACCGGGCTCCTCTTTTTTCAGTTCCTCGGCCTGCCTACCAGCCTGCCCTTCGAGATGGCGTAGACGTCGTCGATGACCATCTGGAAGGAAGCGGTGCGCTTCTCGGCCTTCGCGCGCTCTTCGATCTTCGCGCGGTGGTAAGCCTTGATCTCGTCGGTGAAGGGCAGATGACCCATCTCGAGTATGCGGATCGCGCCGTCGTTGTCGCGCGCGGGGAGCATCTTGCCCGCGTTGAAGCGGCTGGGAGCGAACGGTATGTCGAGCACGCCGGTCATGACGGCCTTCACGGCGCCGTCCGCGATGTCGCCCTCGCCGAGCTCGAAGCATTTATCGACTATGCAGCGGGTCTCCATGCGGATCATTTCCTTCTCCTCCTCGAGGTTCGCGGCGGTGCAGACCTGGTCGGCGAGCATCGAGATGACCTGCTTGGTGCAGCGAAGTCCCTCTGCGTTGGCCTCCATGGTGGGAACGCCCGCGGCCTCGTGCGGGGTCTTGACTATGACCTTGGTCGCCTTGGAGAGCGCGGCGGTCGCGGAGCCCCAGCTGATGACGCCGAAGGCCTTTGCCTCGTCCGCGGGGAAGCCGCCCATCCACTGATGGAATACGGTGGTGACGCAGACGTCGTTATAGCCGTTCTTCCCGAGGTACTCGTTGGTAAGCTCCTCGAGCACGCGGATGGCGGCGACGTCCTGAACGAGGTTGCCGCACTGGCCGTAGCCGACGGTGATGTTCTTGACGCCCTGCTCGGCGGCAAGGAGCGCCTCGATTATCGCGACGGCGTGGGATATGCAGGCGGGAACGAGCGTGCCGGTCAGGGGGCCGTAGGGTTCGCGGTTGATGGAAACGCCGCGCTCCTCGTAAATGCCGGTCAGCCTGTCGACGTACTGCCAATCCCTGATGGTCTTCTCCATCGGGACGTTCTTAGCGTAGGGCAGGTTATACGAGATGCCGCCGCCCTCATAGCTCGTGAAGCCGCCGGCGTAGGTGATCTCGGTCAGAAGCCTCGCGTCGGGGGTGCCGTGACGCACCTGCAGCGGGGTGTTCAGCGCGTTTATGAGCCTGCGGCAGCCCGACACGCCGTGGTTGACGGCCGGGAAGCCGTTCAGCATGGAACGGCGCTCCTTCATGGATTCGCGTATGCCGTTCTCGGCCTCCTGATAGCGGTTCTGACGGGTATAGCTGTCGATGGTGGTGGGCAGAAGATCCGCCTCGCCCTTGTCCTGCAGATAGGTCAGAAGCTCGATATGCGCGTCGATCAGCGCAACGCCGGCGCGCGGCTGGATAAGGGTGACGCCCTTGTTCTTCGCGTCGATCAGCTTCTTTGAAAAGACCTTGTGCTCGGGCAGGGACTTGTGGAACTCGATCGCCTCGTCGAGATCGACCTCGGCGCCCGTCGGCCACTGCTTGAGTACGTCCTCGCGGATCGCGCAGAACTCGTCGTCGGGGATCTTCTTATTCTGAAGATTGCTCATTATTATACTCCTTTGAGATACTTGCGTTTATATTTATTCGTTCAGCAAAAGCTGTTGTTCTTTATTCCGACCGTGGCTGCAAACTGCGGGGATATGTCCCGCAGGAGCATCCCCGATCGCTTGGCTTATCGCGTTCCGCGGCTGCCTTCGGCCGCTTTCCGTCTTTGATTCAGACGGGAACGTGCATTAACTCCTTTTTCAGAATGGTGAGCGCCGCGTCGGGACGGTATGCGCTCAAAAGTCCCATTGCGGCGATAATATAACTGCGGTCGACGAGCACGTCGCAGGCGCGCGGCTTCAGGGATCCGGGATCCGCCTCGTCGAAGAAGCCGTAGGACGCGATGCGTCCCGTGTGCTCGGTGTGGATGAGCGAACCGCCGGTGACGACGAACTTATCCACGTTCACAAGATTCTTGCCCGTCTGGACGAGCTTCAGTCCGCCGAGGCCGAATATCTCCTCGAGCCTTCCGGCGTGTCTCGTTACGGCGACGCGCACCGCCCAGCTCGCAAGGGCCTCGTCGGCGCGCGCGGTCTCGTCGTCAAAGGGCAGAAGGTCGGTGTTCTCGGCGAACATGTCGACTATCTCCGAAAGCCTTTCGGGCTTAAGTCCCGCGGTATCGGCGACGCGCTCGAGCCCCGCCGCCTCGATTATGCCGCGGATCGAATAGCGCATCCCGATATCGCCCTCGACCGTGCGCTTGACGTACGGCTCGGGGAGCCCGCGGAGGCTCGTTCGCGGATCGTCGGGAAGCCCCTCCGCGACGGAGTACACGTCGGTGGTCGCGCCGCCTACGTCGACGGCGACGAGATCGCCGAGCCCCCTCTGGTTGGGCGTGCCCTCGGCCAAAAGCTTCATCGCGTCCATAACGGCGCTCGGCGTGGGCATCATGATGCCCTCGATCAGCTCGGAAGCCTTCGTAAGCCCCTTCGCCAGGACTATGCGGTTCAGGAACACCTCGCGGATCTGCTTCTGCGTCGGCTCGATGTTCAGCGTGCCGAAGCGCGGCATGACATTCTCCGAGATGTGCACCTCGCGGCCCTCGAGTATCCTTTCGCACTCGCGGGCGGCGTTGCGGTTGCCGGCGAGTATCACGGGGAAGTTCCCGCCGATCTCGGAAAGAACGCGCGCGTTGTGCGTGATGCAGTCGGAATTGCCCCCGTCCGTGCCGCCTACGAGCAGGAATATGTCGGGGTCTATCCTTCGGATCTCGTCCGCATCGTCCTCGGTCAGCTTGAACGAATAGGTCTTCAGGACCTTCGCGCCGGCGCCGAGGCTCGCCGTCTTCGCCGCCTCCGCGGTGAGCTCGGGAACGAGCCCGCTTGCGAGCATACGGAGCCCGCCGGCGGCGGAGGAGCAGGCGTAACGGGCAGAAAAATCGAGCCTGCCGGTCACGCTCTCGAGTTTTTTGAGCGCGTCGGCAAGCCCGTTCATTATGTCGGACCGGACTGTGGTGTATGAATTGGCTGTCCCCAAAAGACGCGGCTCGTCAATGTCGACCGCCGTGACCTTGGTGTATGTGCTGCCAAAATCGATCAGAAGAACAGGATCCATAACGATTCCCGGTTATCAGTCCGTGATGTGAAGATCTTCCCTCAAAGCCTCGATATCGACCTCGGGCGGAGTTCCCGGGGGGAACGAGCGGTCAAAGCCCATCGCCTTGAAGCGCTTCTCGACCTCGTCGAAGGGCTGCTTGCCGATGACGATGTTTCCGCCGACGTAGAGGAGGATCCCCTCGAGGCCGGCCTCGTCGCACTTCTCGCGCAGACCGCGGCAGTCAAGCTCGCCCTGCCCGTAGAGGGAGGAGACGAGTATGGCGTCGGCGTTGGTCTCGATGGCGGCGTTGATGAACTCTTCCTGGGAGACCATTACGCCCAGATTGATCACATTGAAGCCCGCGTCGGTGAACGCGTGATACAGGATCTGGTTGCCCACGGCGTGAACGTCGGCGCCGATAACGCCGATGACCAGGGTCTTCTTTTCCTTTTCCATTTCAAACCTCGCTTTTGAAGCAGATGAGTTACGTTTTTCAAAGGCTCCATACCGCGCGTACGTCGATATGGCTCCACGATATCCGTTTGCGTGTATGATATGTCAATTCAAGCCCAAAGTCAAGCCCGAAAAGCGAAATAAAAAGGTATATTTTTTCTTTTGCGGAAAAGAGTTTTTTTATGAGCGGGGGAAGCCTTGCGGAGACCGTCGGAAGCCTTGACACTTACGAACAAATGTGCTATAATAATAATAGAGGTACCCGAATGATCATTCAAAAAACAGAGCCGCCGGGAGGGCTTGTTCCCGCATGCCCTTTCACGCGCGCACGCGATAATTTAATACTATAAACGATCTATAGATAAAACAATAGATAAAGTATTATAGATCATCTATAGATCATCTATAGATAAAACAATAGAAAAGTATTATAGATCATCTATTGATCGTCTATAGATAAAACAATAGAAAAGCATTATAGATCATCTATAGATAAAAAATACGGATAATACCGTATTTCATAAAGTATTATAGGATCCGGAATATTGCAATACCGCCTGCGGCATGATACAATAAAAGTGTAAAAACATGTCGAGGTGAGCAAATGGACAGGAAAAGGATGAGCATCGTTCTCGCGGGGCAGGAATTCAGGATCGCTTCGGGGGCTGACGAGGAGTATATCCGCCGTCTCGAGGCGGATCTCAACCGCCGCGTGCGCGAGGCGAAGGCGAAATATCCGGGCGAGACGAATTCCCGCGCGGTGCTGCTCGCCATGTTCGAGATGGAGGACGAGCTCAAGGTCCTCTCGAAGGAGGTCAGCTCCGTCGACCGCAAGATCGAGGAATTGAAGCGCGTCCGCACGGGCGAGGCGAGGACGGAGGATGCGCCGGTCAAGCGCCCGTTCGAGCGCAGAAAGCCCGTTGGCGTCCGATAAGACCGCATCCCGATGGATAAACCGATCGAGCTTCTTTCCCCTGCGGGAAACGCCGACTGCCTTAAGGCGGCGGTGCTCTCCGGCGCCGACGCCGTGTATTTCGGCGGCGGCTCCTTTAATGCGCGGCGGGGCGCGAAGAACTTCGTCGGGAAGGAGCTTGACGAGGCGGTGGAGTATTGCCGCCTGAGGAAGGTCAGGACGAACATAACGCTGAATACGCTGCTCTTCGACAGGGAGCTTGAGGACGCTTTGAACTTCGCGTCCCATATTTATGCCGTCGGCGCGGACGCGGTGATCGTGCAGGACCTGGGTCTCGCCGCGCTCCTTCGGCGCGAGCTGCCCGAGCTTCCCGTGCACGCCTCCACGCAGATGGGGATCTGCTCCGCGGGAGGGCTTAAGCTGCTCGAGGAGATCGGCGTAAGCCGGGCTGTGCTTGCGCGCGAGACGCCGCTCGACGAGATAAAGAGAATGCACGAGGACAGCCCCGTGGAGCTCGAATTCTTCTGCCACGGAGCTCTTTGCATGAGCTTTTCGGGAAGCTGCCTGTTCTCGTCCATGGCGGGCGAGAGGAGCGGCAACCGCGGCACCTGCGCCCAACCCTGCCGCAAGAACGCGAGCGTTGTCTCCCGGCGTGCGGGGAAGGACGAGTTCGCGCTTTCGACTAACGACATAATGATGCTCGGCGAGCTTCCCGCGCTGATCGACGCCGGGATCACGTCGTTCAAGATCGAGGGGCGCATGAAGAGCCCCGAATACGTCGCGACCGTCACCCGGATCTACCGCCGCGCGCTCGACGGCGACAGGGATCCGTTATCCGAAAAGAAACTTTATTCGATATTCAACAGGGGCGCGTTCTCGACCGCGCATATCAAGGGCGACAGCGTCACCACGGGGCACGTCGGCAGCGCAAAGCCCGAAAAGGAGCTCGTCGCCGAGGCGCATGAGAGCCTTCGCAGGGAGCTCCCGAAATGGGAACTGACCGCAAAGCTTAAGCTCGTCCCGGGCGAGGCCGCCCGGCTCACGCTCGAGACCGAGGGGCGCTCCGCTTCCGCCGCAGGCCGTATCGCCGAGGAAGCGATAACGCCTCCCGACGCCGAAAGGCTCCGCTCCGCCGCGGCGAAGCTCGGAGGCACGCCGTTTTCGGTCGGGGATTTTATCCTGACGGGCGGCGGGTTCGCGCCGGTCTCCGAGATAAACGCGTTAAGGCGCGCGGCGTCGGAGGAGCTCGCAAGGCGAATACTGGAGCTTGATCGATCGGAAAAGGTCGTTTCACGCGGCGATATCGCGGGATACGTTTCTCCCGACGGCCCCGCGGAGGGGAAGCCCCTTCGCTATTTAAGGGTGAGGACGGAGGACGAGGCGGTCTCGTCCGGCGCCGGGCTCGCAGGGCTCGATCCCGTGGACGCGGAGAAGGTCGACCTTACGAAGCTCGAGAGCGCGCGTGGGAGGCTCGTTCTTATCCTCCCGAACGTGCTTATCACCGAAAACGCGCGGAAAGCTTATGAAAAGCTCCTCTCAAGCGGCGTATTTTCGGGCGTGGAGGCAAACAATATCTCCGAATGGCAGATGGGCGCGGAGCTTCCCGTAAGGATCGCGGGCGTCGGCATGAACGCCTTCAACGCGGCGGCGTTCACGTTCCTGCGCTCGAAGGGCTTCACGCACATAATGCCGTCGCCGGAGCTCACGGCGAAGGAGCTTCGGGAGCTTTCAAGGGATTTCGGGCGCGTGATGATCGTCAATGTGTTCGGACGCGCGCCGCTCATGCAGCTCATGCACTGCCCCGTAAAGGAATACCGCGGCTGCCGCGGGTGTTCGGGATATGCGGGCGAGCTTTCGGACGGCGACGGGCGAAGGTTCCCGCTCGAAAACGTGAGGTTTCCCGGCGGATACTGCCTCGTGAGGGTCATGAACTCCGCCGTGACGGATATAAAAGAGGCGTTCGATGAGAGCGGCATCGGGGCGTACGCGGCCGCCGAAACTCCCGACCGGGGCGAAAACGCCGAGAGGACCAGAGGACATTTCAAAAGACAGGTACTATGAACGAAAAGGTTTTTAACACGCTTGAATTCAACAAGATAAAGGCCGAGCTCAAGCTCAAATGCGGCTGCTGCGCGAGCCGCGAGCTCGCGGATTCGATACGCCCGTTCGACGAGCTCGACGACGTCAGGGCGGAGCTTGCCCTCACCGAGGAGGCGGAGACGCATTACATAAGGACGGGCACGTCCCCGGTCGACGATTTCCCCGACATGCGCTCCGCGCTTAAGAGGGTGAACGCCGTACTGCATCTGAACTGCGCGGAGCTTCTTTCCGTCGCGAAATGCTTAAGGGCGATCCGCGTCTGCCGCGAGCAGCTCGCGACCTCGGATTCCGCCGAAAAGACGCCCGGCATGTTCAACCTTGCGGGCGGACTGATGACCTTCTCGGCGATAGAGGACGAGATCGAACGCTGCATACTTTCGGAGGACGAGGTATTCGACGGCGCGTCCCCCGCGCTTTCGAGGATCAGGCGGCAGATGAAGATCGCGAACGAGAAGGTCAGGCAGAAGCTGAACGACATGATCCACTCGCCGACCTATTCGAAATATCTGCAGGATCCCCTAGTGACGATCAGGAACGGGCGCTTCGTCGTGCCCGTAAAGCAGGAATACAGGGCGAACGTCCCCGGGCTCATCCACGACCAGTCGGGCACCGGCGCGACGCTGTTCATAGAGCCTTCGGCGGTCGTGGAGCTGGGCAACGAGTACAAGAAGCTCGTCATGGAGGAGGCCGCGGAGGTCGAAAGGATACTCACGGAGCTCACCGAAATGCTCAAGCCCTCCGCTAACGACGTCTATCAGGATCTGATGACGCTCGGCGTGATCGACCTTTCGTTCGCCAAGGCGAAGCTCGCGAAGGAGATGCGCGCCGTCTGCCCCGGGCTTAACGACGAGGGCAGGATAATGATCAAAAAGGGCAGGCACCCGCTCATCCCGCGCGAAAAGGTCGTGCCGATCGACGTATGGCTCGGGCAGGATTTCACGACGCTGATCGTGACCGGCCCGAACACGGGCGGCAAGACCGTCACGTTAAAGACGATCGGCCTGTTCACGCTGATGGCGCAGGCGGGGCTCTTCGTCCCCGCGGACGTCGGCACCGAAATGGCGGTGTTCGGGAACGTCTGCGCCGATATAGGCGACGAGCAGTCGATCGAGCAGAGCCTTTCGACGTTCTCGTCCCACATGAAGAACATCGTGTCGATACTTGAGACCGCGGACGAAAACTCGCTCATACTCCTTGACGAGCTCGGCGCGGGCACCGATCCCGTCGAGGGCGCCGCGCTCGCGATGAGCATACTCGAGGAGCTCCGCTCAAGGAACTGCCGCACCGCCGCGACCACGCACTATTCCGAGATAAAGGCCTTCGCGCTCACCCACGAGGGCATGCAGAACGCGTCGATGGAGTTCGACGTCGACCGCCTTGCCCCGACCTACCGCCTGTTCATAGGCATACCGGGCAAGTCCAACGCGTTCGAGATCTCAAAGCGCCTCGGCATGAGCGATCACATAATCGACCGCGCGCGGGGCTTCCTAACCACCGAGGACGTGGATTTCGAGTCGGTGCTCACCAGCGCCGAGAACGAAAAGCAGAAGGCGGAGAAGGAGCGGCAGGAGGCGGAGAACGCGCGCCGCGAGCTCGACGCGCTCCGCGCCGATATGCGCGAGGAGCTTAAAAGATTCGAAAGGGACAAGGCCGAGATGCGCCTCAAGGCGAAGGAGGAGGCGAGGAAGATCGTCCTCGACGCCAAGCGCGAGCTCGAGGCCGTCGTCGCCGAGATACGCTCGCTGAAGGACGTCGACCGAAGAGCCGCCGACAGGGCGATCCAGAAGGCGCGCGACGCCGTCCGCGAGAAGGATAAGGAGCTCTACGAGACCGAAAAGGACGAAAAGGAGGCCTACGGCGAAGCGCCGAAGTTCGTTTCTCCCGGTCAGAGCGTCCGTGTGGTCTCGCTTGAAAAGGACGGCACGGTCATCGGCAAGGTCAAAAACGGCGAAGTGCCCGTGCAGGTCGGGATAATCAAGCTGAACGTAAGGCTCGACGATCTCCGCGAGATAAAGGCGAAGGAACAGCCGCAGAGCTCCGCCAAGGTCGAATACTCCCCCGGCGATACCGTCGGGCTCGAGCTCGACATAAGGGGCATGATGGTCGACGACGCGAAGCCCGTCGTGGACAGGTACCTCGACGAATGCAAGCGCCAGGGGCTCACCGAGGTGTCGATAATCCACGGAAAGGGCACAGGCGCTCTGCGCGCGGGCGTCCAGCAGCACCTTAAGAACCACCCGCGCGTAAAGGCGTTCAGGAACGGCAATTACGGCGAGGGCGACTTCGGCGTAACGGTCGTGACGGTGAAATAAAGCGGCCGAAGGGAGCGGCGCATAAATGAGCCTTCCCCCGGGGGAAGCCTTTTGGACGGGAAGCCTTGCCGGATACAGGCGAAAACTCCGCTCGGGGCGGAGTTTTTCCTTGATCCTTCAGTCTTGAGTTTTCAGTTGTTCCCGCTCTCGGCGGAAACGACGCTCCCGTCGGGGAAGACATACACGCGGATCGACGCGTCGCCCTCGCCCTGGAGTATCACGTAGTACGCCTGACGTTCCCCGTACATCTTATAGGTGATCGACTGGATCGCGAGATCCTTATACCCCGCGTGGCTCGAAAGCGTCTCCACGACGAAGGGCGCGTTCTCCGGATCGACTACGACGCCCTCCATGAAGCCGTCGATCGCTGCCGCGGGACTGCCGCTCGTGCCGGGCGAGCCGGAAGGGGACGCGGAGCCCATGGGATCGCCGGAGGAGTTCGCTCCGGGAGTGCCCGAGGCCGCGGGCAAGGCCGTCGGCTTGGGCGAGGCGGTCGAGGCGGGAGTTTTCCCGCCCGTCTTCGTGTGACAGCCCGCAAGCGCCGCGATCAGTACGGCCGCGAGCAGAACGGGCAGAAGTTTTTTTACTGAATTTCGCATATTACCTCCGTTTTTCAAGAGCGCGAAAAGCCGCTCTTTTTTATGAGTATCCGCAGTTCGGAACGGGAATATGCAATAAAAAAAGATGCAGGAACGACAAACGCCGGACGCTTGGCCGTCCGGCGTTTGTCTGCAATATTGGAGGGATCGATTGTGTGAAAGGTGTGGTTGTTTGGGGGACTTTCATCGCCTTTCGACTATATAACGAAGAAACCCCCGAAGGGGTTCCCGAAAAATCAAAATATATTATTTGTCGTGATGGTGAATGCCGAGCTTGCGGTTGATGGCGTTCAGCTCATCTATCAGCCCGTCGCGCACGGCTTTCTTTTCGAGTATGTTTTCCTCGAGTTTTTCCCTTGCGGCGGAGACCTTCTTTTTATTGACGAGCGAGAATATGATCAGCGCCGCGCCGAACGCGAACACCACGCCGGAAACGATCGATACGGGAAGCATCAGCTTAAGCTCCGTTCCGAGCACGAGGAAGAACGCGATCAGCGAAGCGGACGCCGCGGCGCAGCCTATGATGAGAGAGCGGGTGAGCCGCTTATTGCGGGATTTGAGGCTGTGGCGCTTTTTCCTCAAAGCGTCGATGGCCTTTACGGCGTGGCGGAGATCCTCCTTGAGACCCACCTTGCGCGTAAGCTCCGCGGTGATCTCCTCCTCGGAAAGGTTCGTGGCGGTGACTCTGTCCCTGTCGGAGACCTTTGCGGGCCCTTTGTCGAAGAACGCGGAAAGGTCGTGATGCGCTGTTTTACCGGCCTCGGCGGGCTTCTCGGTCTTGAGGGCGGAGGTAGTCAGCTTTGCTCCGCAGAATATGCAGGTATACTCCGCAGCCGATTCATCAAAGCCTATATCGCGTCCGCAGACGGGACACTTGGCGGCGACAATACTCATTTGAACACCTCATAAACGGGATAAACATATTTTGCCACAATTTGTCTTAATTTGCAAGCTTTTTATCCGAGCTTTTGCCGCTTCTCCATGCAGCCTTACTTAAAGGAGGCTTTGATCCTTTCGAGTATCTCTTCGTCAGCGGGACAAAAGCGGTAATTGTCCGCCTCGGAGGGCAGTATCCACTCGAGGGCGGAATGCTCGTAAAGCTTCGGCTCGCCGTCCGCGATGACGGCGTTTATGACGGTCAGCCCGACGGAGATATCGGGATAGCGGTATTCGACGCGGGTAAAAACGCCCTGCGGCTCGACCGAAACGCCCAGCTCCTCGCGGCACTCGCGGACGAGCGCGTCCTCCGCGGTCTCGCCGTCCTCGAGCTTGCCGCCGACGAATTCCCACATGCCGCCGCGCGCCTTGTTTTCGGGGCGCTTCGCGATCAGGAACCGTCCGTTTTTTCGGATCAGTCCCGCCGCGACCTCGGTCACGAGCTGCTTTTTGCGCTCGCTTTCGGGCACCAGCCTGCCGCCCGTCGCCCAGACTATATGCGTGACGTTTTTGCCGTCGGGAAGAAGCTCCGTATGCCGCGCGAACGCGAGCGCAGCGGCGCTCGAGGGCTCGACGTACAGCTTTTCGGTTTTGTATAAGAGGTTCTGCAAGGGGGACAGCTCGCCGTCATTTACCGTGAACTCGCCCGATACGAGCTCTTTGACCGTGTCGTAAACGAGCGCGGACGCCGTGCCGACAGCAAGCCCGTCGGCCTCCGTCGCGCCGGAAAGCCCGAGCTCCGTTACGGGAACGGGTGCGCCGGTCAAAAACGCCGCCAGCATGCAGGGCGCCTCGGTTGGCTCGGCGAAGAAGCAGCTCACGCCGCTGCCGAAAACATGCTTCAGACCGAACGCGATCCCGCCCGGCGCGCCGCCCACCCCGCAGGGCAGGTAGACGTTGAGGGGGTGATCGGCGTCGACCGTGACGCCCGCCGCGTCAAGCTGAGCCTTCAAACGCAGCGCCGCGGCCGCGTAGCCCAAAAACAGCGGCTCGGAGTTCTCGTCGTCCACGAAATAGCTCATGGGATCGGCGTCCGAAGCCTCGCGCCCCATCCTCACGGCGGAGGAGTAATCGCCCGCGTACTCGACGACGTCGACGCCCTTTTCGCGAAGGAGCGCCTTCTTCCACTCCTTCGCGTCCGAGGACATGTGCACCACGGCGCGGTAGCCGAGCGCCGCGCTCATTATCCCGATCGAAAGGCCGAGGTTGCCCGTCGAGCCGACCTGCACCGTGTACCCGGCGAGACGGCGCCGGATCTCCTCGGGGGAGAGGGAGAACACCTCCCCGCCCAGAAGCTCCTCCGTGTGCAGGAGCACCTCGTAAATGCCGCCGCGCGCCTTGACCGAGCCCGCGATGGGAAGCTCGGAATCGCGCTTTATGAACAGGCGGCCGGACACGCCGAGCGCCTCACGCATACCCGGGATCTCCGTAAGCGGGGATTCGATGATCCCGCCCGCGGGCTCCGTCTCGGGGAAGAGCCGCGCGATCAGCGGCGCGAACCTTTTAAGGCGCTCGTCCGCGCCGACGATATCGATAAAGCCGAGCTTCAAAAAGGGGAGCGCGTCCCCCGGATCCTTTATCGACGGATTCAGCCAAAGCTGTTCCGATCCCGATTTGAGTTTTCCAAGACAGTCCATACGGCCTCCTCTCATCCATTATAATGCTTTTTGAGTTTTTTTCAACGAGAATAATGCTTTTTCACCCGAAAAGAGGTATAATCGAGGATAAGGAGGGGAGCGTATGGACAAGGAGCTTCTCGAGACGGTAAAAAGGAACGTCGAAAGGTATCCGCTGATGCGGCCGCAGGACGTATATAAGCTCGTGTATCAGCACGAGTTCGGCTGCGCGCACGCCGTGAAGGATCGCGGGGCGGCCCGGGCGTGGCTCGCTCGTGAGCTCGGCGAAACGCCGCAGAAGGACGCGCCGCTATATGACGATATCGGCAACGGCTGGGCGCGGGTGGATCTCGCCGCGCTGGACGCGAACGGCGTGACGGCCGACGAGCTCCTCGACTGGTTCGTGAAAAGCGCGGAGCCCGCGGGCGACAGGACGCGCTTCAAGGAGGCGGTCATGGATATCGCAGAGGAGGCGGAGCTGCCCTTTGAAAGGGAGGAGCTTAAAAGCCTTGTACGCGAGATGGAAAAGGCCGGATTTCCCGCCGTGCATCACTCCGAAGAGTACAGAAAGGCGTATCGTCCCGCGTACCGCGTGGTGAAAAAAGAGTTCATACCGCAAGGGCGATTATATATCAATAATTTATCAAAAGCAGTTGACAAGGACACGAAATGATGGTAGAATGATTTCCCGTCGGCAGGGAAAAATTGACGTGCGCCTGTAGCTCAGGTGGATAGAGCAACGGTCTTCTAAACCGTGGGCCCGGGGTTCGAGTCCCTGCAGGCGCGCCATTTTCATCGGCGAAAGCAGCCTCATGGTGGGTGTAGTTCAGTTGGCTAGAATGCCAGATTGTGGCTCTGGAGGTCGTGGGTTCGAGCCCCACCACTCACCCCATTTTCAGTAGAGCTTTTGCTTTTAGGCAAGGGCTTTATTTTTGAAAAGCATTTGCGGCGTTCCCGTTGGGGTGTCGCCAAGCGGTCAAGGCATGGGACTTTGACTCCCATATCGTAGGTTCAAATCCTGCCACCCCAGCCATATGACCCGTTAGCTCAGTCGGTAGAGCACTTGACTTTTAATCAAGGTGTCCGGGGTTCGAATCCCCGACGGGTCACCATTTGTTTGCGGGCGTGGCGGAATTGGCAGACGCGCCGGATTTAGGTTCCGGTGCCCTCCGGGCGTGGGAGTTCGAGTCTCTTCGCCCGCACCAACTTTGGAATAAAGTTGGCCGGGTTTTCTTCTTCGCGTAAACAGACGCGAAGATCCCGCTCAATGCGGGATCGAAAACCCGCTCAAAACCGAATAGCTGCGGGTATAGTGTAATGGTAACACATTAGCCTTCCAAGCTGAGATAGAGGGTTCGAGTCCCTTTACCCGCTCCAATGCCAAAGGGGATAGCTTTTGCTATCCCCTTTGGCTTTGGAATAATAATGAAGGGACTCGAAGGGCGAAGCGAAAGGGCAACGGTGCTGCGCTTTCGCCGCCCCGGGTTTTTGTCACAGGCCGAAGCTGCGGCGTGCAGAGCACGCAGGCAGCGAGAGCCGATGTGCAAAAACGAGTCCCTTTACGAGCTTTCCTTGGGTTCGACGCCCAAGGAAAGCTCATGTTTTGCACGCAAAAAGCCGAAGACAGGGAAAACAGGGCAACGGTGCTGCGCTTTCGCCGCCCCGGGTTTTTGTCACAGGCCGAAGCTGCGGCGTGCAGAGCACGCAGGCAGCGAGAGCCGATGTGCAAAAACGAGTCCCTTTACCCGCTCCAACGAAAAAAAACCGACGCATAAGCGTCGGTTTTTTGCTTGTTATCCGTGCAGCTTGTAGTCCTTGTCCTCGTCGATTATGCCGAGCATGATCTCGGCGAATGCGGGGTCGAACTGCGTGCTCCGACCTTTTTCGATCTCGGACCGGACGACGTCCTGCGGCAGCATATCGCGGTAGCTGCGGCAGCTGGACATTGCGTCGTAGGCGTCGGCGACGGCGATTATGCGCGCTTCCTCCTCGATATCGGTACCGGAAAGCCCGTCGGGATAGCCCTTGCCGTCATAGCGTTCGTGGTGCCAGTGCGCGCCGACGGCCATCCTCGGCAGCTCCGACGTCTTTGAGAGTATGTACGCGCCGGTAGCCGGATGAGTCTTAATGATCTCGAACTCCTCGTCGGTCAGCTTGCCGGGTTTGTTGATGACCGCGTCCGGAATGCCTATCTTGCCTACGTCGTGCAGAAGGCCCATCATGTAGATCTCCTCCTGCTTCTTCTGGGAATAGCCGAACCGCTTGCCGATCTCGCGCGAATACGCCGCAACGCGGCCGGAATGACCGTTGGTGTAGGGATCCTTCGCGTCGATCGCGGCGGCGAGCGCCTCAACGACGTGCATGCTCAGCGCGGTGAACTGCGCCTGCCTGCGGTTGAAGCGGATGATTATCGTGAGCAGTATGGTAAGGACGAGCAGGACGGCGATCACCGTGAAGACGAGCGTCAGTATGAGCGGCGCGTAAGCCCTCGATGCGTCGGATACGGAAAGGCAGATCCAGTCGTTCGAGATCTTTACGGAGTAGACGATGTACTCCGTGCCGCGGTACCTGAACGAGAAGAAATCCTTATTTGCGCTGCGCAGCTTCTTTACCAGCTCGCTGCCGAACGTATCGCTCTCGCTCAGGTAGTCGTTACCGACCTCGGACTTGGCGGAATGCGCTATGACCTGGTAGCTGCGGTTCAGAAGCAGCTCGAATTTCGAATCGCCGGAAGCGGCGGTCTGCTCAACTATCTCCTGGATGCTCGAGATCGAATAATCGATCGCGGCGACGCTCTTGACGTCGCAGAGCGTCTTTGAGAACGTGATGGTCATCTCGTTCAGCTGAGCGTCGAGGTAAGGATCGACGACGGCGACCTTGCCGCCGTTCGCCTGCGCCGCGATGAACCACGGGCGCGTGGTGGGATCGTATGAATAAGTCGGTTTCCAGTCGATGCCGTCAAGGTATTCGCCGTTGATGTACGCGTAAAAACCGGTGGAATGGATATTCTCGATGTTCGATATCGCTTCGGTCTGGTTGATCAGGAACTGTCTGAACTCCTCCTGCGACTTTCCCGTGCGGATCATGTTGTCGAGCGTGTAGCTGATCAGCTTCATGGTGTCCACGCCGGAGGAAAGGTATTTGTCGATCCGCGACGAAGAGTTCATGGCGTTGAGCTGACCGTTCTTTATGATGCTCTGCCGCGTCTGGAAAAAGAGCATTGCGAAGTAGGCGAATATTATGCTGAGAACGAAAGCGACGGAAAGCGCCGACATCAGAGCGGTGCGGAAAGGCACCTTGACGCGGCGGCCGTTTTTGCTGTTTTCGTTCCTGTTTTTCATGCTGTTTCAGTGTTCCCCAAACGGGATCATTTGACTGTAGTGATGTCGCTGCCGAACCACTTTGTGGATATTGCGGCGAGAGTGCCGTCGGCCTTCATCTCGGCGAGGATCTGCTGGATCCTGTCGCGGAGCGCGGAATCTCCCTTGCGGAAGCCGATCGCGCATTCCTCCTCGCTGAGGTAATCGGGAAGAACGTAATAGGATTCCGTCCTGGAATTGATGAAAAAGTACGCGGTCAGCGAATCGACCAGAGCGACGTCGACCGCGCCGGTATGCAGGGTCTCGAGAAGCTCGATATTGCTGTCGAAGGTCACGACGGTGACGGAGGAGTAGAGGCTGGAGGCCATGATCTCCTCCTGCGTGGTGGAACCTGCCTGCACGCCGACCGTCTTTCCGCGGATGTCGTTCTTGCGTGCGATTTCGCTGTCGCCCATAACGACGAATATGAGATCGTTCTTGAGATAGGGCTCGCTCAGGTTCATCGACTGCGCGCGCGCGGGCGTAACGGACATCGCGCTCCAGATGCAGTCGATCTCGCCGCTGTTAAGAAGGTTTTCCTTCTCGTCCCATATGATGCTCTTGAGAACGAGTTTGACGCCGAGCCTCGTGCAGACCTCCCTTGCGAGGTCGACGTCGAAGCCGACGATCTCGCCGTTTTCGTCGACGAAGCCCATCGGCGGATACTCGTCGTCAAGGCCGACTACGAACTCTCCTTTTTCGAGTATCCTTTTGAGGGACTGATCCCTACCCATATCGTTCCCGCCGCATCCGAAAAGAGCGGCCCCGATCAGTACCGCGAGTGCCAAAGAGGCGAGCTTTTTTAACAGGATCTTCACTTGGTTTATCTCCCAATGCGCACAAAAGCGCATATTCATAATTTCCTAAGTCTATTATATAGATTTTGAAGCGGCAATGCAAGCGTCACATAAAGATTTTTCGGCTTTTTCGCAGAAAAAAAGTCCGGGCTGCGGCATTCGCCGCAGCCCGACTTTGTTCACTTAACAAGCACACTCACAGAATTATTTAGCGTTTTTCGTTGCGTACATGAAGAAGAAGTAACCCATCGTGGTGTAGCCGATGTTGGACAGCCCGGTCGCGCAGTACATATTGGTGTAGTAATAGATCGGGCATACGGGGAATCCGCCCTCACCGAACAGGGTCTCTTCAGCGGAATAGAGGATCGCGTCACGGTCGGCGCCCGCAGCCATAGCCTTGGCGTTCGCGATAGCGGCGTCGAAGGCAGCGCTGGAGTAGAGACCGTAGTTGTAGGAGTTGCCGGTTACGAGCAGCTCGAGGTAGGTGATAGGATCGTTGTAGTCAGCGATCCAGCCGAGACGCGCTACACCGAACTTGTGCTCGCCGAGACCGTTGGTGTAGGTGTTCCAATCCTGGTTCTCAAGGGTGATCTTGATGCCGAGAACGGTGTTCCAGTCGGAGCCGCAGGCCTCGGCGATCGCCTTATGGGATTCAGAGGTGTTGAAGTTGTAAACGATGGTGGTGTTGGGATCCCACTTACCCTCGTCGACAGCCGCCTGATAGAGCTGCTTCGCAAGAGCGCAGCGGCCGGCATAGGTGGAGAGGTCGGCGTCGGGATACATGGACTTCAGGGTGTTGTAGATCGCGCCGAGATCGGACTTGCCGAAGGCGAAGTTTGCACCGGTGGAATCAAGGATTCCGGATGCAACGAAACCGGTAGCGGGCGTCTGGCCCCCCTGGGTGACGTTATTGACGATGTTGTCGCGGTCGACGGAAAGGACCATAGCCGCGCGTACACGCCAATCGGTGATCTTCTCACAGTTGATGTAGAGGTAATAGGTACCGATGTACGGATTGATGAAGCAGTCGCCGCTCTCGCGGAGAGTCTTGATCATATCGCTGGGGAAGTTCTCGATGAACTGATATTCACCGGACTGATAGGACGAGAGGATAGCGGTCTCGCTGTCGCTGAGCCAGAAGACGATCTGCTTGGGACCGAGCTTCGCGAGGTCGTAGTACTTCTCGTTCTTTTCCATGACGATCTTGCTGTCGTGTACCCACTCAACGATCTTGTACGGGCCGTTTACAACGATGGTAGCAGGCTCGGTCCAGGTCGCGTTGCCCTCGACGACGTCCTTGCGGAGGGGTACGAGGGAAGCGAAAGCGCACATCTCGAGGAAGTACGCGGTGGGAGCCTCAAGGGTGATCTCGAGGGTCTTGTCGTCAACAGCCTTGATACCGAGCTCGGACTTGTCCTTCTCGCCCGCCTGGATAGCGGCGGCGTTCAGAACGATGCCGTCAAGGAAGTAGCCGTAGTCGGCCGCGGTAGCGGGATCGACAAGGCGCTGCCAGGAGTAGACCCAATCCTCGGCCTTGACGGGCTGACCGTCGGACCAATAGATGTCGTCGCGGAGCGTGAAGGTGTAGACCTTCTTGTCGTCGGAAACGGTGTAGGACTTAGCCTGACCGAGTACGACCTCGGTCGCCTTCATGTTGGGGTCGTCAGCAGCATTGGAAGCGATGAGCTGATATTTCATCAGGTTCTCGAACTGATGCTGGGTGTAGGTGGAACCGTCAACAGAGCTGACGAGCGAGGGGTCGATGGTCTCGGGCTCAGACGCTATGCAGGCGTTGATGACGAGATCGCTCTCCTGGGGCTTATCCGGATTCTGGCAGGCGACGAGCGCCACAGCCATGACCAGGACGAGGAGCATTGCTAAAACTTTTTTCATTCTTTGTCCTCCTTGTTGTTGTGTGATGTGCTTGTATTATGCGAACCATTCTGCTCAAGCAGATGGCATGCACCGAAGTGACCGGGCGCGTATTCCTTGAGCTCGGGCATCTCCTCCTTACAGCGCGGCATGGCGTAGGGGCAGCGCGTGTGGAAACGGCAGCCCGTCGGGGGATTGATGGGGCTCGGGATATCGCCTTCGAGCAGGAGCCTCGTCCTCGTCTTGTTCTTCTCGGGATCGGGAAGCGGGACGGCGGACAGAAGCGTCTGCGTATAGGGGTGGATGGGGTGGCTGCAGAGCTCATAGCTTTCGGCGAGCTCCACGAGGCAGCCGAGGTACATGACGCCGATGCGGTCGGAGATATGTCTGACGACCGAAACGTCGTGCGCGATGAACAGGTACGTAAGACCCTTCGAAGCCTGCAGATCCTCAAGCATGTTGACGACCTGGGACTGTATCGAAACGTCGAGCGCGGAGATCGGCTCGTCGCAGACGATGAACTCGGGTTCGACGGCGAGCGCGCGGGCGATGCCGACGCGCTGCTGCTGACCGCCGGAGAACTCGTGCGGGAAGCGGTTCGCGTGCTCGGTATTGAGGCCGACCTCTTCGAGGAGCTGACGGATCCTGTCCGTCCTCTCCGCCTTGGAGGAGGTGAGCTTGTGGATGTCGAGGGATTCGCCGATGATCTCGCCGACGGTCATACGCGGGTCGAGCGAGCCGGACGGATCCTGGAATATGATCTGCATCTTGCGCCTGTATGGCAGCATGCGGACGGAGATCTTCTCCTTCTTGTCGTAAATGGGTGTGCCGTCGTAGACGATGCGGCCGTCGGTCGGCTCATAGAGGCGGATTATCGTACGGCCGAGGGTGGTCTTGCCGCAGCCGGACTCGCCGACGAGGCCGAGCGTTTCGCCCTTATAGATGGACAGGGAAACGGATTCGACCGCCTGAACGTATTTCTTTTCGAACAGGTTGCCCTTTACGGGGAAATATTTTTTCAGCCCCGTGACCTCGACGAGTTTTTTTCTTTCTTCACTCATCTTTCTCCGCCTCCTTTTCGATCATGTCCTTGAAGTGGAGCCAGCAGGCGGAGATATGACCCTCGCCGACCTCGGCGAAGGGAGGCTTTTTCCTCAGGCATATCTTCATGCAATCGGAGCAGCGCGGCCCGAAGTTGCAGCCCTGCGGCGGATTGAGAAGGTCGATAGGCGTGCCCTCGATGGGGACGAGCCTTTCGACGGTCTCCTCGTCAAGCCTCGGTATGGAGGCGAGCAGCTTTTTCGTATAGGGATGCTGCGGATTGTAGAATATCTCGTTTACGGTACCCTGCTCGACTATCCTGCCGGCGTACATGACGGAGACGCGGTCGCATATCTCGGCGACGACGCCCAGGTTATGCGTGATGAAAATGATAGAGGTGTTCTCCTTCTTCTGGAGATCCTTCATCAGCTCGAGTATCTGCGCCTGGATGGTGACGTCGAGAGCCGTGGTGGGCTCGTCTGCGATGAGGAGCTTCGGCGAGCAGATAAGCGCCATGGCGATCATCGCCCTCTGACGCATGCCGCCCGAGAGCTCGTGCGGATACTGCTTCATGCGCTTTTCGGGATTGTTGATGCCGACGAGCTTCAGCATCTCGACAGCGCGGTCGTAAGCTTCCTTCTTTGAGATATTGTTGTCGTGGCAGTTCAAGACCTCGGTGAGCTGATTGCCGATCGTATAGACGGGGTTCAGGCAGGTCATCGGGTTCTGGAAAATCATGCTGACCTTATTGCCGCGGAACAGGCGCATCTGCTCGGGAGTGAAAGCGAGGAGATCCTCGCCCTCGAACTCGATCGAGCCGCCGATCACCTTGCCGGGGTTCTGCAGGAGGCCGATTATCGAATATGCCTCGACGCTCTTGCCCGAGCCGGACTCGCCGACGATGCCCATTACCTCGTTATAGCCGAGGGTATAGGAAATGCCGTCGACCGCCTTGACCTCGCCCGCGGGAGTGAAGAACGATACCTTCAGGTCTTCTATCTTAAGAAGCGTTTTGTTTTCTTCCATGTTCGTCCTCCTTATTTCTTAAGACGCGGGTCGAGAGCGTCCCTCAAGCCGTCGCCGACAAGGTTCAGGGTGAGGACTATGATGGTCAGCACGATCGCGGGGAATACCAGACGGTACGGATAAAGCGTGATCGTCTGCAGCGCGTCGGAGCAGAGGGAGCCGAGGCTCGCCATAGGAGCCGAAACGCCGAGTCCGAGGAAGGACAGGAACGATTCGAGAAATATGGCGGACGGTATCTGCAGGCAGGTCGTGATCATCAGCGGACCTATGCAGTTCGGCAGCAGGTGTTTCGTGATTATGCGGCCGTTCGACGCGCCGAGCGCGGTAGCTGCGGTGACGTATTCCTGCTTCTTGAGCATAAGCACCTGACCCCTTATGATACGCGCCATGGTGACCCAGTAGAGCACTGCGAACGTGATGAATATGCTGACGATGCCGGCGCCGAGATCGCTCATCGCTCTGACGAACGCGCTGGTATCGGAATTCGCATCGAACCACGCCTTGAGCGGATCCTTGAGAACGACCTGCAGGAGCAGGACTATGAGCACCTCGGGTATCGAGTAGATAAGCTCGACTATACGCATCATCACGAAGTCCACGGGGCCGCCCGCGAGGCCGGAGATCGAGCCGTAAAGCGAGCCGATGATGAGGACTATCAAGGCGGCGACGACGCCGATTATGATCGACACCCTCGCGCCGTACA
The DNA here is from genome assembly GCA_017614315.1 of Clostridia bacterium. GTDB lineage: Bacteria > Bacillota > Clostridia > Christensenellales > CAG-138 > UBA3857. The sequence continues at coordinate 66,306 of JAGACA010000009.1, read as the reverse complement.
TGGTGCGCGCCATAAGGTCGCGGCCGGAGGAATCCGTGCCGAACACGTGCGGGAAGACCTTCCTGACGAGCTTGAGCTGCGTCGCGCCCTCCGCCGGAGTATCGGAGAAGGAGATCGCGGTGTAGTCCGCCCAGGCGCCGTTTTGAACGGCGGTCTCCGTGTAGAGCTTAAGAGGATCGGCCGCATCCCTGTCGAGTATGAATATTACTTTGTCGGTAAGCTCGGTGATCGTGAAAGCGTAATACTTTCCGCCGGACCTGAAACAGTAATTTCCCGGATCGATACCGGTGATGCTGCCGGGGCGGATCGCGGTGGCGTAGAAGCCGTCGCCGACGCCCTCCGCAAGGCGGGCGATCTTTTCGTCGTCGGAATACTCGAACGGGCCGAGCTTCTGCGAGGTGCGGTACTGATCGGCGTAGTTATAGGGTATGAGATAGGGTCCTATGAAGGCGAAGAACAGGCAGGCAATGAACACGAACAAAGCGACCATCGAGACCGTGTTCGCGCGGAACCTGCGCAGAGCGTCCTTCCAGTAGGAGATGCTCTTGTGCATCTCCACCATGGATTCCTTCTCGGCGTCGGAGGCCTTGTTGAAATCGTCGTCCTCGATGCCGAAGGTCTTCATGACCTTCTCGGGATCGACGTGGAAGGGACTGAATTTTGCAAACGGCGCTTTCATGGATCAGTCCTCCTTTGCGGTCAGCGTGATGCGCGGATCGACGATCTTATAGACGATATCGACTACGAGCATCATAACGATGACCAACGCGGACAGAACGACCGTCGTCGCCATTATGACGGGGTAGTCGCGGCTCGTTACGCTCTGAACGAAGTATTTGCCGAGGCCGGGGATGGAGAATGTGGACTCGATGACGAAGCTGCCCGTGATAATGCCCGCGGTGACGGGTCCCAAGTATGTGACGACGGGGATCAGCGAGTTCCTGAGCGCGTGCTTAAGTATAATGCTGCCGGTCTTGACGCCCTTTGCGCGGGCGGTCCTGATGTAATCCTGGTTGATGGCGTCAAGCATGCTCGTGCGCATCAGCTTCGCGATATAACAGGTGTAATACGACGCAAGGCTGATGACGGGGAGCACGTAGCTCTTGAAGTTGGGCAGGTTTTCGCTCCTCGTCGGGAAGATGTTCAGCTTGACCGAGAACACGATCAGAAGCAGCGCGGCGAGGACGAAGCCCGGTATCGCGACGCCGATCGTCGTGACGACGCGCAGGAGCCCGTCGAGCCACGAGCCGCGGAAATACGCCGCAAGACAGCCGAGCGGGATGCCGACGATGATCGCGAGCAGCAGCGCGTAAATGCCGAGCTTGATCGAAAGCTCGAACTTGCCCTGATGGAAGATGATGTCCTTTACGGGAGTGCCCTCCTGCATTTTGAGGGATACGCCGAGGTCGCCCTTGCAGTAGTTCTTGATGTAGTTCCAAAGCTGAACGTACTTGGGCTTGTCGAGGCCGTATTTCGCATTGGCAAGCGCGATCTGTTCCGGAGTGGATTTCTCCGTAAGGAACGGACTGCCGGGCACCGCGTTCATAAGAAAGAACGTCACGACCATGATAAGCAGCAGGATCAGGATCGATCCCACAACTCGTTTAAGGATGTATGAGGCCATAGATCCTCCCTTCGATTCGTATCGGACGGGCGCCCGCCCGGGATCAGAATACAGACGTAGCCATGTATAACATAATGATACTAATACAGTATAGCACGATATGCATGTTCCGTCAACTGGAAATATGCATTTTTGCCACAGTTTTGCCACAATCGGGAACGGAGACCTTCTGCGCGGACTTGAACTCCTTTTCGCTTTGTGGTATACTTTGCGGGTAAAAAAATTAAAAAAAGATGAAAAAGGACGGAACCAAAGCCCCGCTTCGCACGTTATATAAACGAATGATGCGGGGACAAAGATCATTCGGAGGGATCGTAAGTGCCCGGACGGGATTTTGAAAGCATATACCGCGATTATTCCCGGCTCGTGTACTGGGCGGCGTATAAGGTGCTCAACTCAGGCGAGGAGACCGAGGACGCCGCGCAGGACGTATTCCTTGCGGTCCTTAAAAACATGGATCTTCTTTCCGGGATGTCCGACGCGCAGCTCAAGGGCTGGCTCTACCGCGTGGCGGTGAACGCCGCTCTCGACATGAAGCGCAGGGATTCGCGCGAGCTCCTTTCCGACGAGCCCCTCGGAGCCGAGGTGGCGGACACGGGCGAAACGCCCGAGGACGAGGCGGTCGGGAACGATACGCAGGCGGAGGTCAGGGCGGCGCTTTCGGCCGTCGACGAGATCTACCGCGAGCCGCTCTATATGTACTACTATTCGGGAATGAGCGTCGGCGAGATCGCGGAGGCGCTCGAAATATCCGAAGGCACGGTCAAATCCCGGATGGCAAGGGGCAGGAAGATAATGGCAAAGCGCTTGAATGCAAGAGGAATCAGCTATGAGTGACGAAAAGCTTAAAACCGAAGAAGAGCTTATGACGGAAGAGCCGCTCTCTCCCGAGGAGGAAGCGGAGATAGACCGTCTTTTGAAAATGACCGCGGAGGAGGACGACGCGAAGGTCGATTACCGCGCGATCCACGACGCCGTTATCGAAAAGGCGCGCGGCGAGGGCGTCGCAGTGTTCGCGGCGCCGAAGTCCAAGGAGGGCCGCGGCAGGATCTTTAGACGCGTGCTCGCCTATGCAGGCGCGGCGGCCGCAGTGTTCGTCGTCGGGTTCTTCGCCGTATCCGTATTGAAGGAGAACTTCCCGTTCCTGTCCGACCTCAACAAATCGTTCGCTCCGAACGAAGCCGTTCCCCGGGAAAGCGATAAGCATGCGTACATAGGCGACTCCGAGGCCACCCGCGCTCCGCTCGCGGCAGAGACCGAGACCGCGGCAGACTATCCCACGGTCACCGAGCTCCCGTCGGCACCCGCTCCGACCGCGGTCGTCAAGAGCGGCGTGCTCGAGACGCCGCTCCCCACGGAGTGCTTCACGGAGAACGCGAAGACCGGCTACCTGCTCGTATGCCCGTTCACGATAGACCCCGTCGACTCTCCGGAGCTCCTTCCGGCGCTTCCCGGCGATTACACGACCGAGGAGTCGGATACCGAGCTTTACGTATTCGCGGAGGGCAGGCGCGGCGGCAGTGAGTATTATTACAAATGCTACGCGATCATGAACTATTATCCATCCGCCGCGCTCGGCGTGGGCGTCGCCCGCATGACCGTCGACGACTCGGGGCTCATCCACGTCACCTGGCGCGTGACCGAGGACTGCTGGCTGGAGATCTGGCTCGAGGGCTTCACCGAGGCCGAAGCGACGGCGCTGTTAAAGACCATGCCGCTCTGCGACCTCAACGCGTTCACGGAAGCGGCGTAAAGGACGAAAACAAAAGATCACACGGCTCAAGACCGTGTGATCTTTTATATCCTTATGTTCAGTCGTTCGCGAGCTCGCCGGAGATCCTGACGCCGTCGAGGAGCTTAAGAAGCTCGGGGAAGGGGCAGACGACGCGCTCCGCCGAGGGATGGAAGCAGAAGGAGCAGACGGGATCGAAGATATCGAACTCCTCGCCGGTCTCGCTCCAGAGTATTATCCTCTTGTTCCCGCGCGTGGCGAGCGCAGCTCCGAGCTCGGTATAAGTCTCGGGACGGGCGGGAAGGAGCACTACCACGAGCTCGGCGTCGCGTACGGCGCGGAACTCGCTGAAGGTGAGCTCGCCCAGCAAAAGCTCGTCCGTCACCGCGCCCTCACGGCACATCCTGTCCTGGCTGTGCTCGTGACCGCGCGCCGAAAGGACCTCGTTTAAGAGGATCGCCTTTTCGTAATTGACCGGATCGGAAGCTATGTAATACCTCATTTGCCTATCTTGCCTTCTTCCCAGTGCTTGCGGCACAGGCCGATGTATTTGTCGTCCGCGCCGAGGACGACCTGCTCGCCGACCTTGGTGATACCGCCCTTGCCGTCGAGCCTCGCGTTCATTATCGCCTTTTTGCCGCACCAGCAGACCGTCTTTATCTCCTCGATGGTGTCAGCCATGGCCATGAGCCACTTCGAGCCCTCGAAGAATTCGCCGCGGAAGTCCGTGCGCAGGCCGTAGCAGATGACGGGGACGCTGTATTTGTCGACGAGCTCGATCAAAAGGAACACCTCGTCCTTGGTCAAAAACTGCGCTTCATCGACGATTATGCAGTCGTACTCGTTCGCGCGTATCGCGTCGAGAGGCATCTCGTGGAAAAGGACGCACTCGTCGGTGAGCCCCGAGCGGGAGCGGATCGTCCTCACGCCGTCGCGGGTGTCGACAGCGGGCTTGACGAGCAGCGCCTTCTGACCCCTCTCGCCGTAATTGTATTTGACCATTATCGCCTGAGCGGTCTTCGAAGAGCTCATCGCGCCGTATCTGAAATAGAGCTTTGCCATTTGTGCATCCTCCCTTTTTCGAACGAAAAACTTGTTTTATGTGGGGAATTATACCACAGACCTCCCTAAAATGCAAGTTTGACGCTTTATAGGGCGGGGAACGTCCCGTTCTGTCAGACGCCGCAAGGCAAAACCAAATTATATATTTTATACAAAATATTGAAAAACGCAAACAATATGATATAATATACAATCATCAAAGGAACTCATGTCTAAGATCGGTTTTACGGAGGATGGTGCCATGAACAGGTTCAAAGAGATCACCAGATTTATCCCCGCGTTGAAGGCTGATGTTATAGGCGAGTGGGTTTACGACGGGGAGACCACAAGGATCGAATACTGGGACGTAGTTTTCCGCTTCTGCGACGCCGTGGAGGCGTTCGCGGAGAAGAATCCCGACTACGGCGAATTTGCCGAGCCGGAATCCGACAGCGCGCACCGCGTTTTCGCGAAGCTCCTGCATGCCGTGCGCGAGGAGCCGAAGACCCCCGGGCTCCTTTACGGCTACATAACGAACGGCACCGTCCGCGAATGGCTCACGGAGCTTCAGGAGAGTTAGGAGTTAGGAGCTGACCGACCTGCTCCGCATGATCTGAAAAACAGCATCAAAAAAGCTTTGATCCCCGAAAGGGGACCAAAGCTTTTATTTATGTTGCTCTTTAACTCCTCACTCCTAACTTTACCTCATTCCCTTATCGTAGGGTATGCCTTCCGCCTTCGGCGCTCTCGACTTCCTGGAGGTGAAGGCGAGAACGAGGAGCGAGATGAGGTACGGGAGCATGCGGTAGAAGTTGGGGTTCAGGACCTTGCCCCAGTTGGGATCCTTCGACAGGACGTCGAGGAGCTTTATGCCGTCGCCGTTTAAGTCGATCGAGGCATAGCCCGCGGCAAGACACTTGAACAGGCCGAACAGGAGCGCGGCGCCTGCGATGTTCAGGGGCTTCCAGTTACCGAATATCATAACGGCGAGGGCGAGGAAGCCGAAGCCCGCGACGTCGCCGTTCGCCATGCAGTTCGACGTGGTCAGCGCGTAAACGAAGCCGCCCATGCCGGCGAGCGCGCCCGAAATGATGACGCCGAGATAGCGCATCTTGAACACGTTGATGCCGAGGGAGCCTGCCGCCTGCGGATTCTCACCGCAGGAGCGGAGCCTTAAGCCGAACCTGGTCTTATAGAGTATGACCGAGCAGATTATGAATATCAGTATGCAGACGTACGTCGCGAGGAAGAACTTGTTGAGGAACGTGTCGACGAAGAATCCGCCGCCGTCCTTCGCAAAGCCGAGCATGGTCTTTTTCACCATGAACCACTCCGCTGCGTCGCCGGTGTAGAGCCTCAGCTCCTCCTGATTGGCGATGAGCCTGACGAAGAAGAGCACGAGCGCGGGAGCGAGCATGTTCAGCGAGGTGCCGGTTATTGTCTGATCGGCGCGCAGGTGTATGCTCGCAAAGCCGAGGAGCAGCGCGAACACGGAGCCGAGCACGGCGGATATCAGCATGCCGAGAAGCTCGAAAAGCTGCATCGATCCCCAGTTGGTCGTGCCGTTCCGGATGATCAGCGTGAACACGCCGTATTTCTGACAGAGGTGGACGAAGAGCACGCCTATGAACGCGCCGAAGATCATAATGCCCTCAAGCGCGAGGTTGATGATGCCGCTTCGCTCTGCGAACACGCCCGCGAGCGCGACGATCATGAGGGGGATGGCGTATATGAGAGTCTGCTGAATAAGGAACGACATTATGCCTCACCCTCCTTTCGCGCGTTTTCCGCAGGAGGCGCCTTGACCGTCTCCGCCTTTCCGAGCTTGTCGGGCTCCTTTACCTTGAGCCACTTGGTGATCTTGAGCTTGATAAACAGCGAGAACGCGGAGAGGTAAACGATGACGGCGATTATCACGTCGGTGATGTATTCGTTATACTCCGTGAAGAACGAAAGCTTCGAGCCCGCGACGTCGAGCGTCGACAGGAACATGCCGGTGAATACGTTCGCTATGGGGTTGCAGGCGCCGAGCAGCGCGACCGCAATGCCCGTAAAGCCCTCGCCGGGGAGCGCCATATAGGTCTGCCAATGGAACTCGGTCGTGCCGGAGAGGTAGTAGAGCGTTCCGCCCAGGCCCGCGAGCGCGCCGGCTATCGCCATCGAGAGCACTATCGAGCGCTTGTCCTTGATGCCGGCGTACCTTGCCGCGTGGCGGTTGGAGCCGCAGGCCTTCAATTCGTAGCCCAAGGTGGTCTTGGTGAGGAGGATATAGACGAGCACCGCGAATATGATCGCGATGATTATGCCGCCGTCCACCTGTGAGGAGCCGGGCAGAAGCTTATCGAGCCCGAACTTGGGGTTCGAAACCCCGTTGTGCGCGGTCTTCCAGATGACCTGCGTCTTGGTGCCCTCGGTACACTGGAGCCCCGAGCCCTCGAACACCCATGTCACTATGTTCGCCGCCAGCCAGTTGGTCATTATGCAGGCGAGGACCTCGTTTATATTGAGGAACGCCTTCATCAGCCCGGGCAGAGCGCCCCACACGGCACCGGCGAGCATGCCGCCGAGGAACGCGATTATCCATACGATCCACGCGGGGATGACGTTCGTCGGGAGCTTAAGGGCGAGGAACAGCGCCGCGGTGGTCCCGGCGAGGAACTGTCCGGACGCGCCGATGTTGAAGAGGCCGGTCTTATACGCAAGCGATACCGAAAGGCCGGTCATAATTATCGGCGTCGCGCGGAAGAGCATATCGCCGATGTTCGTGGTGTTGAAGCCGAACAGAAGGTTGCCCGCCTTGTCCACGCCGTTCGAGAACAGGCCGAAGAATATGAGACGGATGCCCTTCCAGGCTTCCTTTAAGCCGAGGTTCTTGTCGAATATGCCGACGAGGAGTATCGTTATCGCACCCGCGATTAGGCCGATGATTATCGATATCAGCGTCGCAAGGAGGCTCCTCGTGCCGTTTTTGTTAAGGAATCTGCGGAATTTCATTATTCCTTCACCTCCTTGTCCTGCCTCTTGGCGCCGGCCATATAGAGACCGAGCTCCTCGACGGTGGTCGTCTTGGGATCGAGCTCGCCGACGATCTCGCCCTCGTACATGACGAGTATGCGGTCGGAGAGGTTCATTACCTCCTCGAGCTCAAGCGATATGAGGAGCACCGCCTTGCCGCGGTCGCGCTCCTCGACAAGCTGCTTGTGTATGAACTCGATCGCGCCGACGTCGAGGCCGCGGGTGGGCTGCACAGCGACTATCAGGGGCATGTCCCTGTCCAGCTCGCGGGCGACGATCGCCTTCTGCTGGTTGCCGCCGGACATCGAGCGCGCCGGAGTGACGGGGCCTTCGCCGGAGCGGACGTCGAATTTATCGATCAGTCCCTCGGTATAGCGTCTGACTTCGGCGAACTTGATGAAGCCCGCGCTCTGGAAGCGCGGCTCGAAATAGCGCTGGAGCACCATGTTCTGCTCGAGCGTGAAATCGAGCACCAGACCGTGCTTGTGCCTGTCCTCGGGGATATGGCTCATGCCGGCGAGGGAACGCTTCCTGATGGAATACTTCGTGATATCCTTGCCGAGAAGCTCTATCCTGCCGGACACGGGCTTCTCGAGGCCGGTCAGCGCGTGGACGAACTCCGTCTGGCCGTTGCCGTCGATACCGGCGATACAGACGATCTCGCCCTTCCTGACCTCGAGGGAAACGTTCTTGACCGCGTTGTTCTTATGTATCTTCGAAGCGACGGTAAGGCTGTCGATCTTCAAAACGGTGTCCGTCGGCTTCGCCTCGCCCTTTTCGACGACGAGCTGTACGGGACGCCCGACCATCATGCGGGAGAGCTCCTCCTTGGTGGTGTCCTTGGTTTCGACCGTGCCGATGTATTTGCCCTTGCGAAGTACGGTGACGCGGTCGGAAACGTCCATTATCTCGTTCAGCTTATGCGAAATGAACAGTATGCTCTTGCCCTCGGCCTTGAGGTTCCTCATGATGTCCATGAGCTCGACGATCTCCTGCGGGGTGAGCACGGCCGTCGGCTCGTCGAAGATAAGTATGTCGTTGTCTCGGTAGAGCATTTTGAGGATCTCGACGCGCTGCTGCATGCCGACGGTGATATCCTCGATCTTTGCGTCCATGTCGATCGCGAGGCCGTAGCGCTCGGAAAGCTCCTTGACCTTGCGGCGGGCTTCCTTTTTCTGAAGGAAGCCGAGCTTCGTGTCCTCCGCGCCGAGGATGATGTTGTCGAGTACGGAGAATACCTCGATCAGCTTGAAGTGCTGATGCACCATGCCGATGTTCAGCGCGGTCGCGTCGTTCGGGTCCTTAATGCGGACTGCCTTGCCGTCCTTTCTTATTTCGCCCTTCTCGGGCTGATACAGGCCGAAAAGCACGCTCATCAACGTGCTCTTTCCCGCGCCGTTCTCGCCCAAAAGCGCGTGGATCTCGCCCTTTTTGAGCTGGAGCGTTATGTCATCGTTTGCCTTGATCCCGGGGAACTCCTTGGTGATATGGAGCATCTCGATAACATACGGGGAGCCCGAAACAGTTTTTTCGTCCATTTACTGCCCTCCTTATGCTGAACGTATACCGGATAAAAAAGTATACTAAATCACTCTTTATTATATATCCCTGCGTCTCGGATTGCAAGAAGAACATCGAATATAAGTTGTATTTTGCGGATATGCCGGCGCGTTTGTTATAATAGGTAAACAATGTTTACTTTCTTGGCAAATTATGTTTGATTTTTTGTCTGTTTAGTGTTATAATACATCGTGTCTCAAGTAAAGGAAGACGAAAGGGGATCGATCCATGACCAATCTCAGGAGGCTCCTTAAGGAAAAGGGATTCACGGGCAAGACCTTTGCGGAAAAATGCGGCGTAGGCACGAGCATAATCTATAAGTATATGTGCGGCAACAGGCCGATCTCGCCGAAATTAGCCGCGCGTTTTGCCAAGGTGCTCAAGGTAGACCCGTCGGAGATACTTGAGGATGACTGAAGACTGAAGAATGAAAAATGAATGATTAATGGAAAAAACTCCGCCGAAGGCGGAGTTTTTTTACATCTTTTCAGCCGATCTGTCAGCCGATCACTTCCGGATCACACGGCCGGCGGTATAGCCCTTCGACTCGTAGCCGGTGGAGAGCTTCCTGACGAATGCGATAAACTCCTCGTTGGTCTCCGAGCGGTTCATCAGGTCTATGACCTCCTCGGTGACGTCGGCGGCGTTGCCGGTCACGAGCATGCGGCGCAGGGAGTTCGCGCATTCCGCCTCGTCGGGGGAGAGCAGGAGCTCGTCGCGGCGCGTGCCGGACTTATATATGTCGACCGCGGGGAAAATGCGCCTTTCGGACAGCTTGCGGTCAAGGTGTATCTCCATATTGCCCGTGCCCTTGAACTCCTCGTATACCATGTCGTCCATGCGCGAGCCGGTCTCGACCAGAGCGGTGGCGATGACGGTAAGGCTGCCGCCGTTCTCTATGTTCCTCGCCGCGCCGAAGAAGCGCTTGGGCTTATACAGCGCCGCGGGATCCATGCCGCCGGAGAGCGTGCGTCCGGTCGGGGTGATGGTCAGGTTGTACGCCCTCGCGAGGCGCGTTATGGAATCCATCAGTATCACCACGTCGCGCCCCTGCTCGACAAGGCGCATCGCGCGCTCGAGCACGAGCTCCGCGAGGCGGGTGTGGTTCTCGGGCAGCTGGTCGAAGGTGGAATAGGCGACCTCGCCCCGGATGCTCCTCTTGATATCCGTGACCTCCTCGGGACGCTCGTCGATGAGGAGCATGATCAGCGTCACGTCGGGGAAGTTGTTTGTGATCCCGTTCGCGATGTTCTTAAGGAGAGTGGTCTTGCCCGCCTTGGGCTGACTGACGATCAGCCCGCGCTGACCCTTGCCGATGGGCGCCATGAGGTCGATAAGGCGGATGGCGAGCCTCTCTCCCGGCTTCGCGTCCTTGGAATCGAGCGTGAGCCGCTCGTTCGGGAAAATGGGCACGAGCTCCTCGAACGGACGCCGCGAGATCGCGTTCTCGGGCGGCTGATCGTTCACAGCGGTGATGTACAGAAGCGCGAGATACTTGTCGTTATCGCGCGAGGGACGCGTTTTGCCCGTGACCTTGTCGCCGTTTTTCAGGCGGAACCTTCTTATCTGCGCGTTCGAGATATAGACGTCGTTCGGCCCCGGCAGATAGTTTTCGCACCGTAAGAAGCCGTAGCCGTCGTTCGCGATCTCGAGTATGCCCTCGGCGTCGCCGCACTCGCCGCCCTCGAGCATTTCGGGCACGGCGGGGTTGGACGTGCCGTACTCCGCGTTGTAATAGCCGCCCTGGCGCAGGCGCATGTCCTCGCCCTCGGCGGGGCAGGGCTCGCGGTACTGCCGGGGATAGTCCTCGCGGTACTGCGGATAATCCTCACGCGGATACTGCTCGCGGTACTGTTGGGGATATCCTTCGCGCTGGCTTGCCTGCGGATACTGCTGACGCTCATAGCGGGCGGCGCGGTTCCTCGGCTGATAGCGGCGGTCGTCGGCCTCCGCGTTCTCGTCGCGGCGGGCTTTCGGAGCGTCCTTCTTTACGCCGTAGGGCGCGGGATCGTTGATCGCCTTTCTCGGGCGCGGCTTCCTGCGCGGGGAATAATCGACGGGCGGAACGGGGGAAGCCGCTTCCTCCGCGGTCTCGACGGCGGGCTCTGCCGGAGCGGGGATGTTAACGTATGCCGCTTCGGGCGCAGCGGCAGCTTTGCCGTCCCCGCCTATATTCGTGATGAGATCGATGAGCTCCGACTTGCGGTATTTGGTGACGGAACGGATGCCCAGCGCTTTCGCGATAAGCCTTAAGTCGGCGAGACCTTTGCCTGACAAAAGATCCACGTCATAATTATTGTCGTACATAAATGCTCCTGTTCGGTTTTCGAATGAAAAAACGCAGTGAATTGTTGTTGACCGAAAATGTAACGGACTCAATTGGTTCTTTCATATACTAATACAATTTTATGCCGTTTGTCAAGAAAAAAATGTGACGGATCCGGGGAACGTGTGTCGCACGGGCATTTTTTATTTATACGGCTAATACCCTTTAGCGAATCATATTCAGCCGGAGGAGACGGGCATGAACGAAACAAGACTGACGGATGGCGGCCTGCGGCTTCGTCCGCACGCGGTGCATTTGGACAACCGTGAGGCGCTCAGCGTAACGGGCGTGATCGACGTCGCGAGCTTCAACGACGCGGAGGTGATACTTTCGACCGACGGGGGCGGACTGACGGTGGAGGGGGAGGAGCTGAAAGTGACGAAGCTCGATCTCGACGACGGGCAGGTGACAGTCGAGGGCAGGATCTCGGCGATCGTTTACGACGAGGACGTTCCCGAACGGAAGGGGCTGTTCAAAAGGATGTTCCGCTGATGAGGACGACGGTAAACGAGCTCCCGGTATTCCTCATGTCCCTGTGGGGAGGAATTATCGCGGGGCATATCGCGGCGCTTCTGCGCCTCCCCGGGAAGCTCTATTTGAGATCGCTGAGGGGGAGGCGGGGAAGCGTCCCCTTAAAGGGCTTATTTTGCGTGCTCGACGTTATCTCCGCGCTCGCGGTGACCGCCGTGCTCTGCGCCGTGACCGTCCGCGCGAACGGAGGCGAGCCGAGAGCGTACGCGCTTTTCGCCTTCGCGTTCGGGGCGATACTGCCCGGAGCTCTGCTCGCGCGCGCTTTAGGATGATTTTCGGCTTGATTAGCGGGAAGCAAAGCGGTATAATCGGAGTGAAGCGAGGTATCATATGGACTTAAACGGAATTCAGAAACTGACGCTCCTCGATTATCCCGGCAAGGTCGCCTGCACGGTGTTCCTTTCGGGCTGCGATCTGCGCTGCCCCTTCTGCCACAACTCGGAGCTGTGGGGCCCGAATGCTCCCGCGGTGATGGACGACTTGGAGTTTTACGCGTTCCTCGATAAGCGCCGCGGCATGCTCGAGGGCGTTTGCATCACGGGCGGCGAGCCGACTCTCCGCAAGGAGCTTTACGGCTTCATAAAGGGCATAAAGGAGCGCGGATACTCGGTCAAGCTCGACTCGAACGGCTTCCGTCCCGAAGTTCTCGAAGGGCTTATAAAGGACAAGCTCGTCGACTATATCGCCATGGATATAAAAAACGACCCCGCGCGCTACGCCGTGACCTCGGGGCTCGACAGGCTCGATCTCGCGCCGGTTTACGGGAGCATAAAGCTTTTGATGGAAAGCGGCGTGGGCTATGAGTTCAGGACGACCGTCGTGAAGGAGCTTCACGATACGGATTCGTTCGTGAACATCGGCCGGATGATCGACGGCGCGGAGAGGTATTACCTCCAGCCGTTCACCGACCGCGACACGGTGCGCTTCTCGGGCTTCCATGCGCCGGACGCGGACGAAATGAAGACGTATCTCGAGGCCGTGAAGCCGCACGTAAAATTCGCAGCGATCCGCGGAATGGAATAAAACAAAAAAAGACCGGCCGGGCTTTTGCCCGGCCGGTTTGTCATATCACATAACGGTGTACAGTTTCTTTAAGGTGTGTTCGGAATACGTTACGGTTCCCTCGCCGAAAGTGATCTTTATCATGCCGGCTTTGCGGCCGAACACATTTTCGCCCAAGGGGTAGAGTCTGCATTCGAAATCTTCATCGTCTTCTTCGTCGATGATCCTGACGTACAGCTCGCCGTCCTTCATAAAGACCTCGTCGATAATGAAATCGTCGTCTTCGGGGTGCTCGTACTTGCCGCAGAAGCTTTCCCATTTCGATTTGTCGGGATCCTTCACGACCACGTCGTCGATGCAGATTATGGGTTCGGGTTCCTTGTCCCTTGCGACGGCTTCCATGCCGTTTTCACAGCTCTTGAAAGCTCTTGCGTCGACGATGTCGCGGTTGGTGAGGACTATGAGCACCCTGTCGGTGTCTATGAAGCGCTCGAACCAGGTGCCGACTCCCGGCATGCCTCCGGAGTGCCTGACGATAAGGCCGAAACCCTCTTCGTTTACTATGCTCCAGCCGAAGCCGTAGCCGTCGCCGTCGTCGTCGCTGTAATCTTTGCCGCCGTTCAATACGGCGGGCGTATACATCTGTTTTTGCTCCTCGAGAGTGAGCACGCTGCCCTCGCGGAGCACGCGATCCCACCTGAACATATCGAAGATGTTGGTGAAAACATAGTCGTCGCCGTTAAGACCGTCAAAGGCGGTAACGATGCGATCCTCCTCGGAATCGACGTCGGCGACGTACTTGCCGTTCTCGATAACCGTCGCCCGGGCGTAATTCTCAAAGGGAACTCCGTCGCGGCGGATATGGCAGCAGCGGGTGTTTTTCATGCCCGCGGGATCGAAAATGTTCTTCTGAAGGAACTCCTCGAACGGCGTTCCGGATACCCGCTCGACGATTTCCGCAAGGAGATTGTATCCGGTGTTGGAGTATTCGAACTGATCGCCCGGCGCGCCGTAGGGCTCGGCCTTCGTCTCGAGGAGGAAGCGCACGATCTCGGGGTTGGAGGGGACCCGGTTCTCCTTCTTCCAGAGATCAATGAACCAATCCGCGTCGTCGAAATAATCGGGTATTCCGCTCGTGTGGGTGAGAAGATGACGTATCTTCACGCCCTTGTATTTAGAAAGCTCCGGGAAGAAATCGGTAAGATCGTCGTCAAGGCTAAGAAGCCCCTTCCTTACCGACAGCATCACCGCCGTGGCAGTGAACTGCTTGGTGACGGAAGCAAGCTGGAATATCGTGTTTTCATCGATGGGCTTCGTCTCCTCCGGGTCGCGCCAGCCGACAGCGCCCTTTGAAACTATCTCGCCGTTTTCGGCGTAGAGCCACGTTCCGTTCATGCCTTCCTTTTCATACGCCTCGCGGGCGATTTTTTCCATAACGGCTTTTTTATCCATTATCGTTTCCTTTCTGTAAAAGCGCTCGGTTATTGTTCGGTGAGATTATATAACATTGATACCGAAATAGCAACATCTGTATATCAACATAGTTTTCTCTCTTTACATCGGGAGCGAAAAACAATATAATAATGAGGATGAAAAAAGCATCGAGGAGGTTTTCTGCTCAATGATCAAGCTTGAAAAACACAATCACGTCGCGGTCATGACGATCTCCCGTCCCGAAGCGCTGAACGCGCTCAATTCCGCCATGCTCGATGAGCTTGCGGATACCTGCGAGAAGATCAAAAAGGACGAGAACATCCGCGCGCTCATCGTCACGGGCGAGGGCAAGGCGTTCGTTGCCGGCGCGGACATCGCCGAGATGAAGGATCTCGATCAGAAGGCGGGCAAGGCGTTCGGCCAAAAGGGTCAGGCGGCGCTCTCCGCGCTCGAAAACCTGCCGATGCCCGTCATCGCCGCGGTAAACGGCTATGCGCTCGGCGGCGGCTGCGAGCTCATGCTCTGCACCGACATAAGGTTCGCCTCCGAGAGGGCGAAGTTCGGTCAGCCCGAGGTCGGCCTCGGCATAACCCCCGGCTTCGGCGGCACGCAGAGGCTCCCGAGGCTCATCGGCGTGTCGAAGGCGAAGGAGCTGATCTTCACCGCACGCATCATCAACGCCGAGGAGGCGCTCAAGATAGGCCTCGTCGACCACGTCGTCGCGCCCGAGGCGCTTATGGACGAGGCGATGAAGCTTGCGGAGGCGATCGCCGTTAACGCTCCCGTCGCCGTTAAGAACGCCAAGGTCGCGGTGTCGAAGTTCACCAACAAGATGCTCCCGACGGATCTCGATTCCGAGGCGGAGCTCTTCGGACGCTGCTTTAGGACGGACGACCAGAAGATGGCGATGGATTCATTCGTAAACAAGACGGAAAAAATGCCGTTTGTGGGACAATAAAAAAGGAGAAAGAGTATGAAGAAGATATTCGTAGTCGGCGCAGGCACAATGGGACTTGACATCGCGCAGGTATTCTGCGCGGCGGGACTGTACGTGTCGGTCTACGACATGACCGACGAGATAATCGCAAGGAGCGCCGCGAGGCTTGAAAAGGGGCTTCAGAAGCGCGTCGACAAGGGCAGGATGACCGAGGAGGCGAAGGCCGCCATGATCGACGGCATCCACTTCACCACCAATTACGACAGCGCGAAGGAAGCCGATCTCGTGATCGAGGCCATAATCGAGAGCGTCGAGGTCAAAAAGACCGTGTTCCGCAATCTTGACGGGATCTGCCCGCCCGAGACGGTATTCGCGACGAACACCTCCTCCATCTCTATAACCGAGATCGCCGCCGCGACGCAGAGACCCGACAGGTTCATAGGCATGCATTTCTTCAATCCCGCAACGGTGATGAAGCTGGTCGAGGTCATCCGCGGCATCGCGACGAGCGACGAGACCTTCCAAGCGGTCTACGCCCTCTCCGAGGCGATCGGCAAGACGCCGGTCGAGGTCAAGGAGGCTCCGGGCTTCGTCGTGAACCGCATACTGATCCCGATGATAAACGAGGCGATCGGCCTTGTGGCGGAGGGCGTCGCGTCCCCCGAGGACATCGACACCGCCATGAAGCTCGGCGCGAACCACCCGATGGGGCCTCTCGCGCTCGGCGACCTGATCGGGCTCGACGTCGTGCTCGCCATCATGGATACGCTCTTCAACGAGACCAAGGACGGAAAGTACCGCGCGCATCCGCTGCTTAAAAAGATGGTCAGGGCGAACCTTTTGGGCAGGAAGACGGGGAAGGGCTTCTATCAGTATTGAGTTGGGAGTTAGGAGTATAGGTAAAGCTTTCCTATCCAAAAAATCAAAACAGCTTTGTATTTTAATGATACAAAGCTGTTTTCGATTTCTAACTCCAAATTCCTGACTTTGTCTTACATGCTGCTCTGAATTCGCAGTCCGCAAAGCCGTCGTACGCTTTTTTCGCGCTTTCCGCGTCGGGAAAGATCCCGAACACCGCCGCGCCGGAACCGGTCATCGACGCGCCGAGCGCGCCGAGCGCCTTCATGCGGGCGGCGTATTCGCCTATCTCCGGCGCGATAAGGCATGCGGCAGGGGTAAGTGCGTTCGATACGCACGCGCCGAGCGCGCGGGCGTCCTTTTTTTCGATCGCGGCAAGGGCGTTTTGAAGAGTCCCCTCGGGAAGGCGGCTCTCGTCTTTTTCGCCAACGCCGAGGGAGGCGAACAGTCTGCCCGTCGACACGCCGCGAGATCCGCGCACGATAAGGAGGTCGAGCGACATGCCGCCGACGGGTGTGAGTATCTCGCCCACGCCGCGCGCGACAGCGCATCCGCCCGTAAGGCAGAACGGAACGTCCGCGCCGATTTTAAGGCCGATGCTGAGGAGCTCGTCCTCCGTCCGCTCGAGCGGCGTTCCCGCATAGATCTTATTCAGCGCGCGAAGCGCCGCCGCCGCGTCCGCGGACGCGCCGCCGAGCCCGGCTTCGGACGGGATGCGCTTTCTGACGGATATCTCCGCACCGAGCCCCGATCCCGCAAGGAATAGCTCCGCAGCCCTTCTGCAGGTGTTGTTTTCGGGCACGGGCGAATCGAATACGACTTTGATACCCTCGCCGGGACGCGCCTCGACCTCGTCTGCGAGCGAGACGGACTGCATAATCCCCTCGAGCTCGTGATATCCGTCAGGGCGTTTTTTCTTTACGTCCAGCGTCAGATTCACCTTCGCGTATGCTTTTTCTTTTACAGAAAACTTTTTCATAACCATATTATGTATTTTTGGACGTCGGTTTGTCAATCCTAATTTTGCAGACACACAAAAAGGAGTGATGAAAATGAAAACGGTACTCGGCGTCCTAACCGCCGTTCTTCTTGCGGCGGCTGTGCTTTTTGCGGCCGTCACGAAGGACTTGGGCAGGGCGGACGAATGTATTAGGCTCCACGTGATCGCGAACAGCGATTCGGATGCCGACCGGGAGGTCAAGCTTAAGGTCAGGGACGCGATACTCGCCTGTGCGCGCGAAAGCTTCACTGCGTCCGACCGCGACGAGGCGGAGGCGGAGCTTATGTCGCTCGGCGGAGAATTCCTGTCCGCCGCCGAAAACACGCTTTCCCAAAACGGCATGGACTACGGCGCCGAGCTGTATCTCGGCGAATTTGATTTCCCCGACAGGGTATACGGAAGAAAGCTCTATCCCGCGGGAAAGTACAAGGCGCTTCGCGTGGTGCTCGGCAGCGGCGAAGGGCATAACTGGTGGTGCGTGATGTTCCCTCCCCTGTGCCTTGTCGAGACGGAGGACGAGCCCGCCGAGTTCAACGACGACGGCACGCTCAAGTTCAAAAGCTATATCTGGGACTTCATAAGGGAGGTGTTCGGCCTGTGAAAAGAAGGATCGCGGCGATGATAATGATCGCGCTCCTCGTTGTGCCGACGGTAGTGCTCGCCGCGAGCGTGGGCTACGGCGCAAGGGGCGACGACGTCATAAAGATACAGAAGGCGCTTAAGAAATGGGGCTATTACAGCGGCAGCGTGGACGGGATCTTCGGAAGCGGGACGCTCGCCGCCGTAAAGAGCTTTCAGAAGAAGAACGGCCTTAAGGCCGACGGCGTCGTCGGCCCCGCGACCGCCGCAAAGATGGGCATAACGTTAAGCTCCGGCTCGTCCTCCGGAACGACGACAGGCGACGTGTACCTGCTCGCGAGGATAATCTACGGCGAGGCGCGAGGCGAGCCCTATAAGGGACAGGTGGCGATAGGCGCGGTGGTCCTGAACCGCGTGAAGAGCGCGAGTTTCCCCAACACCATCGCGGGCGTCATTTACCAGCGCGGCGCCTTCGACGCTGTGTCGGACGGGCAGATCAATCTTGCTCCCGACGCGACTGCGGTCAGGGCGGCGCGCGACGCGCTCAACGGCTGGGATCCTACCAACGGCTGCCTGTTTTACTACAATCCCAAGACCGCGACGAGTCGTTGGATGCTGGCAAGGCCGGTGCTGCTTCGGATCGGCAACCACGCTTTCTGCTGAAAGGAAACAATATGAACAAAAAAGTGAAAATACTTGCATGGACCGTGCCGGCGCTCCTGTGCGTCGCGCTTGCCGCCGCGGTCGTCTGGGGCGCCGCCCAAAAGGCGCGCGCGGACGAGATGAGCGCGCTTTCCGAGGAATACGTCGCTCTATACGTCAACTCATGCGCGCGCTGCGCTCAGGAGCTCGCGGACTCGGTCGACGCGATGAGCGTATCGCTCGAAAAGCTGAAGGCCACGGGCTCGACCGCGGGACGTGTGTTCGCGCTCGAGGACATAGTCCGCGAGAGCGCCGAGGCGGAAAAGCTGATCTCCCGCATACCGCAGTCCCAGGTCGAAAGCATGGAGCTCGCCGCGTTTTTGACGAGGATAGGCGACTGGGCAAGGAGCCTGTCAAGAAGGCTCCTGATGGGCGAAGCGATAGGCGAAAAGGATACGGCTCAGCTCGATTCCCTGATCGCGTCCGTGTCGCTCGTCGCCGAAAGGTTCTCGTCGATGGCTGCGGAAGGAGGCTTTCCCTCGGGCACGGAGGAATACGATTATTACGATGTATCGGATAAAAACGAAGAAGGCGGCGAGCCGAGCGAGCCCGAATACCCGACGCTTCTTTACGACGGTCCGTTTTCGGAGGCGGTCGAGAGAGCGGAGCCGCTCGGCGTGACGGGGGAGGAGGGCTCGGAGGACGAGGCGAAGAGAAAAGCGGAGGAGATCGTCGGCGCTCCCGTATCGTTCGACGGCAGGACGGAGGGGACGATCCCGACCTACGATTTTTCCGCCGAAGGTGCGGATATCTCGATAACGGTCAGGGGACTGAACGTTTTATACTTCATGAAAACGCCGTCGACGGACATAAGCGGGATCCCGGACGAAGCCGAATACGAAGGCTTCGTCGCGGCGGGCGAGGCGTTTTTAAGAAAGCTCGGATACGATTCGATGGCGCCCTCGTACGCCGAGTTCACGGACGGCACGGCGCTCATATCGTACGTATGGAAGAGGGGAGAAGTCTTCGTTTACAACGACCTCGTGAAGGTCAGGATCGACCGCGCGACGGGCGAGCCGGTCGGTCTCGACGCGAGGAATTACCTGTTCAGCCACCGCGAAAGGACGTTCCCCGAGCCGACCTTATCGGAGGACGAGGCGAGGAGCGCCGTCTCCGAAAACCTCGTCATCGAGTCCTCGGGGCTCGCGCTTATACCGGTCACGCCCATGACCGAGGCCTTATGCTATGAGTTCCGCGGAAGGTGCGGCAGCCGCGAGTTCGTCGTCTACGTCAACGCCGTGACCGGACGTGAGGAGCGGGTGTTCATGGTGATCGAGGACGAAAACGGGAAAAGCGCGGTATAAAAAAAGGACGGTATCCCGTCCTTTTTTATGTGATTCTTCAATAAGTGCTGTTGTGCGTCCTTGTGCCCTTGCTTTCGAGGAACTCCATGAAAGCGGGAAGCGACAGAGGCTTCGAATAATGATAGCCCTGTATGACGTGACAGCCAAGGCTCCTTAACAGGGCGAGCTGGTCGATGGTCTCGACGCCCTCCTGCGTGACCTTCATGTTGAGGGCGCGGCCGAGCTCGATAACGCTCTTCAGGATCTTCAGATCGCGGTCGCGCTCGAAGCCTTCCTTGATGAAGAAGCGGTCGAGCTTGATCTCGTCCATGGGCAGCTCCTTCAAAATATTGTAGGAGGAGAAGCCCGATCCGAAGTCGTCGATGGAGCACTTGAAGCCGTTATCGTGCAGCTTGGTGACGATCTCGCGCAGCATGTCGTAATCCTCGTACGCGAAGCTTTCGGTGAACTCTATCATTATGAAGCCGTCGGGGATGCCGTGCTGCTGTTTGACGGCGGTGTAGTAAGAAACGAAGTCGCTGTCGGCCGCCGTGATCCTCGAAACGTTGACGGAGATCGGGACGATGGGCAGGTTGTTTCCGATGGCTTCCTCGATATAGGTGCAGACCTGTTCATACACGTATCTGTCGACCTTGACGATGAAGCGGTTCGCCTCGAACAGCGGCAGGAACACGCCCGGCTGCATGTAATCGTCGAGCTCGGGGTTATACCAGCGGACGAGCGCTTCCGCACCGTCGGTCACGTTGTTGAAGATATGGAACTTCGGCTGATAGAACACGCGGAAGTCCTTGTGCTCGAGGGCGGATTCCATGTGCAGCTCGATGTAGTCGTTCTGAACCCTCGATGCGTGAATACGCTCGTTATAGATCCTGAACATGCCGAAGTCGTAATCGGAGGAACTGGTCTTTTCGGCGTCGATCGCAAGGTCGATCATCTTCGAGACCTGGTTGGTGACGTTGTTTTTTACACAGCAGATACCGCCGATAAGCTCCAGCGGGAAACGGCCGGAAAGGTTGGTGCCGTGCGCGGACGCGAGCAGCGAGACATGGTTCAGCCTTTCGGCGAGGGTATCCATCTCGCGGTAATGGAGGAGGAGCACGAACCTGCCGCTGTTGAGATAGCCGTAGGTCTCGTCGATCTGAAGGAGCTTCGAGTACAGGAGCTTCAGGTGCTGGAGTATGTCGAGCAGCGTCTCGTGACCGTTCTGCTCGTTCAGGTAGTCATAGTGGTTGACGTCTATCGCGATAACGGCGAACTGCGTCGCCTTATTGCGGTTGATTATATCCGTCGCGGTGCGCTCGAATTTGGAGCGGGTGGGGCATCCGAGCTGATCGTCGCTGTCGTTCGAGTTCGCGGCGCGGTCGATGTCGCGCTTGTTCTTGATGAGCATGACCACCGTGATGACGATAAGGAGCACGAACAGCACGGCGAATATGCCGAGGAGCACCCTGATAATGTCATAGCCGGCCTCGGCGAGCTCGTCGTTGTTGTAAACGCCCACAATGAAGAAAGTGGTCAGCTCGTATTCGTTGATGGACTCGACGGCAACGATGCACTCCTTGTCGCTTATCGTGACGTCGTAATATTCCGCCGTCGCGGAATTGACGGTCGACTTAATGCTGTCGATCAGGCTCTTGTCATTGATCTTCGAGCGGAGCACCTCGTAGATATTGTTGTGCTGGGATATCTCGAAATCGTTCCTGTGGAGCACGGCGATGGTCTCGCCCGAGGCGGAACAGATGCCGGTAAGCCTCGAGCCGGCGTAATCCGAGGAGTATTTATCGTCGTTCAGCCATGAGAAAGTGCTCGTATGATAATAGATGACCATCGCGTCGGCGTACGGACAGTTGTAGATCGGCACGCAAACGGGTATCGTACTTATCGAGAACTCGCGGTCGTCCACGACGCCGGCGCAGACCGCGACGCGTTTGGAGACCAGGTCGAGCACTACCTGCGACTCGTTGCTCTTATCGAAAGGATCGCCGTTGGAACGGTATTCGTTCCCGTTGTTGAAATAGCGAAGGAACAGGATGTTGTCGGGGATGACGCTCGTAACGGTCCTTTGGAACTGGGTCTGGAATTCGGTCTCGTCCTTATAGCTGCCGTTTTCAACGGCGGAAGCCGCCGCTTTCGCGGAGAGCTCGTATGATCTCAGCGCGTCGCGGAGTCTTTCCGCCGTAACGGAGGTCGACCTCTGTGCGGCAAAAGCAGCATCGGCCCTCAGATCCTGCACATAGGAGATCAAGAGGACGATGCTCGATCCTATCAATATAAGTCCCGAAATGCATATGATCGCGAAGATCAGAGCCCGGGTCCTTGCTGCGCGCTGTTTGCTGTTCATTCGGGCAATATACCGCCTCGGCGGCTGTTACGAGATCGCTTCGAGCTCCGCCATGAGCTTATGGAGGTTGTTCCTCTCGTTTTCGATCTGTTCGGTAAACTCGTTGAAGTAGTCGACGTCCTTGTCGTCGGGTTCGGTATGAGTCAGGATCGCCTCGACGAGCGCCGCCTGCGAACGGGAACGCTTCTGCTCAAGAAGAGCGATCTTTTTTTTGCTGTCAGCGATTGCCTTTTTAAGGCGCATTTTCTTAAACATTCTGAACTCCTTCGTCTTTGATGATCTCGGGTTCCGCGTTTTCTATAATATCTTTGCCGGAGATCTCCTCCGGATCTGTTTCGGTTTCGGACGCCTCTTCGGATACCTGCTCGGGCTCGGAGGAAGGCTCCGGATCGTTTTCGGATACCGGCGCTTCTTCCGGCTCAGGCGCTTCTTCCGGCTCAGGCTCTTTTTCCTGATCGGGCTTTTTTGCGGCCGCTTCCTTTACGGCGGCGAGCATACGCATCTTTTCGACCTCAAGCTTGACGAGCGCCTCGATGTTCTCCTTGCGCTGCTTCTCGAGCTCGTCGTCCTGAGCCTCGCGCATGCGCCTCAGCTCGGGCATGAACATGGCGGCGGTTATAGAGAGTATCAGAGCTATGGAGGAGATGACGCCCGTTTCGGAGGAAAGGAACCTGCCGAACATGGAAAGCGTTTCGAGGTTTTTCTTATAGACCGCGACGACGCATTCCTTTCTGGCGGGATAGTTGTCCGGAGCGAGGTTGTTGTCGCCCATCGTTTCGAAATACGTGTCGGTTATGCCGATAACGCGGTGGGTGTTGTAGCTGCCCTTTATCGCGGGATCGTCCGAAACAAAGAGGATCACGTCGCCGACCTTTACGTCGTCGGGAGAGACCTTTTCAACCAGGATATAGCTGCGCTCCGGTATAGTCGGGGACATGCTGTTGCTCAGGACCCACACGGTCGCTTTTCCGGCGATAAACCTGATCTTGCCGGTGGCCTTCGAAACCATGACATAGCCGAACATGGCTATCAGGGCGACTATCAGGGCATATCCCAAACAGGAGAATACAGATTTTACAACACTGCGTTTTTTCTTCATTTGCAGCCTCATTCAAGCCCGTCGTCATCCATGTCGACGACCTGCACGGCGGCCGCGGGAACGGCCTCGCCCGGCTCGATCGCGGCCTCAGCCGAGGCTTCTGCATCCGAGGGAGCGCTTTCTTCGCCTTCGCCGCTTTCGGGCGCGGGGGGCGTGTCGTCGGCGGGCTCGGGGATATCGCCGGGATCGTAATATTCCTCGTCGTGATTCTCGCGGATTATGTCGCAGGCGTCAAGCGCGACGTCGAGCGACGCGAGCGCCAGCTCGTCATCGGGGGTGAGGCTGACATACCTTGTAAGCGAGGGCGGGGGAACGGTGCGCTCTTCGACGGGGATATCGAATTCGTCGCTCGCGGCGGCGGAGATCTTGTCGATGATGCGCGGGTTCAGCACGTTTTCCGTGATCTCGCTCGCGAGAGTGGAGTCGGAATCGAATTCGTTCTTTATGTTGTAGCGGAAGATAAGATACTGGAGGGCGAGAGTCGAGTAGAGCTCCTTGATATAGACGTCGTCGACGTTTTCGAGATCCTCCTGGATAAGCATGGAGTAACCCGCCTGATCGTAGCCCTCGATGAACTGCCACAGCGCATGGCACTGACGGAAATTCTTGTTCTTCAAGATCATATTGGTGCGCATCACCGGCGGCCGGATGTAATTCTTGCCCATATTCTGGCAGAACTCGGATTCGGCGTACATGGTGACTATGCTGTTCAGTTTTTCGACCCTGCGCCACAGATCGGTCGTGAAGGTGTAGTTCCTTTCGACCCGGTCGTCCTCATCGACGGCGGACTCGGAGATCTCGACGCGGAAATTCATCTTGACATGGACCTTGCCGTGCTCGAAGTTTTCCTTGAAATCGATGCTGGTGGTCTTTTCGTCCTGACCGGCCTTTTTGGCGATCTCGTACCTGCGGTTGACAAATGCGTAAAGGCGGTTGATGAGCGTATTGATGAACTTGTTTTCATACGTCATCATCGTTTCCTCACGGAATACGTTGAGTATCTTCGTGGGGGTCACGTTGCCTGTAGACGCGTCGTATTCGGATATGAGATTGGTGTGCTGGGAAAGATGCTGGAGCGAGCGGGAAGAAGTGCTCCTTGCAAACTCGACGGGGATGACCTCTTCGCGTTCTTCAATGAACTTGCCGGGGTTCCTTATGATCGTGTCAAGGGAGGGAAGGGTATCCTCGATGACGTTGACCCATGTCTCGTCGATAGCGCGAAGAAGATAGCGCTTTTTGAGCTCTATCGTCGCGCTGCCGTCGCGCATGACGCCGAGTATGCCCGACACCATATCGTAATCGCTGACGATGCTGTCGATGAAATACGTGGTGTCGTCATACACGCGCTTCATGGGGCTTGGGTTGTTGGCTTGCTCCGGCATAACTGCTCCTTAAACTTAATACATCATTTTCTGGAGACGCTGGAGATAGATTATGCACTCCTTCATTTCGCCCTTACCGAACAGGTTGTCGAGCTGGAGTATGAGACCCCTGATCTCGTCGCGGATGAGCGAAATGTTCAGGCCCTCGAACTTACGGAAGACCTTGGTGGCGAGGATGTAGTCGATACCCTCGTTCTCGGTGCCGCCGCAGGCGACGAATACGGGAACGAAGTACTTGAGCTGCTTGATGATACGGTTACCGAACGCCACACGGAATTTTTCGATGACGTAGAGGTCGAGCTTCGCGATGTTCTGCAGGCTCTTCTCCGTAACGGGGAACTCATTGCAGGCCTTTTCGTAAAGCGATTCGACGTAGGAATAGCTGATGTTCTTCGGCGGCGTATCGGGAGCGTCGAACGCGACGCCCTTCGAATCGAGGTTGATAACGAGGGCACGGTCGTAAACCTTATCGGATACGGCGAAGGTCGAGTCGTCGTTGTTCGCCGTGCCGATGTACCACACGTTCTGCGGTATCTGCAGCTTGCCGTCCTTCAAGTTCTGCGGGTCGGTCGGCCAGCTCGAGGGAACGAGCTCGATCTTCCACTCTTCGGGGTTCGGCATCTCAAGGATGGAGAGCATTTCCGCGAAGTAGTACTCGACTCGCGCGATGTTCATCTCGTCGAGGATGATTATGTTGATGTCGTCGTTGAAGCTTGCTTCATAGATGCGCCTCAGGACCTCGGTCTCGTTGAACTTCTTGGTGAACTCGTTGAAGTATCCGAAGAGCTCGGTGCGGTCGCGCCACGACGGCTGAACGGAAGCGATGGTGGAGTCGTTCTGGAAGTACTTACCCATCATGTAGGGAAGCGAGGTCTTACCTGTACCGGAAATACCCTGCAGGAGTATGAGCTTCGTGGAGGCAAGACCGGCGATCAGAAGACGAATGGTCTTGATCTCGTAATAGAGCTTCGAACGGGAGCAGGAGAAGTACCTTATATCGTCGCAGAGCTCCTTAAGCCCCATCGACCTGTCATACTCGGGCGGTACGTAGAATTTGTACTTTTCGTCGACGGCGGAAAGGCGATAGAAACGCTTGGAGCCATCGACGGGAGCGGTGTCCTTGCTGCCGGAGGCTGCTGCGGCGACCGTCCCGCCGGTACGGCCGGGGATATTGCTTACGGCAAGAGCGCCGGCGGCCTCGACGTCGCCCATAGCGGAGACGAGCTGGTCATAGGTGAATCCGGTCGGGTCGAACTTGAGCGAGAGGATATGCTCCTTTTCCTTGGTGAGCTTGATTACGTCGCGGTGAAGATCCGCGATCTCCTCAAGAAGGTCCTCGCTGCCGACGATGGACTTGCGGAAGCGGACGTACTTCCTTATGGCGAGCGCGATGAGCACGACGAGAGCGGCCACGATGGCGTAGGTCAGTATGACGGTGATCACGCAAAGCACCCAACCGAGGAAGTTGAAGCCGCCCTTGTACATCGTCAGCTGATCGTACAGCTTCGGGAAATTGAAGAACTGGAAAATGGCGAGGAACACGCCCTTAATGCCGTTCCACAGCCCTTCCAGTATCGTTGTCATGAAGGCAAAAAGCCAATTCAGGAAAGAATCCATTGTTAATAATCCTTACAAGAGATTTAGCGTTTGCTTGTACGGGTATATATCTGATATGGGGAAAAAATTACGCTTCTTCGGGCGCCTCTGCGTCGGTCTCCTCGGCGGGAGCAGGTTCTTCTGCAGGCGCTTCTGCGGGAGCTTCGGCTGCCGGTTCGGCGGCTTCCTCGGCCTCCTTCTGCAGACGGAGGTACTCCTCGATCGCGCGCTGCTTGATGAGCTCCTCATCGGCGGCGGTGATCTGCTTCTTGCCCTGGTTCCTGACCTCGTTGACCTTCCTTACGAAGAGAACGATCTCAAGCACGAAGAACAGAAGGAGAGGGATAACGATCGTCACGAGGAACCCGGTCGGGGACTGCAGGAAATTCAAGGCCTTGCCGAGCCCCTTGATGCGGGTGCCTTCCCAACGGCAGACGATGTCGACCGTGTTGACATGCCTTGCGTCTTCGATGGCGTTGTTATCGCCCTTAGTAACGTAGGTGACGGAACCGTTGTCCGCGGGGACGATCTCGATTATCCTATGGGTGTTGAGGTCCCTCTTTCCGTCGCCGTCGAGGTCGTCGGTGACGAATGTGATGATCTCGTCGACCTTAAGGTCGGTCTTGGCCTCTTCGGGAACCTTCTTGCCGATAATGATGTCCCCCACATTGAAGGTCGGCTGCATGGACGGCGACTGCACGACCAGTATCACCGTGTTGCCGATCGTCGGCACGCCGTCGGGACTTGACTGAGCGGCGAACGCAAGCACCGTCATCAGGACCGAGAAGGCAATGAATATCCATATGAATATGTTGCCGAGGACCGACCAGACCTTCCTGGATTTTTTAGCGGTTTTTTCCATAAAATTCCCTCACTTTAGTTGATTGAGAACGAGTGATCGCTTTTTTTGAGCGGGCATAATACACCCATTACACGGTTATATCAAACCTATCATATTATAGCAGAGAAGATATAATTTGTAAAGTGCAAAAATCGACTATTTGCACATTTGAACGAAACAGGCCGGAGACCGCGGGGTCTCCGGCCCGTTCATACCGTTTTTATGCGATCGTCAGCTATAGCTGCTGAGCGATGCGACGCCCGACGCGGGGATCGAGAACACGCCGTATGCCTGGAAATAGTCATAGCCCATGAACGTTCGGATCGTGGAGCTCGTATGGTCGTTGTTCGTATAGACAACCCTGTACGCGTATTGGAACGGCGTCAGCATGCTGTTGTCCTCGTCGCACAGGAGCACGCTGAGCGTGACTGCGGAAGGTGATTTATTTACGACCGTTATAGTGTATACGCCGCTTTGGTGCGGAGCCCCGTTGTCCGACCTGTCGAAGGAAACGGTGACCGAGAAATCATAGCTGTCGGACGCCGTCACGTCGGGAGCGTTGATCGAGAATACGAGCACCGCGTGATTCGAGGAGTCGCCCGCGTCCCTGTAATCGACCTTGAAGAAGTTGGCGAAGGAGCTGCCGTCGGAGCTGACCGCGGTCGCGAGCGCGTCGCCGCCGTTCGCGGCTATGTCGAGGTAGACCAGATACGCGCCGGTGTGTCCGGAAACGGAACCCAGGCAGTACTCGCCGGAGTTACAGGGGATCTCGAAGAAGAACAGCCTTGTGCTTGCGGAGCTGAATCCGGGGGTCTTGATCCAGCTGGTCTTGAATACGGGGGTCGAGGAATAGCCTGTGGGCAGGCTGACCGCGCCGGAATACGACCCGTCCACGTTAGAGAAGGTGCCGCCGGCGAACTCGTATATGAAGTTGACCTTGTTGCCGCTCGTGGCGTGTTCGTAGATCGCGACGATCTCCTTTATGTATTTGATGTCGTGCTCCCTCTTCGGCCCGTTAACGACTTCGTCGTCGGCAGCGGTGTAGCGGAACACCTGGTGCAGGGAGAAGAAGGAATCGTTGTTGGGGTTATTGAAATAGTCGCCTGCGAAGAAGCTTATCGTGCCTCGCTCGATGACGTGGAAGTCGATGCTGTCCTCCGGGAGCTCGTAATCGTAATACTCCTCGCCGAAAACATTGACGTAGTTGGCCCTGACCAAATGGTCCATGGATATGGACGCGTCCATGAAGTGGAGGCCGAAAACGTGGGTGCCGGATTCGACGAGCGTCTGCGTGAGCTGTAGCGCCGCCTGATAGAAAACGTCGGTCTTCTGATCGCTTGTCAGGGTATGTATGCCGCTGTCGTCCGCGGTGTAGATCGCGTTGTAATCAAGCGTGCCGAGCGTCAGCACGAGTGCGGCCGTGCCGCTGGACGCCGCCCAGGCGCTGCCGTTGTACTTAAGGTAGTTGCTTCCGTTGTAGATATAGCTGCTTCCCGTATTGAAGGACCAGCTGCTGTACGCTGATTCGGTGATGCTCAGGGTCGAGCCGCTGAGGGCGAGATAGAAGGTCTTGCCGCCGACGGTCGTCTTTATGGTGCCTCCGCTCGTCGAGATCTCCCAGAAATTGGCCTCTGACTTCGTGGTAGTGTCGCCGAGGACGTAGTTATTGCCGCTCTTCGAAACGCGCAGGTAATGGGTGGTGCTGCTGTACGTATAGCCTATCCTCGAAACGGTAAGACCGGAGGTGGAGTAGGACGTCGCGATCTGGCTGATGGGATAACCCGACACGCGGATGTCGCCCCATGTTTTTGCTGTGTCGTTCGTGCCGGAGCCGCTGTCCTCGACGTTAGCGCCGCTGATTATATAGCCCGTGTTCTTGTCGGACGCGGGATAACCCGTCGGGAAAGCGCCCGAGGACGTCCTGTCGACGCGGATCGGGAAATACGTGGGATTGCCGCTCTGCAGACCCGTTGCGGAGGTTATGGTCATCAGCCTGATGGAGTCGTCGGCCGCGTAGACCTCGGTGGACTCGGAGCCCTCGGAATAGGTGTGGCTGTAGTTCTCCGTATACGAGGTGAGGGTGTGCGAGGTGTTGGACGAGGTATCGGTGAAATACATCGTCGCGGCACTGTACGAGGTCCTTGTGGTAGTAACTGACGTCGTGCCGGCGGTCTCCTGCGTGATGTAGTCGGACGCGGCGAGCATTACGTTGGCGGCGGAAAACGTGACCTTGCCCAAAGTCATAGCCGCATACTGGTCCTGGCTGTTATAACCGGTCCAGTTGGAACTGTAATAGTTAAGATAATAGGATATCCTTATAGAATAAGCGGAATAGGACGAGTAATACGCGTAGGAAGGCGTGGTGCTGGGCGTGCTCGTGCTGAAGGTGATCGAGGTGCTGCCGTTACTTGAATTCGGGATATTGTAAAGATAATACCTCGTACCGTTTACGGTGGTATAGATCTGCGACGAAGTCCAGCTCGCAGAAGTGCTCGAAGTATTGGAATCGTTCGAGAACGTCCACAGCGTCGCGTTTGCCGCGGTGGTCTGGCTGGCGGCGGTCGGAGTGCTGTTAGTGTTCGTCGACATATAGTTGCTGGAGTTGTAGAACTTGACGGTATAATAGTTCCTTGCGAGGTCGATCAGCCTGAACGAGCCGTCATAGAACACCATGGTATAGGTCGTAGCGGTGCTCGAACCTCCGACGGTGACCGGGATGCTGCAGGTAAGGGTGTTGCCGGAATAGGTCCAGGTCGTGCCGGTCGCGGTCGAAGAGGTCGTGAGCCCGAGGTTCGTCATGCCCGTGGTCTCGCGGCTGTCGAGCACGCCGCGCAGATAATACGGAGTGCCGCTGACGGTGGTGTAGATCTTGTTCGTGGAGGGATCGTACGTCCACTCGGTCACGTCGGAGGACGACGACGTGGTCGTGACGCCCGTGGTGCCGTTCCTGTTGAGGTAATACGTCGTTCCGCTTACGGTCGTCGATATGGTCTTGGGCTTTTCGTAGCTATCGCTGACGATCCAGTTCGAACCGTTATAGATAACGTAGCGGGTGCCGGAGCCGGAGGTAAAGGACAGCCTCTTGTTCGTTCCGTCATAGGTGAAATCGTAAACGTAGCCGGACTCGGAGCCGTTCGTGCTGGCGGAAAGGGCGGAGGCGGTCCCGCGGAGATAATACTTCGAGCTGCCGTTGATGCAGAATATCTTAGTGCCGTCGGCGTACCATTTCGTGGGCGAGCCGGAAGAAGACACGTTCGAAAGCGTGCCGCCCGAGCATTTGAGATAATTGGTGCCGTCGTCGATCGTGAAATACGAAAGCGAGGGATAGGTAGTCCAGCCGCTCTCGCTGTCGTAGATAAGGCTCCAGCCGTTGGACGAATAAACGCTGTTCGCGAACGTCCAGGTCGAGGGCGAACCGGAGGAGGTCACGAGCGAAACGCCGGGCTCGTTGGACTTTAAGTACCTGCGGTCGCCGCCGTAATAGGTATATATCTGTCCGCCGCTCACGACCCAGCGGGACGCGCTGTTGACGTTCGATACCTGACCTACCGTCGTGTTGCTGGCCGAGACGAGGTACTGCCCCCCCTGAGAGATGGCATAGACCGTTGAAGCGGGATACACCACCCAGTTGGAGTTCTGCTTATATACGTACCAGGTCTCCCCGCCGACGGTGCAGTACATTTCGCCGCCGCCGGTGGTATACGTCCAAACCGTGGGCGTGTCGCCGAGGGTTAGGGAGCCGGTGCCGGAGGTGTTTACGGTGAGGTATTTGATCGCGCCGCTCACCACGGTGTAGATATGGCCGCTGGAGTTCGTGCCCCAATCGGCGGCCGCGCCGGAGGCGGTAAGCGCGAAGCTCCCGCTGCTGAGGCCGAAGTAATCGCTGCCGTTATAGATCTTGTATGAAGCGTTCGCGGGGAAAAGATCCCAGTTGGTGCCGTTGAAGCGGATATACCACTTGACGCTCTCGCCGTCGACGTAATAATACCTCTTGTTGGAGCTGTTCGCGACGGCTTCCTCGTGCCACACGGTGGTCTGACTGCCCGAAAGGGCGAGGCTTCCGGCGGATACGTTAAGATAGCTGATGCTGCCGTTATAGACGGTCATCAGCGAACCCGCGGTGCTGTTGAATATGAAATGGAGCGCGGCGGCGGAACCGACCGAGGTGAAGGCCGATCCGTTGTAGCCGAGATAATCCGTGCTGTTCGATATCTTGGTGCTGCCGATGAACGGGAAGCATTTCCATTCGCCGTTGTCATAGCAAAGATACCAGACCCTGGAGCTCGAGTCGGTATAGGTGAATACTGCGGTGCTGCCGCTTAACGACATTTCCCAGTTGTCGGTCGCGGCGGCCGACGAGGTGACGAGGGAGAGGCTGCCGTCCGTCGCCTTCAGATAGCGCAGCTGGCCGTTGATGTAGCCGACGAGAAGACCCTTGCCGTCCTCGTTGGCGTCCTCGAAATTCCAGCGGGCGTAGTTGGTGCTCGTTCCGTTGAGGCTTACCGAGGTGCTCGCGCCGAGGTAGGCGGAGCCGTTTCTGACGGTGAAGCTTGAGGACGAGAAGGGGTTGACCTTCCAGCCGCTGTCATAGATAAGATACCAGGTCTTTCCCGCTCCGTCGACGTAATAGATCGAGCCGACAGCCTCGCCTTCTGCGCGGTCGTGCGTCCACACTGTGGCGCTGCCGGGGGTGGTCACAAGGCTCAGCGAGCCGTTCGACGCGGTCAGGTAATACTTCGACGCGCCGGTATCGTAATAGTTGTTGGATTCGTCGTCGACATATGCGGCGACGTCCTGCGTGAAGAGATGGCCGTCCTCGTCGAACACCCACAGGCTCTTGTTGGCCGAGCTGCCGTCGCCGACGGTGCTTGTGCCGGTCTTCCTGAGGTAGTGGGTGCCGTCGTATATGTAGACGCCCTCGTATACCTTATACGTGCCGGTCTCGTAATCCTTGAGGAGCGTATAATAGGTGACGTTCTTCGTGTATACGCTGCTCGGGCCGTAAAGACATTCGTAAACGTAGGTGGCGCTCTCGCCGGTGTCGTTGTCGTCGGGGAAATTGAAGCTTCCGCCTTTATCGTAGCTAATATAATAATAGTAACGCTCCGAATGGTTTTGGGTGACCTGCCTGGTGCTCGGGGAACCGTAGCGCTCCTGCGTTTTTTCCACCTCGTCGATCAGGATCGTTTCGGCGGTGACGTAGTAGCCGTAGCCGGTATCGTCGGCGGCGTTATAGATCGCCTGCAGCCTCTGGAAGATATCGTGAATGTCGATCGATCCGCCGAAGCCCGCGGAGTCGCCCGCCGCGCGCAGGGTGGCGATGGCGGAACCGACGGTCGTGACCTCGGCCGAGCCGGCCTGCTCGATCCTGCCGAAATAGCCGTAAGCGCAGGTCGCGGGATCCGCACCGAGTATGGTCACGTTGTTGACGTAAACGTCGTCGATCTTGGTGGTATTGTAAACGTGCCCGGCGATATAGCCGACGTTGACCGTGCCCGCGTGAGTAAGCGAATGACCGGCGGAGGTCGCGTTCGCGTCCGTGTCGGTAAGGTCGATGGAGACGTTGTCGAAATAGACGTCGTGTATGTCCGCATCTGCGCCTACGTAGCCCCATATGCCTACGTCAGCCGTGCCGTAGGTGGTGCTGCCTATTGTCTCGCTCGCCTTGACGCTGAGATTGACTATCGAAAGGCCGCTGCCGTCGAAGCCGCCGTTGAACGGAACGGCCGACGTGCCGATCGGGAGCAGCGCGTCCGCGCCGCTGTAGCAGGCGAGATTAAGCGAATCCGAATACAGCGTGCCGGTCTTGATCTGAATGCCGTCGTCGCCGTAGTTGTAGACCTCGAGATCGCCGTCGTTGTCAAGATCGTAGCCGAGCTGGAAATAATAGTCCGCGGATGCGAAGTCGGATTTCCTCTGATAAAGCTCGATCAGGTTATAATAATGAACGGGACGGGTTATGATGAAGGGATCGAGCTCCGTGCCCGTGCCGGTGTGGAAGTACTGCGTAACGACCGTGCCCTTTGTAAGATTGGGGTTCAGCCTGTCGTTTTTCGCATACCAAGCGACGGCCGAGCTCGCCACGAAGAAGGCGAGGATCGCTGCGACAAGTATTATGATCTTGGAAGATTTCTTCATATCATGATCCCCTGCTGTAGCTGATGACGAAAGGAGTCAGATCCTTGTTGAAGTCGATGTTGTTTTCCAACACCGCGCTGAACGAGGTGCTGTTCTCGTTCTGAGAGGCGAATTCTTCGACGAGATCCGGATCGTAGTCCAGAGCGATATAGACCACGAGCTTCCTCGTGCCGCTCTGGGTAAAGACGTGGGAGGAATACGCCCCGAGGTTGAATGTTAGCGAGCCGACCTTCGTATTGGTGAAGCTCGCGCCGGAGCGCGAAACGGTCACGAACTTCTGAACGCCCGAACCGGTGAAGGACGAGTAGACCGTCTCGATATTGTCGCCGTTCGCCCCGTAGCGCGCCTCGATGGAGCAGATATTCGAGAATATAGCCGCAAGAGCCGCGCTCGAATTCGCGAGCGGGCTGGTATGGCCGACGGTGATAACGAGATTGGTCATATCCTCGGGGATGTTGCTTATCAGCACGCGGATCACTACGCGCGTGTTGGCGTTATGCTCCGTCAGGATGGTGTCGTATTTGTTCATGATGAAGCCATGCTCATAGAGCGCGCTGCTCGGGACGTTGTTCGACACCTCGACCACGCCTTCGCTGTCGTAGTTGTGAAGATATACGCGGTATTCCTCGATAACGACGTCATTGGGCGCAACAGACGACGCGCCGGCGTCGCTTGCGGTGACCTTCCTGTTCTTTGCGAACCAGCCGAACGCGGGGAAGAGGAACCTGATGCAGATGAGCAGTATCAGAACGAATATGAACAGTATACCCGCAAGCCTGCCGGCAAGCGGAAGGATCTTTTTGACTTTATCCTTGGTCATCCTGCATCCTCCTTTCCCGTTATTTATACGCGCACGGATCGTTTTTTTTCGATGCGCGAAGGGCAATTTGCGTCGATTATGTTTATACGCGGAAAAGACAACGAACTTTGATCGGAAAATCGAGCCGCTGTTTTTCGCGGTGAAAGATCGCCCGACGATCAAACCTCAAAACGATCCGCATAAATGCCGATCATTTCGATCCTTCGGACAGATCGATCACGAATATTAGATTTCCTTGGAACGGTCGGAAACAACGCCGTGACCGCCGGCGCAGGCCGGCAAGGCGTCGATGAGAAGCATACAGAGAGCCGGAATGAGCTTCATTACAGCCTTTTTCATATTTTTATATTTCCTTTCTTATCTCTTGACATACGTACCGGACCGTCCTCCGGAAGGGGTATGCAAGATGTTTTTTATATCCCGCCGCACAAAAGCGGACACGATAACCCGGAAAAATGACCGTATTCGGGGGTCTGACCCGTGCAGCATGAATACACTTTGCCCATACTACATCTATACACTGTATATTTTATTGCAATCAGATTTATTTGTCAATACCTAAACAGACATTTTTTACATATATTTCGTCATGAGATCGATGTGAAAAAAAGACGCCCTTAACGGGCGCCTGACCGGCCTGCGAGCCGTTATTGTTTTGTTTCCTCCTGCCTGTTCCTGATCGCCTCGAGCGCCATGGCGTTAAGCGCCGCGTCGTCGCGGGCGCGGAACCAGCCGTCAAGCAGTCCGAGATACAGGAAAAGCTGATATGTCGCGATGGGGATACTTATCCCCACGAACGCCGATATGCCGTAAACGAAAGCGGCCGTTCCGGCGATGAGTGCGCCGTCGCCGAGCTTTTTGAGGTTCTTCATTGCCGCGGCAAGCATCGCGGCAAGAGCGGAGAGATAGAGGATTATCCCGGGGAAGCCGAGGTTCGCAGCGATCTGAAGATACTCGTTATGAGGTATGCTCAGACCGATATAAAGCTGGACGTTGTCGGTACCGACGCCCGTAATGGGATGCTTCAGGATGGTCTCGACCGTTTTTTTCCAAAGGACGCCGCGTATGCTCCCGAAGCTGTCGTCGGTGATCCTGCCGAGCCCCATGATATCGTTGATTATCTTCTGCCCGCTTATGACCACGCTGAGCAGTATGAAAGCGCCGATGATAAAGAATATCGGCCAGGCTTTTTTGAAGCCACGGCGGATCATGAAAAAGACGAGGAGCATCAGAAGCCCTGCGGCAGCGGCGATATACGGCCCGATAGAACCGTTCAGAAGCAGTACGACCGTGTTTACCGCAAAGCAGAGCCCGAGAGCGATCTTTGCCCACAGCTTCTTCACAGTCATGAAGGCTCCCGCTATGACGGTCATGGACACGCAAAGATAATATCCGTAATGATTTGAATTGATGAACGTCGCGCTGTAAGCGTAGACCAGGCTGTACCTGTTCATTATAAAGGAAACGCCCGCAAGCTCTTTTATTAGCGTGAGACCGGCCAGCAGGGCGGAACTCACGGCGACCGATGAGAACAGGATCTTCCGGTATTTTTCGTCCTTGATAAGCGACGCATTCAGAAATATGCCCGCATACGCAAGATAGGAGAGGTAGCCCTCGTAACGGTATGCGCTTCCGAA
Source organism: Clostridia bacterium (assembly GCA_017614315.1). Taxonomy (GTDB): domain Bacteria; phylum Bacillota; class Clostridia; order Christensenellales; family CAG-138; genus UBA3857. The sequence continues at coordinate 30,807 of JAGACA010000009.1, read as the reverse complement.
TACGGCGAGCCTTTTGTCCGAGGCGAAGCGTATCATCAAAAGCGCCCAGAACAGGAGTATCGCGAAAAGCAGCGCCCACGGACGTTTCTTTACAGTATACCTGACCGCTTTGCCGCGATGGACGAACATCCGGCAGTAAAAGCCGACCGCCCAGTTAACAAGTCCCAGATACCCCAGCAGCCTCACTACGACGGTCTTTCCGAAGAACAGAGTCGTAAGCTCGATATTTGAGGGAGTGCTTTCGAAAATACCGAAAAGCACCTGCAACGCGAGGAGAATGGCGATCACCAAAGCGAAAAGCTGTGTATCGGGCTTTCCCAACACGCTGAATATCTTCCAGCCGAGCCCCTTCGGGGCGTTCTTTTCAATGGTTGTCTCTTCCATGCTTATACGTCCTCTTTTGTCGCGCAGTCATCTGCTGCGCGGATAGTCCGGGCCGCGGGCGCTATGCACCCGACAAAGGTATAAGAAAACGATCGGTCGCGTCCACCGATCGTTTTGCATAATAATTAGCGCAAATTATTAATTTCGTCGGGGGATCCGGGAGGGCTCGGCGCCCTCTCGGATCTTATTGATTCATTGAGCAGATCGGTCAGCTTAACCGATTACACACCGAAGACGACTTCGACGTCGTAGCCGTCAGTACCGAGATCCGCGGCGTTGTTCGTGGTCGTGGCGGAGTCTTCACCGTCGAAGAAGATGTAAACATGAACGGTGACGGGAGTGTCGGTCACGGAACCGAGAACGTTACCGGAGGCAGTGGCCATGAGGACGCCGGAGTAGCTCCAAAGCGACCACTCGTCACCGCAGACAACGAGAACGCGGACAGCGGCGAGCATGGCGTCGTTGTTGCCGGCGTCGTGAGCGATGGTAACATTGTTGACCTTAAGGCTGGCAGAGGTGACGTCTCCGGTCGGGTTCAGACGGATGTCGAACGAATTCAGGAGGGTGTAGTCGGTGCCGGCGCTTGCAGCGGCAGTGACCGCGGTGTAGATCTTGTCAGCGCCCTTGGCGGAAGAATCCGGGGAGTTGCTGAAGGTCTCGGCCCAGAGGATATCGCTGGCGTCAGCAGCAGAGGTGATCGCGGTGATCGAAGCAGAGCTGATCGCGGTAGCGGTCGTGGTGGGCTTGAGAGCGGCAGACACTACGGCAGCGGTAACGGTGTTCTGAGCAGAAGAATCTACAAAGGTATCGCCGTGCTGGACGATCTGCAGGAACTTGTTATCGGACTTCGCGGTGACGTTCATGCCGGTGGCAGTAACGGTGGTGTTCATCGAGAACCAAGCGTAGGTCGTGGTGCCAAGCATCATGGCGCTGATGAGGAGCATGCACAGGGCGGGGATGAGTTTTAAAGCAGCTTTTTTCATGGTTTTATATTTCCTTTCTTGTATTTATCATGCGTTCCGGACCGCCATCCGTAAGAGGCATGATATAATGTTTTTTATTTATATCGCGCCGCTTGCGGCGGCCGTGATACCAAATTAAGATCAGGTGCGGGGAGTTTCGTCTTCCTCGCGTACGATGCTCATGGCCATATCGACCTTGAGCTGACCGCCGAGGATCTTGTCGACGCATTCGGGATCGTCGCCCTCAAGCCAGATCACCACGGTGTATTTGGTGATATCGCCGGGCTTGAAATCCCTGATGATGTTCTTGACGACGGTGTTGCCGGACTGGAACATGGTCGTTCCGGGCTCGGGACCTTCGCCGCCGTCCGTCCTGGCATAGGCGTAATCGACGTATTCGCCGTTTACGTAAAGCCTGATCCTTACGGCCCTTTCCACTTCAAGGGACATGTTGGCGATGTACAGCTCGTACGTGTAGTCGACCGGGTTGACGCCCATGTTCTTGCAGTAGAAGGTGTATGCGACATAGTTGTCGCCGTTGTGCTCGCCGTCCACGTTGTCAAGCCATGCCGGGAGCCAGTCCACGCTGATATTGGTTATCTTTTCGTCTATATCGGCGTTAAGATGCGCGGTGTAAGTATTAAAGGAAGAACTTTCCGACAGCGCCAGCGCATAGTCGAGCTGATCGTACTTGTTGATCATGACCGTGAATGCGCCGAACCTCATGTATAATACCGAAATGACGTATCCGACGATCAGAACTAGCGCCGCAAGTCCGCAGCCGAGCGGGACGAGTTTTTTTGCCGTGCGGAAGACCTTGATCTCATGCGCGGTCCTTCTGATGGTCAAACCACCCTGTTTGACGGTTCCGGCTTCCATCAGTACTCATCCTCCTCCTTCTGTGCGACGGCCTCGTCCAAGGTCATCCTCAGCCTTCCGTGCTGCGCCAGACCCACGTAATCGCGGGCGGGGATATATCCGAAGCAGTCGGCGCGGCTCATGAGAGTGACTTGTTCGTCGTCCCTCGCACCCTCGCATATCACGCCGCAGGGGACGCTGCGAAGGAAGCCGATGAAGGTTTCGATAGACGCTGCCTTTGACCTGTCGCCTACGAGAGCGGTCATCCACGGAGCCAACAGCACATAATCAAACGGAAGATTTATGAGCTGGGTAACGGGGGAATCCTTCTGACCGCACCCTGCGAGCATGGTCTTTACTTTAAGAAGCTTCATACTGAGGATGGCCATTCTGAGCTGCTCCTCATCCTCGTAGAGCGCCGTTCTCGGGAACTCAAGACATATGAGCTCGGGGAACTGGAACTGGTTCTTTTCGATGATGCCCTGTATGAAGCTGTAAAAATCCGGTTCGTTAACGAGTTTGGGCGAGATCCTTGCGGAAACGAATTCGATGTGCCGTCCGGCAAGTATCATCGTCTCGACGGTGTGCATCGCCGCTTCGATATTCCAGACCGCGAGCCTTTTGCCCCTGTCGGTGCCGTCGGCGGCGTAGGAATATTTTTCCGGCGGGACGACGCCCTGGATAACGCTGTTTATATATGTAAACGAGCGGTACGCGACGGGCTTCTTCCGGTAGCAGCTGTTGATCTGCGAAAAGCGCATCTCAAGCGGCTGGATGCAGGAATTGATCGTCATCCGAAGATAGTCGGGTTTGGGAGGCTCCTCCTTGACGGGTTCCTCGGGAAGAGGTTCTTCCTCGGCCGGGGGTTCTGTCACCGCCGGTTCTTCATCGGCGGGCAGGAGGTCTTCTTCAAGGGGCTCATCAGCGGGGATCGTTCCTTCGGCGGCGGGTTCGATCACAGAGGTATCGAGCTCGTTATCCACTGAAGGCGCCTCCTTTCGCAAGTCGCTTGATATAAACCGACTGATACACTACCACGATTATATTACATTACAAACGAATTTTTGTCAAGTAAAAATTTTGTAAAATGAGAAAAAATTTTTAATTTTTCGAAAAACGGCGAATGATCGGGCTTTTTCTATAATAATATGGCCGGATCGGGCTTTGCGCGCACAAAAAAATTTTTTGAAAAAAGGGCTTGCTTTTTTGAATAATCTGTGTATAATAATGCTTGCACTAAAAAACGCGGGGTTATAGCTCAGCTGGTTAGAGCGCTACGTTGACATCGTAGAGGTCATTGGTTCGATCCCAACTAACCCCACCATAAGATTTCCTGCGGTGTGCGTGACGCCCCGTATATAAACCCTCAAACCATATTTTCGGGTCTTGTCGGCCGCAACGATGGCGTGCGGGCGCGGGCCCCATACCTGCTTGAGCAAGCGGGTGTTATATGTGGGGCGAACGGCACAATGGGAAATATTGCGGAATTGTGTAATGGTAGCACCTACGACTCTGACTCGTATTGTCTAGGTTCAAATCCTAGTTCCGCAGCCAACAAAAGACCACGCATCGCGTGGTCTTTTGTTGGCATAAGGTTCGCGTGCGTTCCGCAGGTTCGGCGCCGGTTGCCGAAGGCAATTTTGACCATCCGGTGAATGGTCAAAAAGGCGACGAACGGGCGGCCTTGCGAGAGAAGCGAGCAGTCCGCCCCGTAAGGCTTCACATGAATACACGCATCGCGTGGTCTTTTGTTGGCATAAGGTTCGCGTGTTTCCCCCCGTTTTCTTTTTCCCTTTTTTATGCTATACTTACCAAAACCGCTCATCGGGAGGCGCTTCATGGCTTCGGGCAAAGAATATCTTCAATATGTACTGGATCAGCTTTCCCTCGCGGACGGGATCTCGTACAGGGCGATGATGGGGGAATTCATCATCTACTGCCGCGGGAGGATCGTCGGCGGCGTGTACGACGATCGCTTCCTCGTGAAGCCGACGGCCGCCGCGAGGGCGATGCTCGGGGACGCTCCCCGCGAGATACCCTACGAGGGAGGGAAGGAGATGCTCCTCGTCGACAGGATCGACGACCGGGAGTTTTTGAAAGAGCTCATGCTCGCAATGGCCGAAGAGCCGCCCGCCGGGAAGAAGCGCTGACGGAAAAACGATTATCACACGGAGGATAATAATATGAAGGAATACAAGATCGTCGAGTTCAAGAGAGCGAAGACCACGAACGAGGATATCGAAAAGGCTCTTTCCGAGCTGTCCGCTGAGGGCTGGGAGGCGGTCAGCCTCGACTTAAGCGCCGCGGACGACCTTCGCGGAACGGTCATCGTTCTTCTCGTGAGGAACAGGTGACGTTTTCGTTGACAACCCGCTTCGGCGCAGATATAATATTAAGGAAATAATCACCCTTCGGAGATCGCTCTGATGCGTCTTTTATTTGAGATAGACAAAAAGAATTACGACTCCTGCACGCGAACTTTCAAGCGCAACTCGGCGCGCGCGATAATAATCAGGGGCGGCCTTATCGCCATGATCCACAGCAGGAAGTTCGATTATTACAAATTCCCCGGCGGCGGGATCGAACGGGGCGAGAGCCGCAAGGCCGCCGTCATCCGCGAAACGCTGGAGGAGGCGGGGCTCGTCGTGATACCCGGCTCTGTGCGGGAATACGGCTGTGTGCACCGCGTCCAGAAGGGCTCGAAGAACGCGCAGGAGATGTTCGTTCAGGACAATTTCTATTATCTCTGCGACGTCTCCGACGAGGTGAGGCCGCAGAAGCTCGACGGCTATGAGGACGCGGAGGGCTTTACCCTTGAGTTCATCGAGCCGGAGAAGGCGATCGAAACGAACCGCACGCGGGATCACGGCAGGAAGGACAGGGACATGATCGAGCGCGAGGCGAAGGTGCTCGAGATGCTTTTGGACGAAGGATTTTTCGCAGAATGATCGGGAGGCATGATGGCTTTTTTCTCGGACGGAGACAACAGGGTAAAGCTCTATATCCTTTATATAGTTAAATGCTTCCGCACCGCGGTCACGCGCGAGCAGGTGTTCACTGTTTTAAGCGAGGTCGACGGCACGGATTATTTCAAGGTATGCGGACTTGCGGCGGAGCTTGAGAGGGAGCAGTATCTTCTGTCCGTCCCGTCGAAGCTCTCGCAGCTCGTATATCTCACCGAAAAGGGCATAAAGCTCTCCGAGACATTCGACAAGGAGATCCCGAAGTCCGTGCGCGACGAGATAGTCGGACTGACCGACGAAAGGCGCGCCGAGGTGCGCAGGCAGAACTCGGTATCCGCCGACGCGGAGCCGAAGCCGGACGGCTCGTGGGAGCTCGAGCTTGCGCTGATCGAAAAGGGCGGCGTCACGTTCGAAATGAAGCTCCGCATGCCCGACGCGGCGAGCGCAGCGGCCGCCGAAAGGAAATGGCTGAACGAAGCCGACGGGATCTATTTGGGCATTCTCGAAAGGCTGAACGAAAAGGAATGATCTCTTACCAAACAAGATCGGGTCGGGCTGTATGCCCGACCCGATCTTTTATACGGTTTTTTACAGCTTATTGCAGGTCATACCGTTGACGGTGATGCAGTTCTCGCCGAATTCGATCTTGTCGTAACCGCCGACGAGGCCGAAGGTCTTCTTTTCGATGCGGTAGAGCTGTTTTTCGGATCTGCCGTCCTTGCCGACGAATATCGCGTACAGATCTCCGTCCTTTAAGAACACCTCGTCGATAACGGTATCTTCGCCGTCTTTATGCTCATATTTCCCGCAATACGATTTCAAAGCCTTCTTGCCGGGCTCTCCGGCAAGGTACTCCTCACCGTCCTGGAACAGCTTCAGCGCGAGTTCGGACTGCTTTTCATCAAGCGCATTCGTGGCATGGTTGAGCATGCTTGCGACGCAGATATCATCCCTCAGGGAGAACATCCATTCCGTTATGAAGCCTTCGTTCCAGCCGCCGTGCTCGCCGATATCTCCGCGCAGATTAAAGACACAGAGGCCGTACCTGCCAAGGATCGGCGCAAGCATGCGGCGCGCGGTCTCCTTCTTGAGGAAACCGCCCTTGCGGTAGCTCTTCGAGAGCGCGAGGCCGACCTTGCAGAGCTCCGTGGGAGTCGCCCACAGGCCCGCCGCAGCGTGCTCGGGATGGTAACGATAGCCGTGCTCAGAATCCAATAAGCCCAGCCTGCCTCCGAACGCGGCGTTTTTGACGAGCTCTTCATCAAGCGGCTGGAAATAGCCGGTGCGCTTGAGGCCCAGCGGTTCCGCGACCTCCTTTTGGAAGGCGTCGCGCAGAGTCTTTCCCGTGATGCGCGTGAATGCAAGCTCGGCAAGCGTGATGCCGCCGCCGGAATACATATACTGCCCGCCGTAGGGCTTTACCCTGCGGACTCTTGGCGAGTTGCCGCGGCCGGCCAGCACGTCCTCAAGCGAAAGCGCCTTATGCTTCGCGCTGTAGCCAAGGAAGCCGTGCACGTTGTAGCCCGCAGTATGCGAAAGGAGCGCGGCGAACGTCACGGGGCCCTTCTTTACGAATTCCGGAACAATGCCGGAAATATCCGCGTCAAGGTCGATGACGCCCTTGTCAACGTAGCGGAGCAGCGTTACCGCGAACATGGGCTTCGAAACGGAGCCCGCCTGGAACAGCATTTCGGGGTTCACGGGGAAGTCCTGCCCGTAACGCCCGCTGCCGGAGCAGTAGGTGTTGATCACACCGTCTTCGCAGCTGGCCGCCATACTGACGCCGAAGCCCTTCTTTCCCTTGATGCCGAGGGGCCCGTCGATATCGAAGCCGTAAAAGTCCTTAAGGAGCTTGTTCGGTCCTTTAAGCATGCGCATCATAACGGCCTCGCCGTAGCTGATCATGCCGGTTTCCTTAAAGCCCGCCTTGTGGTAAACGTGAAGGCCGAGCTCGTTTTCGGGCTCTGTGGAAAGGTAGAGCCTGTCCGCTCCGTTTTCCTTGAAATATTTGATGATCTCGGAAAGCGCCGCCTGGCCGTAGCCTTTGCCCTGTTCACTCTTATCGATCATAAAGCGCCAGAGCCAGTAGCGATTCTCCGCGTCCTCGTCCTCGGGATCGAATGCGAACATGCAGAAGCCGACGAGCCTTTCGTCCGCGTATATCGCGAACGGGCGGGCATAGCCGGGGTTTTCGGCGTTGGCCTCGTCCGCCTCTTTGAGCGAAGCGTCGTTAGGCGCAACGAACGGCTGATCCTCGCGTACGGTGAGCGCGAGCACCGCCTCGCGGTTTTCGTCGGTGATCGGTCTTAACGTGATCTTTTCCATATAAAGTCTCCCTGAAGCGTATGCTGTTTGTCCGGCATCTGCCGCCTATAATATCGGCACAGCCGCATAATGGCCGTGCCGACGGGCATTTCTTGTTTATTTGGACTTATTTCCAAAGCCCCTCGGGATAGAGACCTTCCTCCGTGAACTTTTTGAGCGCGTTCACGACGACGGGCTTATCCTCGCGGTTGGTCACGCCGTACCACTTATCGGGGGTGGCGAGCACCTTTACCGTATACTTGCCGGTCGCGATGGCGCGGCGGACGGCGTCGGGGAGCAGATCCTCGCACTTCATGGGATCGAGGGGGATGTTCTCCCTGAGGAAGACGGGGAAGTGCGCCCTGATCTCGTCGAAGAGCGCGGGCTTGAAGCCGAAAAAGTTCATGCTGACGCAGGTGCCGGCGGGGACGGGGATGAAGGTCTCGCCGTCGTCGAGGGTGTATTCGGCGTTGTCGCCGGAGCGGCGGAGCTTCTTGCGCTCGACTATATCGGTCAGGAAGCCCTCTTCGTTGACGGCGCACTCGCCCCTCGCGACGAAGCCCTCGGGCGGGAGGGTGTTGACCACGTCGTAGCCGATCATGCCCCACTCGGACTCCTCGGGATGCTCCGTGAGGAAGTCATAGATGATCCTGAACCCGTTCGGGCCGAAATAATCGTCCGCGCCGATGACGGCAAAGGGACCGTCGACGACTTCCGCCGCGCAGAGTATCGCATGGCTGGTGCCCCAGGGCTTGACGCGTCCCTCGGGGATCGTGAAGCCTTCGGGGATCTTGTCGAGCTCCTGCAGGACGTAATCGACCTTGGCGTATTTCGAAACGCGCTTGCCGATGGTGGATACGAAATCGTCGTAGATCGCGCTCTTGATGATGAATACGATGTGGTCGAAGCCCGCGCGGATGGCGTCGAAGCAGGAATAGTCGATTATGAAGTTGCCGTAGTCGTCGAAGGGATCGAGCTGCTTGAGACCGCCGTAGCGGGAGCCCATGCCTGCCGCCATGATGACAAGAGCGGGTTTGGTGGACATAGTGATAGACCTCCGGAAAGTATTTATTATCGCATAAGAAGAACCTTCGGATCTTCTTCCTGTAACCGTTCTGTTTATTATATCAAAAAAACACATCTTTGAAAAGTCCCCGCAAATATATTTTATTTTGCTTGATTTCTTCCTCTTGACAAAACCGGCCGAAGTCCGTATAATGCTAAACTGATATAATATCGGCAAAATGCGGCTTTTGTCCCCGCCGCGTTTTACGGAAGCGGCATTTGACCCTGTTTTTCGGGGGATCCGCGTCCGCCGCCGGCATGGGGACGAGCACATTACTACCGAAACTCATACGGCGATCGAAGGAGAGCCGTCAGGAAGGAGATCAACCGATGGTACACAAGGTAATGATGGGGAAAACCGAAAGAAGGAGCTTCTCCCGCATCAGCGAAATACTGAGTATGCCCGACCTCATCGAGGTACAGAAGGATTCATACCGGCAGTTCGTAGATCACGGCTTCGGAGAGGTCCTTGAGGACATTTCCCCCATTAAGGACTTTACCGAGAAGCTGGTGCTCGAGTTCACCGATTACAAGATCGACAAGGAGCATCCGAAGTATGACATCGCCGAGTGCAAGGAGCGCGACGTCAACTATTCCGCCCCGCTCCGCGTTGGGGTACGTCTCATCAACACCGAGACGGGCGAGGTGAAGCAGCAGGAGGTCTATATGGGCGACTTCCCGCTCATGACCGACCAGGGCACTTTCATCATCAACGGCGCCGAGCGAGTCATCGTCAGCCAGCTCGTCCGTTCCCCGGGCGCATACTATACCGAGTCCATCGATAAGCTGGGCAGGCATCTGTTCAGTTCCCAGGTCATCCCGAACCGCGGCGCGTGGCTCGAGTACGAGACCGACTCCTCCGAGCTCCTCTACGTCAAGATCGACCGTCAGAGGAAGATATTCGTCACCACTTTCCTGCGCGCTCTCGGCTACGGCTCCGATGAGGAGATCCTCGAGCTCATGGGCGAGGAGGAACGCCTCGTCGAGACCCTCCGCAAGGACACCGGCACTCAGTCCGTCGCCGACGGTCTCATCGAGATCTACAAGCGTCTCCGTCCCGGCGAGCCGCCGACGGAGGAGAGCGCGAGGACGCTTTTGAGCTCCCTCTTCTTCGACAAGCGCTACGATCTCGCCCGCGTGGGCAGATATAAATATAATAAGAAGCTTGCTCTCTCCGCGCGCATCACGGACAAGTTCGCCGCGGAAAACGTCGTCGATCCCAACACCGGCGAGATACTCGCAGAGGAAGGCAAGCTCATCGACGAGGAGACCGCCGCAGCGATCGAGAACTCCGGCATCCTCGGCGTATACGTCTATACCAACGACAGGTTCGAAAAGAAGATCCGCGTACTCGGCAACCAGTTCGTCGATCCCAACCTCTATCTGAGGTTCAAGGACGACTATAAGGAGAACGATCGGCTTCTCCGCTCCATCGGCGTAAACGAGCACGTCTATTATCCCATGCTCAAAAACATCCTGGCCGAGCGCGCCAACATGGAGAGCGACGAGGACTTCCTGAACTACGTCCGCGAGAACGCTCTTGAGCTCTCGCCCCGTCACATACTCCCCGCCGACATGATCGCCTCGGTCAGCTACCTCATCGGCCTGCCCTACGGCATCGGCAGGACGGACGACATCGATCACCTCGGCAACCGCCGCATAAGGAGCGTCGGCGAGCTTCTGCAGAACCAGATCCGCGTCGGCCTCACCAGGCTCGAGCGCGTCGTCCGCGAGAGGATGAGCCTTCAGGACATGGAGGTCGTAATGCCCTCCAACCTCATCAACACCCGTCCGGTCATCGCCGCCATAAAGGAGTTCTTCGGATCCAGCCAGCTCTCGCAGTTCATGGATCAGGTCAACCCCCTTGCGGAGCTCACCCATAAGAGAAGGCTCTCCGCTCTCGGCCCCGGCGGTCTCAACCGCGACCGCGCGACTTTCGAGGTCCGCGACGTTCACTACTCCCATTACGGGCGCATGTGTCCTATCGAGACCCCCGAAGGTCCGAACATCGGTCTTATCAACTCCCTTGCCACCTACGCGAGGATCAACGAGTACGGCTTCATCGAGGCTCCGTACCGCAGGATAGACCACAAGAACCACCGCATTCTGGACGATATCGTCTATCTTACCGCCAATGAAGAAGACGGCAAGATCGTCGCCCAGGCCAACGAGCCCACCGTCACCGACGGCAAGGGCAATACCTGGTTCAAGAAGGAAAGGATCGTCGCCCGCCAGCTCGATCAGATCATCGAGGTCAAGGCGGAGGAGATCGACTACATGGACGTCTCGCCCAAGCAGCTCGTCTCCGTCGCGACGGCAATGATCCCCTTCCTCGAAAACGACGACGCGAACCGCGCGCTGATGGGCTCCAACATGCAGCGTCAGGCGGTGCCCCTCCTCATAACCGAGGCGCCCGTCGTCGGCACCGGCATGGAGTACAAGGCGGCTTACGACTCCGGAGTTCTCGTCCTTGCGGAGGAGGACTGCACGGTCGTATCCGTTTCAGCGGACAGGGTCGTCACCGAAGCGGACGACACCCACGAGCTCAGGACTTACAAGCTCATCAAGTTCAAACGTTCCAACCAGGGCACCTGCATCAACCAGCGCCCGGTCGTGAACAAGGGCGACCGCCTCAAGAAGGGCGACCAGATCGCCGACGGCGTTTCCACCGCGAACGGCGAGATCGCGCTCGGCAAGAACATCCTCATCGGCTTCATGACCTGGGAGGGCTACAACTACGAGGACGCCGTCCTTATCAGCGAAAAGCTGGTCAAGGAGGACACCTACACCTCCATCCATATCGAGGAGCATGAGACCGAAGCCCGCGACACGAAGCTCGGGCCCGAGGAGATCACGAGGGATATCCCGAACGTCGGCGAGGACGCTCTCAAGGATCTCGACGACGAAGGTATCGTCAGGATCGGCGCCGAAGTCCGCTCCGGCGACATACTGGTCGGCAAGGTCACCCCGAAGGGCGAGACCGAGCTTACCGCCGAGGAGCGCCTGCTGCGCGCCATATTCGGCGAAAAGGCGAGGGAAGTCCGCGACACGTCCCTCCGCGTTCCCCACGGCGAGGACGGCATAGTCGTCGACGTCCGCGTATTCACAAGAGAGAACAAAGACGAGCTCTCCCCCGGAGTTCACAAGCTCGTCCGCGTATACATCGCCCAGAAGAGAAAGATCTCCGTCGGCGATAAGATGGCTGGCCGCCACGGCAACAAGGGCGTTATCTCGAGGATACTCCCCGAGGAGGATATGCCCTTCCTGCCCGACGGCACCCCCTTACAGATCGTGCTCAACCCCCTGGGCGTCCCGTCCCGAATGAACATCGGTCAGATCCTCGAACTGCATCTCGGCAAGGCCGCGAAGGCGCTCGGCTGGAACATCGCGACCCCCGTTCTCGACGGCGCGACCGAGGAGGACATCAAGGCGCTGCTCGCTCTGTCCAATAAGGACAACGCGCGCGCTCAGGAGCTCCTTAACGAGTTCGGCGGCGACGCCGAAAAGCTCATGAGAGCCGCCGCCGAGGACGAGGCGCTCATGGAAAGGCTCCGCGACATCTCGAAGTACGAGGACGGCAAGACCGTGCTCTACGACGGCAGGAGCGGCGAGCCCTTCGAAAACAGGATCTCCGTCGGTTACATGTATTACCTCAAGCTGTTCCATCTTGTCGACGACAAGATCCACGCAAGGAGCACCGGCCCGTACTCCCTCGTCACGCAGCAGCCTCTGGGCGGCAAAGCCCAGTTCGGCGGCCAGCGCTTCGGCGAGATGGAGGTCTGGGCGCTCGAAGCTTACGGCGCGGCGAACACCCTGCAGGAGATCCTCACCGTCAAGTCGGACGACGTTGTCGGCCGCGTAAAGACCTACGAGGCGATCGTGAAGGGCGACAACGTGCCCGAGCCCGGCGTGCCGGAGAGCTTCAAGGTCCTTATCAAGGAGCTCCAGTCCCTCGGCCTCGACATCAAGGTCCTTGCCGAGAACAAGGAGGAGATCAAGATCTCCGAGGTCTATGAGGACGACGACGACGTAAGGCCTCTCGACGTACGCATCGACGGCCGCGAAGAAGAAGCCAGGAAGGAAGAAGACAGCTTCGGCATGTTCGCGGGCGACGAGGATGAGGACGAGGACGACGAGGACTTCGGCGACGACTTCGACGACGAGTTCGGCGACGAGTTCGACGATGAGGACAAGGACGACGAGTCTGAGGACGACGAGAACGACGAGTTCGGCGACGAGAACGAAGACCTTGAGCCCACCGATGAAGACCTCATGAACGAGGACGAAGACCTGTAATGACACCGATGACCTCGGAAGGGAGAAATAAAAGTGTTTGAGCTTACGAATTTCGATGCTATACAGATAGGGCTCGCATCGCCCGAAAAGATAAGAGAATGGTCCCACGGCGAGGTTAAAAAGCCCGAGACCATCAATTACAGGACCTTGAAGCCCGAGCGCGACGGATTATTCTGCGAGCGCATATTCGGGCCGACGAAGGACTGGGAGTGCCATTGCGGAAGGTACAAGAGGATCAGGTACAAGGGACATATCTGCGAGAAGTGCGGCGTTGAAGTCACCCGCGCGAAGGTCCGCCGCGAGCGCATGGGTCACATCGAGCTTGCCGCTCCCGTATCCCATATCTGGTACTTCAAGGGCATACCCTGCCGCATGAAGATGCTCCTTGACATGAATCCCAAGGATCTTGAAAAGATCCTCTACTTCGCCTCCTTCGTCGTGACCGATCCGGGCAATACGCCGCTCCAGCTGAAGCAGCTGATGACCGATAAGGAATACAGGGACGCCCAGGCCGAGTACGGCCCCAAGGCATTCCGCGCCGGTATGGGCGCCGAGGCGATCAAGGATCTGCTCATGCAGATCGACCTCGAAAAGCTCGAGGCCGAGCTCCGCGAGGAAGCGCAGAACTCCTCCGGCCAGAAGCGCACCAACGCCATAAAGAGGCTCGAGGTCGTCGAGGCGTTCATAAAGAGCGGCAACAGACCCGAGTGGATCATCCTCGACGTCATCCCCGTAATACCGCCCGATCTGCGCCCGATGGTGCAGCTTGACGGCGGCAGGTTCGCGACCAGCGACCTGAACGACCTTTACAGGCGCGTCATCAACAGGAACAACCGCTTAAAGAGGCTCCTCGAGCTCCACGCTCCCGACATCATCGTCAGGAACGAGAAGCGTATGCTGCAGGAAGCCGTCGACGCCCTGATCGACAACGGCCGCCGCGGGCGCGCCGTCACCGGCCCGGGTAACAGGCCCTTGAAGAGCCTTTCCGACATGCTCCGCGGTAAGCAGGGACGTTTCCGTCAGAACCTGCTCGGTAAGCGCGTCGACTATTCCGGCCGTTCCGTTATCGTAGTCGGTCCGGATCTCAAGATGTTCCAGTGCGGTCTCCCCAAGGAGATGGCGCTCGAGCTCTTCAAGCCCTTCGTGATGAAAAAGCTCACCGAGAAGGGTTACGCTCACAATATCAAGTCCGCCAAGCGCATGGTCGAAAGGGTGCGTCCCGAGGTATGGGACGTTCTCGAAGGCGTCATCAAGGATCATCCCGTGCTCCTGAACCGCGCTCCGACGCTGCACAGGCTGGGCATCCAGGCGTTTGAACCCGTCCTCGTCGAGGGACGCGCGCTCAAGCTCCATCCGCTTGCATGTACCGCTTACAACGCGGACTTCGACGGCGACCAGATGGCGGTGCACGTGCCCCTCTCCGTAGAGGCGCAGGCCGAGGCGAGGTTCCTCATGCTCGCCGCCAACAATATCCTTAAGCCGCAGGATGGCAAGCCCGTCGTCTGCCCGACGCAGGATATGGTCATGGGCTGCTATTATCTGACCCTCCGCTCCGACGAGCTCAACGAGTGGACAAGAAAGAGCATTGCCGAGTCCGTTATGAAGCACACCGAGGTCGGCGAGGTCAACGTCAACAAGGCGGTCAATACGATCTTCTCCGACGAGGAGCTCACCGGGCTCTTCGCGGCTCACGATTTCGAGGCCGCTCTCGACCAGACGATCAGGAACCTCATCGCCGAGACCTCCTGCATCGACTATACGGGCGAGGACGTCAGGCAGCTGATGCTGAACCCGACCCTCCGCCGCATCCACATGGGCGAGGGTAAGGCGTATTCCTCCGAGGAGGAAGCGCTCATGGCGTACCAGACCGGCTCCCTGTCCCTGCACGCGCTCGTCAAGATCAGGATCGAGCGTGAGTTCGAGGGCAAGAAGTACAGGAAGGTCATCAAGACCTCCATCGGCCGTCTCATATTCAACAACGCTCTGCCGCAGGATCTCGGCTTCGTCAAGAGCCGCGATACCGTGGACGATATGTTCAAGCTCGAGGTCGACAAGCTCGTCGTCAAGAAGGACATAGCGAAGATCGTCGACTACTGTTACAGGAAGCACGGCCCCACGATCACCAGCCAGGTGCTCGACAGCGTAAAGAAGCTCGGCTTCTCTTACTCGACCAGGGGCGGAATCACCGTCGGCTTCCAGGATATCACCGTTCCCGAGGAGAAGAAGGCGCTGCTCGCAGCCGCCGACGCCGCATGCACCGAGATCGACGAGATCTACCGCATGGGTCTTCTCTCCAGAGAGGACAGGAGAAAGCGCGTCATAGCCGAGTGGGAAAAGACCACCAACGACGTCACCGACGCCCTTATGAAGAAGCTTTCGCCCATCAACCCAATCTACATGATGGCGAACTCCGGCGCGCGCGGATCGACCGCTCAGATCCGTCAGCTCGCAGGCATGCGCGGACTTATGGCGGATCCTTCCGGCCAGACCATCGAGGTGCCTATCCGCGCGAACTTCCGCGAAGGCCTCTCGGTGCTCGAGTTCTTCATCTCCTCTCACGGCGCGCGTAAGGGTCTTGCCGACACCGCGCTCCGCACCGCGGACTCCGGCTATCTTACCCGCCGTCTCGTCGACGTTTCCCATAACGTCATCGTGCGCGAGCAGGACTGCTTCGAGGAGAGGAACGAGCCGGTACGCGGCATGGTCGTCCGCCAGATCGGCGAGGGCGAAAAGCCCATCGAGCCGCTTGGCGACAGGATACTCGGCCGCTATACCGTAAAGCCCATCTATCATCCCGAGACCGGCGAGCTGATCGTCGGCGGCAACGAGATGATAACCTATGACATCAGGGACAAGATCATCGCCGCGGGCATCACCGAGGTCGAGATCAGGACGGTCTTCACCTGCCGCTGCGAGCACGGCGTCTGCACCAAGTGCTACGGCGCGAACCTCACCACCGGCAAGACCGTCGATATCGGCGAAGCGGTCGGCATAATCGCCGCTCAGGCGATCGGTGAGCCGGGCACGCAGCTCACCATGCGTACCTTCCACGCCGGCGGTATCGCGACGAGCGAGGACATCACCCAGGGTCTTCCCCGCGTAGAGGAGATCTTCGAGGCAAGGAAGCCCAAGGGTCTTGCCGTTATCACCGAGATCAGCGGCGTCGTCCAGCTCAAGACCGACGGCAAGAAGACCGAAGCGGTCGTCACGAACGACGAGGGCGAGTGCGAGAAGTACCTGATCCCGTTCGGCTCCAAGCTCAAGGTACACGACGGCGATTCCGTCGAGGCCGGCGACGAGCTGACCGAGGGCTCGGTCAACCCGCACGACATACTTAAGATCAAGGGCGTAAAGGGCGTTCAGGCCTATATGCTCAAGGAGGTCCAGTCGGTCTACCGTCTGCAGGGCGTTGAGATCAGCGATAAGCATATCGAGGTCATCATCCGCCAGATGCTGAGGAAGGTCCAGGTCGAGGAGTCCGGCGATACCGAGCTTCTCCCCGGCGAGATCGTCGACATCTTCCGCTTCGAGTCCGAGAATGAGCGCATCGTCGCTCTGGGCGGCACTCCCGCCGTTGCGAAGCGCAAGCTCCTCGGCATCACGAAGTCCGCTCTCGCGACCGATTCGTTCCTGTCCGCCGCGTCCTTCCAGGAGACCACCAGGGTGCTCACAGAGGCCGCGATCAAGGGCAAGATCGATCCGCTCGTGGGTCTTAAGGAGAACGTCATACTCGGCAAGCTCATTCCCGCAGGCGTCGGTCTCAAGCGCTACAGGAACGTAGACGTTGCCGCGAACGAAGAATAACAAAGCCTTACCGGGACGCTTCCCTTCGGGGAGCGTCCCGAAGCGCAGTAAGCGGAGGACATAATGGAAGAATTCGGCTATTCCGAGGAGATCGAAAAGGTCGTCAACCAAAAGGCGACCGCCTGCGCGCTTTACGAAACGCGCGAGTGCGCGTTCCTCAATATGGAGAAATGCGGCGAGTGCCCCTTGAGCACGATGAAAAAGGAAAAGCAGGAGAAGGCGAAGGCCGCCCTCTCAAGGCTCATGGAGGCCGCTCCCCCCGAGGATATAGAATCGCTTTACAACACGCGCCTGTGCCGCCTCTCCCGCGAGGAGGGCAAAACGGCGGACTGCTTCGCGCTCTTCGATCTCAAAAAGCCCGATCCCGAGGGGAACTGGACGATCGCGCTCGGCAGGAAGGAGCTCGAGGTCAAGGGCGCGGACATGATACTGCCCCTGCAGGCCGCCTGCTCCGCCGATTGCAGGAAGAAGTACCGCGCTTTCGAATACCTTCCGTCGGTCATCGCGATTATCATCGTCGCCGCGGGGCTCATCGTCACGACCATGAACGGCGTGCATAACGCGCTGTTCGCCGTCGCGAGGTTCATGCCGCTGCTCGTCATGCTCGGCTTCGCGCTCGCCGGCGTCGGGGCTTACTTCATCGCGAAGAAGCTCCTTGCCGATTCGATGAAGAGGGCCATGATCGCCGACGTATGCGAGCTGCCCGAGGTCAAGAAGCTCGTCGAAGCGGGCTTCTCGGAGGTCGCGCCCAAAAGGTTCGGCGTCTCGCGCATGGTGTTCGCGCCCTCGCGCCGCGAGCACGGAGTGTATTCCCGCGCTTCCATTAAGCCGGACGAAAGGTTCGAGCCCGCGAAAGAGCCGGAGGAAGAAAAATAAAAACGCAGAATAAAAGGCTTGCCTCTTGAATAAAGGCGAGCCTTATTTTACAATATGAACAAAGATACCGCTTGGGAGGTAGCATATGCCGTATTCCGGAAAAATGCAGAACAGCCATTACTACACCGTGTTCTTTGCGCCGCGCGGCAGGGACAGGATGTACGATCTCGGCATGCAGATCGCGCAGATGTATCTTTCCCCGTACGATAAGCTCATCGGCATAATCGGCGAGGCGGGCTCCGGCAAATCCATGCTCATCAAGGGCATGTTCCCGGGGCTCGAGCTTACGAACGACGACAACGGCGTCAACATGCGCCCGCTGCCCCTTCTGGAGATCGACGATTACGGCTTTTATCAGGCGCACACGTACCATGTCGATATCCGCTTCGAGGCGGCGTTCACGCAGCCCGGCATGCTTGCCGAGGCGATACTCAACGCCATAAAGAAGGGCAAGAGGGTCATCGTCGAGCATTTCGACCTCATCTACCCGCTGCTCAACATAAACGCGAACCTCATGATCGGCGTGGGCGAGGAGATCATAATCACCCGCCCGACCATATTCGGCCCGCTCCCGTCCGAGGTGTACAAGAGGGTGTCCAACTCGGTCAAATACCGCCGCATGACGCATACCGCGGAGGATCTCTGCGAGATATTCCTCCCGCCCGAGGAGCTTAAAAGATGCCGCCACCGCGACATAAAGCACGGCTTCCTGCTCTGCTTCGACGGCGCCCCGCCCGATATCGACCTCGTCGAGCTCGAGTTCAAGGTCGAGGACGCTATCCACAAGGATCTGCCCATCGCCTATGTGGACGAGGAGCACGTCCGGATCGGAGACCTCGTCCACCCCTGCACCGGCCCGCGCACGCACGTGCCGTCGACCGGCGCGGTGGAGGATTTCAGGCTCCTCCACAGGATCGTTTTCGACCCGATCGAGCAGTGCTACATAATCGCGGGACGCGTCGGCCCCGGCGTCAGGAACGACTCGATCGACGACGTCAACGACATCCAGGAAGACTAAATAATTGGGAATCAGGAGTTATTTGTTTTCGATCCGGCATTCCTCACTGATTATATCCCGACAGGAGAAAACGATATGAAAAACAAGGGTAAATTTTGGCTTGCGCTGGTGATCTTCTCTCTCGTCGGTCAGATCGCGTGGGTCGTGGAGAACATGTACTTCAACGTGTTCATCTACAAGATGTTCCACGCCTCGGCGGCCGACATCTCGTTCATGGTCGCCGCAAGCGCCGTCGCCGCGGCGGTCACTACGATACTGATCGGCGCGGTATCCGACAGGATAGGCAGAAGAAAGATATTCATGTGCCTCGGCTACATCCTGTGGGGCATTTCGATAATCGCGTTCGCGCTCGTCAGGCTCGACGTGCTCTCCGAGGTGTTCGGCATGACGGCGAACGCCGCCGCGGCCGCAGTCACGATAGTCATAATCCTCGACTGCGTGATGACGTTCTTCGGCTCGTCCGCGAACGACGCGGCGTATAACGCGTGGCTGACCGACATGACGGATCAGACCAACAGGGGCCGCGCGGAGGGGATAAACTCCATGATGCCCCTCGTCGCGATACTCGTCGTGTTCGGCGGCTTCATGGGCTTCGACCTCGACAAGGCCGAAAGCTGGACGGCGATCTATATCATTATCGGCGGCGTCGTGCTCGCGATAGGCGTGCTCGGCTTCTTCATAGTAGACGAGCCCGCGGCGCAGAAGCCCGACGAGCTCGGGCTCTTCGGCACCATCGTCTACGGCCTGAGACCGAAGGTGATAAAGACCAATCCGAAGCTCTACTTCACGCTTCTGGCCTTCATCGTATTCAATATCTCGATACAGATATTCATGCCGTACCTCATAATCTATTATGAGAAGTCGCTCGGCATCGCGAATTACGTGCTTATAATGGCGCCCGCGATAATCGCCGCGGCGGTCGTCACGGCGCTCTACGGCAAATTCATCGACAGATTCGGCTTCTTCAGGAGCGTTTTCCCGTCGCTCGGCATGCTCATGCTCGGCTACGTGCTCCTGTTCGTGTTCCCGGGCGTCGTCAAATGCGTGGGCACGGCGATGATGATCCCCGTGTTCATCGGCTCGCTCCTCATGCTGTCGGGCTTCCTCACGGGGATGGCGGTATTCGGCGCGAAGATAAGGAACGACACCCCGCTCAAGATGGCGGGACGCTTCCAGGGCTTGAGGATAATCGCGCAGGTGCTCGTTCCCGGCGTTGTCGGCCCGGCGATCGGCGCGGCCGTACTCAAGAATGCCGAGACCATAACGAACAGCGACGGCACGACCTCGTTCCTGCCGAACAATTCCATATTCCTTGCCGCGTTCATCGCCGCTTTTGCGCTCGCGGCCGGCCTTGCCGTTTACCGCGCGGCAGCGAAAAAACGTGAAGCGTGAGCTGAAAAAACTCTATACCGAGGCCGGAGAAAGGCTCAAGAACGATCCATCGACGGTACCGTGGGACGAGTATCCGCGCCCGCACATGAGGCGGAACGAATGGCTGAACCTGAACGGCTTTTGGGATATTGAGACCGAAAGCGGGTACAAGGGCTCCGTTCGCGTGCCTTTCCCGCTCGAAAGCCTGCTTTCGGGCTTTGAAGGCGCGCTTTCCTACGGCGAAAAGCTCACGTACAAGCGTACGTTCACGATCCCCGCGAAATGGCGGGGGAGGCGTGTTATCCTTAACGCCGGCGCCGTCAGCCGCAAGTGCGGCGTGTTCGTGAACGGCGTAAAGGCAGGGGAGAGCGATTCCTCCTATTTCCCGATCGGTCTCGATATTACCGACGCGCTCGTGGACGGCGAAAACGAGCTCAGGATAGAATGCTCGAACGATCTCGACCCGACCTATCCTTACGGAAAACAGAAAATAAAGCGCGGGGGCATGTGGTACACTCCCTGCTCCGGCATATGGCAGACGGTATGGCTCGAGCCGGTGCCGGAAAGGCGCGTGCGCGAGATCGTCTGCGAGATCGACGCGGGCTCCGTCACGATAACCGCCGAAGGGGCGGGGGACGGGATCATGCTCTTTGACGGCAGGGAGTATAAGCTCGAAAACGGCAAATGCCGCATCGAGCCCGAAGAACCGCGCCTCTGGTCTCCGGAGGAGCCGAACCTTTACGGATTCACCGTAAAAACGGGGGAGGACGAGGTCTCGGGCTACTGCGCCTTCCGCACGGTCGGAACGAAAACGGTGAAAGGCGTCCCGCGCCTTACGCTCAACGGCAGACCGTATTTCTTCAACGGGCTCCTCGATCAGGGATATTTCTCCGACGGGCTCTGGACGCCCGCTGAGCCTTTTGAATACGAACGCGACATACTCAGAATGAAGGCTCTCGGCTTCAATACGCTGAGAAAGCACATAAAGATCGAGCCGGAGCTCTTCTATTATTACTGTGACAGGCTCGGCATGGCGGTGTTCCAGGACATGGTCAACAACGGGGAATACCGCTTCTTCCGCGACACGATCCTTCCGACGATCGGCGTAACGCGCATGAACGATTCCCGGCGAAAGCCCGACGCGCGCACGGCGGAGGAGTTCCTTAAAGGCATGCGCCGCACGGCGGATCTGCTCCGCAGCCACCCGTCCGTGGTTTACTGGACGGTATTCAACGAGGGCTGGGGACAGTTCGAGGCGGACAGGGCTTACTGCCTTTTGAAAGAACAGGACGCATCTCGCCCGATCGACACGGCCAGCGGCTGGTTCCGTCGGGAAAAGACCGACGCCGACAGCCTGCATATTTATTTTAGGAAGCTTCGCCCCGGAAAGAGACGCTCCCTGCCCTGCGTCATATCCGAATTCGGCGGCTACGTATGGAAGGACGAAGCGCACAGCCGGAACCTCGAAAAGACATACGGCTACAGGATATTCAAAACGCGCGCGGAATTTGCCGCGGCTTTCAGGAGACTCTATACGGACGAGCTCCTGCCGCTCGTGAAGGAAGGGCTCTCCGCGGCCGTTTACACGCAGGTCTCAGACGTCGAGGACGAAACGAACGGGCTTTTATCCTTCGACAGAAGGATCGAAAAACTCGAGCCAAGCGAGATCTCGGACGTTATGGAAGCGATCTGCAAAGCGGCGGAGGAATGAACCGCCGAAAAAATTTTTTTAGCACCCCGCCGGCGTTTTTTAAGCGTGCAGCGGGCTTTTTTT
Organism: Clostridia bacterium; assembly: GCA_017614315.1. GTDB lineage: Bacteria > Bacillota > Clostridia > Christensenellales > CAG-138 > UBA3857. Next base: position 9,132 of record JAGACA010000009.1, on the reverse strand, counting down.
GAAAAAATCGGCATAAAATGCCATAACATTTTTTTAAAATCTATTCGTACGAAATATTGACAATTCAGGTATTAGTATATATACTATAATAGATTGGGTATCGTATGGGGAACTTTGCCCCTTGCGAAAAAACTTCAATACTTTTTCAGGAGGTATAAAATGAAGAACACCGTCAGGCGTCTGCTTGCCGTTGTAATGGCTGCCTTCATGGTCTTCTCCCTTTCGGGCGCGGTATTCGCTCTCGAAGGACCCGAAACCGACCACGCTCCCATTCAGGCAAAGAAGGCGGTTTCCTATGACCTTTCCGGCATAAGAAACGGCAACACCTTTGACGTTGGCGAAAACACCAATGTCGAAATCGCGGCTGACCAGATCGTTCCGATCATGGTCAAGCTTCAGGATGCCCCCGCAGTAAAGGCCGTCGGCAATACCCGTGCCGCCGCTCCCTATGCGGCATCCCTCAAAGCGAAGCAGGACGCAGCTGCCGAGCTCATCAGGAGCACTTTCGGCGTTGAAGTCCGCGTTCTCGCCAATTACACCCACCTGTTCAACGGTTTTGCCTTCGAGGGCGAGTATCGCCTCGTTGAAGAGCTCAACCGCATGGAAGGCATGACCGCCTTCGTGGCTCCCGCGTGGGACGTCCCCGAGACTCAGATCGCCAATGCGGGCGATATGGTCTCCGTATCCGACGCTTATGAGCTCGGCTATACCGGCAAGGGCTACGCGATAGCCATCGTCGATACCGGCCTTAAGGTAGATCATCCCGCTTTCTCCACCGATCCGGAGGATCCCGCCTTCACGAAGGATGACATCGCCGCTCTCATCGACGGCGGCACCCTTTTCGGCGGCGACGCCATGGATGCTGACACGGTATATTACAGTGCGAAGATCCCCTTCCGCTGGAACTACTACACCAATACCTACAACGTAGCTCATACCAGGAGCGACCACGGCACTCACGTCGCGGGCATCGCGGCCGGCAACGGCGGCGAGATCGTCGGTATGGCCAAGGACGCGCAGATCTTTGCTCTGCAGGTGTTCTCTCCCACCGGCGGTGCGAGCTGGATACAGATCCTCTCCGCTCTTGAGGACTGCGCCAAGCTCGGCGTCAATGCCGCGAACCTGTCCCTCGGTTCTCCCGCGGGCTTCGCTTATTACACCGACATCTGGGTATCGAACACCGCCTGCTACAGCAGCCAGGTCATCGAAGAGGTATTCGAGTGCCTGCATGACGCGGGCGTCACCCTCTCCATGAGCGCGGGCAACGAGTACTCCACCGCTCTGGGCAACTACTGGGCGGCATCTTCGAACTCCATCGGTTATGCTCTCGTCCAGAACCCCGATTACGGCGTGACCGGCTCCCCGGGATCTTTCCCCCGTTCTCTCTCCGTTGCCTCCATCGACAACGCCAAGGAGAACCTCCTCTACATCAAGAACGCCGACGGTGAGAAGATCCCCTACTCCGAGACCGATTACTCTCAGCCTACTCTCGCCTCGACCTTCCCCGATAAGGAAGTCGAATACGTCGCGGTACCCGGCTTCGGCACCGAGGCCGACTATGCCGATATCGACGTCACCGGCAAGATCGCTCTTATTAAGCGCGGAAGCACCAGCTTCTCCGAGAAGGCCCTCACTGCTCAGGCGAAGGGCGCTGTCGGCGTCGTCATCTACAACAACCAGGACGGCGTCATCAACATGAACCTCTCCGACGCTCAGGGCAAGCTCACGATCCCCGCTGTTTCCATCATGAAGCAGTTCGGCGATCCTCTTGCGGCCAAGGGCACCGGCACCCTCTACATTTCCGCCACGGCCGAGGATATCGACTCTCCGACCGGCAACCTGCCCTCCACGTTCTCCAGCTGGGGCACCACCTCCGATCTGGCCATTAAGCCCGAGATCGCAGGCGTTGGCGGAAACATCTATTCCTCCACCGATTCCGCTATCTCCGGTGAGGATTATCAGTCCTGGAGCGGCACCTCGATGTCTTCTCCTCAGGTAGGCGGCAGCATGCTGATCGTCAGGGGTTATGTCGACGAGATGTTCCCCGACGCTTCCGAGACCGAGAAGGCCGAGCTCATCGACACTCTCCTCATGTGCACCGCGAATCCCGTATATGACGAAGACGGTTCCTTCGCCGCTGTCCGTAAGCAGGGCGCCGGTCTTGTAGACCTCCTCGGCGCTACCACGACCACGGCTTACGTCTCCGTTCCCGGCTGCGTACGTCCCAAGCTCGAGCTCGGCGACGATCCTCAGAAGACCGGCGAATACGAGATGACCTTCTCGATCACCAACTTCGGCGAGACCAACCTCTCTTACGTTGTCAACCCGCATGTTCTCATCGATGACATCCAGGCGATCGCCATCGATCCCGACGGCAATTACGTCATCGCTTACACCCAGACGAGCTTTGACATCTCCGACTACTGCGAGTTCGACACTCCCGACGTAGTCAGGGTCAACGCCGGCGAGACCGTTGAGGTCACCATCACCGTCACCCTTACCGACGACATCGCGTCCTACATCGATTACTACTACACCGCGGGCGCTTATGTCGAAGGCTTCATCGAGCTCACCGCTGTCGGCGGCACCATCCTCGGCGACGTTGACGACGACGGCGAGATCACCGCGGCCGACGCGCTGCTCGTAATGCGCTACGCCCTCGAGATCATCGACCTTGAGCATCCCGAAGCTGCCGACGTCAACGGCGACGGCACCGTCGACCTTGTCGACGCGCTCCTCATCCTCCGCTATGCTATGGATATCGTCCAGAACTTCGCCGCTGATGAGAACGCCGAAGGCGTTGACCTCAACATCCCGTTCCTTGCCTTCTACGGCGACTGGAACTACAATGCTGTTCTGAACACCGGCTTCTATTACGAAGACTTCTCCTACAGCATCACCCCCGACCTTAACTACGTCGGCGCCGGTGAGTACGGCCTCGGTATCAACCCCTATGTCGGCACCAGCAACTACAGCTACTATTCCGACAAGCGCAACGCGATCTCCCCGAACGACGACGGCTTCATCGACACCATCGATACCGTCAAGCTCGGCTTCCTGAGGAATGCGGGCGTAGCGGGCATCAAGCTCCTTGACGAGAACGGCAATGAGCTCGAGGATCTCGGCTCCGATATCGACTGGAGGAAGGACTACTACTCCACCTCCAACGGTTACTACACCAACATGGGTCAGTATTTTGTACCCGATATTGACTATACCGCCTATGCCGGCAAGACCGTCCAGATCATGTTCTACGCGTATCTGGCCAACGACGGCGCCCGCACGACCAACGCCTTCGATCCCGAAGACAACGCGTTCTGCGAGTGGATCGTTCCCGTATACGTTGACGTGACCGCTCCGACCCTCCAGGTCGTATCCTTCACGGACGGCAAGCTCACCGTTAAAGCTTCCGACGATCACTTCGTTTCATTCGTCGGCGCTCTCGACGGCACCACGAACGAGGATCAGTTCTACGTATCCTCCATCATCGACGCTACCGGCGTATTCGAGGAAGAAGCCGGCAAGACCACTCAGGTGGTCCTTGACCTCGGTGAGGAAGACAGGGCGCAGGAAGCCGAGACACTCTGCTACGTCGCGGTAGCCGACTATGCCGGCAACGAGGTGCTGTATGTGTTCAACGGAACGGAACTCATTCCCTTCAACAACAACTTCAGCCACCCCGATTTCACTGTTCCCTATGTCCAGTTCTACGGCTATGCCAGGAGCGAAACGGTGAATGATAACTCAGGGAACTCCTACAGGCCCTGGCTCACCTTCAACAGCGTTGAAATGAAGAATGAAAACTACAGCTTCACTACCAACCTGTTCGACGCTCTGCCTGTCGATTACACCATCCTCTGCGCAGCTCTTGCCGGAAACGAGGTATACTGCATCCTCAAGTACGGCACCACCAGCTACCTTGCCAAGTATAACTCGAGCTGGGAGCTCGGCATGATCGGCGCAGTTGACACCGGCGACTACGCAGCACATGAGATGGCGTACAACCCTGTGACCGGCAAGCTCTACATCGTTTCCGGTGCAGGCAACCTCATGGAGCTTGATAAGACGACCGGCGAAATCCTGTCCACGGTCAGCATCCAGTACGGCGCCGTTGCCATCGACTTCTTCGCAGGCTACTGCATCATCGTCGACATTTACGGATACGTCAGCATCCTCGATGTCACCAGCGGTCAGGAGCTCGGCGACATCGCGTACACGGGTATCCGCCCGGTAAGCAGCTCCGGCTCCTTCTATCCGCAGTGCGGCGCGATCCATAACGGCGTGTTCTACTGGGCGTCCATACCGAACCCGATCTCCGCTATGACCGATCTGCACATGATCGCGATCGATCTCATGACCGGTACGGTCGGTGACGCCGGCCCCGTGTTCGGCGGCATCCAGTTCACCGGTATGTTCGTGACCGAGGTTCCCGCCGCCTGATCGGCGAACGGTAAAAACCTAACATGACCTATTTCGGGCCGCTTCAAACGAAGCGGCCCGATCCTTAAAAAGTGTTGGGAGTTAGGAGTGAGGAGTGAGAAATTTATGCGGCGTCAACAACTCCTGACTACTGATTCCCAACTCCCGACCAAATAAAAAAGACTGCTTTCGCAGTCTTTTTTATTGCTTTGATATTACAGGTGCCCTCTCAGGGAAGCCGCGATCAGCTTCTCGGGCAGATGCGCGAACAGCTCGCCCATCGGGCCGCGGTCGTGGATTATCTTTACCGCCTCGGCGAACATAGGCGCGGCGGAGATGACCTTGATCTTGGTGGACTCGGCGATCGCGGGGCACTCGACGGTGTCGGTGACGATCAGCTGCGAGAGCGGGCTCTCTTCGATGCGCTTTACGCCGGACTCGTTGACGATCGCGTGGGAGAGGAAGGCGATGACCTGCTTCGCGCCCTTGTCCATCAGGTTGTGAGCGACGTCTGCGATGGTGCCGCCGCTCGTCGTGAAGTCGTCGACGACCAGACAGGTCTTGCCCTTGACGTCGCCGATGATCTCCATGACCTTCGCGTTCTCGTCGTGGCCGTAGCGGACCTTATTGCAGATCGCGAGGCCGAGGTTCAGATTGTCGGCGAAAAGGCGGGCGTTCTTCGCAAAGCCGGCGTCGGGGGAGACGACGACAGAATCGTCGGTCACGAGGCCGTTGCGCTCCGCGTAGGCGCAGAGCAGGGGACGCGCGTAAAGGTGATCGACGGGGACCTTGAAGAAGCCCTGGACCTGCGGAGCGTGCAGATCCATCATGATGACGCGGTTGACGCCCTCGACCTCAAGGCAGTCGGCGCAGACGCGGCCGCGGATGGATACGCGGGGCTCGTCCTTCTTGTCGGCCTTGGCATAGCCGTAATAGGGGATAATGGCGGTAATGGATTTTGCGCTCGACCTTCTGAAGGCGTCGACCCAGAACAGGAGCTCCATGAACTCGTTGTTGGGGTCGCGGCCTATCGCCTGAACGATATAAACGTCCTCGTTCCTTGCGGATTCGTCGAAACGGACGTAAATGTTGCCGTCGCCGAAACGCTTAGAGAAGGATTTGCCCATCGTCAGCCCCAGATAATCGCACATGCGCTGCGCGAAGGGCTTCGAGGATTCGCCTGCAAAGATCCTGATATCGCCGTTGGAATTCATAGCTTTTCCGCTCCTTAATTGAATGTGCGTCAAACGCGAAAATTGACACTCATATTATAGCAGAATAACATGCCTTGTTCAATCAAAAGTTCAAATATATAGTCGATTTGTGTGAAAAAATCAATATATTAATATATCTTATTTTTAACGTCCAAAAAACCATTAATATATTTGACTTTTGGAAAGGCGGGGATTATACTGTGATATGTTGTCTGTAATATGGCGAAAAAACGTTTTTATGTGCAGAAATCACCTCGAAAATCGGGTTGCAGTCGTGAAAACAGAGGCGGTTTTGAGATATAAAACGAATCTAAAAACAAGGAGAAAGTCTAATGCCAACCATTAACCAGCTGGTCAGGAAGTCGAGGACCAAGGTCGAGTACAAGTCCAAATCTCCGCTCCTGAAGCAGTGTCCCCAGAGGAAGGGCGTTTGTACGGCTGTTCGTACCACCACTCCCAAAAAGCCGAACTCCGCTCTGCGCAAGATCGCCCGTATTCGTCTTGCCGACGGTCTCGAGGGTACGGCTTACATCCCCGGCATCGGTCATAACCTGCAGGAGCACTCCGTTGTTCTTATCAGGGGCGGCCGTGTCAAGGACCTGCCCGGTGTTCGTTACCACATCATCCGCGGCAAGCTCGATACCGCAGGCGTTGCAAAACGCATGCAGGCCCGTTCCCGTTACGGCGCTAAGCGCCCCAAGAAATAAGAAGGAGGTCACACAATGCCCAGACGTGGATTCATCCCCAAGAGGGAAGTGCTTGACGATCCTATCTATGGCGGCAAGCTCGTAACAAAGCTCATCAACCAAGTCATGCTCGACGGTAAGCGCGGCGTTGCCCAGCAGGCGACCTACGGCGCCTTCGAGATCATCCGCGAAAAGACCGGCCGTGAGCCCGTCGAGGTATTCACCGAGGCCATGAACAACGTCATGCCCGTGCTCGAGGTCAAGGCTCGCCGCGTCGGCGGATCCAACTACCAGGTCCCCATCGAGATCCGTCCCGAACGCCGTCAGACCCTCGGTCTGCGCTGGATCGTCACTTTCGCAAGGAAGCGTTCCGAGCGCACCATGATGGAGCGTCTCGCAGGCGAGATCATGGATGCGGCCAACCAGCAGGGCGGCGCCTTCAAAAAGAAGGAAGACACCCACAAGATGGCTGAGGCGAACAAGGCGTTCGCTCACTATCGCTGGTAAAGCTTCGGGAGACGCCGAAGAACGCTTATATTTATCGGTATACTGCGTATAATTACGCTGTATATACTAAAAAAGCGGAAAGGAGGAAATGCTTATGCCGAGGGATACTTCGCTTGATATGACCAGAAACATCGGCATCATGGCTCATATCGACGCGGGCAAGACCACCACGACCGAGCGCATACTGTACTACACGGGCAGGATCCACAAGGTCGGCGAGGTCCACGAGGGCGCGGCTGCCATGGACTACATGGAGCAGGAGCGCGAAAGGGGCATAACCATCACCTCCGCAGCCACCACCGCCTATTGGAAGGGCTATCGCATCAACATCATCGACACTCCCGGCCACGTCGACTTCACCGTTGAGGTCGAAAGGTGCCTGAGGGTGCTTGACGGAGCGGTCGCGGTATTCTGCGCCAAGGGCGGAGTCGAGCCCCAGTCCGAGACCGTTTGGAGACAGGCGGAAAAGTACGGCGTCCCGCGCATCGCGTATGTCAACAAGATGGACATCGTCGGCGCGAACTTCTATCACGTCATCGACATGATGAAGGACAGGCTCCATGCCAACGCCGTGCCCGTACAGCTCCCCATCGGAGTCGAAGCCGATTTCCGCGGCATAGTCGATCTGGTCTCAATGACCGCCGAGATCTATTATGACGCCGAAGGCAACAACATCCAAAGGGAGCCCATCCCCGCGGAGCTCAGGGACGACGCCGAGGTCTGGCGCACCGCTCTCATCGAGGCGGCGGCCGACTTTGACGACGAGCTCATGGAGCTTTACCTTTCCGGCGAGGACATCCCGGAAGAGCTCCTCAAAAGAGCCATCAGAAAGGGCACCATCACCAACCGTGTAGTTCCCGTTTGCTGCGGGACCTCGTACCGCAACAAAGGCGTACAGCCCCTTCTTGACGCGATAGTCGATTTTCTGCCTTCGCCCCTTGACGTCCCGCCCATCGAGGCCGACAACAAGGACGGCACCAAAAAGGTGGAGATCAAGGCTGACGACAGCGCGCCTTTCGCCGCGCTCGCGTTCAAGATACTCACCGATCCCTTTGTAGGCAAGCTGGCGTTCTGCCGCGTCTACTCGGGCACGCTCAAAACCGGCGCCATGGTCATGAACTGCACCAAGGGCAGGAGGGAGAGGGTCACAAAGCTCCTCCTCATGCACGCCGACAGCCGCACCGAGGTCGACGAGGTACACGCGGGCGACATCGCGGCCTTCGTTATGAAGGATACCTCGACGGGCGACACCCTCGCCGCCGAGAACCGCCAGGTCCACCTTGAGTCCATGGAGTTCCCCGAGCCCGTTATAAGGATCGCGATCGAGCCCAAGACCAAGGCGGGGCAGGAAAAGCTTGTCAGCGCTCTCGGCAAGCTCTCCGAGGAGGATCCCACCTTCCGTACATATACGGACGGCGAGACCGGCCAGATGATAATTTCGGGCATGGGCGAGCTCCATCTCGAGATAATCGTCGACAGGCTCATCAGAGAGTTCAAGGTCGAGTGCCGCGTCGGCAAGCCGCAGGTCGCCTACCGCGAAACGATCACCAGGGAAGTCAGGACCGAAGGCAATTACGTGCATCAGCTCGGCGGCCACGGTCAGTTCGCAAAGGTCAAGGTCGAATTTGCTCCGAGAAAGCCCGGCGAAGGCTATCAGTTCTTCGACAAGACCGTCGGCGGCGTTGTTCCCAAGGAATACGCGGACGCGGTCGACAAGGGCATCCGCGAAGCGGCAAGATCCGGCTGGATCGGAGGATACGAGGTCGTCGACTTCACGGCGACCCTCGTCGACGGGCAGACGCATGAGGTCGATTCAAGCGAGTTGGCTTTCAAGATCGCAGGCAGCCTTGCGTTCAGAGAGGCAATAAAAGAAGGCGGCTCCATTCTTCTTGAGCCGTTCATGAAGTGCGAGATCCTGGTGCCCGAGGAATACCTCGGCGATGTCATGGGCAATATAAACGCCCGCCGCGGGCAGATCCTCGACATGGATATGAGAGCGGGACTTCGGTGCATCGACGCGCTGTGTCCGCTTTCCGAAATGTTCGGATATGCGACGGATCTTCGTTCAAGGACTCAGGGAAGGGGCACCTTCACCATGCAGTTCGACCACTATGAGGAAGTCTCCAAGGCTCTTGCCGATAAGATCCTCGGAGTTATACGCTGAACTCTATCGGTCAACAGCCCCTTAAAAAGGGTTGATAAATAAAAAATAAAAAAAACAACACCATATTTCTTAGGAGGAAATCCAAAAATGGCAAAGCAGAAGTTTGAAAGAACCAAGCCCCACGTCAACATCGGCACCATCG
>JAGACA010000008.1 GCA_017614315.1 Clostridia bacterium | reverse complement strand
CGGAGAGGAGATTGTTTTCATTATGATTGAGAAGAAAAATGAGAAGGAAAGTGCAGTGACATTACACAGGAAAAAAGCAGGACGCTGAGATGAGGTTTTCCTTTCAAGCTGAAAATCAGGTTGGTACAAATCGACAGATTTATAGATAAGAAAAAACCCAGTCAAATACTGGGTTTTTTGCTGGTACACCTTCAGGGGCTCGAACCCTGGACACCCTGATTAAGAGTCAGGTGCTCTACCAACTGAGCTAAAGGTGCGTTTTTTGTTTGCAAGGGATATTATACTCATAAAAAGAAAAAATGCAAGCCCTTTTTTAATATATTTGTAAAAAACCTTGCGCTGCGGCGGATTTTACGATTAATTTACATATTTTTGGTGAAATCGTTACAAATAACGTGTATAATGGACTTGTAACAGAAACACGAGGAGGTGTTCATTATGATCAACAGGGCAACCTTAAAGGAACGCGCAAAGTCGATGTTCCAGGGCTTCTACTGGCCCTGCGTCGCGCTGTTCGCGATATTCGGCGCGATCACCGGTACGGTCTCCGCGGGATTCAGCTTCTCGGGGAGCAGTGCCTCGAACGCGGGCAATCTCGGCAACATTTTCAAGGGTACGGGCAGCTCGGCCGCGCAGTCGATATCTCCTGCCGTCGCGCTCGTGATCGCCGGCGTCGGCGCGCTCGCGTCCGTGATAGGCATACTCTATTACATATTCGTCGCAGGTCCGTTCTCGGTATCCGCGGCGAAGACGGGGCTCAACGTCTACGACGGTCACAGGCCGCTTTTCAGGGACATCGTCTACTGCTTCCGCGACGGCAGGTATAAGAACTGTGTCGGCGGCATGGCGCTTTACATGCTGTTTTCGATGCTCGCCTGCCTCGTCGTCCTTATCCCGCTGATGGCGATAACGATAGTCCTCGGCGTGATGGGCGCGGAGGTCTGGGAGCTTTCGGAAGGCGCGACGGTCGCGATATTCGTGATCGGATCGGTGCTGACCTGCGTATGCGCATCCGTTTCCGCTATCATAGTGGGCACGGGTCTTTCCCAGACGCCTTACGTCATCGCGGACGAGGGGCTTTCCGGCATGGCGGCGATCAGAAGGTCGTGGGAGATCATGCGCGGTCACAAGTGGGAGCGCTTCGTGCTCGAGCTCTCGTTCATCGGCTGGGGGCTCCTCACCGCTGTCACCTGGGGCATCGTGGGGATCTTCTTCGCAGGACCTTACATGAACGTGACCTATGCGGGCTATTACCGCGAGCTGACGAGCTGCGAAAAGTTCGACGAGGCGCAGATCGTCTGACAATAACAAAAAAGGCGGTATGCTTCACGAAGCATACCGCGTTTTTATTATACTCAGCCGATGAAGAACTCGCCGTCGCCGCCTACCGCGACGTGGGATTCATAGAACGCCGTCATGCCGCCGATCATGTGATCGACGTCCTTTGCGCCGGCGGTCTCGCAGGGGGAATGCATCGCGAGCTGGGCGAGGCCGATGTCGAGCGTGTTGATCGACACGTGCGAGCCGGAGATGTTGCCGAGCGTTCCGCCGCCCGCTGCGTCGGAGCGGTTCGCGAAGTGCTGGAAGGGGATACCCTTATCCTTGAGGAGCTTATGGAAGAACGCCGCGGAGACGCCGTCGGTGGTGTAGCGCTGGTTGGCGTTGAACTTGATGACAATGCCATCGTTCATGAAAACGCAGTTCTCCGCGTCGGTCTTCTCGGGGTGGTTGGGATGCACGGCGTGGGCGTTGTCGGCGGAGAGCATGAACGAAGCCGCGAGCGCGCGGTAAAGATCCTCCTCGCTTTTGCCGAGAGCGATGAACAAGCGCTTTATCACGTCGTAGAGGAAAGTAGAATCCGCGCCCTGCTTGGTGCCGGAGCCGACCTCCTCATTGTCGAACACGCAGAGCATGTTGATCCCGCGGGCGGGCTTTTCCGCGCCTATGAAGGCGCGAAGCCCCGACCACGCGCACTCGAGGTCGTCGAGGCGCGGGGAGAGTATGTATTCGCCGTCGTGACCCACGACCGTGCCCTTTATGCGGGGATAGAGGAACAGGTCGTTCCCGAGGACGTCGTCCTCGCCGACGCCGGCGGTCTCGGCGACGAGCTTTTTGAAGCCGTCCTTCGCCGTTTCGTCGCCGAAGAGGGGCATCATGTCGGTCTGGGCGTTGTACTTGAAGCCGTCGTTCACCTCGCGGTTCATGTGTATCGCGACGTTCGGTATCACGAGAAGGTCGCGGTCGATATCGATGAGCTTCGCCTCGACGCCGTTCTCCGTGCGGACGAGCACGCGCCCCGCGACGGAGAGGGGACGGTCGAACCAGGGCGCGAAGAGCATGCCGCCGTATTTTTCGACGTTCAGCTGCGTGTATTTGCCGCGGACGGCGAGCTCGGCGTTCTCCTTGATCTTGAAGGAGGGCGAGTCGGAATGCGCCGCGATAATGCGGAGGGAATCGGCGTCTTCGGGGATCGTGAAGGCGATGACGGAGCTCATGTTGCGGGTGACATAATAGCTTTCGCCCGCCGAAAGCTCCCATTTTTCGCCCTCGTTAAGGCGCTTTGCGCCGAACGCGCCGAGCTCCGACGCAATATTCCCGACGGCGTGGAACGCGGTCGGAGATTTCTCGATAAATGCAAGAAGGCTTTTTACGTTGTCCATATGTCGTTCTCCTTTGAGATTAAATGATCTATATGCATCGCGGCGGGATCGAGAACGGTGAAGGTGTAGAGCATCCTTGCGCCGACGGGATCCTCGATCTCGTTGAGCACCGCGCGGCCGTGATCGCGCATTATGTCCACGCCCGCGTAATCGATGGGCAGGCGCGAAGCGACGGCGGAAACGATCGCGCGCTCGTCGTCCTTAAGGCCGTCGGGCGGTATCGCCCGCGCCGTGCCGCCGAGGGAATAATTGCTCCGAAAATCGGTCTTCGACTCGCGGAGCATGGCGAAGACCGGCTTTCCGCCTATCACGTAAACGCGCAGATCGCGGCCGAGGTCGGTCGCGGCCGGCTGTATGACGGACTTTTCGGGGTGCTCCGAGCGGTAAAGCGAAAGCTCCGTTTCGTTTCCGACGAGCGTTACGCCCCTTCCTCCGTGACCGCCCGCGGGCTTTGCGACGAAGGGGAACGGCAGCGCGGGAGCTTCGGTCAGAAGGCGCGTCTCGAGCATCGGGACGGCATCCTTGAGCCGCTCGTAGGCGAGCAGCTTGTCGTTTGCAGTCTCGTTCAGCGCGGAGGGATTCGATACGCGGAGTCCCTTTTCCTCGAAAAAGCGGGCGTAAGCCGCCTCGCGGCTGCGGTTCACGATGAGTTCTCCGTCCGAAACGAGGACGTACGCCTCCTCGCGGGAGAGCCCGTCGAGTATTATGAGCGAAGGAGCAAAGCCCCTTTTTCCGAGCGCGGAAAAATACTTTCCGATGAGCACGCGGTTTTTGTCCGCGTCGGCCTTTTTGTAAAGGATATAAGCCCTTTTCATGATACGGATCTTATGATGTGCGAGAGTATCTCGTCGGCGGCGTTCACGCCCGTGCATTCCTCTATTGACTTGAAATGCGCGTTGGAGTTGACCTCGCAGAGTATCGGCTCGCCGTTTTCGCCCTCGAGTATGTCCACGCCGCAGAAATCGAGGCCGAGGAGCTTCGCCGTCTTAACGGCGAGCGATTCCTCCTCGGCGGACGGGGCATGCGGACGCATGGAGCCGCCGTTCGAGATGTTGGCGCGGAAATCGCCGTGCTCGTTGAAGCGGTACATCGCGGCGATCACGCGGCCGCCGACGACGTTCAGCCTCAGGTCGTGACCGAAGCTCGACGAGATGAACTGCTGGAAAATGACCGGCCTGCCGCCGACTTTTGAGAGTATCTCCGCGGCCTCGTCCTTATCGTGGGCGAGCCAGACCTGCTGACCGAAGGAGCCGCGATCCTCCTTGATGACGAGGGGCGAGCCGAGAAGCTCGAACATGCTGTCGACGAAATCGAGCCGATTATAGCCGATGTTTTCGTAAGTGAAGGGCGCGCAATAGGTGACGGGCATGGGAACGAGCCCGTCAAGGGCAATGTGCATCAGGGATTTGTCATCGCAGAGCTCTATCGCGCGCGAAGAATTGAAAAGCCTGAACCCGCGCTTCTCAAGCGTCGAGGCGAGGCGGACGTCCTTGTCGTAAAAGAGTACGAAATCGGCGTCCGATACGGGCAGGATATCCCTTCCGCCGCCGGACGCCGTATAGAATTCGTCGTTTGTATAAAGCGTGAGCTCCGCTCCGAGCCTTTCGGCGGACGCGAGAAGCCGCGCGGATATGTCCGAAAACTTATTCGTGTGAAGGAAACGGTTGACTATGAGTATTCCGCGGACCTTTTTCATAACCTCTTGGTCACGCTCTTCGGGACTATGTTGCAGTCCCAGAAGAGGAGCCGGCCCTCGATCTTTTTCGCGAGCCTTATCGCGCGCACGGTAACGGAGTCGATGTCGTGTCTCTTGAGCGTGGATATGCGGTAGACCACCACGCCGTTCGGGAAATCGCTTTCGGGCTGGAACTCGGGACTGCCTATCGCGAATCCCGCGCGCCGCGCAGTCTCCTCGAAAACGAGGCGTTCCTGCTCGGTGACGAAGCCCATGTGGAGGTTTATGCGCCTCGCGGCGTCGGTGTTGTCGCCGATGGAACGAAGCTTTTTTACCTGCTCGCAGTTCTTGACGGTCTGATACTTCATGTCGTCGGGATAGAGCAGGTTGAAATACGTCGCCCAGTTCTCCTCGCGTTTACCGCCGACGCGGCAGATCAGCTTCTTTTCCTTTGCGGCGATCTCCTTCATTATATCGTACTGCTCCTTGTCGGAGGTGTAGAAATAATACTGCCGCATGCTGCCCGCCTCGATAAAACCGGCGGGGACGACGTCGGTCTTCCTCGCGATCTTTGCGGCGATATCCTCGATGCGCCTTATATCCGAGGGGTTAAGTACGTGCTCGTCGATGGTCTGGAAGCAGAAATAGACAAGGAGCGGAGCCTCGGGGTCGGGAGCGGTCTTGTAAAGACTCAGCTCTACCCCGAAGTGCGTCTCCTCGCCTTCGAGCTCCCAATAGTATTCAAGCCATGAAGACCGCGCAGACATCACTCAAGAACAGCCTTGATCCTCCTCACGCCGGAAGAGGAGGCTTCCTCCTTTTTGATTTTGAACACGCCGAGCTCGCCCGTCCTCGAGGCGTGCGGGCCGCCGCACATCTCGCAGGAGTAATCGCCCATCGTGTAGACCTTTACTATATCGCCGTATGTGAACAGACCGATCGCGCCGCGAGCCTTGGCCTCTTCGTAGGGCATCTCCTCGCAGGTGATGGGAACATCGGCCTTGATCGCGTCGTTGACGAACTTTTCGACCGCGGAAAGCTCCTCGGGAGTGACCTTCCTCGGGAAGGAGAAGTCGAAGCGGAGCCTTTCGGGGGTGATGTTCGAGCCCTTCTGACAGACGTTTTCGTCGTTCAGTACCTTCCTGAGACCCGCCTGCAGGAGGTGCGTCGCGGAATGGAGCTTCGTCGTGATCTCGGAATGATCGGCGAGTCCGCCCTTGAACTTCTGCTCCGCGCCGGCCTTGGACTTCGCCTGATGCTCGGCGAACGCGGCGCGATAGCCCTCGACGTCGACGGAGAGCCCGTTTTCCTTCGCAAGCTCGACCGTGAAGTCGATGGGGAAGCCGAAGGTGTCGAAAAGATGGAACGCGGTCACGCCGTCGATGACGCCGTTTGAGCAGTGGTTCTTTATGCGCTCGAATTCCTTCGTGCCCTGCGTGAGGGTGCGCTGGAACTTCTTTTCCTCGATATCGAGCTCGGTAACGATGAGCTCCTTATGCTCGACGAGCTCGGGATAGATATCGCCGTAGGTGTCGACGACCGCTTCCGCGACGCGGGCGAGGCTCATTTCGGGCATGCCGAGCTGCATGGCGTAGCGGATAGCGCGCCTTATTATGCGGCGGAGGATATAGCCCTGGTCGACGTTCGACGGCTTGACGCCGCGCTGGTCGCCCAGCATGAACGCGGCGGTGCGCATGTGATCCGCGATAATGCGGAAGGCGCGGGTGATCTCGGGGGAATCGCCGTAATGCTTGCCGGAAAGCTCGGATATGCGGGCGAGTATCCCGGTGAAGGCGTCGGTATCGTAAACGCTGCCCACGCCCTGGAGCGTGGCGACGGTGCGCTCGAGACCCATGCCGGTATCGACGTTCTTCTGGGCGAGGGGCTCGTATTTGCCCTCGGCCGTCTTATTGTACTGCATGAATACATCGTTCCAGATCTCGAGGTATTTGCCACAATGGCAGCCGGGGAAGCAGTTTTCGCCGCAGGGCTCCCTGCCGGTGTCTATGAACATCTCGGTATCGGGACCGCAGGGGCCGGTCTGCCCGGCGGGACCCCACCAGTTGTGCTCGCGCCCCAGATAGAATATGTGGGAGGGATCGACGCCCATATCGACCCAGCGGTCGTGCGCCTCGGTATCGCGCGGGAGCCCGTCCTCGCCCGCGAAGCAGGTGAAGTAAAGTTTGTCCTTATCTATGCCAAGCCATTCTTCGCCGGTCAGGAATTCCCAGCTCCACGCGATGGCTTCGCGTTTGAAATAATCGCCGAGCGACCAGTTGCCGAGCATCTCGAAAAAGGTGCAGTGGGAGGAGTCGCCGACCTCGTCGATATCGCCGGTGCGGACGCATTTCTGCACGTCCACGAGGCGGCTGCCCGCGGGATGTTTAGCGCCGAGCAGATACGGCACGAGGGGATGCATGCCCGCCATGGTGAAAAGGGCGGACGGATCGTTCTCGGGAACGAGGGGCGAGGAGGAGATGACGGCATGTCCTCTCTCCTTGAAGAAGCGAAGATAAAGCTCGCGGAGCTCTTTCGTCGTAAGGTTTTTCATATAACTCCTTTGGCGGTCAGCCTTTTTACATACTAAATCAGTTTATTATAAAACATTCGGGAGAGATTGTCAACAAAGGGGACGTTGACAGCGGCCGGTTTCATATATTATAATTGCGGTAACAGCAGATCGGAGGGATTTTGATATGAAAAAACGGATCACAGCACTGCTTACCGCGCTGGTTTTCACGGTTATGAGCTTCGTTTCCGCAATCCCCGCTTTCTCGGAGGGCGCGGCTGAGATTCGCTATTCAACGCCGGCTCAGTATGACGATCACGATTATCAGGCCGTCGTTTCCTTCCTTGAGACCGAGGACGAAAACGGCATCAGGAACGGCGAGAAGATATGCTCGCGCCTCGGCACGGAGTACGATCCGGAGGATCCCTCTGCATGGTCGGTCTATTCCGAGGAATTCGGCTATTCCGTCGGCATAGTCTTCGCTTACGACTACACGCAGAAGCTGAGGCTTTGGATGTTCATCGCAGGCGATCTGTTCACCCCCGGGGACGACGACTCTGAGAAGCCCGTCGGCGAGCTCGATCTTTCCGGCTGCACGGCGCTCGTAAGGCTCGAGATCGTGTGTACTCTTCTTACTTCCATCGACCTGACGGGCTGCCGCTCGCTTTCCCTGCTTTACTGCTTCAATCAGCCCCTTGCATTCCTGAAGCTTGAAGGATGCACCGCGCTCCGCGACATCTGCTGCGCCGATACGCTCCTGACCGGGCTCGATCTTTCCGACTGCGGGAACATCGAATGGCTCTGGTGCTGGAACACGCTCCTTAGGGAGCTGGACGTGACCGGCTGTCCGAAGCTCAAAAATATCGACGTCTCTCTGACCGGCATAACCGAGCTAGATCTCTCGAAATGCCCGGAGCTTGAGGAGGTTTGGTGCTACGATACTTCCGTCACTTCGCTCGACCTTTCCGATAAGCAGTATCTGTATTATACTTACGTACCCTTTAACCACGATCTTGCCTCGCTCGACGTGACGGGCTGTACGGCGCTTGAGGAGCTCCATTGCTTCTCAAGCCCGCTGACTTCACTCGACGTGACCGACTGCAAGGCGCTTCGGGATCTCCGCTGTTACTCCTGCGGGCTCACCTCGCTCGACGTGACGGAATGCACGGCTCTGGAGGTCCTGTGGTGCACTGACAATCAGATCGAGGAGATAGACCTTTCGCACAATACAGCCCTTTTCGATTTGAGTATATCCATGAACCTGCTTACCAAGCTCGACCTTTCGGGCTGCCCGGAACTCAGCTATATCGACTGCACTGATAACTTCCTGACCGAGCTCGATTTCACTCACAACCCGAACATTTACTTCGACATGCTCACCGCCGAGGGAGGGGGCGAGATCGGAACGAACTATAAAGATCACGTTTTCGTCGCCATTGCATACGCTCTTGACGGGAACCGTTTCGTCGAGTGGCGCACCGAGGACGGAGAGACCATCACCGACAACTATATCCTCTCCTCCAAAGAGACCGAGCACACCCGCGCCGTAGCAGTGTTCGAGCCGGACGAAGCAGGGACCGCTTCCGTTCGGTCCGATATGCGCATTCCCGAAAAGCACGCGGCGTGCGAAAACCGCCGGTCTTTGGATGAATACAATGAACACGACTTAAGCGCAGTCCTCGCATTCATGGAGACCGAGGACGAAAACGGCGTGAAGAACGGCGAGAAGATTGCGGAGCGTCTCGGCAAGGTCTACGATCCCGATGATCCCACGACATGGTCCGGCTACTGCGAGGATATCGGCTACGCAGTCGGCGCGGTTTTCATGTACGACAACGCAGGCAGGAAAAAGCTCGCGAGCTTCCTCCTGTCAGACCTGTTCTGGATGGACGAGGACATCGGGACCACCCCCTGCGGCGAGATAGATCTTTCGGGCTGCACCGCGCTTTACAGGGTCGAGACGGCTTTGACCGGAGTGACATCGGTAAACCTTGACGGCGCGGCGGCGCTTACCGTCTGCTATCTCTTCGAGGGGCCGATATCCGAGGTCTCCCTCGATGGCTGCGCGGCTCTTTACGACCTCATGTTCGATACCACTTTTATCACTGAGATCGACGTAACGGACTGCGCTGATCTGGAGTGCATCTGGTTCTGGGATACCGGCGTTGAGGCTGTCGACGTTTCAAAGTGTCCGCTCCTTAAGACGTTAAACTGCGGACGCACGCTCATTTCCGCGCTCGACGTTTCGAACAATCCGGAGCTTATTGAGCTTAAGTGTTACGAAACTCCCGTGACCTCGCTCGTTCTCGGCGGGAACGATAAGCTCGAACACCTTAATGTACAAAGCACGGAGATCGGCAGCATAGATCTTTCCTGCTGCCCCTATCTCAAAAAGCTTTACGCATACGACGCGAAACTCGCGGAGCTCGACGTTTCCTGCTGTTCTGAGCTCGAATATCTGTACTGCGGCGCGAACCAACTCACCGAGCTCGACGTCTCAGGCTGTCTGGGGCTCGTCTATCTCTCCTGCGAGCGGAATCTGCTCACAGAGCTCGATCTTTCGAAAAATCCGAACCTTGCGGGATTATCCTGCCATTCCAATCGGCTGACCGAGCTCGATCTTACCGACAACCCGCTTCTGCCGATCGGGACGGTTTCCTGCGTAGGACTCGGCAGCATCGGCACCGGGTACAGGGGCGGCGCATTCGCCGTGACCGCGCTTGCCGACGCGGGCTGGCACTTCGTTGAGTGGCACACCGTGGACGGCGAGTTTGTCACAGACGAGCATCTCTTCTTCCTTGACGGATCGGATTACACCGGCCTTATTGCCGTGTTCGAGCCGGATGACGTCATTCCCGGCGACGCAAACGGGGACGGCGAGGTCGATTCCGAGGATGCGCTCCTCGTGCTCCGCGCCGCTCTCGGGATAGTCGTGCTCACGCCGGAACAGGAGACGGCCGCCGACGTAAACGGCGATGGAGAAATAAACTCCGAGGACGCGCTCATATTGCTCCGCTTCGCAATGGGAATAATCAGCGAGCTTTGATAAAACGACCGGGTCACGGCTTAACTTGATCTGATGAGGGAATACCGCCCGGCGGTATTCCTTTCTGTAATTATAAGGGATCCCGAAGGTCTGTTACCTATGGACAAAGGAACGGGGAAATGTTATAATCAGAAAAAGCAAAAACCGAAAGGAAGACTGTTTTATGGCAAAAGGCGGATTTATGCCCGGCATGGGCGGCAATATGCAGCAGATGATGATGAGGGCGCAGAAGATGCAGCAGGATATCCAGCGCGTGCAGGAGGAAGTCGGCTCGCGCGAGCTCGAATATTCCGCGGGCGGCGGCGCCGTAAAGGTCGTCATTTACGGCCGCAAGGAGCTTAAGAGCATCGAGATACAGCCCGAATGCGTCGATCCCGACGACGTCGAAATGCTGCAGGATCTCGTACTCGCCGCGGTAAACGGCGCGATCGCGCTCGCCGAGGAGACCATGACCAAGGAAATGAACAAGGTCACCGGCGGCATGAACCTGGGCTTCTGATGAGCATCCGTTCGCTTGAAAATCTGGCTTCGAGGCTCAACCGCTTGCCGGGCATCGGCGTAAAGACGGCGGAAAGGCTCGCGTACCATATACTCACCCTTAAGGACGAGGACGTCGAAGGGCTCGCTTCCGCGCTCACCGAGGCAAAGAGGAGCATACATCCCTGTCCCGTCTGCGGGAGCTATACCGAGGCCGAGCTCTGCTCAATCTGCGCCGACCGGAAGCGCGACGGCTCCGTGATCTGCGTGGTGAAGGACGCGCGCGACGTGTCCTATATGGAGCGTATGAGGGAGTACCGCGGGCTTTATCATGTGCTTGGCGGCACGCTCTCGCCCATGGACGGAATAGGCCCCGACGACATAAGGATCGCGGAGCTCATCGACCGCGTGAAAAAGGGCGCCGTCAGCGAGGTCATACTCGCGACCAATCCCGACGTGGAGGGCGAGGCGACCGCGAGCTATATAATGCGGCTTCTAAAGCCGCTGGGAGTAAGGGTGACGCGCATAGCGCACGGCATCCCGATAGGCGGCAATCTCGAATACGTCGACGAGATCACCCTTTTCAAGGCGATCGAGAACCGGCGAGAGATGTAACGCGGATCATTTTGGGAGACTGAGGCCGTGTTCTTCAAAATACTTCTCAGTATCGTTATCGGATACGCTTTCGGCTCGGTGATGAGCGCGATATTGATATCGAACCTCGTCTACCGGGAGGACGTAAGAAAACAGGGCAGCGGCAATTCCGGCGCCACCAACGCCGCGAGGGTCTACGGATTCCTCGTCGGCTTTTTAACGTACCTGGGGGATTTTTTGAAGGGCGTCGCCGCCTGCGCTCTCGGCAGGCTGATAGGCGGCTGGGAACTCGAAGAGGGGATCACCTGCATGGCCGCAGCGGGCTTTGCCGCGATAGTCGGGCACAGCTTCCCGATATTCTGGCGGTTCAGGGGCGGCAAGGGCGTCGCCACAGGCTCGGCGGTCGCGCTGATGCTCGACTGGCGGATATTCTTGATCGCGATAGCCGTGTTCATAATACTCGCCGCCGCGACGAAGATAGTCTCCGTCGGCTCGATAGCGGGCTGTATCGCCGTTGCCATAGGCTCCGCGATATTCATAAAGAACGTTCCCGCGATGATACTCGGAATACTCGCCTCGATACTTGTCATACTTATGCACTGGCAGAACATCGACAGGCTTTTGAAGGGGACGGAAAAACGTTTCACGTTCGGAAAGCCGAAGCCGCCGCCCAGAGTGAGATAGCATGAAAAAATACCGGCCATGCGGCCGGTATTTTCCATTTCAAAGGGGACTTTATTTCGCCGTCCTGACGTGATACTTGGTTACGTTCTTTACGGTCTCACCGTCGATCTGCAGCGCGGTCGGGCGGTCGAACTCGACGGTGACGTCGTGACCGACGATGACCTCGCACATCTTCTCGTGCTTGATATGCTCACCCTTGAATATGGAGGGGAACACGATCAGCGCGCGGAGAGCGCCGATGCCGTAATAGACGAGCGTCGATACGGTACGCTCGGGATTGAGACGATCCTGGTTGGGCGTGGCGAGCATGCCGCCGCCGTACGCGCGGCCGTTCATGGTCGGGGCGAGCCAGACCTTTTTATATTCCTTGGTCACGCCGTCGACGGTGACCTTGGCGTTGACGGGCTTGAATTTGCCGAGAAGACCCTTTATCGCGATGGAGGTGTAGTTGACGGGCTTGTCGGAGAGCTCCCTCTGCCTGTCGCCTTCTTCGCAGCAGTAACCGTCGATGCCGTAGCCGAT
>JAGACA010000007.1 GCA_017614315.1 Clostridia bacterium | reverse complement strand
TTCTCTGTGTACGATAACGGCGCCATCGAGGTCGATTTCAGCCAGTACGATCTGTACCTGGGTCAGTCCTCTGACGGCCGCGTCCACGTCACCTATTTCGAGAACGACGATCTGATCACGTTCACGATAACGGAGACCGAATACGGCATAAAGCTCGTTCAGAGGCAGAAATGGTTCGCCTGGCTCTTCTTCAACAAGGGTAACCGCAGGGCCGAGATCCTGATCCCCGAAAGCTTCAAGGGCAGCGTCATTTCGAGCATCGCGACGGGCGACGCCCGGATCGACCGCCTCGTCTCCCCCACCGTCCTCAAGATCAGCGGATCCACGGGCGACATAGTCGTAAACGACGCGAGCGCGGTCAAGGCGTCCTTCGTGGCTACGACCGGCGACGTCGCAATCAGCCGCTGCTCGTTCACCGAGGAACTCACCGTTAAATGCTCGACGGGCGACATTGCGATCGGCAAGACCTCCGCAAAGAAGATGTACGTGAAGGTCACGACCGGCGACATACTCGTCGACACCGCGGCTTCCCTCGAATTCGAGGCGCAGGGCTCGACGGGCGATATCCGCCTCATCTCGGTTACCGCCGGTCAGGTCAAGGTGCATCTCACCACGGGTCAGATCGCGCTGAACGGTCTTAACGCGGACACTATCGAAGCGCAGTCGACTACCGGCGCGATAACCGGCACGCTTGCCGGCGACATCAACGATTACACGATCGAGAGCCATGTTTCCACCGGCAGGAACTCGCTTCCCGAAAGCTTCGGGAACGGCCCGAAGAGCCTGAAGGTCAGGGCGACGACGGGCGACATCAGCATCTCCTTCGGGGGCTGACGGAAGGATATCTCAAAGAGCGTAAAGGAGAGGGTGCGAGCCCTCTCCTTTTTCAATATATATTGTGTCGTTTACCCTGTTTTTCATTGACAGAGACCGGCGTTTTCGGTAAAATATTCGTATCGGCATATGTATGCATATCACACTTCGGATAAACATACGAGATTTTTTAGGAGGTCAGAATGAACAAAGTCACAACCGTGGAGGAAGCCTTCTCGCACATCAAGGATAACGATACGATCATGGTCGGCGGTTTCCTCATGTGCGGCAGCCCCGAGTATCTCATCCACACCTTCCTGGATCATCCCTCAAAGGGTCTCACCATCGTCAACAACGACATGGGCGAGTACGGATCCAGCCTTACTCCCCTGCTGGCAAGCGGCCGCGTCACCGACCTCGTCTGCACGTGGATCGTCAGGAATCCCGCCGCGCAGGAGATGTATAAGGCCAATCCCAAGTGCCTGCACATCAATCCGCAGGGCACGCTGACCGAGCGCATCCGCGCCGGCGGATTCGGCATTGCCGCATTCTACACTCCCACCGGAGTCGGCACCATAATCGAAGAGGGCAAGGATACCCGCTGGTTCAACGGCCGCAAGTACATAATGGAGACCGCGCTCCGCGCGAACGTCGCCTTCATCCATGCCGAGGTCGCGGACGAGATGGGCAATATCTTCATGAAGGGCTCTTCCAAGAACTATAACGCCGCCATGGCGACCGCCGCCGACTACGTAATAGTCGAGGCGAACAAGATTGTCCCCGTCGGCGGTATCGATCCCGAGCTCGTCACCGTTTCCGGCATTTACATCAATGCCGTTGTTCCCATCCCCAAGAAGGACTGATGAGGTGAATTGATATGGATAACAAGAACATTATCGCAAGGCGTATCGCTCAGATGCTGCACGACGGCGAGGTCGTGAACCTCGGCGTAGGTATCCCCCAGCTCGTCGCTAACTGGCTTCCCGAGGGCGTTGAGCTCATCGTTCATGCCGAAAACGGCATCATCGGTGCGGGCGGCTACTCCAAAGAAGGCGAAGGCGATCCCAACGTCGTCGACGCGGGCGGTCAGATGATCGATATCAAGCCCGGCGCGCAGTTCATAATCTCCACCGATTCCTTCGGCGCGATCAGGGGCGGGCATATCGACATGACCATCCTCGGCGCTTATCAGGTCGACTCCAAGGGCAATCTCGCCAACTGGTGCCTGCCGAACAAGATGGGCGGTATCGGCGGCGCGATGGATCTCGTTTCCGGCGCGAAGCAGGTCGTCGTCGCGATGGAGCACACCCAAAAGGGCAATCCCAAGATCGTCGAGAACTGCACCTATCCCCTCACCGGCGCGGGCGTTGTCGACTACATCGTCACCGAGATGGGCTTCATGCACGTTACCGACAAGGGCATCGTGCTTGAGGAGATCAACCCCAATTACACCGTCGAGCAGGTGCTCGCGGCGACCGACGCAAGGCTGATCGTTCCCGTGGATCTCAAGGCGATGGACATATTGGATTAAGAGCATTAAGGGCAGGAGGTCATCCTGCCCTGTATAAATAATTACGGAGGTTTTTCACATGTCTAAGGAAGTTGTTATAGCAAGCGCAGTCCGCACCGCCGTCGGCACCTTCGGAGGCTCTCTAAAGGACGTTCCCGCCGTTGAGCTCGGCTCCATCGTGATCAAGGAGGCCGTACGCCGTGCGGGCATCGCTCCCTCCGATGTGGACGAAGTAATTATGGGCTGCGTCCTCCAGGGCGGTCTCGGTCAGAGCGTCGCACGTCAGGCGTCCGTCAAGGCCGGCATCCCCGTGGAGGTCCCCGCCGAGACGATCAACAACGTCTGCGGTTCCGGTCTTAAGGCCGTCAACCTTGCCGCCGCTATGATAATGGCGGGCGAAGCCGACTGCATGGTCGTCGGCGGTATGGAGAACATGTCCGCCACCGCTTACGCCATTCCCCAGGCGCGCTACGGCTACCGCATGAGCATGCCCACCGCCAACATCGTCGACATGATGGTCAAGGACGGTCTGTGGGAGGCTTTCAACGATTATCATATGGGCATCACCGCGGAGAACGTTGCCGAGCAGTGGGGCATCACCCGCGAGATGCAGGACGAGTTCGCCTTGAGGAGCCAGACGAATACCGCCAGGGCTCAGGAAGAGGGCAAGTTCGACGAGGAGATCGTTCCCGTAATGGTCAAGGTCAAAAAGGATATGGTCGAGTTCAAGAAGGACGAGCACAACCGTCCCGGCACCACTATGGAAGCCCTTGCGAAGCTCCGTCCCGCCTTCAAGAAGGACGGCACCGTCACTGCGGGCAACGCCTCCGGCATCAACGACGGCGCGGCAGCAGTCGTTATCATGAGCGCCGAGAAGGCCAGGGAGCTCGGCGTTAAGCCCATGGCGCGATTCATCGTCGGCGCGAGCGCGGGCGTTGAGCCCAGCATAATGGGCGTCGGCCCCGTCGCGGCAACGAGGAAGGCCCTCAAGAAGGCGAATATGACCATCGACCAGCTTGACCGCATCGAGGCCAATGAGGCTTTCGCCGCGCAGTCCCTCGCCGTAGGCATGGATCTCGGCTGGGACATCAACAAGGTCAACGTCAACGGCGGCGCGATCTCCATCGGCCACCCCATCGGCGCGAGCGGATGCCGCATACTCGTCACCCTGCTCTATGAGCTCAAGCATTCCGGTCTGAAAACCGGTCTTGCCACCCTCTGCGTAGGCGGCGGCATGGGCGTCGCGACGATCGTCGAAGCGATGTAAAACTCAATAATATAAACCGCCGTTATGCTGACGGCGGTTTTTTATATCGATCCCATGAACTTGTCTATCTGTCTTTGGTTTTTTATGATAGTGGTCTTGTCCGGGTATTTTTTGACAACATCGGCGAATCCTTTTCTTATTTCCTTCGTGCGGCCGTTTTTCAGTATCCACATCCGGAATTCGTGATCGAATTTCTCATCGCAGCCCTCGGTCATGGACGGACGCGTCTTTCCCTTGAACCGCTTCGAGCGCTTCCACGCTCTGACGAGGCAGGAAAAGCGGTCGAAGTCGAGAAATACGATCCTGTCCGCTTCCTCCATCCGTCTGTCGTATTCGAGCTTCCTGTAATTGCCGTCGATCACCCAGCCGCGTTCGGCGTTTTCGTCAAGGAACGCCCTCACCGCGTCGACCTTCTCCTCGTGCTTTCTCACTTCCCAGCCCGGCTTGAACTGCACAGTGTCGATATAGAGCACCGGCACGGAAAACCTCTCGCTCAAAAAAGCGGCGAGAGTCGATTTCCCGCTGCCGGAGTAGCCTATTATGGCGATTTTTGGAGCTTCGTTCATTTTCTTACCGTAAACTCGAAGACGTATTCCGCATAATTATATAACAGGGAGTCGAGCTCTTTCCTGACCTGTTCGGGGAGCTTGACCCTGCGGATATCGTTAAGATCGAGGAGCATCATCCTGCGGAAGGCCTCGAGCGCGACGGCGCTTGCCGAGACGAATGCGCTGCCGCAGCGTTCGCAGACGGAGCCGCCCATGGAGTTGGAGAAGCGCACCTCCTTGTTTCTGCGAAGATCGGCGCCGCATTTCACGCAGTAGGTGAGCGCAGGCGCGAAGCCCTCGAGCTTAAGAAGCTTCGCCAGAAAGCAGAGCTCGATGTCCTTCGGGTCGTTTTCGCCGTAGGAAATGACCGAAAGCGAGTGGTAGAGGAGCAAAAACAGCGCGTCATTCGGATCGCTGTCCGCAACGCGTTCGCAGATCGAGGTTATGCGCGACGCCGAAAGGAGCTGTTCGTAGCTCTCCCTGATGGAATAGAAGCTTTCGAACACTGTCGAGGACGAGAGCTGGAGCTTCCCGAGCCTTTCGTTGACCTCCATCTCGCCGTAGGTGAAGGGCGAGGCGAAGGCGGCGTGCTTCGAATTGGGCTTGCGCGCGCCCCTTGCGGTGACGGCGACAAGGCCGCGCTCCTTTGTGAGAACGTTCAGTATCCTGTCGCTCTCGCGGTAGTCGGTCGACCTTAACACTATTCCGTTCAATACGTCGTTTGGCATTTATTTCAGCGTTTTGCGCCTTCCCAGTGTGGGATAATAACCGTGTGGAGGATGAAGTCTATGCGTGAGTCGAAAAAGCTTTGGGCGCGTTTTGCGAAGAGCGGCAAACTCGTCGATTATCTTGAATACTGCAGGGCGAGGAAGGCCGAGAACGCAAAGTCCAAGCCCGACGAGCCGAAGGAGCCGCGGGATCAGTCGTCGTTATAACCGAGCTCGCGCAGGGCGTTCGGGCTGTTTCTCCAGTCCGGCCGCACCTTTACCCACAGCTTCAAGTTGACCTTCGTGCCGAAGAGCGTCTCTATCTCCGGCCGCGCGGCGGAGCCGATCCTTTTGAGCATCGCGCCGGAGCGGCCTATTATTATGCCCTTATGCGAATCGCGCTCGCAGTAGATGACGGCGGAAACGTCGTTGATGCCGTCTTCGCGGAGCTCGATCCTCTCGATATCGACGCCTATGCCGTGCGGGATCTCCTGACGGAGGGATCTAAGCGCCTTTTCCCTGATGATCTCCGCAGTGATGACGCGCACGGGCTGATCGGTGACCATGTCGTCGGGGTAGTACATCGGACCCTCGACAAGCCAGCCCGCGAGAATCTCCTCTAACCTGTCGGCGTTCCTGCCGGTTTCGGCGGAGACGGCGACGATGCTTTTTATGAATGGCTCCTTTTCGAGCCTCTCCCTAACCGTTTCGATCGCGTCGAACGAAACGATGTCCGTCTTGTTGATCGCGGCGACGACCGGGGTGTCCCCCGCCTTTTCTCGCAGTACGTCGATCAGCTTTTCGTCCATTTCGCGCACGCCCTTGGACGCGTCGAGCATGAAGAGTATGCACTCGACCTCCTTAAGCGAATCATACGCGACCTTGAGCATGTACTCGCCGAGTCGGTTCTTCGCGCCCGTCACGCCGGGGGTGTCAAGGAACACGATCTGGTAATCCTTCCTCGTCACGACGCCCGCGATGCGGTTGCGCGTCGTCTGCGCGCGTTCGGAAACGATGCTTATCTTCTGCCCGACGAGCAGGTTCATAAGCGTGGATTTCCCGACGTTAGGCGAGCCGATTATGGTTACAAATCCGGATCTGAAGCTCATTTGTCCTTAAGATCCGCGTCGGTGAACGCCATGGGTATGAGCGTCCTCAATTCATGCACCTCGTAATTGCCCTCGCGATCCGAGCAGATGACGGGCATATCCGCCGGGCAGAACTCGGCGAGCACCTGGCGGCAGACGCCGCAGGGCGCGATGAGATTTACGCCGTCGGAGGTGATGGCGATCGCCTCGAAGTCGCGTTCGCCGTCGCTGACCGCCTTGAACATGGCCGTCCTCTCGGCGCAGTTGGTGGGCGTGAACGCGGCGTTCTCGATATTGCAGCCGAGATAATACGCGCCGCTCACGGTCTTGAGGCAGGCGCCTACGCGGAAATCGGAATAGGGCGCATACGCCTTTTCCTTGGCCTCGGCTGCGAGGCGGATCATCTTTTTGATCTCGAATTCATGCATCGTTTTCATATCCTTCACTCCGTTTTTTTCATTATCTCTCTTTGCTTATACGTCATTATCTCCTCGTCCGCCGGGCGCATGTGATCGTAGCCGAGCACGTGCAGCGTACCGTGGACGGCGAGGAACATAATCTCCCTTGCGGCGCTGTGGCCGAGCTCCTCCGCCTGCCTTTCGGCGGTCTCGACGGAGATCATGATATCCCCGAGATGCCCGTCGGGGGTGCAGATTATGCTGTCGCCCTCGTCGGCGGGAAAGCTCAGTACGTCGGTCGGGCGGTCGACCTGCCTGTAATCGCGGTTATATGCGTGTATGACCTCGTCGTTCGTGAGCACGATCGATATCTCGCCCTCGGCTTCCTCGAACCTCAACGCGGACATGGAACCGCGCGACGCCGCTTCCTTATAGAGCGCGTCCTCGCAGATCCCGTCAAAGAGCACCTCGACCTTTGTCATCTTACGTCAATATCCTCCAGATCGGGATATTCTATACGCTCGTGATAGAGCGCGGCAAAGGTCTTCAAGAAGCTCCGCTCGATCTTTTTTACGTCGACGAAGGTCAATGGCGAGTTCCAGAGCATGCTGCCGCGCTTGTCCCATTTGTGGGTAATGACGTCGCCGACCCTCTGTCTGACCTCCATCATCGTGGGGTTCGTCATGCTCCTTACCGCAGCCTCGCAGCAGTCGGCGAGCATGAGTATCGCGGACTCCTTGGTGGTGGGCTTGTTCGACTGATAGCGGAAAAGCTTCTCGTCGACCTCGGTCCCCTCGGGAGCCTGCTTGCGCGCCTTGTCGTAGAAATAGACCATTACGGAATCGCCGTGATGCTCGGATACGATCCTGACGACCTCGCCGGGGAGCTTATACTTTTCGAGCAGGACGACGCCGTCGGTCACGTGCGCGGTGATCGCCTTTGCGGACTCGTAGGGATCGAGCTCGTCGTGGATGTTCCTGCCGTGCTGATTCTCCTTGAAATACAGCGGGGCGCGAAGCTTGCCGACGTCATGATAGCAGGCGCACACGCGGCAGAGGAGCGCGTTTGCGCCGATCTCCTCCGCGGCGGCCTCGGCAAGCGCCGCGACTATCAGCGAATGGTGATAGGTGCCCGGCGCCTCGAGCATGAGGCGCTTTATGAGCGGATTGTTGTTGTTGAGAAGCTCGTTCAGCCTTGCGTCGGAGGCGATATCGAACGCTGTCTCGAAAATGGGCATGAGGCCGACGGCGAGTATGCCCGAAACAAGACAGCTGCCGAGTATCCAGAGAAGCGTCTGCCAGTAGTTTAAGAAGGTCTCGCCGCAGATGAGCATCGTGCCTGCGAAGCATATGACGGCTATGACGCCGCCTACGCCCGATGCGATGACGGTGGAGCTTCGCGTTTTGCTCAGATTGAGCGACAGCACCGACGCGATGCTCGCGACCATTACGGCGAGCATGAGAGCGGCGGGTATGCCCTCGCCCTGCCCCATCGCTTCGGCGATCATTGCGGCGCTCGCGGCAACGGGAAGCCCCGCGAGTATCGCCACGCGCTCGTTGGACATGAGCGCAAGGAGCAGTATCGCGAGCATGAACGGCATGAAGCCGATATTGATCTGCATAGTGATGAGCTGGGGCAGTACCGCGGCGAGCATCAGCACGCAGATCAAAAGCGTCTGGCGGACGTTCGTGATGAGTTCGCGTTTCCTTAAGACGATGTACATGAAGAACGCGCCGAAGCCTACCAGAAGCACGACCGCAGCGCCAACCGCGGTGAGGTCGGCTTGTCCGATGCTTTTTAAGAACAGCACCGTGCAGACCACCGTGATGGCGTAAGCTATCCCGAGAAGGAGTATCGCCAGCCACAAGGGCAGCTTCCTCGGCTGTTTTTTTTGCTTTACCCTGCGGGCGGGCTTTTCTTTTTTGGGTTTTGCCTCGGGAGCCTTCTCAGGCTCCTCTTCGATCCTGAACGAGCCGATCTCCTTTTTGAAGTCCATCTGCTCGCCGGTCACCTCTCCGACTTTATTATCCCTGATCTCCAATTTTTCCCTCCTTGCCCGAGCGCGAAGCATACTGCTCGTACGCTCTGACTATGCGTTGGACCATCTCGTGCCTGACGACGTCCCTCGCGGACAGCCTTATCATGGCCACCCCTTCGACGTCCGCGAGCACGTGCATGGCGTGAACGAGTCCGCTCCTCTTTTCCTGCGGAAGGTCGATCTGGGTGATATCGCCCGTGACGACCACCCTCGAGCCCTCGCCGAACCTTGTGAGGAACATCTTCATCTGTTCGATGGTGCAGTTCTGCGCCTCGTCGAGGATTATGTATGCGTCGTTCAGCGTCCTGCCGCGCATGTACGCGAGCGGAGCGACCTCGATGACGCCCTTCTCCGAGAGCAGCTTGAAATTCTCCGAGCCCAGGAACTCATAGAGCGCGTCGTAAAGCGGCCTTAAATACGGGTCGACCTTGTTCTGAAGATCGCCCGGAAGGAAGCCGAGCTTCTCCCCCGCCTCGACCGCCGGCCTCGTCAGGATTATCCTCGATACCTCGCGGTTCTTGAGCGCAAGCACCGCCATAGCGACGGCAAGATACGTCTTGCCCGTTCCGGCGGGGCCTACGCCGAAGACGACGGTGTGCTTTTTGAGCGCCTGGACGTATTTTTTCTGTCCCAAGGTCTTGCATTTGATGCGCTTGCCCTTGTTGGTGAATGCGATAACGTCGTCCGCAAGCTCCAGTATTAGATCCGCGTTGCCCTCCCTCGCGAGGTCGACGGCATAGCGGATGCGTCCCCTGTCGACTGCTTCGCCCCTTCTTATGAGCTCAAGCAGTTTTTCGATCACGGCCTCTGCGGCGGCTGTTTCTTCCTCTCCGCCCGTGATAACGATCGAGTCGGCGTCGGCGGATATGTGCGCGCCGGTCTCCTGTTCGATAATCGAGAGGTTCTCGTCGAACACGCCGAAGAGCCTTAAGAGCTCGTCCATCTGCTCGACCTTGACCGTCCTCTTGATCTGTTCCTGTTCCATCAAATATCCCTCCGGACGCCTATCGGCTCGATGACCGTGACGCATATCACGGCAGTCACCGACCCGTCTTCGTTAACATAACATTCCGTGCTGACGGCGAGTATCCTCGCCCCGCGCGGCAACAGTTCAAAAACCTTTTCCTGCGCTTTAAGCCTTGCGCGTTTCTCCGCGGCGGACGCGGTATCGGTAACGGGCATGGTCTTAAGCTCGTACACGCGGTATTCCGTTACGGTGAGCCCGACCGGCGAGAGCCTGCCCGTTTTAACGAGCTCGAGCTCGTATTCGTCATACGGGAGCCCGAAAAAGAACACCCTGCCGAAAACGCTTATCCCGACCGCGGCGACGGAGCTCCCGCTCCTTTGGCTTTTTTCGACGGTCAAAGGCGCGGTGGCTTTGGCCGTGTAGACCGTCTCGCCGAGTATCAGCCCGTCCGCGCGTACGAGGAGACCCTCCTTCAGCTCCGAAAGATCGCCCGTGATGAGCAGATCCCCCGCCTTGACCGCCTGTCCTTCCCTGACGGCGGCATGTCCCCTTGCCGCCGAGATGAACCTTATAACGCAGTCCTTGTCGGCATATATGCTCGCGGGATGATCTTCGGCTCCTTCCGGGATAGTCCCGACCGTTTCCGAGATGTCGGCGTAAAGCGTGACGCCCTCGAGCTTTACGCGCGCGTTGGCTATGCGCGGATCGAGGTCGAGGCTGTGCGCTACGCCGCTCGTGGTGAAGGCGTCTTTCGGCGCGCCGACGTACACGCTCAGCGCGCGGAGCATTTCCCTGACCTCGGCTTCCGGTATTGATACGGTCTCGATCCTGACGAACCAGAGCCTTGTCGACGCTGAGAGCGCGGCGGCGATGAATATCCCAAGTGCGGCGATGAATACGGCGTTCCGCCTGACAAACGCTTTGAGCCTCGGAATGCCGCGTTTTTCGAGGATGCGTATCCGGTTCCCGCTCCCGCGGGAAAGCGCGCGGAGCCTTTTGAAATCTCGCGCCCTTATGACCGCGCTCGCGCCCCAATCGCGCCTTTCAAGACCGTACAGGGCGATCCCGCCCTCAAAGCAGCGGTTGATCAGCCTTTCCGGATACTTCCCCATTATACTTATATTAACATATCCCGAGAAGAATTTCCATACTTTCATTGAAAAAAACCTATTATACGACCGTTATTCGAATGAAATGCTCTTTATGCTTCCCTCGAGTATCAGGTCGTTTCCGTCCATACTCCTCGATACGAGCTCCCGACCGGCGATCCTGATTATGCCGAGCGCGGAATACAGCCTTACGCAGGACGGGGTGAATACGAGAATGCCCCTGTGGTGCTCGATCCTCAATATGCGCCCCGCCGTGAGCGTGACGACCGGGAGCCGACCGTTCGCGTCCGCGGGCATGCCCACCGCGTCGAACGCTTCCCCCGCTCTTATGAGCGAGGCCCGCTTCCTCTCGCCGATCTCTCCCCTCCGCCTGTACGTCAATCCGCCTTTCTCCTTTAATACGCTTGATTTTTCATATGAATCGGGTTAGAATACACTAAAGGATATGCATTGAAGGATCGCTATATTTCAAAAGAGTGAAAGTATGTTAAAAGAGTATTCCATTACAGGCATGAGCTGCGCCGCATGTTCCGCGTCGGTCGAGCGCGCCGTCAGAAAGCTTTCCGGAGTCGAGGCGTGTTCCGTGAATCTCGCCACCGAACGGCTTTTCGTGAGGAGCGGCGAGGATCTTTCGGACGCCGTTATCGCGGCGGTAACTAAGGTCGGCTTCGGCGCTTCGCCCGTCGAGAGCGCGAAGCTCCAGACGAAGCTCGACGAGGAGAGACGCGCAAAGAAGCTTAAGGCCGACAAGAGGCGGCTGATCGTCGCGCTCGTTTTCGCCGCGCTTCTTATGTACGCGGCGATGGCGCACATGCTTCCGTTCCTGCCCTGCCCCGTATCGCCCGAAAAGCCCGTCCCTTACGCGCTTTCTCAGCTCGCGCTGCTCATTCCCATCGTGATAGTCGGACGCGGGTTCTATGCGCGGGGCATAAAGGCGCTCGTCAAGCTCCATCCCAACATGGATTCGCTGATCGCCGTCGGCACGATCGCGTCGTTCGGGTATTCCCTGTATCTCACCGTGATGATACTTATGGGACGCCATGCCGCGGCGCATAACGGGCTGTATTATGATTCCGCGGGAATGATAATCGCGCTCGTCATGCTGGGCAAATACCTTGAGGCGCGCGCCAAGCGCAAGACCGGCGAGGCCGTGGCCGCTCTCATGAGGCTCGCCCCCGAGACGGCGACCGTCATTATGAAGGACGGTACGGAGAAGGAGGTCGGCGTCGCCGAGCTCGTGGTCGGTGATCTGATAAGGATACGTCCCGGCGGATCGTTCCCCGTGGACGGCGTTATAACGGAGGGGATGACCTCCGCCGACGAATCGATGCTGACCGGCGAGAGCATGCCCGTCGAAAAGGAGCCGGGCTCAGAGGTCACGGGCGGAAGCATAAACCTTAACGGCAGCGTCGTTATGAAGGCGCTTTTGACCGGCGACGATACGAAGCTTGCGGGCATGATCCGCATGGTCGAGGAGGCGCAGGGCAGCAAGGCGCCGATCGCCGATACGGCGGATAAGATCAGCGCCGTATTCGTGCCCGTGGTGGGGCTTATCGCGATCGCCGCGTTCACCGTGTGGATGCTGGTCGGCGCGGGCTTCGAGACCGCGCTCAAGACCGGCGTATCGGTGCTCGTCGTCGCCTGCCCCTGCGCGCTCGGGCTCGCTACTCCCACGGCTTTGATAGTCGGAATGGGACGCGGCGCGAACATGGGCGTGTTCATCAAAAACGGCGAGGCTCTGCAGAGCGCCTGCGCCATAAACCGCATCGTGCTCGATAAGACAGGCACGCTGACGACCGGACATCCCGCGGTCGAGAGAGTCGTATCTTCCTGCGGAGAAACGGAGTTCATCGCGCTGTTCGCGTCGTGCGAGGCGCCGTCGGAGCACCCTCTTGCCCGCGCCGTCACCGAATACGCGGATAAGCTGGGAGTCCCGTACAGGCCCGCTTCGGGCTTCGAGGCGGTCACCGGCATGGGACTTACCGCCGAGGTCGGCGGAAAGACCTATTACGCGGGCGATTCGCGGCTCATGGACAAGTACGGCGTCGAGTATGACCGCGGCGTATACGAAAGCCTAATGAGCGAGGGATATACGGTCATAATGCTTGCAGATGAAGAAAAGTGTCTCGGCATGGCGGGCGTCGCCGATCCCATAAAGCGCGGAGCGGCGGAGGTCGTTTCTAAGCTTAATTCGATGGGCATAAAGACCAGCCTCGTGACGGGCGACAACGAAAGCGCCGCGGGCAAGATCGCGAAGGAAGCGGGCATCGACGAGGTCGTGAGCCGCGCGCTTCCCGAGGATAAGCTTAAGTACATAGCCGCCTGCCGCGAGCGCGGAGAGGCTACGGCAATGGTGGGCGACGGCGTGAACGACGCTGCGGCGCTCGCCTCCGCCGACACGGGGATCGCGATAGGCTCCGGCGCGGAAGCCGCGCTTGCGGGAGCCGGGATAGTGCTTACGGGCGAAAGGCTCGACGGCATTACCGATTCGATACTCCTTTCCCGCGCGACGCTGCGAGTTATAAAGCAGAACCTGTTCTGGGCGTTCTGTTACAACTGCCTCGGCATACCCATCGCAGCGGGACTCCTCTTCGCGATCACGGGCGATCCGAACCTTTTGCTTAGCCCTATGCTCGGCGCGCTGATGATGAGCTTGAGCTCCGTCACGGTGCTGTCGAACGCGCTGCGGCTGAGGATAATAAAGCTGAAATAAGAAAAAGCATACGAAAAAGGCAGCCCTTCGGCTGCCTTGTTTTTATTGCGTCAATAGCCTATCGCTATGCCGATGAACAGGAACAGCGCGATGAGCGCGGCGTTCACGATGAAAAGCGGCCAACTTCGCTTTATCCATTTGAAATAGTCCATCTCGATCATCGAAAGGCTGATGAGGAGCACGGGCGAGGTCGGAAAAATGACGTTTGTATAGCCGTCCGCGAATGTATAGATGAGGACGAGCATCTGCTTCGAGAGCCCGACATTGACGACCGTGAGCATACCCATCACGAGTATCGCCTTTGCCGTCGAGGACGTGATGAAGAACTCGAGGACGAGTATGATGCCGTATATGAGGAGCGCGATCACGAAAAGATTCCTGCCCGCGGTGATCTCGTTGACCTGGTGGACGATGGTCGGCATTATCTGCCCCTCGTCGAAAATGTATTTGATGCTGGACGCGAGCGCTATGAACGCGATGGTCGGTATGGAGCCGACGAAGCCTTTTAAGAAGCTTTTGAAAACGGGCTTCGCTTTTTTGGTGCAGACGATCCCCGAAACGAGGCCGAATATCAGGAAGTACGCGATGAGTATGACGACCGTATAGTCCCTTATCGCCTCGACTACCGATGAAACGATTATTATCGCAAGGCAGACCGTGAGGAACAGTGTGTAGGTGATCCTCGTCCTTTTCCTTCGTTCGGGCTCGGTCTCCTCGCCGCTCTCCATGCCCGTCTCGCGAAGCTTATCGTCATGGGACTTGGTGAGGCTCTTTTCGGGATCCTTTGCGATCCTTCTCGCGTAGATCAGCACGAAGGCGAGCATCAAAGCGTACATGGCGGCAAATATCACGAACCTGTACCAGATGTTCTCCATGGGGTTCGTATCGATTATCTTCGACGCGAGAAGCACCGTGAAGGGGTTGGTGATAGCCGTAGCGAAGCCGAAGCCGCAGGCGATTATCGAAACGAGGAAGCCCGTGAACGAGTCGAAGCCGACCACGACGCAAAGCGCGGTGATTATAGGAAGCATGGCGAGCATTTCCTCGAACAGGCCGAGGAACGCGCCGAAGCACATGAACACCAGTACGAGCGCTGCGAGAAGCAGGTATTTCCTCCTCTTGAACCGGTCGGCGACGGCGCCGATGAGCACCCTTATGCCGCCGACGTCGTTCATGACCTGGAAGGACGCGAATACGACCATCAGGAACAGTGACAGCATTATGAGCGTTATCCCGTTATCGGAGGTGAAAACGAGCACCGGGGCGAATATGCCCTTAAGTATGTTGATGCCCCTTTCGCCCTCTATCATCCTGTAATCGAGATAGTTCATGCTGCCGTCGGCGTTGAGCCCGAATTCGCCCTTTGGGATCAGGTACGTGAGCACGATCGACAGTATTACGATGGCGAACAGGAACAGTACGACCTGTATGAACGTCTTTGTCGAAAGGTCGATTATCTTCTTATCCTTCTGTTTCATTCCTCATGCCCTCCATAACATCCGCAAAGAGCGCCCAGCGCGCGACCTGGCGCCTTGTTTCAACGGGATAGAAGTAGTAAAGCTTATCGTCATGATAGGCCTCGAATTCCTTGTTGCAGGAAAACGGCAGCGCCGGAAGCAGCGATCCGTCAATGGTGAACGTCTCCTCCTCAGAGGTGAACGTAAGTCCCTCCTTCGTGAGCACGCAGGCGCCGGGACGCTTGCGCTTGAACCTGCCCTTTTCGCTGTAAATGACGGCGGTCACATCGGTTTCGAGCCTGAAATCGGGATCGTCGAGCTCTTTTTTCTCGATCTCGGTCATCCTGTCGTAATATGCGCCTATCGTATAGGGCTCGTCGGTGAAGCGGTAGTTTTCGTCGATGTGATGTACCTTGCCGCAGGCGGTGCAGACAAAGTCGTTTCCCGTGCCCTTGGTCGTATACAGCGCGCCGCAGTCGATGCAGCGATAGAGCACGTTCTCAAGCCCCTCCGCCTTGTCGCGCTGCTTCCAGACGGGCTCGGAGTCCATGGAGTCGTCATAGCTTATCGCGGAGATGATGGCCTTGTCGACCTCCTCCGCCGTCATGGCGGCGAGCTCGTCCTTCGTGATGACCCTTTCGACGCCGAGGGTTATGTCGGACTTGTAGAACCTCCTGCGCCATTTGGGATTAGCGAAGAACGCGCCTTTGATCTTGACTATCGCGACGTCTACGCCGATCTTTTTATAGAAGCTGCCCGTCCTTTCGGTGATCGGATAGTTCCTGCCCGTGATGGAAAGCCTGCCCTCGGGGAATATCATTACGGAATAGCCCTTGCGGATCATGCGCATAATGCTCATCGGCGTGGTGAAATCGACGTTGAACAGGCGCTTCGGGATAAAGCTTGCCTTATGTCCGAGATCCCGAAGTATCGGCGCGGACATGAAATGCCGGTTGATGACGTAGGCGGGATTGCGCGCGCCAAGAAGCTTTTTCACGTAATAGAAATCATAAAAAGAGCTGTGGTTCGCGAGTATGATGTACGGCGGCGTGAGATCCTTGAGCGCGGAGTCGTCGAGTATGAGCCTCTGGCGCCTCTTCCTCAAAAGCTCGGCGACGCGGAAGAAGAACGAATAGAGCACCGAATCGGGCGTATTGTCGTTTTCCTTGAAATAGACGCGGTCGAGGAATATGAAGAGTATCAGGAACAGCACGGCGGCGAGACCGACGATTATCAGTATAAGCAGCGGCAGCGGCAGATCGTTGCCGATAAAATATTTCGCCGCGGTGCCCATGAGTATGCTGGTCACGATCGACGGTATGACGCCCGTCGCGACGGTCAGTATGTATTTTCCGTATTTTAGCTTCGTCCTGCTGCCGTAATAGCAGATAGCGCCGAACGGGATGAGCGGCATTATGAAGAGAAGATACATAAGGAGTACGGTGCTCCTGTCCTTTTTGGACTTCTGAGCGATCCTCGCTATCTTCTCCTCGTTCCTTTCGTATGCGTCGCTTGTGAACTTGAACGCCTTGACGAGGACGTAGATGATGCTTGCGCCGAGGCATACGCCGAGGTCGCAGAGCACTATCGCGATATAGAACGGATAGCTCATGCCGCTCGCGATCTGTATGAATTCCGCCGAGATGAACACGACGACCATCTCGAGACCTTCGACGAGTACAACGGTGAGGAGCCCGAGCACGCCCTTTGAGATGAGGAGCTCCTTCGCGCCGTCAAGATCGTGCGCGAGCTCGAGCCTGATGTACGGTATCAGGATGTCCTTAAGGAAGAACGCGAACATCAGTATGACCGCGATCAGCGCTGAGATTACGAT
This sequence comes from Clostridia bacterium, assembly GCA_017614315.1. Classification (GTDB taxonomy): domain Bacteria; phylum Bacillota; class Clostridia; order Christensenellales; family CAG-138; genus UBA3857. The sequence continues at coordinate 196,275 of JAGACA010000007.1, read as the reverse complement.
TATCCTCGAAGTCGATTTTTTCATTTACAAGCCCTTGTCGTTGTTTTCACCCGCGCGTTCCCGGCACGGCGGGAGCATTATTTTACTGTCAGCCCCATTACGAGCTTGAGCGTGTTCTCCGCGCCCTTTACGTGGGAGCGTTCGTAGCCGTGGGACGCGTAAACGCCCGCGCCGATCAGCCCGTGTCTCAGATCGTAGCCCGCGCCGAGCGCGGCGTCCGCGTCGGAGCCGTAATACGGATACACGTCGAGCGCATAATCGAGCCCGAGCTTCTTCGCCGTGCCGATGAGTTCGCCGGTGAGTTCGTAGTTATACGGGCCGGCGGAATCCTTGACGCAGATCGAGACCTGATCCTCGCGGCAGGCAAGGCCCATGCCGACGCAGCCCATGTCGACGCTGATGATGTCCTTCGCGTCCGCGGGGATCCCGGAGGCGCAGCCGTGGCCGACCTCCTCGAACACGGTGATATAGATATAGACCTTGCGGGAGAGCGCGAGGTTTTCTTCCTTAATGCGCCTTGCGTAGTCGAGGAGTATCGCGACGCTGAGCTTATCGTCGAGGAAGCGGCTCTTGATATAGCCGGACTCCGTGACGCGGAACCTCGGATCGAAGCAGACATAGTCGCCGGTCGCGATCCCGAGCTTTTCGGTATCGTCCTTCGAATTCGTCTTCTCGTCGAGCACCAGCTCCATGTTGTCCCAGTTGCGTTCCTGTTTCGCGTATTCGCCGTTGACGTGCACGCTCGGATCGTTCATCTGGAAGCAGCCCTCGTACACCTTGCCGCCGCGGGTATAGACCCTGGCGTTCTCGCACTCGGCGTTGTTCGCCATCATGCCGCCTATGCGGGTCAGCCTCAGTCTGCCGTTGCCCTTGACCTCTGCGACCATGCCGCCGAGGGTGTCGAGATGAGCGGAAAACACTACGGGGTCTCCCTCGCCGCCGAGACAGCAGAGCACGCAGCCCTTGGTGGTCATCTCGGGCGAGTAGCCGAGCTCGCGGAGCGTTTCCATGGTATAGTCCGCCGCCTTTTTGGTAAAGCCGGTGGGGCTGTCGATCGATATGATCTTTTTGAGCCGGTCAAGCAGTTTTTCCATTATGCTTACGATCCTTTCGTCTGATTATTACCATTTGTTCCTGACCTTTTCGGCAAAGCCGAGAAGATCCTTTATTTCGAGCTTTTCTCCGCCGTCTGTTATCACCGTGCCGGAGAAGCGTCCGAATACCTGGTGCTGATCGCTCATGATTATGCCGAGCGAGGTCTTGGCCTTTCGGTCGAGTATCGGCACGAAGTCGAGCTCGAGCCTGCCGTCGGTCGATGTGAACGTCCAAGGCTTCAGGTAGTCGTCCCTGCCGTTCGCGTCGGCGGGGATGTTGAACGTGACTCCCTCGAGCTTGTGAGCTATGCCGTTTACGAACAGCATATTCTCGGACGCGGCGCTCGTATCGCCGAAGCCGTACCCGAGGTTGAAGCCGAACTTCACGCCGCCGACCGTGCCCTGCGCTGCCGACCAGTACCAGGTATTGTCGTACGTCCACACGCCCCTGCCCCAATCGAGGAGCCCATATGTGTTGCCGGGCGTGAATTTGAATTTTTTGCGGTCGTGCCATACCGTGCCCGAGGCGCGCATGGCGATTATCTTTTGGTTATAATAGAACGCCGTGCTCTTTTTCGGGAAGGGCGTCGCGATGACCATGGAGTCGCGCGGCTCGTCGTCGAGGAAGAGATCGCATTCGAAGTCCTCCCTGTCCTTGAACTTTTTGAACAGCACCTTGAGCCTGCGGCCGCCGTCCTCATGGGTGAAGCTGAGCTTTACCCTGCGGGAATCGTAATGAATGTCTCCCGCGGAGGACGAGGACGGGAAGCCGATCCTGCCGCCGGTGAAGGGCAGTATCACGCTTTTCGTTATCTCGGAGCGTTTCTCGAAGTCGATGAACGACACACTCATCATGCCCATGTAGGAATTGTCGTCGGCGGTGAGCGCGACGGCGTACCTGTCGTTATAGATCAGGTAATAGTCCCATTCCTTTATGCGGCTCCTGCCGCCCTTTACGAGCGAGCGGTCGTAAACGAGTATCGGATAGGTAGCGTAGCCCGCTTCCGTGAGCGAGCCGTCGTCCTTCAAAAGCGGCGCCGGAGCGCTGATCTCGTGCTGCATGGTGTCCCTCCCGCTTTTATTTTTTTGCTCTTTCCCTCGAACCGTACAGAAGGTTCTGCGCGTCGTTCAGGAGCTTGTATGCCCCGCCCATCTTCATCAGCTCGTCATGGCTGCCGCGCTCGAGTATGCCCGTTTCGTCGATGACGATTATCTCGTCCGAATTCCTTACGGTCGAGAGCCTGTGGGCGATGACGAGCGTCGTGCGGCCTTGGCTCAGCCTTTCGAGCGCCTCGGTGATCCTCGCCTCCGTCGCGGAGTCGAGGGCGCTGGTAGCCTCGTCGAGGAGCAGTATCGGCGGGTTCTTGAGGAATATCCTCGCGATGCTCACCCTCTGCTTCTGTCCGCCGGAAAGGGTTATGCCCCTTTCGCCGACCACGGTGTCGTAGCCGTCGGGCATCTTCATTATGTCGTCGTGTATCTCCGCCGCCTTGGCCGCATCGATTATCTCCTCGTCGGTCGCATCGAGCCTGCCGTAGCGGATATTGTCCTTGATCGAAGCCGCGAAGAGGAACACATCCTGCTGGACTATGCCGATATTCCCGCGGAGCGAATGGAGCGTGACGTCCCTTATGTCGTGCCCGTCGATCGAGATGGAGCCGCCCGAAACGTCGTAAAACCTCGGTATCAGATGGCAGAGCGTCGTTTTGCCGCCGCCCGAGGGGCCGACGAGAGCGACCGTCCTGCCGTGCGGCACGGTGAGGCTGATATCCTCGAGCACGCTGCGTCCCGCGTCGTAGGAGAACGTGACGTTTTTGAACTCGATATCGCCCTTGACGTTTTCGAGATCGACGGCTCCGGGCTTATCGAATATCGTCGGGTCGGTGTCCATTATCTCGACGAAGCGGGTGAAGCCCGCCATGCCCGCCGTGTACTGTTCCATGAACATAGCAAGCTTGCGGATTGGGTTCGTGAAGGACGATATGTAGAGCAGGAACACGACGAGATCGTTGGTTGTCATGCTGCCCTTTCTGAGTATAATCAGAAGCCCCGCGACGCCAAGCACGATCACCCGGAGTATCGACGTAAAGAACTCCATACCTGACATGAACTGTCCCATCGCCTTGTAGTTCTTGCCCTTTGCGGCGATGTAGTTCTCGTTGCCGCGCTCGAACTTTTCGACCTCGTATTCCTCGTTCGTGAACGCCTTTGCGACGCGCACGCCGGAGATCGCCGATTCGATGTCCGCGTTGATGACGGCGACGCTCTCCTTGACCTTTCTGGAGGTAAGGTGCAGGCGCTTCCTCAGATACATCACGAATATCATCATCAGCGGAACGGTCGCGATCAGGACCAGCGCAAGGCGCCAGTTGATCGTGAGCATGGCGATGAACGAGCCCGCGAACGTCACGATGGAGATGAACACGTCCTCGGGGCCGTGGTGCGCGAGCTCCACGACGTCGAAGAGGTCGGTCGTGCATCTTGCCATCAGCTTGCCTGTGCGGGACTTGTCATAGAAGCTGAAGCCGAGCCTCTGCATATGCGTGAACACGTCGCGGCGCATATCGGCTTCGATCCTTACGCCGAGGACGTGCCCGTAATAGGTCACTATATAGTTGCACGCGGCGCGTACGATATGCATCGCGACGCTTACCGCGATGAGTATCACGAACGGCCTCAGAAGAGGCGAATCGGGATAAATGTATTCGTTCAGCGCCTTTCTCGAGATAAGCGGATAGACGATATCCACCGCAGAGATCAGGAGCGCGCAGAACATATCGGCCGCAAACAGAGGTATATGCGGACGATAATAGGACGCGAACCTCGCGATATTGCTCCTCTTCCTCTTACTCACGGGCGTCCTCCCCTTCCTGTGGTTCAGCGTCCCTGCCCTTATCCGCGTCGGACGGCATCCTCTTCGCGATAAGGAGCGCGATGAACGCCGCGAGTATCATCCCGATGGGGATCAGGTAATAGATGTTGAGCCAGATAGAGAGTACGAGCAGGGCGAATCCCGCCGCTGCGAGCACGATACCGATCCACGCCGTCAATCTTCTCATCAAGTCAAACCTCGGCACATTTTTTAACAGAATAATAATACCACAAAACATTGTCGTAAACAATAAAAAAATAAAAAAAGCGGGAAAGCTTATGCTTTCCCGCACGGCTTGTTTCGGCCTGCGATCATTCGTAAAGGGGATGAGCGTTGGTGAGCTCAATGACCTTTGCCTTGACCTCGGGGATCGCGGTCTCGCCCTCGAGAGCGACCCTGGCGATAAGGGAACCGATGATCTTCATATCATCCTCCTTGAAGCCGCGGGTGGTGACGGCGGGGGTGCCGATCCTCAGACCGCTGGTAACGAAGGGGCTCAGAGTCTCCTTGGGGATGGTGTTCTTGTTGACGGTGATGTTCGCCGCGTCGAGCCAATGCTCGACGTCCTTGCCGGTGCGTCCGACGGGGGTGAGGTCGACGAGCATGAGGTGGTTGTCGGTACCGCCGGAGACGATCCTCATGCCGTTATCCGCAAGGGACTCGGCGAGGACGGCGGCATTCCTGACGACCTGCTGCTGATACGCCTTGAACTCGGGCTTTAAGGCCTCGCCGTAGCAGGCGGCCTTGGCGGCGATGATGTGCATGAGCGGACCGCCCTGGGTGCCCGGGAAAATGCCCTTGTCGATGGCCTTGGCGTACTGCTCCTTGCAGAGGATCATGCCGCCGCGGGGACCGCGAAGGGTCTTATGCGTGGTGGAGGTGACGACGTCGGCATAGGGCACGGGGTTCATGTGCAGACCCGCGGCTACAAGGCCGGCGATGTGAGCCATATCGACCATGAAGATCGCGCCGACCTTCTGGGCGATCTTGGAGATGCGCTCGAAGTCGATGGCGCGGGGATACGCGCTGGCGCCAGCGACGATCATCTTGGGCCGGTTTTCGACGGCGAGCCTTTCGAGCTCGTCATAATCGATGCGCTCGTCCACGTCGGAGACGCCGTAGGGCACAAAGTGGAAATACTTGCCGCTCATGTTGACGGGGCTGCCGTGGGTGAGGTGGCCGCCGTGGGAGAGGTTCATGCCGAGGATGGTGTCACCGGGATTGAGGAGCGCGAAGTAAACGGAGAGGTTGGCCTGCGCGCCGGAATGGGGCTGGACGTTGGCGTGATCTGCGCCGAAGAGCAGCTTTGCCCTTTCCCTTGCGAGGTCTTCGACCATGTCGACCTTTTCACAGCCGCCGTAGTAGCGCTTTCCGGGATAACCCTCGGCGTACTTGTTGGTAAGATGGCTGCCCATGCAGGCCATTACGGTCTCTGAAACGAAGTTCTCGGATGCGATGAGCTCCAGATGGTCGCGCTGACGGGCAAGCTCCTGCTCCATATAATCGCAGAGCTCGGGATCGTGCGCGCGGATAAGGTCAAACTGAATCATGAAATGCCTCCATTTAGTTTTTCCGATATTGGGATAGATAGATTATATCGCAAGTATTTCGTGATTTCAATACATAAGGAAAATATAAAAAGGCTCCGCGCCTTTTGGCACGGAGCCTTAATGTCATAGTTTGATCAGACGCCTTTGGGTTCGGGATCGACTGACGCCTCCGCGGGGAACGGATCGGTGAAGATGCCCATAACCTTGCGGAGTACAAGCAGCGCGTCGACCAGGTCGATCTTGCCGTCGGCGTTGACGTCAAGGAACCTGACGTCGATGTCGTCCTCGGTGATAATGCCCTGAACCAGACGCATGATCAGGAGCGAGTCTGCAGCGGTGAGCTGAGCGTCACAGTCGGCGTCGCCCCATACAACGGGCCTCGAGAGAACGACATGGTCGATCTCGAGCCTGTAGTTATCGACGCAGTTGAAATGACGGAAGCCGATGTAGATCGTCTGGCCGGCAAACTCGGAGAGATCGACTTCATACCTTACATACTCGCCGGTCGCTTCGGTCTCGGCAAAGACTTCGGTCATCTGATCGGGTCTCGGAGCGGTGCCCGCGTATACCGCGAAGTGTTCCTCGCACCAGTAGGCGCTGGAAGCGGATACATAGAAGCTCATTTCGGTCGCGCCGGTAACGGCGGGAGAGATCGCCCAGTTGTCGGGCTCAAGAGCGCCGTAACCGGAAGCCCAGGACGCAGAGGTGATGAGGCCCTTGCCCTGATAGCTGTAGAAGTAAGAGGAGGAATCGGGATAATTGAACCAATACCAGTTGCAGTCGGTCACATGATCGTTGTCCTTATCGATGAACTTCCAGCCCTCGGCAAGAGGATCGGTATCGAAATCGAATACGGCGACGGTGGTGTCGGGATCGGTCACGGTGTAGTACATGGTGTTGATCACGAACACATGGTAGTCCGAATAATACCCGGTGTAATCGGGATCGGCAATGTACGGATCGCCGTTTACCAGAGCGGTGGTATAGCCGCTGAAGTCATGCTCGCCGAGAGGAGCGAGCGCGATGTATAGGTAGTAGCGCCTGGTCTCGCTGTCGAACAGTTCGTCCTCGTAGAGATCGTCATAATCCTCTCCTTCTTCCCATTCCCAGTAGTATTCGAGGATCTCGTAATCAGCGTCCTCGGGGATGGAGACCTCGGTATCTTCAATCGTTCCGCCCCAGACGGGATCGTTATAGTTGACCTCGACGGTCAGTATGGCGTTGGGGTTAACGACCGTGAAGTTGTCGGTGATAGCATAGAAGAGACCGTAGGTGGCGGCATAGCCGCTTTCATCGATGAACTCGTCGGAGCCGTTGATGAGGAACTCGGCGTTCTCGTCAAACGTATAGCCGTCCTCGGGAACGATCGCAACCTGGAGATAGTAGTAAACGGAATCGTCGTCGAAAACGTCGTCGTTTTCAAGATAACCGCTGTCCCAGCCATAGTACCAGAACCACAGCGTGTAATTCGGATCGATGGAATAGTGAGCGCCGGCGGGAACGGTCAGCACGGAAGTGTCGGCATAAGCTTTCCACGCGGGCTCGACGAAACCGTTGACCTCGATCTTGGTAATGGTGTGCTCCTCATCGGGCGGATTGGGATTGTCTACCGTGAAGTCGATGGTGCAGACAAAGAACATTTCATAATCCGCGTCATACCCGGAATAGGCGGGATCGACATACTGAGTGCTGCCGTTGATGAGGATGTTGACGTCATCGGCAAAGGTGTATCCGTCATCGGGCACGATCTCTATCGAGCAGTAATAGTACACCTTATCGTTATTGAACAGGTCGCCCTCATTCAGCCAAGTCGCCCTGGATCCCCAGTAAGCCCAATTGGCCTCGTGAATCGAATAATGCGCTCCGTCGGGAACGGCATAGGCGGCGGTATTGATGGCCGCGCCCCATTCGGGAGCAGCAAAGCCGGTGACCTCGACCGAGGTGATCACGTTGTCGCGTTCCGTTTCAGCCGCAGTACGCTCGGGCGCACGGAACGTTTTGACATACTCGTCCGTATTAGCCGCAGTGCGCGGGTTCCTTTCGGACTTCTTTGCAAACTCTGACACGTTGGCGGTCTCGGCCGCGGCATGCCCTGCTGCGAGAGCGCCGATCGGAACGAGAGCCATCACCATGATGACGGCAACGAGGATGCTCAAGAGTTTTCTTGTCATGTTGTTTTCCTCCTGAAAAGATTAGTACATTATGTCGGCCATACGCATGACCACAAGTATACATATACATTATACTATATGATCGATCCGGTTTCAACCTCTATTTTGGGATTGCTGTGAAAAAATTTTTTCGAAAATATATCTTGGACTGCTATTGACAAACGGCGGTAAATCTGTATAATAGTCAATGCCCGCCCAAAAAGCGGTTTACATATATGCCTGGTTGGTCTAGTGGCCTAGGACGCTGCCCTCTCACGGCGGTAACAGGGGTTCGACTCCCCTACCAGGTACCAAACAATAAAAGGATCGCACCGCGATCCTTTTATTGTTTCGTATCCGTCGAGTTTTTTCGAAAGGAAAAACTCAAAGCGCAGCGGCACGCAGGCAGGATATAAAAACAGTTCTCGCTGCGCGGGTGAGATCCGCCTCGTCGGCTGTGCCGACGAGGTCAGCCCGAAAGTGTCCAAACGCCCCAGCCGGGGGCACGATCTCTCAAACAAAGTCGGAAAGCAAACGTTTATCTGTGAAGCGGAGGCGTCCCAATTCCCCGGAATCACGATCCCTTCGCCAGCTTATACATCAATTCCGCGGTGAGCGGGGCAAGTTCGTCCGGGTAGGAATAGCGCTCGGTGTGGAGCGGGGCGGTATCCTCGCCCGAGCCGACGCCGAAGAAGAACGCGGGCGCGCGCTTTAGGTAATGCCCGAAATCCTCCGACCAGCGGAAGGGCTCGTCAAGGTATGCATAATCGATCAATTCCTTTTTGAACAGCCGCTCCGCCTTTTCAAGGAGCGCGCCGTCGTTGACCGTCGCAGGGAACACGTCCTCGAGCTTTATCTCGAGGGCGAGCCCTTTTTCTTTTGCAATGAGCGAAGCGTATTCCTTCATGCGCAGTATGAGCTCGTCGAGCGCCTCCGTTTTTTCCGAGCGGAGCGTGAGCCACAGGCTCGCTTCGGACGCCGCGACGCCGAACGCTCTCTCCCCCGCCCTCATGCCGACGACCGTCGACAGCGTCATGCACGCATGCTTCTCCGCGGTCTTATTCGCGAGCTCGCCCGCCTTCAGCGTCAAAAGCGCGAGCGCTTCCGACGGGTTCAGACCGTTTTCGGGATACGCCGCGTGCGTGGGTTTCCCGCTGAGCGAGATATCCATCCCGCAGGAAGCGCAGGCAAAGGTCCCGCCCTTTATGAGCGCCGTGCCCATCGGTCTTCCCGGTATGTTATGGCAGCCGATAACGGCGTCGACCTTTTCGAGATCGAACAGCTTAAGGCACTCCTTCGCCCCCGCGCCGGTCTCCTCGGCATGCTGAAAGAGGAGTATCACGTTCCTGCCGATCGGCCTTTTGCCAAGAAGCATGGCAAGTCCCAGGAGCGAGGCCGAATGTCCGTCGTGCCCGCATAGATGCCGCGCCGCGCCTTCGACGCACACGGCGTCGATATCGGCTCTGACCGCGACCGTCCTGTCCGCTCCCTCGTCGTACTTCGCATAGAACCACGCGCCCATGTCGTGCACTGCAAGCGAGGTGTTTTTCTTTATAAAACTTATGAGGTACTCCTTCGTGCGCGTTTCGCGTCCCGAAAGCTCCGGCGCCGCGTGGAGCGCGCGCCTTGCGGATATAATAAGCTCCTTTTCTTTTTCCGTAAGCATGGCTTCGCCTTTCTCGCGTATGTATCCCGCAAGCTCCCGTGCCGCGGCTCCGCCCCTTTCGAGCGCGGCGATCATCGAGGCGCGGTCGAACCTGACGCCCGAGAGCAGCCCCGTTATCTCCGAGGGCAGCGTCGTATCGAGCGCGTCCGTGCAGAGCTCCGACGAGGCGATACGCCCGTCTTTTATGCGCAGCGCGAGCCCGAATTCGCCGAAGGACAGCCTGCCCTCAAGGGTGTGATCGAACGCGGGCGTCTTGCCCATGCGCCATTCCCACGAGCGCTGCTTTTCGTATTCCCTCTCGAACGCCTCGTGCGGGGTGAGGCACGGATCGGAATGCGAGCGCACGAACGCCGGTTTTTCGCAGTCGCCGTAGGCTTTTTCGAACGCGTCTATTATGGCGTCCCTAACGGTCTCGACGGTGACGGGAGCTATCTCGGCGAGGTTCTTTACGCGCGATCTGACGCTTTTGATCCCCTTCGCCTCGAGCTTTGCGGCGGATGGCGTGAGGTACGCGCCGAGCCTTTCCGTGTCCGTGTCTATAAGCAGCGTGCCGTGCATGCCGCGGGCAGTCCCCGAGAGCGCGTATGCGCAGCCCGATATCTTGTACCCGCCGACGGTGACGTCGTTCCTGCCGTTGACCTCGGCGTCGATGCCGAGCGACGCGAGCGCGGACAGGACGACCGCGTTCTGTTTATCCTTGTCATAAAGCTTCTCGTCCGTTATGAACGAGAAATTGAGATTGCCGCGGTCATGATAGACCGCGCCGCCGCCCGTATGCCTTCTTACAAGCTGAACGCCGTCCTTTTCCATGCGCTCGACGTCGCATTCGCGCCACGCGTTCTGATTCCTGCCGACTATCACGGCGTCGGAATTGACGAAGAAATAAAGCGTGACGCCCGAAAGCTCTCCCGACCTGTGTTTTTCAAGCAGGAAGCCGTCCAGCGCGAGATTGAAAAAGCCGTCGCCTATTTCGCTTACAATTATCCTGTTCATGCTTTGGATTATACTCCGAAGCCGCTCCTTTTTCAAGCGGGGACGCGCATGTTTTAAGCTTCGGGGAATCGTCCCGCCGGATCGTGCATATGGTTCCTTATGGACTTTTTCGGCGAGATAATGGCGTTCGTGCTGATCGGCGCGGGGATCTTTCTTTCCTTCCCGACGGGCTTTATTCAGTTCACGCATTTCTTTCCCGCCGTACGCGCGGCGTTTTCGGATAGCGGCAGCGGCGAGGGCGTGACGAGCTTTCAGGCGACTGCGACGGCGCTTGCCGGGTCGATCGGCACGGCCAACATCGCGGGCGTCGCGGGCGCGATCGTGACGGGCGGGCCCGGAGCGGTGTTCTGGATGTGGGTCGCGGCGGTTTTCGGCATGGCGACGAAGTTTTCGGAGATAGCACTCGCTGTGCGCTTCAGAGGCGGCGCCATGGTATGCATCGAGCGCGGCATGGGAAAGAGGTTCAGGCCGCTCGCCGCCGCGTTCGCCGTGTTCGGCGCGCTGTCCTGTACGGTCGGGACGGGGCTCGTGCAGTCCAATACCGTCGCGAACTCGGTCTTAAGCACGGCCTCGGCGTTATCCCCCGGCGTTGGGAGACTTCCCGTGCTCGTCGTTTCGGGGCTCGCGGCCGCTGCGCTGACCGCGCTCGTCATATTCGGCGGCGCCGTGAGGATCGGCCGCGTGTCGGAGAAGGCGGTGCCCGTGATGGCGGTCATATACGCCCTGGCGGCGGTCACGGTGATCATAATGAATATAAAGCGGATCCCCGCGGTGCTTTTATCGATAGCGTCCTCCGCTTTCGGGCTGCGTCCCGCGGCGGGCGGGATCAGCTCCGCTCTGTTCCTTCGCGCGCTCCGCGTCGGCGCGGCAAGGGGCGTTTATTCAAACGAGGCGGGCGTCGGCTCCGCGCCTATGGCGCACGCAAACGCGAACGACACCGATCCGGTCAGGCAGGGCATGATCGGGATATTCGAGGTGTTCTTCGACACGATGGTAATGTGCACGCTCACCGCGCTCGCGCTCTTATCAAGCGGGATCGCGATACCGTACGGCGACGCCGACGCGTCCGGGGCGGCGCTGGTCGCGCAGGCGCTCCGCCCTGCACTCGGCACGTTTTCGGAGGTCTTCGTCTCGGCGATGATACTCGTTTTCGCCTTCACATCGATAATCGCTTGGTCGGTCTGCGGCGAAAGCTGTGTAAAATACCTTTTCGGCGAAATGAGCGCGATCCCGTTCAGGATCGTTTTTCTCATTCCCGTCGTTATCGGCGCAGTTCTGCCCGTTTCTTCGGTGTGGCGCGCGGGTGAGGCCTTGAATTATTTGATGGCGCTGCCGAACGTCGCGATGCTCCTTTCGCTTTCCCGGATCGTAAAAAGAGACGTCGCCGAGTATAAAATGTTTGAAAAAAGCCCGCGAAGGCATTATAATAAAAGACGGATCGTTTTCGGAGATAAAAATGGCGCAGAAAGTTAACGGAAATCTGAACGGCATAAGGTCGGCGACGGCCGAAAGGATACGCTCGCTGTACGATATCAAAATGGGGCAGAAGGAATTCGCTTCCTTCGAGCTCATTTCGCTTATGTCCGAGCTGACCGGCGAGATCGGCAGGGAGATATCCGTCTATATCACCCGCGACGGAAGGATCGCCGACGTTTCCGTCGGAAGCGACAGGAAGGTCGACATGCCGTCTATGCGCGTCGTCCGAAACGAGGACAGGCTTTGCGGCGTGCGCTGTCTGCACACGCACCCCAACGGTGACGGAAGACCCTCGGGCGTGGATCTCGGCACGCTCCGCTCCATGCAGCTCGATTCGATGGCGAGTGTCGGAGTGTCGGACGGGAAGCCCACCCAGCTTTACGCCGCGTTCATAGGCGACGAGAACGACGAGGGCGGACGCGAGGCGCTAGTTTACGGCCCGCTCCGTCCTTATAAGCTCCCGAACGCCGCGCTCATCGCGGAGATATTCATATCCGACGACCGTTTTCGCTCCGTAACGAAGGCAGTCACGGAGTCCGAGCCCGAGAGGGCGATACTCGTCGGTATGGAATCGGGCGAAGCTTACGACACCCTTGCGGAGCTTTCGGAGCTTGCGAAGACCGCGGGCGCGGAGGTCGTCGCGACGGTCCCGATAAAGAAGCGCCCAATCGACAACGCGACCTATGTCGGCAGCGGCAAGGCCGAGGAGCTGTCGCTTATGGGTTCGGAGCTCGAGGCCGACATTTTTATATTCGACGACGAGCTCTCCGCCGTTCAGCAGAGAAACCTCGAAGAAACGCTCGGCGCGCCGGTCATCGACCGCACGACGCTGATACTCGACATATTCGCCTCCCGCGCGGAGAGCCGCGAGGGCAAGCTGCAGGTCGAGCTCGCGCAGCTCAAATACCGCCTCCCCCGTCTTCTGGGACAGGGGCAGGGGCTGTCAAGGCTCGGCGGCGGCATAGGCACCAGGGGTCCAGGCGAAAAGAAGCTGGAGATCGACCGCAGGCGCATCCGCCGCAGGATATACGAGCTCGAGGAGGAGCTTTCCGAGGTCGAAAAGCAGCGCGGGCTCCGCTCGTCGGGCAGGCGCGGAGGCAAAACGCCTCTCGTCGCGCTGGTAGGCTATACCAACGCGGGCAAGAGCACGCTTTTGAACGCTTTGACCGACGCGAACGTGCTCGCGGAGGACAAGCTTTTCGCAACGCTCGATCCCGTCGTCCGCCAAACGGAGCTTCCGAACGGCACGGGTGTAATACTGAGCGACACGGTCGGCTTCATCAACAAGCTGCCGCACGATCTTATAAACGCTTTCCGCTCGACCCTCGACGAGGTTCGCGAGGCGGATCTCATACTCCACGTGATTGATATTTCGTCCGATTACCACGACACGCAGATGCGCGTCGTCGAGGACGTGCTCGCCGGGCTCGGCGCGGGCGACGCCCCGAGGATCGACGTTTTCAACAAGTGCGATCTCCTTCCGGAATTCCCCGTTCGGATAATGCGGGACGGCGCGAGGAAGCGCGCGTTCATTTCGGCGAAGGACGGCCGCGGGATAAGTGAGCTGCTCGCCCTGACCGAGGATGCGCTGAGCTTCATGCGCTCCGCGGTCGACGTCGTGATACCGTATTCGAGGTATGAGGCTGTGAACTTCATACACGAAAAGGGCACGGTCATATCGGAGGAGCATTTGGACGACGGCACGCACATAAAGGCGTATCTTTCCGGCGCGGACGCCGGACAGCTTAAAAAGCTTTTGGGACAGTGAGGTCAAAATGAACACGAAGATAATCACCATCGAAGGCATCGACGGAAGCGGCAAGACCGTCCAGTTCAGGCTCCTTAAGGAGTATCTTCTGAACGCGGGTCATTCCGTCGCGTCGCGCGAGTTCCCGGTATACGAGTCCTTCTTCGGGAAGCAGGTCGGCAAGCTCCTTTCCGGCGAGGAAGGCGTGCTCGCGACCGACGTGGATCAGAAGAGCATGGCGCTGTGGTATGCGCTCGACCGTTGGGAAAGCTTCCGGGACTATCGCCCCGGCGAGACGGATTTCCTTCTGATGAACCGCTATGTCCTGTCGAACGCCGTTTATCAGAGCATTCGCGAACGCGATCTCGGAAAACCCGACATAATGGACTGGGTGTTCGACCTCGAGTACGGGCATTTCGGGCTCCCCCGCCCCGACCTGAACATATTCTTTGACGTGAACGCGAAGCGCGCGGGACAGAACGTGGACCGAAAGGGCTTCCGCGATTATGTGGGCTCGGGACGTGACGTTTACGAAAAGAGCTTCGGCATGCAGGAGCGCGCGCGGGAGATGTATCTCGAGGCCGCGGAAAGATACGACGATATCGCCGTGATCGGCTGTATGGAGGACGGCGCGATGCGCGCGCCCGAAGCCATACTCGAAAGCGTGATCGGCGAGCTTCAAAACAGAAAAATTTTATAACAGGAGAATGATATGAAAACACGAGTCCTCGGTCACAGGGGCGCATCGTTCTATGCGCCGGAAAACACAATGCCCGCCTTCGAGCTCGCTCTCGAGCAGGGCGCGGACGGCGTTGAGCTCGACGTACATCTTTCGAAGGACGGCGAACTGATCGTCATGCACGACGAAAGGCTTGACCGTACGACCAACGCGAAGGGCTTCATCAAGGACTATACCCTTCAGGAGCTCAAATGCTTCGACGCGTCCTACGGCAGGGACGGCTTCGCCGGCGTTCAGATACCGACGCTCGGCGAGGTGTACGAGCTCTTCCGCGACACGGACAAGATCATCAACGTCGAGATCAAGACGGACATCCTCGATTATCCCGGCATCTGCAGTAAGCTGCTCGCGCTCGAGGACAAGTGCAGGATGAACGGCAGGATCATCTATTCCTCGTTCAATCACTACACCGTAAAAGAGATGAAGGAGCTCCGTCCCGAGGTCAAGGTAGGCCTGCTCTATATGTGCGGCTTCGTCGCTCCCTGGAAATACGCGAGGGAGCTCGGCGCGGACTGTCTGCACCCGCATTATATCACGATCTCGCGCACGCCCGGCATGGCCGAGGAGTGCATAAGGTCGGGCATCGAGACCAACGTCTGGACGGTAGACGAGTCCGTATGGATGGAGAGGCTGAAGGCCATGGGCGTGACGAGCATAATCACCGACAAGCCCGACCTCGCCCTTACGGTCGTGAAGTGATATGAAGCTGTGGGGAAAAACGAAGCTCGACGCCCGTATCGTGAAGAGCGAGACGGTCGTCGTTCACGCGAAGAGCGCGTATGAGGTCGAGGACTGGTCGGAGCCCTTTTCGGAGCTCTGCCGCAGGATGAACCTCTCGCGCCCGGTGATACTCAAAAAGCACGTGAGAGAGCTTACGGAGTTTTCGCACACCGTATTCTTCCCCGCGGATTTTATGGAGCCTGTGGACTTCGACAGGTTCGAGGTCGAGGTGTTCTGATCTTGAGCATGATTAAAAGGCTGTTGTCAACAGCCTTTTTTTGTTATGTGCTTTTAATTTTCCGTTCCGTCCGTGCCGAACAGGAGCTTTATGATCTGATCCGCAGCGGCTTCCACGTCGCTTTGTTCTGCCGGCGAGCCGATGAGCCTTATGCTGTACGCGATCCCGCCCGAGACGAATCTTATCTCTACCGCGTTGAAACCCTGATCATCGGAGCGGCCAACATAATACGTCCCCCCTTCGTTTAGCTCAAGCCCGTATTCGTTCGCGGCGTTTTCGCCGGGGGTGAGGAGAGCCGTGAATACGATCCTGATGTTGGGTACGGGCATGTTGTCTTTGGGATCGGCTTTGAATATCCTTACGCTGTATCCGGCGGAAAGCTCGGCGTGCGTGACCGTGCCGTCGTCTTCGCCCCTCCAGATGAGCCTCGCGTGGTAAAGATTGCCGTCGTCGATGCCGTTAATGCCGGTCTTGTCGTTGCCAACGAAATTCATCTTGTCGAACCAAAGCTCGTCCTCGATCGGGTTGACGACGTCTATTCCGGTAAATTCCACAGCTTCCGCCCATGTCAGGAAAGCCTCGTGGCAGTATCCGGGCATGGTGCTCGAAACCAGTCTTTCGAACTCGGAAAGCTTATACCACCTCGTCCAGTCGGAGATCACCCCGTCCTTCATCAGTATCGAAAAATCCTTTTCCGCGGCCGTTCTGTCATAGACTACCGCGTCGTTGAAGACCACCTTCATGATATCGCCTTTCGCAGTGTATTCGTCGGTCAGTTCTTCCCTGCCGATAAGCCCCTTAAGGACCGTTCGCGGCGTGACGTAGACGACGCCGTCGAGCTCCCTGTATTCGAGCTTTTTTATTTGCTTCGCGCCGCCGTCGGCCGATACGAGGGACGAAAGCGTGTCTCCCTTGACGGAGGCAATGTATTTAAGCCCCGCGGCGTCGCCTAAAGAGCCGATGACGAACAGCTTCAAAAGCACGGCGAGAGCGACCGCGAAGCATGCGGCGAGCGCGGATACGAGCGCTATACGCCTGTTGCGCTTCTTGTTCTTTTTAAGGAAATCGAGCTCCTTTTTATCGCTCTCCGAGCCCGTCTCCTCGCCGCCTGTCATTGCCTCGTAGGCCTTCCTGCACTCCTCGCATCCGGCGATATGCTCCGAAACGGCCTTTTCGGTCGCTTCGCTCGCGACGCCGTCGGCGCAGCTCGGCATAAGATCGCGGATTATATCACAGGGTATCCTTTCCATCCTCTTCCGTTTCCTTTCTTAATCTTTCCTTGCCGCGGTAGAACGTCACCCTTGCCCAGTTCTCGGTCTTGCCGAGTATCTCGCCTATCTCGCGAAAGGAAAGATCCCCGGCGAGGCGGAGATACATCACCTCGCGCGCAGGCTCGGGCATGGCGTGAAGGCGTTTCATGAGGATGAGTCTTTCCTCGTTCTTCACGGCGGCGTGCTCCGCGGATTCGGTCGTGAGGACGTTCTCGAGATCGGCGGGATCCCCTGCGTAACGGGCGGGATCGTGCTTCCTCAGATATTCGAGATGCGCCCTCTTCGCTATCGCGCAGAGCCATGTCGAGACCTTTGAGCTGCCGTCGAACCTGTCCGAGGCCTTTATCGCGCGGAAGAACGTCTCCTGCGTGAGCTCCTCGGCGGCGTCGGCGTCGCGGGTAAGAGAAAGGAGGTATTTATAAACGGTATTGGCATACCGGTCATAGATCTCCTCCGTGAAATCCATTGTTTTTCTCCCCCTTTTCGGTCTCGTACGTTAATGCAAAAAACGGGGTGTTCGTTACATATGCCGAAGAGTTATTTTTTCCTGTCGTCCTTCTGGCGGTCGAGGCGGAACGCGACGGAGCGTTTGAGGTATTCGAGATACTCCGTATCCTTGCACATCGCTTTGCCCGGAGTGTCGGAAAGCTTGGCGACAGGCCTGCCGTTGACGTACTGGAGCTTGATGACTATGTTGAGCGGCTCGGCCTCGGTGTCGTTCGAGCAGAAGGTGCCTATGCCGAACGAGACCTTCGCCTTGTCTTTGAAATAGTCGTAAAGCGCCTGCGCCCTGTCGAAATCAAGGCTGTCCGAGAAGAGCAGGAGCTTCGTTTTGGGATCGACGCCGTAGCTCTTGTAATGCTCGATCATCATCTCGCCCCATTTGTAGGGGTCGCCGGAGTCATGGCGGACGCCGTTGTAGTTGTTGACCATGGAGCGGTTGAAGTCCTTCAAAAACAGCTCTGTCGTGATCGTGTCGGTAAGCGCCGTTCCGTTATCGCCGCGGTACTCGTCGTACCAGTCCTGCATCGCGAACTGGTTCGTATAGGCGAGCGGGATCTCGTCTATGCCCTGGTACATCTGGACGTATTCATGCGCGTAGGTGCCTATCGGAGTGAGGTCGTGCTTCATTGCAAGATACACGTTCGAGGTGCCGACGCAGTTCTTCGTCTCCTTCGAGAGCCTCCTTACGACGACGTCCTCCCACTCGCGGGAGAGCCTTCTTCTGCAGCCGAACTCGGCGAAGCTGAACGTGTAAGTCCCGTCGTTGAAGGCCTTTATCTTTTTGTCGAGACGCTCCTCGGCGGACCTTACGAGCCTGCCGTAATCGTAAGCCATGCGGAAATAGACCTCGTTTATTATCTCGAGGAGGTATATCTCGAACTGCATGGCGGAGAACAGCGGCCCGTCCACCACGACGGAAAGCCCGCCGTTTTCGGTGTTTTCGATCGAGACATAGTCGCGTATCGGATGCCACAGCCTCAAAAACTCGACGTAGTCGTTCTTAATGAACCTTATCGAGCGGAGATAATCGAGCTCATTCTTTTTGAAGCGCAGGGAGCACAGGTGCGCGACCTGTTCCTTTATCTCCCCGAGCATCTCGTCGGTGAACTCGACGCCCTCGTTGCGGCATTTGAAATAATACTGACCGCAAAGATCGGTATGCTTGTGGAATATGACCTGATCCATATTGAACTTATACAGATCGGTGTCAAGCAAACTTGTAACAATCGGGGCAAGCTTCATTTCAGTAATCCTTTCAGTTCGTTTTCATCGGCCGCCGCCCTTACGAGCGCATTGCCGTCTTCGGATCTTTTCGGTATTATCTGGAGCGTCCTCGCGCTGATCCCGCGGAAAAAGACCGTATCGCCTATCTCCGGCAGCTCGCCGTCCGGCGCGAAGGTGACCTCCCAAGTGCCGTCGAAGCGATCCTTCAGGAGCACTATGAGCCTTTCGGGACAGGCAGCCGCGCAGCCGCCGCAGCCTATGCATTTGCCGGGATCCGGTTCGGGCGCGCCGTCCTTCGTTGTTACGGCGGAAAAGGCGCATGCAGCGGCGCAGATCCCGCAGTCGTTCAAGCTGCAGTCGATGACCGCGGCGCGGCCTCTTTTTAATCTGTCGGGCGTGGGAAGCACGGCGTTTCTCCTTTTTCTTTTTGTTATTCTACCATAATATTCGCCCGATTGCCATATTTAATTGACAGTCGGCTCGAAAACGCCTATAATGGACTTAAAGAAAAGAACGCAAAAGGAGTGCGCAGATGGAAAAAACGCTTTCGCTCATCGTCCCGGTCTATAACGAGGAAGAGGTGCTTCCCGTTTCATTCGAGAGGATGGACGCCGAAATGAAAAAGCTCGGCTATCCCTACGAGATAATCTACGTAAACGACGGCAGCCGCGACGGCTCGATGAAGATACTCCGCTCCATAGCGAAGGAGAATCCTCACGTCAAGGTACGCTCGTTCAGCAGGAACTTCGGCCACCAGACCGCCGTCACCTGCGGCATGGACGCCGCGAAGGGCGACGCGCTGATCATCATTGACGTCGACCTGCAGGATCCGCCCGAGGTCATCGGCGAGATGGTCAAGGCGTGGGAGAACGGCGCGGACATCGCCTACGGCAAGAGGATCAAGCGGAAGGGCGAAACGTTGTTCAAGAAGCTCACCGCGTTCATGTACTACCGCGTCCTCAGATCCATGAGCGCGTCGGCCATACCCCTCGACACGGGCGATTTCCGCCTTATCGACAGAAAGGTCGCCGACGTGTTCCTTGAAATGCGCGAGCATAACCGCTTCCTTCGCGGCATGAGCGGCTGGATGGGCTTCGACGCGGTCCCCGTCGAGTACGTGAGGAACGAGCGCTTTGCCGGCAAGACCAAGTACACGCTCAAAAAGATGCTGAGGCTCGCCTCCGACGGCATAGTCGGCTTCTCCGACCGTCCGCTCACCCTCTGCGGCGAGTTCGGCATAGGCCTTCTCGTTATTGATCTTCTGGGTCTGATCGCGCTGATCGTGCTCGCGTGCCTTAAGGTCGCTTTCCCCTCCTGGCTGTGGGGGCTCGTCGGCCTCGCCGCTTTGAACGGAATCACGCTTCTGTTTATGAGCCTGCAGGGAATGTACCTGAACCGCATGTACGACGAGCTCAAAAACAGACCGCTTTACATAGTCGCCGAGGAACTCAATATGGAAAAATAAGCCTTGACGGGGATAGGCGTATTTTGTATAATATAAAAAACCTTATTTCAAGGAATAATCAATATTTTCAGGAGGAGAAATATGTTTTGTAAGAACTGCGGAGCGAATCTTCCGGACGATTCCCTCTTTTGCGATAACTGCGGCGCGAGACTGACTCCGGAAGCCCCGGCTCCCGAAGCTCCCGCCGGAGACGTCGGCCTTCCCGCCTCTCCCGCCGGCGCCAAGATCGACAAGAAAAAGCTGCCGCTCATACTCGGCATCGCCGGCGGCGTGTTCGTCGTGCTGCTCACCCTTATCATAATCCTTTCGGCGACCGCTCCCCAGCGCAAGGCCAAGGCTTACGCGAACTACATCACCAAGATGTACACCACGAGGCTCAAGGCCAACAAGCTGATGAGCTTCTTCCCGAACAAGTACTTCAAGGAAGTCGCCGAGGACAACGACATGTCCATGAGCGAGTTCAAGGAGAACCTGCAGGAAAAGCTCGACGAGCTTTACGATTTCGCCACCGAGTACGCCGACAGCAAGGATTATAAGATCCTCGGCGTAAAGCTTGCGAACGTCAAGAACTTAAAGACGTCCGACCTTGAGAACAAGCGCGATAAATACAATTTCAAGATCGCGGCCGCAAAGAAGGTCACCCTCAAGATCACCTACCGTGTCGACGGTGAAAAGAAGACCGACAAGATGGAAGTTATCGTGCTTAAGGTCAACGGCCAGTGGGTCGTCGATCCCGGCATGATGAACCTGTCGTCGGTATTTTAAGATCTGACAGCGAAAGATCGCGGAGAGTATCCGCGGTCTTTTTTTATTTCCCGCAAACGGCGGCTATCGCTTTCGCGAGGTATATCATCGAGTTCTTCGCCTGCTCGAGCGTGTTCCCGTTGTGGCCGACCTCAACGAGCAGGCAGGCGGATGAGACCTGCTGGTTGTATTTTCCCGCCTTGACGCGGATGTTCCGCATGAAATCGGCGTCGTACGACCGGAGCATATTCGTAAGCTCCGCGGCGAGCGCGTAATTCGATTCGAAATCCGGCGT
Organism: Clostridia bacterium; assembly: GCA_017614315.1. GTDB lineage: Bacteria > Bacillota > Clostridia > Christensenellales > CAG-138 > UBA3857. The sequence continues at coordinate 175,527 of JAGACA010000007.1, read as the reverse complement.
CATCAGCTCCGCCTCCGTCGAGGGCTCCGGAGCGTTCTGGGAGCTTTTGCCGCTCGAGCCCGTGCCGACGACGAACATCATCCGCGCGCATTCCCTTCCGTCCACGGTGACGAAATCGTTTTTGTAGCCTTCACCCTCCACCCCGTCCCGGTGTATGTCTATGAACATCTCGATCGTGGGGTACAGCTCCTTATACCTGAGCATCGTCTCGAGCGAGCGCGAATACGCCTCCGCAAGCCTCGGCTTCTCGTGCTTTTCCGATGCGTGCACGGCGATTATGCCGTAATCCTCACGGAGTATCCTCTTCAGCTCCTCGCCCACGGCATAGACGTTTTTCCCGTTGTCGTCGGTGCGGAAATCGCCCGTCGGGACATAGGTCGAATCCTCCGTCTGTCTGTATGCCTCGGTGTCGTGCGTATGATAGATGAGCACCGTCGGCTCGTCGCCCGAAAGCTCGACGGGATCCGATATCCCGGAGATATTGATAAGCTTTATAACGTTCTCGGGGCTCACGTCCCCGTCGACGTCTGCTATGCGAATGAATACCGACCGGTCGGGCTTTTCCGTCGCGGACGGGATTATGAATTCCGCCGACGCCGGCTCGAGCGTCCTTACGGCGTTGGTCAAGACCGACCCGGGAAACACCGACGAGACAAGGAGCGTGAGCAGTATCACGGCGGAAGAAACGAGCGCGGCGGCTCTGTCCGCGAGCCTCCGCGTTTCCGCAGACATTTTCGGATCCTTTTTTCTATCCATCGGTACGCTTGCCGCCTTTCTTATGTAATCTATATTCCCTGCTTGTCCATTTTATGCATAAAAAAGATAAAAAATAAGGAATTAATACTTGTGCAGACGGGGATGTTTGTGGTATAATAATATTTTGTAAAATGGGGCTTTAGGAAGCCCGTGTGTCCACCGTGACAAAAGGAGTTAATATGAAGCAAAGATGTGATAAGCTGATCGGCGTGCTCGCCCCCTTGGGCGTTGACGGCGCAATCATCACCTCGAAGACCAACATACGGTATTTTTCCGGGTTCACGAGCGATGAGGCGGTCCTCGTCATCAACAAGGACAGGCGCGTGCTCCTGACCGATTTCCGCTACATCATCCAGGCAAAGGAGCAGAGCCCCGACTTCGAGATAGTCGAAACATCCCGCGCCATCGCGGTCGACGAGATATCCTCCGTCCTTGAGGAGATGGGCGTTAAGAAGTGCGCCTTCGAGGACGGGTACCTCACCGTGCGCGCGTTCAACAGCTATCAGGCTCTTCCCGTGGAGCTCGTACCGCATACGCCCGAGATCGACAGGGTAAGGCTCGTCAAGAACGAATACGAGATCGAGTGCCTTAAGAAGGCGCAGTCGATCGCGGACGCCGCGTTCAAGGAGCTTCTTTCCTTCATACGCGAGGGTCAGACCGAGAAGGAAGTCGCGAACGAGCTCGATCATCTTCTGAGGAAGCACGGCGCCGACGAGAACTCCTTTGACACGATCGTGGGTTCCGGCCCGAACGGCGCTCTCCCCCATGCCACTCCCGGTCAGAGGAAGCTTCAGAAGGGCGATCTGGTCGTTATCGACTTCGGCTGCAAATATAACGGCTACTGTTCCGATATGACGCGCACCGTCGCGATAGGCGAGCCCTGCGGCGAGCTCAAAAAGATATACGGCATCGTCCGCGAGGCGCAGCAGGCGGCGCTCGACGCGCTTAAGCCCAACATGAGCGCGAAGGAATTGGACGGCGTCGCCCGCAGTATCATCTCAAAGGCCGGCTACGGCGAGTGCTTCGGTCACTCCCTCGGTCACGGCTTCGGCCTCGACATCCACGAGGCGCCCTATGCGAGCTCGCGTTCCGCCGATACCCTCATCCCCGGCTGCACCATCACGGTCGAGCCCGGCATCTATATCGAAGGTCTCGGCGGCGTGCGCATCGAGGACGACTGCGTGCTGACGGAGGACGGGTTCATAAACCTTGCCCATTCCCCCAAGGACATGATCGTTATCTGATCGAAAGCGCGGCCTTGTCCGCCGTATTATAAACTTTAAGAACATACTATTTGGAGGTAATTTATGATTTTAGCAGGCGATTTTCGCAAGGGTGTCACCGTAGAGATCGACGGACAGGTCTGGTCCATCGCGGACTTCCAGCACGTCAAGCCCGGCAAGGGCGCCGCTTTCGTCCGTACCCGTCTTAAGAACGTCATGACCGGCGCGGTGCTCGAGAAGACCTTCTCCCCCACCGACAAGTATCCCACCGCTCACATCGAGACGCGCGAGATGCAGTATCTTTACAACGACGGCGATCTTTACACCTTTATGGATGTTGAGAACTACGAGCAGCTCGAGCTGAACCACGATCAGGTCGAGGACGCCATCAACTTCATAGTCGAGAACATGAACGTCACCGTCCGCTTCTATAAGGGACAGGCGTTCAGCGTTGCCGCGCCGAACTTCGTTGAGCTCACCATCACCGAGTGCGAGCCCGGCGTCCGCGGCGATACCGCGACCAACGTCACCAAGCAGGCGACCGTCGAGACCGGCTACGTCGTGAACGTTCCCCTCTTTGTGAACGAGGGCGACCGCATCCGCATCGACACCCGTACCGGCGAGTACATGGCGAGGTTGTAATATGAAGCAGAAGATCGCTTATCTTCGCGGGCTAATGGACGGTCTGAAGCTCCCCGACGACGATAACGCCAAGGTCCTGAAGGCCATTGCCGACTGCCTTGAAGCCATCGCCGACGAGGTCGAGATCGAATCCGCGCGCGTTGACAATATCGAGGCCGAGCTTGACGAGATCAACTCGGATATCGACGAGATGGACGAGGTCCTCGGCTTCCTCATCGAGGATGAAGAGGAGGAAGACGACGAGGGGTTCCCCTTCGACGGCAGCGAGAGCTGGGAAGACGATTTCGATTACTTCACCTGTCCCAACTGCGGCGAGGTCGTTCCACTGACCGACGATATGCTCGAGGGCAAGGAGAGTCCCATCTGCCCCAGGTGCAACGAGAAGCTTTTCGACGACTGAGTATATAAAAAAACAGTCCTCCGGAAGATCCTTCCGGAGGACTGTTTTTTGCCGTCAGATTATCCCGAAATGCTCGAGCGCCTTTTTGAGGCCGTCGTTTTCGAGCCTGTCGGTCGTGAACTCGGCTGTGTCCGTAAGCTCCTTCGGCGCGCCGCCCATGGCGATCGGATGATCAACCGCGCCGAGCATCAGAAGATCGTTCGCGCTGTCGCCTATCGCGTAGGTCTCGGCGTCCTTCACGCCCATCAGGCCGAGTATCTCGCCTATGCCGTTCGCCTTGGTGCAGCCGTTCATGACCATCTCGTAATCGCCTTCGCCCTTTTTGATGACGGTGAAGATATCCTTAACGCCCTCGATGAACAGATCGGGATCGGAGCCCTCGCCCGCGAAGAAGCAGAACTTGTCGAGGCGGAAATCCTTGTGTTCGTATCCGAGCAATACCGGAACGCCGCGCTTTGAAAAATCCTTTATCTGGAAAGCGACGAGCGGTATAAGGTCGTGCACGAAGCTGACGAGGCACCCCTCCTCGGACTCGAAATAGCCGTCGAGGAAGCAGCGTTCGGCAAGCTCTATCGTCCTTCGCGATGCCTCTGCGGTCGGGCGTACGCGCTTGACAGTCCTTTCCCCGATCAGGAGATGCTGACCGCAGGAGCAGACGAAGCCGTCGAAGCCGAGCGCCTTTATCTCCGGGAGAATGTGAAAATACGGGCGTCCCGTGTTTACGAAACACAAAGCTCCGTTCGCGCGCGCCTTCCTTACCGCGTATACGGTCGAAGCGGGTATCCGCCCCTCAAAGTCGTCGAGGGTGCCGTCTATGTCGAAAAAAATCGCATTCATTATCGGGATTATACCACAGCCGCGCGTAAAAGTGTTATATATTGTGCGCGAATATTGACACTGGTATGAAGAGATTATAGAATTAAATCAAATACAGCGAAAAGACGGTTCGGACAATGAAGCTTTTTAAGGGATCGAGAGACATAAACATGCTCGAGGGACCCATCCTCGGCAAGGTGTTCCTGTTCGCGTTTCCGCTGATCGTTACGAATATTCTGCAGGTCCTGTACAACGCTGCGGACATGATCGTCGCGGGCATGTCGAACGTCGAGGGCGCGATCGGCGCCATCGGCACGACCGGCGCGATGGTGAATCTCTTCCTCAACATTTTCATGGGCTTCTCCGTCGGCACTAACGTCGTAGTGGCAAGGAACCTCGGCAAGCGCGACCCCGACGCCGTCAGCCGCGCCGTACATTCTTCGCTCCTTGTCGGGCTCATCACCGGCGTCGTCTGTTCCGGTATCGGTCTCGTCATCAGCCGTCCGCTCTTAAGCCTTCTCGGCGACCGGGGGCATATACTCGACCTTGCCGACCTTTACACGAAGATCTATTTCGCGGGCGTGCCGTTCATCGCCCTCTCCAACTACCTCATCGCCATATTCCGCGCCAAGGGCGACACGGCCACTCCGCTCGTGATACTCACGGGAACGGGGCTTCTGAACGTCGGCATGAATCTTGTTTTCGTGCTCGTGCTCGGCATGAGCGTCGACGGAGTAGCGCTCGCGACGGTCATCGCGAACATCGTTTCCACGCTGCTCCTCGGCGTAAAGCTCATGCACGACGAAGGTCCCTGCCGTCTTGAGCTCAGGAAGCTCCGCCTCGATAAGCGGGCGGTGAAGGAGATAATCCGCGACGGGCTCCCCGCGGGAGTGCAGGGCGCGCTGTTCTCGCTTTCCAACATGCTTATCCAGTCCACCATAATCGGCTTTAACAACCGTCTCTGTCCCGGCGGTTCTGACGTCATAGACGGCAACGCCGCGGCCGGAAATCTGGAGGGTTTCGCGTACGTCGCGACCAATTCCGTGTACCAGGCATCCGTCACTTTCACCAGCCAAAACTACGGCGCGGCGAAGTACAGGCGGATCGCGTCCGTCATGCGCTGCTGCTATCTCGTGACCGGCCTCATCGCGATCGCTGCGGGCGGGATACTTCTCGGCTTCCACAAGCCGCTGCTGTCGCTCTACGTCAAGGCGCCGCTCGCGGTCGAGACGGCGATGACTCGCATGAAGATTATGCTGATCCCCTATATCGCGCTCGCGTTCATGGAGGTGGGCTCGGGCGTGCTCCGCGGGCTCGGCAGGAGCACGACGTCGACGCTCATATCGCTTATAGGCTCCTGCGTGTTCAGGCTGGTATGGATCTATACCGTATGCCGCTTCGTCGACCGCATACAGTTCGTCTACCTCTCCTACCCCATCAGCTGGACCCTGACCGCGCTTACGCATTTCATATTCTCCGAAACGATAAGGCGCAGATATCAGAAAAGGCAGGAGGCCGAGCAGCTCGGCCTTGCGCCGGAAGCCGGATGATTCAACCCGAATTAGAATAATTTCAAAATTCGCGTTATTTACAAACACGGATCTTTGTTTTATCATTTATCTGCCGACCGGAAAGCAAGTAAAAAACAAGGAGAGATGAAAAATGGACAATCTCAAGATTGGGCGGTACATTCAGAATCAGAGAAAGGCCGCTGGAATGACGCAGAAGGAACTTGCCGAAAGGCTGAACGTATCCTTCCAGGCCGTATCGAAATGGGAAAACGGCGACGCTCTCCCCGATACGGGAATACTGCTCGCGCTGTGCGACGAGCTGAACACCACCGCCGACAGGCTCTTGAACGGCGGAAGCTTTACGGCAGGCGAAAGGAAGCTCATGCGCGTCGCAGACGTTTCCGAGGGCTTCGACTGCATCGAAAGGGTCGGGAAGCTCTTCGGCGAGGACTCCACCTTCTTTGCGGGCATGGTCGAAGGCATGAACGAAAAGATGAACATTGACATACTCGCCTACCTCAAGGATCCCATGACGCGCGAGGTAATGTATGCCGAGGTGCTGATACAGGGCATCATGAAGGGGCTGACCGTCGACATGGACGAAATAGACGCCTTCTTCAAGAACAAGCACATGGTCGAGACCATACGCCGCTACGCCGAAAAGACGGATAACGAATGAAAGAGCAAAGAATAAAAAATCGCCCGATTCACTATCAGGCGGTTTTTTGCTTTATTCAGTCGATGAGCTCGCCGACGGCCGTTCTCACGCGGGGCATATCGAAGAAGCGATCCTCGGCGGGGTTCCTCAGCGCGTGGTGCGCAAGGTCGGCGTCCTTTATTATCTCGTCGAAATCGGAGCCCTTGATCCTCTTGTCGCTGTGGTTCTTAACGCCGTTATAGACGAGCTCCTTCTCCTCTTCGGTCAGGGAGGTCATCCTGTCGAGCACGTATTCCTTCGCGTAATCCGCGCATTTAGGCGCGTGATCGGGGCCGTCCTCCTCGGGACGGACATAGGTCAGAAGGTCGTGCAGTATGCCCGCGATCTCGCACAGCTCCGCCGTTTCGCGGGAGAAGCCGCGCTTCAGCGCGAACACCGCGGCAAGGAGCCCCACGCCGTAAAGGTGTACGAACGCGGTGCGCATTTCCGTCTTATCCTCTATGCCGAGTATCAGGGGATCCACAAGCTTCCGGAGCTCGTCGATCCTCGTGTACTGGCGGTCGCGTATCATCCTTTCCTCCCCCGTCATCTTTCTATCTTCCTTATCATGTGGTATTCGTTTTTGAGCTTGCCGTCGCGTCCCATTATCGCGTCGGGTCTCATGCCGGTGATCCTGAAACCCATCTTTTCATAAAGCGCGCGGGCGCGGGCATTTCCTTCTATGAATTCGAGCTCCATCTGGAGGATGTCGGGATTCGCCTCGGCGATCTTCTGCATTTCGCGGAACATGGCGCTTCCGATCCCGAGCCCCCAGTATTCGCGCATAAGCGCGATGCCGATCTCGGCGCGGTGCTTAAGCTTCATGCTCTTCGACCAAGTTATCTGGCAGTTGCCCGCGATAACGCCTTCGACGTCGCAGACGAGCGTCAGCATATTGTCCGCGCCGTTCATGTTCTCTATGAACTTATACTCGCTCTCGAGCGTGTACTTGCCGCATTCATCGGGATTGCGGAGAAGGAAGTCCGTCTCCTCGGCGGACTTTACAAGGTAATCGATAAGTCCCTGCGCATCCTCGCGTACGGGGTTCCTCAATACGGCTTTCCTGCCGTCCCTGAGCGTAAGCTCTATGTTCTTGACTTTCATATCGTTCCTCCCCGGGCCGGATCGCCCGTATCATTCCGCATTAAGATAATCGGTGTCCTCGGTCTCGGTCGGGATAAACCCGGCGTTTTCCTCGAGGGCGCGCTTGAACTGCGTTTCGTAAAGCTCCGTGTATACTCCGCCCGCTTTGACAAGCTCCTTATGCACGCCTCGCTCAACGATCCTGCCGTCCTTGACGACGATGATCTCGTCCGCGGCGAGTATCGTCGAAAGGCGGTGCGCTATGAGTATGCTCGTCCGCTCCGCGATTATGGGATCGATCGCGTCCTGGATCTTCTGTTCCGAGATCGAGTCGAGCGCGCTCGTCGCCTCGTCGAATATGAGCAGAGCGGGATCCTTCAGAAGCACCCGCGCGATGGAGATACGCTGCTTCTCGCCGCCGGAGAGCTTCAGCCCGCGGTTGCCGACGATCGAGTCGAGACCCTTTTCCTGCTTTTCGACGAAGTCGTAGATGTTCGCCTTTTTGCAGGCCTCGATAAGCTCCTCATCGGTCGCGTCGGGCTTGGCGTACAGAAGGTTTTCGCGGATGGTGCCGTTGAAGAGATACGTCTCCTGGCTGACTATGCCGACGCTGCCGCGCAAAAAGTCGAGGCTCAGATCCCTAACGTCCACGCCGTCGAAGAGCACTTCGCCCGAATCGACGTCGTAAAGGCGCGGGATGAGGTTGATGATCGTGCTCTTGCCGGAGCCGGACGGGCCGACTATCGCTATGCTGCGGCCGCTCCTGAGCTCGAAGCTCACGTCGTGGAGTATCTGCCTTTCGGCGTCATAGGAGAAGTTGACGTTTTTGAACTCGACCGCGCCGGTGGATGCGGCGGGGATCACGGGGCTTTCGGGCTCCTTGATCTCGATCGGCATATCGAAATACTCGAATATCCTGGTGAACAGCGCCATCGAGCGGATCCACTCGACCTGTATGTTGAGGAGCGAATTGACCGGGCCGTACATCCTGCCCAAAAGCGCAACGAGAACGGTGATGTCGCCGACGGTGAGGCTCGAGTCGTAACGCATCATCATTATGCCGCCGACGAGGTACAAAAGCATGGGGCCTATTCCCGAGAAGGTCTGTATCACGACCATGAACCAGCGGCCAGCCATGCTCTCCTTGATGTTGAGGCGGATCATCTTGCCGTTGACGGTCTTATACTTTTCGTATTCCTGATCCTCGCGGCCGAACAGCTTTACGAGGAGCTGTCCGCTGACCGACAGTGTCTCGTTGAGTATGCCGTTGACCTTGTCGCTGCACTCCTGCGATTCCTGCGTGAGCTTCCAGCGCGTCTTGCCCGCCATGCGCGTGGGGATAACGAACAGAGGTATGATCATCATGCCGACTACCGCGAGTATCGGGTTCTGACGAAACATGATGACCACCGCGGCGACAAGCGTGATGGAGTTCGAGAGTATCGACGTGAAGGTGCTCGTCACGACGCGCTCCACGCCGGATATGTCGCTCGTCATCCTCGTTATGATATCGCCCTGATTGTTGGTCGTGAAGAACCGCTGCGACATCTTCTGCAGATGGCGGTACATATTGTTCCGCATGTCGAAGCTTATGTGCTGGGCGATCCAGTTGTTGAGATAGCTCTCGCCGACGCCGATGAGGTGCGACGCGAAGGTCACGCCGAGCGAAACGAGTATCAGCGTGATCAGCATCTTGAGGTTCCGTCCGATGAGGCCTTCGTCGATGATGCGGCCCGTCAGTACTGAGGGCAGGAGGCCGAGAACGGAAGAGACGATTATGCAAAGCAGCACGATCGCCATCTGCTTCCAATACGGCTTGAGGTATGACAGTATTCGTTTTATGAGCGGCCAAGTGACTTTCGGGCGGTTTTTCTTTTCCTCATCCGTCAGAAAGCCCCTGCCGTGCATTCCACCTGGACCGGAACCGGGCATTCGGCTTTTCCTCCTTTTCGAGCCATCGTTTTTTCACATGATAAGTCTATCACAGTCGCGCGTTTTTTTCAATGACAAGCATAAAAGAACCGGGACGCTTCCGCGTCCCGGAAAAACTTGTTAAGTGAAAAGTACAAATTGTAACGACGAGGTAGAGAAAATAAACTTGATGGTGTTGACCCTATGCCAAAACGAAGAATGCCACCCCCATCAGGAGGTGGCAAAGCTTTTGCATCCTCAGAGCTTGACTTTGACTGCGAAGCCGGTTGGCCAGAAGTAAAAGTTCGTCTGATTCTGCATTGGTGGAGGCGAAGAGAGTCGAACTCTTGTCCGAAAACCTGTCTGCGCGAACTTCTACGAGCGTAGTCGGCGGATTATGTCTTTCGTTGCCGTACGCCCGCCGACGGGCTTACGGTTCCGGCAGTCCCTTGATCCCACCCGGGGCGGGGCTGGCCCGGGCTGGTTCCCCACTTTGATGACGCCCGTATCCGCAGTCGTGGGCAGCTGCGGGCGGACGGTAGGGCCGTTAGGCCGCTACAGGCATATAGCTGTAGTTGTCAGTTATATTTAAGTATTTTCCCTTTTTTTACGAAGCAAGGGTCTTCGGCTCGCTTATCGGGCATCCATGATCCCCGTCGAAACCATTTACGCCCCCATATTTATGTCAGATCCGCCTTACGGCGGGAGATCTCACCTGATTATACTCCCCCCCTGCGGGAGTTTCAATCCCAGTTTCTTTCCTCTTTCCGCTTCTGTTCTATCTGTCTTTTCGCGTCGCGCTCTGCGATGTCGTGTCTTTTATCGTAAAGCTTTTTGCCCTTTGCGACGGCGACCTCCATCTTGACGAGCCCGTCCTTTATATAGATATTCAGCGGTATGAGGCTGTAACCGTCCGCCTCGGAAAGCTTTTTGAGCTTAAGTATCTCGCGCTTATGCAGGAGCAGCTTCCTTTCGCGAAACGGATCGCGGTTGTAGATATTGCCCTTTTCGTAAGGGCTTACGTGCATTCCAACGACGATCGCCTCGTCGTTTTTGACCTTGACGTACGAGTCCTTTATGTTGACCCTGCCGAGACGGATGGACTTGACCTCGGTGCCGACGAGCGCGAGCCCCGCCTCATATACGTCTTCGATAAAATAATCATGCCTTGCCTTGCGGTTGTCGCTGATGACGCGAACGCCTTTTTTTATCGGCATCCCTGTCTCCTCCTTTCGTGCAGGATCCGCTTAATAGGATCCCGGATCTCCGGCTGATTTGTTCTTAGATAAAGTAATCATGCCTTGCCTTGCGGTTGTCGCTGATGACGCGGACGCCCTTTTTATCGGCATATCAAGCCCTGCTTTCAAAAAATAAGCGCAGCACTCATGTTCTCACGGGCGCTGCGCTTGTGATCGTGTCAGGATCAGAGTACGTTCTCCAATACGCCGAGCATGGAAGTGGTCGTCGAAGGAGTTACCCATTTCGTGATGGCGGGAAGGAGAAGCATGATGATCGCGAGCACTGCGACGATGATGCCGAGTATGACCGTGATCTTCTGAAGCTGCTTTTCACGGCTCGCCTTCTTGCCGCGGGTGGTGAGAGCGGTGGTCTCATTGCCGAACGCACTGCCGAGACCGGAGCTCGACGAGTTCTGCGCGAGAACGACTATTACAAGCAGTACCGCTGCGATGAGCAGAAGAAAATTAACGATTATTTGAACGATTTCCATAGTTTTTTCCTTTCAGAAACATCAACTGCGACGGACATTATACCACCTTTGCGCGTGCAATGCAAGAGCCAATATCGCCTAAAAAGGTATATTTTCGCGTCAGTCGATAATGAACCAGACGTAAACCTCGGGGTCTCCGTCGGCGTTCTTGCCGGTGGGATGACCGTAGATGCCCGTGTGCACGCTGCCAAGCTCGAGAGTGCCCGCGTTGGGGTAGTGATGGTGATAATGCAGTATCACGGTCTGGCCGCCGCCGATGTCGAGGCGCACGATCGTGGAATCGCCGTCCTCGATGACCTCGGTGACCTTTCCGCTGATCTTATATGCCCTCTTCGACGAATAGCTCAGCGCTTCATAGCTCATCGCCCACGAGCTTTCGACGTACGACCTCCACTCGGGTGCGCGCTGGACATGCAGTACGCGCTCGACGACCTCGCCCGACGGAGCGGCGCAGGTGATCCGCAGCTCGTAATCCCCCGCCGTGGGCATGGTGACGATGAACAGGAATTTGCCGTCGCCGTCGACCGTCGGATCGGTGAGGCCCACCGATTCGGAGGCGCTGCTGACAGTCACCCTCGAGCCCGCGGGAACGCGTCCCCAGACCTCGAGAGGCGTATCGGCGTTGTTCTTTACGCGCTGCGTGAACGTTTCGTCGCCGTATTCCCACGGGAACTGTATGAAGGCCACCGCCGCGGCGTCCACCGTTACGGTGAAGCTTTTGCGGAATATCCGGTACCCGGGGCATCTCGCCTCGAAGGCGACCGTCTGCTCGCCCGCTTCCTTGAAAGCGACGGCGTGGGAGAAGCTTCCGTCCTGCCCCACCTCGACGCTCTCGCCGGCGATGATAATCGCCGAGCCCGCAGGCTCGACGCGGCCCGAGATCTCCGCCGAGCCGTTCTTCGCGGCAATGTGATCGCCGTTGTCGAACGAGATCTTGATGGCGGGCACGTTCACCTCGACGGGCGTGAAGCCCGTGATGAGCGTTTCGGAGCCGTCGTCGCCGATCTTATAGATCTTCGGCGTGACCAGACAGGTGCCGCCGTCGATGGGCTCCGGCGGGATCAGTCCCGTATCGGGAACGCTGAACACGACATAGCCCTTGCGCGATACCTCGGCCTCGTTCCTGTTGCCCCTGGACGTCTCGAAAACGAGCTTCGTCCCGGGATCGGCGTAGACCGTGACGAAATATCTGCCCGGATCCTCGCTGTCCTGTTCGATCGTCGGAGCTTTCGTTTTGCCGAGCCCCGCGCAGCTTATCGGGAGCTCTATCACGCCGAAGTGATCGAGCACGACGGCGCCGAGCCCCGCAAGGAGTATGAGAACGATTATGAACAGCGAAATGATGACCCATTTCATGCCGTCGCCGGTTCTTCCCCGTGTCATGTTTTTTCTTTCGCGTTTCGTATCGGTATCCTCTTCACGGTCGATTATTCCCCCGCATTCCGGGCAAAAATCCTCTTTGTCCGGAACTTGGGCTCCGCAGTATTTGCAAATCACTTTGTTATCTCCTTACCGTATGCCTTCGGTCAGTGAACGATAAGGCTGTCGAGCGTCATCTCGGCGGGCTTTTCGAGCCCCATCATCTCGAGTATGGTCGGAGCGACGTTGCCGAGGCGGCCGCCCTCCCTGAGCCCTATCCTGCGGCCTTCCTTCGTTACGCAGATAAGGGGCACGGGGTTAGTCGTGTGCGCAGTCATGGGCTTGCCGTTTTCGACCATCGTCTCGCAGTTGCCGTGATCGGCGGTGACTATGCAGGAGCCGCCCTCCTTAACGATCTCGGCGACGAGCCTGCCGACGCATTCGTCGACGGCGTGCACCGCCGCGATTACGGAATCGCGCACGGCGGTGTGACCGACCATGTCGGGATTCGCGAAGTTCATGACGAGGAGGTCGTATTCATGCGCTCTTACCTTTTCGACGGCGATGTCGGTAAGGTCGTATGCGCGCATAGCCGGCGCGAGATCGTAGGTCTCGACCTTCGGGGAATCGAGTATTATGTGATCCTCGCCCTCGGAGACCTCGTCCGTGCCGCCGTTGAAGAAGAACGTGACGTGGCGCTTCTTCTCGCTCTCGGCGAGGCGCAGCTGGTTCAGACCGTGCTTCGAGACGTACTGACCGAGCAGGTTCTCGTACTTGAGCGGACGGAACGCGATGTCGGCCTTTCCGTCGAAATCGTCGCGGTAGAGCGTCATGCAAACGTAATAAAGCGGTATGAAGCCGCGCTTTCTTTCGAAATATGCGTAATCGTCGAAAATGAACGCCTCGGTCAGCTCGGTGGGACGGTCGGTGCGGAAATTGAAGAATATCACGCTGTCGTTCGGCTGAACTGTCGCGACGGGCTTCCCGTCCTTCGTGATGACGGCGGGAACGACGAACTCGTCGGTCTTGCCGTTGGCGTAGGAGCGCTCCATGGCAGATACGGGATCGGTCTCGAAAACGCCCTCGCCGTTCGCGATCGCGTCATAGCCGAGCTTCACGCGCTCGTAGCGCTTGTCGCGATCCATGCCCCAGAACCTGCCCTGTACCGTGGCGATCTCGCCGACGCCTATCTCCTTCGCCTTGTCGGCGACCTCTTTGATGAAGTCTATGCCGCTGGTGGGAGGCGTATCGCGCCCGTCCATGAAGCAGTGTATATAGACCTTTTTGAGTCCCTCCCTCTTCGCGAGCTCGAGGAGCGCGTAAAGGTGGTTCAGGCGGGAATGTATCCCGCCGTCGGAGCAGAGGCCGAGAAGGTGCAGGGACGAGCCGTGCTCCTTACAGTTGTTGACCGCGCCCATGAAGGCGGGATTCGTGAAGAAGTCGCCGTCCGCTATGGACTTGTCGATCCTGGGATAGTCCTGGAACACGATGCGTCCCGCGCCGAGGTTCATATGCCCGACCTCGGAGTTGCCCATCTGACCGTCGGGAAGACCGACGTCGAGCCCCGACGCGCCGATGAGCGTGTGCGGGTACTTGTTCCAGAGAGCCTTTATGTTTCTGATTCCGTCGATGAGCACGGCGTTGTCGGTCGGATCCTCGCGGTATCCGAAGCCGTCTAGTATTATAAGTGCGGTTAGTTTTTTCATGGCTTTGTACCGGGCGGGCGTTTTGCGCCCGCCCCTATAAACGTTTTGTCAGTCGAGGACCACGCGGCTGAAATCAACGGGCTTGAGCGAAGCGCCGCCGATGAGGCCGCCGTCGATGTTGGGCATGGCCTTGAGGCCGTGCGCGTTCTTCGCGTTCATGGATCCGCCGTAGAGGATGCGGACGTCGTTCGCGGCCTCCTCGCCGTAGAGCTCGCCGAACACCTTGCGGACGGCGGCTATGGTGCGGTCGGCTTCCTCGTCGGAAGCGGTCTTGCCTGTGCCGATCGCCCAGATGGGCTCGTAAGCGATGACGACCTTGGCTGCCGAGGCGCGGTCGACGCCATCGAAGGCGCCCTTGATCTGGCCGGCGAGGAACTCGTCGGTGACGCCTGCCTCGCGCTGCTCGAGCGTTTCGCCGACGCAGACGATCGGGGTGATGTCGTTCGCGAGAGCTGCCTTCATGCGGGCGTTGACGGTGGCGTCGGTCTCGCCGAAGTACTGTCTGCGCTCGGAATGGCCGATTATTGCGTACTCTACGCCGAGAGCCTTGAGCATGTTCGCGGCGACCTCGCCGGTGAACGCGCCCTTATCCGCCCAGTGGATGTTCTGCGCGCCGAGCCTTACGTTTGTCCCCTTTATGATGGGGGCGACGAAGGGAATGTCGACGTACGGCGGGCAGACGACCACCTCGGCCTCCGCGTCCTTCACGAGGGGAACGAGCTCTGCGACGAGCTTTTCTGCCTCGCAGGGGGTCATGTTCATCTTCCAGTTGCCGGCGATGAACTTGCGGCGGGAGGTCTTGTCGTAAAGCGCGGCTACGCCGGGAAGCACCTTGCCCTCGAGGAACTCAAGGGAAGCGCCGCCGCCGGTGGAGATATGGGTGATCTTGTCGCCGAGGCCGAACTTGTTGACCGCGGAAGCGGAATCGCCGCCGCCGATGATTGTGGTGCCGGCGCACTCCGTGCAGGCGATAGCGACGGCCTTGGTGCCCTCTGCGAAGGCGTCCATCTCGAACACGCCCATCGGGCCGTTCCAGACTACGGTCTTGGCTTCGCGGATTATGTCGCCGTAGAGCTTCGCGGTGGCTTCGCCGATGTCGAGACCCTGCCAGCCGTCGGGCATCTTGTCGTACGGTACGGTCTTATGCTCTGCGTCCGCGGCGAATTCCTTCGCTACTACGCAGTCGATGGGAAGGCACATCCTGACGCCTTTTTCCTTCGCCTCGTCCATAAGGGACTTCGCAAGGTCGATTGAGCCCTCGTCGAGGAGGGAGTCGCCGATGCTGAGGCCCATCGCCTTGAAGAAGGTATAGCTCATCGCACCGCCGATGATGAGGGTGTCGCATTTTAAGAGCAGGTTCCTGATGACGCCGATCTTGTCCGCGACCTTCTTGCCGCCGAGTATGGCGACGAAGGGACGGTCGGGATTCTCGAGCGCCTTGCCCATTACGCCGAGCTCTTTCTCGATGAGGAAGCCGCAGGCGGCGGGCAGGTAGTGAGCGACGCCCTCGGTGGAGGCGTGTGCACGGTGGACGGTGCCGAACGCGTCGGAGACGTAAACGTCGGCGTAGGAGGCGAGCTTCTTTGCGAACTCGGGATCGTTCTTCTCCTCCTCGGCATGATAGCGGAGGTTCTCGAGAAGGACTATCTCGCCGTTGTTCATCTCGGCGACCTTATTTGCCGCATCGGACCCGATAATGTCGTGTGCGAAAACGACCTTAACGTCGGGAAGCAGCTCCTGAAGCCTCTTCGCGACGGGGGCGAGGCTCATCTCGGGAACGAACTTGCCCTTGGGACGGCCGAGATGCGAGCAGAGGATGACCTTTGCGCCGCGGGAAACGAGATACTTTATCGTGGGGAGAGCGCCGAGTATGCGGCTCTCGTCCGTGATCTCGCAGTCGGCGTTGAGGGGAACGTTGAAATCGACGCGCACGAGAACGCGCTTGCCGGTGACGTTCAGATCCTTGACTGTCATTTTGTTCATGATTTATACCTCCGTGTGAGTTTGTTTTTATTATATCGAGCGAATCTTCGCCTTTTATAAACCTATCCTCAATATGTCCCCCGGGGAGACTTCCTCGGCGCAGCCGATAAAGAGCCTTTCCATGGGATGCGGGGCGGAATCGCGCTCCTCCCCCTCCTCATTCGTTATCCTCGAAACGGTGAACCCGCGCCCCACGTCCTTCGGGGCGAGTATGCCGAGCCTGTCGCCGACGCGGAAGTTATTGCGCTGTTCGACGTGGGCAAGCCCCTTTTCCGCGTCATAGCCGAGCACGACCGCGGCGATCTTCGCTTCCTGCGTGTAGCCGCCGGTCTTATACTCCATGAGCTCCTCGGGGTTTTCACCGTAGAGGACGTTCAGGCTCCTGTCCCTGCCGTAGGTGCCTCCGCGGCATTTTTCGCTTTCGCGGAAGGCAAAGCCCGTGGTGTAGGGACGGTGCGAAAGGAGCATGAGCTCCTTCATCACCGTTTCGGCCGGCGCGCCGTCGAGCGCCATGCGGTAGGCGTTCGTCGCCGTCGCGACGTAGAGTATGGATTTCATCCTGCCCTCGATCTTTATGCAGGATACGCCCGCGGCCTCGATCTTATCGAGATACGGCGCGAGGCACATATCGCGGGAGTTGAGTATGAAGCTGCCCTTCCCGTCGTCCTCGACGGTGAAGTATTCGCCGTTCCTGCCCCTTTCGCGGATCTCGGCGGAATACACGCGTCCGTCCTTAAGCTCGTAATTCCAGCGGCAGGGCTGTACGCATTCGCCCCTGTTGGAGTCGCGGCCGTCGATGTAGTTCGACAGGAGGCAGCGGCCGGAATAGCTTACGCACATCGCGCCGTGGACGAACATCTCGAGCTCGAGCGCGTCGGGTATGCGCGAGCGGAGGAGCTTTATCTCGTCGAGCGTGAGCTCCCTCGCAAGGACGATGCGGGAGACGCCCTGATCGAACCAGAAGCGCGCCGCCTCGGAATTGAGCGTGTTGGCCTGCGTCGAAAGGTGGAGCGGCATATCGGGCGCGATCCTCCTCGACAGGCTTATCACGGCGGGATCGTTCACGATAAGCGCGTCCGCGCCGGAATCCTTAAGAAACGCGAGCGTGTCCTTAAGCTCGCCGAGCTCCGTATCCCTTATGAACGAATTGACGGTGACGTAGACCTTCACGTTCCGTTCGTGGGCGTAAGCTATCGCGCCGGGGAGTTCCCCGAACGTGAAATTATCCGCGAGGTTCCGGAGCGAGAACGCCGGGAGCCCCATATAGACCGCGTCCGCGCCGTACCGGACCGCCGTATAGAACCTTTCGGGATTACCCGCGGGGGCAAGCAGTTCCATCATAGTTACGACCAGTAGGGCTTGTATTTGGCGACGTTCGCCTCGTGCTCCTCGAGCGTCTTGGCGAACACCAGCGCGCCTGTCGCTCCGTCCATGAGGCAGAAGTACAGGTAGCCCTCCTCCAGATACTGCTCGAAGGGGAACAGCACCGCTTCGATCGCGGCGCGGCCGGGATTCGATATCGGCCCGGCGGGGAGCCCCTTCACCCGGTATGTATTATACGGGGAATCGGTCGAAAGCTCCTCCTGCGTGAACTCGAGCTTGCCGGATCTCAATATATAATCGAGCGTCGCGTCGGAGTTGAGCATCATGTCGCGCTGCAGTCTTCCGTGGAACACCGCGGAGACCTTGGTGAAGTCGAACGTCTTGGCCTCTTTTTCGATTATAGAGGCGAGCACTATGACGTCGTCGAGCGAAAGCGAAAGCTCCTCCGCCCTTTCGACGTATCTCCTTTCGTAGATCTCGTCGAAGCGGTCGAGCATCTTGATGATGATCTCCTCCTCGGTGGCGTCGGCGTAGACCTCGTACGTGTCGGGGAACAGATAGCCCTCGAGCATATAGAGCCTGCCGGGTCTGCCCTCGTCCACTATATCCTTGATGAACCAATATTTCTCCGCGAACACCTCGCCCGTCCTTGCGAGCTCGAGGAAGCGGTCGGAGGATTTGAGTATGTCGAGATCGACGAGCTTCGCCGCTATCGCCTCGACCGTCATGCCCTCGCTGACCGTGAACTTCGCGGTCTTCCTGGGCGGATTGCCGGTGCAGATTATGTCGACGATCCTGCTGATGCTCATGTTGCGGGAGAGCACGTACGTGCCCGCCTTGAGGCTGGAGGATTTGCCCTTGAAATCGACGTAGACCTTGAATATCGCCTTGTTCTGGATGAGCCCCTTCTCGCCCTCGCCGCCGGCTTCATAGAGTATCTTCGCGATCGCGGAGGCGCCGGAGCCCTTGGGTATCTCGACGGTGATGGGCGTCGCGTCGTTGGCGTCCACGGGCTTTACGTATTTGTTGACGGCAAAATTGACGGCGAATTTGAGCGCGAAATAGACTATGACGAGTGAGAGTATCGCCGCGATAAAGGGACTGAGCTTGCGCCAGATCGCCCTCACGACGCGGAATGTCCTCATGCTCTTCTTCGTCTTTTCCTTCTTATCGCGGCCGTCGTCGCCTATGACGATATCCCTTCGCGTTTTGGACAGGGAATCGACCTCGGGCGGCTTCTGAATGGTCTCGAACCGTGCGGTGTGTACGGTGACCGCCGGGAAGGACGATGTTTTCTTGGGATCCTTGTTCTCGTTTTCCATGAGCCGGACCTTTCTTAATTATCAAGCATGCTTATGTCGAGCTCCGCGGCGTCGGCGAGTATCCTGTAGATATCGCCGAGCATGCGGCTCAATGCGAACTCCGCCATGAGATATTCGGAGGCGTCCTTGTTCATCTGCAGGAGCCCCATGAGCCTCTGGAGCTTTTCCATGCTCTCGAGATCCTCCTCGCCGGAGACGATCGCGGCCTGGCACCTCAGCTCCAGACGCCTGTACTCCTTAAGAAGCCCGAGGGTGTTGGGATCCTGCGAGACCGCCTCCCTCGCGGAAACGAAGCTTTTATATTCCCGGCTCGCGCGGATGTCCGCCGCGAGCGAATGCGCCTTGTCGTAATCCATGGCTCAGTCAACCTCTAAAAACACGTGATGGATGAGGGGCGTCCTCTTGGTGTTCGAGTAAAGACAGCTCTTCACCGCGGACTTGATGAGGTTCTTGACGTTGCCCCATTCGGATTTGTCGCAGGCGGCGAACATGAGAGCGGACTCCCTCGCCACCGCCTTGACCTCGGTCATGAGCTCCTCCGCGTCCTTCGCGAACACGAAGCCCTTCGATATCATCTCGGGCTCGGCGGCAAGCTCGCCTGTGTCGCGCTTGATCGCGATTATCATCACGAACACGCCGTCATGCGAGAGCAGCCTGCGCTCGCGGAGCACCGCACTGCCGACGTCGCCCACGCCCGAGCCGTCGACGAGGACGTTCCCGGACTGGACGGAGCCGGTGATCTTGCCGCTCCTCGCGGAGAGCTCGAGCACGCTTCCCGTTTCCATGACGAATATGTTGGAGCGGTTTATGCCGAGGGATTCGGCAAGGAGCGCGTGATGGTAAAGGTGCCTCGCCTCGCCGTGGACGGGGATCATGAATTTCGGCTTTATGAGGCGTATCATGAGCTTTAGCTCCTCGCGCCGAGCGTGGCCGGAAACGTGCACGTCGGCGAACCTGTCGTAAACGACGTTCGCGCCGCGCTGGAACAGCTGGTTTATGACCTTGCCGACCGCCTTCTCGTTGCCGGGTATGGCGGAGGCGGAGATCACGACGGTGTCGCCGTGGCCGATATTGAGCTTGTGGTTCGCGTTCGCCATGCGGAACAGGCCGCTCATCGACTCGCCCTGCGAGCCGGTGGTGAATACGCAGACCTCGTTGTCGGAATACTTCTTGAGCTTTTCGATGCCGACGATGCTCTCGGCGGGAATGCTCAGATACCCGAGCTCCGACGCGATATCGGCGATCATCTCCATGGAACGTCCCTGGAAGCAGATGACCCTGCCGTGTTCGATCGCGATATCGGCGATCTGCTGTATGCGGTACACGTTCGAGGCGAAGCTCGCGACGATTATTCGGCCTTCTGCCTCGTCGAATACCTTTTCGAACGTGGCGCCGAGCTCCATCTCGGACGGGGTGGAGCCGAAAAACTCCGCGTTGGTGGAATCCATCATGAGCGCGAGAACGCCCTTCGTGCCGTAATACGCGAAGCGCGCGATGTCGATGGGCTCGTTGTCGACGGGGGTGTAGTCGACCTTGAAATCGCCGGTGTGGACGACCACGCCGACAGGGGTGGTGACCGCGACGGCGAGCGCGCCGGCTATCGAGTGCGAGACCTTTATGAACTCGACCTTGAAGCAGCCGAGCTCGACGACGTCGCCAGCGACGACCGTCCTCAGATCCGCGTTCTTTATCTTGTGCTCCTCGAGCTTATGCCTTATGAGCGCGAGGGTGAACTTCGAGCCGTAGACCGGCGCGTCGAACTTCTGCATGGCGAAGGGCACCGCGCCGATATGATCCTCGTGGCCGTGGGTAATGACGAATCCGCGGATACGGTCGAAGTTCTCCTCAAGGTACGTCATGTCGGGGATCACGAGGTCTACGCCGAGCATATCCTCATCGGGGAACGAAAGCCCGCAGTCGATGACGATGATGTCGTTCTCGTACTCCATGACGGTCATGTTTTTGCCTATCTCGCCGAGACCTCCCAGCGGGATTATTTTGAGCTTTGATCTTTTCTTTGTTTTATTTGTTTTAGCCAAATCGTTTATTCCTTTTCTTCTCTGTCGTTATTCAGCTCCGCGAGCCTTTCGGACGCCTGTTCCCACTCCCTGAATAGGTTCTCGGCGTTCCTTTTGAGCTCCGCAGCCTTTTCGGAAAGCTCGCCCGCCCTTACGTAATCGAAGGCGACTTCGGGCGTCGAAAGCTCGAGATTGAGCCTTTCGAGCTCGGATTCCGTTTCCTGTATCGCTTTTTCGGCGCGGCTGACCGCCGTCCTCGCCCTTGCGATCTCGCTCTTGAGCGCTTTCATTTCCTTATAGTCCGCGGCGTTTTGCGAGATCTTCACGGGCTCCTTTTCCACGGCGGACAGCTTGGCCTCCTCCCTTGCGGCGAGGTAATCGTCGTATCCGCCGACGTATTCGGTCATGCCGTCGTGATCCATCACCACGACGCGGTCGGCAAGGCGGTTGACGAGATAGCGGTCGTGCGTTACGGCGATGACCGTTCCGTTATACTCGTCGAGCGCGTTTTCGAGCGCCTCGCGCGAGGGGATGTCGAGGTGGTTCGTGGGCTCGTCCAAAAGGAGCAGATTCGCCTTCGTGAGCATGAGCTTCAAAAGCTGTATCCTCGCCTTCTCTCCGCCGGAGAGCATGGAGACCTTTTTCTCCACGTCGTCGCCCCTGAACAGGAAAGCGCCGAGCGCGTTCCTTATATCCTTATGCGAGATGGTATTGAAATACCTGTCCCACACCTCGCTTAGCACCGTCTTATCGGTATCGAGCCCGGTCATGGTCTGCTCGTAATACGCCGCCTCGGTATGCGCGCCGAGGTACGCCGCGCCCGATGTCGGACGAAGACGTCCGGCGAGAATGTTGAGGAGCGTCGTCTTGCCGCAGCCGTTGTCGCCGAGTATGAATACCTTTTCGCCCTTTTTGACGAGAAGATCGGCGTTCTTGAAGACCTCCCTGCCGCCGAAGCTCTTGGAAAGCCCCTTTATGACCGCGGCCTCGCTGCCGCCGCCTTCCTTCGCGGTAAAGGAGAAATGTATGCTCGCGGGATCCCTTTCGGGCTCGACGAGCGTCTCCCTCAGCCTGTCGGCGGCCTTCTGCTTCGACGCGGCGGTGATGAAGTTATGCTCCTGTCCCCAGCGCCTCTGCTGCTCGACCATGCCCTCTATGCGGCTGATCTCCTTCTTGGTGCGGAGATACCTTTTGAGCTCGAGCTCCCTTGCGGTCGAGCGGAGCTCCATATGCCTCGAGTAGTTGCCCTTCGACACGAAGAGCTTCCGATCCTTGAGCTCGAACGTCACGTTTGTCACCCTGTCAAGGAAATACCTGTCGTGGGAGATGACTATGAACGCCCCGGGATAATCCGCGAGGAAGCTTTCGAGCCATTCGATCGCGCTTATGTCGAGGTGGTTCGTGGGCTCGTCCAGAAGGAGCAGGTTCGAGCCCGAGAGCAGCACCCTCGCGAGCTGCGCCTTGTTTTTCTGCCCGCCGCTGAAAAGCGGGATCGCCTTCGTGAGCTCGTCCTCGGCAAAGCCGAGGCCGAGGAGCGTGGACCTCGTCCTGGAGCGGAAGGTGAGGCCTCCCGCCGCCTCGTACCTTTCGTAAAGCGCGTGCTGGCGGTCGAGGAGCTTCCCGTCAGTTTCGCCCTTTTCGAGGCGGGCGTTGATCGTGTCGAGGTCGTTCTCGATCGCGAGCAGATTGTCGAACACCGCCAGGGTGTAGTCGAATAAAGTCCTCGTGTCCTCCTCGATAGACTGATCCATCGAGCCTACTGTGGTGTCGCGCGGGATCGATACGATCCCTTCGTCATAGGGCTCTTCGCCCTCTATGATCCTGAACAGGGTGGTCTTGCCGCACCCGTTGACTCCTATGAGTCCGATATGGTCGTTCTTCCCCACTTCGAAAGAGATATTTTCGAAAAGCACGCGGGTAACGAACGATTTTTTCAATTCGTTTACTGTTAAAACAGGCATGCTGTTACCTCTTGTTATACGTTTATTATCACTACGTCTATGCCTGCCTTCAGCGCCATGCCGACGGTCTGTCCTGTGCCCGTCGACATATCGCCCCCGAAACCGCATATCATGCGCACGCAGTGTTCGGTGAGGAATCTGTTCCTTTCCATGTAGCAGCCGGTCACGTAGTTTTCATGGAGCGATACCGCCCTGAACGCCCTTTTGGCGGCGCTGCGCTTCCTTTCGGAATTGCCCGTTCCGTAGGGGAACACGGCGACGAGCTCCATACCGGGGCAGAGCGCCGACAGTCTCAATACCGTCTCCGCGGCGATCAGATCTATGCCGTCCGCCATGCCGGAGAGGAAGTATCTCGCGCCCTGCTTATATGCCTTGACGATCTCGCGCTCGAGCCGCTTTTTGAACGCGGCGGCGCGTTCATCCGATTCGTCGGAGCCCCATGGCAGCTTATCGGTACGGTGGCCGGTGAAGCTGACCGAGAGCTCCTTCGGAAGATCGTATTCCGTCTTTCCCGTGAAGGCGGCCATCACAGCCCCTTCTCGGTGTAGTTTGCCCAGTCCCTGTGCATATAACGCTTTATCGTGATCGGGCGGCCTATGAACTTATCGTCCATACCCTTTTTCTTTGCCTTATCAATAAACGCGTCAAGTATGCCTTCGGTTCCCATCGTGCCTATCACGGGGAGACCTGTGCGCTCGGAAACCTCCTTCGTTACGGCGTAGCCGTATTCGAGGTCGTCCTCGCCCGATTCGTGGGCAAGGTTCGTGTTGTTGAGTATTCCCGTTATATCCAGGCGGGACACGCCGTGTATCTTGCCGATCATTTCGATGTTTTCGTCCGCGCCGGAGGATAACGGCCTCCTCGCGTTAATGACGTACCACACCTCGAAGTTCTCGAGCTCCCTGAAATACCCGTAATACTGACCCATGGCGATCGATCCGACCGGATCGCCGCCGACGTCGAATATTACTAGATCCGAGTTATCGGAGAACACCGAGAATATCTCGGCGGGTATGGACGGCACCTCCACGCCGGACGATGTGAAGTTAGGGGAAATGAGCCTTATGCCGGCGGCGTTGAGCTCCGCCTTTCTCTCGGTCGAGCGGAAATAGGGGTTTATCACGTCGATATCGACGAGCGTGACCTTTTCGCCCCTCGCCGCGCCTTCGAAGGCCATATTGAGAGCAAGCTCCGTCTTGCCGGAGCCGAAGTTTCCGATTATGACGAAATATCTTTTCATGACCGATCCTGCCTTTTGTTCATTCGGCTTTATATACGGCGATTATTCTTTCGGCGGCCTTCATGCCGTCGACGGCGGCGGAAACGATCCCGCCCGCGTAGCCGGCGCCCTCGCCGACCGGATAGAGGCCTTTGAGCCTCGTCGCCTGGCCGTCCTCGCCGCGGTTGATCCTAACGGGAGAGCTCGTCCTTGTCTCGACGGCGGTGAGCACCGCGCCGCCCATGTCGAAGCCCTTCAGCTGACGGCCGAACGCCGTAAGAGCGTCCTGTATCCCGCGGCAGACCGTGCCGGGAAGGCATTTTTTGAGCTTGCGGGGCACCGCCTGCGGACGATAGGTGGGCTTGACCGTGTCAAAGGGCATGGGATCGGAATCGCGCATGAAGTCCGCGACGCGCTCCGCCGGAGCCGAGTAGTCGCCTCCGCCGAGCCTGAACGCCGCGCGCTCGAGCTTTTCCTGGAACTCCATTCCCGCAAAAGGGGCGCCGCCGAGATCCGACGGGCTGACCTGCACTATAATGCCGGAGTTCGCGTTCTCCGCGTCCCTAGCGGCATAACTCATACCGTTTGTGACGACTTCGCCCTCGTTCGAGCTCGAAGCGACGACGTATCCGCCGGGGCACATGCAGAACGTGTACACGCCCCTGTTCCCGGACTTCGCCGTCAGCCTGTATTCGGCCGCGCCGAGCCTCGGATGGCCGGCGAATCTGCCGAACTGCGCCCTGTCGATGAGGCTCTGCGGATGCTCGATGCGAACGCCGACCGCGAAGGGCTTCGCGGTGATCTCGACGCCGCGGTCGAACAGCATGCGGCAGGTGTCCCTCGCCGCCTGACCGATCGCGAGCACGACCGCGCAGCAGGGTATGACCTCGCCGCCGTTGACCGTGACGGACGTGACGCGCCCGTCCTTCGACGATATATCGGTGAGCTTGGTGCCGAACCTGACGTCGCCGCCCGCTTCTTCTATCGCGCGGCGCATGTTCGACACGACCCTGCGGAGCACGTCCGTGCCGACGTGAGGCTTCGCGTCGACGGCGATCCTCTCGGGAGCGCCGTACTTGACCAGCGTTTCAACGACAATATCCGCCCGGGCGTCCTTTATCCTCGTCGTGAGCTTTCCGTCGGAGAAGGCGCCTGCGCCTCCCTCGCCGAACATTATGTTGGATTCGGGATCGAGCTTCGCGCTCGTCCAGAACACGTCGACGTCGGCCGCGCGCTTTTCAATGGGACTGCCGCGGTCGATAAGAATGACCTTATATCCGCGTACGGCAAGCGTATGCGCCGCGAAGAGCCCCGCGGGGCCCGCGCCTGCGACGACCACGGGCGCCGGCTGGGGGATCTCCCCCGTCGTCTCCGCGATCTCCGGGCGTTCGGGCGCCTTGCCGATGTTTCTCGAAAAGCCGCCGCTCCTTTTTTTGTAATCGGCGTCCTCCACCTCGAAGACGGCGGAGTAGATGAACTTTATGTCGTTCTTGTCCCTTGCGTCGAGGGATCTCCTCACAGGCTTCACGTTCGTGATCCTGTCGGCGGGGAGCCTCGTCTCCGCCGCGATCGCAAGGTTCAGCGCCGATTCGTTCGCGTTGAACGGCAGTTCGAGATTGACTGCGTAGAGTTTCATTTCGGTAACGCGGCTTGTTTATGAGCCGCCCTTTCGTTTCTGTCGGTCTCCGATCACAGCTCGCGTACCGCCGCGATGATCACGTGGACGGTCGTCTGCTCGAAGACTATCTCGAGCTCTGCATACAGCTCGTAATCCTCGAACGTATACTCGAGCTCGATATCGTATTCGCCGGGCATCCTGCCCTTTACGTTGACTATGATCGTGAGCTCGGAGCTCGCGAAGTTCTTGACGAGCCTTGCGGGGCCGGAGATGATTATGTCGGCGAAGATGCGGTCGTACGTATAGGTGTACTCCTCCGTTTCGCCTATGAAAGTTATCGGTATCCCGACGTAGTACTGCTTTATCTGCTTTTCAGCGATAACGACCGTGCACTGGACGACGTTCGGTATCACTCCGCGGAGTACGTAGCTGTTCTCGGGTATGTCCTTCATCGTTACGGTAAAGGTGTACGTTCCCGGTTCGGTGATGCCCGAGAGCCTTATCGGCTCGCAGGTGATCTCGGTCAGGGCGTCGAGCGCGCTCTGTTCCGCCGCTATGTCGAGAAAGTCGATGGGAAGCGTGGCTCCCACGACCTCGAATATGTCGGACGCGAGCTCGTCGTCGATGATCTCGGGAACGACGACGGGTATCTGCTTATGCGGCAGCACCGTCATCCTTACGGTTACGGTGGGGATGCTGTTTTTGAAAACGGCCGGGTCGATCTCGTTGTTCGACTTGTCGAGAACGGAGAGCGAGTACGCCCCATAAACGCTTTCGGTAAGGTCTGCGAGGTCGATATGGCAGACGGCGTTCCTGACCTGGGCTATGTCGCGCTTCGCGCCCTCGACGACGGTCGTCGAGGAGAGCAGCACGGGCGTGTCGTGCCAGTATCCGTCAGGGAACTTGTCGGCGTTTACGAAGTCGTACGAGACCGGTATCGTGTTCGATACGAGGTCGTCGACCTCGATCTCGATGGTTGCGGGCTCCACGCGCTTGACCGTGCCGACGGTGCTCGTTGCCTTGACCTCGAGCTTATAAGTGCCCGCCTCGTGCACGTCGTTCAGATTGACCGTGACGGTGATATTGTTCGCGGTCATCTTCGAGACCTCGGTGAGCGGCGCGGATACGGTGACGCTGACGTCCTTGAGTATCTCGTTGAGATCGCCGCAGAAGGTCAGCTTTCTCAAAATGAGGTCGGCCTCGGTACCGGATTCGAACTTGGGCTTGAGATCGTAGAACGTCTTCTCCCTGTCGGGGTTCTGCGTCATGAGCACGAAGCCCCACAGGAACAGAGCGAGGAGCAGAGAAAGGACAAAGTAGATTATCCTCCTTGCGAGCGGGAGCTTATACCACGGTTTCTTTTCGCCGACGGTCGTGCGGTCCTGCGGAAAAAACGACCTTATTCTCGTGAAGATATTATTTTTTTGACCGTTTCTTGCGTTTTGTGTTCCGTTTTCCATTCCTTTTCACCTCCCCTTCGATCTCTTCCTCGCTGTCGTCGTTCTTCTTTCCGAAGAGCGGGAAGCTTTTATCCTGCTGAGGATTGAAGTGGTTGTTCAGTATCTCCTCAAGCGTATCGTGTTCCACATTCCTCGTGAGCCTTCCGTCATAGGCGTAGGATATGATGCCCGTTTCTTCGGAGACCACGAGGGTGAGAGAATCGCTTACCGTGCTTATCCCGAGAGCCGCTCTGTGCCTGGTGCCGAGCTCCCTCGAGATGTCGGGATCGTCAAGGAGCGGCAGCACGCACGCGGCGGCGTATATGCGCTCATCCCGGATTATCATCGCTCCGTCGTGGAGCGGGGTCTTGGGCTCGAACACGTTCTCGATGAGCGCGTCCGATATCTCGGCGTCGATGAGCGTGCCTGTCTGGACATAATCGCCCAGCTTCGTATTGCGTTCGAGCACTATCAGCGCGCCGATCTTCTTCCTCGACATGTTCTCTACCGCCATGCACATCTGCTTGACGATCTCAAATGAAGGCGTTTCCTTCTGCGAGATGTTGATGCGGAAGCGGCCGATCCTTTCGAGCGCGCGGCGGAGCTCCGGCTGGAACAGCACCGCGGCGACGACGATTCCCGAAACAAGGAAGGAATTCAGGAGATACCTTACCGTAATGAGATTCAGCAGCGTGCTGACCACGAATATCACGAGCAGAATGCCCACGCCCTTCAAAACCTGCGAGGAGCGCGTGTTGGTGGTCAGTCGGATAAGGCTGAATATGGCATACGCGATTATAAGTATGTCGAACAGATCCTGTATCCTGAATTGTGAAAAGCCCGTCTCTATCGCGGCGAGCACGTCGGTAAGCGACATATCCTCACTTCCCTCTTTCCGGATTCGGGAAACGCCGGCATTTGACGCATGCCGAGCTGCCCCCGCATAATAATACCATAAAAAATGATAGAATTGAAGACCCAACCTATGAATATGTAAAAATATACAAAACAGCGCGTTCTGCGTCCCGCGTCCCGCGCGGCGGTTTCCGGCTTGCATTTCCGATACCGTGTGGTATAATTAGAATGGATTATTGTTTGAAAGGATAATCGTCTCATGGCAGATAAGACCAAAACGGCGGAAAGCCCGGAGCTTCACGATCCGAGGCTGCTCCCCGCCGCACAGGATACAAAAAGATTCGTAAAGGATAAGCCCGCAGCCAAGAGCCGTAAGGAGAAGCGGCGCTTGACGGCCGACCCCGACCGTGAGGACGAGGGCCGCATATTGAAGAGGCGGCGTGCGGCGAGGCCCTTCCTTTTGTCCCTGCTTTTCGATACGCTCCGCGTGCTGGCGGTCGTGATCGTGCTCGCCGGCGTCGGCGTGTTCGGGCTTGTTATGGGCGTCGCGAAGGCCTACGTCGACACCACCCCATCCCTCGACATATCCTCCCTTACGAGGAGCGAGCGCACGAGCTATATCTACGACAGGAACGGCGATCTCATAACGACATTCGCGGGGATGGAATACCGCGACTGGGCGGATATCGAGGATATCCCCGACATGCTGAAGAACGCGCTCATCTCGATCGAGGACGTGCGCTTCTACAAGCACGGCGGCGTCGACTTCAAAAGGCTCTTCTCCGCCGTCGTCAACACCTTCCGCAATCAGAACACCCACGGCGGCTCGACGCTCACGCAGCAGCTGATAAAGAACAAAATACTCTCGAACGAGCAGAGCTATAAGCGCAAGATACAGGAGGCTTACCTCGCATACGAGCTTGAGAACACGATAACGAAGGACAAGATCCTCGAGGCGTACATGAACGACGTGTTCCTCGGCGAGTCGAATTACGGCTTTGCCGCCGCCGCGAAGGATTATTTCGGAAAGAACCTGAACGAGCTTTCCATCAGGGAGTGCGCCATGCTCGCCGGCATGGTGCAGAAGCCCTATTACACCAACCCGAGGGCGAACACGTACACCCGTTTCTATGAGGACGGGCGCAACAAGATGGACGTCACCGACAAGCGCACGAACGTGGTGCTCGCAGCCATGTACGACGCGGGCGTCATCACTAACGAACAGTATCACACCGCCCTTGAGGAGCAGGTGACGATACTTGAAAAGAGCGAAAAGAAGCAGCTTTACGATATGCCCTATTTCGTGGAGTATGCGGTATACGACATCATCTCGCACATGCTCGTGCAGCGCGGGCTCGAGGATACCAAGTCCAACCGCAACGCCATCGAGGCGGAGCTCCGCACGGGCGGATATCATATTTATCTGACCGTCGATCCCGAGATACAGAACCTCGTGCAGGATACGATAATCAACTGGATCGATTATCCCGAGCTCAAAAACCCCTCCGCCGGCGTGCAGATAACGACCAACTCGGACGGCACGACGATGGAGATAATCCAGCCGCAGGCGTCGAGCGTTATTATCGACCAGCACACCGGTGAGCTCATCGCCGTTATAGGCGGGCGTCAGGCTCCGACGAGGAAGAAGCAGCTTAACCGCGCGTATCAGAGCAGCATGCCCGTCGGCTCCGCTATAAAGCCGCTTTCCGTATACGGCCCCGCGCTCGATCTCGGGGTCTCGTGCGGCACCGCGATACTGAATGCCGAGATGCCGATCGACGGCTACGGCGGCGACCGCGGGTTCCCCGCGATAGGCTCTTCCGGCTACCGCGGCATGCAGACGATCAGGGTGGCGATCGAAAAATCGCTCAACATAGTCGCCGCAAGGACGCTGTTCGACGTGGTCACGCCGAGGGTCAGCGCGCAGTATCTTGAAAAGCTGGGCGTCAAGGCGTCGAGGATCAATGTCGACGGTCCCGGTCTCGCGCTCGGCACAACGGGCATCACTCCCATCGAGATGGCGGCTGCCTACGCGACCATCGCGAACGGCGGCGTGTATATGGAGCCCGTATCCTTCTCGGTCGTGCTCGACAGGAACATGAACGTCGTGCTTGACGCGAAGGAGATCCAGAAGTCCTACCGCGTGTTCGAGGAGAGCTCCGCATATATGCTCATCGACATGCTGAAGGACGTCGTCAAGTCCGGTACGGGTAAAAAAGCCGCGATACCCGGCATGACCGTCGCCGGCAAGACCGGCACCAACGACGATTACACGAGCGTCTACTTTGCCGGCTTCACCGGCTACTACACCTGCTCTTTGTGGATCGGACACGACCTTTATTCCGAAAAGCTCGCATCCGGCTCGACCGGCGGAAACTCCGCCGCGCCTCTGTGGCAGGCGTATATGGCCGCAATACACGAGGGGCTTTCGGATAAGCCTATCATGGACGTTTCGCCGAGCTCCATCGGACTTACGCGCGTCACTCTATGCCGCGTTTCCGGCAAGCTTGCCACCGACGCGTGCGCGCATGACGACAAGAACCCGCCCGTTACCGACTGGATCCGGACGGATCAGATACCCACCGAGTACTGCACGATGCACTGCGCGGTCGAGACCTGTACGGAATCAGGCATGGTCGCGGGACCCTTCTGTCCGCCGTCGTGCAGGACGACGAAGTACGTGCTTCTCGTCCCGCCCGATTCGCTGCTGGGACGCTTCGCGTCGTTCGTGCCCGACGAGCATTTTGTCGGCCCGTACACGAACTATTTCTCGACCATATTCCCGAACGCCGTGGTGACTACCGCCGACGCGGATCACTATCACGCCCTGTGCATCGAAAGCGGCACTACCTGCACCGTACACAATGCGAACACCTCGCCTTACGAATACATGTCGCTGGAGGAGCTGAAGGCCGCCGCGAACGCTCTTCTCGGGCAGGTCAACGCATATCTTGCGAGCGTGCAGACGCTGCCCGACACCGACAGGGCGAACCTGATGGAAAAGATGCGCATGCTGAAGGAGGCGCTCGCAACCGACAGAGCGGTGGCGATAGGTCAGGCGTACGAACAGCTCCGCGCGAACTTCGAGTACCTGTCCGTGCTCTATCCCGTTCCGATATCGATCGATTCGGGCTGATGGCAGGCGCCGGCGCGCCGGCATAGTGTATTGATAAGGGGGGGCGAACGCTCCCTCAATCAAATAACGGAGTGATACTATGATCTATTTTGACAACAGCGCCACTACGCCCTGCCTGCCCGAGGCGGGAGCGGAAGCGCTAAAATACATGACCTCGCAGTATTTCAATCCCGCGGCGGCGTACGCTCCCGCGGTGCAGACGGAGCGCGAGGTCAACGCCGCGAGGGCGTACGTATTATCCGAGATCTCCCGCGAGCCGGGCGATCTCATATTCACCTCCTGCGGGACGGAATCCAACAACACCGCTGTATTCGGCTCGCTTTCCGCCATGCGCTCGAAGGGCAGAGTGATCGTTTCCGCGGTCGAGCATCCCTCGGTATACGAGGCGGCGATCGAGCTCCGCGAGCGTGGGTACGACGTTGTATTCGCGCCGGTCGACGCGACCGGCAGGGTAAGGCTCGACGCGCTCGGCGGGCTCGTGAACGCCGATACGCGCCTTGTCAGCATAATGCACGTGAACAACGAGTCGGGCGCGGTAAACGACATAAACGCGATCCGTGCCCTTATCAAAAAGGCGGCTCCCGACTGTCTCCTGCACGTCGACGGCGTACAGGCCTTCATGAAGCTGCCGCCCGTCGGCTGCGATCTGTACTCCGTATCGGGGCACAAGCTGCACGCGCCCAAGGGCGTTGGCGCGCTTTACGTTAAAAAAGGCGTGAGGCTGAAGCCTTATCTCGTGGGCGGCGGTCAGGAAGCGGGGCTCCGCTCCGGCACGACGAACGTCCCCGGCATAATGGCGTTTTCGCTTGCCGTGCGCGATTTTTCCGCGCACAGGGACGAATACGTCTCCGGCATGGAGGCGGTCAGAAGCCGCCTTTACAACGACCTTTCCTCGATAAAGGACGTCAAGCTGAACGGTCCCGGGCCCGGCGAGGGCGCGCCGCACATACTGAACGTCAGCTTCATGGGCGTGCGCGGCGAGGTGCTTTTGAACGCGCTTTCCGAGCGCGGGCTGATGGTATCGACGGGCTCCGCCTGCGCGGCGCACAAGCGCGGCAGGAACAGGATACTGAACGCGATGGGCATACTCGGCGAGAGGCAGGACGGCGCGATAAGGTTCAGCTTTTCGCATTTCAATACGGTCGGCGAGGCCGACGCCGCCGCCGGCATAATCGAGGAACAGGTCGGGATACTGAGGCGTTTCAAGCGCCGCTGACCTTATCTTTACGGAGGGATCATGGAGAAGGTACTGCTCGTAAGGTATACGGAGATACATTTGAAGGGGCTCAACCGCCCCTATTTCGAGCGCGCGCTGGTCGATAACATAAGGAAGGCCCTGAAGGGCCACTCCCCCGTTATCGAACGCGAGCAGGGACGCATTTACGTAAAGGGGATCGCCGAAAAGGATTTTTCCGAGGCGCTCGGCCGTCTTACCCGCGTGTTCGGCGTACATTCGGTAAGCCCCGCGGTATCGGTCGGCAAGGATTGGGAGACCGTCGTCGCGGCTGCTCTCGGGCTGATGGAAAAAAGGCTTGAGGGCTGCGGCGAGGGGACGAGCTTCAAGGTGCTCGCCCGCCGTTCGGACAAGCGTTATTTCATGAACAGCGACGCGATCAACCGCGAGCTGGGCGGACGCGTGCTCGAAAGGTTCCCGTTCCTTCACGTCGACGTTCACAAGCCCGAAGTCAAGCTTTCGGTCGAGATCCGCGAGAGCGCGTATATCTACTGCGAGGAGATCCCCGGCGCGAAGGGCATGCCCACGGGCACCGCGGGCAGAGCGTGTCTTCTGATATCGGGCGGCATCGACAGTCCCGTCGCGGGGTACATGATGGCTAAGCGCGGACTTACGCTTTCGGCCGTGCATTTCTACTCCTATCCCTACACCTCTGAGCGCGCGCGCGACAAGGTCGTGGAGCTTACGAGGCTGGTGTCGGGATATGCGGGTGAGATAAAGCTGTTCCTCGTCCCCTTCACCGACATACAGATGACCATATACGAGAAATGTCCCGAGAAGGAGACTACCGTCATCATGCGCAGGCTTATGATGAAGATTGCCGAGCGCATTGCGAGAACGGACGGCGCGCTTGCCCTCATTACGGGTGAGAGTCTCGGACAGGTGGCAAGTCAGACGCTCGAGGCGCTTTGCGTAACGAACGACGCGGTCTCGATGCCGGTGTTCCGGCCGCTGATCGGGTTCGACAAGGACGAGATAATGGACGTCGCGAGGCGTATCGGCACTTACGAAACGAGCATACTCCCCTATGAGGACTGCTGCACCGTATTCGTGCCGAAGCACCCCGTCACAAAGCCGAAGCTCGACGAGCTCCGCGCGAGCGAAGCGGCGGTCGATTTCTCGGAGATGATCGAAAAGGCCGTCGAAAACACGGAGATAATGACAGTGAAGTGACTTGTTCCCCGCCGGAACAAATTTTTGGCGAAAAGCATAATTTGCTATTGAGCGGGGATCGGTTATATGATACAATAATTTGAGGTCGTATACAGACCATTCTTTCGATCAATGCACTGACCGCTCGAAAGAGCGGAAGGAGGTATATAAATGAACGGCGGAATGAACACTATAAAATTCAAAATGCCGAAGGACAAGCAGACTGCGCACGAGGTGCTGATGCAGGCCTATTCCTCCATGAAGGAAAAGGGCTACGATCCCGTCAACCAGATCGTGGGCTATCTGCTCTCGGGCGACCCGACCTACATCACGAGCTACAACAACGCCCGCTATCTTATCTCCACCCTTGAGAGGGACGAGCTTATCGAGGAGCTCGTGAAGAGCTACATCGAGGTCAACGGCGGCAGCGGAGAAGAAGAGTGAATTATCGTGAGCTGGGCTCTACCGGCAAGCTCGTATCGAGGCTTTGCTTCGGCACGCTTACCATGGGGCCTTTTCAAAGGAATCTTACGATCAGTGAAGGCGCGGCTCTGTTTGAGCGCGCTTTTTCGCGCGGCATCAATTTCCTCGATACCGCCGAGATATACGAGACCTATCCCCACGTCAGGGAGGCCGTAAGGCTCAAGGAGGACGTTTTCATCTGCACCAAGAGCTATTCCTACGACGAGGCGACGGCGGAGGCCTCCTTCCGCAAGGCGGTCGAGGGCATAGGCCGCGAATACATCGACGTGTTCCTGCTCCACGAGCAGGAGAGCGGGCTGACCATCAAAGGTCACGCCGGCGCGATCGAATATTTCCTTAAAAAGAAGGAGCAGGGCTATATCGGAGCGATCGGGCTGTCGACGCACTACATAGGCTGTATGCGGGCGGCGGCGAAGCATCCTGAGCTCGACGTGCTCTTCCCCCTTATCAACAAAAAGGGCGTGGGCATCGCCGACGGCACCGCAGACGAAATGCTCGCGGCGATCAAGGAAGCGAAGGCGGCGGGCAAGGGCATGATCGCCATGAAGCCGCTGGGCGGCGGACATCTTATAAAGGAGCGCGAGGAGGCGCTCGAGTACGTACTCGGGCTCGACTGCGTGGACACCGTCGCGATGGGCATGCAGTCCTTCGACGAGATCGACTACAACGCCGCCGTGTTCTCGGGCGAGACCCCGGATCCCGAGCTTGCGGAGCGTCTCGGCAGGGTCAGACGCCGCATGCTGATACAGGACTGGTGCCAGGGCTGCGGCGCCTGCGTTGACGCGTGCAGGAACCACGCGATAAGCATGGTGGACGGCATTGCCCGCATAGATTACTCGAAATGCGCGACCTGCGGCTACTGCGCGAGAGCGTGCCCGCAGTTCAACATCAAGGTCATATGACCGCCTTATACGAAAGGAACGCAAAATGATAAGATATTTCGGCGTGGACGTCGGAGACAGGAGGATAGGCCTTGCCGTAACGGACGCTCTGGGCTTTACGGCGCAGGGGCTTGAGACCTATACCCGCACGGGCGACGACGGGCGCGACGCGGCGTATATCCGCGAGGCGGCGAAGAAATGGGCGCCGTGCGTTATCGTGTTCGGCCTGCCCCGCAATATGGACGGCTCCTACGGCCCCGCCTGCGACAAGGTAAAGGCGTTCGCGGCGCTCGTTACCGACGGCTGGGACGGCGAGCACGATTTTTACGACGAAAGGCTCTCGACCATGGCGGCGGAGCGGTTCCTTTATGAGGCGGAGCTCAAGTGGCAGAAGCGGCGCAAGGTTGTCGACAAGCTCGCCGCGCAGGTGATACTCGAGGGCTATATGACCCTCCATCCCGTCAAATAAAACCGAAAGGAAAAACATATGGAACAGGAATACGAAGCTT
This sequence comes from Clostridia bacterium, assembly GCA_017614315.1. Taxonomy (GTDB): domain Bacteria; phylum Bacillota; class Clostridia; order Christensenellales; family CAG-138; genus UBA3857. The sequence goes on along the minus strand of JAGACA010000007.1, from coordinate 140,561 downwards.
CGGAGATCACCCTCATAGACGAGGGCGGGAACGAGATAACGTTCATCCACGTGCTCACCTTCATGTACGAGGACGAGCGCTATATGGCGCTTACCCCCGACACGACGAGCGAGGATGACGACGAGGCAGATATCGTCTTCATGCACATCGTCAAGGCCGACGGCGAGGACGGGCTCGAGCCCGTCGAGAACGAGGTCCTGCTCGACGAGCTGTTCGAGGTGTTCTGCGAGCTCCTTGACGGCGAGGACGACGACGAAGACGGCGGGGATCGGTAAACCGCTTTCCACGATTGGACAAAAGCCGTAAAAACACAGCACTCAAGGTCGCCTTCTGCGGCATGACCGCGGCGCTCGGCGCCGTAATAATGCTTGCGGGAGGGCTTTTTGCCGTAATGACTTACGCGGCTCCGCTGGTCGCCGCGCTGTTCCTCGCTCCGGTCAAGCGCGAGTTCGGCCCCGGGGCGGCGCTCCTCGCGTATGCCGCGACCGCCGTCGTGACGGCGCTCCTTTCGCCCGACAAGGAGCTCGCGTTCTTTTACGTTTTCGTCGGGTATTACCCCGTGCTGCGCGGGCCTGTCGGCAGGATCCCCTACCGCGCCGTGCGGATCGTCGTCAAGCTCGTCTTCTTCGCGTCGGCGCTCGCCGCGATGTATCTGTTCCTCATATTCGTTTTCAGGCTTCAGTCGGTGCTCGACGAGATATCGGAGTCGGGGCTCGCCGTGTGGCTCGCGTTCGACGCTGCGCTCGTCCTTATACTCCTCGTCTGGGACGTGATGATACGCATATCGGAGCTCTTTTACGAAAGGAAGCTCCGACCGAGGCTCAAATTCATGAAATGACCGCTTTAACGGAAGACCCATGAGAAAATACTTCGGAGACAAGGCTTTTTACAGAAAACTCTTCTCGGTGATGATACCCATTCTGATACAGAACGTCATCACCAATTTCGTGAGCCTTCTGGATAACATAATGGTCGGCAGACTCGGGACGGAGCCCATGAGCGGCGTCGCGATAGTCAACCAGCTCATGTTCGTATTCATTCTCTGCATATTCGGCGGCATCTCCGGCGCGGGGATCTTCACCACGCAGTTTCACGGCAAGGGCGACGTCGAGGGCGTGCGGCACACCGTGCGCTTCAAGTTCTTCATTGTGTTCGGCGCGGTCGCCGTATTCGCCGTCCTGTTCCTCACCCGCGGAGAGCGGCTGATATCGCTGTTCCTGCATCAGGGCGAGGAGGAGCTCGACCTCGCGGCGACGCTCGCCTACGGGCGGAGCTATATGCTGGTGATGCTCATCCAGCTGATCCCCTTCGCCATGTCGCAGGTCTATTCCGGCACTCTGCGCGAAACGGGCGAGACGGTCGTCCCGATGACCGCGGGCATTGCTGCGATATTCGTCAATCTCGGGCTCAACTGGGTGCTCATATTCGGCAAGCTCGGCTTCCCCGCCCTCGGCGTGGTCGGCGCGGCGATCGCCACAGTCACGAGCCGCTTCGTCGAGCTCGGCGTCGTAGTCGTCTGGACGCATACTCACAAGGCGCGCTGCCCCTTCGCGGACGGACTGTTCAGGTCGTTCAGGGTGCCGCGCGGGCTCTGCAAAAACATCATCATAAAGGGGCTCCCCCTTCTCCTCAACGAGGTGCTCTGGTCGAGCGGCATGACGATGCTTAACCAGTGCTATTCCGAACGCGGCCTTGAGGTCGTGTCGGCGGTCAACATCTCCGCCACGATATCGAACCTGTTCTTCTGCTCGTTCTTCGCGATGGGCTCGACCGTATCCATTATCGTCGGTCAGCTCCTCGGCGCGGGCGAGACGGAAAAGGCGGTCGACGAGGACAGAAAGCTGATCACCTTCTCGGTGCTCCTCTGCACCCTCACCGGCATAGTCATGGCGGCGGTAGCTCCGCTCGTTCCGAACGTTTACAACACGACCGCGGGAGTAAAGGCGCTTGCGTGCGATCTGCTGCTCGTGTCGGCGTGCATGATGCCGGTCGACGCGTACACCAACGCGAGCTATTTCACGATCCGCTCCGGCGGAAAGACGCTTATCACGTTCTTCTTCGACTCGGGCTTCGTGTGGGCGGTCTGCGTCCCCGTCGCGTTCGTGCTTTCGCGGTTCACCGCGCTGCCCATACTTCCCATGTTCGTGATCGTCCGCTGCCTCGATCTTATCAAATGCATCGTCGGCTTCATACTTATCAGGAAGCGCACGTGGGTGCACGACCTGACAGCGGACGTGAAGGATTGATCCCTCCGCGGGGTTGACAAGCCGTTATTACTGTGTTAATATTCCTAATACAGTAACTTTGCGGAGGTGAAGAATGAAAACAAGAGGAAAGACCGTATGCGTGATCGGGTTCGTTCTTTATCTGCTGCTTCTCGTTTTTCTTGTGATATTCAAGCTCGATCTCAATATTTCAAACGCATATCGCTTCCGTGAGCTGATACTGATCCCGTATTACCGTCCCGTCGCGATAAACCGGACGGTAGTCGAGGAGCTGGTCATGAACGTCGTCGCGTTCATACCTCTCGGAATGTATCTGTCCATGCTTGAGTTCCCCAAGAAGATCTGGGCGAGGATACTCGCGGGGTTCGGCTTGAGCCTTGCGTTCGAAACGGCGCAGTACGTTTTCGCGATAGGCACGTCCGACGTGACCGACCTTATCAACAACACGCTCGGCACGGCGATCGGCGTACTGCTCTTTATACCGATAAAGAAGCTTTTGAAGGACAAGGCCGTGCCCGTCGTATCGTGGACGCTGCTCGTTCTCCAGCTCCTCGCGCTGTTTGTGTATATGTTCCTTTGGGGCGTCAATTTCTGAACCGTACAAAAAAGACCCGGCGTCCATATTCGCACGCCTCGTTAAAACCACTCATCACCGTAAAGAAAGCATGGGTCAAACGCTTGAAGCCCATGCTTGTTTTTTACTTTGATTCGGGTTTTTATAATTTCGGGGATCGTGATCCCCGTATGGTTTTGAACATATTTACTTTTTGAATATGCCGAGGATGCCTCTTATGAGGCTCTTCCCGACCTCGCGGCCGATGGTGTTGGCCGCGGTCGACGCCGCCTTGCCGAGAACGCTCGACTTGCGCCTTGACGAGGTCTTTTTCTTTGAGCTTTGCTTGGCGCTCTTTTCCTTTTCCTTTGCGGCCTTTTCCTTTTCCTTCTCCGCCTTTTCCCTCTCCTCGGCTATCTTCTTTTCCTGCTCCGCCCTGTCGGCGTTGATGAGCTCGTACGCGGATTCGTTGTCGATCGGGACGTCGTATTTGCCGTAAATATCGGAGGCCTGTATCTCCGCCTTCCTGCGCTCGTCGTCGATCGCGCCCATCATGGACTGCGGGGGAAGCACCGTAACGCGCTCCGCGATAGTCGGACGGCCCTTTTCGTCAAGGAAGCTGACGACCGCTTCGCCCGTGCCGAGAGCCATTATCGCCTCCTCGGTGTCGAATTCGGGGTTGACGCGGAACGTCTGCGCCGCCGCCTTGATGGCCTTCTGCTCGGCCGGGGTAAACGCGCGGAGAGCGTGCTGTACGCGGTTGCCCAGCTGCGCGAGTATCGGATCGGGCACGTCGGAGGGCTGCTGGGTGATAAAATAGACGCCCACGCCCTTACTCCTTATCAGCTTGACGACCTGCTCTATATTGTCGCGCAGCGCCTTCGGCGCGTCGCTGAACAGAAGATGCGCTTCATCGAAGAAGAACACGAGCTTGGGCTTCTCGGGATCGCCGACCTCGGGAAGCTCCTCGAAAAGCTCGGCGAGGAGCCACAGCATGAAGGTCGAGTATAAAAGCGGCGAGCGGTAGAGCTTTGCGCAGTGGAACACGTTTATATAGCCGCGGCCGTTGTCATCCGTGACCATCCAGTCGTGTATGTCAACGTCGGGTTCGCCGAAGAATATGTCGCCGCCCGCGTCCTCGAGCTGCAGGAGCGCCCTCTGGATCGCGCCGGCGGACTGCTTCGATATGTTGCCGTATACGTTAAGCACCTCGGCAGCGTGCTCGACGGCGTACGCGACCATGGCTCGGAGATCCTTAAGATCGAGGAGGAGCCAGCCCTTGTCGTCCGCCATGCGGAACACGATAGACAGGACGCCGGTCTGAACGTCGGTGAGCCCGAGGAGCCTTGAAAGCAGCGTCGCGCCCATGTCGCTGACGGTCGTCCTGACCGGATGCCCGCCTTCGCCGAAAACGTCCCAGAACCTGACCGGGTAGCTCTTCATCGGGAAATCCCCGGGAGCGATGCCGAGATTCGCGACGCGCTTTTCTATCTTAGAAAAATCGCCCGCCTTTACGCAGCCGGCGAGATCGCCCTTGACGTCGGCGAGGAACACCGGCACGCCCATGTCGGAAAAGCTCTCCGCCATTACCTTGAGCGTGATCGTCTTGCCCGTGCCGGTCGCGCCCGATATGAGTCCGTGCCTGTTGGCCATGTTCGGCAGGATGTACGTTTCCGTATTTCCCTTTCCGACAAATACCTTACCGTCCTTAAGCATATCAAATATCTCCGTTAAAAGATTTTCAGCAAGACCAATATAGCATTATATACGAAAAAAGTCAATCCGATTTGGCGCCCGGGAAGCGCTTTTTCGGCCGTTTTTCGCGTCCCGCCCCTCTTTCCGTAGGGGCGGGACGCTTTTTATACACCCAAAATAGGGTCAATTAGTCCTTTCTTGGGAAATTTTTTTATTAAAAAGTCCCAAATAGGGTTGACAACGCATAATACGTCTGTTAAAATGGGGTTACCATCGTAGAGTATGGGATATTTTCACCACCCATCACCAAGTCGGAAAGGAGGCGGGTCGTTTGATCGTCGGAAGCTATAACGTAACGGTCGATTCCCAGAACCGTTTGATCGTGCCGACGCTCTGGCATCAGGACATAGGCGAGTTCGTGATAATCACGCGCGACGTGTCCGATTCCAAGGAGCGCTTCCTTACCGCTATGCCCACCGCGGCGTATAACGCAACGGTCAACGATTTCGCTCACAACCCCGCCACCTCCAACAGATACAACGACGCTGCGCGTAATCTTCTGCAGTATGCCTGCGAATGTCACTTCGACCCGAAGCGCAGGATCACGATAAACACCGCGAACCTCGAGTACGCCGGCATAAAGGGCACGGCCGTGCTGACCGCGAACCTTCGTTCCTCCAATCCCGTCTTCGAGATCTGGAATCCCGAGGCGCTCGAAAGGAACAACAAGGCGTACGACGAGATCAGGATGCGTGAAGAGCTTGAGAAGAACGCCGACGAGGTGAGGAACCTCCCGCCCCGTCAGGATCAGTAAAAGATGACGGAGAGCGCTTACCACACTCCGATAATGCTCGGCGAGGTGCTCGATCTCATTAAGCCCGAGCGCGCGAGAGCGACCGTGGACGGCACTCTCGGCGGAGGAGGCCACAGCGAGGGGATACTCGAAAGGCTTCCCGAAACGGGCATACACTTCGGCATCGACCGCGATGAGGACGCCGTCCGCGAGGCGGAAAAGAGGCTGTCCGGTTACAAGAATTTCCGTGCTGTCCGCGGAAATTTCTTCGATATGAAGGCTATACTCCCCCTCGGGGAATACGGATTGACCGCTGTCGACGGCATAATACTCGACCTCGGCGTCAGCTCTCATCAGCTCGACGACGGGCAGCGCGGATTCTCCTACGGCACAGAAGCGCCCCTCGATATGAGGATGGACAGATCCCAGGCTTTATCCGCTTTCGACGTGGTCAACGCTTACGACAGGGACAGGCTGTTCCGCGTGATCCGCGATTACGGCGAAGAGCGTTTCGCGGGAAGGATCGCAGGCGCGATCGTATCCCGCCGCGAGAAGCGCCCGATCGAGACCACGACGGAGCTTGCCGAGATAATAAGATCCGCGATACCCGCTCCCGCCCGAAGGGAGGGCCCGCACCCGGCGAGGCGCACCTTCCAGGCGATACGCATCGAAGTCAATTCGGAGCTCGACGGCCTCGAGCGCGCGATACGCGGCGCGGCGGAGCTGCTGGCTCCCGACGGAGTGCTCGCCGTGATCACGTTCCACTCCCTTGAAGACAGGATAGTGAAGAACGTGTTCAGGGAGCTCAAAGACCCCTGCACCTGTCCCCCCTCGGCTCCCGTATGTATCTGCGGGAAAAAGCCGATAGCCGAAATACTGACGCCGAAGCCGCTGACCGCGGATGAGGCGGAGGTCGAGAGGAATCCCCGCTCGCGCAGCGCAAAGCTCCGGGCGATAAGAAGAACGCATAACGATCTGTGAGGACGAATATAATGAGCACCGGAAACGAAAAGGTCAAATCGCTCGGCGAACTCAGAGTCTACGCTCCCAGCCGCGGCAACCTCGCTCTTGCAAGCGAGGCGCTTCCCCGCACCAGGGTGGCGGATCCGAAGCCGTACGAGCCCGTAAGACGACCGAAGCTCACGCCCGTCGCTCCGAGACCCAGGAGAAAGACCCTCCTTGAGGTCCTTCGGGAATACAAGTTCCTCCCCAAGACCCTCGCAGTCGTCGTAATACTCGCCATGGCCGCAGCCCTCATAATCACGATCTCGGGCTTCAACAACATCTCGGAGGCGCAGAAGGAGATAAACAACCTTACGAAGAAGGTCTCCCAGATGGAAAGCGCGGTCGAAAAGACGAACGTTGACCTCCTGTTCTCCATCGACGTCGGAGCGGCGCACGCCGCCGCCGAGGAGGCAGGCATGAGCTATCCTACAGCGGAGAATTACGGAAGGTAGGTAGCCGGAGGTAGAATAATTGGCTGTTAAGCGCAGGAAGCATAAATTGAAGCTGGCGGTCCCGACCACCAAGCCCGCGAGGCCGTTCAAAGCGCGCCTCCTCCATACGCTTGCTGCATTCGGAATACTGTTTCTTGTTTTGACGGTACTGTTGTTCGTTATCCAGGTCATCATGGGACCGGATATCGCCCGCTCCGCCCTGTCGCAGTGGACCAGAACTACCGTCATTTCGGCGTCCCGGGGGGAAATAACCGACTCGACGGGCAAGCTGCTCGCCACGAACGGCCTTGCGTATAAGGTCGTGCTGTGGCCGAAGCGCATGGCCGCGAGTGACCGTGAGCGCGCCGCGACGGAGCTTTCGGAGCTTTTGGGGCTCAATTACGAGACCGTTTTGAAGAGGTGCAAATCCACCCAGTACCAGGAGATCGTGCTCAAAAGGCAGATCGACTCCGCCACGAGGGACGCGGTCGAGGCTCTTAAGCTCGGCAGCGGCGTCGGCACCGCCGTGGACTCGAAGCGTTATTATCCCATGGGCAGTCTTCTTTCCCAGGTGATAGGCTTCACCAACGTCGACAACGACGGTCAGGCGGGGATAGAGCTTTACTATAACGACTATCTCTCCGGCACCGACGGCAAGCGCATCACCGAAACGGATAATTCCGGCAATCCCCTCGCCTACGGCGTGGACGAATACATCGCCCCCGTCGACGGGCTGAATATGACGCTGACCTGCAACAGCGTCATACAGCGTTTTCTCGAAAGCAGTCTTCAGGAAGCCGTCGCGGCGAACAACGCCAAGGGCGCCGAGGGCATCGTTATGGACTGCACCACCGGCGCGATACTCGCGATATCCTCCATGCCCGATTACGACCTCAACGCTCCGCCGAGGGACGACATGGAGCTTTTGAACCGGCTTTCGAGAAACCGCATCGTGACTGACGCTTACGAGCCGGGTTCCACGTTCAAGATAATCACCCTTGCCGCGGCGCTCGATTCGAGGACGGTCACCAACGCCTCCGCTTTCAGCTGCACAGGCGGGCTTTCCGTGAACGGCGAGACCGTGCACTGCTGGAAGCATTCGGGTCACGGCCCGCAGAGCCTTACCGAGGCGGTCGAAAACAGCTGCAACTGCGCTTTCATGCGCATGGCGCTGTCGATGGGCAAGGACAAATTCTACGACTACATCTACTCCTTCGGCTTCGGAGCTTCGACCGAAAGCGGTATGCTCGGCGAGGCCGCGGGCATAGTCACGCATCAGAAATACGTGACCGACAACGACCTTGCGAGGATAGGCTTCGGCCAGAGCATCGCCGTGACGCCGATACAGCTCGTTACGGCGGTCTCCGCGGCGATAAACGGCGGATATCTCTATAAGCCCTACATCGTCCAGCGCATGACAGACAAGGACGGCAACATCGTTTTCCAGGCGAACACCTCCCCGCTCCGCCAGGTGATCTCGGGCGAGACCTCCGCCATGGTCCGCAAGATCCTCCAGAGCGTCGTCGACAACGGTACCGGCAGGAACGCCCGCATCGAGGGCTATGCCGTCGGCGGCAAGACCGGAACCGCGCAGAAATACGACGAGTACGGCAGGGTCGATCAGGGCAAATACATCTGCTCCTTCATCGGCTTTGCTCCTGCCGAAAACCCCAAGTACGTCTGCCTCATACTGGTAGACGAGCCGCAGGTGGCGTCGATATTCGGTTCGACCGTCGCCGCGCCGTACGTAAAGGAAGTCCTCGAGAACATCCTCCATTACTCCGGCATAGCGCCGACGCTCCATCAGCCGACGGTCGAAGTGCCCGACGTGACGGGACTTTCCGCCGAGGAAGCGAAAGCGAAGCTCGCCGAGGTCGGCCTTTACGCCGTGTGCCAGAGCAGCGACCAGGTCATCGCGCAGATACCCGCCGCGGGCGAGACCGTGGTAAAGGGATATCAGGTGCTCCTCTATACCGGTCTTGACGAGCCGGAGGAGCAGTACACCGAAACGAAAAAGTACGTTACGGTCCCGAACCTTAGGGGGTATACGCCCCTTAAGGCTTACGACCTTTTGAAATCGCTGGGACTTATAATGACGACCGATACGACGGATCCCGCGGGATACGTCTATGCGCAGTCGATACCCGCCGGAACGAAGGTCGAGGTCGGCACCGCCGTCGGCCTGTGGTTCAGGATGAACCTCGATGATTAGAAGGAGAGGTTTTTATGCTTCTTTCAAAGCTGATCGAAAATACGGAGCTTAAGCTCGTCAATTCAAAAGGCGATATAGATATCGCCCGTATAGAATACGATTCGCGCCGTGTCAAGGAGGGCGAGATGTTCGCCTGCGTCGTCGGCACGTTCATGGACGGTCACGACTTCGCCGAGAGCGCCGTCAAGCACGGTGCGAGCGTGCTTTTGGTCGAGCGCGAGCTACCCCTCCCCGTTCCGCAGATAATCGCCGCCGATTCCCGCCGCGCCATGGCAGAGCTTGCCATGAAGCTTTACGGCTATCCCGCGAAGAAGCTTCGCGTGATCGGCGTCACCGGCACCAACGGCAAGACCACGACGACGTATATGCTCAAATCCATCGCGGAGAAATGCGGGCTCAAGGTAGGGCTCATAGGCACCATCCGCAACATAATAGGCGACAGGGTGATCTCCACCCAGCGCACTACTCCCGAATCCACCGAGCTTCAGGAGATAATGCGCATGATGCTCGACGAGCACGTGGATCTGGTCGTCATGGAGGTAAGCTCCCACTCCCTCGATCAGGAGCGCGTACGCGGCATCGATTTCGAGATCGGCGGGTTCACGAACCTCACTCAGGATCATCTTGACTATCACAAGACGTTCGACAACTACCTTGCGGCGAAGAAGAAGCTCTTCGAGCGTTCCGCATACGCCGTGGTAAACGCCGACGATCCGTATTCCGAAAGGCTGCTCGAGGGGCTTACCATCCCCCGCGTCACCTACGGCGTGCGCGAGCCGGCGGATATATACGCAAACAATATCGAGATCAACGTCCGCGACGTCGAATTCGATATGACGACTCCCGCAGGAGTCACGCACGTTTCCGTTCCCATCCCCGGACTGTTCAACGTGTTCAACGCGATGCTCGCCGCCGGGATGGCGCTCAAGCTCGGCTTCCCGCTTGAAAAGATAGCCGAGGGGCTTTCTTCCGTCGCCGGCGTGTCCGGCCGTATGGAATCCCTCGATACCGAGGGCTTCCCCTTCTCCGTTATTCTCGACTTTGCTCACACACCAGACGGCATGATTAACCTCCTGACATCCGTAAGAGAATTCGCTAAGGGCAGAGTCATCTCAGTGTTCGGCTGCGGCGGCGACCGCGACCACGCAAAGCGTCCTATCATGGGCGAGGCCGCGGGCCGCTACTCCGACTTTTGCGTCGTGACCTCGGATAATCCCCGTACCGAGGATCCGATGTCGATCATCGAAAGCGTCCTTGACGGAGTCAACAAGACCGCCGTCGAATACGTCGTGATCGAGAACCGCCGCGAGGCGATCCGCTACGCTCTCACCCATGCCGGTGAAGACGACGTCGTCGTCCTCGCGGGAAAGGGGCATGAGACCTACCAGGAGATAATGGGCGTGAAGTATCCCTTCGACGAGAAGGTCGTCGTCGCGGAGCTCCTGGACGAGATGCGGGAAGAATAAACGTCCTTTTTACCTAAAAGAGGAAACCTTATGCACGACTACTTAAGACCGATCCTTGCCTTTATCGCGTCCTGCGCGGCAGTTATGCTGATCGCGCCGTTCTTCATCCCCATGCTCCGCCGCATGAAATACGGGCAGGTGGAGCGCGAAGAAGGGCCCCACGCGCACTCCTCCAAGGAGGGCACGCCCTCGATGGGCGGGATCATGTTCGTCGCCGCGATAATCATCGGCACGCTCGCGTTCTCGAAATACGACGCGGCGCTGTGGTACTCCGTGCCCTCGCTCATAATGATGTTCGGCTTCGGGCTCGTCGGCTTCCTCGACGATTTCATAAAGGTAAAGCACAAGAGGAACCTCGGCCTCCGCGCCTATCAGAAGATCATCGCGCAGGTGCTCCTCGCCGCCGCGGTGGCGGTGTTCGCTTATAAGTATATCGGCTCCGAGCTTTGGTTCGCGTCGTTCGACGTCAAGATCGATCTCGGGTTCTGGTACATACCCCTCGTCATGTTCGCCGTCATCGCGATAGTCAACGCGACGAACCTGACCGACGGCCTCGACGGCCTCGCCTCGGGCGTGACGCTCGTCTATTCCGTCTCGATGGGGATCATATTCCTCTATCTCGGCAGGGCGTTCGCGCAGGGCTTCGCAAACGAGCCCATATTCGTCGCCGAGGCCGAGGGCATGACCGACATGGCGGTATTCGCCTTTGCGGTCGCGGGCGGACTTCTGGGCTTCCTTTCGAAGAACAGCTATCCCGCCAAGGTATTCATGGGCGACACGGGCTCCATGGCGCTCGGAGGTGCCATCTCCGCGATGGTGCTCTACTCCCGGCACCTGTTCCTGTTCCTCCTGATGGGCGTATGCATCGTCGCGTCCGCCGTCAGCGTCGTTCTGCAGGTGGGCTCCTATAAGCTCCGCCACGGCAAGAGGATATTCAAAATGGCGCCTCTGCACCATCACTTTGAGATGAAAGGCTATCCCGAGACGAAGATCGTCACGGGGTACATGATCGTGACCGCGCTTGCGTGCCTCGCCGCGCTTTCGCTGTTCATGTAAAAAAGTTAATCCGCCATTCGGCAATGCGCTCGAAAAACGTGTTTCATGTTGGCACTTGGTACGTTTTAAGAGCGACGGACAAGAAGCTTGCAGGACTTTCGGAAGGCCGTAAGACTTCCAACGGAAGCTTGCAAAAGCTGTTCTCCTTTTGCAAGCTCCCTGCCGTGCCGAATGGCTTTTTTTAGAGATAACCGCTCCTTTCGGGCGTTCGTATACCGAGGTGTGACATGTGCAAAAAGAAAACGGCATTGATCGTCGGCATGGCCAAAAGCGGCGTTTCCTCCGCAAAGCTGCTCTATAAGCAGGGCTACCGCATAATAATCAACGATCTCAAAAGCGAGATCGAGGGGCTCGAGGAGTCGCTTGACGGCATAGAATACGAAAACAGGCTGGGAGTACCCCCGGAGGCGCTTTTGGAGGGCGTCGACCTTATGGTGCTCTCCCCCGTCATACCCATTTTCAAGCCCTTCGTAAAGACCGCGATATCCATGGGGATCGAGGTCATCGGCGAGATCGAGCTCGGCTTCAGGTATTCTGACCGCGGAGCCCGCTTCGTGTGCATCGGCGGCACCAACGGCAAGACCACCACGACCGCGCTCACCGGCGAGATATTCAAGGCGGACTGCATAAGGAGGAACGACGGCACGAGCACCTTCGTTCTCGGCAATATCGGCATACCCATTACCGAGCACGCGCTTGAAACGAGGGCGGGCGACACCGTCGTCGCGGAAACCGCGTCCTTACAGCTCGAGAGCATAAAGGAATTCCGCCCGAACGCGGCGGGGCTCCTTAACATAACCGAGGATCACATAAACCGCTTCGGCTCCATGGAGGCATACATCGCCGCCAAGATGCGTATGTTTGAGAACCAGACCGCGGACGATATCGCCGTGCTAAACGCAGACGATCCCATCGTCATGTCCGCAAAGACCAAGGCGAAGATACTCACCTTCTCCCGCCTTAACGAGGTCGCGAACGGCGCTTTCGTCAGGGACGGCATGATCGTCTATCGCCGCGGATCCATCGAGGCGCCGGTCATCCCCGCGTCGGAGCTGGGCATAATCGGCAATCACAACCTCGAGAACGCTCTCTGCGCGGTATGTCTGTCCCTCGGGATGGGCGTGCACATCGAGGTCGTGAGGAAGATCCTGCGCGAGTTCAAGGGCGTCGAGCACCGCATCGAGTTCACCCGCACGGTCGACGGCGTGACGTTCTATAACGACTCGAAGGGCACGAATCCCGAATCCACCATAAAGGCGATCGAGGCCATGAAGCAGCCGACGATACTGCTCCTCGGCGCCGGCAATTACGACAAAAAGAGCGATTACCGCCCCGTTTTCCGTGCGGCAAAGGGCGTCGTGAAGGCGGCCGTGGTCAACGGCTCCAACACCGAGGCCATTATGCGCGCGGCCATCGACGAGGGCTTTACCGAGATCGTCGCCGTCGGCGATGATTTCAAAGAGATGATAGTGACCGCGAAGAGTCTCGCGAGCGAGGGCGACGCGGTGCTGCTCTCCCCCGCCTGCGCGAGCTGGGGGATGTTCACCGATTACGAGGAACGCGGCAGGATATTCAAGGAGATAGTCAACGGCATCTGATGGAAAGCGTCCAGACGGCAAACAGAACAGCGGCAAACAGGCATCACTTCGATTTCCCGCTTTTCGCGGTGATCCTTATCATCTGCGTCTTCGGCCTCGTGATGCTCTTCTCCGCAAGCTATTACTACGCCCAGGTAAAATACGGCTCGGGGACCTATTTCCTTAAAAGACAGCTCGTATTCTTCGGCGCGGGCCTTGCGATGATGCTCGGGCTTTCGTTCTTCAAATTCTCACTTTGGAAAAAGCTCGCCCCGTACGGATATGCGGCCGTTCTCATCATACTTGCGGCGACTCTCATATGGGGCGTCGAGCTGAACGGCGCGAAGCGGTGGATAAACATCGCGGGGTTCCAGTTCCAGCCGTCGGAGTTCTCGAAATTCGCTCTCGTCATAGTCCTTTCGGCGCTGATGTGCTCGAAGCGCGTGTACATGCAGAGCTTTATCCTGGGCATCGTCCCCTGCCTTGTCGCGCTTCTGCCCATGGCGGTGCTGATCATTTTCCAGCCCAATTTCTCGCTGGTCATAATCCTCTGCCTCATCACTTACATAATGATGTATCTCGGCGGCTCGAGGCTCTCGCACAGGTTTTTTCTGGTCGTCGTCGGCGTTCTGGCAGGACTTCTGGTCATCATACTCGAGGGCTACCGTCTTGCAAGGCTGACGTCGTATCTTAATCCCACTGCCGATCCCACCGGCTCGAATTACCAGACGCTGCAGTCCTGCATAGCGCTCGGCAACGGCGGTTTCTTCGGACAGGGGCTGAATTACTCCAAGCAGAAGCTTTTGTTCCTTCCCGAAAGGGAGAACGACTACATATTCGCGATAATCGGAGAGGAGCTCGGCTTCGTCGGATGCTTCCTGCTCCTCGCCGCGTATTTCTTTGCGATATACCGCGGCATACTCATCGCCATGCGCTGCCACGACAGGTTCGGCCGCCTGCTCGCGGGCGGAATAACCTCCGTGCTCGCCGTGCAGGTGCTTATAAACGTCGGCGTCGTAACAAGGGCGATCCCGTCCACGGGGCAGACACTTCCGTTCGTTAGCTACGGAGGCACGTCGCTCATGGTCTTCATGGCGGCGATGGGCATACTATTGAACATTTCACGCTATACAGAGGTCGATCCCGAAGATGCAGAGCCCGAAAGAGCAGACGAATAACGTCACGCCTATAACCGAGGCCGCAAAAAAGCCGAAGCCGAACGCGGCTTTTATCGCCGTGCTCGCGATACTGGGGCTCGCGCTCATTTTGATCGGCGGCTATTTCCTGACGAAGGTCAGGAGCATCGCCGTCTACGGGAACGAGACCTATTCCGCCGACGCGATAATCAACCTTTCGGGGCTTTACACCGGCAGGAACATATTCGCGTACGACCTTGCCGCAGCGAAGAAGGGCGTCAATAAAGATCCGTATCTTTACTGCGAAGCCGTCTCCAGAAAGTACCCGTCCCAACTCGTAATAAGGGTGAAGGAGCGTAAGGAATACGCCGCGATACTTCTGGGCGGCGGCTCGTACTGCGTGATCGACGAATCGGGCTGGGTGCTCGATATAGGCCGCTCCGAGGAGAGCGTCGCGGGACTTTTGCCCATATACGGGCTCGGCTCGATGGGCTTTACCGTCGGCACTAAGATCGACGCGGACGCGGGCAGGCTCCGTCCCTACACCGTGATGCGGATAATCGAGAGCGTGGGCAGCCGCGTGAGCTCCTTAAAATACGTCGACATATCCAATTCCTCGAGCGTCAAGATAGTCACCTCGAACGGCGTGACCGTCATGCTTGGCGATTCCGTGAACATACCCTCGAAGATCGAAAGGATGTTCAGGGCTCTGCCGAAGGTCGATCCCCTGATGGCGCAAAGGGCGATAATCTATGTCAATTCGACCGGCTCCACCGACGTTTCCTACCCCACCCCCGCGCCTGTCGTGACGCCGGCGCCCACCGAGCAGGCGACCGAGGACGCGGAGGGCGGGCCTTCGGACGGCTGATCCGCATATTATATAGAAATTTTTTGTTATTTTGTCTTGCGTAGGGCAGTTCCCCTGTGTTATAATTATTCGGTATTAATATAACAAGGGAAGCTATGCCCTTTTTTATCGGGCAAAGCGTGGAAATATAAATGCGTACTTGTTCAATACTCGATATAGGCTCCTCCAAGGCGGTCTGTATGACAGTCGCCCCTGACACCGACGGCGCGATGATAATCCGCGGCACCGGCGTCAGGGAATATAACGGGTTCCGCCTCGGCGAGCTTCCCCGCAAGAGGGAGCTTTACGACGCCGTCAGGGGCGCCGTTGAAGAAGCCGAGAAGGCCGCCGGCGTCAGCATCAAGGAGCTGACCGTCGGCGTCCCCTCCCCCTTTATGGCTGTCGTGGGCACCCACGGCGCGGTCCGTATCGAGACCAGAAACGGCAGGATCGAATCCGCCGACGTCGATTATCTTATCGAAAGCTCCCTCAAGGATCAGACTCCCGAGGGCTATTCGCTCATCCATTCGACGGCGGTGTCTTATTTTGCCGACAAGACGCCCATCACGGGCTCGCCCGTGGGGCTTCCCTGCGGAGTGCTCTCCGCAAACGTTTCGCACTGCTTCGTCGACGATGAGTACAAGCGCGTTGTCGGCGCGGTATTGAACAAGCTCGGCATCGGCATCGAGTCCTTCGTCTCCACCGCGCTCGCGGCGGCGTGCTTCACCGTTCCCGGCGACGTGCGCGCAAGCTCCGTGTTCCTCGTCGACTGCGGCGGGAGCTTTACGGATATCGACCTGCTTTCCGGCAACGCGATAATTTCATCCGACTCCATACCCGTCGGCGGAAGGCATTTCACGAACGATCTATGCTTCGGTCTGCGCGTCCCGAGGGACATCGCCGAGGATCTTAAGAGGCGCTACGTATTCTCGCTCGATTACGGCGATACCAGCGAACGTGTAAGGGTCCCGGGCGAGGGCATTTTCGACGTCGAGCATTCGTTCATACAGCTCATTATCGAGTCCCGCGCGGAGGAGCTCTGCGACATGCTCGCGGACAAGCTCGACGGCATGGCCGACAGGAACGTTCCCGTCTGGCTGGTCGGCAGCGGGCTCGCTTCCATGCGCGGCGCCGCCGAGTTCATCGAGTCGAGACTCGGCCGCAACGTTTCCGTGACTCTGCCCAAGGTCAGTCGCAACGGCTCCATGGGCTACGTTTCCGCCTTCGGCCTCGCCGATTTCGCCCTGTTCAGGCTCGGCAGGCTTTCGGCCGTGAAGCGCACGGAAAAATATTTAAGGAGCGTATTCGACTGGCGCAGCTGATAAGCGTTCCGCATAAAAGACTTAACGAATCAAACGAATAATACCCACGGAGGATCATAAAATGGCATTGGATTTCGAATTGGATAACGAATCGGGCAACGTCGCTCAGCTTAAGGTCATCGGCGTCGGCGGCGCCGGCGGAAACGCCGTCAACCGCATGGTCGAGGCCGGCCTCGAGAACGTTGAGTTCATCTCCATCAATACCGACCTGCAGGCGCTCTCCACCTCCCGCGCGGACGTGAAGCTCCAGATCGGCGAGAAGGTCACCAAGGGCCTCGGCGCGGGCGCGCAGCCCGAAAAGGGCGAGGCCGCGGCTGAGGAGAATCTTGAGGAGATCTCCTCCGTCATGCGCGGCGCGGATCTCGTTTTCATCACCGCCGGTATGGGCGGCGGCACCGGTACCGGCGCTGCTCCCATCGTCGCAAGGGCGGCGAAGGAAATGGGCATCCTCACCTTCGGCGTTGTGACCAAGCCCTTCTTCTTCGAGGGTCGTTCCCGCATGCGCAAGGCGATGGAAGGCATCGATAAGCTCCGCGGCGTGGTCGACGCCCTCATCGTTATTCCCAACGACCGCGTTCTGAAGGTCGCAGGCGATATGCCCGCAAACGACGCGTTCAAGGTCGCCGACGATATCCTCCGTCAGGGCGTACAGGGCATTTCGGACGTCATCACCAAGCCCTCCATCATCAACTGCGACTTCGAGGACATCAGGACCGTCATGTCGAACAGCGGCATGGCTCATATGGGTATCGGCGTCGCGAAGGGCGACAAGGGCTGTATCGAGGCCGTCAAGCAGGCGGTCGAGAGCCCGCTGCTCGAGACCACCATCGACGGCGCGAAGGGCGTGCTGATCCACATCGTGGGCGGCAACCGCTTCACCCTTAACGAGTTCAACGAGGGCTGCATGCCTGTTCAGGAGGTCGTCGATCCCGACGCCACCATCATCGTCGCCATGAGTAACGAAGAGGACATGGGCGATACCGTCCGCGCCACCGTGATCGCGACCGGCTTCGGCTGGGGCGAATACGACCTTTCCGGTCAGTCCCCCGCCATGAACCCCGGCGAGAGGAAGCCCTTCCCGCCCGTTAAGGAAGAGCCCGCTCCCGTCGAAGAGCCCAAGCCCGCCGATGCGCCCGCTCCCGTCGAGGAGCCCAAGCCCGAGTACAGGGCGCCCGCCGAGCAGCGCTATCAGCAGCCTGCCGAGCCCGCTCCCGGTTATTCCCGTCCGAGGAACTTCGATCCCAACAAGGGCTACACCCGCCCCTCCGCCGAGGAGTACGGCTATCGTCAGGGCGACTCCGGCTCCGTCCGCGGCACCCGCAGTGATGAGCGCGAGCCCAACTTTTACTCCGACAACAGGGATCAGAACGCTTCCCGCCGTCCCGCCGAAGAGGAGGACGAGAACGGATACAATCCTCGCGGAGGCCTCGAGGTCCCGTCCTTCCTGAGGAACAGGAACAAGAAACACTGAACATAACACGCACGGCCGTCCGGATGGACGGCCTTTTTTTGTAAAAAATACTTTCGGTGTATTGACAAACACATATGAATGTATTATCATATGAATGATGATTCATATGAAAGGAGATTCATGTATGCCCCGCAAGCACGATCATTCCGCGGCGATAAAGGCCGTGACCGAGCTGCTCCCAAAGGACGAGCTCCTATGCGATCTGGGCGATCTTTTCAAGCTTTTCGGCGACACGACGCGCATAAAGATACTGTACTCGCTGTTCGAGTCGGAGCTTTGCGTCTGCGCGATAGCGGAGCTCCTGAAAATGGAGCAGTCGGCCATATCCCATCAGCTTAAGATACTTAAGGACGCGAAGCTCGTCGGATGCAGGAGGGACGGACGCACTAACGTGTACTTCCTCGCCGACGATCACGTGAGGACGATAATTGAACAGGGCTTCGATCACCTTATGGAGGAGAAAAAATGAGAAAGACATTCGATCTTGAGGATCTCGACTGCGCCAACTGCGCGGCGAAGATGGAATTGGGCATAAAGAAGCTCGACGGTGTCAAGGACGCGAGCGTATCTTTCATGACGCAGAAGATGACCGTCGAGGCCGACGACGGCGTCGACTTCGACGCGCTGATGAAAAAGGTCGTGAAGACCGTGCGGAAGATCGAGCCCGACTGCCGCATAATCATGTAACATGACCCGCCGTCAGAAAAAAACGCTGATACGCGTGATCGTATCCGCCGCCCTGTTCGCGGCGGCTTTTGCCGTCACGCATTTTCTCCCGCTCCCGTGGTGGGCGGAGCTTATGCTCTTCCTCGCACCCTACCTTGTCGTGGGCTATGACGTTATATTCAAGGCGGCGCGGAACATGATCCACGGGCAGGTGTTCGACGAGTGCTTCCTGATGGTGATCGCGACCGCTGGAGCCTTTGCGGTGAAGGAGTATCCCGAGGCGGCGGCTGTAATGCTGCTTTACCAGGTGGGCGAGCTCTTCCAGAGCGTCGCCGTCGGCAGGAGCCGCAGGTCGATCGCGGCCCTGATGGACATTCGTCCCGATCACGCGAACGTCGTCCGCGGCGGCGAAGAGATCTCCGTGTCCCCCGACGAGGTCGCCGCGGGCGAGGAGATCGTCGTCCGCGCCGGCGAGCGCGTGCCTCTCGACGGCGTGATCTTAAGCGGCGCTGCTTCCGTCGATACCGCCGCGCTGACGGGCGAGAGCCTCCCGCGCGATCTCGGCGTCGGCGAGAACGTTTTCAGCGGCTCCATCAACGTGGGCTCCGTGTTCCGCATGCGCACGACCGGCACGTATAAGGAGAGCGCCGTAAGCAAGATACTCGAGCTCGTCGAGCGCTCCGCGGAACGCAAGGCGAAGTCCGAGAACTTCATCACCAAATTCGCGAGGTATTATACCCCCGCGGTGGTCATCTCGGCGCTGCTCCTCGCGTTGATCCCGCCGCTTCTTTTTAACGGCGAGTGGGAAGTATGGATACACCGCGCGCTCATATTCCTCGTCGTGTCCTGTCCCTGCGCGCTCGTTATCAGCGTGCCGCTCTCGTTCTTCTCCGGCATGGGCGGCGCGTCGTCAAAGGGCATACTTATAAAGGGTGCGAGCTTCATCGAGGCGCTGTCGAGGGTCGGAACGGTCGTGTTCGACAAGACCGGCACGCTCACGAAGGGCAGCTTCGGCGTGTCGGACATACATACGAACGGCGTGAGCGCCGCCGAGCTCCTTGACGTGGCGGCGGTCGCGGAGAGTTATTCCAATCACCCGATCGCGCAGTCCATAGTCCGCGCGCACGGAAAGCATATCGACCCCTCCCGCATAAGCTCGCTCAACGAGCTTCCCGGTCTCGGCATAAAGGCGGTCATCGACGGCCGCGAGGTCGCGGCGGGCAGCGAAAGGCTGATGGAGAGCCTCGGCATCTCCCCTGTCTGCGGCGAGGGCTGCTCACACGACATGCGCTCCTCCTGCGTGCACGTCGCAGTCGGCAATAAATACGCCGGACACATACTGATATCCGACGAGGTCAAGAGCGACGCGAAGGAGGCCGTATCCGTGCTGAAGGCCGCGGGCATACGCACCGTGATGCTCACGGGCGACTCTGCGCGCGTCGGGAACGAGGTGGGCTCGTCCCTCGGCGTCGACGAGATACGTTCCGAGCTGCTTCCCGAGGACAAGGTCGCCGTCACAGAGAGCATGCTCGGGGATGATAAAAAGCGCACTCTCGCCTTCGTGGGCGACGGCATAAACGACGCTCCCGTGCTCACCCGCGCGGACGTCGGTATCGCTATGGGCGCGCTCGGCTCCGACGCGGCGATCGAGGCGGCGGACGTGGTGCTGACCGACGACGACCCGATGAAGGTATCCCTCGCCGTCCGCATCGCGAAAAAGACCATGCGCATCGTCCGCGAGAACATCATTTTCGCCCTCGCGGTCAAGCTCGCGGTGCTCGTGCTCGGCGCTCTCGGCATAGCCAATATGTGGATCGCGGTATTCGCCGACGTGGGCGTAGCCGTGATCGCGATACTGAACGCCGTCCGAGCCATGCGCGTCGATCGGTCTGACATAATATAAAAGATTAGATGAAATAATTTTATAAACAAGCTGTTGACTTTGCTCCGCGTCTGCTGTATAATAAAGACGCGGAGTAATTTTTTTCTTTTTTCCGCATAATACGGGACGGCAAGGGCATTGATACCGGCATTATTTTTTCTTTTCCGACGCCGTCCGACCGGTCGCAAGGAGGGGCTATGACTCTCACGGTTATTTGTGATGTGCTCGGGAAGGAAAACAACGGCACGACGATAGCTGCGATGAACCTCATAAGGAGCATGCGCGCGAAGGGTCACACGGTGCGTGTGGTCTGTCCCGACGAGTTCAGAAGGGGCGAAAAGGATTATTATGTCGTTCCCACGCTGAACCTTGGGCCTTTGAACGGGTATCTCAAAAAGAACGGCGTGCTGATGGCAAAGCGCGACAGGGCGACGCTTGCGAAGGCTCTCGACGGCGCGGACGCCGTGCACACCATCACGCCTTTTTTTCTGACGTCGCAGGCCGTTAAGCTTATCCGCGAAGCGGGCATACCCTTCACCGCCGGGTTCCACTGTCAGGCGGAGAACTTCACCAACCACATATTCTTAATGAACTCGCGCGGCGTGAACAAGCTCATGTACCGCATTTTTTACAGGCATGTTTACCGCTACGCCGACTGCATCCACTACCCCACCGAATTCATAAGGCAGGTATTCGAAAGCGAGATCGGGCACAAGACCGTTCACCGCGTCATTTCGAACGGCGTGAACCGCGCGTTTTACCCGCGCGAGGCCGAAAAGCCCGAGGAGCTCAAGGATCGCTTCGTGATACTCTTTACGGGCAGGTACAGCCGCGAAAAGTCCCACAGCGTGCTGATCGACGCGGCGAACCTTTCCCGCTACCGCGATAAGCTCCAGCTTATCTTCGCCGGATGCGGCCCACTCGAGGACAAGCTCAAAAGGAGATCCAAGAAGCTTCCCAACGCGCCGATATTCCGGTTCTTCACGCGCGAGGAGATGACGGAAGTATTGAATTACGCCGATTTATATGTGCATCCCGCCGAGATCGAGATAGAGGCCATCGCGTGCCTCGAGGCGATCTCCTGCGGGCTCGTCCCGGTCATAAGCGATTCAAAGCGCTCCGCGACAAGGTATTTCGCGCAGAGCGACAGGAACCTGTTCAAGTGCGGCGATCCTAAGGATCTTGCCGAAAAGATCGACTGGTGGATAGAACACCCGCGCGAGAAGGCGAGCTGTTCGATGAGCTATCGCGGATACTCCGAGCAGTTCAATTTCGATCACTGCATGGACGAGATGGAAAAGATGATCGTCGGGAACATGGAGGCAAAGCGTGAAGCAAGGTGACGTGATCTATTACCGCGACGAGCTGAACGACGATTTTGCCGGCAACGGCATAAAGGCCTGCAGCGTCACGAAGGATTTCCCCTTTGTGAGGAAGGGCGCCCTGTGGAAGGCGGCCGCTTTCGCCGCCTATTACCTGATCGCCTGGCCGATCGTATGGCTCATACTATTCGCGTTCTCGGGCTATTCCGTAAAGAACCGAAAGGCGATGCGGAAGCTCGTCAGGGAGTGCAAAACCGGCTTCTTCATATACGCCAACCACACGGGCTGGACGGACGCGTTCCTCGCGCCGGTGCTCACCTGGCCGAGGAAGGCGCATGTACTCGTCAGCCCCGATACGGTCTCGATAAAGGGGCTCCGCTCCGTCGTGCAGATGCTCGGCGCGATACCCGTGCCCACCGAGCGCGACGCGGTACCGCCGTTCGTCGATGCGATCGGATACCGCATAGGTGAGGGCGCCCCCGTGATGATATTCCCCGAGGCGCACATCTGGCCGTACTGCACCTTCGTGCGCGATTTCAAGGCAGGCTCGTTCCGCTATCCCGTGAAGGACGGCGTCCCCGCGATCGCCGTCTGCACGACCTATACCCGCCGAAGAGGGCTGATGAGGCTTATGAGATCGCCGAGGCGCGTAGTTTACGTGAGCGAGCCGTTCTTCCCCGACGCCTCCCTCCCCGCCCCCGAAGCGAAGACGAGGCTCAGGGACGAGGTGTACGGCTGGCTTAAAAAAACCGCCGCCGAGCACAGCGATTACGAGTACGTGAGGTACGTTAAGGATGAAGACTGAACGGTCAAAGATATTATTTTTAGCTGTTGACTTTTTCAGCGCCGTTTGGTATTATATTGGTCGGCCCTTGAAAAAGGGATCGTCTCTCCGTAGCTCAGCAGGATAGAGCGTTCGCCTCCTAAGCGGAAGGCCCGAAAATTTAATATCGTCATCATCTGGTGTGTATAGAACCCATATACGCACTTGTAGCTCAGCAGGATAGAGCGTCCGCCTCCTAAGCGGAAGGTCTCGGGTTCGAATCCCGACAAGTGTGCCAAAAAAGCCCCGAAATCATTAAGGTTTCGGGGCTTTTACTTTATTCTGATATCGCCAGCCACCGTCGTCATTGGAATCCACATGTGCTCCAAACCGGCGCTATTGGAATCACTCTGGCGGCGCTATTGGAACGCGGTTATGATGTTCCAATGTCGCCAAAGTGGCGACCCTGTACTACAATTTTACTACAATTACCCCTTAGCTCGGCGCTTTTCGAAACCCACATATACTGTTTTGGGTTTCACTCTCCGATTATACCCGTCATCTTGATCTGTTCATCACAAAGCTGTTTCCCTTCCCTCAAACTCTTCCAGTCGGTTTTCTCAACGAAAACCGGCTTTTTTTGTGCACTCGTTTCCTTAGCAAAAAATATATTTTCTTGGCTGCCCTGAAAAAAGCCCGATTTTCAAGCTAGTTAGTAGAGGGCAATCTTCAAGGCTCTCTGAGTTCTTTGAAAACTGAATAGCCAAATCGGGCAACAACATAATGATACTTCCGTCTTGAACGCTTCACAGCATTGGACGGCCCGGCACAAGCATGCGGGGATCTGAAACAGGATATGCGTGAGAACGACGGCCCGACGAGGTATAACCTCTACTACTAATATGGAGACTGACACCATGACCAAAGTAATCGCAATAGCGAACCAAAAAGGCGGTGTTGGGAAAACCTCCACCGCCGTAAACCTGAGCGCCGGACTTGTGCGGCAGGGATATGCAGTGCTGGCGATCGATTTCGATCCTCAGGCCAACCTCACAATGGCGCTCGGTTTCAAGTCCCCGGACGATATGGAATACACTGTCTCGAACGTCCTCGCAAAAGCAATGAACGAAGAGCCGATCGACCCGTTCGAGGGAATACTCACCGCAGCCGAGGGCGTCGACCTGATGCCTTCGAGCATACAGCTCTCACGTTTTGAGCTGGCATTGGTCAATGAGATGAACCGCGAAAGCATGCTGCGTCAGTTCGTTGACGCGGTAAAGCCCGATTATGACTACATACTCATTGACTGTGCGCCTAGCCTGAACGTACTCACACTGAACGCGCTCACTGCAGCGGACAGCGTACTCATCCCCACGCAGCCGGAGTTCTTTTCAAACGCCGGCCTGCAGATGCTCCTCTCCACCGTTTCAAAGGTCAGGAAGAAGATAAACCCTTCTCTAAATATAGAAGGCGTCCTCGTCACCATGATGGACAAGCGTCCGAATTTCACGAAAGAGCTTGTACAAAAGCTCCGTGAAGCGTATGGCGGAATGATCAAAGTCTTCGACACCGAGATACCCAAGTCCATAAAGATGACGGAAAGCAATGTGAACGGCAGGAGCGTATTCGGCTATGACCCTAAGAACCCTGTAGGAATAGCATATGAAGCTTTCACGAGGGAGGTGATCGATCATGACAAAACCCTCGAGCGCGTCGGGCGTGACGTTCAAGCCATACGATGATCTCTTTAAACCGACAGACGGAGGCGGTGATATTCCGGGGTTGGCTGCGCTCGACATCGAAAGCCTTGTTCCCTTCAAGGATCATCCTTTTCGGATTTATCCCGAAGAAAAGATGCAGCAGATGGTCGAAAGCGTATTGGAAAGCGGCGTAACGAGTCCGATACTGGTCCGCCCGCTCAAGACGGGAGACGGATATGAAATCATTGCAGGACACAACCGCGTTGAAGCCTGCCGCAGAGCAGGCATAAAGAAGATACCCGCTACGATCCGCGAAATGGATGACGATACCGCTGTTATCCTCATGGTAGACAGCAATATTTGCCAGAGGGATCGGCTGTTGCCAAGTGAAAAAGCCAAGGCATATCAAATGAAAATGGAAGCTCTAAAACGGCAAGGAGAAAGACGCGACCTAACTTCGGACCAAGTTGGTCCGAAGTTGCGAACCCGTGAGTCTATTGGCGAAACTGCCGGTGATAGTGGAACTCAAGTACAACGCTTCATCCGCCTGAACAGCCTTATCCCCGCCTTATTGGATTATGTCGACAGCGGCGGTCTGGCTTTCAATCCCGCCGTTGAGATCTCGTATCTCGATCCAGCAGATCAGGAGATCGTATTCGAGATAATGGCAAGCGAAGTGATCTCTCCCTCGCTGGCACAGGCTATTCAGCTTCACAAGAAGGCTGCAGAAGGCAAGCTGACCGATGAGCGGATAGTAGACATAATGACCGTCGATAAGCCGATGTACACGACTATCACATTCAGGCATTCTACCGTTGCGAAGTACTTCCCCGAAGGTACTCCCGGGAAAGTTATCGAGGAAACGATAATCCGCTTACTGGAAGAGTACCGTCAAAAACGTGAAAACATAAAAACTTATCAGGAGGAACGATAACTTGATCAACAACAACGAAAAAGAAACCACCCGGAACGCCACTGCGCTTCTTCAGAGCCGCAGGACGTCAAAACTGAACACATGGACCGCGCAGGATTACCTCCGCGTCACCGGCTATGTCGACGGAGACTTCAAGCCGAAAAACAACGCGCATTACTGCGTTCTTGCGCTGGAATGCGCCATGTATCTGCGCGACGCCGAAACCGACATCCTCAATAAGTACTTTGAGGCTGCGAGGTCGCATGACGAGGATGCCATGTACGATCTGCTCGCTGAACGCGTCGCTTCTCTGAACGAGACCATGCCCTTCCCTGTAAGGGCCCTTGCAGGTCTTGGCAGGAATGGCATCTGGCTGAAGTTTGCCGAGGCGATTGCCGATGAGCTTGAGTACCTGCTCCAGACTGAAATCGAACTGGATCCCGAATGTGTTCTGGAGGAATACGAAGACTTCGTGGGGTTGACGGAATGAGCCTTCTCCCCACTGCTCACCTTCAGTACATCGATCGGCTCATGAGAGAAAAACCGGGGTTTTACAAGGATGTACCGCATAACCGGAACAGATACCGTAAACACCGGCAAAAGAATCACCAAATGAACAAAGCTAAAGACCGCAGGATCGGAGTATGGCATGCTGACGAAGATCAGCCAAGCTGCAGCGATCACTGCGGCCTTCGCAATTAACCCATATAATTCACCTTCCAGCATACAGGGTGAATTATAGAAACCCAATTAACCAAATCACAAAACTACACAAGGAGAACTATATGTCAAAAACCAACCGCATTTTCGCGCTGCTTCTTGCAGCCATCATGTGCATCGGCCTCATCCCCATGAGTGCCTTTGCCGCTACCGGCACCGTTCATCCCTACGCTGAGGGCACTGTCACCATCCAGTCGGAATACAACGGCGCATTCGATTACCTGGAGTATTACTCCAACGGTACATGGAAGGATCTCAATACTCCCAAGCACTGGATCGTCGAGACCGGCGAAATAGTCTATTGCGTCGAGCATTCCGAGGGCAACCCCCACGGCAACGGCTACACCGAGACCTCCCCCTCTTCGCTCTTCGGCACAATGACCCTCGAAGGCCTGCAGTCGATATTCATGTACGGCTATCCCTGCAACCTTCCCGATGGTTTTACCGAGGACGAGGCGCGTCAGGCGACCGCCAACGCGATCCGCTTCTGGCTCTCCGAGCAGGGCGAGCCCGGCTCCTTCAGCTTCACGAACCGTCAGGCGCATCCCGACTGGATCCGCGCCAAGTCCGGTTACGAGCATGTTCTCACCTGGGCGGACGAGCTTCTTGAGCACGCCAGGAACAGGGACACCATCACCCACAACATCACCTTTACCCCCTCCGAGCTTCAGCTCACCAAGAGCGGCTCGTCTTACACGGGCCAGACCCGCGTAACGCTCACCAACATCAACGGCGGTTATACGCTCAATACCTCCGAACTGCCTTCCGGCGTCAGCGTTTCCGGTTACACAGGTACCGGCAACGATACGCTGACGATCACCGCTTCGCAGTCCCTCAACGGCTCCTCCTTCGTGCTTGCAGCCGAGGGCAGCGACTCCCGCTGTATCTCCAACATGGCCGCCTACGTTCCGAACGGCGATAACCTCCAGAACGTCTTCATGTGCGCCACCACGACTCAGGTCGTTGCGACGGCTTCCGTCTCGGTCAACACCGAAGCGTTCGGCAGCCTCCGTATCGTCAAGAAGGGCGACGACGGCGCGCTTCTCGGCGGCGTCAAGTTCGGCATCTACTCTGACTTCGCCTGTGAAAACCTCATCAAGGAAGTCACCACCCGTTCCAACGGCGTAGCTTCTGCTTCCGACCTTCCCGTTGGCGTCGTGTACGTTAAGGAGCTTTCCACCATCGAGCCCTACTGGATCGACAACACGGTCTATACCGTCGAGATCCCGCTCAATGACGCTGTTGAGATAGAGATCGAAAACCAGAGCGCAAGGGGCCGCATCCGCATAGAGAAGACAGGCGAGGCGATGACCTCCGTCATCACCTCCGACACTGAATGGGGAACCGTTAACGCTCCCGTTTATACCGCAGGCAGTCTGGAAGGCGCAGTGTTCCAAATCTTCGATTCGGAGATGAACCCTGTTGCAACGATCACCACCGACGAGTACGGCGTTGCTGAATCCGATTATCTCGATTTCGGCACTTACACGGTAGTGGAAGTCACCGCGCCCGAAGGTTACGTCCGCGATGAGACCTTCCATACCGTGACCGTAAGCTACGAGGATGGGGATACTCCCGTCGTAGTCGAGACTCTTACGTTCGACAACGCCCGCAAGCACGCTTCCATGAAGCTCAAGAAGATGACCGAGTTCTTCAACAGGAAGAGCATGTCCTTCGAGCCCATAGGCGGCAACGGCTTCGTGTTCGGTCTCTACACGGCTGAGAACATCGGTATTCTGCCGATCGATACACTCGTGGAGATCCTCATCACCAACGATCGCGGCGTCGCTTCTACCAAGACCGATCTGCCCGCAGGCCACTACTATCTCCGCGAGCTCGCCGTTCCCGATCCCACGATCTACCTCTCTACCGAATCGTATCCCGTCGACCTTACCGGCGATAAGGAATACATCGATAACATCTACTACTTCTCGAACCCCATCGTCAACGACATGTTCAAGACGAACATCGCGATCTGGAAGCTGGATGAGAACGATACTCACATCGGCCTTCCCGGAGCGGTATTCGAGGTTTACGACGATGAAGGCTTCGTGTATTGCCAGATGACCACCGACGACCACGGCTATGCGGTCTCCATCGACCTGCCCATAGGGACCTACCACATCCGTGAGATCAAGGCTCCCGACGGCTACGTCATCTCCGATGAAGTCATTGACGTGACTATCACGACCGAAGATAAGAACACGGTCGTTATCGAACGCACGAACGGCAAGAACGAGATCATCATCCGCAAGTCGGACGTCGCCACCGGTGAGTTCCTCGAAGGCGCTACCTTCGAGATCTACTCCGCTAACGGCGAGCTGTACGCTACCGTCACCACCGGGAACGGCGGTATCATCCGTCTTGAGGCGATCCCCGTAGGGCACTACACCATGATCGAGACCGTTGCTCCCGTAGGCTACGCGCTCTCCAACCGCACCTACAGCTTCGACGTCGATGAGAACGGCAACGTCAGCGGCGATCTCAGCATCACCGATGAGCCTACCGACCTCATCATCGATAAGGTCAACACCTACACCGGTCAGCCCTTTGCGGGTATCGAGTTTACTCTTCTCGACTCCAACGGCGAGATCGTCAGGACCCGCATGACCGCTAACGGATACCGTGTGCCCGACGAGAACGGCGAGGAGACCTTCTTCACCGACGCCAACGGTCATGCCGAGATCAGGTATCTGCCCGCAGGTGAGTACAGCCTCGTTGAGAACGTTCCCACGGGTTATCTCTCCGACGGTATCGTTTCCGTAAGCATCACCGATCAGAACGGGACAAGGAACCCCGCTCATTACACCGTCGAGAACACGCCTACCGGCCTCATCATCCACAAGATCGATCAGGAGACCGGAAATCCCCTCTCCGGGGCGGGCTTCCGTCTCAAGGTCAGGAACGGTCTGGGCTTCGACACCCTCACCTTCGACCTCATGGACGACGGCAGCTACTTCTACAACGCTGACGGCACCGGCGCTTACACCGACCTCATGGTCAATGGGATGGGCGACCTCGTGATCTACGGTCTGCCCCTCGGCTACGTATGGATCGAAGAGGTCGTGACCCCCGACGGTTACTTCCCGATCGCAGCACAGAAGGCCGAAATTACCGAGGAGACCTCCTTCACGAACCCCATCGAGCTGATCATTAAGAACAGCAAGTACATCAAGCTCGGTATGGACTCCGACTGGTGGGAATTCCCGGCTCTTGTCGGCGGCATTACCCTCGCTGTCGGCGGCGCTGTCGCATACATCGTGATCGCAAGCCGCAAGAAGAAGCAGGAGTCTTCGGAGGCGTAATATGCCGGTCAAGACTATCATAGCCATAGCCCTTGTCCTGTTCATAATCTGCGGATTTGTTGTCCTCCAGATCCGCAAGAGGAATAAGGACAAATAATTCGGTATGCGGGGCGGGTCTTAAACCTCCTTCTCCCGCCCCGCGTTTTGAAAGGAAACTTTATGAATAATCCTGTAATTACACAAGGATCGATCACGCTGAAGAAAGAATTCCCTATCGGCAAACTGATATCAATGATGTTCCCCGGCGAATGCATGAATCATGTGGAGATCGACTGCAGGCACGAAGGCGAATACACGGTTTCGTTCAAGGGTATGAGAGACTTTGACGAACAAGCCGTTTACCCTTTTCTCGTTTACATAGAGCGCTATACGCTCGGAGGAGAAATCTGGTACGTCGATAAGGAATTCACTATATGGCATCATTACTTTGAGCCTGTGAAAAAGAAATGGATCGATCAGGAAGCATTCTTCAAATTCGATTCTCCCGGAGCATTTTTAACTGAGATGCTTGAAGACTGTTTGCCGCTGCCAGAAAAAAGGCGGGCTCCATGGGGTAAATGCGAAGACCGGGAGATAGGTGTCTATGAGTATTGAAATACTGGAAGCCACAAGGCCTGAGCAGCTCTACACCTTCACGCAGTCCTCGCAGATCGCCTCGCAGACCGGCTGCATAGGACACTTCAGAGCTGACTTCGGTCCGGACGGAGACGAGTTCTTTTCGACATGGGAAGATCACTGCAAGGAGCTGAAGACCGACGCCTTCAAAGCGGAGTTCAACGGGATCATCGACGAGCTCCGGAACGGGGCGGAAAACGGTAAGCTGCTCTCCACTCGAGCAAACCTCGCAAGGTTCTGCTTCCGGCATCCGACCGCGGCGATCCCGGAGACAAAGGATTCGACAGCGTACCGTTTTGACGTCGGCGATCACGCCTACCTCATGCGCCTCAATTCAAACCGCGGAGACTACAACGTCTACATATACGCCTATGTCGCCGACTGGCTCAATTATCACATGAAGCAGGCCGAACGCGGTATCCGCTTCATCGATCCCGGCTATAACGAGCTGTTCCGGATGCCCGACGGCGGTACCGTCCGAATAACATACCCTGACGGTAGAACCATCAACCGCACCTGCAGGTATATCGACGATTATCACGTTGAGATCGGAAAGAACATGTACCATATCTGCGAATTTGCCGAGAAAATGGCCGAATCGAAAGCCAAAGTCGAACCCGTTACTCCGGTAATGCCGGATAAGAGACCCGAAAAACAGTATAAAGGAGATGATGCACGTTGAACGTACTTGTAGTAGAACCAATGAAAGAACCGTATGAAAAGGAGATAGATCCCGGTCTTGAAAGCCTTCAGCACGAAGTCGGAGGCTGGATCGAGGCTCTTTATCCATTTGACGATGAAGTCGCAATAATCTGCAACGAGGAAGGCAAGCTCGACGGTCTCCCCCTGAACCGTGCTTTGACCGACGAGGACGGCGCCATTTACGATGTGGTCGCGGGCACCTTCCTTGTCGTAGGTCTCAGCGAAGATGATTTCGACGGACTGAGCAAGGACCTCATGGATAAGTATAAGGAGCACTTCCTCTATCCCGAGAAGTTCATAATGGCAGGCGGGCACATGGTCGCCCTTCAGATGCGGGAGATAGATATTTCCCACAAGACGCAGGAACGCCCTCCCTGCTTTGAGGAGCGGTAACAGATGAGCAAATATGTTGACGCGATGACGGAGCGGTTTGAGGAGATCACGATCTTCGACGAACCCGCTCTTTTCACTTGCCTCAGGATCGATCCCGAGACCATACCCGTCGGAGTCTATAAATACGAGATCAGGCACGACGACGAGTGTCAGGGCATAGCCTGCGAACTCGCCAGACGGATAATAGTCAATCACTGGGGGAGCGTCCTGACACTCAGACCGTTCGACCTCGGTGAAGAGGGCCGCATCTATATGGACGGCGATGAGATCAATTACGGAGTCGACAGCTGCGTAACGCTTCCGGAATTCATGAAACGTTATTCAAAAGACGCTCCGCTCCCCTCTCACGAAGAAGAAAGATAAAAGAAAGGAATAAGATGAGAAGATACACACCCGAACAGATCGACCGGGCGAACAAAACCGACCTGGTCGCATATTTACAGTCGCACGGGTATGAACTGAAGCGCGAAGGCCGGCAGTTCAAGCTCGCCGAGCATGACAGTCTCTACATCCGCGGGAATCAGTGGATCTGGTTCAGCCAGAACAAGGGCGGCAAAACGCTCTCCTTCCTCATGGAATATGAGAAAAGGCCTTTCCTCGAGGCTATGCGTGAGCTTGTCGGCGAACCCGAGGAGCTAGGCGAAAACGAAGCCAGGTATCCCGAGGCGAAGCCTGTCGAGATTACTGCCGCTAAGGAGCTTAAGCTCCCCGAGCCCGCTCCCGACAACAACGCCGCATTCAAATATCTTAAAGGCAGAGGTATCGACGCCCGCAAGGTCAAGAAGTGCATCGACGAAGGCACGATCTACCAGACCAATATGTTCTGGCAGCAGAATGAGAACGGCGAATATGAAGCCAAACAGTGCCCTCCCGCAGTCGTGTTCGTCGGCAAGGACGAAGACGGCGTCGCAAGGTATGCCTGTACCCGTTCCGTTACCGGAGACGGCAAGCATGACGCTCCCGGCAGTGACAAGACCTACGCATTCATGATCCCCGACGGGAACAGCAAATCCGTGTACGTGTTTGAAAGCGCGATCGACGCACTCTCGCATGCAACCATGGCAAACTACGGGAAGAAACACTACTCGACGCACCGCATCTCCCTCGGCGGTCTTTGCCCCAACGCGCTCATGCACTTCCTGGATACGCATCCCGACGTCTGCTTTGTAAATCTTGCGCTCGACAACGATGCGCAGGGACGCACTGCGACGGAGAACATCAAGGGCATGCTCGAGCAGCGATTCGGCGATGAGCTCGGAGATAAGTACTATATCTACGATCATCCCGCTGCGATCGGTAAGGACTATAACGAAGAGCTTCTTTACCGTCAGCAGCAGTTCAGGGAACGCAAGAAGGCGGAACCCGAAAACGAGAGGTGATTATATGCCCAATCATATTACGAATGAGCTTGTTTTCGAATGTTCTCCGGAGCGTTTCATGGAGATCGCCGAATTCCTTCGCGGAGACAACAAGGACGAACCGCTCGGGCATGTTGATTTCAACACGCTGATCCCCATGCCGAAGGAGCTGAATATCGAAGCGGGATCTTCGGGAGAACGCGGATACGCGGCCTATGTTTCGTTCGTCCACATTACCGAAGGACTCGATCCCCAGTCGATCGCAAATGCCGAGGCAAAATGCAAAGCAAAGCTGAACGATCCCGAATCCTGGGATCTCGGCAAGAAGTACTACGATAACCTCAAAAAGTACGGAGCGAAGACCTGGTACGAGTGGTCCTATGACAATTGGGGAACCAAGTGGAACGCGTATGACTGTGACAGGATCGATACCGACAGGCAGATGCTGGCCTTCTTCACCGCATGGTGCAGCGTGCCCAAGATCATTTCGAAGATCTCCGAGCGTTTCCCCGATGTGACGGTCCGGTACGGATGGGCCGACGAAGATATCGGCAGTAACGTCGGACGCGCCGTATTCAAGGGCGGAAACATGATCGACACCTACGTCCCCGCGGACGGCTCTATCGAAGCCTACAGGCTTTCAGCAGACATCTACGGAGTCAGTCTTGATGAACTGGGTTTCGTCCCCTCAAAGGACGGGAGCTCATACGAATACCGGATGCCGGACGGCGTCGAAGAACATCCCATTCCCTCCGGCGAAGAACGATAACCGAACAACAACTATCAAAGGGACCGGGCGACCGGTCCCTACTACATTAAAACAAAATCGAAAGGAAAAAGAATATGAACAGACCCTTTGCATATGTATGCGCACCCACCATCGGTGAGACCGGAAACAACAACAAGAAGGTCCGCGGCTATTGCCGGAAGCTTTACGAGCTCGGCTACCTTCCCGTAGCCCCGCACCTGCTCTTCCCGCAGTTCGTGAACAATAACGTGCCCGCAGAACACAACGACTGTATCACAATGGCGTCCGATATGCTGAGGCGTTGCCGTGTCGTGGTCGTTTGCGGCAAGACCAATTCGGAGGTGATGACAAGAGAGATCGAACTCGCAAGGAGACTCGGTATCGTTATCACGACTCTTGACGGTATCGAACGCATCGGTGATTTCCTGCAGTCCGAATCGGATGACGAGGACTGAACGCCGGAGGCCGTTTCTCCGACCAACCCCCCGATGGGACAATCAGCAGGGCGATTGTCCTTGCTTGCAAGCATGGGATTTGCATATGCAATCCCGGCTTGTCAGGGACTCTCGCCCTGAAACCTTATGCCGCATAGCGGGGTGATCAAATGAGAAACCGTCCGTTGCAGCTTTTGGTCATGGTAAACGAGCAGGAAAGAAAAAGGCTCGACGAGCTCTGTAAACAGACCGGTTTATGCTATTCGGCTTTGATACGGAACCTCATAATGGGCGTTGAGATCAGGGAACGTCCTAAGGTCGACTTCCTGGAGTTCAGGCAGTCGGTCGATCACATCGGCATCAATATCAATCAGATCGCGCACTGGGCAAACGCCAACGGCGGGATTACTCCGGAGCAGTTCGATGAAGCGAAGAAACTGCTGAAGGATGTAAAACTCATCGTGAAAGGAATGTCAAAGAAATGGCTGTAACATTCATACTCCCCAAGAAAATGCGTATCGACAAGCTCGTCAAATACGTCATCAATCCGGAGAAGACAGCCGAACTCAAGTATGTTGCATCAGTTCTCTGCGATACAAAAACGGCGGCACGCGAATGGCTTGCAACCAAAGACCGTTATGGGAAAAGGGACGGCGTACAGGCATACCACCTGATCCAGAGCTTCCCCATCGGCGAGCTGTCGCCTGAACTTGCGCATGAGATAGGGCGCAGATTCATAGCCGAGTTTCTTGACGGATACGAGGTCGTTATGGGCACTCATACCGATAAGGACCACGTCCACAATCATATCATTTTCAATTCCGTGAACAAGATAAACGGCATGAAGTACACCGCTACGATGACGGATTATTACAAGGGGATCCGTGCTGTATCCGACAGTCTCTGTAAGGAATACGGTCTCTCCGTCATCTACGAGACAAGCGGCAAAGCCATGTCGTATATCGAGCATCTGCTTCAGAAGTCAGGCGCATACACAAACCGTGAGCTGTTTGAGATCAACCTCAACGAATGCCTCCATGACGCTTATGACTTGGGCAACTTCTATGCGCTCATGCAGCAGAAGGGCTACAAGATCCGTCACGACAGCAAGTACCCGACCTTCGTTCCGCCCGGAGCAAAATACGGTTTCCGCGCGAAGCAGGAAGGCATATCCCTTACCGAAGAGCAGATCGAGGAGATCATCATGAACGGCATGCTTGTCGGAGCTCCCGATGTAGTGATCCGGCGGAGAGAGTTCGTTCCTTACAAAGCGCACGGTAAGCAGCACGGGTTCATGGCGCTTGTGACCTCATGGATGTATGTTCTGGGCATCATCCGCAGCGGGAAAGAAACAAACTACCGCGTCAGCACGAAGGACGTCCTGAGGTTCGAGCAATACAAGCGTGACGAAGAATTCCTCCGCAAATACGGTATCGACAACGAAAGCCAGCTCGACGACCGGGAAAAGGCGATCAATGCCGAGATCGAGAGACTGACCAAGAGCCGTATCATTTGGAACAGTCAGAAGAAGCGCAGAAAGAAGCTATATGACGCGTTATCCGATTCGGCCTACTATTCCGAAGCTGCGCAACTGTATGCCGAAGGAGTGACAGGCGTCGAAGAAGAATACCGCAAATACCTTGCAGCTGAAGAACTGCTTGACGGTATAGACCGCGAAGAACTCTTCCGTGAACAATCCGAGGTGTATAAACGCATAGCCGAAGTGAACCGTCAGCTTCGGGAGCTCCGTTCCGAATTGACGATCATCAGGAACGTGAGGAGAGATATTCCTCATATTGCCGAAGAGCTCAGGGAGCCTGAAGAGCAAACACATGACCGGTACGAGCGAACAAACAACCGTGAACTATACTAATCGAAAGGAGAAAGAACTATATGAATGGAGACGCGGCTGAAGAAGTCGTGAAAATGACACTGAACGGCGTGGAAGTAGTCATCCGTCTATTAGGCGACGGAGCAAAAAACCTTGCCGCTCTGCTGATCGCATGGAGAAACAAGGAAAAGAAGCATGTCGGCAAAACGAGCCTGCCCAAGCTCCTTACAAGCGGTGACGAACTGCATGTACTGTCCCTTACAAAGGAGCAGTACGACAGTTTCAGTAAACAGGCACGCAAAAAAATCACCTACGCGCCGTTCCTCAACACCAAGAGCAAGGACGGGAAAGTGGATATCGTGCTTGGTTCGAGGCAACTTAATTTTGCAAACCATATTCTGAACAGGATCGGATTCGGTAACGTCGAGCCCGGTTCCGGCGCCCACGCAGAGATCCTTAACGATCGGGAAAAGGAGAAACTGGATATGAACTTTGGTAAGACCTCCGATGATTCAAAAAAAAACGATACTCCGTCGAAAGCAGACTCCGACGAATGCAGGGACAGCTCTACCCGCAGGGACGTCCCAAAGAGCAGCAGTAAGCCTTCTGTAGAGAAGAAGCTCGAGGAGAACAAGCGAAAGCTGGAACGCGAGCGCAAAAAGCAGAAGGACCGTCCACGCGAAAAGAGCAAAAGCAGGCAGAAGTCCAAGCCCAAAGCGAAAGAGCGCTGATGTGAATTCTGCATTAACAATCTATGAAAGGAGATAAGCTCATGGCAGAATACAAGCTCAAAATGACGCAGGATGAGAAAACGACCGTACAGAACGCACTCATCAACATGCGTTACTCGTCCGCGGTGGACGAGATACTGGCTGAAAAGCTGGATGCGCTCATAGCGCAGCTTCAGGCACTGCGACCCGTGCAGAAGCTCGGATATGAACGATAAAAAGCAGGAGCGATGGATCTATGCCGTCGCTCTGCTCATACCGGTTGTATGGCTCGCGCTGCTCACGGCCCCGTGTCTTGGGGGAAACATAGTCGACGTAATGAAGCGGCTGACAGAGGCGATAAAGTCTCCGCTTCACATCGTTTGGTGCGAAAACAGCTTGAAATGCATACTGGTCTTCATCGGGCTGTACGCATTCGGCATACTCCTCTATCTCGGAAGCCGCGGTAATACCCGTGACGGCGAGGAGCACGGCTCGGCCAAATGGGGCACTCCGCAGGAACTCAACAAGGAGCTGAAGCAGAAAACGAACTTCCCGCTCTCAAAGGAGATACGCTTGGGGATGGACACGCATAAGCACAGGCGAAACCTTAACGTGTTCGTTCTCGGCGGCTCCGGCGCGGGTAAAACGAGGTTCGTTGCTCTCCCGAATATTCTGGAAGCGAACTGCAGCTACGTTATCACCGACCCGAAGGGCGAGATACTTGCCAATACCGGCTACTTTCTCAAGGAGCACGGGTATGACGTGCACGTGTTCAACCTTGTCGATTTCAATGCCTCTGACGGATACAATCCGTTTCGGTATCTGAGGGATGACAAGGACGTGTTGAAGCTAATAACGAATCTCATACGAAACACCACGCCGAAGACGGCGGGCAACTCCGACCCCTTCTGGGAGAAAGCTGAAACTGCCTTGCTGGAAGCGTTGATGTTTTATCTGATGTACGAGGCTCCTCCCGAGGAGCAGAACTTCGGTATGATAATGAAGATGATCTCATACGCCGACGTGCGAGAAGAGGATTCGGCGCACATATCCCCGTTGGATCTTTTGTTTCAGCAATTGAGCTACAACAGCCCCGGACATATAGCGGCAAAGCAGTACGCGGTGTATAAGCAGGCTGCGGGCAAGACGGCAAAGAGCATAAACATATCGCTCGCCGTAAGGCTTGCCGCTTTCAATATGAAGCAGCTGCAGAGGATCACCAATACCGATAATATGGACTTCGGCAGTCTGGGAGAAAAGAAGACCGCTATATTCGCGGTCATTCCCGATAACGATACCTCCCTCTCATACCTTGTCGGTATGCTCTATACACAGATCATACAGGAGCTCTACTACATAGCCGACCACAAGTATCAAGGCGCGCTGCCCGTTCATGTCAGGTTCGTCCTCGATGAGTTTGCTAACGTATCTCTTCCCGAAGAGTTTGATAAATCCCTCGCGACCATGCGTTCAAGGAACATGTCGGCAACGATAATCGTTCAGAACCTCGCTCAGTTGAAGGGGCTGTATAAGGACGGGGCTTGGGAGACCATCACCGGCAACTGCGATTCGCTCGTGTATCTCGGAGGAAATGAGCAGAGCACTCATGAGTACATATCAAAGAACCTCGGCAAGGAGACCATCTGGACAAAGACCCACGGCCAAACCAAGGGCAAGTCGGGATCATACTCGACCAATCAGCAACTTACGGGACGCGAGCTGCTGACGCCCGACGAAGTGCGTATGCTGGATAACCGCTACGCACTTGTTTTTATTCGCGGCTTTCATCCCGTTAAGGATGAGAAGTACCCCCTGGAGCGTCATCCCGCATATCCCATGATCGCTTCGGGAGGCTATCCCAAATACGACCATGCCCTGGCAATGCTCACCGAAGAAGAATTCAACGGGGAGATAAGCATCGGCGTGAAAGAACAAAAACCTATTCTACAGGAGGAACAAATCAATAATGCATTTGAACAAGAAAACTAAAAGGATCTACGCGATCTTCTGCGCGGTGGTGCTCGTACTCTCTCTGGCGACTGCCGCGCTTGCGGATGGTGATGATCCCATACAGGTGGTAAACAACCTGAGCGACTTTATCTTCGGGCTCATCCGTGCCGTCGGTATCATCCTTCTCGGCTTCGGCGTGCTGCAGCTCGGCATTTCATTCAAGTCACACGATCCTTCCGCCCGTGCGAACGGTATGCTGACCATCGCGGGCGGCATAGTCATCACCTTTACCAAGGAGATACTTACCCTCATCACCGGCTGATGGGACAAGTATCAGCGGCGGCGTAACTGCCGCCGCGATCCCTGATAAGGAGGTGACGGCACATGGGATCAAGTAACTGGATCGTCGAGATACTGCAAAAGGCGCTCGGCACATGGAGCTATTTCCTGCGGCTGATATGGGACTTGCTTACCACCTCTCCCGCCGACTTCAAGGGCGGAACCATCTGGGAGATAATGCTGAACATTCATGAGGGCATCAAGGGAATAGCATATGGCCTTCTCGTTCTGTTCTTCGTGATAGGAGTCGCAAGAACGACTACGAACTTCTCCGAGATCAAGAGGCCGGAACAGGCTCTCAAGCTCTTCCTGAGATTCGCGATCGCCAAGATGGTCGTGACGTACAGTATGGAACTGATGAACGCGATCTTTAAGATCGTGCAGGGCATAATGGTCCAGGTCTCCGAGTCAGCCGGATCTATCATCACCGGCGAGGTCGGTCTCCCCGATTCGGTCATCATGAAGATCGAATCCTGCGGTTTCTTTGAAAGCATTCCGCTGTGGCTCGTATCGCTGATAGGAGCTCTGCTCATTGCAGTACTCAGCTGCGTCCTGCTCCTTACGGTATACTCCCGCTTCTTCAAGCTCTATATGTACACGGCTATCGCGCCGATACCTATGAGCTCTTTCGCGGGAGAAGGCACGGCGCAGGTCGGAAGGCAGTTCCTGAAGAGCTACGCAGGAGTGTGCCTGCAAGGCGCAATCATTATCCTGGCGTGTATCATCTATTCGGTATTCGCGGAATCCGCACCGGCTGTCGATGAAGGCGCGTCTGCGGTATCGGCGGTATGGTCATATCTGCTTGAATTGATAATCAATATGCTCGTACTTGTCGGTGCCGTTAGGATGAGCGACAGGTTGATTCATGAGATGATTGGCATGTAAAAGGAGCGCCGTCTTAGCGCTCCTTAATTCGGATTCAAAAAAAAGAAGCTGAGGTCCTAAAATCACCCACGCTGGAAACACCCAGGGAGAATGACTCTCGCTCAGCTCCATCGATTATTATAGCGCTATTTGCCTGAACATTCAACTGCTTTTATGGCTGCATTTGCTTCAGGGCTTCAACAACGCGAAGTTCCTCTTCGCGTTCCAGCCTGCTCTCATATGCTTTGTCCAAAAGAAGTCGGATAAGGCCGATCAGCCAGACAAGCACGACGAGGGAGTACAGCACGTATGCTATCCCGTATGCGAGAGCGTGATTCTGCTCCGTCCAGCGGGAGAAAAAAAGACCGATCACAAGCCCGTAGAGTGTGGGAATGCCGAGAATTGCAAGCTTGACATTCTTTATTCTCATGCCGATGAGCCATCCTATCAAACCAGCTATAAAAATGTACTTCATCTCTATCACCTTCCTTTGCACTGATTATACATCATGTATGGGAAGGTGTTGAGGATGTCGATTGGAAAGGAGACTAATATTTGGAGATAAAAATCAATAAAGAGATCAGGGACTATCAGGAGTCCATCATCATGGGACTGTCGGCAAGGCAGTTCATTTTTTCTGTCGCAGCCGTAACAGTTGCTGTCGGCGTGTATTTCACCCTCAGAAAGCCCTTGGGTGCTGAGACCGTGAGCTGGGTTTGCGTGCTTGCTGCGTTCCCGTTCGCCGCGCTCGGTTACGTCAAGTACCATGGCATGACGGCAGAGCAGTTTGCTGTTGCGTATCTTAAGCAGATGATGACGCCAAAGGAGCTCATATACATGCCTGAAAATACATACGCAAAGGCGCTTGAGGGAACTCATATCGGGGAGGTGCTGGAATGTGATTAAAACGCTGAAGAACATATTGCGCCAGGACAGGGACAACTTCCGGGTCCCGCGAAGAGTACAGGATACGATACCGATAAAGAGGATCTGGAAAGACGGGACTTTTCTTGTCGGCAACAAGTACTCCCGGACCTTCAAATTCACGGATATCAACTACTCTGTCGCATCTGAAGCAGCGCAGCTTAACATGTTTCTCAAGTACGGAGATCTGCTCAACTCCCTCGAAGTCGGCGCTGTCACAAAGATCACAAACAACAACCGCACCGTCTCGTACCGTAATTTCTCCGCTCATCTCATGAAGCTAACGGGCGACGCGAACGACCGGTTCCGTATCGATTTCAATAACCGGCTTAAGGAAGCCGCTACTCAGGGAAGTGCGATCCTCCAGGAGAAGTACGTTACCATCTCGGTCGTAAAACGCAATATCGAGGAGGCTCGTGTATTCTTTAACCGCGTAGCAGCAGAGATCGCATCAAGGTTTGCAGCGCTGTCATCGAGGATGACCGAGCTCGACGCATATGAGCGCCTGCGCATCTTCCACGACTTCTTCCGCTCAGGCGAAGAGGAGGATTATTGTTTCGACTTCGACCTTTCGGCAAGGAAGGGACATTCCTTCATCGATGCTATCGCTCCATCGTCCATGAGCATCGAACGCGACTATATCAGGATCGGGGACAGATACGCGAGAGTGCTCTTCCTTAAGGAGTATCCATCCTTCCTCCGGGATAGTATGGTTCGGGAAATTTGCGAGATGCAGCGCAATATGATGTTCTCCATAGACATCATACCCGTTCCGACAGAAGAGGCCGTCAAGGAAGTTGAAAGAAAGCTCCTCGGCACTGAGAGCGATATCACGAAGTGGAATCAGAAGCAGAGCAGGAATAACAACTTCACTGCGGTTATTCCTTACCCTCTCGAACAGCAAAGAAAGGAATCGACCGAGTATCTGAACGATCTGTTAAACCGGGACCAGCGTATGATGTTCGTGACAGTTACCGCCGTGCATATGGCAGATACCCTTGAACAGCTCGATGCGGATACCGAAGCTTTTCTGGCAGTTGGAAGGAAGCATCTCTGCGACTTTGAGAAACTGACCTTTCAGCAGCTTCAGGGACTGATCACCGTTCTCCCATACGGCCTTCGCAAGATCAACGCGATAAGGACGCTCACGACTGAGAGCACTGCTGTCCTCATGCCCTTCTCCGCCCAGGAGATCAGCCATGATGACGGCTTCTATTGCGGTCAGAATGCTATAAGCCGCAATCTGATATTCGTGAACCGCGAGGCTCTCCTGAATGGCAACGGTTTCTATCTCGGTACTTCCGGCTCGGGTAAATCCTTCTTTGCCAAGAAAGAGATCATTTGGCTCATACTCATGGGACTTGCGGACGTTATCGTTATGGATCCTGAAAGCGAATACGGACAGCTTATCCGCGCACTCGGCGGAGAGGTCATCCGCATAGCTGCGGATTCCAAGACGCATATCAACGCCATGGATATGGACGCCAATTACTCCGATTCGGATAACCCGCTGAAACTCAAAGCGGAATTCATGTTCTCGCTTTGCGAGCAGCTCATGGGAGCAGGTCATATCGGGACGAAGGAAAAGACCATCATTGACAGGTGTACGACAATTGCGTACCGCGAATACCTGAAGAGCAACTTCACAGGTACTCCTCCCACGCTAAAGGACTTCCACAAGATACTGCTCGCGCAGCCTGAACCCGAAGCCAAGGAACT
Organism: Clostridia bacterium; assembly: GCA_017614315.1. Lineage (GTDB taxonomy): Bacteria > Bacillota > Clostridia > Christensenellales > CAG-138 > UBA3857. Next base: position 98,914 of record JAGACA010000007.1, on the reverse strand, counting down.
TGCCCTTGCGGTCGAGCTGTTCGCGGACGGTTCGCTCAACACCTTCGCGTATCAGACAAACGTCGCAACGGATAACCCGTACATCTGCTATGACATTCACGATCTGGGACCTCATCTGCGTTCCGTCGGTATGCTCGTCGTTCTCGACTCCATCTATAACCGCATACTCCGCAACAGGAAACAGGGACGAATGACCTTCGTCTTCATCGACGAGATCTATCTGCTCTTCTCCAGCGAGTACAGTTCCAACTTCCTTCTCGAACAGTGGAAGCGTGCACGCAAGTGCGGTGCCTGCTATACGGGCATTTCTCAGAACGTCGAGGAGCTTCTCAAATCCGATAACGCAAGAACGATGCTCGCGAATAGTGAGTTCATAACCCTGCTCAACCAGGCTGCTACCGACAGGCAGGAGCTTTCTGACCTTCTTGGCATTTCCGATACGCAGCTCTCCTACGTAAGCAATGCCGAAGCGGGTAAGGGTCTTCTTCTATGCGCAGGCAGCATAGTCCCATTTGAAGACAAGTTCCCGCATGACAGCGAGCTCTATAAGCTGATGACGACGAAACCGCGCGAGATGCTGACGGCGTAAGGAGTGATTACGGTGAAAGACGTTAAAACCAAGCCTCGCAACAACACTCCGAAGGTTATGGATAAAGCCCGTGATATAGGCCAAAGCGCAAAAAAGGCCTATACACGGGCTAAGTCCAAAGCGGATATCGACAACGATCAGTACGATTCTCCCGCCGAGTATGCGGAAGCGGAGCTCTCGGAAATCGCACACGACGGCGTTGAAGCGACGCAGAAGACCGTTCGAAAAGCCGGAAGAAAGATTGAACAGAAAACCCGCGAACAAATCGAGAAGCGGATCGACAAGGCTGAGAAAAAGCTCGAAGAGAAGCTGGAAAAGGAGTATGAGCAGAAAGGCGAAAACAGCTCCAAGAAAAAGCATAAGTCTCAAAAAGAGCGGAGCTCCTCACGGAAGCAAAAACATCGAAGGAACGAGCTCCGTTCAGATGCCCGGAAGCAAAAGAGCAGCAGGAGCACTGAAAGCAGAACTGTCAATTCAAGTGAACAGGTTCATACAAAGCCTGCTTATTCCGAAGTAAGGACTCCTGTCAAGGCAAGTCACACGCATGCTACACCCAAGCTTGCTTCGAAAAACACTTCTGCAACCGTAAGGAAAGCTCCGGAAAGAACGGCGAAGGGCGCAACCCGTACAGTGAAAACGGCTGAGCAGTCGGCAAAAGTTTCGACTAAAGCCGCTTCCACTGCCGCAAAGGAAACGGCTAAGGCAGCCGAAAAAGCTGCTGAAGCGGCTAAGGTTGCAGCGGAGCGCGCAGCCGAGGCGGCCAGGGCGGCAGCTCAGGCCACCGTCAGGATCGTGCAGGTCGTTGCAAAAGCGATAGCTGCAGCTGCGAAGGCCATCGTCGAGGCCGTAAAGGAACTGTTCGCCCTCATTATAGAAGGCGGCTGGGTATCGGTCATTGTTATTGCCGTCATCTGCGTCGTCGCTCTTCTTGTGTGCTCCGCTTTCGGTATCTTCGCTCACGAGGATATGACCGGGTGCAAACCAATGAGCGAGATCGTAGCGGAGATCAGTTCGGAATATCATCAACGCATGGAGAATGATGCTTGCGCAGTTGATATCGGAGAGTATGACGCGCTTATGGTCAGCTATGTAGGCGACGGAGACGGAGACGCCCCGGAAAACAATTGGAATGACGTCATTGCCGTCTTCGCCGTCTACTGCAGCACTGATCCGGATGAAGCCATGAATGTTATCGAACTCACCGATATCTCGATAGACTATATCAGGCAGATCTTCTATGAGATGAACTGGTATGAGCTCTCAACAGACGGGAAATACGATGAGGATGAAGAAATGTGGGTTCTGACCGTGTACGTCCACCAGCATTCCATGAACTACAAGGAAGCTGCCGAGCACTTCGGGTTCTCCGACTATCAGCGTGAGATCCTCTATGAAATGATGAGACCCGAATACTGTTCCTACTATGCAAGGCTCTTGGGCATAAACGTAAGCGGTGGAGCCAACGTCGACGATATCCTTGCTGTCCTTCCCTCCGGAATAGGCGGAGATGTAGCAAGAGCGGCTATTTCAAAGCTCGGGGCGCCGTATGTACGCGGTGCAAGGGGCGATGACAAGTTTGACTGCTCAGGCTTAGTCTGCTGGGCGATAAACCAGGTCGATACCGATCTTGGAGACCGCTTCTGGGGCTGTGCCGCAGATCAGGCATACTACAGCTACAGCCGCGGTCTGACAGTGGAGCAGAGCGAGCTTCAGCCCGGAGATCTCGTCTACTGGCAGAATACCGAATGCTCCGGATGCGGACGCTGGAACGAGATCCACCACACGGGGATCTACATCGGTCTCGGCATGGTAATTGAGGCATCAAGCTCCAAAGGAAGGGTCGTCATCCGAAGTCTCTGGACGTCCGACACTTATCCCCTTTTCATGTTCGCAAGACCGTATTCATAACACTAGGCGCCCATCGGCGATCCCGGTGGGCACTTATTCTATTATCGAAAGGATATATATGAAAAACAAGAAATTCATTGTGCTTTTAATAGCACTCATTGCGCTGATCGCGCTCATCTTCTCAATTGCTTATCTTGCCGGGAGGGATAACAAGCCAGTCAATCATTCGGCTCCTGATCCTACGGAAACAATCTCAACCGACATGCCACTTGAGACGACCACTGTTACGGACCCGGCTCATACCGAAACCCCTATCAATACATTCGACCCATGGGAAACGGGTTCGCCTGACCCAACGTCCTCAGTTCCCTGTCCGGTCGTTACCAATCCGCCCGATATCAGAACAACTCCGAAACCGACATCTGCTCCGCATACTTCTCCTGTGTACGGTCAGACTTTCACTCTCACCATACTTGGTGTAAATGTCCCCGTTTCAGTTGGAGTAGACAACGAGACGCTTGATAAGACGCCGGGCTGGCTCGAAACCTCTGCATATCCCGGAGAAGAAGGAGTCTGCGTCATCTATGGGCATAGGAACAGGAATCACCTTCAGGTGCTCAAGGACATTGATTTCGGCGATACTATCACCGTCACGCTTGCAGATGGAACAATACTCAATTATACCGTGGAATCAATAAGGATACTTAATCCCGATGAGGAACTGCGAGTACCATTTATCTCCGGACAGCACCTAATGCTGACTACTTGCTATCCGTTCTACTATACGGGGCATGCTCCGCAGAAGTATGTTTTGATAGCCGTAATAGCAGATTAAACGTTTCACGATTTTTTCTTTTGGCTCCAATACTCATCTTAAGAGTGGCGGAGCCGCTTTTTTGATATGTCCCAAATAAAAATGCGAATACATGTGAATAATCAATTGCAGAACTTCACAATCGTGCTATTAGAGTGACAAATCTGTCCACGTCAACTCTTGCAATGACATTGCTTTCATAGTACAATTCAGATGACGATTAATATCGAGGGAGGAAGATTAATGTCAGAAAACGGGACAAAACTGATTTTGCTGAAGCTATACGAGCTGTTGCTGAAAGAAACGGATGAAGAGCATCCTATTTCTCGCAATGAGCTTTGTCGCAGGCTCGGAGATCAAGGCGTCCCATGTTCCTCCAGAACGATCAGCCGCGATGTTGCACTCCTAAATGAGTCCGGTTATGAGGTGTGTAGTTTCATGCAGGATCATGAAAAGTTCTACTATATCCCCGAGACCGAATTCTCAATACCGGAATTGAAGATACTGATAGACTCGGTGCAGGCGGCCAGTTTCATTACGCCGAAAAAGACCAATCAGATTGTTGACAAGATCGCTGCTCTCGGAGGCTCGCATCGAAAACAATTGTTAAAAAGGTATCGCTCTGAATTCAACACCCGCAAGCATTCGAACGAATCCATACTCTACAACATCGATCACATAGAAAGCGCCATACAGAAGAGAAAACAGATCGCGTTTTCATATTTCGACCTTGACGTTAATATGCAGCGGGTTTTCCGCACGCGGGAGGATGGAACGCGGAGGAGGTATCAGGTAGAACCAGTCGCTCTTGTCCTGAGCGAGGACAACTACTACCTCATGGCTTTCAATGCAAAGTACCCCGGACACACATCAAATTACCGGTTAGACCGAATGGACTTTGTTGATGTGATAGAGGATTCCGAGATATCAAAAGAAGCGCTGGCAAAGCAGAAAAACGTAGCGAAATACACTTCACAGGCGTTCAGAATGCACAATGGCGAGCAGGCAAAGGTAAAGCTTCAATTCAGCAAATACCTAATTGCTCCGATCGTAGATAAATTCGGCGAAAGCCTACGCATGAAAACGATCGATGAGAATACCTGCACAGCAACAGTCGACGTTCAGGTCAGCAAGACATTCTTCGGCTGGTTGGCACAGTTCGGTACGGACATTACGATAACCGAACCCGAAAGAGTTAGAAAGATGTATCTGGATCATCTCGAAATGATCGTGAACAAAGGAAAGGAAGAAGAGCAGAACTGAGTCTGCAGAAAGGTGAGCATATGATTAAGAACAACATTATTTATCTTAACGAAAACGGAGAAAACGTATCTTTGCGATGCCTTCCTCTGCAGCCGGACTGCGAAAACAGGATAGAATACATTTTCTATACGCTTAACATCGCCCGTGACTTCGACGATCTAACAGCGCTCCTTGGCCGGGTGCTCGCGTGTCCTTTTGAAGAAGTGAGCAGGCGAGAGAATTACATCCTCTATGAAGTGATCGTTGACGATGAGAGGCGCAGCCTAAAGTTCACGATCAAGAAGAATGAGATGCAGCAGGCAGCGTAGTAAACCGATGTGATTTATAGCAGACGGATAACTCTTCTGATAGATGGGGGTAATTACCAATGAACAATCCGATGAAGGAATACATCGATATAGAGATTAAGAAAAGGCAAGAAATTTACCGTATATCAACTTCACAAATCAAATCCGACTTTGCCAGAGAGAAAGCGGATATCGAGGCATACAACGGCAGACAGCTTTTAGAACTGATCCAAAATGCAGATGATGAAGCGATTGATAATCTGCCAAAGCATATTCTGATTTCATTCGAGAATAACGTTTTGTCTATATCGAATTATGGTGAACCGTTCTCTGAGGAAGGTATCGAGTCTCTTATGTACTCGAACACCAGTTCAAAGCGAGACAGGAAAAAGGACTTGATAGGAAACAAAGGCACCGGCTTTAGATCCATTCTAAGTTGGGCTGATTATGTTACCATAAACAGCGGCGATCTTCATGTGCGTTTCTCCGATGAACACTCTCAGAGAAAGCTCGTTTCAACTTTCGAAAGCGTAGGAAGGACACTGCCTTCTAATGTCTGTTCCGCTACGCTTGCTTTCCCGGAGTGGCTTGAAGATTGCAGTGCACAAGGCGATTTCACAACTACAGTTTCGATCAAAGTAAAGGATAATACTGACATTGCAGAGGACATCAAGAAACAGATAGAGGCTCTTGATGAAAACTTGCTCCTATTCCTGAACAGAACCGAGCAGGTCGATATTGATATGCCGGAGATGAGGATCCGGTATTCTAAGACGACCGAGGGGGACAGGGTTCAGTTAAGGAAATCAGTCAATGGCTCAATTATTAGTGATAGGACTTGGACACTAAACCGTTGCGAGGGTTATGTTGCAGATGATAATGACGAATCCAAACAAAAAAGCTACAATGTTGTTGTTGCATATTGCAGCGAAGGAATAGCACAAACTGAACAGCATGTATATAGTTATTTTCGGACAAACGTTGATTTCCCTTATCCGAAGTTCTTAATACATGCGAGCTTTTTGCTTGATCAGAGCCGAAATCATTTGATAAAATCAAAAACTAACGAAACAATTCTGCGTGCTGCAGCAAAACTGTTAGTCGAAACTGCCACGGCTGTTGGACGGCAAAAGACCAGCAATTACGATATCATCGATCTGCTTATTGCACAAAGGACTCTTGCTACAGATATCAAGAATTTTGACACCTACATTGTTGAGGCCGCAAGGGACGCATCGATTTTCCCAAATGTAAATGGAAAATACATATCCTTTACTGATGATACCAAGTGGTACAACAACGGGCTTGCAAAATGCTTAAGAGGGAAAGGGTTCGAGCAGTGCCTTTTGCATGTTGAAGAAGGCAGCGATAGAGAAAACTTCATAAAAAGTGTAGCAGATGATGATTGGAGGATTTATGACTATGAGTATATTAGCAAGATACTTTCTAAGCAGCTGGCCCGTCAAGACGGAACGGACTTTACAACGGATAATGGCAAGGAAATAGTTCGAAACAGAGTTAAACTTGCTTTTGCGTTCTATAACCAGTATAGGTGGAGCATTTATTATAATAAAGCGATTTGCCCGGGCTTTTTTGTCAATACGGCAGGGAAGACCATCCCATATAACCCTGATAATCCCGCTTTTCTTCTCGAAGAAGACATGGAAATTGAAACACTTCCGGGCTTCATCAATTTCGAGATTATTCATCCTTATATGCGAGATTTCTTGATTAAGTATATCAATCGAGACAATGTAAACACATTTGATGATGTCGAGGACTTAAGTCGCTTTAATATCAAGAAGTTCAACCTTGAAAGAATAACTGAACACATACGCACGAGCTTTGATACTATTATCAAAACGAGTAAGCCCTCACAAGCAAAAACTAAGTGGAAGCGAATGATCGCATGGTTTTGGAATAATCAAGGAAGTTTTATCGATAAAAAGATCAGGACAACTTTTCCGTTTCTGACGAAGAAGGGTGAGTTCGTTATTTCCAGCAAGCTCTACTATGGTAAAGAGTATGGTAATGACCTTTGTGAAAGGTTGTTTGAAAAGCATCCCGAACTGCTTATATCTGACATAAAGGACATTTTACCGACGGGAATCGATGCCAAAAGTATAATTCGTTTCCTTGGCATATTTGGTGTTGCCGCGCTTCCTCGAATCTACATTAACAAGCATTGGCGGCATAATCGATTTAGAGAAGAGTACATAAAGAGGGTGCTTGAAAAGCTACATTTTCCCCTCCCTGTCGGAAAGGACAGGTTTAAGTCTTTAGATGACTTGTTGTATCGACTCACCAGCATAGCGATTTATAGATACGAAATCGATGAGCTGACAATTATTCTTAATGAGTGCTCAACAGAAACAATAATAGAGTGGATTCTAAGCGATTCAAAGCTTAGAGAAATCCTATCTACAAAAAAAGACGTGGTTGCGGTTAAGGACGCAGTTCAGATTCTTTGGGACAGGAAGAGAGAGCCTGTTACGCTTCCAGAACTTACGGAGCCTTACTCATATTTGTATGATTGCTTTATCACAACTCCGTGGATTGAAGCAAACGGTCAACGATACTTGCCGGGCAATTGTATGCTTGATTTAGAAAGCGACTGCGACCTTTCCCCTATATTGGTCAGCCCAAATGTGTCAGATTACATAAAGAACGTTAAGGGGAACCCGCGTGATCAAAAAAAGAAGTACTCTTCGGTATTGCAAAGCATGGGGGTAAAAAAAGGATACGGAGAAGGGGGATTCCCCGAATTGCCACTTGATACAATTTATTCTGTATTGATGCTGCTTCCTGATAAAGAGAATTCAGAGCGCATTGCTGCAAGAATGTACGAGGCGTTTGTTACAAGCAATGAAACTTACTCTGAAATTGATCAGTGCAAAGAGAGAGGCCGGTTCTTTGCTGAAGGTAAAGTCTTATGTGACGATGGCTATTATCCTGTGAGTGAAGCACGATACTTGCCGGAAAAGAACGTTAGCAGGCGTATTTTGGAATCGTGCAATGTGTTGAGTGTTCCAAGCAGAAGAAGCGCAAAAGTCGTAGAAAAATACCTTGGTGTGAAGCGACTTGAAGTTCACGAAGAACTATATGGAACACCGGTAGTACATCCCGAAAACGACCAATTCAGCCTTGAGTATAGGAGGTTCGTACCGCTCGCATTTGCATATAGGTTGGCGGATATAAAAGCTGATTCTGATGTCAAGGATGAGGCAAGAAAAATCAGCAATATTTCGATAACGATCTGTTCCGAGCTCAGATCGAGTTTTGATGGAAGCGTCTATGAACTATACGACTATGAGTTTATAACAGGGGAAAACCACGATGTATATTTAAAAGTGCCGGAGGATTTCTCGGTCTCAAGGAATATGGGGCATAATTTGGCATTGGCATCGGCAATTGCGAATATTCTCTGCTCTAATCTTGATATTTCCTCGTCATTGTCGAAATTCCGTGAGCTATTCAACCTCGGCAACAACAAAGACAGAGAGGAACTACTGCTTCAAGATATCGAAAGCAGATCAATAATCGTTAGAGCTAAAGAAGCGCTGGATTTCAGCGAGGATCTTCAGGAAGAGTTTGTCCGGATCGTTTCAACAATAACTGGCAGAGATTGCTCGGCAGAAAAATCTGTCGCTGATGCGTTGGATTTTGATGACTTCTCCAGCATTGCAAATGCACGCAGCATTATTCGTCTATTCAAGACGCTCGGGGTAGATGTCAGCGATTATAACGCGGAGATCCCGTCTGAGAGGATTAATCTGTGTCCCTATTACGAGGAAGAAGTGGATCGAAGAAAGGCAAGACTTGAAGATCAGTATAAGGTTTCTTGCTTTAGGAGATTAGAGAAAGGATCCTTGCAGGATAAGAAAACCCTCGTTAAGGCACTTACTGGTTTTAGGAGTATACGCATACCCGTAGAGAACACAGTCTATTTCGACATGGATGAAGCAATAGAAAAAGCTCTTGGGATAAACTTTGAAGCGGAGCCGGTAAACCTTGTCTCTCTGTACAATGCGAATCTGGATGCATGGGAATCTAAGTTGGAAGACAAGTCTGCATTGGAAGAATTCCTTACAGAGCAGGAAAATGTGAGCTTGGTTTATTATGGCGAATTCGGTGAGTTAAACAAGCGTTATTCAGAATTGCTGAAGAGTCATGTGAAGGAAGAGGCGCCAATAGAGGAACCGCAAAATCAGACAATTAGGATGCTCACCGGTGTTCCTATAACAGCGGCCCCGCTCTCAGCGTCGTCCAGTTCTGGAGGCCGCAAGGTCGGGTTCATAAAAAAGGAAAGCTCCAAAGAGAATGAGCGAACCGGATTGAAGGGTGAGCAACTCGTTTACGATGAGCTTAAAAAGTCAGGTGAATATGAAAGGGTTAATTGGCTTTCGGAGAACGCCAAGAAAGCAAAGGTATGTCCGGAAGGCAAGGCTGGTCTCGGATACGACTTTGAAGTATTTGATAAAGACGGCAACAGGTTCCTGATCGAGGTCAAAGCATCTAAGACGTCAGTATTTGAGGGAATACGTTTCCAGCTCAGCGATAACGAATACAGAACCGCAATGGACAATCCTAATTCGTATCGCATCTATTATGTCGGCAATGTATTCGACGCAGAACCGGAGATAATCATCCTCGACAACTTTATCGTTGATGGAGAGATAAGCGATTCCTTCTCTGTGCTTTGCAAGAAAGAGTTCTCGATTACCGCAGAACTCGCCACGAGTGCGAAGTAACAGAGACGCAGTTTCGAGGTAATAGATATCGGCAATGTCATCCTTAAATGAACTTCAAAGGATCCAACTCTTATGCTATAATGACCATTAGCCAAGCCATTCCAACAGTCAGAAACTCGGGAGGATAATATGATAGTATTGAACGTTACTTACAGGTGCAAGCCGGATATGCGCGAGGATTTCCTTGAAAGGATAATCGCCGAGGGCATCGACAAGGCCTCCCGCGCAGAAGATGGGAATATCAAGTACGATTATTACATCCCCTTTGACGGCAGCGACGAGCTCCTTCTTGTTGAAAAGTGGCGGGACGAAGGTGCCCTTACCGCGCACGCCGCAACGGAGCACTTCGGTCGGTTAAAGGAACTTAAGCCGATCTATGTGAAAGACACTGTCATTGAAAGATTTGAAGTATAGAAACAATACGATGGAGAGTGAAATAATGATCTCGCTAAAGTTCAACAACACTATAACCGAAAGGGATATGGATCTCCTGTTTGCGGAATCAGTATTGACCGATCCCGGGTTTTGCAATTTATTGGTCGAAAAAACAGATTTGAAGGGAAAGCCCTTTCAGATCGTTTGCGCAGAACTGTCAAAAACCGACAGTAATCTTGGCGAGTCCGATATTACCGTTGTTATCGAGATCGAGGGAAACAAATACGGGCTGCTGATCGAAGATAAGATCGATGCGCTGGCAATGCCCGAGCAGCACGGCAGATACATTAAGCGCGGAAAAAAAGGAGTAAAGGCTGGCGAATACAAAGATTTCAGGGTTTTCATATTCTGTCCCGAGAAGTACTACAAGAACAATGATGAAGCAAAGCTTTATGAGCACCTTTTGACTTATGAGGAATGTAAAGCGTATTTTGACATCAAAGCCGATCCGCTGAGTGCATTCCGTGCCAGACAGATAGAAGAAGCAATATCCAAAGCAAAGAAGCCTCCTGTTATCAATATCGACGAAAAGGCCAATGCCTTCCTGAGGCAGTACATCCGTTATCAGAAGGAATACTATCCTTCATTGGATCTCAGCACAAAGGAGGACAAGAACGGATGGTGGACTGACTTCCGCACGGATCTCGGGTATGTTTATATCAATCATAAGATCCAGGAAGGATATGTGGATCTGACATTCCCGAAGGCCTCGGACAAAATCGATCGTGCAAAGGTAATTGCGGAATGGGCAAGACAGCATAAGATCTCGAATGCAACTGTTGTGAAGGCCACAAAATCCGCAATAATCCGCATTCATGTTCCGAAGCTGAGCATTATGAAAGGCTTTGAATTTGTTGACAAAGACGAACTGGCTCAATGTTTTGATGCAATAAAAGAGCTGACGGATTTTGCAAATATTATCGAGATAGCAAACTCTATTACTACCAGATGAGAATTATAAACGTATGAGAAGGAATCTGTTCGAATATGGGAAATTATGATTACATAATACAAAAGGTATCCGAATTACTGGAAATTGTACGCGACTTCGAAGAACGCTTCCCCGGAAGAAAATTTACGCTGGATGGTCATTTGCTTGGAAGCATAGGCGAGGCACTAGCCAATTATTACTATGGCGTTGATCTTGCCCCCAACAACACCAAGACTTATGATGGCGTAAAAGACGGAAAGAAAGTTCAAATAAAAATAACTCAAGGGAACTCTGTCGATATTAACGATATTCCCGAACATCTATTGGTCCTTTTTCTGCGGAAACAAGATGGTTCTGTATTTGAAGTTTACAACGGTCCTTGTGATTGGTTGAAGGATTGCAAGCGGACAAAGAACGGCTGGTATTCTCGCACGCTTAACAAGTTACTTGAAGAAGATAAACGTATTTCTTCCCAGGACCGCATAAAAGCAGATCACCCCATTAGCAAATGGGAAATCGGTATCAGGAACAACTAACCATACTAAACGAGCAAAATCAATTAGTCAATTATGTGTAAACCTAAGACACCATCATCGAAAATAGCGTATTTTCCGCATGGGTTTTTTAACAAAGAGATAAACGAGCCTTTCATTCAAAGGCTTCTTTCGTATTTTCTGGAAGGCAAAGAATGGAATCAAGGTGATCCTAATAAGAAGGAGCCCGATTACTTTTGCGATAGCATTCCTATCGAATTCACAATTGCATCAGACAAGAAGAAGCTTGACAGTTTCATTCAAAGGCTAAAAGAAGGCACTTATAACTCGGATGATGTTGAACGCGATGCGATTATCTATATAAAACATAGACTCGAAGAAAAAGCGAAAAAGGCGTATTGTGTCCCGAATGTGCATCTATGCATTCTGTTTCCGCTCGAATTGACCAATTGGCTTTCCGATTATTCCGGCTCTTATCTTTCCTCAATCCTTGATTCAAGAAGAGCTGAACTTTTCGAGGAAATAAGAATAGATTACATCAATACAAATAGGTTCAAGAACATATTCATAATGTTCCCTTGCCCCTGTGCAAAATGGTGGCTTTATGATGTCTTGAATAATCAAAAGGTGTATTATGAGCTTTCAGAAGATGAGATCATCGGTGGCAAATATCCATTCTTGATGGATAAGTACACATGGGAAAACCATTATTTGAAGAAAGCGGCTCGTAAGCAAAAGAAGGATCGTACTGAGACTAATAACGAATAATGCGCTTCCTTTTCCTTTCAGAGTAGCATAAGGATGAATATGCTCCTCCGAAGCTGAAAATGACATACGCAATAACGATGTCGGCATTATCGACCATGTACTCATTTCGTTTTGAGATGGCATATCGCCTCGGAACAATTTCAAGCGGAGGATAGATCGATTCATCGTATCCGCTCGAATCATATTCCCTATCGATGTACGGCAATACAAGCACTGATTTGATGTGCTTGTATTTTTGCTTTAGCTCCCGAATGACGTCCGCAGCTATGGTATCGAACTGGCCGTATCCACCGAGATAGAAACAGTCTGCTCCTTCCATGATTAGCCTTTCAACCGTTTCAAGGAGCCACTTCCGAACCTTTTCCGGCTCCTGCACTTCCCTGTGCCCGCAGAATGTTACGATCATATCATCTCTCCGAATTGTTATAGATATACTGTATATCTATTTCAGACATTATAACACGCGGCAGACATAAAATAAACACACCATACAGCCATTTAAAAGGAGATTTGATCATGGCCGTTAAGAGTGTGTCTATTCGTATTGAGGATGAGATGCTAAAGAAGATCGCCTATATCGCGGACTATGAAGGTCGTTCCGTGAACAGCCATATCCTTGTGCTTGTGCGCAACGCGATCAAGGACTTCGAGAAAGAGCACGGCACAATCGAAGGCAGTATCAGCCCGGATGATAATGTGAAACCATCGAGACGATGAGATGCTTGCATAGATTTATTCAAACAATATCTCTTCCGGCCTTCTGTTTTTACATGTAGTCGGATACTCTTTTTCTATGTTATTGAGTAAATCCTGGACAGTTATTCCTTCTCTGTAGATAATCGATTGAATTGCTTTAACCACTTGAAGCCCATTAACAAGCATTATTGGGCTTTGATCGTCAAGCACTTCTTTTTGAACTGCCACTGAAAAATAAGATGTAGTTACATATACACCTATCCATCCCCGCTTAAGACGGGAGACGGTACGCGCGATGCCAATGCCGTTTGTCGGTGTGGTAATGCTCTCGCATTTTGCCTGTCCGATTATGATTGTTTTGATTTTTGCCAGTCCTTGCCCGATATCGCTTCTAGCAACAAAATCTATTCCTCCGTCACCTGATTGCTGCGTTACCCAGCCTGGCATAAAATTTGCGCCGGACATTCGGAATACTTCCTGTGTAACTTTCATTGCAAGGAGTTCAAAGCAGTGCCTGTCCCTATCACTAAAATACTCATAAACCGTTTTAAGGATTTCCTCTTCTTTGCTTCCGGAATCCGGTTGTTGATCCTTTGGTTTCGCAATTGCAGAAGAGAAGACATGCCTCCTTACTTTACTGTACTCACCATTGTTCACCCAACTTTTCCACGCGGATGGTGCATACTTTAACGTGTCTTCATCTGAAAGATTCGGATCCCTTCTCGCATTAATCCACAGCCAAGGGAATTCTTCGTTATCACCGGTCAACGAAAAGACGCACATATCAAACACGTAGTTTGAAAAATAACCGTCTTGCGTTTTAACATCGTACTGTGTTATTAACTCTACGGCTTCGATAATACCGTATCCGTGGAACTTTAAGTATCCCTTTTTTGCTTTGCCATTCTCAGTCTGAACCGCAGTCCTTTCAAAGAAAAGAATCGGTACCGCCTCTTTCTTTCGTAAAATTGGATCAGGAGAAGATTGGATTCTAAAGGCTTTCAGCAATGCCTTGTTTCCCTGTTTCTCTTCTGGGCGCTTGTCGTTCGATTTATTATCGCCATAGTATCTCACCCTGCCAAAGTCCGGATCGTAAATATCTTCCCACGGTGTGGATTCGCTGCCATATCTATGAGGGCTACTTGAAACAATAATCGCGGGAATACGTTCATTCCCGTCTTTTGTAATCACTTTTCCGATTGAATGCACACCGCGCTGAAACTGTATCTTTGCGTTATTCGCAAGATAGGTGTGATAGTAAAAGTTCGGGAAGCCATCAACTTCTAGCAAGGACGGATCCTGCTTTTCTGTTCTGTTTGACGCTCTATATATCTGCCCAATTTTCATTTCATTCTCCTTTTATCTCATTAATTAGCTTTTCAACAGCATCAACAGGGTCCCCGTGTCTAATCTCGCATTCCCAGATTATTAGGACACGCCATCCCATCTCTTCAAGTCTTGCGTAGTTTTTTCTGTCACGCTCGATGTTATATTTAAACTTCGCGTTCCAGAAATCGGTATTTGTCTTTGGAGGAACGAACCAACTGCATCCCTCGTGACAATGCCAAAAACAGCCGTTGATGAATACCGCCGCTTTGTATTTTGGCAGTAAGATATCAGGTTTACCCGGCAAAGCAGCTACGTTTTTTCTGTATCTGAATCCCTTGCTAAAAAGGTACTTCCGCACATATTCCTCGGGTTTTGTACCTTTGCTGGGAATATGTGCCATATTTCTGCTTCTTGCTTCTTTTGAACGGTTGTCCACAATGACTGTTCCTCTATTCTATGCCGTTTTCTTTTAGTTTTTTGACCGCATCCATTATTGCCTTAATCTGTTTGTTGGTCAACTGCGTATACTGCATCTTACAGTATTTAATAGCATCCGTTAAGGCAAATACATCGGCGCTGTTAAGTACATACTGTGCCTGCCCTCTGTCAATCAGAGACGACCAGCCCTCCTCTCCTTTGTTGAATATCTCTATTTCGTTCATGAGTCCATTATCAAAAGCTTGTTCCTTTTTTGCCGCCATTTTTTCAGCGGTTTTCTCACTCGGAGAAATTAAGATCTCTCTTAGGTCATCCGTTATTGAATACGGAACCTTGGATACGATATCCCAGCATTCAGTTTTTTTACAGTATGTTTCAACATTTGCTGTTGACCGGTAAGGATCGTTAATTTTGTCGAATACAATCTTGCCTATTTTTGCGATGTCCTCGTCAAATTCTGTTGGAACTTTCTGAAGGTCCCATATCTGTCTATAGTTTATCTCTTTGTGTATTGTTTTTGCAGACAACACGAGTTTTGAAAACGTATACGCAACAATTTGGGGACGGTATGCCCTATTTTCCTGGTACCACTGTTGACTGGAAATCACCGTTTCGATTCTGGAAAACAGGATCTTTTTTCCTATTAACTCTTTATAGAAAAGCTCATTAAAGACCTCGTTACTCTTATTCCATTGTTTTTCCATGTCGTTATGGAAATGGGCAGCATTGACCTCTCCGCCCCAAGATACGTAATGAGGCAGCATGTTTGCTGCATTAATGTATTTAGCCAAATCTGTCAGCGTAAAACGCATATTCTTAGGCCTTGTGAGTTTATAGTTGTTCGCCTGTGCTTTCGTCATTTGCATAAGCGGCTGCTCATATTGCCCACGGGTACGTTCAAAGAACCAGAGCTGCTGAACCAAACTTCCGCTTGCCAGAGGCGCATAAATCTTTCTGGAGAAGTCTTCCATTCGCACATAGAACGGATGACTAGAGTTCAAATCTGCGGTTTTTACCTTATTCTGACTGTTCGCATACTTAGCGATATTCCTTATTAATTCAGGATCAGAATCTTTTAGGACGGTAAGTTTCATCTGAACATATATGCCCTCTAAGTCTGCATTATTCTTTATGTTGGTCGCCGCCAATGTTGCGGTTGTCTGGCCCCCGTTTATTATTTGAAGATCGTCAAACGCCGTTATCATGTTGCCGCATATCGGGTCCGAAACAATGGTTACACCTCTTGCAGTAGTCGATATCCCGTTATTGTATGTAAAGAACCTTGATTTTTCATTTAGTATTGTCCCACGAATGCCCTTGTTGACTGCCCCGTTAAACTTAAGGAACGAGCGGACGTTTGATTCAAGAAGCGCAGAGCTATACTTTTTATAGATCTCTGAGAGGAAAGAGCCCGGTACAATGGCCAAATAAGACTCATATTGGTCGGTTCCAATATCTGCCTTAATACATGGGATCCCTCGGATGCCAAATTCGTTACAATTAATTACAATCTTTTCTTTTTCAAATCCGGCCAGTTTAGATCTATATATTCCTTCAATATCAAGAACATCAAGCGTCACCTTAAATGTGTGCTCTTTAAAGGTATAATCTGGAAAGTCAAGATTTTTAACGCTTTTACTTAGCCTGTTAGTGCTAACTACAAACAGATGTATTGTATGAATGTCTTTATAATTGTTTCGAATATCTCGTGCAAGCTGTACTGCAGGATCAGCCTGTTCAGCAGATACAAAGAACCCCTTTAATGAATTCTCAAAGAAATTCAGCAGAAGCTGAGATTTATTTCCAAGAATCTCATTGGTTATATTCGTGATCTCTCCCTCATTATAATCTGCGCAGAGCAAGTCAAGAGCATTTGACGCAAGATCTAAATATGCAGCATCAATATGCATATTCTTATATGCCCTTGTTCCTTTACTAAAGGAAAAGAAGCACTGACTCATGTCAGTAATGAGAGAGTAATCGTTTTTAAGGATATCTGCTGCATTGTCAATAAACACCTCAACCGGATACCGCATAGTGTTTACTGCCTCTGCATTGATATCCTCATTTATATAACTTTCGCGAAACTCAAGGATGTCCATTCTTTACTCCTCTATAAATCTGTAAATGGATGCCACACTTAACACATAGTTCACATCCGTAATTTCCGGAAACGGAACATTATCTACTGTGATTCTAGGGAATTCTTCTGCAACCGAGTATGATTTAATCGACTTTATATCGAACCTTGAGTTAATCTCCTTTCCGTATACATCGATCCCCATGCCCTGGATTTTTCTTATGAAATCATTTTCTATACTCTCACTGGATACCAATAGCAAGATCTCTTTAACTAAATCAATGATCGCTAAGCTTGTCCCTCCTGCCTCAGGAGATACGGCCTCAGCACGGACCACAACTAAATGTCCGTTATTTGGGGAAGATAGTTGAGCGAGTGAAGAGATGCGAATACTGTCTGCATTTGCTCCTATAGTTTTTACCTCATACCATGTATCTCCCACGGTGAAGTCTTTACTTTGCATTTTGGGTCCGCCCCATGCTTGTATCGCCGTGTCAACGCCATACTTTTTAGAAATAATCTCCTTTAGCACTGCAAGCTCACCGAAAATACCCATAAGCTTTTCCTTTGAAATATCTCCACCGGAGACCTTTTGGAAAAGCTTTTTCCATGTGATAAATCGTCTCCTCAGCATATTTAGTGCCAAGGACTCGTCGCGGATTTCAACAATAGAGTCAATCATGTTTTCGCAAAAGCTGAAGTATGCTTCTTTTAGTTCCCCGTTAAGAAGATCGAAAGAAGTCCAATAGGAGTCTTTACCCTCTCTTCCCTGGACCACATGGAGTATTGATGTGGACTCCATCATAGGGCAGTCGCCTTTCGACATGAAAGAAAGACGAAGATTCCCTTCGAAACTAAATCCAAAGAAAACTTCTATACACGAATCCACCGGGACTTTCTTTTGATTACCATGCTGCTGATCGCAAAACTTGTTATATATCTCGCTAAAATCAATCATCTGTGTCTTCAACTCCTTCGTCTTCATCGTCAGTTTCAATTCCTTTTATCATCTGATCTATCATCACAGCATTTGCTCTATATGTCACCATAACTTTTGTTTCTGTATCGGGAAAGGCATATGAGAACGCAAGTAGCACTTCCCCTTCGAAAGCAGCCTTTGCCTTTGCTTTATAAATCGTTTCATCTTCCGTGTCTTCTTGACTTACTTCATTAAGTGCTATGGGAAACACTACAAGAATAGGCGTTCTGCGGTGCTTTAAGTATTCCTTTGCTGATAGTGCTTCTCCTTCTTTGTACCATAGCCCTGCATTTAACTGTCCAGGATCGAGGACTCGGTTGTTTGATCCACCGATTCGAATAAAATCTGTCTCGCTTCTAGTATGAAAACTACGAACGACCGGATAAACGTCCATAAACTGCTTTCCATCTTTTTGACTTCCATTTGCAATTACGACGTCCCACCAGGGGTACTTGTCACTATCCTCTGTATACTCCGCAAGTCCTGCAGTATTAAATTTTTTATTTTCTATTGGTATACGTATATCTTTAAACAGTTGGGCAATGTAATGCTGAGACACTTTTTGTGCCATGTAGTACCGATGTGAGTTTGGATTACCATCCTTGCTCACCCACTTGAATTCGACATTTTTGCAGAATCTTCGGAAAGCCTCAATGTTATGCTTATTCACAGCAGGATCTTTATCCAATTTCGATGTATCAGCATAGACACCGCTGTAATTGAGACTGCGGACAAAAGTCTCCGTTCCGCGCATTTTGTTTCTGCTTGTTATGAGCAACGTTGTTTCAAGAGTGTCAGGGCATTCTTTGATCATAATGCCGAAGTCACTAGGCTTCTTATCGCGCAACTTCATTTCTCCAAATTGCGTTTTTAAATCCTCCGTGGCGGATAAAACTGCATCAAACTGGTCTATGCTGATTTGAGACAGATAAATACGGCATAAGTCCATATACCTTGGCCTATATCCGAACCAACGGCACATCTGGAGAAGCGTATCGTATGCCCCGGCATGTCTGCTATAGTAGCTAATCATCAGCCCCTCAAGAGTAAGGCCTCTAGAAAGCACCATGCCTCCGATCGCAATAACCCTGGCTCCTTCATCCTTTTTGTCATCATAGTCAAAGCGTTTTTTACTCCCTGAAGGGTCAAGGTTATTCATTTGTCCATTTCTTGAGTTGATTACAACCACAATGATTTTTTTGATTTCATCATACAACCCGCTCTGAATCTGTTCCCAAGGGATTGGCCCTTCTGCTTCTTCGCTATTTCCTTCACGAATGATTTTAAAAAACTCATCTTTAGTGTATAGTTCGTAAAGAGCATTGCAGTAACGGTTCTTGATGAATTCGGCAACCGGCATATCACTTAACTGCTCAATAGCATTTTTGAGTTTTTCAAGATACTCATTTACTCTCTCCCAAATAAGAGCCTGTGTATCGTTATACCTTGTGATATTAATCATCATGCTACGATGCTTTAGTCCCTGGCCGCGAAGTGTTCTTATAACATTGCAGATAACAAACGAATTTATAGCCTCAACCAAGCTTTTTGCCATGGCAGGGTATTGCACATATTTATCGTGAACAACCGGAAGAAAATTATCTTCGCTCTCAGAAATTAATCTTACATACCTAGAACGGGTTCCGTCAGCCGGAAAGACAAGCCTTCCGCCAAAGTATGTGCTCGGTGCATGAAGCTGAGCTATAAAATCGCTCGGGAATAAGTCCAAATAGCTTTCGTCGTCTTTGGGATTGATAAAAATATTAGCAAACGGCGTTGCTGTATACCCAACATACGATGCAATCGGGAATTTGTTGAAAATATCACGAATGCATCGATTAATAGCCGTAGGCTTGTCCGGATCTTTTGCTGTCGAGATAGAAGCATTATCTGCCTCGTCATCAATAATCAAAATGCTTTTGCAATCCAAACCTTTATCGCTCAATTCATATTGAAGTCTTTCGGCTACACTTTCCAGAACGCTCTTAACCTTCTTAACGACCAATACGACCGGTTTATTTATGTCTGCAATTGCAACATTATAATTCTTTTGAACAAATTTTTTGAAATCATTAATCTGATTTGTGAACGGCACAGCAAAGTGTTCGTTGGTATTTAGACCAACACCTATAAATTCAATTGTATTGCCGATAGTTTCACTTCTTGCGCCAATCACTCCGCTGTCTGTACGTTTTTGTGTCTGTTCGCGAAGAGAATTGGTTGTTCCCGCTAAAAGAACAACTATGCGGTACCCGTAGTCATACGCCATATTAATTAAGCCAAGATAGTTGGCTGTTTTTCCCGATTGAACATCTCCAACAACTAGGCCTTTTTTCTTTTCTGACAAAGCTGTAGTCTTTGGGTTTGCGCATCTTGCCAGAATCTGTTCACAAGTAGTTTCAATATTTGTTATCACCTTAGGTTCAAATCCGTTGTTTGACAGATAGAGCTTGTATCTGTCAAAAAACGGATGTTGAATACGCTCTTTTTCCTTGTATAGCCAATACTTTGCTTCTCGGTCAATATCAATGAACTCAGGATCGTATGTTATAATTCCGACTTCGCTCTCGTAACGGCTGACAACCGCTTTTACAATAGGATTGTGTTCTTCCGTTGCAACCAAATTAGGAAGCACTATCGGAAAAAGAGCCTTCGCAGTCTGAACGACATCGTTGTGCGGAATCCGTTTACCCTGAATCGCACCGTATAGTACAGTATAAAGCGTATTAACTGCTACTTGATATTTCTCAGTTGTCATTTCCAAAAATCCTCCTCTTAATTTCTTCTTTCCTGGGTAATAGTCTCTGATAGTTTTCTGCCATGAAAATGTTTTCGAAGACACTCTTTCTCGTTTCGCTATCAAAGAAGGCAATGATGGTTTCTATCTCGCTTATCAGTCGCTCGTCTTCGACGTCTTCTCCAGAATTAACAATGGTTAATGCATCCATATTATCGTTATTAATACGATACTTAGGAAGATAGCTTTCAATTTGCGACAGCACTATTTCCAACAATTCTTTCTCGCTCTCGCCTATGGCATTGGAGAGTGCAACTATAGCGGGCATTTCTCTGTTTATCTGATATTTAATCTGGCCTTCGTGCAAATTAACACGGTCCCAAACTTGGACTTCGGGCATCTGTTCCTTTACGCCCGGGAAACGCGTTGTCCTTCTGCTTCTAATTACCGAATCCTCAACGGCAGCTTTTATCTGGTTCTTTATGATATCAGGAATTTTTGCAGAGGACTTTTTAACATCTAAAGTCCATACTTCATCTAAGGACGATGGAATATCAACCTGAATCCTGGCCAGCTTATTCAGCTCACTGCGTATGCCCATCCTCATCCAATTGCCCCAAGAGATAAGCCTTTTGTTCCGATAGATGTAAAACCCTTGCTCGTCATATATGCTCTTCGGATTGCCTAGCAGTGCTTTTTCCTCGGATGTCAGCGTGTTTGCAAACGGCAAAGTGTATGGTGTTACCGTAATAATAGATTCTCCAATACTGATCCTTGTTGTTCTGCCCGTTTGCTGACGTCCGAATGAACCAAGCAAAAACGGATCTCTTCGCTCGATTCGTTTGTTATTGAAGTAGATTTCAAGATCATCGTAGAACCTATGAAATACGAATTCTACGTGTTTTTTTGCTTCGGCAACAGCGCTCCTAAAGCTATCTTCGAAACTCTTAGAGCTGGATTCAATTTTATCAAACTTTTCCCAAACTACTAATGTTCCGCTATAGTACTCGCGCAGTTCAGCAATATATGGCAGTTCGGCGATCTCATTTTTATCCAGCACTGATAGGACGAGCTTGTTGCTGTTTTCTATCTCGTCTAAGTCAAATGACATTGCATTGATTTTGCCATATTTCTTACTAGCTACGATAAACTCTCGACACTGAGAAAGAGAAGCAGATTTTAAGCCAAGACCAAACCTGCCGAGCTCAAGCTCGCAGTCCTCTTTGCCCGTTCTATCTGATCCTGGAAGCATTGCGTTGTTAAGTTCAGCAAAACTCATTCCGTTTCCGTTATCAAGAATGCAGAAATACGGAATAGTTGCAAGAGGATCAGAATAGATTCTAACGGTATTCGCTTGGGCCGAGACGCTGTTGTCTATAATATCCGCAACAGCAGTTGAAAAGTTATACCCGATAGCCCTTAGCCCCGTAAGCAACGCTTTTGCCGGGAAATGTTTTTCAACTAATTCACCCATTTTTGTTACCTTTCCAAGCGGTGCAAACCTGCTTTTTTGTTTATCACTCTGCCTAGGTTCGTTACATCTTTCGTCTGAAAGTTATTTATACTTATCACCGAACATTGAATCAAATACAGCTTCCAGCACGTTCACAACAATAGAGTTGCCGATTAACTTATTAAGCTTACGGTAACTATATCCAAGAGATGCTGCTTTTTCGTATTCATCAGCAGTGAACCCCATTAACAGGAAGGCTTCACGAAGCGTTAGTCTTCGGTAAGTCTTCCCCTTTGGGCCGGTGTATTCGAACAAAGCTGCAGTATGTGTCCGATCCATATTGCACGTTATGGTTCTGATTATTGTGTTGTCGTTTATCTCTTTTCCGTTAATCTCCCACATTACATCTCTCGAGGGAGTTTTATTTAGTTGCGCGATGTTTGCTTCCCGCTTGTAAGTTGGGTTTTGATAATCATCCATTATGAAATCGTGAATATTGTACTGTCGCTCTTTCTTTTTGGATTCGATTTTCTCTTTAACATTTAGGACCTCTCCTAAATGGCTGACAATAAATGCTCTTTCGCGATCCTGGGGCACTCCAAAATCCAATGCATTTAGAATCATGCAATTACTGTTTGAGTACCCTATTGAGTTCAAAAACCCCAACCATTGTTCAAGATCTTCTTTGTTCTTATCTGCTTTAATAGTCTTCACGTTCTCAAGCAATAGATATTCCGGTAATCTATTAAGAGCTGAAAGCTCTTTTAAAATCCTTTCAATCTCCCAAAGCAGTCCGGAGTGTGTACCGGAGCCTTTTTTCATGCCTTTCCCTAGTCCACCTGTTGAAAGGTCCTGACAAGGAAAACTGTAAACAAGCAAATCTGTTAATGGCATATCCGCGCCCTTTAATTCAGTTATGGACCCGTAGTTATTTGCTTTTTTATTTGCCCTGTATAAATCGCGTTTTTGATCTTCAGATAGAATCTTTAAGTTAGTTGGCCTAATAGACGTAGCACTAAACGTAAACTGATTAAGGTATTCTTCGACGAGTTTAATATCCTGGGGAACATCCACTTCGACATTCTCACAGTGAATAGCTGCATAACATTCAATTGCGTCAATAAACCAGTCGCTAATTCCTACAATTTCATAATTGATCCCAAGCCGCTCTAAAGCTGAGGCCTGGGCCCCAATACCTGCAAATGCCTCAAAGACACGAAGCTTTTTTACTTCACTCATGACACACTCTCTTCTTTCAATATTACTATATTTCTTGCATGTTACTCAATTCATAACTTGGCATTGAGAAGCGACAAATACTTTTCTTTAACGCTCTTCGGCCCTACGATCTCCATCTTGCCCATGAACTGGAACACCCAGCCGAAGAAGGTCGGAGCGACCTGAACATTGACGGTCGTACGGAATAGGTCGTTTCCCTGGGAGGTAATCTTCGTATCCTCGCCGAACTTATCGTAGATGCAGCCGATGAGCGAACGATCGAACTGGAGAGTGACCTTCGCAATACGGCCGCCGTACATGCGGAAAGCTTGCTTCACATGCTCGTCGACGGAGCTCTGCATGTCCTGCGCTTCAGTACAAATAGAAGAGTCCTCGATATCCACGGTCTCCATACGGTCGATGCGGTAGGTCGTGCGGCCGTGGTACTTCTCGCTGTATGCAAGCAGGTAGTAGTTGTCCTCGTGCATAACGAGCGAAACGGGATCGACAATATAGCGGCGCTTGTTCTTTCGGTACACTCGTTCGCCGTTCTCATCAAGATCATAATAGAAAAACGAAACCTTCTTCCTTTCGAGGAGTGCGGTTTCGATGTTCAGAACGGCATAATAGACCTGTTCGTTCGTATGCTTGGACGTATTGAATCTGACGAGGCTGTTTTTGAGCAGATCGGCTCGGTAGCTGCTGCCGAGACCTGCGATCTTTCCGATAAGCTCTTCCGACTTCTTTTCGGTAATAAATGAGGCGGCCTGGACGGCGTCGATCAGAATCTTGAGTTCGGACAGGGAGAAGCTTCTGTCGGCAAGGAAGTACCCCTTCTTATGCCCGACCATACGACTCAGCACCTCATACCCATACTGGTTGAGGAGTTCGATATCCTTTGTGACCGTCCTGCGGTCACAGGAGATCTCCATCTCTTCCAGTCGGAGGCATATCTCATCCGTAGTCAGGGGATGCGTTTCATCGGCGTCAGTGCGCAGCATCTCCATGAGCTTGAGCATCTTGATCTTCTGATAGTTCGAGGTCGCCATACTTGCTCCTTCCCGTCGGATAGATTACGCCAATTGTTATTATAACATATCGCCTGCGAAAATGGAAGAGAAAAGTCGGTAATTGGAACAACAGAACCATTGTATTGTCGCCAGAAATCGACTCTATCGTGCTATAAAGAAAATTTGTTCGAAATACTATTGACTCCGGTTTTGCAGCTGTGTATAATAACCACGCAAATGAGACACGTGTCTTATATTGGAGGTGTTGACATGAGAAGCAAGGACAAGGAACTGATGGCTTCGATCGAGAGGTTCATAAGCAACTTCACCGACAACGCAGGTATATCTCCTACGATGCAGGAGGTTGCCGACGGCGTCGGATCATCGAAGGCCACTGTACAGCGCTATATAGCACAGATGCGTAAAGACGGGATACTTGATTATTCCGGATGGCGCACGATGGTCACTACGAAGTCAAAGTCTCCGATCGCTCGAGTACCCCTGCTGGGCTCCGTAGCCTGCGGTATTCCGAAGTTTGCGGAAGAGAACATTGAAGAGTACCTTCCTTTGCCTCTCTCGCTCATCGGAAAGGGAGACTTCTTCATACTTCGAGCCAACGGTGACAGTATGATCGAAGCCGGTATCGACGACGGAGACCTTGTGATCGTCCGCAGACAGAACTCTGCAAATGAAGGTCAGATGGTCGTTGCCCTGGTGGACGACGAAGCTACTTTGAAACGGTTCTATCCGGAAAAAGGCCGTATCCGTCTGCACCCGGAGAACTCCTCGATGGAAGACATCTATGTTGACAACTGCGAGATACAGGGAATCGCGGTAAAGGTACTGAAGGATATTGAGCAATAATCATGGAACGGCAGCGCACATACTTCTGCATAGACATGAAATCATTCTACGCTTCGGTAGAGTGCGCTGAACGCAGGCTTAATCCTTTTGAAACAAACCTTGTAGTCGCAGATCTGACCCGCGGAAGGAACGCGCTCTGTCTTGCAATCACCCCGCATATGAAGACACTCGGGATAAAGAACCGCTGCAGGCTGTCCGATATCCCGCGGGACGTGAAGTATGAAGTCGCACCGCCCCGTATGGCTTTATACATAGAGTACACCGCCGATATCTACTCGCTATACCTTGACTACATTGCTGCAGAGGATATCCATGTGTACTCCATAGACGAGGCATTCCTCGATGTCACGGAATACCTCGCAACTTACAGGACCGACGCTTTTTCTTTTGCCAAGTTTCTGATGAATCAGATCGCGGACCGGTATCGCATCCCTTCTACCGCCGGGATAGGTACCAATCTGTATCTTGCGAAGATAGCGCTGGATATCACCGCAAAGCATGCCAGGGATCATATCGGATATCTGGATGAAGAGACTTACAGGAGGACGCTATGGGATCACCGCCCGATCACAGACTTTTGGATGGTAGCAAACGGCACTGCCCGCCGGCTTGAAAGATACGGCGTGTACGATATGCGCGGTATCACTAACCTTCCGACAGACCTTATGTACAGGATCTTCGGCAAGAATGCCGAGCTGCTGATAGATCACGCATGGGGACGGGAACCGTGCTTGATATCGGACATAAAAGGCTATAAAAGCAAATCAAAGTCCGTATCGTTCTCACAGATACTCCCGCGTGATTACAGCTATGATGAAGCAAAGACCGTAATACACGAAATGGCTCTGAACGGCGCTGCCGAACTCATGCGGCGCAAGGTCATAACGAACAAGGTCAGCATATTCGTCGGATACTCTCACGACGAGATCCCGCCGACAAAAGGCGGAACAAAGCTCACCGTGACCACAGCTCTCGCTTCCTTCCTTACAGAAGCTGCGGTGGAAGTGTACGAGAGAACAACGAACCGGAACGTTCCGATACGAAGGCTCGGGATCGCGTTCAACGACGTATGCGACGAGGGCTGTGAAGGCTACGACCTGTTCACGGACTTCGACGCGGTCGAACGCGAAAAGACCGCGCAGCAGGCTGTGATAGACATAAGGCAGCGATTTGGCAAGAACGCTGTGCTGAACGGCATCAATTTCATGCCGGAAGGCACCCAGCGGGAACGGAACACGTTTATAGGAGGACACAGAGCAGGCTATGATGACCCGAGCGGAAAGAGCTAAGCAATTTGCGCCGTTCGACGCGATGAAAGGACTCCAGGAAGCTCTGAGAGACCGTGAGGAACGCCATTCAAGGGTGGATAAGCACGGGATCTCGGAGGAGGACGCCGATGCCAATTCACGAACCATGCTGAGACTTCAGCGAGGCATGAAGGTCGAGATATCCTACTACAAGGCCTTTCACGACGTGGTCAGAACCGGTACTGTGACCTACCTGAACACCGCTTTTAGGCGGTTGAAGCTGGATGACGAACCAATACTGTTCGATGATATTTACACGATTAAAATTTTGGATTTGTAACGGAGGCATGACTATGAAACAGTACGACGTTAAGTGCCCGGTTTGCGGCACAGTGAACAAGGGACTCTACCTTGAGGAAACGGATGGGAGAATGATTTGCGAACACTGCAATACCGAATCGCAGGATATAGCGTTTATGACCCACGGTATGGTAACGCTCCCTCTTCTTTCATGGAATCAGTTGCCCGCTTATCTCGCAAGGAAGGCCGTTTAAAAATGAACGCAGAAACCGTAAGGCAGAACCGAGGTGGATCAGATATGGAAGCGATTGAATCTTTGTTGTATGCTTTCTGCCCGAAGTGCGGTAAACCGATAGGCAGGTCAAAGCGGTGTGACTTGATAGAGCTGACCTGCTCAAGATGCGGTCATCCGCTGAAGCTCACAGTTGACCAGGACTCTAAGGTGTCCGTGGAAGTTTTGGAGAAAAAGTCAGGAAAGGCATCGGACTAACAAAAGAATACTGCGGTTTTGCTGCCCGGTAAAGTGCCGTACTCGGCTGTGTATCGTTAAGGGCATCGGCAACAGCAGACCGGATCTGTTAAGTGATCGGACTTGGCTGAGGATCAAGAGGTTTCCGGCAGATGGATTATCCCAGACGGGATAAGTCTATCTGCCGGTTTTTTATTGCACGAACTATAAAAAGCAACGAAAGGATCAAGTAATATGGTTTTCAAAACTATTGAAAGAGATCGAAGCAAGGCATCAGAAACCGGGAGTTTGCCTGAGAGCAAGTTTAAGAATCAGCAGGAGCTTGGCAATGGCTCCTATACTCCTGACGACTCCTCCCGTGCAGCTGAAAAGAGGAAAAAAGAGAAGTACAGAATTAAGTTGTATAGTGAAGAAGATCGCAGTTTATACAAAGATGTGCTCTCGAAAACCCCATATGACGTTAAGCTCGATAAACAGTTTATCAGATTCAGGAGAAAAGAGACCAAGAGCCGGAAAAAATGGGACCGGCTGGTAGCACCTGGCGTTACGCTGGAAATGGAATACGCTCTCCCCAAGGCATCTTCCACAGAGGATGAAGTGATAAAGAACGAGTGCCATGCCCTTCTAATTCAGTTCATATCAGAAGAAACATCCGAGACTGTTGCTGCGCGGCTTTATAAGTATTATGGTGACGGGATGACTCTCGAAGCAATAGCAGCCGAGGAGGGCACATCCTTACAGTCAGTTTCTGAATCAATCCATAACGCAATAAAGAGGATTCGCAGGAGATTTAAGGAGGCAGGTTACAATGTTCCAAACGTATGATGAAGTTTTAGAATCACTCCCGTTGCTGCTTGCACCTGCAGACGTAGCGGCTGTTCTCGGCATCTCGATCAACTACTCAAGAGAACTGTTCCGCAAGGGGGAAGCTTTCCAGACAATCACAATCGGCAAGCGGAGGTTTGTAACCCGGACTCATCTTTTGGACTGGCTGAGCTCTCTGGAGGAGAATGCACAATGAATTACGAAAAAAAGATTGTATTGTATGTTTCAAATGTCGCCGACATCCTCAACATATCCAAGGAATACGCTTATACTCTTTTTGCAAGGCCCGATTTCCCGAAAATGATTATCGGGAACCGGTTCTGCGTAAGGAAAGACCGTTTCTTTTCCTGGGTAGATCAAAATTCAAAGGAGGATAAGCATGAAACGCAAAAACAGGATCAGTCCAAGTAAGCTCCCGATCATTCTCAATGTTCAGGACATTAAGTACTTGTTGAGGATCGGAGAGTCGGCAGCAAGGAGCCTATTCAAACGCGAAGATTTCCCAAAGTTGGAGATAATGAAGCGTGACCTGGTATTAAAAGACAGTTTCTTCGAGTGGCTCGAAAAGGAGGACGAGAAAAATGGCCGATGAAAGACGAGAACGCAGAATACATATACCCAAGGAGTATCGGAGCTACGATGAGCTTCCGGAGTTTCTTATGGTTAAGGATGTGGCGGATGTTCTCAGAATTTCCGTTGCATCCGCTTACACCATCACCGAAGCGGATGACTTTCCGTTGCTTCTATTGAACAGTCAGCGGAGGGTGAAGAAAGAAAGCTTCATTAATTGGCTCAAGGAAAAGGAGCGGAAGACAGATGCCTAAACAAAAGAAACGCGAAAACGGGCTTTATCAAAAGCAGATCAATGTCGGCAAAAGGACGGACGGCTCATACATCAGAAAGACCGTCTATGCAAAAACCCAGAAGGAGCTAGAGGAGAAAATCGCCGAAGCCACCGACGGAATACGCTTGGGCATCGGATATAATGCAGGAAACACATCCTTTGGAGTGCTTGCAAACCTCTGGCTTGAAAGCCAGGGAGCCGGAATGACGGAAAAATGGATATACAGGCAGACCGGTCTGATAGAAAGGCATTTGCTTCCGTCTCTCGGTTCTATGAAAATCAAAGACCTGAAAGCGATTCATTTCCAGATCCTTATCGGCGAGAAAGCACGCGAGGGACTTTCTACGTCGACCATGAAGCAGATAAAGCAAACCGCTGTGCGGATCCTGAATCTTGCTGTGGATTCCGAAATGATAACACGGAATGTGTTCGAAAGGGTTACTATTCCCCGGAAGGAAGCTAAAGAAAGGGAGGCTTTGGATGATGACCAGATAAAAATGGTTAATGAGACATGGTCATCACACTTCATGGGATATCCTGCCTTGATAATGCTCTATTGCGGACTGCGTAAAGGAGAGATGCTCGCACTGCACTGGAAAGATATTGATCTAAAGCGCGATATTATTACCGTGAATAAGTCTGTAACTGTAATCAAGAATCAACCGGCGATCAAAAAACCCAAGTCCAGGGCAGGAATACGGGAAGTACCTATCCCGCGTTTTCTGCATGATGTGCTGATGGAAGTTAAAGGTGCTCCCAAGGATGTCGTCTGCCCGGATTCCTCCGGCGGATACATGTCCGACTCTGCTTACAGCAGCGCATGGCATTCATACATGAATCACCTGAACCTCTACTATGGGGGACGAAACGCTTCCCGAAGCAGGAACAAGGAACTGGTCATCAAGCCGTTTACCGCACATATGCTCAGGCATACTTATGCGACGTTGCTGTATGATGCCGGTGTTGATGTGAAATCCGCGCAGAAGTTTCTCGGCCATGCCAGCGTGGAGATGACATTATCGGTGTACACGCACTTAACGAAATTCAAGGTTGACGGTGCCATAGAAAACCTGAACGGGCATATTGCAGCGATGGGCTATTGGAGCGAAGACACTCCTGAAAAGTGAAACATACTCGACCTTTTTCAACCCGAGCGGGCGTAACGCTCGGGTTTTGTGTTTTTATTTTCCACTCCGAACAATACTGTTTCAAATCGCCTGGCGATACATTATTCAGCGTATAATATATTGCTGCATGCTGATACTGAGTACCATTTTTTGTGTCGCATTTCTATGGCTAATACTGTATAATCTCAATGAAACAAGGAATAGGGCCAACTAAACGAGAGGATTCCTTGAGAGGAGAAAAAACGATGCCCGTATATTTGAGCTCTTTTTCATTACCGATAGATAAGGAAGAACGCTTGATTCGCGCGCGTGCTGCCGAAAACGGCGGGTGCTTCCCGTATATCGACAATATCTATCCCTGCCATATCTTTGATGAGAAGGATCTGGGGAATATCGCTTTTGGGAAAGTTACCATCTTCTACGGCGGCAACGGTTCAGGCAAAAGCACTCTTCTTAATCTGATAGCTCAAAAGCTGGAACTCAAGAGGATCGCTCCGTATAATTCTGGAGAGCTCTTTGACTCTTATGTCGATGCATGCAGTTACTCTATGGGTTGTGACGATGAGGGCGATGATTATCGGGTACCGAACGGATCAAGAATTATCACGAGCGACGACGTGTTCGATTATATGCTTGCTGTCAGAGCTAACAACAAGGAGATCGGTGAAGGTATCGAGGCGGGAAAGGAAGAATACGCAAAGCTGAAATTCGGATCTACGGTACAACTCAACAGTATGGACGATTATGAAGCTTTGAGGCTGCAAGTGCTTTCAAGGAAGAAGAGCGTTTCAAGGCGGCAGTTTCTAAGGCGCGAAGTCGGCAAAGAGATCGAGCTTTGCTCAAACGGCGAGACCGCGCTTAAGTTCTTCAAACTTAAGTTAAGCAACGACACGCTCTATTGCCTTGACGAGCCGGAGAACAGCATGTCTCCCAAGATGCAGCTTGAATTGAAGCAGGTGCTTGAGGATCTTGTCCGGTATTGCGGCTGTCAGCTTATTATCGCAACGCATTCTCCGTTCCTGCTTGCCATGAACGGAGCGAGGATCTACGACCTCGATTCTTATCCAGCCGAAGTCAAGGATTGGTGGGAACTGGAAAACGCTCAGATCTACTATGACTTCTTTGCAGAGCATAAAAAACTGTTTGAAAACAGAAAACCCAAGCCGCCTGCTCAGCCGAGACTTCCCAGAAAGAAGGCCGACGAAGTCAGGCCGAGGTTCCGACTTATGGAGCTGCAGAAAAAGAGGAAGTATTCATGGGAGACTATTCTTCTAACATCTAAAATATGTAAACCCTACAAGGATAAGGATGCCATAGCCGAAAGGCTGCTCGTTCTTCTAAGCGAAGCGCGTTCCGAAGAGGAGGCAATCGCTATTCTTGACAGGGAATTCCCGGACGCAAGGGATACAGACCTTTTCAAAAAGGATTAGGAGGCACCCATGCCCTACACCGAACTGATCAAAAACTTCAACCGCACGCGTGAGTACATGCGGGAGTTTTTCGTGTTCGGTTTCAGGAGCCGTGAGGAGGTCGGAAAGAAGAGCGCGAGAAGCTACGACGACGAGCGGCGCAGGGTGGAAAGCTGGCTGGGCGAATACATGCAGTTCCGCCGCATGCCCGACGGCAAGAGCGTGTTCCTCTCCATCGACAGCAGAGCTTCAAGGCACAATCCGCTCTTCAAGGCGTGGAAGGCGAAGAGCTTCACCGACGGCGATATCACGCTGCATTTCATACTGCTCGACATACTCTCCTCGCCCGAGATAAAGCTGACGCTGAACGAGATCACCGAAAGGATCGACGGGTATCTCTCCGCCTTTGAGGAGCCACGCACGTTCGACGCCTCCACCGTCCGCAAGAAGCTTTCGGAGTACGCGGATGAGGGCATAATCATCGCCGAGAAGCGCGGAAGGAGCATGACCTACCGCCGCGCGGAGGACGTGGGCGAGATCGACCCCGCCGCGCTCGCGTTCTTCTCCGAGACCGCTCCCTGCGGGGTGATCGGCTCGTATCTCATCGACCGGAAGGACAAAGACGGGAGCGTTTTCACGTTCAAGCACCACTGCATCACGTTCGCGATGGATACCGAGATCGTCTGCGGGCTGTTCCTCGCCATGCGCGAAAAGCGCTTCGTGACCATCGAGGTCTCCGGCAAGCGCGGCGAGCGCTTCACCGAAAGGGACGTCGTCCCCCTGAAGATACTCCGCGGAGTGCAGACAGGGCGGCAGTACCTCATGGCGTACGTTTCCCGCATCAAAAAGATTATCGCGTTCCGCACGGACGGCATTGTCTCCGTCGAGCCCGGTGAGATCTGCGAAAGCTTCGATGAGCACAGGGCGGCTTTCGCCTCCATGAAGAGGCATCTCTGGGGAGCGAGCACCCGCAGCCGCTCGGGCGATGAGCTCGATCGCGTGGAATTCACCGTTCGGTATGAGGCTTGGGAGAAGCATATCCACCAGAGGCTCGAGCGCGAAAAGCGCTGCGGCACGGTCGAAAGGATCGACGAGCACCATTCAAGATTCTCCGCCGACGTGTACGACGCTTCGGAGCTCGTGCCGTGGATACGCACCTTCATATGCAGGATCACCGAGCTTCATATCTCCGATAAGCTCCTCGAGGCGCGCTTTCTGGAGGATATCAAGGCGATGTACCGCCTCTACGGGTTAGGGGGCGATAAGGAATGATATTCAGCGAGCTTTACAGCGCATACTATAAAGCCGTCGCCGAGCTGATTAAGATCGCGCTTGAGCGCCCCGTCACAAGGGACGATATCATGAACGCGGCGAAGGAGCGCGCATTTGACGAGAGCTTCCTCTACATCGGCTCCGCGCTTTCCGACGAGCGCTGGCAGGTGATAACGAAGGACGGGCGAACGCCCATCAAAAACGCGCCGTCCATGCCCGCGACGGAGCTTGAGAAGCGCTGGCTCAAGGCAGTCATGCTCGATCCGCGTATGAAGCTTTTCGGCGTCGAAATGCCGGAGCTTGATAACGTTGAGCCCCTCTTCACAAAAGAGGATTTCGAGATATTCGACAGCTACGGCGACGGTGATCCGTATGACGATCCCATGTACGCCGCGAGATTTACGCGCATACTCAGGGCTATCCGGGAGAAGAGGCCGCTTGACATCCACATCATAAACCGCAAGGGGAACACCCTGCGCGTCGTCATGATGCCGGACCACCTCGAATATTCGGAGAAGGACGATAAGTTCCGTCTCTTCGGCAAGGCCTCGAAATACGGGGATACCGTGAACCTGGCGAGGATCGTGAGCTGCCGCTATTTCGACGGGGAATTCCGGGGAAGGGAGCACAAAAGGGACGCCGGACGCACAGTGACCTTCGAGCTTTACGACCGCCGGAAGGCGCTCGAGCGCGTGCTTTTGCACTTCGCGCACCTTGAAAAGGAGACCGAGCGCGTCGGCGAGGGCGTGTACCGCGTCACGCTCCGTTATGACGAATCGGACGAGACCGAGATGTTGATAAGGCTCCTCTCGTTCGGGCCGATGATAAAGGTCACGGAGCCCGATAGCTTCGTCGAACTGGTGAAGGAAAGGCTGAAGAAGCAGATGGAATGCATTGACGGTTGACAAAACCCTTTCGGCAATGTAAACTGTTTTTGAGAATGGAGCACCGTTTAATACTGACAAGGCAGGTCTCTCGAAGTCAATTGCGGCGCGCCATTCTTTTATGTATAAACATCGAAAACAGCAAAAAACCGAGAAATTGCGGGATGCGAACGGCATCTCGCAACTTTTTTTCCGTGATAAAGGCGTTTTGTTGCCATATAATGGCAGCGTAAACAGAAAGACGCGCACAGCGATCAAAGATCACGACTGTAAATCGTTGGGCAAACCTCGCGTCTTGGTTTACGGCTTGCCGCAAGAAGACGCGTACAGCAATCACCTCCTTTTACTGTCGCGGACCGAAAGGTCTCTGTGACTGACCGAGATAGAGCATAAGCTCCCGCGTCTTGCAGAAGGTTAAAATCGCCCTTGTACCGCACTTGGGACATCCCTTGCCTTTGGCGGCAGGCAATAAAGGCACTCACAGCAATGATTGACGGTAGTCGTAAAAGACAGCTGACTGAAAATCAGCGTGCGGGGCCGGCTCTTTCGAATGGGTATAAGCCCTACGGAGTATGGGTCGTGCTCAATGTTATACAGTGCCTTGATCCTCTTAAATTCAAACGGCGTTTCCAATGTGGACGATGAGCCACTGTATGGGAGTGCTTGTTTGAAGAAGACGCTTACAGCAACACCTTCAACGAAGGCCCCGTAATGCCTGCGGGACCGGCATCGCGGCAAAAACGGTTAGACAATACCGCGCGATGTGAGGGCAAAGAGCGTCTTGATCCTTAGCTCTCCCGCTAACGGCACGTCAGATGCCGCAGCCTTGGAGAGCACACCCAACGTCCGCAACGTGCTTCTCACACCTGAAAGCTCGCCGCGGGAAACAAACTCTCCGTTCACCGGCACATAGAGGCCGACAACTTGGAGAGAACCGAGAAAGGCACTGACAGCAATCTCGACCTGCGATAGCTTGAAAAAGCACTCAGCTTATAACTGAGGTCTTGGGCTTCGGCCCTCGTATGAAAAAGTGCCTTGTTTCTCTTAATTACAAACGGCATTCAACGATGTGGGCTGAAAATGATCCATTGCTACGGGAATGCCGTATGTATAAAGGCGCCAACAGCGAACCATGCTTTGGGAGCCGGAAGGCGGCAGCCGGAATATAGCTACCGGCTGTGCGCGACGAAAACGGCGCCTTGTTCCGTGTAAGTGCACGGGTGTACAGACGCCGAATTAACCAACCCGGGAACGGGCTGTGTGGCGCCTTGTATCACGCAATTATGCGGATGCATAATCGGCGGGGAAGGCTCCCGTCCATTCACTGCATCACGATGTACAGCCGCCGGGAATCAGTCCCGTCCGCTCACTGCATCACGTGTACATGCACAAGGATACTTGGCAGAGCCTGTGGCGATTTAACGCCGCTCTCTGCCGATTATCCCCCCGCGTATGTAAGGAGATCATCAAATTGATTTGGGGAATCGGACCCCTCAACAGTTTGGCATATCTTCCCGTGCGCGGAACCTTGGGCGGCAGGGCATTCAGCTCGGTGCATTGTGCGCCATTGCCAAGAGGCTCCGCTGCAGGGTATTCAGATCAGCGAATTGAACGCTGTTTCCAAGAGACCCTTCTGCTGAGGCGCATACAGCAATCAAGTGGTCACCGCGGTTCGAATCCGTAACTCGCGCCTTGTGGCCGCCCAAGGTTCTTCGCACACCGGAATTCTAATTCAGAAAGGAGATGAGCCCATGCTTCAGGAGCTTATCAATGAATCGAACATCACCCTTACGGAAAACGGAGCCGTGACCTATGCCGGCACGGGCTCGGACTGCCTCGACCTCTTCTCGACGGCGGGCGCTCTCCGTCACGCGGAGGACAAGGATATCACAGACCGCTTCATCCGCGCGTATAACGAGGATCCCGACGCCGCCATGAAGATACTGTTCTTCGCACGTGACGTGCGCGGCGGCCTTGGCGAAAGGCGTCTGTTCCGCGTCGCACTCCGCTGGCTCGCGGAAAACAAGCCCGCTTCCGTATGCAGGAATCTCAAGTACGTCGCCGAATTCGGCAGGTACGACGACCTTCTCGTTTTACTCGGCACTCCCCTTGAAAAAGACGTGATGAGCCTTATCGCCATCCGGCTCGAGAAGGACGAAGCCGCTATGAATAACGGCGGCGAGGTTTCCCTCCTCGCCAAGTGGCTGCCCTCCGTCAACGCGTCTAACAAGCAGACCGTGCTCTCCGCCAAGCGCATCGCCCGCGCTCTTGATATGACCGACGCGGATTACCGCAAGAGGCTTGTCAAGCTCCGCGCCTATATCCGCATAATCGAAAACAACCTCCGCGAAAAGGACTACACCTTCGATTACGAGAAGCAGCCTTCCCGCGCGCTGTTCAAGTACCGTGCCGCGTTCTATAAGAACGACGGCGAGAGGTATAGGTCCTTCATAGGCAAGGTGGGATCCGGCGAGGCCGTGCTTCATGCCGCGAACGTCGCTCCCTATGAGCTCGTGCAGAAGTACTTAAAGAGCGGCGCTTACGGCAGGAATCCCAATATCTCCGAGGAGGAGCGTCTCTCCCTCAACGCCACGTGGGAATCCCTTCCC
The DNA here is from genome assembly GCA_017614315.1 of Clostridia bacterium. Lineage (GTDB taxonomy): Bacteria > Bacillota > Clostridia > Christensenellales > CAG-138 > UBA3857. The sequence continues at coordinate 62,944 of JAGACA010000007.1, read as the reverse complement.
GATTACGGCGGGGACGAGGATATGCTCGCGGTAGTCGATACCTCCGGTTCGATGTACGGCGGATACTTGGGCGTTTCGCCCATGCCCGCGGCGGTAGCTTTCTCTCTCGGCCTGTATTTCGCCGATAAGAACAGGGGCGCTTTCGCCGGCCACTTCATCGAGTTTTCGGCAAAGCCGCAGCTCATTAAGCTTAAGGGCGAGACCTTCTGCGATAAGCTGCAGTACGCCTCCTCGTTCTGCGAAGTCGCCAACACCGATATCGACGCCGTATTCGATCTCATACTCCGCACCGCGGTGAAGAACAAGCTTCCGCAGAAGGATCTTCCCAAGAAGCTCGTCATGATCTCCGATATGGAGTTCGATTACTGCGTGGAGAACGCCTCGCTTTCGAATTTTGAAAACGCAAAAAAGAAGTTCGAGGAACACGGCTACACGCTTCCCGGCGTGGTGTTCTGGAACGCCGCTTCCCGTCACGGACATCAGCCCGTCAGGATGAACGAGCAGGGCGTGATACTCGTCTCGGGCGTGACTCCCGTGCTGTTTTCCATGATCGCGGGAGGGAACGTAACGCCCTACGCCTTCATGAACGAGGTGCTCGGGCGCGAGAGGTACGCGAAGATATGCGCGTAAAGGAATATGCGGGCGGAGCCGGGAAGGTTCCGCCCGTTTATTTAGGTGAAAGATATGGAAAGGTTATATGCCTTGGCGCAGATCTGTAAAGCTGGTTTTGACGTGTGGGAAACCTATTCCCGTGAACTGGACAGAATGTACACGGAAGACCCGGGCAACGACGAACTGTATCGCTTGAAATACGCAAAGGATCCAAAGGATGCGATAATCCACACGATTTTTCTGATGGAGAACTACCCGTTTGATGTTGAACGGTTCTGCAACTCCCTCATGGAAGAGATGTCCGTGGTTTACAAGACGCAAAGCCGCGATATAAAACAGTTTTATGAAAAAGCTGCTGTTCTGTCGAGGATACTCCCTTGGGATTATCGTTTTGAATACCCGTTTTATGTTCTGGACTGTGACTATCTGGAATGGGGATACTTTGACGTGTATGAAAAAGAGTCAAAACTGCGCACCGAATATGAGAAGGCATTTGCCTTGTTTGAAAGGAAACAGATATGTTTGAAATAAAGGGAAAGATAAATACCGCGGTCTGCTACGCGACTGTCGTTGAGAACGAGGCGATAGAGCAGATCCGCACGATGTGCGACTACGCTCTCACTGAGGGCAGCCGCATTCGCATAATGCCCGACGTACACTCCGGCAAGGGCTGCACCATCGGCACCACCATGACCGTCACCGACAAGGTCTGCCCCAACATCGTGGGCGTGGATATCGGCTGCGGCATGTACACAGTTCGGCTCGAAAACGAGCCCGACCTTGCAAAGGTCGACGAGGCGGCGCATTTCATCCCCTCCGGCATGCGAGTATGGGATGGCAGGATCGAGCGCTTCGATATGACGGAGCTCAGGTGCTTCCGCTCCCTGAAGGATACGAAGAGACTCGAGCGCTCCCTCGGCACGCTCGGCGGCGGCAATCACTTCATAGAGATCGAGCGCTCCTCACAGGGCGAATACTGGCTCGTCATCCACTCCGGAAGCCGCAACCTGGGCAAGCAGGTGGCCGAGCTCTATCAGCAGCTCGCGATCGATCTGCACGCGGGCAAGGCGGATTACTTCGAGAGGCGCGATGATATCATCCGCACCTACAAGGAGCAGGGCAGAAGATCCGAGATTCAGTCCGCGCTCAAGGCGCTCGAGAAGAGCTACAAGGCGAAGAAAGCCGACGTGCCCGAGGCGCTCTGCTGGCTGTACGGCAGCTATATGGAGGATTACCTGCACGACGTCGCCGTCTGCCAGCGCTTCGCCAGGCGCAACCGCGAGAAGATGGCTGAGGTGCTCTGCGAAAGAGCCGGTCTCATCGCGGGCGAGGCATTCCACACCATCCACAATTACATCGACGTGGACGAGATGATACTGAGGAAGGGCGCCATCGCCGCTCACGCGGGCGAGCGCGTGCTCATCCCCATCAACATGCGCGACGGCTCGGTCCTCGCTGTCGGCCGCGGAGATCCCGAGTGGAACTTCTCGGCGCCCCATGGCGCGGGCAGGATCATGTCCAGAACCAAGGCGAAGGAGACCCTCTCCATCGAGGATTACAGGGCCGCCATGGAGGGCATATATACCACCTCCGTCAGTGAGTCCACCATCGACGAGGCTCCCATGGCCTATAAGGCCCTGGAGGATATCGTCGACGTCATCCGCGATACCGTCGACATAATCGACATTATGAAGCCCGTCTATAACTTCAAGGCCGCGGACGACGAGCCGTTTTGGAAGAAGAAGGACGGGCAAAGCGATACCGGCGCCGGCCAATAATAGAGACTCGGCGAAAAGGAAACTAAAAACCTTCCGTGTATTAAGAAGCACCGTTTCGGTGAACACGGGAGGTTTTCTGTTCAAATTCTCCTCGCTTTCTCTTAAAGCCTTTTTTAGAAACTTAAGCCTTTTTGTTCACCCATTTTTTACCCAAGTTTCCATTAAAGTGCGATTTGGTGATAATAGAACAGGTCATGAATGCGGAAAAGAGTAGGCCGAATATAGGTTTTTGAAGAGAGCGTCAACGAACAAAAGAATGACAGGCCTTCCGATTACGTAGCAATTTTTACTACAATTTTACTACAAAAATTTTCAGAAATGTCGTGTATGGAACGGTTGAATTCCATTTCGATTAGAACACGCACCTTTAAAAAGTTCAATGATTATGGCGTTTTTTGCTATGAAACTGTTGGATTCGTGTAAATAAATGAACACGATTGCTCGGGCTCCTAAGCGAAAGGTCGCGCGTTCGAATCGCGCCGGGGAGGCCATGAAAAAACCCTTGATTTACAAGGGTTTTTTCTTTATCCCTATTCACTACGGCACGCCAAAAACAGCCTCAAAAACACGATTTGGCACCCAATTTGGCACCCTGATTGGGTGCCAAAGTAAAGGTCGCAGTAAAATCGCGTGCGTATTTTGTGTGCAATTCCAACCAACAGAGCTCATCCAAAGGCATAAAAACAGACGCCCCGAAGCTTGTTTTCGGGGCGCCTGATCGTTCAAAACTGTTCCCTCTCGCTGTCATATGTGGTATAATTCAAGCGGAAAACTGCATCTTTAAACGGAGCGCATATGAAATTTACCCACACCAACCGCAAGGGCTTCTGGCTCGGCTTTATCGACTTCTTTACCGCTGGGCTGTTCTTCCTGTTCTATATGCCGTTCGGCGGGCTGCAGAGCGAGCTGGAGGAAGTCCTCGGCCACAAGGTGCGCCCGTACTGGCAGGCGTATCTTCTCGGCATACCGACGCTGTTCATCTATACTCTCGTATGGATGGCGCGGATAGCGGAGGAGCTGAAAGCGAAAGCCGCCGAAATGGGGATCGAAGGGCCGCACACCTCATGGCGGCACATGTTTTGGTGGAATATGTTAGGCTGCTTCTGCTTCGGACCGATGATCGCGACCGAGCGGTTCTTCAACACACTTAACAAGATCGAAAGCAAACTGAACGATATGGAGTAAAAGAAAATGGAACAGTCTTTCAGACCCATGCGCCGCTTCAAGCAGGCGCTTTCCGAGGAGGAATGCATCAGCCTTCTCAAAACCGAAAAGCGGGGCACACTTGCCGTTATCGGTGACGGCGGTTATCCATATGCCCTGCCGATCAACTTCTATTACGACGAAGGCGAAAACAAGCTCTATTTCCACTGTTCGAGTACCGGGCATAAGGCCGACGCGATGAGAAATTGCGATAAAGTCTGCTTTGCCGTACACGACGCGGGAGAGCAGCGCGGCGACTGGTCGTATTACGTCAGGAGCGTGATCGTGTTCGGCCGCGCCAAGCCTTTAGAGGATGCAGCCTTCAAATACGAAAAAGCCCGGGCGTTCGGCATGAAGTATTATTCGAGCGCGGAGGAGCTCGACGCGGAGCTTGCGCGCGATCTCGATAGAGTCCGGATCATGGAGATCGCCATTGAGCACATGAGCGGCAAGCTCGTGCATGAAAAATGAGAGCTGCTGTTTCGGCTTGAAAACAGGATAAATTGGAGACAATAATATGATCCTTGCGATAGAAAGCATTATACTTTGCCTTGCGTTCACTCTGATGGTGTACTTAATGTCCCGCGATTCATTAAAGCAGCTCTACAATTATCCGCCCGCCATTCAGGAGAGGGTCCGGTCTATGGAAGAGTACAAAGACCGGATACCAATCAAAAAGAATAAGCTCTTTGTCAAGCTCATAGCGTGCGTGCTGTTCACAGCCGTCATCAGCCTGATACGTGACGCGAAAGGAACTTGTCGTCCTGCACACGGCAATGAATAAAGCGACGGGGAAGCTGTTGTTTGTTCTTCCGCTGACGCTTGCGTTCATCGATCTTAGATACAGCGGAGCGATCGCCTGCGCGGCCGCGACGTTCGCCGCGATACAGGAAGGACGTCTGATCAGAACGGGAGTATAAACGGATCGGTATGTACGGATCGGTATGTGAGGAGGAAAGAATGAAAATTACTGTCATCAACGGCACCGAAAAACGAGGCGTTACGTATCGCCTGAAGTAGATATTCCTCAATGAGTTCAAAGCAGAAGCCGAGATAACGGAGTTTTATCTTCCTCGCGACTGCCCCGATTTCTGCGCGGGCTGCACCGTTTGCTTCCTCAAGGACGAGCATTTGTGCAAGGATGCGGAGCACGTTCAAATGATAGAAAAAGCAATGCTCGAAGCCGATCTGCTCGTCTTCACTTCGCCTGCGTACGTTTTCCACGCGACGGGAGCCATGAAAACGATGCTGGATCATTTCGGCTACAGATGGATGCCGCACCGTCCCGCACGCGCCGTGATCATCACGCAGTGCCTCGGAGCCGGCGGAAAGTCGGCGGAGAAGGATATAAAGCACAGCCTTTCATGGTGGGGGATCGGCAGTATCAGGGCCTTGAGCTTCAAACTGATGAGCGAAGTCGTATGGGATAATATCCCCGAAAACAAGAGAGCGAAGATGACGGAAAAACTCGTTAAGCTCGCAAAGCAAATGCGCAAAACCGATTACTCAAGACCTGCCCGCACGGGCTTTAAAGCAAAAATGAAATTCTATATGGTGCGAATGCTGCAGAAAAAACTCGGCAGGCAGGATTTCGATTATACGGACTACAAATACTGGCTTAATAACGGCTGGACCGGCTCGGTCAGGCCGTGGAAAAAATAATCGAAAATAGTTGAGGAAGGAACGCTCAATAATTAATTATTGAATCAAAAAAACCTCCTTTGTTTCCATAATAATCAAGTGCAAGAAACACAGATGTATTCAATACTGCTATTTGTTTAAGTGTTTGAATACATACTGCTTCCTGATTTAAAATGTGCGTTTGTTCAGAGATCGTTAAGTATTCTTCATAACCAATCTGATTAAGACAATATTGAAAAAGAGTCCAAACCTTCTTTATGTTTTGACGAGTAAGGCGAGCAAAATCGTCTTTTGAATACCTATCCAGCCTTTTATTTGCCATTTTTCTTGTTCCAACTATTTTCTTATAATTCTTTAATCTACTCAATTCAATTGTTCGCGAGAGATATCCTTCGTCATCGAATGAATCACAATCTTTAAAAGACTCCATCATCGGATAATTGATATAAAGTTTTCCGATAGTTGGATCAGTCTCATCCACGAAATACGCAGCCATTTCTTTGACTCTTTCGATATTGTTGGAAACAATGCGATCTATCGGTAAATTTTTCTCGAATTCTTCAGTATGATGCGGATCAAAATCAAAGATCAAATACGTAAAAGCAAACTGTTGAGATAGCATCTCTCGGTTTGCTTCAGAATAATTGGCTTCCAGCAATACATCTTTTATGTTGGCATTAAAGTCCAACTGCTTCAACTTCCTATATAGCACATAAATGTTGTTATTAAAACAACAAAAATCAAGATTTAAGCCAAAGGCCTTTTCCATTTGCTTGAAGAAAGCCGGCTCAAGACGCTTGCCTTCAACAATTATTAGGGTTTTAATTCTATCAGACATTGAAGACCCCATTTATATACATCTTTTCTAAGTTATGCGCTTCTCTGATTTCTTTATCAGTCGAATCAAAGAGATTGGTTATTCTTTCCTTCGTCATCAAGAAGCAGCAATCTGGTCTGGTTAAACGATTCTGCATTAAATATGTATTATGAGACGTCAGTATTGTCTGAAAACCCTTGGCCTTGTTAAGCTGCAAAACTATGTTTTCAGCTGACTCAAAGTGGAAGAAAGCATCAAATTCATCAATAAACAGGAACGATATTTCTTTGAATGCCGAGATGCTCCAAATGTAGAATAGAAACAATGCCATGGTTCCTGTTGACGCTAACGAGATAAACATAGCTTTCTTTTTGCCGCCATCATATACAGCCATCAGTTGATGTATTCCGTTCATGTTTTCAAACATCAATTCATAGTCAAGTCCATTATCATGAAGGAAACGCTCAAACTCCCTGATTTTTCCGCTTTCATAAAGTTTTTCGACTAAAGACGCACCACCAACTGTAAAGCCGCAATATGAATTGCCTTCAGACAAACTCCTATACCAAAGCATATTATCAACAAATTGCATCATCTTTGTTAGCGGTGCAGATGGATTGGTGGGGGTATTCCTATATATGTACTTTACCACGGACAACTTATTATCTATTAACTCAATGTTTAAGCTACCGATGATTGCTTCATCCAAGTATCTAATACTATCATCAAAAAAGTCATAGTTGATCATCAAATTTCCGTTAATAATGACTTTTTCATAAACCAGATTGTTAGGATCACGCTTTGCATATTCATAGACAATAGTATCGTCATCAAACTGGAATGTATATATGAATCTTGCATGATCATTATCCGATTCAAGATTAAGATAGTTTGCCAAATAACCAGGCTGCATTTTTTCTTTATCTGTTAAGTGACCAACAATATCAAAAATTGCAATGCCCAAGGAGCTCTTGCCTACACCGTTTTTTCCATATATGATAGCCTTGTTAACTATTCCGTTTACCACCAAGTTCCTGTTAAATTCGTACTCCCTTGCAGACATATCTAATACAAGATTGTCCTTAAACCCTTTAAAGTTTTGCACTTCAAATCGTTTAATCATAATAACACTCCTATCTTCTTTCTCCATTATATTATATCACCCTCTCAATTAACCGTCAATATCTTCCGTAATATATTTCCGGTTCCGTAATAATATTGCGGAAATATTGTTCCTCGATAATACATATAATATGCATCTCATGAGAGGATTTTGAACGAAACGAATTGAAAAACTCAGAAAAATCAAAACTATCCACTCTTCCTCTTCAGAGAAATTAGCCAAATTTGACACCCCGAACCATGCATTTCGGGGTGTCAAGCCGAATCTGTGAGGTTACTCCGCCGGCTCGAATATGCTCTCCAGCACCTTCGCGGCCATTTTATCCGAGCTCTTCAGGAAGTGGCAGTATATGTCGGTCGTGGTGCTGGTCCTTGCGTGCCCGGCACGGCCCGATACCGTGACTATCGGCACGCCCGCCATTATCTGCATGGTGATGTTCGTGTGGCGCAGTGAGTGCACGCCCCTCGTCGGCAGGTTTGCCGCCTTGCATACCCTTTCCACCCAGGAGCCCACTGTCGAGGGGTGAACGGGCTTCCCGTTCGTCTGCACGAACAGGCGCTTGCTCTCGATCCATCGGTCGCCCATGTCCTCGCGGTATTTATCGTACCACGCCTTGTACTCCCGCAGTATCTTCAGCAGATGGTCGGAGACGCATATCGCTCGGTTGCTGGAGGTCGTTTTCGGGTCCTTCGTTACGGGCCCCTTGCCCTTGACGACCACCACCGAACGCCGTATCGTTATGCACTCGTTTTCGAAGTCGATATCGTCCCATTCGAGGCCGCAGAGCTCGCCGCGCCGAATGCCGGTGAGGAGCAGCAGCTCGACGGCCGTTTTTATGTTGATCTTCGGGAATTTCTCCGCCGCAGCGTAGAACCGCTTCGCGTCCTCGTCGTTCATATAATCGATCTCCCTCGGAGGCTTTTTCGGGAAGGTGATGTAGTCCGCGCTGGCATAATTATCGGGCACGAGGCGCTGTCTTTTTGCCGTTGCGAGTATGACCCTCAGAGCCCTATTCCTGTGCGACATGGTCTCATAGGCGTATCTTTTGCGTTCTTCCTTGATTTTGAACAGTTTTTCCACCGTGGTGTCGAGCTCCTTGGCGAGCTCCCTTGCGAAGCCCATGCTCACCGCTTCGCCGCGCATGGCAGTGGACAGCGCGTTGGAGTTGAATTTGAGATCGTATCTGAAGTATTTCAGCCTTTTTCCGGTCGCCTTCATGCGCTTTCTTATCGCGTCGGGCTTTCCCGTGACAGTGACCACCGTGTGCTCCTTCCTGTCGAGCCCATCATAGAAGTTCTGTATTATCGCGGGGTTGAGCTCGCGCAGAGTGTACCCGCCTATGCACTCCTTTATTTCGTCGATCGCAAACTGCAGGTTGACGTAGTAGGTGTCGGACACCTCGCCCTTGCGCCGCTCAAGCCAGCGATCCGCATACTCGGCGAGGGTAGTATCCGCGGACATGAACGCTTCACCCTTTGCCGCGAGGGCCGCGGCCTGCATCTGCTGCTCGTACTTATCGGCAAACACCAGCACCTCGCGCTGGATCTGCTTTTCGGTCATGCCGGGCGCGGGCTTCCACGTTGTTGAGTGGACGGTGATCTTGCCGCTGCCCTTGTCCTTGGTTTTCACCTGTATCCGGTAGGTGACGCCGCTTTTGTTATCTCTTCGGACTATCGTTGCCATGCGCTTTGCCTCCTTATCATCGGACTTTTGCCGGTCAATAAAACAAGCCACAGTTTCCGGCAAAAGTCCAGACCCAATATAACTTTATTCGCCTCCGACGGCCGCAGAGGGCGCGCCGCCCTCGCCGTCGTTAAGAAACCCGAGCAGCGAATCCAGATCGACCAGTATCTTCCTGCCGGAATAGATGCAGCGCACGCGCCCCGACTTGCAGAGCGTCCGTATGCAGTAGGGCGTGACCGCTGATCGCTCGTCAAGCGCCCTGATCTCCGCGAGCGCCTCCGGTATTGTCCTCATCCTGTGTAATGCCATATTCGTATCCTCCTAAAAAATCTTTGTCCCACGGGCTATCCATGCCCTTGATTTCCCGAAAACCTGCGCGTGACTCCCTGCCGTTGTCCGGGTCGAAAGCGGTGAGGATCCATATCCCCCTGTCGCCTTTTTTCGCCATGTTGCCGTTGTTGCAGGTATTTTAGGTCATCTCTATAAATGCTCTTTTTATATCGGACATATTTTGCCTGCAACATCGGCAACATTTTGGCTTCAGCTACAGCACGGAAGGCACTCCGATAATACTGAAGCCCAACAGCACGGATGTGGTTCCGCCTCCGCCTTTCGGCCGCTTCTTTACAATTTTGCCGATCCTCCGCAGCTCCTGATTGAAGTTGCGGCTGTTCTCCGCGTAGCAGCCGTTTTTGTCGCACCACTCGCGGTACTTTTCATAGATCAGCGCCGTTTTTGTCTCCGCGTCCAATCTGGCTACGAGCGCTTCCTCAATGAACTGGCTGATCTTATCGCTCTCCTGCATGTATTCCTTGATAGCGGCTTTGACCGATTCCGGCGGGCAGAAGCCCTCTTTTTGAAGCTTCAGGTAGCCCTCAATCAACCAATTCAGCACGGCGCTCCGCGCGTCGTCCATTTCGAAACGCTTTTTCAAGCCTTTATCCTGCTCGCTTTCATTGAACTGCCTGTCGAACGGGATCAAAATGATCCTGCCGCTGTTGAACAGAGTCATATCGTTGATAGTCGGCAGATAATTGGTGTTGATGTACAGCTTGAACTGCGGCTTGAAATCAAAGCTGTTTTCGTGCAGAAATCGCGCGTTGATGGTATCGTTGCCCGTCATGGTCTTGACGAGAGCCGCGTTGAGCATTAGGCCCTTGCCCGGCTCCGAGATATTTGCAAAGCGGATCCCGACGAGCCTCGCCACGTCCTCGGATGCATTCTGACTGTTGACCTGCTTATCAAGGTGCAGCGTGCCGTTTTTGCAGTTGAGCACGTACTGATCGGTATCAAACTCGCAGGCTTTAACGGAATACACGCTCTGGGCGTCCTTGAGAACCGTCTCGCGCACCTTGTGGCTCTGCCATCTCATACAGTGCTTGAGGTATTCCTGCTTCATTCGGTCATCCGCAATAGTAAGCGCATACCGCATGAGCTCGTCCGCAAGCTCCTTGCAGCGCTCTGTAACGAACATGCCCCCAACGTCCGGAGCCCAGACTCCGTCCGCATACATGAACCAGGTCTTTCGATCCGAAACATATCGGGCAGCGTCCTTAAAGCAGTCCGCGAAAAGGCGCCCGTTGCCTATATCGGACCACGCGTACTTCGGATTGCTCTCGGGCCGCGCCTTCTTCAAAAACTCCATTATCGCGCTCGGCTTATTGAACTCCTCGGGCGGGATATAGCCGGGCTTCGCCGCCTCCCGCTCGCCGTACTTACGGGCGCTGCTCCAGATATTACGCAGCTCATCTCGGGGCAGGGGCGGCACGCAAGCCGCGGCCTCTTCCATGAACTTTTTGCGGGCTTCCTCCGTGTCGCCGTAACGCTTTATGAGGTTCCCCGCGAGCCTTGACAGCGTCGAATTGCGCTCGCCCCGGAGAATGGTCCTCCTTTTCTCGGGTGGGGGCAGCTCTTTCGCGGTGAGTATGATCGGCCCCGCCGCAGGCTCGCAAGCCGTCTCAGTTTGCTCGATCAGAGCGTCGACCGTCGTTTTCCCCGGCACTATGAACGCTCTGTTATCGGGACTGCCGAAATAAAACCTTGCCGCGTCGACCGCGTTTGCATCGAACCACGGGATCCGTCTGAGTATCCGCTGCTTCATTGCCGCGTACTGTTTTGCGTCCGTCACCGGCTTAATGGGAAAGTACACGTGGAACTTGGGCCTTGCGGCTTTCCCGTCCTTGACCTTCATATTGCTGCGGCTGTATCCCACGCCGAACGCCGCGCCGGGGAATGCCGCCCTCACGTCATCGGGCGTCTTCCAATCGGAGGGATCCTCGCTGTGGTCGTTGTCGCAGTCCATGGGGATCACGTTCGAGAACATGAAGTTCGCCTCGCTTCGGCGATCGTCCCTGTACTTTGCGCAGACGTGATCGAAGCACAGCGCCCTATAAAGCGCATTGGAGTCCGTGATCCGCTCCAGTATAGGGTAGACCGTGTTCTTTGCATTGCCCGCGCCGTCGGAGCGGTAAAGAACAAACTCATTCATACCGATGCAGCTCCTTCCCTGATTTCTTGAGTAATGCCATTTTTATCTCCTTTCCGGGGTATAGCGAAGGCCAGGAGTATGTCCTCCAATTTCTTTCGCTCCTCCGGCTGCAGTCCGGGAAGAAAAGAGCGGAGTAATTCCTCTTGATCATCATGCAGATACCGACGTGAGACGTACCATCCGTCCATGGCTCGGACGCCGCCATTTCTGCCTTGTATCGTTAAGATGGGGTATCGCATCTTTTTTTGTTGACGCGATAACTGCTGTTTTTGGTTCGCAGGGCGATTGCGACGGCGGCTATGCTTGATCAAGCCGCGGTCGCTTCATCCGTCTATCCTCCTGCACCTGTCCTCGCCGTACACGACCGAGAGGCCGCTGCCGTTGTCCCACTTGACCATGATCGAGCCGATATCGTCGACTCCGATGACGGTGCCCTCGGTGCCGATCGGAGGCGCCTGCAGGTCGTCCATCTTCTCGAGGCGTACCCGGCAGCCTGCGGGGTACGCTTTCCTTAAGCGCTCGAGTGTTTCCTGTCTGATTCCGAACATCGTTGCCGCCTCCCTTACTTATCGTACTCGTACCGGATGATCGCCAGCGCAGCTTCCGTGCTGAAGTCCACCGGCTCCAAGTCCCAGCCGCGGTCGTAATTCGCCACGATCTTGCCGCCGCGCTTGATCATGAGCTTTGAGATCCTGCCGCCGTCGATGCCGTACTGCGAGGGCTCTTCGTAGGCCTTCACCCAGAAGCGGTAGCGGCCGCCCTTTATCGCGACCGTGCCTTCCTGCCAGCCGGGCGCCGTCGGCTTCTTTTCCCTGTACCGGAGCCTGAAGGTCAGGCGGCCTCGGTCGTTCATTTCGAAGTCGAGCACCTCGCAGTCTTCGGACTTGTCCGGGATGTTCTTTGCGCCGGTGCCGAAGAGGATGCGTTCGCCCTTCGCATCCTTCAGCACGATCTCCGCGTCCATGTCGATCAGATCGCAGAACTTCCTGAGTGTCATCATTGTGCCCGCCCCCTTACTTCCTTGAGATCGTCACGTTGTCGTCCGCGTCGAAGTGTACCTCGTAGCGGTGCTCGTTGCCCTTGCCGTCGCGGCTGATCGCCCTGATCCCGCCCTCGAAGGCGCTGTAGATCCTGTTGAGCTTTTCGCCCTCCGGCAGCTGCGCTTTGATCTGCTTGATCTGCTTGTCTGTCATGGCCGTGCCCTCCTTACGCTTCGATCGCGTCCATCGTGATGTTGTGGTAGCCCTCGGCCTTGAGCTCGGCCTGCAGGATCCGCTTGGCTTCCGCCGCGCTGGCGGCTGTGACGTACTCGGTGAAGGCGTTCCATTCCTTGCTTCCGCCCGAGGTGGTGTAGCTTGCTGCTACGTGGATTTCGTACTCTTTCATTTAAGTGCCCTCCGTTTGTTTTTTGGTAGGACAAAGAAGCCAGAAAGAAGGGCGAAAGTCAAGCCCCAATATGCGGAAACGCGAAGATATTTTTGCAATGATTCGGCGCGGTCTGATCTGCGAATGATCCGATTTTTGGCACCCAATTTGGCACCAAATTTGGCACCCGATGGCACCATCGATAACGCATTTTACGAAAAACAGAGAAACTGCGCACAAGGCGACCACAAGATATGGATTATATTTCGATTTACACCACTATATGTTGTGTAACAAATTATATTTTAGAACAAGTGTTCTTCTCCTAAGCGAAAGGTCGCGCGTTCGAATCGCGCCGGGGAGGCCAAAAGAAAACCCCCGCCATCGGCGGGGGTTTTCTTTTGACCTTTTACAAACGATCCGATGAATCGCGCCGGAGTTCGGAGCCGGTCGCCATAGGCGAAAAACGGGCGGCCTTGTGAGCGAAGCGAGCAGCGCACGCAGCCGATGCAGTTCTTTCCGAACAGGATCCTGCCGCCCCGGAACGTGATGTTTTTTGTCGGACATTCGTTCACGCATTCCATGCGCAGGACACACTTCTATTTGTCGATGCGGAAGATCCGTCCGTTTTTCGGATAGAACCGATGCCCGACGCGGCAGAGCGCGGAGATGGCCTTCGGGCGGGCGTCCTCTCCCCCTTTATTATCGCCTCGCGCGAAAATGACTCTTCCGAGGCTTGATGCTTGCTTTGCAAATGATGTGCGCTTTGCACGAGAAAAACCGTGTTCGGCGGCGACGGTACTATTTGATCAGGAACAAAAGGCCGATCAAAAGCACGGGAACGGCGAAAACCAGATCGATCACGGAAAGAACTATAACCGCTGGACGTTTTGCCCCTCGCTTGTTGAGCACCAGCGCGACGACGGCAAGAGGCACGGCGATCAGCGCGACTGCGGGGAGAACGCGGAATATGAATATCAGCCACTCGCCTCCCTCGGTCCACATGCCCCGGGCGTTCGCCCACACGCCGTACGCGGCGGTCGCTATGACGCCGGCGGCAAGCAGCGCAAGCGGTATGACCGACAGTATTATAGGCGCTTTTTTTCGCGGTTCCATTGTAAACACCTCGCTTTTTTTCTTTTGGAGAGTCAAGGGGCAGTCCCCATGACCGAATAACAATTTAAAAACCACGTGTCAAGAGAACCGTCCCCATGACACACGGCGGAGCCTCCCCGCAAGGGGGGAGACCGGAAACGCATATCATTCCCCGCCGCAGCGGACGCAATTATGGCGCATAATCGCAAACGACCGTCATATGATAATAGCCTTCATCATCCAATGCAAAAGCGATATGTGTTTTATCTTGAACTTTTTTGATGCGGTGAGACTTGCCCATAATATCCACGCTCCATAAATACTCATCAGACAAATCATAAAAACCGTTGAAAGCATTCATACTGTAATAACCTGCACGTTTATTATCATCGTCAGCCGAGCTGTTATCCATTGTTGTCTTGTCAGACAGATAATTTGAAAGAGCTGCATTAACTTCCTCATACTGCTCCTGCGTCAGCTTTACCTTCCAGCGTTTCCTAATACTGTAATTTTCAATCTCTGCTTCTTTCGGGATGTCAAATCCGAAAACGCTCTTAAATCTTGACCTTGGCGAACATACGCAGGAAGCCATAATAACGATTACTGCAATCAAAACCACTACTGCAGATATAATGAAACTGTTCCTAACTGATCTCATTTTTGCATATCTCCCTAATTGCATTTGTGATGTCAAGGGACGGTTCATGCGGTCTTTTTGCTGCGCCTCGCCTCGAGCCAGGGCATGAGGTAATCCTTATACAGCATATCGAGTATCGCGACGCCGGGTATCGCGAGGAGTATCCCGACGACGCCGAACATCTTTCCGCCGACTATTACGCCGATCAGTATCCACAGGCCGGACACGCCCAGTGAATCGCCGAACAGCTTGGGCTTGATGAGGTAGGCGTCGACGAACTGCAGAACGGCGGTGAATATCAAGAACGCGAGCGCATACCAGGGCTTTACGAGCACGAGCACGAAGCCGCCTATGCCCGCGCCGATAACGGGCCCGAACGTCGGTATCAGGTTCGTGACCGCGGCGACGAACGATACGAGGCCGATGTACGGCATGCCGAGTATCGCCATGAACAGCGCGTTGAGAATGCCGATAATGAGGCTGTCAAGCAGGTTGAAGGCGATGTAGCGGTTTAAGATCGCGTGGCTCCGCGCGAAGAAATCCTTTATCCTGCCGTAGCCCTCGTCGCTCGTCAGCGCGTGCAGGAGGCGCTTCCCTCCCACCTTGAGCCTGCGCTTCGCGGTGAGCAGGTATATCGAGAGCAGGAACGCGATCAAAAACCTCAGGATCGTCCTGCCGGCGTTCACCGACTTTGCGAGTATCGCGTTAAGGTTGTTCTTTATGTAGTCCGTGACGGTCTTTATTATCGATTCAGATGAGTTGATCGCGCCGTCGATATTCAGCATCGAGGCGGATACGCCGAGCTTGTCTAAAAGGGCGTTCACCGACGCCGCGTAGCCGTCGAGGTTTTTGACGAAGAGCCGTATGCTCTCGATCAGCTGGGGGATGACGAGCAGCATAAGAAGGCCGAGGAACAGTACGACGGTGATAAAAGCGAGAACGGTGGAAAGGACCTCTCGCGGCTGGCTCTTTTTTATGCCGCGGAAGATACTGCGGCAGTAAAGCTTTGAAAGGGGATTAATGAGATACGCTATCACTGCTCCGAGTATGACGGTCCTGAAATAGCCGAGAAACGCCCTTATCCCCTCGCGGAGCCCGGGAAGATGTGTCAGAACAACGTAAAGTATCACCGCGATGCACAGCGCGACGGCGTAATTGAACCACGGTTTTTCCTTCAGGCGTTTCATAGCTGTCCCCTCCCTTTTGCGATATCATTCAACAAGTCCCGCGTAAGAAAGCTGTCGATCTTTTTCACTCCGCCTCGATCTGTTTGATCGAGAACTCGCTGCCGGTCAAAAGATACGTTTCGCCGCTGCCGCAGAATGGGCAGGTCTTGCCGTGGGCGACGGTGCCGTAGGTCTTTTCGCACGCGGTGCAGAAGGTCACCGCTTCGATCGTTTCGACGAAAAGCGGCGCGCCCCTGACGAGGTCGTCCTTTTCCCTGAAATAGTTCCAGCAGTCGACGAGCTGTTCGAGCACCACGCCCGACACCTCCCCCACCTCGAGCGTTACGGAGCCGATGCGGCTCACGCCGTTCTCCTCCGCGACGTCGTGCAGGGTGCGTATCACGTGTTTGACTATGCCGAGCTCATGCATTTCAGCCGTCCTCCCGCTCCGAAAGGATATAGCTTTCCCATTCGCTCATGCCCTCGCCCGTCTTTGCGGATACGGGGAAGATGCGGATGCCGGGGTTCAATGCCTTCGCCCTTCTTATGACCGCCCCGAGGTCGAAATCGAAGTACGGCGCGGCGTCCATTTTGGTTATCACGAGCGCGTCGCTCGTTTGGAACATGAGCGGGTACTTCAGCGGCTTGTCGTCGCCCTCGGGCACGCTCAGGATCATCACGTTCCTGTGCGCGCCGGTGTCGAACTCCGCCGGGCAGATGAGGTTCCCCACGTTTTCGAGGAATACGATCTCCCCGCCCGAAAAGTCCATGCCGTCGAGCCCCGCGCGAGTCATGCCCGCGTCCATGTGGCACATGCCGTCGGTATGCACCTGGATGCTCTCGGCTCCGAGCGCCGAGATCCTTTCCGCGTCCACGTCGGAGGCGATATCCGCCTCCATCACGGCGATCTTCGCCCTGCCGGCGAGATCGGTTATCGTGCGGGAAATGAGCGTCGTTTTGCCGCTGCCCGGCGCGCTCATCAGGTTTATGAGGAATATTCCCCTTTCGCCGAGCTCGCGGCGCAGGGTTTCGGCGTCGCGGTCGTTCGAGTCGGTGACCGTCATTTTAAGCTCTATCACCTTCATCTGCCTTACGGCCTCCTTCCCTTATCGGTAAGCGCCGCCGCGGCGGTATCGCGGAGTCTTTTTATGAACGCGTCCATACCCTCGCCCGTCTTCGCGGATACGGGGAAGATCTCCATTCCGGGATTGAGCGCGCGGACGTTTTTTTCGCATCTGACGAGGTCAAAATCGAATATCGGAGCCGTGTCGATCTTGTTCACGAGCATCCAGTCGGATACTGTGAACATGAGCGGGTACTTGAGCGGCTTGTCGTCGCCCTCGGGCACGCTCAGTATCATCAGCCGTTTGTCCGCGCCGACGTCGAACTCCGCAGGGCAAACGAGGTTCCCCACGTTTTCGAGTATTATTATTTCGGGAAGGGGCTTTTTGAGCGCCTCAAGGCCGCGGAGCGTCATCTTCGCGTCCATGTGGCAGGAAGAGCCCGTGTGGAGCTGAACGGCCTCCGCGCCGCGTTCCGACACCCTGCGGGCGTCGACGTCGGCGTCCATATCCGCCTCCATCACGCCTATGCGGAACTCGCCCGAAAGCGCGTCGATGATCCTTAAAAGCACGCTGGTCTTGCCCGCGCCGGGCGAGGCCATGAGGTTTATAAGGAAAACTCCTTCTTTTCGCGTAAACTCGCGAACGAGGGCGGCATAGCGGTCGTTCTCGGCCTCTATCCCCGCCCTCACGTCAATCACGTCAAATGCTTTATTCATCTTCGGTCTTCTTGAAAACGATCTTTACGGCGCGCTTCGCGGCGTACGGCAGAAGCGCCTTGACCTTCTGTTCGGACTTGTACATCCTGCTCGCTGCGGGGAAGTCGCGCGTCAGGTGTATCGCGTCGAACTCGCACTTGGTGGTGCAGAGGCCGCAGCCAACACAGCGGTTTGTGTCGACGGTCGTCGCGCCGCAGCCGAGGCACCTCTTCGCTTCTTTTTTGACCTGCTCCTCGGTGAAGGTGAGCCTGAGATCCTCGAAAGTCGCGCTCGCCCTGCCGGCCTTCTTGCCGGGGATCTGCCTGGGCGAATTATCGAAGCTCTCCATCGAAGCGGGATCGGCGATGTCGTTCTTGTCGAGCTCCTTGAACTCGCGGAGGTCGCGCGCGATGGTAAGGCTGTTGCCGGGATGCACGAAGCGGTTGATGGATACCGCGCCTTCCCTGCCGCCAGCGATCGCGTCGATCGCGAACCTCGCGCCGGTGAACACGTCGCCTCCGACGAATATGTCGGGCTCGGCGGTCTGTCGGGTGACGGGATCGGCGACGACCGTGCCGTTCGGCTTAAGCTCGACCTTCGTGCCCTTGAGAAGATCGCCCCATACGACGCTCTGGCCTATCGAGAGGAGAAGATTGTCGCAGGGAACGGTCATGGTGTCGTTCTCGTCGTATTCGGGCGAGAAGCGGTGATTTTCGTCGAACACCCTGGTGCAGCGCTTGAACACGACGGAGGTCACGCGGCCGTTTTCGGAGACGACCTCCTTGGGTCCCCAGCCGTTTTCGAGCATGACGCCGTCCTCGAGCGCCTCGGCGATCTCGTCCTTAGCGGCGGGCATCTCGTCCCTCTGCTCAAGGCAGAACATCGTGACCGTGTCCGAGCCGGCGCGGAGCGCGCTGCCGGCGACGTCGATCGCGACGTTGCCTCCGCCGACGACCACGGTCTTGCCGCGGAGCCTTTCGGAGTGATCCCGATTAATGCGGCGCAGGAAGCTCACGCCCGTTTCTACGCCCTCGGCGTCCTCGCCGGGCACTCCGGCAAGGCGGCCGCCCTGCATGCCCACCGCGAGGAAGAACGCCTTAAAGCCCTCGGCGCGGAGCTCGTCTATCGTAACGTCTTTGCCGACCTCGACGCCGAGCCTGAACTCGACGCCCATATCCCTGATAACGTCTATCTCGGCCTCGAGGATATCCTTCTCGAGCCTGTACGAGGGGATGCCGTGCTCGAGCATGCCGCCCGCCTTATCCTCCTTTTCGAATACGGTGACGGGATAGCCGTCGCGCCTTAAGAAGTACGCCGCCGAAAGTCCGGCGGGGCCGGAGCCGATGACTGCGACCTTGTACTCGTCGCCCCACATGCCGCCGTCGTGCTTCTCGCAGAGAGGCACGTAGCGATCCTCCTTCTTAAGATCGACGGAGGCGATGAACTTCTTTATCTCGTCTATCGCAAGGGGCTGATCGACGGTGCCCCTTGTGCAGGCGTCCTCGCAGCGGCGGTTGCAGACCGCGCCGCAGATCATGGGCAGGGGGTTATCCTGCTTGATTAGCTTCAGCGCTTCTTCATAGCGTCCCTCCGCCGCCATCTTGATATAGCCCTGTACGGAAAGATGCACGGGACAGGCGGTCTTGCAGGGTGCGGTGCCGGAGTCGTAGCAGTTTATCTTCGCGTCCTCGCGGTAGTTGTAGTTCCACTTGTCCGCGCCCCATTTGCGGCCGTTGGGGAGCTGCGTCTTGGGGTACTTGACCTCGCTGCCGTCCTTTTTGCAGAGCTTCTGTCCGAGCTTTGCGGCGCCGACGGGACAGACCTCCACGCATTTGCCGCATGCGACGCATTTTTCCTTCTCGACATGCGCGCGGTAAGCGGAGGCGGACATGTTCGGGGTGTTGAAGAGCTGGGACGTCCTCAATGCGTTGCAGACGCCGGGAGCGCAGTTGCAGATGGCGACGATCTTGTTTTCGCCGTCGATATTGGTTATCTGGTGCACGTAGCCGTGGCGCTCGGCGCGCTCGAGTATCTCGTACACCTCTTCTTTCGTGACGTAATGGCCGATGCCGCGGTCGTCCATGTATTCCGCCATATCGCCGAGACCTATGCAGTAATCGCCGCGGATCTCGCCCGAGCCCTCGCCGCGCATTGTTTGCTGCTTGCGGCAGGAGCATTCGGAGATGCCGAACTTGTCGTACATGTCTATCCAGCGGGAAAGATGCTCGACGGGCACGCTCTTGCTCTCGGCGGAGATGGCCTTCTCGACCGGGATTACGTGCATGCCTATGCCCGCGCCTCCGGGAGGAACGAGCTGTGTGAGCCCCGCAAGGGGTATCTGCGTCATGAGGTTGAAGAACGTGGCGAGCTGGGGGTATTCGTCGGTGAGCTTATCCTGCATCATCATGAACTCCGCGCTGCCGGGAACGAATATCGGCAGCTCGTACTGCAGATGCCTGTCCTCCGTCTTGGCGCGGTTCTGCTCGATCACGCCTATCCAGCGGAGGCGCTCGACCATCTTCTGCGTGTCGGCGACGCTCATGCCGTTCATCTCGGCAAGCTCCGTCACGGAGTACGGCACCCTGGTCTTTTTGAAGTTTAGAAGGAACTTGACCTGCTCCTTGTTGAGGATCATGTCGAGCATCCAGTATTCGGGGTCGCGGTTATTGATCTTGTGAAGGAGCTTCTTCTTTACGCGGTCGGTTATCATCTCCGCGAGCTTCTTTACGAGCTCCTCCTTCTCGGGATCCTCCGGGACGTAGTTCGGATCCTGCCAGTAGTCCCGCTCGTTTATCATAGGATCGCCGATCTTCCATTCTTCCATGCTCTTGCCCATATGTGCCCCCATGTGAATATTGTTTTGAATTACGGCATAACGCCATAATCTCTCAATAATAATATACAACATTCCGGGCGGCGAGTCAATAACAAAACCCAAATCGCCCGAAATGCGCCGAATCGATCAAAATGCTGTGAATATTTGCTCGATTTTTACAAAAATTTGATCGAATATGCTTGACTTTGCTCGGCAAGCAATATATTATATAAACGAGGTGAGACACATGCTTGCGCAGGAAAGGCATCAGCTTATACTTGAACATCTGGGCGCAGAGGGCGCGGCGACGGTCGCGCAGCTGAGCGCGCTGATCAACGCCTCCGAGGCGACGGTGAGGCGCGATCTCAACGCGCTCGCCGCGGAGGGCAAGCTGAAGAAGGTATTCGGCGGGGCGACGTCGATACGCCAGATGGGGCTTGTCGAGGAGCACGTCAGCCGCCGCGAGTCGGTCATGTTCGGCGAAAAGGACAGGATCGCTTCTTATGCCGCCAGCATGATAAGAGACGACGATCTCGTGTTCATCGATTCCGGCACGACCACGGCGTGCATGATCCCCCACCTTGTCAACAGGAAGGCGACGTACGTGACGAACGGCGTCGTGCACGCGTACAGGCTGCTCCGCGCGGGGTTCAGCGTTTATGTCGTCGGCGGAAGGCTCCGTCCTTCGACGGAGGCGGTCGTCGGCTCCGAGGCAATGCGCGGGCTTATGAAATTCAACTTCACCAAGGCGTTCATGGGCACGAACGGCATATCTCTCGACGAGGGCTTCACCACTCCCGACGTGGAGGAGGCGAACGTCAAACAGTGCGCCGTCGAAAGGAGCTTCGTATCCTTCGTGCTCGCCGACCATACCAAGTTCAACCGGGCGTTCCCCGTGACATTCTCACGGCTGAACGCCTGCTGTATTTTGACCGACCGTCTGCCCAAGGGCAATTACGGCGAAAGGACCATCGTCAAGGAGGTGGATCGATGATCTATACAGTTACTCTCAATCCCTCGATCGACTATGTCGTACATCTCGACAGGCTCGTGAGCGGCGTGACGAACCGCACGACCGGCGAGGAATACTACTTCGGCGGCAAGGGCATAAACGTGTCCCATATACTTGCCGAGCTCGATCTTGACAGCACCGCGCTCGGCTTCGTCGCGGGGTTCACGGGCGAAGCGATCGAAAAGGGCACGAAGCATCCCCGTATCACGACCGATTTCATTCACCTCAGAGAGGGCGTATCTCGCATCAACGTCAAGATCAAATCGGACGAGGAGACGGAGATCAACGGGCAGGGGCCGCACATCGACGACGAAGCCCTCGCCGCGTTCATGGACAAGACCGACGGCATCAGGGACGGCGACACGCTGATACTTTCGGGAAGCATCCCGAAGACGATGCCTGACGACGTCTACGAAAGGATACTCGAAAGGGTGAAGGACCGCGACGTCAGGCTGGTCGTCGACGCGACGAAGAAGCTGCTCCTCAATTCGCTCAAATACCGTCCGTTTCTCATAAAGCCCAACAGGCAGGAGATATCCGAGATGTTCGGCGTCGAGGTCAGGGACGAGGAGACCACTCTCCTATACGCCGGCAAACTTCAGGAGATGGGCGCGCGGAACGTGCTCGTTTCCCTCGGCGGCGACGGCGCGATGCTGCTTGACGAGTTCGGCTGCGTGCATAAGGCCGGAGTCGCGAAGGGCACTGTGCTGAACACCGTCGGATCGGGCGACTCGATGGTCGCGGGATTCGTCGCCGGATGCATCGAAAAGGGCGATTACGCCTACGCTCTCAGGCTCGGGAGCGCGTGCGGGAACGCCACCGCGTTCATGGACGGGCTCGCCACGCGGGAAAAGATAGACGAGCTAATGAAATACTTCGGATCAAATATCAATTAGGAGGGATCATATGCGTATCACAGATCTTATCAAGAAGGAGGGCATAGCCGTATGCGCGGCTCCCGCGGACAAGGCGGAAGCGATCGATAAGCTCATAGCCCTTCACGAGGCCTGCGGGGATCTTAACGATACCGCCGCTTACAGGGAGGGCATACTCGCGCGCGAGGCGATGGGCACCACCGCCATCGGCATGGAGATCGCCATCCCCCACGCCAAGAGCGCCGCCGTAAACGCGCCCGCGCTTACGGCGATGACCGTGCCGGCGGGCGTCGATTACGGCTCCCCCGACGGCATGCCCGCGAAGCTCCTCTTCATGATCGCCGCCACTCCCGACGGCGACGTGCACATGGAGGTGCTGGCGAGGATGATGCAGCTCCTGATGGACACGGAGCTCACCGAGAAGCTCAAAGCCGCGGCTTCGCCCGAAGAGTTTCTCGCCCTGATCGACGCGGCGGAGACCGCTAAGTTCCCCGACGAGGTCAAGGCCGAAGCTCCCGCCCCCGTGCGCGAAAGCTTCCGCGTGCTGGCCGTCACCGCCTGCCCCACCGGCATAGCGCACACCTATATGGCGGCTGAGGCGCTCGCCAAGGCGGGCGAGAAGATGGGGATCTCCATCAAGGTCGAGACCAACGGCTCCGGCGGCTCGAAGAACGTTCTGACCGCCGAGGACATAGCCAACTGCGACGGCATTATAATCGCCGCAGACAAGAGCGTCGAGACCGCGAGGTTCGACGGCAAGCCCGTCTGGTCGACCAAGGTCGCCGACGGCATACACAAGCCCGAAGAGCTGATAAACAAGATAATAAACGGCGAAGCGCCCGTATTCAAGGCCGACAAGAAGGCGGAGGCATCCGTTGAGGTCGGCAAGGAAAGCTTCGGACGCAAGCTTTATAAGCACCTTATGAACGGCGTCTCGCATATGCTCCCCTTCGTCGTTGCGGGCGGCATATTCATCGCGATAGCGTTCCTGATCGACACGGCTTCGGGCGTTACCGGCGGCGGCAGCTTCGGCACCACGACGGCGGCGGCGTCCTGGTTCATGGCGATGGGCAAGGCGGCGTTCAACTTCATGCTGCCGATACTCGCGGGCTTCATCGCGATGTCGATAGCCGACAGACCCGGCCTTCTCGTCGGCGTTGTCGGCGGCTACCTCGCGTCGACCGGCGCGACGTTCGCGGATCCCTTCGCGGCCTCCGCGGTGCCCTCCGGCTTCCTCGGCGCGCTGCTCGCGGGCTTCCTCGCGGGATGGCTCCTCAAGCTCCTTGAAAAGCTCTGCGACAAGCTCCCCCGCGCGCTCGAAGGCCTCAAGCCCGTGCTCATCTATCCGCTTGCCGGTCTCGGCATAGTCGCGGTAATGATGTGCGCCGTCAACCCGATAATGGGCGTGATCAACAACGCGCTCTCCTCCGGTCTCCTCTGGCTCAACGAGCATAACCTCGGCATCGTGCTCGGCTGCATACTCGGCGCGATGATGTCCATCGACATGGGCGGTCCTCTGAACAAGGCGGCCTATGTATTCGGCACCGGCATGCTCGCCTCCGCCACGACCGAAAGCTATCAGGTGATGGCCTCCGTCATGATCGGCGGCATGGTGCCCCCGATCGCTATCGCTCTCTCCACGATCTTCTTCAAGAACCGCTGGACAAAGGACGAGCGCAAGAACGGCGTCGTCAACATCGTAATGGGACTTTCCTTCATCACCGAGGGCGCCATCCCCTACGCGGCGGCATATCCCCTTAAGGTCATACCCTCCTGCGCGGTCGGCGCGGCGGTCGCGGGCGGCCTTTCCTGGCTGTTCGGCTGCACGCTGATGGCTCCGCACGGCGGGATATTCGTAGTGCCCACCATCGGCAAGCCCCTGCTCTATCTGCTGGCGCTCGTCATAGGCTCCGTCGTGGGCATGCTCATGCTCGCGATACTCAAGCGTCCCCTCAAGAATGAAGAATAAATCAAACGGCCCCGAAAGGAGATAACGAATATGGTACAGAAGCATTTCACGGTAAAGAACGCGCAGGGCTTCCATATGCGCCCCGCGACCAATTTCGCGACCGCGATGGCGGCGCATCCCTGCAGCGTCATAATCAGGTTCAACGGCAAGGAGGTCAACGCCAAGAGCCCCATGCTGATAATGGCCGCCTGCATCAAGGTCGGCAGTGAGATCGACGTCGTATGCGACGGCGAGGGCGAAAACGAAGCTCTGGCCGCTGCCGCCGCCATGATCGAGAGCGGCTTCGGCGAGTAAGAAAAGAAGGCGCGCGCCCCGTTTTTCGGGGCCGCGCGTCACGTATTCCGAATAAAAGAGGTGAAGAAGATGATTAAGGGAACAGCCGCTTCCGACGGTATCGGCATCGGCAGGATACTGCTTCTCGAAGAGACGGCCCTTGTTTACACCCCGCATACGGTCGACGATCCCGCGGCGGAGGTCGAAAGGTTCCGCAGGGCGGTCGACGCGCTCGTAGAGGAGACCACCCGCGACGCCGCTGCGCTCCGCAGGACCGCCGGCGAGAAGGAAGCCCTTATTATGGAGGGACATATCTCGCTCATCAACGATCCCGCGCTGAAGGGCGAGACCGAGAACCTGATCATGGGCGGTCAGTGCGCCGAAGCCGCGTACGAGACCATGTGCGACATGTTCATAGGCATTTTCTCCTCCATGGAGGACGAGATGATGCGCCAGCGCGCGGCCGACGTCCGCGACATCAAGGCCGGGCTTCTGAGGATACTGCTCGGCGTTAAGGACGTTAAGGTATCCGACGCGCCGAAGGGCACGGTGCTCCTTACGAAGGAGCTCACTCCCTCCGTCACCGCCGGCATCAAGAAGGGCAACATCGTCGGAATAATCACCGAGACAGGCGGCAAGACCTCCCATTCCGCGATACTCGCGAGGGCTCTGGAGATCCCCGCGGTGCTGAGCGTCCCGAACGCGACGGGCATATTGAAGAACGATCAGCCCGTCATCGTCGACGGCAGCGCCGGTCTCGTCATACCCGATCCGAGCTTCGACGAGCTCGCCCATTATACCGACAAGCGCGAAAGGTTCCTTAAGGAGCGCGCGGAGCTCGAGAAGTTCCGCGGGCGCAGGACGAAGGGCGCGGACGGCGCGGAGTACGAGCTCGTCTGCAATATCGGCAAGCCCGACGACGCCGAAAAGGTCATCGAGTTCGACGGCGAGGGCGTGGGGCTTTTCCGAACCGAGTTCCTGTTCATGGACAGGAGCTCCGTCCCGACCGAGGAGGAGCAGTTCGCGGCGTATCAGAAGGCGGCGCTCGTATTGAAGGGCAAGCCGCTCATAATCCGCACGCTCGACATCGGCGGCGACAAGGAGATCCCGTACATGGGGCTCGAGAAGGAGGAAAACCCCTTCATGGGCTTCCGCGCGATACGCTACTGCCTCAAGAAAAAGGATCTGTTCAGGACTCAGCTGAGAGCCATTCTCCGCGCGAGCGCGTTCGGCGACATCAAGATAATGTTCCCGCTCATAACATGCGTGGAGGAGCTCCGCGAAGCGAAGGCCATTATCGAGGATATAAAAAAGGAGCTCGCGCTGCTCGGCATACCCTTTGACCGCAATATCGACGTCGGCATCATGGTGGAGACCGCCGCGGCGGCGGCTCTCGCGGACGTGCTCGCGAAGGAAGCAGCGTTCTTCTCGATCGGCACGAACGACCTTACCGGCTACACGATGGCCTGCGACAGGGGCAACGCCAACGTGGCTTACCTCTATTCCGCCCTGCAGCCCGCGGTGCTCCGCATGATCGAACGCACAATCCGCTGCGGCAGGGAGGCCGGCATACCCGTGGGCATGTGCGGCGAGGCCGCGGCGAACGCGAAGCTGATACCGCTGCTCATATCGTTCGGGCTGACCGAGTTCAGCGTGTCCGCGCCGAGCGTGCTGCGCGTAAGGAAATGCATTTCCCGCTGGTCGAAGGAAGAGGCCGACCGCGTCGCCGAAAAGGCGATGACGCTCTCTACCGAAAAAGAGGTCAGCGAATACCTCGAAAGCGTGATCTGAAAAAAAGCAAAGTTAAAAGCCGCCCGAAAGGGCGGCTTGTTTATGCTTGCATGTCAATCCAGATATCCGATAATGCCGTCTACGGTATCGACGCGCGCGTAAAGCATGGGCTTTATCTCGTCGTCCGGCTCCGAGAGGTCGGGCACCATTATCACCCTGCAGCCCGCGGCGTACGCGCTCTTAACGCCGTTCGGGGAATCCTCCACGGCGATCGCCTCGCGGGGCTCTATGCCGAGCTCCCCGCAGGCGTACAGGTACGTGTCGGGCGCGGGCTTGCCCCTCTTCACCATATTGGAACAGATCATCCTGTCGAACAGATCGAGTATCCCCGCCTTCGAGAGCACGGCGGACGCCCTGCCCGTCCTGCCGGAGGTGGTCAGCGCGACGGTGATCCCCATCTCCTTAAGCTTTATTAGCGTCTCCTTCACTCCCGGCTTAAGGCGTACGCCCCTCTCCTCCGCGAGAGAGGCGAATATCCTGCCGCAGAGGCCTGCGATCTCGGGAAAAGGGCAGTCCCCGCCGTACCACGCCTTGAACTGCTCCTCAACGTACGGCATGCCGAGGGAGCGCATAAGAAGCTCCCGTTCGGGGCTCATGTAATATCCGTACTCCGCCGCGGCGCCGATCCACGCCTCGCGGAAATAGATCTCCGTATCGGTCAGCGTCCCGTCGAGATCGAATAATACCGCCTTTACGGCGCGGGTGGATCCATGCGTTTTTTCAGAGCTTTCCACAGGCTTTTCTCCTTACGGTCAATAACGAAAGGCCGCAAAGTACGGCCTTTTTGTCTGCATTACTTTACCTTTGCGTTTTTGCAGCGGGACTTTATGTAGTCCGCGACGAAGTCGTAATCCGCAGGGTAAGCGTAGATCTGGTTCTTGCTCAGGCCGTGGCTGATATAGATGACGTCACGGCGTTTTTTGAATCTGAGTTTTTTTATCGTCCCGTAATCCGACGTGGACGAGTTCTTTACCGCTCCCTGCAGGCCGAGGCCGACCATCGCGGGTTTTCCCGTCAGGGCTCCCGCTATCATGGTGATCCAGCCGATCGCCTGAGCCTTTTTGAACTGTTTAGCGCATTGGATGTGGACTATCTGTTCGTCGTCCATCTCGAACAGGACTATGTACTTGAAGCCGTAGGTCGCCGCGACGATGAAGTACGCAATAAGACTGATCACAAAGAAAATACCGACCAGGATCAGGAATATCTTTGCTGTTGCCCACAGGCTTTCCGCGAAGTCGACCGAATCGCATGCGTCGATGAAAGCGACGAAGAGGAAGACTATCCCGAAAGAAATGCCGAGCACCTTCCATACTGTAAACAGTATGGTCGGGTTCTTCATCATCGGGAGCTCGTAATACCAGCGGTATTTGCCGTCGGCGCAAAGATAGACGTTTTCGGTGACCCTCTTCCCCGTTATCTCGCCTTCGGCGCCGGCTGGAGCGGCCGCCCTTTCGGGCTTGGGAGGTTCGATCCTCGTTCCGCAGTTTGCGCAGAACGCCTCGCCATCCTCAATCAGATTCCCGCAGTTCCTGCAGTACCTTGCCATTGTTTTAAGATCCTTTCTTTTCGAATATGAGGTCAAGAACGCCGCCCTCCGCGGGATACGCGTAGATCGCGACCGTGTCGGCGCTCGTCCTGCCCATATAGTTCCCGAACGTGTATGAGACGCCGTCCACGGTCAGCACGAACTCGTTCGACTTGTCCCAACGGTATTCATACCTGTGCGGCGGAGTGTTCGCCATGAACGCGTACGAAGCCTCGTGCTCGCCCGCGGGGAGTCCCGTTATCGCCGAAAGCCCCTCGTCAAAGTCGACGACGACGTTTTTGCCGTCGCCCGCGAAGACCATGCTGCCGTGTTCGCACACGAACGCGCCATTATGCGCGTCGGGCTCGGGCGTGCCGTCGTCCTTGGGCGGACCGTCGTACACGCAGGCGGATACCGCGAGCAAAACCGCGAAAACGAGTATGGCGGATATCAGTTTTTTCATGATCGTTCCTCCTTCCTTTTTAGGTATTGTATCATCATTTTTCCTTTTGCGCAACAACGTTTTTCGCGTGCCTCTCCCGCCGCGTCCGGAGGTTGACAAAAGCCTTCGCCGCATATATAATAAGATGTTAAAATAGGTGTGTATGTGCACCGTCTTACAGGAGGAAAAAACAATGGGGAGTTGCATGAGATCCTGAATCTTGTCGAAAGCCATTCCTTCGGCGCGCTCCGCAAGGTGCTTGAGGACATGAATCCCGCGGATATCGCGGAGCAGATGTCCGAGATCGACGACGATAAGTCCCTCGTCATCGTGTTCAGGCTCCTGCCCAAGGAGCAGGCTTCCGACGTGTTTTCGTACCTCGAGCCCGAGGATCAGCAGCGCATTGTCGGATCCATCTCCGACCGCGAGCTCGCGAGCATCGTCAACGAGATGTTCCTGGACGACGCCGTCGACTTTACCGAGGAGATGCCCGCGAACATCGTCGACCGTGTGCTCCGCGTATCCGATCCCGATACGCGCAAGGCCATCAACCAGCTGTTGAAGTACCCCGACAGCTCCGCCGGAAGCCTTATGACGACCGAGCTTTTGAGGCTTAAGAGCGAATGGACCGTCGAGGCGGCGATCAATTACGTCAGGAGGAGCTGTTCGGAGCTTGCGTCCATCACCTACGCCTTCGTTACCGACGAGAGCCGTCACCTCAGGGGCGTGGCCTCGATGAAGGACGTGCTCGCCGCGAAGGATACCGAGCTGATCGAAGACATAATGGACACCGAGGTGATCTACGCCCAGACCACGGAGGATCAGGCGGACGTCGCCGAAAGGTTCAAAAAATACGACATCGTCAGTATGCCGGTCGTGGACGGCGAGATGCGTCTCGTCGGGCTTATCACGATCGACGACGTGGTCGACGTCATCGAAGAAGAGACCACCGAGGATATATACAAGATGGCCGCTATGGCGCCTATCGAGGACAGCTATATGCAGACCAGCGTATTCTCGCTTGCGAAGAAGCGCATAGTGTGGCTCCTCATACTGATGATCTCCGCCACGTTCACCGGGCTTATAATCACCAAGTTCGAGAACATGCTGACTGCGGTCGCGATACTGACCTCGTTCATCCCCATGCTGATGGACACCTGCGGCAACGCGGGCAGTCAGGCGTCGGTATCCGTTATCCGCGCGCTTGTGCTCGGCGAGGTCAAGTTCGCGAACATACTGCGCGTCATCTGGAAGGAGTTCCGCGTATCCATACTCGTCGGCGCCGCCGTCGCCGCGGTCAACTACCTCAGGATCATAGTCTGCTATTATATCGGGCTTTACTCCGTCGATCCCGGTCAGAACATATACGTGATCGCGGGCGTGGTTTCCATGACGCTCGTGCTCGCGGTGATCTGCGCCAAGTTCGTCGGGTGCACCCTGCCCCTCCTTGCCGACAAGCTCAAGCTCGACCCGGCGCTGATGGCAAGCCCGATGATAACGACCATAGTCGACGCGGTATCCCTGCTCGTTTATTTCGGGATAGCGTCGCTCATACTTATAAGATAACGAATTTCCGAAAGGGTTCAATTAATGGGTTTTATTGACAAACTGCTCGGACGCACCTCCGAGCAACAGGTGAAAAAGCTTTTGCCGACCGTGCAGAAGATCAACGCGCTCGAGCCGGAGATGCAGGCGCTTTCCGACCGCGAGCTCCGCATGAAGACCGACGAGTTCAGGGCGCGTCTCAATAACGGCGAGACGCTCGACAGCCTCCTGCCCGAGGCGTTCGCCGTCGTGCGCGAGGCCGCCGTCAGGACCGTCGGCATGCGGCATTTTGACGTGCAGCTTGTCGGCGGCATAGTCCTCCACCAGGGGCGAATAGCCGAAATGAAGACCGGCGAGGGCAAGACGCTCGTCGCCACTCTGCCCGCGTACCTTAACGCACTTACGGGCGAGGGCGTGCACATCGTCACCGTAAACGACTACCTTGCCTCCCGCGACGCGAGCTGGATGGGCAAGATCCACACCTTTCTGGGGCTCACCGTCGGCTGTATCGTTCACGATCTCGACCCGGACGAGCGCCGGGCGGCTTATAACTGCGACATAACCTACGGCACGAACACCGAGTTCGGCTTCGATTACCTCCGCGACAACATGGCCGTATATAAGGAGAGCATGGTTCAGAGGAAGCTGAACTACGCCATCGTGGACGAGGTCGACTCGATACTGATCGACGAGGCGAGGACGCCCCTCATCATCTCCGGCCGCGGCGACAAATCGACCGATATGTATATCCGCGCGGACAGGTTCGTAAGAAGGCTCGAGCGCGGCGCCGACGTCGAAAAGAAATCCAAGGCCGAGATACTCCGCGGCGAGACGCAGGACGAAAGCGGCGATTACATGTGCGACATCAAGGCTCGCACCGTCGCCCTTACCGACCGCGGCATGCGCAAGGCCGAGGACTATTTCAACATCGAGGACATCTCCGCGACCGAGAACTCGGAGCTCAACCACTACATCATACAGGCGCTTAAGGCCAACGCGCTGTTCACGCTCGACAAGGATTACATCGTGCAGGACGGCGAGGTGCTGATCGTCGACGAGTTCACCGGCCGCATTATGCACGGCAGGCGGTATTCGGACGGGCTGCATCAGGCGCTCGAGGCCAAGGAGGGCGTAAAGGTGCAGAACGAGAACCGCACCGTCGCCACCATCACCTACCAGAACTATTTCCGCATGTTCCGGAAGCTCTGCGGCATGACCGGTACCGCGAAGACCGAGGAGGAAGAATTCACGGGCATTTACGGGCTGGACGTCGTGGAGATACCGACGAACAAGCCGCTGCTCCGCGTCGACCTTAACGACGAGATATTCATGAACGAGTCGGCGAAGTTCCGCGCCGTCGTCGATAAGATAATCGAGGTCAATCAGACCGGTCAGCCCCTGCTCGTCGGTACGATATCCGTCGAAAAGAGCGAGATGCTGTCGAATATGCTGAAAAAGCGCGGCGTCAGGCACGAGGTGCTGAACGCGAAGCAGCACGCCCGCGAGGCGGAGATCGTCGCGCAGGCCGGCAAATACGGCAACGTGACCATCGCCACGAACATGGCCGGCCGAGGCACCGACATACTGCTCGGCGGCAACCCGGATTTCCTCGCCCGCCGCGCGATGAAAAACGACGGCTTTGAGGATGAGATGATCGAGAACGCGACGAGCCACGTCGACACCGACGACGAGGCGATACTCGCCGCGAGGAAGACGTATAAGGAGCTTTACGAGAAGTACAAGAAGGGTACGGACGAGGAGCACGAAAAGGTCGTCGCCGCCGGCGGTCTTTACATAATCGGCACCGAGCGCCACGAATCAAGGCGCATAGACAACCAGCTCCGCGGACGCGCAGGCCGCCAAGGCGACCCGGGCATGACCTGCTTCTACGTCTCGTTCGAAGACGATCTTATGAAGCGCTTCGGCGCGGACCGCATGAACGATTTTATGGATCGTCTTTCGGGCGGCGAGGACGTGAGCTTCAATTTCAAGATGTTCTCCAAAAGGATCGAATCCGCCCAGAAGCGCGTCGAGTCCTATAACTTCGACATAAGGAAAAACGTGCTCCAGTACGACGACGTGATGAACCGCATGCGCGAGATCATCTACGGTCAGCGCCGTCAGGTGCTTATGGGTGAGGACGTTCACGAGTCTGTCGGACACATGATCGCCGAGGCCATCGACAGCCGCGTCGACCTTTACTGCCCCGCGCACGTAAAGCCCGACACCTGGGACGTTGGCGGACTGGTGCATTCCGTGAGGGATCTTCTGGGCATTGACATACCCGCGTCGGTATTCGAATCGAAGGACGCGGACGACCTTAAGGCAAACATCGGCAGGATCGCCGACAAGGTCTACGCCGACAAGGAAGCCGATTTCAAAGAGCATTCCGTCGACATGCGCGAGGTAGAGAGGATAATGCTCCTCCGCTCCGTCGACGAGCACTGGATGGATCACATCGACGCCATGGATCAGCTGCGTCAGGGCATAGGCCTCCGCGCCATGGGCTCGAAGGATCCCGTCGTCGAGTACCGCAACGAGGGCTTCGATATGTTTGACGAGATGGTCGCCCAGATAAGGGACGACACCGCGAAGCGCATTTACCACACGGTGCTCCGTTCGAACGCGCAGCCCATGAAGCGCGAGCAGGTGGCGAAGCCCATACAGCCCGCCGGCGATTCGAGACCGACGCCCAAGCGCATAGGCGCAAAGGTCGGCCCGAACGACCCCTGCCCCTGCGGAAGCGGTAAAAAGTATAAAAAGTGTTGCGGAATGAAAGAGGCATGAGCCTCTCCCAGCGCCGTACAGAACAATAACCCTTTCCAAGGAGTAAGATATGTTAGACATCAAACGCGTAAGAAAAAATCCCGAGGAGCTCAAGGAGGCCATGCGCAAGCGCCGCAGCAAGGGCGCGGACGTGACGGAGCTTCTGGCTCTTGACGAAAAGCGCAGGATCATGCTTCAGGAGACCGAGGCTCTGAAGGCCGAGAGGAACGCCGTATCCGCCGAGATCCCGAAGCTGAAAAAGGCGGGCGAAGACGTCTCTTCCAAGCTCGCCGAGATGAAAAAGGTCGCCGACCGCATAAAGGAGCTCGACTCGGAGATCGCGGAGATCGACTTAAAGCTCGAGAGCATGCTCCTTGCCGTGCCGAACATCCCCCACGAGTCCGTTCCCGAGGGCGCGGACGACAAGGAGAACGTCGAGGTAAGGCGCTGGAGCGAGCCGACCGCTTTCGGCTTCGAGCCCAAAGCGCATTGGGATATCGGCGAGGATCTCGGCATACTCGACTTTGCCGCCGCGGGCAAGATCACCGGCGCGAGGTTCACCGTTTACCGCGGTCTCGGCGCGAGGCTCGAGCGTGCGATAATCAGCTACTTTCTCGACACGCACACCGAGAACGGCTATTTCGAGATATTCCCGCCCTATATGGTCAACCGCGCGTCCATGACCGGCACCGGCCAGCTCCCCAAGTTCGAGGAGGACGCGTTCAAGGTGGCGAACACCGATTATTTCCTTATACCTACCGCGGAGGTGCCCGTTACGAACCTGCACCGCGGCGACATACTCGACGGCGACGCGCTCCCCATCAAGTACTGCGCGTACTCCGCGTGCTTCCGCTCCGAGGCGGGCTCCGCGGGACGCGACACAAGGGGGCTCATCCGTCAGCACCAGTTCAACAAGGTCGAGCTCGTCAAATTCGTGAAGCCCGAGACGAGCTACGACGAGCTCGAGAAGCTCACCCGCGACGCCGAAAAGGTCCTTCAGGGGCTCGGTCTTCCCTACCGCGTGGTATGCCTCTCGACAGGCGATCTCGGCTTTTCGTCCGCAAAGACCTACGACATCGAGGTCTGGATGCCCAGCTACGGCAGGTACGTCGAGATATCGTCCTGCTCGAATTTCGAGGACTTTCAGGCGCGCAGGGCGCAGATACGCTTCCGCCGCGACAGGCAGTCGAAGCCCGAGCTCGTGCATACCCTTAACGGCTCCGGCGTCGCGATCGGCCGCACCGTCGCCGCGATACTCGAGAACTACCAGAACGAGGACGGCAGCGTCACCGTGCCCGAGGCTCTTCGCCCCTATATGCACTGTGACGTGATCAAATAAATCGGGAGTTAGAAATCAGGAATTGAAAACAGCTTTGTATCCCTTGAAAGGTACAAAGCTGTTGTTTTTGTTCAGCTCGCACGGTACTTCCTTATAACGAAGTACCGTTTTCCTCTTCGATG
Organism: Clostridia bacterium; assembly: GCA_017614315.1. GTDB lineage: Bacteria > Bacillota > Clostridia > Christensenellales > CAG-138 > UBA3857. Next base: position 29,100 of record JAGACA010000007.1, on the reverse strand, counting down.
GCGGCCGGCTCGTCCGCGGCAGGAAGTATCTCGACGTCGCGGAGCTTCCTTATTATCGCGCGCGTCCTCGTGCCGATGAGCTTTTCGAGGTCGTCGCCCGCGCCGGTGATGCGCTTCTGCACGGCCTTGAGCACATCCTCGAAGGTCTCGAACTCCTTCTTGACCGCGCCGAGCACCTGCCATGCCTCGCCGGAACGCTTCTGCATGGCGACTATCGAGAAGCCCATGCGGAGGCTGTTAAGAAGCGCAGCCATGGTGGACGGGCCCGCGATGTTGACGCGCGCCTCCTTCTGCAGTTTCTCGACCATGCCGAGCCTTACGACCTCGGCGTATATGCCCTCCGTGGGCAGGAACATTATAGCAAATTCCGTCGTCCTCGGCGGGTCTATGTATTTGTCCTTAACGTCGCGGGCGAATTTCATGATGACGTCGGAAAGATGTCTCTGCGCGGCGGCGACGAGCGCGGGATCGCCGGACTCGTACGCGTCGGAGAGCTTGATATACGCGTCGGACGGGAATTTGGAATCGATGGGCAGATAGACCGGCCTGTCGCCGTCGCCCGGGAGCCTTACCGCGTACTCGACGCGCTCCTGCGTTTTGCCCTTTGCGTCGAAGTTCTTTACGTACTGCTCGGGAGCGAGTATCTCCTCGAGTATCGCGCCGAGCTGCACCTCGCCGAGGGTGCCGCGCGTCTTGACGTTCGTCAGCACCTTTTTAAGATCGCCCACGCCGACGGCGAGGTTCTTCATCTCGCCGAGCCCCTGATAAACCTCGGTCAGCCTGTCGTTGACGAGCCTGAAGCTTTCGGTGATGCGCTCGTTCAGCGTCTTCTGGAGCTTTTCGTCGACTACGCCCCTTACCTCGTCGAGGCTCTTTTTCATGGTCTCGCGCACGTCGTCGAGGTGCTTGTCGTTCTCGGCCTGTATCACGGAGAGCCTGCGCTCGACCGTCTCCCTCATCTCGTTCAGCGCGGCGGAGGTCTGGCTCTCGAAGGTCTTGAAGCGTTCCTCGGTGCGCTTTGCATTCAGGTCGACGGAGGTGTTGATGGCGTTCTGCTTCTCGGTCATCAGCCCGAAGAACGCGTCCTGCTTCGCGGCGAGCTGCTCCTCCGACCCCTTCTGCGCGTGCCTCAAGCTGTCGCCGAGATAGCGCATCTGCTGCTCCATATCCTCGGAGATGTCCTTCCGCGTGCGGTCGAGGTTCTTCTCGGTATCGTTCTTGAACGTGATGATGAGGTCGCCGGTGCCATCGTCCCTTTTCCGCGTGACGACGATCGCGATTATCGCGCCCGCGCCCAACAGGACGACCGCGGCGAGCAATACTATGAACTGCCAAAGCTCCATTATTCCTTTTCCTGCCTTTCGGTTTTTTCAAGCGGTCTTACGCCCGCGCGGGTGAGCGCAAGAACGAGGAGTATGCCTGCGGCCGCGCCGAAAGCGTACTGGATGGCGTTCGTCCACAGTCCGAACAGCGCCGTGCCTATGCCGTAGAGTATGAGCTCGTACACGAAATACCCGGCGGGCATAACAAGCCCCGATACGGGCGGAGCGAGATACTTGCTTTTTTTGAACAGGATTCCTGAAAGAAGTCCCATAAGTCCCTTTATGACGAGCGTCGCGGGGGCGTATACGACCGCGCCGTGCAGGACGTCCGCGAGCGCAGAACCGACCGCGGCGGTTATCATACCTCCGACAGGGCCGAGTATGAACGAGGCGGTGAAGATCGCCGCGTCGCCCGCGTTAAGGTAAGCCCCCCCTGAGCCCACGGGGAGCGGTATGGACGCAAACAGCGTCAAGAGCGCTATTATGGCCGTAAAAATGCCGTGAACGGCAAGCCTTTTGATCTTTTCGTCACTCGCTTTCACGGCACTATTATACAACATTCCGATGTACTTTTGAAGCCCCCATTTGGGCATGGGATACGGTTTCGGATCATCCTCCGGACGGCTTCGCATCCATCCTGTAACCCAGTCGTTCATCGATGAGCATAACTCCCGCTCTTTTCAGCGAGGAACGCAGTCTCTTGATCCCGTTTCCGCTGCAACCTGCCGTACAGATCACCGCCGGACATTCGTCGGAGTCCAAATCGAGCCTTTTCCCGCTCTTCATCAGATAGAGTTCCTTCTTCATTACGCCCCAGCGATCGGTGGTGATGAGCACGCAGCCCGTTTCAAGCAGCGCGTTGACCTGCTCGTTGTAAAGCTCTACGGAGACCGGATCCGGTTCGGCCGTCGCCTCTTCGTCGTCATAATTGTAAAGCACCTTGCTGTAAACGCTCACGAGGTCTCCGTTCTCCGCCCGAAGGAGCTCAAAGCCGTAATACTCCCCTCCGAACTCCGGAGCTATCCTCATAAGGCAGACGCCGAATTCCGGGCTGTCGACGACCGCAAAAGTGTTGAACGCAACATGACCCGTTCCGAGGTAAAACAGACGCCCGATCTGTCTGCCGTCGGCGTCCTCCACCCACGCGAAGGAGACAAAATCATCGATCAGGAGCGCGAGCTGGGCGCAGAAATATTCGTCCCTGCCGTCGCCGTCAAGATCCATCGCCCATCGGGCGGTATCCTCCTCGGCGGTATAGAAGCTGACCGAGGCGCCATAATACTCGTCGCCGGTCATTTTAACATGCCGGCGCAGCTCGTTTGCCTGATCGTTGGTGATCGGGTTCCATGAAAGCGACACGTCTCCGAGTCCGTTCATCGAAAGAAGCGGCGAAAGGTCGCTGACGCGGTTGTTGGTTAAGTCGAGCACCTTCAGCCCGGCGAGCGCCGTGACCGGCGAGATATCGGTTATATAGTTTCCGGAGAGGACGAGCCTCTTGATCCAAGGGAGATCTCTGACGAACGATATATCGTAAATGCCGCAGTCCATTATGCTCAGATCCTCGACCCATGAAAGCTCCTTGAGCGCGGTGAAGTCGGCGTTCGGCGTTTTATAGAAGGACAGCGCTTTGAGTCCCGTAAAGATCACGAGCTCGCTCAGATCCCCGATCCCTTCCCCTTCTATCGCAAGGTATTCCAGATCCTTTATCGCCGAAGCCGTTATCGGTTCTCCATCCGAAAGCTTCAGCTGCTCCCTGACGCAGGCCTCGAGCGCGGGATCCGAGAATACTGCCGCCTCGGGAGTTGGATCCGGATCTTCCGTCGGATCCGGCGTCATGTGCGCGTCAGGCGTAGCATGATCGGGATCGGGCGTTTTCTCGGCTGCGGGCGATGTGAGCTCCGGGGCATCCGTAGGTTCGGCGTCGTTCCCGTTCTTCCCGCCCAGGAAGCTGCACCCGACCGCAAGGAGCGAGATAAGCAAAACGACCGCTGCGATCAGTACCCCCGTGCGGCGGCGGCGCGCGGCATGGGTGATCCTCTCCTTCAGCTCGCGTTTGCCGTTCGTCATTGATGTGGCAGCGCAGGCGATATTCGCCCGCGTTTCATTTCCGGCGGAGAGCGTGATAAGCGTCGTCAGATAGCTCTCGCGCGAATCCTCGCCGAGCGCGTTTATCGCCCCCTCGTCGGCGAAGAGCTCGCTGTCGCGGCGCGAAAGTATCGCCGCGAGCCACACGAGGGGATCGTACCAATGGAGTATCAGCGCCGCCGAGCGCAGGAAGGCGAATACCGCGTCGCCGTGGCGGCGATGGGCAAGCTCATGCGCGAGCACGCACCGGAGCGTTTCTTCGTCCTCCGCCGTCTCCTTCGCGACGTAGACAGCATTCATAAACAGGCAGGATGATCCGAGCCCCGGCACGGCGTAAACACGGCATGGAGAGTTCGCCGGGATCGGCACGCGGCTTTTTTTGAGTCTTTTATAGAACCGGATGTTTACGAAAACGAAATACGCGGCAGTCAGACCCATGCCCGAATACCAAACTATATTGAGGATATCCCTTGCCTCAACGGTCTTTTTGATCTGTTCGAAGCGTTCGGCGGTGGCTTCCCGCTCTATAACGACGACCGGGGGAGCCTTTTCCTCGCCCACAGGCGACGGCGCCTTCCGCTGCGGTATGATCGTGCGCTTCTCTCCGACGACGACGCCGGAATCATTCCTCGTGACGGAGCTTATCCCCTCGACCGCTTGAAGATCGCGGACGACTTCGCTCCCCGACACCGCGGTCTTCACGCTGACGGGGCTTTGAAACACCGTCCCCGGGATAAGGAGCCTTAAAAGCACTATCGCCCACAGGGCATAGCGGAACCCGGCGCTCATCCTTCTGCCGAAAACCGCACGGATGAGGATAACGATCAGTATCAGCGCGCATGACGATGCGATCCACACGACGTCAGTCATTCTTCCCCGCCTCCTTCAATATCCTTATGAGCTCGTCGACTTCCTTTTCGGAAAGCTTCGTATCGCGCGTCATCGCGCTTAAAAGAAGCCCGATGCTGTCGGTGCGGATCCTTTCGAGGGTATCCCTCGCCTCCTGCCCGACCGCCTCCTCGCGGTCGATAACGGGATAAATGAGCTTTCTTCTGCCGCCGGTTTCGATCCTTACCGCGCCCTTCGATTCGAGCCGGTTGAGCATGACGTTTACCGTAGCCTTTGTCCAGCCCGTGGAGGATGCAAGCGCCTCTACCATTTGTCCTATTGTGAGCGGCTGTTCCTCCCACAGCAGGTTCAGAAGCTTCCACTCTCCGTCCGAAAGCGATATCCTTTCCATAAAAACCTCCAAAAGTTCGGTTGACATTTGTTATCCTATCCTTATGATATCATATTGGATAACAGATGTCAACCTATTTTTTCCCGGCTTTTCGATCGTGTCTTGACGAAAAAAGGACGCGCGGCGCGCGTCCTTCTCCCTAAAACGTTTTATTTGTTCATGTTCGCCTTATAGTAGTTCATCAGGTTGCCCTCGAGGAGGATCTCCTTCTCATCCTTGGTGAGGCCCTTGATGAGGAGGGTGATATCCTTGACGCCGTCCTTGGTGATGGCCTTCGCGGGGATGGTCTCAACGCCGTTCTTCACAGCCTCGCGCACGCCGGGGACGAACACGAAGTCGCCGCACTCGAAGGGGAACTCCGCGCCCTCGGGGAGGGTGAACGGCAGTATGCCCCAGTTGATGCAGTTGGAACGGTAGCGCTTGGTGGCGTACTCGTAGCAGATGTTCGCGAAGCCGCCGAGGACGCGCTGGCAGGATGCAGCCTGCTCGCGGGCGGAGCCGTCGCCGGGCTTGTTGGCGAAGACGCAGGAGCCGAAGCCCGTGGTCTTGATAAGCTCGTCGGCGTTGCCGACCTTGTTGAGGGCGTTCATGATACGCTCGGGCTTCTTACCGTCGCGGCGCTCGAAGTCCATCGCCATGACCTGCTTCGACCTTCCGACGTACTCGGGTACGCGGCGGGAAAGAGCAAACTCCGCAAGGCGGATGGGATTGGAGCGGTAGGACGAGGTCTCGCCGGAGGGGATCAGCTCGTCGGTGGTGGTGACGGGATCCCTGATCACGGCGTCGAGCTCCAGGAGCACGTTGTCGGTGAGCTCGTACATCGCGGGCCAGTCGGTGATGTTGGGCCCGAGCTTGAGCTCGACGGACGGATCGGCCTTGCCGAAGCCGTTGTAGACGCGCCTGTCATAGACGGACTTGTCGAAATGATACTCGTAATGCACGTCGTCCCAGTCGACGTCGGAGGCGGCGGTTATGGCGCCGTGGTTCCTTGCGGTGGCGGCGATGGAGCGGGAGTCCATGAGCGCGACGGTCGAGATCTGACCTTCGCCGGGCTTGGAGCCTTCGCGGTTCGGGAAGTTCCTGGTGGTGTGGCGGAGCGACAGGCCGTTATTGGCGGGAACGTCGCCTGCGCCGAAGCACGGGCCGCAGAAGCTCTGCTTGATGATGGTGCCGCTCTCGAGGAGCTTTTCGGTCATGCCGATCCTGGTGAGCTCGAGGCTCGTCGGGACGGAGGTGGGATACACGCTGAATCCGAAATAGCCGTCGCCCACGTCATGGCCGTCCATGATCTCGGCTGCGGCGACGCAGTTGTCGAACGTGCCGCCGGAGCAGCCCGCGATGACGCCCTGATCCGCCCAGACCTTGCCGTCGTGAACCTTGTCGGTGAGCTTTAAGTGTACCTTCGCGCCGAACTTCTTCTCGGCCTCGGCCTCGACGGACTTAAGTATCTCGACGGGGTTCGCGAGGAACTCATGGATGGTGTAGGCGTTGGAGGGATGGAACGGGAGCGCGATCATGCACTCGATCTTCGAGAGGTCGAGCTCGATCATGCTGTCGTAATAGGCGACTCCCTCGGGCTCGAGCTTTTTATATCCCTCGGGACGGCCGTGGATCTTATAATACTTCTCGATCTCGGCGTCGGTAGCCCAGACGGAGGAGAGGCAGGTGGTCTCGGTGGTCATGACGTCGATGCCGTTCCTGAAATCGTAGGGCAGGCTTTCGATGCCCGGGCCGACGAACTCCATGACCTTGTTCTTTACGAAGCCGTTGGCGAAGGTCGCCTTGACGAGCGCGAGCGCGACGTCGTGGGGGCCGACGCCCTTTTTGGGCTTGCCGGTGACGTAGACCAGCACGACCTCGGGAGCGTTGATGTCCCATGTATTCTTAAGGAGCTGCTTCACGAGCTCCGGACCGCCCTCGCCGACGCCCATGGTGCCGAGCGCGCCGTAACGGGTGTGGGAGTCGGAGCCGAGTATCATATGACCGCAGTTCGCCATCGCTTCGCGGGCATAGCTGTGTATGACCGACTGATTGACGGGAACATAGATGCCTCCGTATTTCTTCGCGGCGGAAAGGCCGAATACGTGGTCGTCCTCGTTGATGGTGCCGCCTACCGCGCAGAGGCTGTTGTGGCAGTTGGTCATCGCGTAGGGGATCGGGAACTCCTTGAGGCCCGAGGCTCTCGCCGTCTGGATGATGCCGACGTAGGTGATGTCGTGGCTCATGAGGCAGTCGAAGCGGATCTTCATCTTCTTTCTGTCCTCGGACACGTCGTGCGCGCGGAGTATGCGGTACGCGATGGTGTTCTCGCGTCCCTCGTCCGGGGTAACGCCCGCGACGGCTTCCTTAACGGGCTTTCCGTTTACCAGATAAACGCCGTTTTCGTAAAGATCGATCATAGTGCTCTCCTTATTATGATTTTGCGGATAACGTTTTGATCCGTACTTTGTTATCATACCATATTTCGCCCCGTTTTTCAATAGCGAAAGCAAGGTTTCGAGCCTTTCGGAGAGCCGTTTTTCGATCCTTTTCTCATCCGAGAGCGACCGTCATCAGCGGGAAGTTTTCCCTGCGCAGGCGCGGGTACTGCGATATGGGCAGCGGGTTTATCCCCCTGCCCGCCTCGACGGTGAAGCCGGGGCGGCCGTACTCCGATATGAACCAGTCCTTGTACCCCGCGAAGCTCGACTCGTAAGGAACGTCCGCGACGGAATAGCCGGATACCTCCGCCATCTTCAGGGCGAGCTCCCTCGCCCCCTCGGGCTCTTCGTCGAGGTATTTATAATAGATCTCCTCGCCCTGCGTGTGATACGACACCGTCGCAGCGAAGTCCCGCGTCCTCGTGAAATCGTAAACCGCGCGGGATTCGGGAGCGGAGAGCGGGGATGATCCCACGAAGTCCCGCGGTGCGGGCGAGACGAAGCCCTTTTCGTATTTTATCCTTTCAGCCTCCTCCCAGCCGGCGGGGTAATTGAGGTTGAGATCCGTGCCCTCGATGTTCGCCTTCCAGCCCGACGGGAACGGTATCGTGGGGTAATCGTCGGCGATGAGCCGCGCGGCGTTCTTCGCCTTGTCCCGGATCGCTCCGTTCACGAGATCCACCCCGTCCGGATCGACCATCGGCGCGGCGTAGAGCGTGACGGACGCGTAGAGCGCGGCGGCGCTTTTGCCCTCGAGCTCCGTTTTGTTCACATATGCCGCGGCGAAGGATTCGACGAAGTCCGTGACGAGCGGCGACGTGATCCACTCGTTCGCGTGATGCGCGGCGTTTATGAACACCTCGCGCCTGCCCGAGCCGATCCTGAGGACGCGGATGGGCTTAAGGAGCGGCGTATGGCCTATCGTCTCCAGCCGTATGAACGGATAGCGGACGGTCAGCCCGCGTACGGCGTATTCCAGAAGCTCGCTCGACCACGGCACGTTCGTCGGCGTGACGGGATAGCCGAACGGGACGGCGATCTCGCCGCCGACCGGGAGGTTCGCGGGATCGAGCTCGGGATTCGCCGCCGCGATGCTCTCCGCCGTCGTGCCGTATCTTTTCGCGAGCCTGTAAAAGGTGTCGCCGGGACGGAGCCTTAAAGTGAAAAAACCGTAAAGGAACTTTTCGAGCTTATCCCATGTCCTCGGGCCGGCTATGCCGTCGGGCGCGAGACCGAACGCCGACTGGAAGCGGCGGACGGCGTTGAGCGTCGCCGTGCCGAACACGCCGTCGGGATCGGGTCTTAAATACCCCGCCCTTTGAAGCGCGAGCTGAAGGAGGACGACCGCGTTCCCGCTTGAACCGTAACGAAGCGTTTCCATAACAAAAAACCTCACATCCTGTTTTTTATCAGGATATGAGGTATGTTTTTCAAATAGCCCTGTAAAAAAGGCGGCGCGGTCGGTTCGTCAGGCGAATATTCCGCTCACAAGATATACGACGAGCGCCGCGGCGTAAGCGATAACGAGCTGATACGCGATCGAGAACGCCGTCCATTTCTTCGAGCCGAGCTCCTTCGATAGCGTGGCCGTCGCGCCGACGCAGGGCACGTAGAGCAGTACGAACACTAGGAACGCGAGCGCCGACCTCGTCGTGAAGCCGCCCTCCGTCATCGCCGCGAACGCCGCGCTGCCCGAGCCCATAGCGAAGCCGTACAGTATGCTGAGCGTCGATACGACGCTCTCCTTCGCGACGATACCGGTTAAAAGCGCGACCGCCGCCATCCACGTGCCGAAGCCCAGAGGCTTGAATATCGGGGCGATGAAGCCGCCGATCACGCCGATGATGGACGAGCCGACCTCCTCTTCGGTGAGAAGCTCGAAGCGGAAGCTGAAGCGCATCAGGAACCACACGACGACGCTCATGGCGAATATCAGCGTGCCCGCCTTGGTGATGAAGTGCTTTACCCTCTCCCACACGTGGAGCAGGGTGTCCTTGAGCTTCGGGAGGCGGTACGGCGGGAGCTCGATCATGAACGCGGCGTCGTTGCCGCGGAAGAGCGTTTTATTGAACAGGAGCCCCGAAACTATCGCGAGGAGTATCCCGAAAACGTACAGACCTATAATGACGAGCGCGGCATATCCGCCGAAGAACGCGCCGGCGATCAGCCCGTAGACGGGAAGCTTCGCGGAGCAGCTCATGAACGGTATGAGGAGTATGGTGTTCCTCTTGTCCTTCATGTTCTCCATCGTGCGCGCGCCCATTATTGCGGGAACGGAGCAGCCGAAGCCCATGAGCAAAGGTATGAAGCTCTTGCCCGAGAGCCCGAAGCGGCGCATGGGCTTGTCCATCATGAACGCAATGCGGCTCATATAGCCCGAATCCTCAAGCAGCGACAGGCAGAGGAACAGCACCGCTATCTGCGGAAGGAACGAGAGCACCCCGCCCACGCCGCTCATAACGCCGTCGCAGACGAGGGATATGAACCATTCGGGCGCGCCGGCTCCGGAAAGAGCATTCGATACGGCGGGAGCAGCGGTGTCGAATATCAGCCACTCCATGAGCGTTTGGAGCCATTTCCCCACCGTGCCGAAGGTGAGCAGGAATATTATCGCCATTATCCCGAGGAAGATCGGGATCGCGAAGAACTTGTTCGTGAGCACGCGGTCGATCTTGTCTGAAACGCCCGGCCTGTCCGACTTGTCCTTTTTCTCATAGCACGACGCGGCGAGGCCTTCGATATAGCGATAGCGGCTGTCGGCAAGGAGCGCGATGTTGTCGGTGTAGGGGTTCGTGGAGGCCGTCGCGTATTCCGTGACGACGCTTTCGACCTCGGCAGAAACGTCGTCGGGGAGCCCGAGCCTTTCCTCAACGGGCTTGTCGCCCTCGAGCAGCTTCATCGCCGCCCAGTGCGTGGGGATATCGGCCTTTTCGGCGTATTCCTCGATCAAAGAATCGAGCTTGTGATGGATCGAGTGCGTGAAATCGTCGTATAGATGGTCGGGCTCGAGCAAAAAGCCCTCGTGGAACTGCGTATGCACGGCGGTGATGAGCCTCTGCGCCTGGGACACGAGCTCTTTAACGCCCTGCCCTGTCCTTGCGGAGATGGGTATCACCGGTATGCCGAGCTCGAAAGAGAGCCTTTTTACGTCGATGGAATCGCCCTTTTTCCCGACCTCGTCCATCATGTTGAGCGCGATTATCATGGGGCGCTCGAGCTCGAGGAGCTGGACGGTCAGGTATAGGTTGCGCTCGAGGTTCGTCGCGTCGATAATATTGATTATGGCGTCGGGCTTTTCGTCGACGATGAAGCGCCTTGCGACGATCTCCTCCATCGTATAGGGCGAGAGCGAATAGATGCCCGGAAGATCGACGAGCGTCATCTCGTGGCCCATGGTGCAGAGCCCCTCGCCGGCGGGCGAGGTCTTTATCCTGCCCTCCTTCTTTTCGACGGTGACGCCGGGGAAATTGCCGACGTATTCGCGCGCGCCGGTCATGGCGTTGAAAAGCGTCGTCTTGCCGCAGTTGGGGTTCCCCGCGAGGGCGAGCTTGACGGGCTTGTCGGTGAAGCCGTCATTCCCGCATTCGCATTCCCCGCCGTTTTTGCCGCACATGGCGCAGCAGCTGCCGGACTTGAGCATGAGTTCGGTCAGCTTTGCCGCCCTCGCGTGCGCGCCGGAGTCCTCGACGTCTTCGTGCGTCTCCGCCTCGAGAAGGCTCCTGCCCTCCTTCATGAACTTATCGACGGCATCGGCCTTCGCCTTCAATGAAACTGCGGCCTCGTCGCCGGTCATGAGCTCTATCCGCGCCGCGTCCTCGAGACGCAGGGAAAGCGAATACCCGCGGAGCGAAAGCTCCAGGGGATCGCCCATGGGCGCGCGTTTTTTCACGGTGATGGCGGTGCCGGGCGTTATGCCCATGTCGAAAAGCCTGCGCCGAAGCGCAGGTTCCTCGGCGGTGAGCCTGCGGACGTATGCCGTGCCGCCTATTTCGAGTTCAGCCAGGGTACGGTCTTTTTCCATATAAAGAAAACCCCGTAAAACGATTTTTTACAGGGTTATTATACGCTCGTTCATCCCCCGTGTCAAACGGCCGGGAGGCCTTTTCGGGGGTTTCGCCGATTATATTATTCGCTGATCCTTCGCGAAACCTCACAGCCGTTTTTGTCAAGGAGCACCGCGTAGTCCGCTTTGTTTTCCGCCCAGGCCTTTTTCACGTTCCAGATGTAATCCGCGTTCACAGAGCTCTTTCTGCAGGCGACGGTGAACGTCTCCCCCGCCCTTAACGCCGCGCCATCCGGGAACGCGAACACCTCGAACCCGCGGGTGGAATAGACCGCCCAGCCGGACAGGTCGATATCGCCCGCCGAGGTGTTCCTGACGACGAAATACTGCCCCTTGATCGATACCTCGGCAAGCTCCGCGCCGGACGCGGCTTCGGGCAGGGTCGGGAACGATACGGAAACGGCGCCGTTTTCCTCCACGGTCATGAGTATGCCGAGGGGATGCTCCTGCGTAAGATATTTCTCCGCCGTCGCGAGCTTCCTTAAAACGAGCTCGTTCGCGGAGTCCCTGTCGACCGAGGTGTCGGTGGATATCACCGCGGCGAGGGGCTTTGCGGCCTTGGCGAAGGCTTCGCTCAAAGCGTCGGGATTCCCGTGGTTCGGGACCTTGAGGACGTCGCAGGAAACGTCCGCGCCGGACGCGAGGATGCGCCCGTCCTCGTTGAACTGCATGTCCCCCGTGAAGAGGAAGCTCCTGCCGTTGACCGTGAGCTTGACTACGAGCGAGTTGTCGTTGTCGTCGTCCGCGTCCTGCTCGGTCGGCCCGATAACGTCGAAGTATACGCCGCCTGCGATCTCGACGCTGTCGCCCGCCCTTAAGTACTCGCCCGCGAGGTTCAATGACAAAACGAGGTTCTCGACCTTGACGCGGTCGTTCAGAAGCGACGGGAACAGCACGCGCTTTACCGCGAAGACCTCGGATATCGGCTTTAAGCCGCCCGTGTGGTCTGAATGTCCGTGCGTGAGTATAACGCCGTCGATCGAGTCCGCGCCGATAAGCTTCAGCGCGGCGAAAAGGTTCGGGAAGCTTTCCTCCGTCCCCGTGTCGATGAGCCAGACGCCGCCGTCGACCGAAACGATCGCCGCGTCGGCCTTGCCGACGTTGACGAACATGACCTTAACGGAATGCGCCTCGCCCTCGAAGCTTACGGGATCGGAGAGGCTCCTTTCCCTGCCCGGGACGACGCCGCAGCCCGCCGAAAGAGCCATGAAAGCCGCAGCCAGCAAAATCAATATGCGCTTTATCAAGCCTCCGCCTCCCTTCGCGCGTTTTTCCCATTTTAACATAAACGGCGTGAGTTTTCAATCCGTAAAGAACCGTCGTATCCCGTCGACACGGCGCGTATCCCGTCGACATGTATTGTCAAAACATGTTTTAATGGTATAATGCCCCTGTATCCTTATGAGGAAGGGACTGATCGAGCTGATCCCGAGGCTTTCTTCCGGCGCTGCGCGGGGGCCGTTCCCGGCGCTGTGCCTCATACTGTCATTCATCATGATATCCGCTCTTGCCGGTTTTTCCGGCGGGGGCGTTATTATTTATTCCGACGACATTTTTCCCGCTCATCCCCCCGAAAACGACGCGGCCGTCCCGGTCGGCGGCGATGCCGGGGCGGGAAACGCCGTCCGCGAGGCGGAGAGCATCAGCGCGCGGTTCGGGATAGAGATCGCGTTCGGCGATCGCGTCCCCCGCTCCCTCGGTGCGTATCCGTTGGAGCCCGCGACCGATGAAGCGCTCGTTTTGAAGGCGCTTGCCGCCGTGCGGGACACGCTTTCCTTCTTTCCCGAGGGCATGTTCCGTAAGCTTGCGGAGCTCGGCCCCGGCGGTATAGAGCTCGTGCTCTGCGGCGGGATCGAATGGAGTTATCCCGTCTCCGGGCTTACCGGCTTTTCGGACGGGAAGCGCATGATAGCGCTCTCCGTGAACGCAGAGTACGGGCGGCTTCGGGCGACGCTCGCGCACGAGCTCTGTCACGCGGCCGACATGACGCTCGACCGTCTTGCGGCGGAGGATCCGTCGCATTGGAGCGGAGACGGCTGGCTCGCCCTTTGTCCCCCGGGGTTTTCGTATTACAGCGCGTATTCGGACGCGGACGGGAAGCCATACGCCGAATACGGGGATCCGTCGTTCACCGTCGAGGACGCGAAGAACGGGATATGGTTCATAAACCGCTCGTCTAAGATATCCCCTTACGAGGATCGCGCGGAGACGGTCGAGGCGCTTTTCCTGCTCGGCTCCGAAAGCCCGATCATAAAAAGCCCGCATATCGCTGCGAAGCTCACGTATTACCTCGAAGCTCTGCGGTATTACCTCGGCGTCGACATAAAAAAGGGATGGCTCGAAGCCATCCCTTGTTCGTTTATTTGTCGGCCGGATCACACAATGCCCTGAGCCATCATGGCGTCGGCGACCTTCTTGAAGCCGGCGAGGTTGGCGCCCGCTACGAGGTTGTAGCCGAGACCCGCCTCAGCGGCAGCCTCCATGGAGGCCTTGTGGATGTTGATCATGATGTTGTGGAGCTTGGTGTCGACTTCCTCGGCGCTCCAGGCAAGACGCTCGGAGTTCTGGCTCATCTCGAGACCGGAGACCGCGACGCCGCCCGCGTTGACGGCCTTGGAGGGAGCAACGATCATGCCGGGCTGCTTCATCATGTAGAACAGAGCGTCGTTGGAGGTGGGCATGTTGGCTACTTCGATGTAGTACTTGACGCCGTTCGCAACGATCTTCTCGGCGCTCTCCATGAGAACGTCGTTCTGCATGGCGCAGGGCATGACGATGTCGACCTTGCGGCCGAAGGGCTTCTCCTTCGGGAAGAACTCAACGCCGAACTTATCGGAGTAATCCTGGACGCGGTTCCTGCGGGAAGCGTTCATCTCGAGCATGTAGTTGATCTTCTCCTCGGTAACGACGCCGTTCGGATCGTAGATGTATCCGTCGGGGCCGGAGAGGGTGACGACCTTACCGCCGAGCTCGGCGACCTTCTTGGCGACGCCCCATGCGACATTGCCGAAGCCGGAAACGGCGACGGTCTTGCCGACGATGGTGTCGTTCTCATGCTTGAGGACCTCGCAGAGGTAGTAAACAGCGCCGAAACCGGTCGCCTCGGGACGGATCAGGGAGCCGCCGAAGGAGAGACCCTTACCGGTGAGAACGCCGTTTTCGTAAGCGTCCTTGATACGCTTATACTGACCGAACATGAAGCCGATCTCACGGCCGCCTACGCCCATGTCACCGGCGGGAACGTCGACGTTCGGACCGATATGACGCTGGAGCTCGGTCATGAAGCTCTGGCAGAAACGCATGATCTCACGCTCGGACTTGCCGGTGGGATCGAAGTCGGAACCGCCCTTGCCGCCGCCCATGGGGAGGGAGGTGAGGCTGTTCTTGAAGGTCTGCTCGAAGCCGAGGAACTTCATGGTGTCAAGGGAAACGTTCTTGTTGAAGCGGATGCCTCCCTTGTACGGGCCGATAGCGGAGTTGAACTGTACGCGGAAGCCGCGGTTGACCTGGACCTTGCCTGCGTCGTCCACCCAGGGTACGCGGAACTCGATAACGCGCTCCGGCTCGACCATACGCTCGAGCAGGCTGTTCTCCTGATACTCGGGATGCTTCTCGACCATGGGCTCGAGGGAGCGGAGAACTTCCTCGACAGTCTGAATGAACAGAGGCTCATGAGCGTCGCGGGCCTTGACCTTGGCGATGACTTCTTCGATGTAAGCGTTCATTGTATAGATTTCCTCCATAAAAATATTGTTGGATTGATATGGTATTAACCCATCATTCTTATTATAATATCCTGTTTTTCATTGTCAACATAATATGAAAAATATACTTGATTGTTTAATTGCCACTTGAAAAAAACACGCCCCGGGGTTAAACTGTAAATGTAAAAAAAAACGGAGGAGCATATGGACAGGATCATCACCGTAAGGGGCGCGGGCAAGCTCAGCCTGAGTCCCGACAAGACCTCGGTCGATTTCAGGCTGACTTCGAAAAGCAAGGATTACTTCACCGCGGTAAAGGCGTCCGAGGCGCAGCTTTCCGCGCTCGCGGAGGCGCTCGCGCCGGCGGGCTTCGAAAAGGACGACGTGAAGACCGTCCATTTCGGCGTGTCCGCCGAGTACGAGAGCGTGCGCGACAACGGCGTTTATCGGAACGTGTTTTCGGGCTATGCGGTGTCGCATTCGTTAAGGCTCGAGTTCCCGTTCGACAACGACAGGCTCTCCGCAGTGCTCACCGCCGCGTCGAGGTCGCTCGCCGATCCCGACATGAGCGTGAGCTTCTCGGTGTCGGACGCCGCCTCCGCCGAGGAGGAGCTTTTGAAAAGAGCCGCGAAAAGCGCGAGGAAGCGCGCGGAGACGCTTGCCGCCGCTTCGGGCGTAAGTCTCGGCGAGCTTATTTCCGTCGATTACGATTCGGGCGGGCTTTCGTTCGAATCCCCTACGCGGCTCGAGAACCGTCCGCTCATGCTGAAGAGCAGCATGGATACCGTCGACATGAGCTTTTCCCCGGAGGACGTGAGCCTCGAAAAGAGCGCCGTGTTCGTCTGGGAGCTGAAATAAACGATCGATAAACGGAGCATGGACATCATTCACGGAATAAAAACCTGCGCTGACCGCATCGCGGGGCGCGCAGTGGAGCTTTTCACCGGAAGCGGGTCTTCCGGCGTGGTCTCCGCGTCCGAAAAAAGCGCCGCATACCGTTCGGAGGAGCTTTCAAGGCTGAACCGCGCGGCGGCGGCGGATTCCGTCGTGCTCCTTGAAAACGACGGCGTGCTGCCCCTTAAGAAGACCGATACGCTCGCGGTCTTCGGGCGCTGTCAGTACGACTGGTTCTATGTCGGATACGGCTCGGGCGGCGGCGTCCGCGCGCCGTACAGGGTGAACCTGATCGACGGACTGAGGAACGCCGGAGCCAATATCTATGAGCCGCTCGCGAAGGAATACGAAAGGCTCTGCACGTCGAAGGAATTCGCGGCGCGCAGGGGCTTCTGGGGGCACTGGCCCTTTTCGCATCCCGAGGTCCCGATCTCCGGCGACATGTGGAGCGATACCGCCGCCGCCTGTCCCGACGCCTGCGCGCTGATCGTCATAGGCCGCGCCGCCGGCGAGGACCGCGATCTTCAGCCGAAGAAGGGCAGCTATTACCTGACCGACGACGAGAAGGAGCTTATCGACATCGCCGTCGAGTCCTTCGACCGGGTGATCGTTATACTTAACATCGGGAGCCTGATCGACCTTTCGTGGATAAGCGAATACGGAAGGAGCATCTCCGCGGTGCTCGTCGCGTGGCTCGGCGGGCAGGACAGCGGCAGCGCTGTCGCGGACGTGCTTTTCGGGGACACAGCTCCCTCCGGAAGGCTGCCCGACACCGCCGCGAGGAAGCTTTCCGACTATCCCTCGACCGCAAGCTTCGCGGGAGGGAAGCGCACGGAGTACTCAGAGGGCATTTACGTCGGCTACCGCCATTTCGACAGGAACGCGCCCGATGCCGTCCTCTATCCCTTCGGCTACGGGCTTTCTTATACGACATTCCGGTTCGAGCCTCACGGCTTCGTCCGCACGAGGACGGGCGTTTTCATATCCGTCAAGGTCAAAAACACGGGCGCCGTTCCCGGAAAGACCTCGGCGCTCATATTCGCCATTCCCCCGAAAAACGGGCTCGATAAGCCGGTAAAGACGCTCGTGGGGTTCAAAAAGACGCGGGTGCTCGCTCCCGGCGAGGAGCAGGCGCTCACCGTCGTCGCGGACAACACGGCGCTTTCGTCCTTCTCGGAGGAGGAGCACGCGTTCGTTATGGACAAGGGCGAATACTCCTTCGAGGCGGAGGGCGTTCACCTCGGCGGGTTCACGCTGGCGGAGCGCATGACCGTCGAGACGGTGCACGGCCTTAAGCCCTCCCGGGAGGAGCTGAAAAGCCGTATCGAGGCGGCGATACCCGAGGAGCCGCTCGCGCCCGAGAACGTCGATCTCGGCCTTGCGGCAGTGCTCGACAAGACGATAACATTGGACGAGTTCGTCGCCGACCTTTCGAAACCGGAGCTCGAAGCGCTTACGCGCGGGCACGGCATGATGGATTCGCCCCTCGGTCCCAAGGGCAACGCGGGCGTTTTCGGCGGCGTGATAAAGCCCCTTGCCGACCGAGGCGTGCCCGTGATCTCATGCTGCGACGGCCCCGCGGGGCTGCGCATGGGGGCGTGCTGTACGCTCGTCCCCTGCGGCACGGCGCTCGCGGCGACCTTCGATACCGAGCTCGTCGAGGCGCTGCATACGGAGCTCGCGCGGGAGATGGCGCATAATAACGTCGACGTGCGCCTCGCTCCCGGCATGAACCTGCACAGGAACCCGCTGTGCGGCAGGAACTTCGAATACTTCTCGGAGGATCCCGTGCTTTCCGGGCGCATGGGCGCCGCCTGCGTGCGCGGCGTCAGAGCCGGCGGGAAGGCCGCATGCCCCAAGCATTTCGCCTGCAACAACCGCGAAGCGTTCAGGATGACGGGCGATTCCGTCGTGTCCGAAAGGGCGCTGCGCGAGCTGTACCTCCGAAATTTCGAGATAATGGTCAAGGAGAGCCGTCCCGACCTCATAATGACCTCGTACAACATGATAAACGGCGTCTATTCGTACTATAACTTCGATCTCGTCACGACCGTTCTCAGGGACGAATGGGGCTTTGACGGCGCGGTGATGACGGACTGGTGGATGAAGACGAGGCGGAGCCCCGAGTATAAGAAGCTTCGCGGGAACGCCTACCGCGTCCGCTCGCAGGTCGACATACTGATGCCCGGATCGAGGCTGCACGTCACGCGCAGGTATTCCTCGGACGGCACGCTTTTAAGGACGCTCCGCAAAAAGGGCGGCATTAAAAAGGCCGAGATAATGCGCAGCGCGAAGAACGCGCTCTCCGTGATCATCAAGCTTAAAAAAGACGGGATAACCGGACCCGGCGCGGATCGGGAAGCATAAAAAGGCCTTTCCCCGATGCGTAGATCCGCAGGCGCTTCGACGGCGTTTGCAATGAGATACCGAACATTATCGAACAAAGAGATCGGCAGAAAAAAAGGCCCGACGCGTCGGGCCTTTTTTGATTTGAGTCATCTTTCTTCAACGCCGGGGACGAAATAATATTCCCCGAAGCTTTCGTCGATGAGGTGGACGCATTTGCCCGCGTCGGCCTTTATGCCGTCGCCGAAGACGGGATCGAGGCAGTAGGCGTTCGCCGTGAACACGCCCGCGTCGACGGAGCCGGCGGAGAGCATGAACGGCCTTGCGCCAGGGGAAAGCCTTTTGACCGTGAACGTGAAGCGTCCGTTCTTTTCGGTGATATCGAAGTATTTTTCGAGGTCGGGAAGCTCCCCGGCGCTGCCCTGCCCGAGCTCGAACACGAGCGGACGGTTCGCGTCGTAGAGGCGCATCTTAAGGCATCTTTCGAGGAGTCGCTTTTTCGTGACGGCTGACGCGACCGCGCCGGAATCGACGGATACGAAGCTCCTTGACAGCTTCGCGGCGACCGCGGCGGTGGTGCCGCTGCCCCCGAACAGGTCGACGACCGTATCGCCCTCCTCAGAGCAGGAGAGTATTATCCGTTTGAGCAGCGCTTCGGGCTTTTGGGTAAGGAAGCCGGTGCGCTCGGGATCGCGCTGATTGAGGTGCTCCACGTCGTCCCACACATCGGAGGGGTACACGGGATCGTCCTCGTAATAGCGGTATTCCCTGCCGCCGGTCTTGATGGAATAGAACACCCTGCCCGTTTCGTCGACGCATCTTTTCATGTGGTTCCTGCGCTTCTGTCCCCTCGGCACGCCGACCGCGCCGATGTTGAAATAGGAATCGGCGCTCATGCGGTACATGAGTATCACGTCGTGCTTGTTCGAGAAGCTTCTGGTCGACCTGCCGCCGGATCTGTACGCCCACACGATCTCGTTCGTGAAGGCGTCCCTGCCGAATATCTCATCGAGCATGACGCGGCAGTAGGCGCTGACGGAGCAGTCGATGTGCAGGAAGAACGTGCCGTCGGGCTTGAGCAGCTTTTTCGAGAGCTCCGCGGCGGAACGGATGAGCTCGAGATGCTCGTCCCACGGGACGGAGTCGCGGTAGGCGAGCTGGGTCTTGCCCCTTCTGAACTCGAACGCGCCGCCCGTGTTGAAGGGCGGATCGAGATATACGACGCGCGCGGAGCCGCCGAAGCGGGAGACGAGCTCGTCCGCGGCGTCCCTGAAATCGGCGTGGATGACCGTGCCCTCGCCGCCGAACATATGAAGCTCGCCCGTGACGTTGACGGGCGTGAATGAAATCACTCGCATATTTCGCTCTCTTTCGTTCCTTCGGCAGTGTTTTCTTCTTCCGTTTTTTCTTCTTTCTCTTCTTCTTTCTGTTCTTCTTTTTCTTCCCTGTAGCGCATGAACTTCTCCGTCGAGACGCTGAGCGCCGCTCCGGCCGCGATAAGCGCGAGGCAGAGCACGGGCTTCCACCATTTGAACACGAAGGTCGGATCCGCGGCCAGGTTGAATACCTCCTGGACGACGCAGCCGATCGTCGTGGCGATGACTATGCCGAAAATCAGGTAATACGCCGGGCCGTGGAACCTGTCGATGACCTTTTTGACAAGGAGCAGCACCGGCACGGCGACTATCACGAAGCCCAAAGCTCCCCAGAGCATGAGCGGCAGACCGTTCACGATATTGGAGAATGCGGCGCCGAAGCCCTCCCCCGCCCTGAGCGAGGCAATAAAGAGCTTGGGCGGGTTGGTGAACACGTGCATGAAGTTCTCATACACGCCGAGGTTCAGAAGTATGAACGATATGGATATGCCGGGAAGGAGCACGCCGCCCATTATTATCGCGCCGCTTATCACGGCTAAAAGGGGCGTGATCTCCCTTGGCGCGCCGGCGTTCGAGATAAGCCCGAGGGCGATGAGGCCGCCCGCGACGGCAAAGCCTATCGCCGACCAGATCGGATAGGTCTTCTTAAAGCCCTTTTCGTTGCACTCGCGGAAGAGCGAGGGCATCGAGCCGATGACGAGCCCGACGAACACGGCGATGACGTAGGTGCGGCAGCTCGCGAAGAGCCTGTCGATCAGAAACAGGAATATGACGAACCCGAGCCCGCCGCCCAGTATCAGCGGCAGCAGGAACCTGAAGTTCTTTTTGGGCGCCTTGAAGAAGCCCGCGAACGCGTCGATCGTCGGCTTGTAAAGCCCCATCGACACAGCGAGTATGCCGCCGGAAAAGCCCGGTATTATCGCGCCGATCCCGATGACTATGCCCGCTATGAACCTTTTGAAGAACGAATCCATTATATCTCTTTCCCGTATGAAGGATGTTTTTTCTCCCGCGGGAGCGCGCCGTTTTTCCCCGTTTCGGAAAGGCCGGCGCATGCTTTTCCTTTTATTATGATACACTTTTTTTGCTCCGTTGTCAACAACGCCGCCGGCGTGGTGCAAAACTCCGCGAAATGTGTTATAATATTCCCGTACGACCGAAAGGAGCCCGAGAAGGATATGAAAAAAACTCCGGGCGAGATACTCGCCTCATACGCTCCGGGGCTGCCCGATCCCTTTTACGCGAAGCTTTTCCGCGTGCTGCTTTCCTGCGCGTCGATCGGCAAAAGAGCCGATTTCGTTTATCACTTCGACAAGAAGGCGATGAAGGGAAAACAGGTCTTGATACTCGCCGATCACGCCTCGACCGACAGCTATATATGGGCGCTCAAGGGCTATCCCTTCGTCGAGCCGAACGTGGTGATGGGGTATCAGAACATACTGCGCAGGGGGCTCTTTCACGTGTTCCTCAAGGTCGGCGTCATACCGAAAAAGCTGTTCATACCCGACGTTTCGACCGTGCGGTCGATATTGAGGCTCAAAAAGCTCGGCGCGTCGTTCGTGCTCTTCCCCGAGGGGATACAGTCGATGGACGGCTCGGTCATGCCGACGAATCCCGCCACGATGCAGCTCGTGAAGAAGCTGGGGCTCGACGTCGTGCTGGTCACGAGCTTCGGCGCGTACCTCAACCGCCCGCGGTTCGACAGCTGTTACCGCCACGGGCCGATGGAGTTTCATTACGAGCTCTTGTTCACCGCGGACGAGCTTAACGAAATGAGCGCGGACGAGCTTTACGCGCGGTATCTTGCGAAGTTCCGCTACAACGATCCGGAGGAGAACGCGCGGCGCGGCTGCGTTTACCGCGGAAAGCACGAGAACGCGTACGGGCTCGACAAGATACTGTTCGTCTGCCCGGATTGCGGGAAAGAGTTCACCCTAAAGGTCGAGGGCGATTCCGTCGTCTGCTCCTGCGGGCGCCGCGTCCGCGTCGACGAAAGATACGCGCTCATCCCCGAAGGCGGCGATTTCCCGTTCTCGAGGATCGACGAGTGGTTCCGTTTCGGGCGTGAGACCGTCCGCCGCGAGGTAATGAAGGAGGACTTCTCGCTCTCCTACCCCGCCGAATACCTCACCCTCGATCAGGTTACGCTGGGCGACGACCGCTGCGTGAAGCTGGGCGAGGGAACGGTCACGCTCTGCCGGAGGGGCTTCAATTACGACGGGACGAAGAACGGCGAGCACGTCTCGATCACCATACCCATCGAGGACATGCCCTCCGCGCCCTTCGTTTCGGGAACGGCGAACGAGTTCTTTTTCGGCGAGGAGTACTTCCGCTTCGTGCCGAAGAACGATCCGAGGCTGTCGGTAAAGGTGCTCCTCGCGGTAGAGGAGCTCCACCGTCTTGTCGATCCCGTATGGAGAAAATACGGCGACGACGTCTATTTCCGCTGATTTCCTCTTTTCAGGAACGCCTGTCCGGTGTATAATCATATGGATACGGAAAAATGCGGAAACGATCGAAAACGCAGCGAGGTCTTTGTTTTATGAAGAAACCTTTAGTAAATATCCTGATCGCCCTCCTTGCGGCAGCGGCAGTGTTTGCCGCGGCGGGCTGCGGCGAATTCAATAACGGGAACAAGCCCGGTGCGGCGAACGGCTCCGTCGTGATAAACGAGGTCGTTTCCGCCAACAAGCTGAGCCACGTCGATCCCGCGCTCGGGAGCGTGGACTGGGTGGAGCTCAAAAACATCGGCTCCGACGAGGCGGACATATCGGGATGGAAGCTGGGCGACAGCCCGTCGTTCGCGCGCGCGCTCGTGTTCCCCGACGGAACGAAGCTCGCTCCCGGCGGGTTCCTGACCGTATTATGCATATCGGATCTTCCTTCCGGCACTCCCGACGCCGCGGGCAAGCTGATCGCGCCGTTCGGCATTTCGAGGTCGGGCGAGAAGATCTATCTTGCGTCGAAGGACGGAAGGACGGTCTCGCTCGAGATCCCATACCTGACCTCGGACGTCTCCTACGCGCGCCGCGCGGACGGGACTTACGGCTATTCCGGCACGCCGACCTTCGGGCTTGAAAACGTGAACGTGGCCGACGACTTAAAAAGCGCGGCCGTCATAGAGATCCCCGCGGACGAGCTCCGAATAACCGAGCTCGTGACCGGCAGCGCCGGCTGGGTGGAGATACACAACATCACGGATGGCGACGTCGATCTTTCGTACTACGCCCTCTCCGACAGGGAGGACGATCCGACGAAGTGGGTGTTCCCCGAGATCAAGCTCCCCGCGGACGGCTATATCGTCGTCGAGCTGAACGCCCTCGATCCCGATGCGCCCCTCGCGGCGAACTTCAAGGTGAGCCGCGCCGAGAGCGCGATATACCTCTTCAACGCCCTGCACGAGCTTGCGGACAGCCTCGCGGCCGATCCGAACATGCCCGGCGGCGTTTCGGCGGTAAAGACCGACGGGACTGTCGCCTACACGGCGTTCGTCACGAAGGGCGAGGCGAATTCCGGCCGCACCTTCCCGGAGATCAAATGGACCGCCATGGAGATCCCGTCCGATGACGCGAGGCTCGTCATCAACGAGGTCTGCCCCGACAACAAGTACGGCATAACTGACGAGTACGGCGACCGCAGCGACTGGGTCGAGCTCCTGAACGTTTCCGACGTGCCCGTCGTTTTAAGCAATTATTACCTTTCGGACGATCCGAACGACCTTACCAAGTTCCGTCTGCCGAACGTTTCGGTGCTCCCCCACGCCTATGTCGTGATATTCCTTTCCGGGAACGAGAGCACCGGGACGGAGATACATGCGCCCTTCAGGCTGTCGAAGGAGGACGGCGGGATCTGGCTCGCGAATCTCGACGGCATGCTCTACGACTGCCTTGCGATCCCTGCGGATCTAATACCCAACGCCTCCGTCGGCCGCGACGCCTCGTGGCAGGCGCGCTGCTACGCCGCGCCGACGCCCGGCGCGCCGAACAGCACCTTCTCGTTCTCCGACGCTTCGGCGATGCTCCCGTTCGATCCCAATTCGGTCTATATAAGCGAGGTGCTTGCCGTCTCTGCGCCGAAGACGAACGGGAACGACTGGATCGAGCTTGTCAACTGCTCCCCGAACCGCGTGGATCTGACCGGCTGGAGCCTGACCGACGATTTCGAAGAGCCGCGGAAGTTCATGCTGGACGGGCAGTCGATCTCCGCGGGCGGATACCTCGTCATCAACTGCGACAAGAACTCCAAAAGCACGTCCTTCGCGCATTTTTCGATATCGAACGGCGGCGAGACGCTGTTTCTGATCGATCCCGCCGGGAGGATAATGGATCTGTTCCGGACGGGCATGACGACGCTCGGCGTTACGAGCGGACGCTCGAACCGCACTCAGACGGGAGAACGCGTTTTTTTTACGACGGCCACGAAGGGACAGCCTAACGGGACTCCCCTTTCGGGCATAGTCAGGGAGCCCGTATTCTCGAAGAGCGGCCTTTACGCGAGCGCGTCGGACGCCGTTTCGATCACGACGGCAACGCCGGGAGCGGAGATCCGCTATACCCTCGACGGCTCCACGCCGACGCGGAGCTCGTATCTTTACTCCGGCCCCATCACGCTCAATTCCAATACGGTAATAAAGGCGCGCGCGTTCATGGAAGGGCTCGTCAACAGCCCCGTCGCGACGCACACCTATATCGTCGGCGAGGATCATTCCCTGCCGGTCGTAAGCATTTCGCTCCTGCGCTCGGACTACGACAAGATGTATTACGCCGAGATCAACGAACGCGGCGGCGTCAAGCACGGCCCGCAGGTGGCCTGCTTCATGGAGTATTACGTGAACGGCAGGCTCGCCGTCTCTTCAGGCGCGGGCGTTCGCGTGAGCGGCGCGTCGACCTCGGTCTATCCGCAAAAATCCCTCTGCCTTTATTTCCGCGCGGGCTACGGCAGGTCGAGCCTCGACTTTCCCCTGTTCGACGGCTGCGAGGTGACGAGCTTCCGCTCCATAGTATTGAGGAACGGCGGTCAGGACGCGCAGGCGGCGCGCATCAGGGACGCGTACATCAGCGAGATCTGCCGCGGGATGTACCTCGACGCGGCGTATTCGCGTCCCGTCATCGTGTTCATCAACGGCAATTACCGCGGCATATACGACCTTAAGGAGAACCTGAACGAGGACTACGTCGCGGCGCATTACGGCGTCCCGCGCGAGAGCGTGAACATCATCAAGAGGAACGGCAAGGTGCTGGCGGGGAACAATACCGACTGGTACGCCCTCCGCAATTTCTGCAAGAGCTACGATTTCTCGAGGGAGTCGAATTACGAAAAGCTCTGCGAGCGCGTCGACGTGCTGTCCATTATGGATTACATAATCGCGAGGACGTATTTCTTCGATTCGGATATGTTCAACCAGAAATACTGGCGGACGACCGAGGGCACGCTGAAATGGCGCGCGGTGCTTTACGATTCCGATTACGCCATGTACGGCAACAATCCCGGCGGGAGCGTGCTCTCGTCCTACTTCAACCCCGCGGGCGTCGCGGCGGCGCACGGCACCATCACCAATATGGACATATTCTGCGCCGTAAACCAGAACAAGACCTGGCGCGACGAATTCATTACCAGGTACATTTACTACGTCAAATACGTGTTCAACGCCGAGAACGCCCAGCGCGTGTTCGACGAGCTCGTCGCCCTCTACCGTCCCGAAATGCCCGGTCAGATCTCGAGATGGGGCATGCCCAAGAGCATGAGCGGCTGGGAGCGCGAGATCTCGGCTCTCCGGAGCTGCCTCGGCAGCCGTCCGACGTACGCCCTGCGCATTCTCAAAAACTACTACGGCCTGACCGATTCCCAGTACGCCGAGTACGAAAGGCTCGCGGACGGACTTAGGGATACGCTCGGAAACTGAATATGATGAATACCGAAGATCGCATGATTTACGTGAAAACTCCGCCTTGGGCGGAGTTCTTTTAATTATCTTCCATTATTCATTCTTCGGTCTTCAGTATCGAAAAAAGACGCGTCCATTCTGGACGCGTCTTTTTTGTTTTGCTTACTGAACGGTGACCTTTACGTGGGTGCCGTTGTAGGTGGCCATATCCTCGGGATAATCGGGGCTGACGACGACGGTGCCGGCCTTGATCTGCTCGAAGAGAGCCTTGTACTCGTCAACGGTCCAGCCGGTGATCGACCAGGTCTCGGTGGGGAGACCAACGGCGTTGTCATTCGCGCCGAGGCTGGTGTTCTTGCCGCCGATGTCATCCCACTTGCCGTCATAGAACTTGGAGATAGCCCATACGACGGAAGCGGAGAGGCCCTTCATGGCGGAGGTGACGACGGTGGTGGACTGGGAGCTCTGGTCTACGTCGACGCCGACGACCTTGCCGTCATTCGCGGAAGCGGCCGCGGTGATGGAGGCGAACATGGAGCCGCCGCAGGAGAAGATGATCTGGGTGCCGTCATTGTACCAGCCGGCAGCCATGGTCTGGAGCTCGGGAGACGCGGAGAAGGTCTCGCCGTACTGCCAGGAGTAGTTCATCTCGATGTCAACGCCCTTGACGGCAGCAGCCGCCTCGGCGCCCTGAACGTAGCCGTAGCCGTAACGGCAGCACGCGGGGTTGGTGCCGCCGCCGCCGCCCATGAAGCCGAGCTTGGTGTAGCCGTCCATAACAACGGCGTAACCGGCGAGATAACCCGCCTGCTCCTCCTGATAGGCGATACCGGCAACGTTATTGAGCACGTTTTTGTTCGCATCGGTGAGCGCCCAACCGTCGATGAAGACGAACTTCACGTCGGGGTTCTTCTCGGCCACGGTGGCAAGAGCGCCCGCCTGCATGAAGCCGGCGGCAACGACGATCTTCGCACCGGCGGTAACGGCAGCTTCCATAGCGGCAACACGGTCCGCGTCGGTGGCGTTTTCACCGTTGGTAGGCTGGAAGTACTTGGTGGTCTTGTTGTTGGCCTGAGCGTACTGCTGGCAGCCTTCCCAGGTGCCCTGGTTGAAGGACTTGTCCATCAGCTGACCTACGTCGGTGACGAAGGCGATCTCGACGGCGCCGTCCGAGGGGTTGTCGGGCTCAGCGGGCTTCTGGCAGCCGGCAAAGACGGCCGCGGAAAGCACGAGAACGAGCACGAGTGCTAAAAGCTTTTTCATATTTTTCCTCCTGAAAATTTTACGCGCGCAAAAAACGCACATACTTAGGTAGTGTACACATTATAGCAGGTGTTCATGTAAAAATAAAGCTTTTTTTGAAAAAAAGTGCCCCTGCGGGACAAAAAAATTTCGGGCTTTTCGCCGCATGCCGCACTTTTTTCGCGCGCACGGTTGAAAAAAGTCTCGGTTTTATTTATAATATTGAGTATCCATATAAGGAGGCGTCGGATTTGTTCGGCTATATCTCACCGTTCATACCTGAACTTAAGGTAAAGGACAGGGATCTTTACAACGCGTATTACTGCGGCCTGTGCCGCGCGCTTTCGAAATACGGGTTCAATTCGCGTCTGACCCTGAGCTACGACGCGTCGTTCGCGGCGATACTGATCGCGGGCGCCGCGGGGCTCGAGCCCGACGTCCGTTCGCGCGGCTGCGCGGTGCATCCCGCAAGGGGCAAGACCCCCGTCGTCGCCGACGACGGGGCTTTGGACTTCGCTTCTGCGCTCTCCGTGCTCCTCGCCAAATACAAGCTGATCGACGACGCGAGGGACGGCCGTCCCATGAGGAAGGGGCTCCTGCCCGCGTTCCGCCGCGGAGTGAAGAAGGCCGAGACGGATTATCCCGAGACCGCGAATATCATTAAAGAAGGGCTCGACGCGCTCGGCGCGATCGAGGCCGCGCCGGAATGCGATCCCGACGCCGCGCCGAACTCCTTCGGCGAGACGCTGGGGCTTTTGCTCGCGTCCTGCCCCGTCTTAGGCGACGAGGCCAAGCCCCTCGTCCGCGAGGTCGGAAGGAAGCTGGGCGGTTACATATACGTGCTGGACGCGCTCGACGACATGAAGGCGGACGGGAAGCGCGGCAATTACAACATATTCTTAAGGTCGAAGATCGCAGATCCCCTCGCGACCGGCGAGGCGACCGCCGACATGTACATAAACGCCGCCGTGCTCGCATACGACCTTTTGGACATAAAGGTCAACAAGCCCATACTCGACAATATCATGTATACCGGGCTCGGGGCGAGGGCGGCCGAGGTCCTCGACAGGCTTAAAGCCGAGCGCGAAGAAAAGGAGGAGACGTTATGAACCCGTACGAAGTGCTGGGCGTGTCCCCCTCCGCCTCCAACGAGGAGATCCGCGAGGCTTATCTTAAGCTCGTAAAGAAGTACCATCCCGACCGCTATCAGGATTCCGACCTTAAGGAGCAGGCCGAGGAAAAGATGAAAAAGATCAACGCCGCGTACGACATGCTGACCAAGAAAAAGGATCAGGGTCAGGCGTCCTACGGGCAAAACAGCTACGGTCCCGGTTACGGTCCGGGTTACGGCGGCTCTTATCAGGCGCGAAGCGAATCACAGTACCGCGGCGCGTACGAGATGGAGTTCAAGGCCGTGCGCCGCATGATAAACGGCGGCGACATCGCTGGCGCGATGCACCTTCTGAGCACCATCCCCGTTAAGAACGCCGAGTGGGTGTTCCTTTACGGCATGTGCTGCTACCGCAACGGTCAGTACTCCCGCGCCTATGAATACGTATCCCGCGCGTGCGGCATGGATCCCGGCAACGCGGAGTACGCGGAGACGCTGAACAACATGCGCGGCGGCACGGATACCCGCACGACGTGGACGGCCGACGGGCGCTCGGCGGCGGGCTGCGTGAGCATTGCCGCGGTCAGCCTTCTGATCGGCTGCTTCTCGCGCTGCTGCTGCTGAAATAACGAAAAGGAGCGAAGACGATGCGTAAGATACCGATAGGTCTTCTTGCCGCCGGCACGGGCATGAGCCTTGCCGTGTCTTTGCTCATGCTCTTTGCGGCGAGCATGGTGAAGTCCGTTTTCATAAAGGGGCTCTGCCTCTTCGTCGCCTCGCTGATGACATGGATACCCCTCCGCGAGGAGAAGGGCTATCTCTTTGCGCTGATCGAATACGTGCTGACGTCGGGGCTCGCGCTGCTGATCGCGCGGAGCAGCATCGCGACGTATCTTTACATACTGCTGTTCGGGCATTACGCGGTCGTCCGCTATTTCGTGCGCACGCACATCACCGACAGGATCATCACCATACTCGTAAGGTTCCTCGTCCTGAACGCGCTCCTCGCGGGAGGGATCGCGCTTGCCGACCGCGTGTTCGGGATAAGCATGCAGTCGCTGCTCCCCAACATGTCGGTGTTCCGGATAATCGCCGTGCTCGAGGCGATGCTCGCGGCGTTCATGCTGCTGTTCAAAATATTCTCAATGCTGTTCGACTCTGCGCTGAGGAACATACTGATGCCGAGAAGATAACGCTCCGCCGCCGGCGAACACAGCCGGCAGGGGCTTTACGCTCCCTCGCCCCCGTCGTTTGCATAAAAAAGCGCCGTCCTTCCAGTGACCCGCATAAGGAAGCAACCGGGTTTTTTCTAAGGAGAATTACGCAATATTACTAAAACACGGAACAAAGACGCTGAGTCACTGTTCCGTGTTTTTTGTGCAGTTTCTGCGGATATGTCCGCAGGAGCAGCCT
>JAGACA010000006.1 GCA_017614315.1 Clostridia bacterium | reverse complement strand
ATCGCCGATTTCCTTACCGATCACTGCGGCCCCTGCAAGATGCTCGACATGGTGCTGACCGAGCTGATCTACGACAATCCCGAGATCAACCTCGCCAAGTGCGATATCGAGAAGAGCCCCGCCTACGTCGACCGCTTCGAGGTCGAGGCGACTCCCACGCTGCTCCTCATGATGGACGGCGAGATCAAAGCCCGCCTGACGGGCGCGCAGCCCAGGGACGTGCTCGAGGAAGCCATCTCCGAGGCAATGTACAACTGAATCCGGTTATCTTACGGAAAAACCCCGTACTGAATAATAAAACAAAAATCTATTTGGAGGAAACAAAAATGAAAACCTTTATCCGCATCCTGTCCCTTGCTCTCGTCTGCGTACTCGCTATGAGCCTGATGGCCTGCAACAAGCCCGCAGAACCCGATCCCACCGAAGCTCCTGTGACCACCGAGGCTCCCGCCGAGACCGAGGCTCCCGCCGAGACCGAAGCCCCCGCCGAGACCGAAGCTCCCACCGACGGCTTTGACTGGACCGCCTATCCTGAAGACTTCTCCGCATGGACCATCGGCGATATGAAGACCTATCTCACCAATAAGAAAGTTATCGGCAACGACGACTTTATGCTCGTCGACATGGGCGCCGAGCTCGAGCAGATGAGCGCCGACGCAGGCTTCATCTACATCGACGCCACCGGCTTCACCGTAAACGACACCATCATCCACTTCGACGCCGCCAACGAGGCAGGCGCCGCCATGCTCGAGACCGTCCGCAGCCAGCACGCAATCGTAGTAGGCGAGGCCTCCGTTCCCATGGACGCCATGCTCGGCGCGTTCACCTTCAGCTACTCCAACAGCCTTGACGAGGCGCACATCACCGCGATCATCGAGGCGATCAATGCCCTCGCCGCCCACTACGGCATCACCCCCGATTTCATCGGCTGATTCTATCCTCCTAACAAGAGAACAGTGCTAAGACAGCAGAACGCCCCCGGTTCTCGGGGGCGTTTTGCTTGCACGCAGATTGCGGATCCGTATCGTTCAAATGAGCCCGCATATCGGTTCTGAGCATCTCCCGGAAATCATGTCAGGAATCTCGCTCAAGGTCGAACCGAGGGTGATCATTGACGACAGCAGACATTTTCCCTACATGCAGGTAAAAACAGGCAAAAACATGTTGCAACAAGATGCGACAAGCTACAGTAAGCAGTTTTGAAAAAGCCAACAAGACACTGATAAAACTGCAAAAGAACACGATAATTCGCGTCAAGAAAAATGCCTTAAGGGTGCGTTGGTAATGAAGAGGTAGGCAGTCCGAATCTGCTCACCAGCTCCATTTAAGCCCCGGAGATCACATGATTTCCGGGGCTGTTCTTTTTTTCGGTTTAAAATATTATATCCTCCCGGGTATTGATTTTCAGCATGTTTTGCTATATCATATTTATACCAAATATAGGAGGCATCATATGAAAATCGTCAAAAAGATGATCGCCGAATTCCTCGGCACTTTCTTTCTCGTATTCTTTGCCTGCGGCATCGCGTGCGTCGTTTCCGCTTCCGAAGGCAATAACGCCCTTTTTAACGTAGTCGTTGCTCTCGGCTTCGGTCTCGCGCTGATCGCCAGCATCTACACGATCGGCAACGTGTCCGGCTCCCATATCAATCCCGCCGTTTCGATCGCGATGCTCATCGACGGCCGCATGAAGGTCGGAGAGTTCTTCGGCTACATCTGCGCACAGTTCCTCGGAGCCATTGCCGGCGCTGCTCTCCTCGCGGTATTCGTACCCGCAACTCCGCTCGGCACAAACACCTTCGATCCCGCCGTATTGAGCTACGGCAAAGCGATCCTCATTGAGGTCGTTCTTACCTGCCTGTTCGTCTATACCGTCCTCTGCACGACCGCAAAGGCCGATTTCCACGGCGCAGGTATCGTTAATGGCTTCGCGCTCACGCTCGTCCATATCCTCGGCATCTCCTTTACCGGCACTTCCGTTAACCCCGCAAGGACTTTCGGGCCTGCCTTCATAAAGATGCTCCAGGGCGACAATCTTGCGATCTCGCAGTACTGGGTATTCCTCGTTGCTCCCCTCGTGGGCGGCGTGCTCGCGGCTTTGATCTATAAGCTGCTCAACAAGTGCTGCTGCAAATGCAAGAAAGAGGAGTAATTCCGTATCGATGAAATAAAGGGGCTTTAAGCCCCTTTTTATTTTGCGAAAAAAGTGATATAATATAAAAAAGCAAAAAACAGGAGCCTTTTCGATTGAAAAAGCGTTACCGCAGAAAAAGATACAGCCGTCGACGCAGGTCATTGAACGCGAGCAACTGGTGGCCGTTCATTAAGCTCGTCCTTTTCATTTTCGCGGCGCTCGCAGCGCTTGCCTTCCTGACACTTGGCGTAATGATCGTGCTCGAGACAGTTTTCCATATCGATACGCCTCTTCCGCCCGACGGAATAATCGCAAAAATCACAAAAAGATTCACTGATAATGACGTCCTTGTCGTCACGCCTACTCCTTACTATACTCCCGAGCCTACGGCGACTCCGCATCCCATGACTTATTTTGATCCCGAGGATGAAGAGACCGAGGTCGTCCTTCCGGTCGATCTGCAGTATTACTGGTTCGGCGATCCTTCGTTCTGCGGGGGCAAAATGCTCTTCTCGGCGGGGAAGATAGTAGGCGACAACGTCCGTATGTGCGCGCTTCTGTTATATGATACCCAGACGCGATCAGTCACGGAGCTTCCCGTTAAGCCCAAAAACGTTCATTTCATCTATCCGGTCTTCAACGACGAATGGCTCGTATTCCTCGACGCCAATTCAAAGGGTGGAGGAGAGATCTGCGCGTACCGCTTCGGTAAGTTCGACGTCGATCCCGTTATTATCAAAAAGGTCTATACCGGCCAGCCCGAGCTCAGGCTCGACGGACATTATCTGTCATGGATCGAGAGGACCGGAACGAGCCGCGACAAGCTTTTCGTGTGCGATCTCGAGACCGAGGAAACGACGGTCATTGCGATGTTCACCTCGTCTTCATACGGCACGAGCGCTCCGTACATTAAAAACGGCATGCTTATCTGGGCTGCGGAGGGCACGCAGAGCTATGAGGACGGAAGGATGTCGAGCGTCATCCGTCATATCGATTTTACAAGCTCGGTCATAAAGGATTACAATGTCGACGGGTATGTGCACGATCCGGAATTCAACGGAAGATACGTCGCGTGGATAGACGCTCACCACAGCACGAATTCCACTTTATTCGTCGGCAGGATCGAAGGCGACGGTCTTGCCGATATCAAGCAGATCGCAAACGAGGTCGTTGATTTCGCAATAGACGATTACTACGTCGCATACAGCATCGACGAAGCCGTTTACGTCTATTTCTTCAAATCGCAAGAGACCTTCCGCATTTCGCCTGAAAGAGAGCTCGTACAGCTTCTCGGAGCGGGCGAAGGCTTCGTCATATGGATGGATGTTACAACAAGGGAACGCGACGTTCTTAAATACGTCAGGATACCCATGGACTGAAAAGGATCCTATCTATGAGCAAAGAAAAGACCAAATTTGTCTGCGGAGAATGCGGCCACGAGACCGGAAAATGGTTCGGCCGCTGTCCGGCCTGCGGCAGCTGGAACACGCTTTTGGAAATGAGCGTCGAGGACGCTCCGAAGCGCGCGGCGATATCGACCGGTTCCGGCGCCGTTCGTCTTAAGAACGTCGACTGTAAAGAGGCTTCCCGCGTCAAGACAGGTATAGGCGAGTTCGACCGCGTTCTCGGCGGAGGTATCGTAGCGGGATCGGTCGTTCTATTGGGCGGTGATCCGGGCATAGGCAAAAGCACGCTTCTGATGCAGGCGGCGAGCAATCTGATAAAAACAGCCCCGGTATTATACGTTTCCGGCGAGGAATCAAAGGCTCAGCTTAAGCTTAGAGCCGAACGGTGCGGCGTTTCAGACGAGCTCCTCGTTATGACCGAAACGGGCATCACATCCATCGAAAACGAAGTCGAACGCACGAAGCCTGCGTTCCTTATAATCGACAGCATTCAGACAATGGTCAGCACCGACGTCGCTTCGGCTGCCGGTTCCGTTACCCAGATCAGAGAAGTCACTGCGTCCCTGATAAGGATAGCCAAGGTCAGCGGCTGCGCCGTTTTCATCGTCGGACATGTAACGAAGGAAGGCGCGATCGCCGGGCCGAGGATGCTCGAGCACATGGTCGACACTGTGCTCTATTTCGAGGGCGACAGGCATGATTCGTTCAGGCTTCTGCGCGCTGTCAAGAACCGTTTCGGTTCCACGAACGAAATAGGCATTTTCGAAATGAGGGGGGACGGCATGACAGAGGTTTCCGATCCTTCCGAGATGTTCCTTTCCGGCACGAACGATTCGGGCTGTGCGGTTTCGTGCATTATGGAGGGCAACCGTCCCATACTCGTCGAGGTCCAGTCGCTGCTTTCTTCCACCGTCTTCGCAAATCCCAGGCGTATGGCTGCGGGCATGGACAATAACCGCCTTACGCTTCTTCTCGCGGTGCTTGAGAGGCGAGCGGGAATCAAGACAGGAGACAAGGACGTATACACCAACGCCGTCGGCGGGATCAGGGTCGACGACAGAGCCGCAGATCTTGCGGTACTGCTCGCGGTCGCCGGTTCCGTTTTCGACAAGCGTCTACCCGAAAGGACTGCCGTTATTGGCGAAGTGAGCCTAACCGGCGAGATCCGCTCCGTCGACAGGATGCTCAACCGAATCAACGAATGTGTAAGACGCGGATATGTTAAGGTCATCGCTCCCGAGTCGCCGAGCGCAAAAAAGGCAGAAGGCGTCGATCTTATCGCGGTCAAGAACATCCGCGACGCCGTCAAGCTTCTTGTTTGAGCGACAGAAGATCGTTCAGATCGGGTATCTTCAAATACCATTTTCCGTTTACGGATCTCACGCATGGGTTCAATATGAACACGTGCGTTTCTTTATTTGTCCTTATCGAAACTCTTATTTCGAGTACTTTTTCGACGTTTCCGGGGCTCTGCGCGTCTTTCGAATCGATAAGCTCATAATCGATTCCGATAAGCCTTTCGGAGGTTATGATCGAAAGCGTTTTATCCCTGAACAATCCGGCGGCTTTTTTCATTATCATATCCACCGCGGAAGGATCCAAGCTTGCGGAAAGACCGATCCTCTGCTCGGGGTCAACAGCCTCAAGGAAGTACTTCGCTTCGCCCGTTTCGATAAAACGTATCATCGATCTTATCGGTCTCAGTTCGTCGCTGTCGATCGGATCGTATACATCGGCCGCTTCGGGGGTTTCGGTCGTCTCGTTTTTTGTTTCACGCGTTTCTTCGCCGCCGGTCCAGCTCCTTAATACCTTTAATGAAATATAAAACGCGGCCGAAAAAAGCATCGCGCATATAAGCGCAGTCAAAAGAGCCGTTATAAGACATCTGGAAAAAGAATCTTTCATTTACCTGTTCTCCTTTTTGATAATTATGGGCATATTCCGGGATGAGATTCAGTCAATTTTTCTCATCTCACAGCATAGAATCATAAATATCAAAAGGAGGCGTATTATGGCGGAAACGACTTTTTCTGAATTAAGGCGAAAAGAGGTCATAAACGTATGCGACGGAGCAAGGCTCGGATGTATCTCGGATCTTGAGCTCGACGACTGTACCGGAGAGATCACGGCAATAATCGTTCCTGGCCCGTTGAAGCTTTTCGGCCTGATAAGGAGCGGCGACGAGATAGTGATCCCATACTGTAAGATACAAAAGATCGGAGGTGATGTGATACTCGTTCAGGCGGAGACAGTCGCCTGATAGATATAATTTGATTTTTGATATGGCGTTTCCGTAAAATATGTGATACAATATGTCTTAACAAATGAAAGGACGGGGTATTCACATATGAAATGCAGATTCTGCCAATGCACCGACAGTAAAGTCGTCGATTCAAGGCCGACGGAGGACGGAACGGCGATAAGGCGCAGGCGCGAATGCATAAACTGCGGCCGCAGGTTCACTACCTATGAAAAGGTCGAGGAAATGCCCATAATCGTCGTTAAAAGGGACGGCACGCGCGAGCCCTTCGACAGCAGCAAGATACTCAAGGGCATCCGCAAATCGTGCGAAAAGCGTCCCGTTTCGGCCGCCGAGATGGATGCGCTCGTCGAGGACGTGGAGAGGGAGATCAATAACTCGCTCGAACAGGAAGTCACCACGATCAGGATCGGCGAGCTCGTTATGAGCAAGCTGAAGGATCTTGACGAGGTCGCTTACGTCCGTTTTGCTTCGGTATACAGATCTTTCAAGGATATCAACACTTTCATGGAAGAGCTCAAGCTGCTTCTCGGTGAGCAGGATGTCCAATAGCGCAAAAGAACTTCTTTCAAAAGCCGTTTTCGACGATTTTTACGTTGGATCCAAGGGCGTCGGATTGATCCGATCCGAACGCCTTTTTCTTGAGCGCGGGATCGATCACGGCTTCTCAACGAGGATAGGCGGGATCAGCGAGCCTCCTTTCGATACGCTCAATCTCGGAACCAGCCGGAACGAGCCGATGTCGAACATACTGACGAATTATCGGATTCTCTGTTCCGCTTACGGTTTGGACTATGACGACCTCGCGCTCGTAAGGCATGAGCACGGCTCAAATATCCTTCGTCTTACGGGCGAAGACAGGGGAAGAGGTCTTGACCGTGAGCCGCTCGAGTATTCCGACGGGCTCGTGACAAACGACCCTTCAGTAACGCTCGTAACCTGTCATGCCGACTGCAGCGCGTTCTTTTTCTATGATAAAAAGCACGGCGCGATAGGTCTCGCCCATGCCGGATGGAAAGGAATGTATGCGAGGATCGGACAAAAAATGGTTTTGCGCATGCATGACGAATTCGGCACCGATCCTTCCGATCTTTCCGCCGTTATCGGACCGTGTATCTGCGAAAAGTGTTTTGAGGTCGACCTCAATCTCGGTGAGGCGTTTGAGAAGGAATTCGACTGTCCGGACATACTTGCCGCCGGAACGGGGAAAAAGTCCGACAAGGCTTACGTTTCGCTTCGCGCGGCAGCATTGATCCAGCTTCTTGACGCCGGTATGAGCGAAAGCAGCATCTCGATAATGGATCATTGTACCATGGAGGAAAAAGATCTGTTTTATTCCTATCGCCGCGACGGAAAAGATACGGGCTCGATGGCCGCATACTTAAAACTGAATCGATAAATAATCATCCGTAAACCCGCAGATACTTAAAAAAAGTTTTTGCGGGGTATTCTATGTCAATAAGCAGCATGATTATACTGACAGCCCTTATACTATCCGCTTCCGGTATAGGATCGGATACATTAAAGGCTGTCGGTATCAACAAGAAAAGCATCCTGTTCTTTCTCATTTCCTTGATCGCGCTGAAGAGTTTTCCCGTCGCTGTCGGAGACGACGTGTCGGTTTCCGCGTCGAGCATACTCATCTCCGTATGGCTTTTCGGGAACGCTTTCCGGCGCGAAAAAAGCTTTGGATCGCAGTTAATCATTCCTTTATCGGTATTCGTAAGCCTTATCCTTCTGCCCGTGTCGGGTATTGATATTATTATTTCCGTGTCGGCTGCTGCGGCTGTGCCCGTCGCCTTCGGAATACTTTTCGGACTCGATCTCGCTCTAGGTATCGCCGGTGTTGTTCCGCCAGTGTTTCTCCTGGCGAGGTACATGTACGATTTGTTTCAATACGGTTTCGGAACGTTCGAATTCAATGAAACATGCCTTGCGATGCAGCTATCCGAGATAATGCTTACAGTTTTCGCGGCATTGATTAAATCACATATAATGCATATAAAGTCAATACGTCCGTACAGTAAATCCGATACGGCCGTATAAATGGTTTGCATCGAAAACAAATAACAGGTGCTCATCATATAACATCCCTCTCGTTCATATCATCAATTGTAAACAGACGAGAGGAGATGCACCCTTGGAAGCGTTCTTAAGCAATCATCTTAAATCGATAATAGCGCTTTTGCCGAAGGCTATCTCCGAAGCGGTTTTCAATGCATGTTCCGGAAGATCGGTCGAAGAGATCCGTTTGCGTTCAGGCAGACCTCCTCAGATCGTTTTTTCAGATTCCGAGATGGTTTTATACGACATCCGTTTCACAAAGAAAGATTCGGCTGAATTGCTTGAAAGGCTTTGTGCTCATTGCGTTTATGCTCACGAGGATGAATTAAAGCAGGGCTTTATCGCATATGAGGGCGGGTACCGAATAGGCGTATGCGGGAAAGCCGTATCCGAAGGTGGAAAGCTTTTAAGGCTGTCGGATATCAGCTCGTTCAATATCCGCGCGGCAAACGAGGTCATAGGCTGCTCAAAGGACGCCGTGGGTTTCATCCTCGAAAACGGAACCCCCTTGTCTACGCTTATCGTTGCCAAACCCGGCGGCGGAAAGACCACCATTCTCCGCGATATCGCGCGTTGTCTTTCTGACGGCGTGAGTTCGCCGCCTTTCAAGGTTTGCATCGCCGACGAAAGGGGCGAGCTAGCCGGATGCGCGGGCGGCATACCGACATACGACGTGGGCATCAGGACCGACGTGATCGAGCTCGCTCCGAAAGCCGATTCGATAATGATGTTCATAAGGACGATGAACCCCGATGTGATCGTCACCGACGAGATCGGATCGGATAAGGACGCCGCTGCTGTCATGGAAGCCGCGGCCTGCGGCGTATGCGTTATCGCGAGTTCTCACGCAAGGAACCGCGACGAGCTGACCCTTCGGGAACCCGTGCGCGGCCTGATCGAATCGGGAGTCTTCAAAAGAATTCTCCTCCTTAAGCGAAACGGCAGCTCGCTAAGGATAATTCCTTTGAAAGTATGAGTTTTTTACGTTTCGTTTCTGCAGGTCTTCTGTTCGTATCATGTGCGTCATTCGGATTTATCCGTACAGAGAGGGAAAAGAAAAAGCTCGGCACGATAAAAGGGCTTATAACCGATCTTAAAGAAATGGAGCACGAAGTAAGGTTCGGAAGATGGGATACTGCGGTGATCCTTTCACGGCTTGTTTCGTCCGGAATGGAAAAGGATATCTGGCGGGAAGCAGTCCGTAAGTCCGAAAAAGGCGGATCGTTCCGCCGGTCGCTCATGGACGCCGTCGAAAAGCTGATCGATCCGTCTGTATCGGAGCTTTTGGGAAAACATCTCCCGGAAGTCTGCTCATCTGATAGCTGTGCCGAAGCCGAAAGGATCCGTTCCGCCGCAGATTATCTCAACGAGTATTTCTCGATCAGAAAGGCAAAAAGCGATGAAAAAAACAAACTTACGCTTTCGCTTTCGATCCTTGCCGGCGCCGCCGCGGCGATAACAGTGCTGTGATTCGGAGTTGTTATATGGGAATAGAGGTCGTTTTTAAGATCGCAGGAATAGGAATTGCCGTAGCGGTCGCATGTCAGCTTCTCAAGCAGGCGGGGAGGGACGACATCGCCATGCTTACTGCGCTCGCAGGACTGATAATAGTCATCACTATCGTTTTGAGCCTGACAGGATCGCTTTTCGACAACTTAAGAAAATTGTTCGACCTTTACTGACCGCATGGACGTCTTCAAAATCGCCGGAATAGCGATAATAACCGCCATACTTGCGCTGACGCTAAAGAACTACAGACCGGAGTTGAGCTTGGAAACAGCTGTTGCCGGCGGTATAATCCTTACTATCTATGCCGTTACGGAGTTTACCGGTATCGCAGACGCAATCTGCGGTATCGCAGAAAAAGCCGGTATTGACAGGGGTCTTTTGTCGACTGTCTTGAAAGCAGCCGGAACGGCTTATGTGACGCAGATCTCGTCAGACCTTTGCAGGGACGCGAGAGAGCAGTCGCTGTCGTCAAAGGTCGAGATCTGCGGAAGGCTTATTATCGCGTCGGAGATCCTCCCGGTTTTTATAAAGGTTTTCGGACAAATTATCGATTTACTCGGAGAGTATCTGTGAAAAAACAAAGGTCCGTCCTTGCCGTCATTCTTTCCTTGATCGTTATTTTGCTGCCTTGCTCGGCTTTTTCGGAAGGATCGGACGGGGATGATCTGGAGGATGAGCTTTTGAGGCAGATCGAGGGTATAGACTTTTCGTCATGGGATGAGTATTTTTATGATCTGTCGTCGTTCGGAATCTTTGACGCGGGATCGGTCAAAGAGCTCGTTTTCACAGTCGCGGATGAAGGCGGCGCAGGGGATCCCGCATCCTTCTTCGACTCCGTGCTTTTACTTTTCAAGGCCGAGCTCAAAAAGGCGTCTGGAGCGATAGCATTGCTCTGCGCATACGGTTTTCTTACCGCATTATCCGTAATCGTTCCCGATGACGGGATAAAAAGAACGGTGTCGGCAGTATTGAGCGCCTCGGCCGTTGCCGCCGCTGTGGGGATGCTCTTGTCGCTTGTTTCAACTGCTGAGACCGCATTGGCCGAAACAGGTTCGCTCGCGGAGAAGACCGCGCCTATCATATGCGCCTCACTTACCGCTGTGGGATCGGCGGCTTCGCTCAGCGTTTTCAGCCCGATTCTTACGCTGTTGTCCGACGGCGTGATTATGGTTTCTGAGCGTATCGTGATGCCTATCGTCATTCTGTGCGGAATTTTATCCGCCGTCTCGGTCATCACCGAAGGCGAAAGGCTCGACAACGCCGTGTCTTTTCTGAGGAAGGCAATCAAATGGATACTCGGACTTGTCTCGACCGTCTATTTCGGCGTCGTTGCAGTTAACGGTCTGACTTCCGCAGCAAGAGACGGGGTAATGATACGGACGTCTAAATACGCTCTCGACAAAATGGTCCCCGTCGTCGGGGGAATGATAGGCGGAACCGTAGACAGCGTGATGGGCTGTGCGCTTTTGATCAAAAACGGGATAGGCACATGCGCGATACTCCTGCTCGTTTTTCTGATCGTAAGACCGATGATCGTACTCGCCGCGGGCTCTTTCATATTCCGCGTTTCGGCGGCAGTTTGCGGAGCGGTATCGGATAAAAGAGTCGTCAAGCTGTATAAGGGCTGTGCCGAAACGGCGACGAACCTGTTCGCGTGCGTTGCCGTATCGGGCTCGATGTTTCTTTTGACTATCTTGGCCGTCATCGCTTCAGGAGGATATGCGGCAGGGCTGTGGTGAAATGATGCGCGGATTTGCAGTAAAGCTGATAGGTATATCTTTTATCGTGTTCACCGCCGATATAGTGCTCCCCGATAAAAACGTATACCGCGGGGTAAAAACATTGCTGTACCTTTTGGAGACCGCCGTGCTGATAGAACCGCTTATAGACTTTCTTTCTTAAAATGACCATGAAAACGCCTTCGATGATACGGAACGCGCTCAATAAGCTGCGCGACAATAAAAAACTCGAGACTATTGTCTATGCCGCAATGATACTCGCCGCGGTAATCATATTTCTGTTGACAGGCGGCATATCATGCGAGGGGAAAGACAGAACGTCCGAAATAGTAACGCCTGCCGAAACTCAGAAAGCGGATACAGATCACGAGCGGGAACTCGAAGCAAGGCTCGAGAAGATCCTCTCCGAGATCGAAGGAGCAGGCAAAGTATCCGTTATGATCACAACGGAAAGGACAACGGGGTCTGACGGGACGTTTTACGAACAGACGGTGATAAAGGGCGTGATCGTCGTTGCCGAGGGAGCGGATAATCTTAAGGTCAAGGCGGAGCTGATAGACGCCGTGAAAACGGTGCTGTCGGTAGAGCCATCGATCATAAACGTATTTCATTAAGTTAAAGGAGAAAAGAATCATGGGCAAACTCAAAAAGAACAGGAAATTCATAATCGTGCTGTCCGCCGCG
Source organism: Clostridia bacterium (assembly GCA_017614315.1). GTDB lineage: Bacteria > Bacillota > Clostridia > Christensenellales > CAG-138 > UBA3857. Next base: position 276,491 of record JAGACA010000006.1, on the reverse strand, counting down.
CTTCTGCTCCTCGCCGGGGCGGTTTGGCTGAACTTAAAGCTCAACCGCGGGAACGTATCCGACGTGCTCGGAGCAGAGCCTTCGCCAACCCCGGAAAACGATTCCGAAGAGACCTCCGCCAACGTTTTCAACGACTACTTCAACGCTTTCAGATCCGAAAGGAGCGAAGTCAGGGCACAGGAGATCGATTATCTTCGTTCGATAATCAACTCCGAACTGACCGATGCCGAGGCGATGAAGGACGCTCAGGCAAGACTGTTTGAGCTAGTCAGCAAAATGGAAAAGGAATTCGCGGTCGAGAGCCAGATAAGAGGAAAGGGCTTCCTGGACGCAGCGGCAACATATCAGGGCAATTCCATGACCGTTATTATAGACAGCGAATCGTTATCCGATGAAGAAGTGGCAAGGATACTCGATATAATAATGACGGAAACAGGCCTTCCCGCCTCGTCGATCAGGATCTCTTTGGGATCATAAAAGACATAACATAATATTTCAACAAGCCGGCTCGCGGCACTTTACAAACAGCTGAATATTTGTTATAATTTATTATCAATACGTTCAGGAGGTCTTCACCCATGGAGATGAATAATGAAGTTGTAACCGATATCAGCGTTGCAGAGAACGGCAAGGTCGTTTTCGCTCCCGATGTGATCGCCACCATTGCCGGCTTGGCCGCTTCTGAGGTCGACGGCGTATCCGGTCTGTCCGGTACGGTCATCGAGGGAATTTCCGGTATTTTCACAAAAAAGAATCTTACCAAAGGCGTTCACGTGGAAGTGGGGACGGAGGAGACTGCCGTCGATCTCAGCGTCAACGTCAAATACGGTTACCGCATCCAGGATGTATGTGCCAATATTCAGAAAGAAGTTAAAAATGCCATCGAGACGATGACTTCTCTGCGCGTCGTCGAGGTGAATGTTGTCGTTCAGAGCGTTACTTTTGAGGATAACGAAAAAAACGACAGGAAAAAAGACAAGCCCGAGATCGAAGCAAGGGTTAAATAACATTCAGATATCACATCGGAAAGGGGTCACAAATGAAACCTCGTTTGATAGACAGACTGCTCCTCGGCTTTCTGCTTCTCGTATTCATCGCCGTATTCACGGGCATTATCCTTTGTCTCGTGGGCGTCGTTCCTTATGAGAACACCTCGTACACCGTCGATCAGATATTGACGGGCGACGGTATCTTCTTGTACATCCGTATCGGTATTATCGCCGTATGCGCAATACTCGGGATAATCGCCATAAAGCTCCTCTTTACCAGCGGCAAGCCCAAGGTAAAGGAAGAGACCAACAACGCTTCGCTCCTGATGTCCGATGAGAACGGCTCCGCATATATCAGCGCCGCGTGCATCGACAGCATGGCTCAGAAGTATATCAAGGGCTGCAACCGCATCCGCGAGTGCTCGAGCAAGGTCACAGTTGCGCCTGACAGCTCAGTCGCTATCTCTCTCAAGGCGATTGTGCTTGCAGACACGAATATCCCCGAGCTCAGCGAAAAGGTCCGCAAGGAGCTTAAGGAGTACATAGAGACCTATGCCGGCGTTACCGTCACGCAGATCGCTTTCATGGTCGTCAATACCTATTCTCCCAATACGGCTGCAAGGATCAGCTGATCGGATCTCTGGCGTATGAGCAGGAAAGCAGCGAGAGAGATCGCGGTAAAGATGTCGTTCGAAAAGCTCTTCGGATGCGACGATACATATGCGACCGTGTCCGAGATCTCCGGGATCGAAACGGAACCCGCAGCCGAAGACGTCGAATTCGCAAACAGCATCGTAGACGGCGTAAGCGAGCACAGGGAAGAGATAGACGGCTTGATCGGTTCGTTATCGAAGGATTGGTCCGTCGAACGCATGCCCAGAGTGGATGCGTCCATTCTTCGCGTTGCCGTGTACGAGCTTTTGTATGGAAAAAAGGCTCCGCGCAAAGTCATCGTCAACGAAGCCGTTCGTATCGCGACCAAGTACGGCGGCGACGAATCCCCAAAGTTCATCAACGGGATATTGAGCAGCGTCCTTGATTCGTTAAAAGGCTAAATCATGGCAGAGAAGATCGTCATCACAGTATCAGAGCTCAACAGATACGTTGACGGAGTGCTCGGAAGCGATCCCCGATTAAGAAATGTAAAGGTGTCCGGTGAGATCAGCGGCTTTAAACGTCACTCATCCGGACATCTCTATTTTACTCTAAAGGATCCCGAGTCTTCGGTAAGCTGTGTGATGTTCAGGAAATCTGCGTCGGCTCTCGAATTTCTTCCCGAAGACGGAATGAAGGTCGTCGTTAAAGGCTACGCGACTGTTTACCCCAAGGACGGCAAGTATCAGCTCTGCGTCGAAGTGATCAGCAAAGAGGGTATTGGCGAAGAGTATCTCCGTCTCGAGCGATTAAAGAAGAAGTTAAAGGACGAGGGCATATTCGGTAACGCTCGTCCGCTCCCGCTTCTGCCAAAGACGATCGGCGTCGCGACGAGCGCGACAGGCGCGACTATACAGGATATAGTCAAAGTCGTTAAAAGACGTTTTCCGACGATGAACATCCTGTTCGCTCCTTGCTCCGTTCAGGGCGTCAACGCTCCTTCTGAGATAGTCTCGTCCGTCAAGACTTTAAGTCTGTCCGGAAAATGCGACGTCATTATCGTCGGCCGAGGAGGCGGCAGCAGTGAGGATCTCAGCGCTTTCAATGACGAAGCCGTTGCTCGGGAGATCGCGGCTTCCGCCGTGCCCGTCGTAAGCGCCGTAGGGCATGAAATAGATTATTCCGTCGCCGACCTTGCCGCCGACCTGAGGGCAAACACGCCCTCCGCCGCGGCTGAATTATGCTGTCCCGAATATTCGGCGCTTTTATCCGCCGTATACGCAAAGAGGGATACGCTTAATATGATCGTTTCCGACGCCGTTTTCGAAGCAAGGAGCTCGATCGGCAGGATACGTAAATCTTCGGCTATGGCAAACCCGGCGCATGCGATAAACTTCTTCCGCGAAAAGACCGAAAGATACCGCCTTCTTATTGAGGGATCGGCGCGTTCGGGTTTCACTTTGGCCGACAACTCCCTAAAGAGGCTTGAAAGCAGGCTCGACGAGATGGATCCCGACAAGGTCATCAAAAGGGGTTATTCGATCGTTACGGATCAAAACGGCAGGCCTCTTGAGAACGCAGGACGTTTGCGGGCTGGCATGGAGATCGGGATAAGGATGGCCGGAGGCGAGGCCACCGCAGTCGTAAATAATATCAATTTAACGGAGCAGTAATCATGGAAATCGATCTTTCATACGAGCAGGCGATGGAGGAGCTTTCAGAAATTGTCGAAAAGATGAGTTCCGCGTCTATACTTCTCGACGATCTTATGAAACTTTATGAAAGGGGAATGGAGCTCACAGCTCACTGCGAGAAGCTTTTGAACGGCTATGAAGCAAAGCTCGAGCAGATATCGAGACGCGCCCAGATCCCTTCAAAGGAATAACGAAATGGACAAAGAACGATTCCGCGCGCTGTTCGACGGTTACCGCCGCCGTACGGAAATAGAGCTCGTAAGGCTCTTCGCCGTTGAGGGGCAGTCCGTCTACCCAAAGCTCAGAGAGGCGATGTATTACAGCCTCGAAGCGGGCGGGAAGAGGATCCGTCCCTGTCTTGCGCTCGCGGTATGCGAAATGCTCGGAGGCGACGCCGCCTCGGCTTTGCCGCTCGCGTGCGGTATCGAAATGATCCACACCTATTCGCTCATACATGACGATATGCCCGGTATGGACAACGACGATCTGCGCCGCGGCAAGCCTTCGAATCATAAGGTTTTCGGCGAGGGGATAGCTCTTCTGTCCGGCGACGCGCTCCTGTCCTTTGCCATTGAGGTAATGCTCGGAGCCGCGCTCGATTCGGACGACAGATACATCCTTGAAGGCGCGAGGGAGATAGTCAGACTTTCCGGAGCGTCCGGCATGCTGTCCGGACAGGCCTCCGATAAGATCAACGAGAATGCGGTCGAATTGAGCGAGCCCGTTTTGAATTATGTCCACAAGCATAAGACCGCCGACATGCTTGAAGCCGCAGTCGTTGCCGGCGCATATTCCGCTCACGCCGAGGAAGACGTTATCGATACCTTAAGGACGTTCTCCGAAAAAATGGGGCTCCTGTTCCAGATCACGGACGATATCCTTGATGTTGCGGGCGATGAAAAGACCGTCGGCAAAACGCTCGGCAAAGACAGCGCCGAAGGAAAGCTGACCTTCGTCAGGCTCTATGGTCTTGACGGAGCAAGGGCATATGCCGAAAAGACCGCCGAAGAAGCAAAGTATCTGCTTTCGGGGATCGGCGGTTCAGACGTTCTTTCGATATTTGTCGACGAGATACTCGACCGTAAAAAATGACCGACTTATCATTTGACGGAGAAGATAAGATGACCGATTACGAAGAGCTCGATCTTTTACGGGGCATAAAAACTCCTGCAGACCTGAAAAAGCTCAATGAAAAAGAATTAAACAGCCTTGCCGACGAGATACGAAGGTATATGGTCTCCACCGTTTCAAGGACCGGCGGACATCTTGCGTCGAACCTCGGCGTCGTTGAGATGTCGATCGCGCTCCACCGCGTTTTCGATTTCAGCACTGACAGGCTTATATTCGACGTCGGACATCAAAGCTATGTACATAAGCTCCTTACCGGAAGGGCAGAAAAGTTTTCCTCGCTCCGTCAGCGCGGCGGTATCGCGGGCTTCCCGAAGACGACGGAGAGCGAATACGACGCTTTCAATACAGGTCATTCGAGCACTTCCATCTCCGCAGCGATCGGTATAATGCGTTCCGACGCCTTAAAAGGCGTCAAGCGCTCTGTCGTCGCAGTAATAGGCGACGGCGCACTCACAGGCGGCATGGCTTATGAAGCATTGGACGACGTCGGTCAGCAGAAGCTTCCGCTGATCGTCGTTCTTAACGATAACGAGATGTCTATATCCGGCAATGTCGGCGGCATGAGCCGTCACCTTGCGAAGATGCGCTCTGCAAGGGGCTACAGAAGCTTTAAGAGGGGTTTCGCGAGCGTATTGAACCATATACCCCTTATTGGCAAATGGCTCAGCAGCAGGCTTGAGAGGCTTAAAAACAGGATCAAATATTTCGTGCTTCCGAACGTTCTGTTCGAAGAGCTCGGCTTTACGTACCTCGGGCCGATCAACGGTCACGATCTGCGCGCTATGACCCAGGTCCTCGAGTTCGCGAAGCAGATGGACAAGCCGGTGGTCATCCATGCGATCACTAAAAAGGGCAAAGGCTACGAGCCTGCAGAGAAGGATCCCGAAAGGTTCCACGGCATTGGCAGCTTCGACGAGGCGACAGGGGAGAGCGCTCCGTCTCTCGGAAACTCTTTCATCGTAGCCGATGAGCTTGTAAAGATCGCAGGAGAAGCTCCGGACGTCGTCGCAATTACTGCGGCCATGGCCTCCGGCACGGGACTGAATTCATTCAAAGAAGCATTCCCCGACAGATTTTTCGACGTCGGCATAGCCGAACAGCATGCCGTGACCATGGCGGCCGGAATGGCTTTATCCGGTTCCGTTCCTGTGTTCTGCGTCTATTCATCGTTCCTTCAAAGGGCTTACGATCAGGTGCTTCACGACGTTTGTCTTCAGGATCTCAAGGTCATATTCGGCCTTGACAGAGCAGGTCTCGTCGGCGCCGACGGCGAGACGCATCACGGTATCTATGATATTTCGTATCTAATGTCGCTGCCCAATATGTCGATACTGTCTCCGTCTTCAAAGGACGAGCTTCGCGCGTCATTAAGATGGGCAATATTCGAAAACGATTCTCCATGCGCTATCAGGTACAACCGCGGCGTTCTCGGCGACAGGCCGATGTCCGAAGGGAGCATCCTCTCGTGGGAGTGCATCAAGCCCTTCCGAAGCGTATGTGTGATTGCGACCGGCAGGACCGTCGGAACCGCGGTCGACGTATGCCGCGATCTAAACGTAGGGCTGTACAACGCGCGTTCCATACGCCCTATGGATGAGGACGTGCTTAACGACGCGGCGCGAGCGCATTATATAATCACCGTTGAGGACGGGATAGTGAACGACGGCTTCGGCACGCAGGTCGCAGCGTATATGAGCATGCACGGTTCGGGCGCAAAGGTGATCCCCGTAGGCGTCCCGAACAGGGTGATAGAGCACGGCTCGATCAAAGAGCAGGATGACGAATGCGGCTTGAGCGCTGAGATGCTCTCCGAGACGATAAAAGCGTGCATGGGAGGGATCTATGCCTAAACGCGCCGACATCCTTTTGACCGAGCAGGCGCTCGCTCCAAGCCGCGAGAGGGCGAAGATCCTTATAATGGAGGGCGTTGTTTTCTGCGGTGAAAATAAGGTCATGAAGCCCTCTGACGTTTACCCCGACGACGCCGAACTGAGCATTAAAGAGGATCCTGTCCCGTTCGTTTCACGCGGAGGGCTGAAGCTCGATAAGGCCGTAAGGAAGTACGGTATCGATCTGAATGGGCGCGTTTGTCTCGACGTCGGCGCGTCGACGGGAGGCTTTACAGACTGTATGCTCAAAAACGGCGCAAAGCGCGTATATGCCGTCGACGTCGGGTACGGACAATTGGACTGGAAGCTGAGGAACAACCCTCGCGTGACGTGCATGGAGCGTCATAACGCCCGATTCATGGAAGCGTCGTGGTTTGAAGAAACGCCGTCTTTCGCGACATGCGACGTGTCGTTTATTTCCATAAGGCTCATCCTCCCGAGGATCCATTCCTGTCTTTCCGATACCGGTACCTGCGTGATACTTGTCAAGCCGCAGTTCGAGGCGGGAAAGAACAAAGTCGGCAAAAACGGAGTGGTCAGGGACGCCGGGACGCATTGCGAAGTATTGACGAGCGCCGCCGAATTTGCAGCCGAATGCGGTTTCTCGGTCATCGCGCTCGATTACTCACCCATTACGGGGCCTAAGGGCAATATCGAATATCTGATGTATTTATCCAAGGACGCTGCAGCGGAGCCCGCCGATATTCCTTCCTCAGCGAAAGAAGTCGTCGAGCTGTCGCACACGGAGCTGACCAAATGAAGATCATTCTGTATGCAAACAACAATAAGCCCGATAACGTCGAGCGCATGCTGAAGCTGGGCGGTATAGCCGCAAAGCACGGCGTTGAATGCGTCTGTATAAAAAGCGGCGAGGATCTTTTCGGATTATCCGACGAGGCTTGGGAGGACGTGTTCCTTATCGTTTCAGTCGGCGGAGACGGGACCATCCTCCGCGCCGCTTCCGCCGCCGCCGCGTACGATAAGCCCGTTTTGGGCATAAACATGGGCAGGATAGGTTTTTTCAGCGAGATCGGATCCGACGATTTCGAATCGGCGCTCCTCAAGCTTTCCCGCGGGGAATACTCTGTCGAAAACGCATCCATGCTCAACTGCCGTCTGAACGGCAAGTTGATGGGCGCATGTCTGAACGATTTCGTCATACACAGGCAGGAGCTGTCTTCGATCACGCATTTTGATCTCGAGATCGACGGCGATACGGTCGGCAATGTAATGGCAGACGGTCTTATAGTCGGCACCCCCGCCGGATCCACCGCCTATACCATGTCGGCCGGCGGTCCGGTCGTTGCGCCGAAACTCGACTGTATACTCGCGACCCCGATCTGTCCGCACTCCCTTACCGTAAGGCCGATCGTCGCATCTGTCATGTCCGAGATCATCGTGCGCATCAAGTGCACCTGCCGTCTGAGTATGGACGGGCAGGACATAAGGGTGCTCGTACCCGGCGATGAATTGAGATTCTCTCATTCCGAAAAGACCGCACGTTTCATTCGTTTCGACAACAGAAACGTGTTCAGACTGATAAGAGAGAAACTGAGATAATATGCTTTTCAGACTGATAATCGAAAACGTCGCATTGATCGACCGGCTCGACATCGAGCTCGGCCGCGGTTTGACGATCCTCACGGGCGAAACAGGCGCGGGCAAATCGATCATAATCGATGGGCTGAACCTAGTTCTCGGCGGCAGGGGAAACCGCGAGCTTATCTCGTTCGGCAAACAGAAATGCCTTGCCGAGGGCTTTTTCGATATTTCGGACCTGCCCGAGATCATTGAAACACTCGACGATATGGAGATCGATCACGACGGCGGTGAATTGGTCGTTTCGCGCGAGCTCAATATAAGCGGGAAAAGCATATCGCGGGTCAACGGCACAGTCGTTCCTCTTTCGTCAATCAAAAGAATCACGGATAAGCTCTGCGATATCCACGGACAGCACGAGCATCAGTCCCTCCTTGACGAATCCAATCATCTTCCCGTAGTCGACAGGTACCGCGAGGAAACGGTCTGTCCGATCCTTTCCGAAGTAAATTCGATCTATTCCGAATATTCCGAAGTCATGAAAAAGCTCAATTCCGGTTTTCTATCGGAAGCCGAACGCGAGCGGAGGATCGACATACTCAAATACCAGGTCGGAGAGATCGAAAAGGCCGGCCTTGCTGAAGACGAAGAAGACAGGATCAAGGAAGAACTCAACGTGCTCACCAACGCCGAAAAGATCGCGGAGAATCTGACCGACGCTTCAAGTCTTCTCAACAACGAGGGCGGAGCCGTAACAAAGCTCAAAAAGGCCGTCGACGATATAGGCAGGATCGCCGATCTTTCATCGCACTACGGCGAGGTCCATTCAAGGCTTTCGGATCTATATTATGAGATCGAAGACGCGGCGTATTCCGTCCGCGATATGTCATTCGATCTCGAATTCGATCAAAGAAGGGTCGACGAGCTCGAATCGCGGCTTGACGTCATCGACACTTTGAAGCATAAATACGGAAGCAGCATCCCCGAGATACTCGCATTCAAAAAAAACGCAGAGAACGAGCTCGATTCGCTTACAGGCGACGCGGATCACCGCAGGAAGCTGATCGAAAAGCGCGATGAGCTGACCAATAAATACGATGAAGCGTCAGCGAGGCTGACTTCGGCCCGCAGAGCTTCCGCGAAAGAGCTCTGCTCGCTTGCCGAGGAACAGCTCCGATCGCTCGGCATGAAAAAGGCGAAGCTCGAGGCAGAGTTCGGCCATTATTCGGGCGATCCCCGCGAAAACGGGCGCGACGAATTGAGGCTCCTCCTTTCGGCAAACGAGGGCGAGCCGTTAAAGCCGCTTTCAAAGGTCGCATCCGGCGGCGAGCTTTCGCGTATAATGCTCGCGCTTAAGACGGTTATCAACGACGCTGACGGCATCCCGACGCTCGTTTTCGACGAGATCGATTCGGGTATCAGCGGCACAACGGCATACACTGTCGGTATACGCATGAAGCATATCGCTTCAAAGCATCAGGTGCTCTGCGTGACGCATCTTCCGCAGATCGCGGCTTATGCGGACTCGCATTTCGTCGTTTCCAAGCAGGAAACGGGCGGAAAAACATTGACCGGCATCCGTAAGCTCAATGATGAAGAAAGGCCTTATGAGCTGGCGCGTATCATGGGAGCGGGCTCCGAAAGCTGCGCTGCCGTCGATCACGCGAAAGAGCTTATCGAAAAAGCGTCAAAGGAAAGCTTTTGATCGAATACTATCCGCTCCTCGTGTAAGAATAAAACCGAATTCCTTACATGCGGGTGGATATGAAAGCAAACATTTTCTTAAAGCGGGCGGGTTCCCGTCCGGTCGTTGTAAAGACGCTGGCGGTCTTATTGTCTTTCGCCGTGCTCTCGTTAAACTTCGGAAGCTTCTTTTCCGAATTGAGAAACATTCCCGACGAGGTATTTGCGGAGGATAAGTCAAGCCTGATCGAAAAGCTCGAAGGCCGTTTCTCGTTCGGAAAAGCCGTCGTTTCCGCCGACAGTTCGTTTGACGAGTCCGTCGGCGATACTTCGGTATCCTATCGTCTTTTCGGACTTATCACGCTGAAACGGGTTCGCGCCCATGTTTCCGACAGAGCGGTGCTCGTTCCCGGCGGGCAGGCGGTGGGGATAAGCATATATACGGACGGCGTACTCGTTGTGGGTATGGGAAGCTTCCTTTCCTTAAGCGGTAAAACGGTATCTCCCGCCGCCGAAGCCGGTATAGAAGCGGGGGATATCATCCTGTCGGTCAACGGCGTTCCGATCTCGTCATCGTCCGAGCTTTCAGGAGCCCTTTCCGGATGCGGCGGCCGCGCTGTGCTTACCGTTGAGCGGAATGGCGAAAGGATGACCGTCGCCATCAGTCCCGCCGAGGCCGAAAACGGCGAATACCGGATAGGCGCCTGGGTGCGGGACAGCACGGTCGGCATCGGTACGCTTTCGTTCTACGACCCATCTTTAAGTGATTCGGCTTCGCTCGGTCATGCGGTCGTCGATTCCGATACGGGTTCGCTCCTAAAGGTCAAGGACGGAAAGCTCGTGCTTGCGCAAGTGATCGGCGTTACGCGGGGCAGGCAGGGATTTCCCGGCGAGCTTCACGGCACCTTCGACGGATCGAGCTTCGTACTCGGCACCATTGAGGCGAATACTTTGCTCGGGATATTCGGGAAATTGACATCGGAAGCCGCCGAACTCATTAAAGCCGATCCGATCGAGACCGCTTTCCCCGACGAAGTCAGGGTCGGCGACGCGACGGTACTTTCTTCCGTCGACGGGACGATAAGGGAATACTCCTGCCGTATCGTAAAGACGGGCAAACAGTATGGACCCGCTCCGAAGGGGCTCGTGATCGAGATCACCGATGAAGCGCTCCTCGAGCTTACGGGAGGCATCGTACAGGGCATGAGCGGCAGTCCGATAATACAGGACGGCAGGCTCGTCGGCGTTGTAACTCACGTTTTTGTTAACGACCCCAAGCGCGGGTACGGCGCATACGCATATTGGATCTATAAAATGATCGGAGGATCATAGTATGGAAAGATCAAGGCTTATTGTCGAACAGCGCGGACTGATCCTCGGCGAGGAAAACGAGTATTACAGGAGTTTCGATCATGAGCTCAACGCTCTTGCCAGGATGAAGTTCATATACGTTTCGACCGAGAAGCAGCTCATCGAAAAATGCTATGAATATGAGCCCATGCTTATCGTTATGGAGCTCGACCCCAAGAATCTTTCTATCGCGATAAACGCCTCCTTGCTCGCCAAATACCGTCAATCGGTCACTATAGGTCTGACGTGCGGTGAGAACGAAAGCTTTGACCGGCTCGTAAACGAAAACATCATTACCAATTACACTGTCAAAACGGGCAACACCCGCACCGATTCGCTCAACGTTTTAAGGCTGTATAAGATCAGCGTCAAATACGGCATCAATCTTAACGCGATCGCAAAACAGATGCCGATAGTGAACGAGCTGATGTGGCATGATATTTCATACGACGAGCGTTTTTTGAGAGACAGCATCTCGGACAAGCTCGACAGACTGGGCGTCAGAAAAGAGCTTGCCGGGCACAAATACCTCATAGCTGCGATCGCCATGCAGTCAGCTATAAAGGACGCGCCCGAGCCCAAGAAGCTGTACGGCAATATTGCGGAATACTACGACACCACGCCGCTTGCAGTGGAAAAGGCGATAAGGTACGCCATTGAAACGGCATGGATAGTAGGCGACATAGAATATCAGCACGAGATTTTCGGCATGAGTGTCGACGAAAACAAGGGCAAGCCTACCAACGCCGAATTCATCTCAAGACTTTCCATAGAGTATTAACGGAGGAACACCATGAAAAAAAGAGCCGCGATAATCGTTCTTGACAGCGTCGGCATAGGCTGCCTTCCGGACGCCGCTGAATTCGGCGATAACGGAGCACACACCCTCGGGCACATATACGCCCAAAGAGGAATGAAGATACCGAATCTCATTCTTCTCGGCCTCGGCAACATTAAGAATTCTTTGCTCCCGAGCGTAAGATTCCCCAGGGCAGCGTACGGCAAAGCGAAGGAGATAACCAAGGCAAAGGATACGACGAGCGGACATTGGGAAATGGCCGGGTTCCCCATGAGTGTTCCCTTCCGAACATATCCCAACGGGTTTCCCGAGGATCTTATAAGCGAGTTTGAAAGAAAGATCGGACGCGGTACTCTCGGAAACGAAGTCGCCTCCGGTACCGAGATAATCAAGCGTCTCGGCGACGAGCACGTGAAAACCGGCAAGCCCATTGTCTACACTTCCGCAGACAGCGTATTCCAGATCGCAGCGCACGAAAGCGTCATTCCGCTTGAGGAGCTCTATTCGATCTGCGAGATCGCGAGGGCTATGCTCATTGGAGACAACCTCGTCGGAAGGGTCATCGCAAGGCCTTTCTCTGACAGGAACGGCGAGTATTACCGCACCGAGAACAGGAGGGACTACGCGCTCGCTCCGATGAGCGATACGATACTCGACGGCCTTACCGAAAAGGGCATGGACGTCGTGGGAATAGGAAAGATCGAAGACATATTCGCTCACAGAGGAATAACTACTGTCGATCACACGAAAAACAATCACGACGGAATAGAATCGACTATCCGGTTCCTTAAGGAGGGCAGGGGAGATCTCATATTCACCAATCTCGTAGATTTCGATATGCTCTACGGTCACCGAAATGACGTCGAAGGTTACGGCGCGGCGCTCGAGTATTTCGACCGCAAGCTTCCGGAGATCATAAGCGCAATGACCGACGACGATCTTCTGATAATCACCGCGGATCACGGCTGCGATCCCGCATATCCCGGCACCGATCACACAAGGGAATACATCCCCGTGATCGCTTTGATAGGGAGGGGGAAGCCCTGTTCTCTCGGCATTCTCGATTCTTTCGCCGATATCGGCGCGACGGTGTATGAATATCTGACCGGCGAAAGCTGGACCTGCGGCAGATCGTTCCTCAATAAACTTATATGACCGATCAAATTCCCCTTCCGTGGATTCGGAAGGGGAATTTTTTAGGCGATCTTCAATTCGTTTTCAAGCACGTCGGCATATTCCATTACGATCTGGCCCATAGAACCGAGCCATTTTTTCACTCGATCCGAATCCTTGTATTTCAGCGGCTCCATCCTTATTTCGAGCGTCTTCTCGAGCGCTTCTTTTTTGGGAATATGCCTTCGTCAGTTCAAACCGGCAAATAGGTGATAAGGACAGGGCGGCAAAATCGATATCGCTACAGCCCAGGCGAAGATTTTCGAGCACGGCGCTGCCGAAAAAGCCAGACGCCGTAAATGGCGCCTTCGAGTATCTCCGCGATCCGCGGCGCGAGGATATCTGCCGACCCTTTGATTAAAGATATGCTGTCGTTCATCAAAGCTTAAGCTCCATATATCTGCGATACGTCTTGAATCCGACGGATTCATAAAAATCAAGCGCCCCTTTATTGAACTCCCACATATTGAGCTCAACGGAGTCAAAGCCCTCGCTCTTTGCGAATTCGGCGATAAACCGGATCATCTCCGTTCCGACGCCCGAACGCCTGTGACCCTCGTCGACGCAGAACTCGTCGATATCGAGAAGATCCCTTACAAACATGTACGGAGTCTCGGGTCTCACGATATGATTCAGCACGGCGAAACCGCAGATAATGCCGTCCGACTCGCAAACGACTATCCTTATGTCCGGATCGTTGAAAAGATCATAGATTCGATCCCTGAGCTCGTCGGAAAAGCCGGGTTTGAAGGTCTCCGGCCTTCCGTACACGTGCAGATCGTTGACCTGACGTCTCAGATCGTTCACCATTTCGAGGTCTTCATATTCAGCGAAACGTATTTTCATTGTTAAATCCTCAGTTCTTATAAACAGAGCCCGACCTGCGGTTTAATGCGGATCGGGCCGATAATTGGCGCACCCGGCGAGACTCGAACTCACTGCCTTATGCTCCGGAGGCATACGCTCTATCCGGGTGAGCTACGGGTGCGGATCGCAGAAAGGATTATATCACCTTTCCGCGCATTATACAAGGATATCAGTCGACCAAGTCTGAAACGAGCCCGGCGAGCGAATCGTCGTGGGGTAGGCTCGATTCGACAGGCTGCTCTTCGGCAGGAGCTTCGGATGGCTCGTTCTCGGCTGGTCCTTCATTCGCTGTTTCTTCGGCGGATTCCTCTGCGGAAGCATCCGCTTCTGTTTCTTCGGGCTGCTCGGGAAGCTGACGCTTTAATATGTGGTAGATGCTCTGCATGAGTTGGGACGGAGACTGATAGTCCTCGGGGAGCTCCTCTAAAGGCTCTTTCTGATCGGCCGAGGGGCCGTCCTGCTCCGGAGCGCTCTCCTCGGCAGCGTTTTCCTTTATAGAGCAATCGTTGTCACATTCCTTACAGGAACAGCTGCATTTTTCGACCTCGGCGCAAAGCTCGCCGACTTCTTCGGCCTTCTCGTTCGCTATTGAATCGAGAAGCTCCATATAGGCGTTGTTCTTCTCGGTCAGATACGCGACGGTCTCCTGAAGGAGCTCGTTGAGCTTCGCGGAAATATCCTTGCGTTTCTTAACCTCGAGCTGCGAAGCGACGATAGTGCGCTCGACGTAGATATTCACGTCCGTGCGGGTATTCTCGGCATAGCTCTCGGCGTCCCTGCGGGTCTCCTCGGCATAGCTTTCGGCTTCTTTGCGCTGGATATTGCAGTACTCTTCGGCCTTAGTCTTGATCTCCTCGGCGTTTTCTTCGGCCTTCTTAACGGCTTCGTCGGCATTCTCGTGCGCAAGAGCAACGACCCTTTCAGCCTCTTCGAGCATTTCTCCGCGCTTGTTCTCGGCTTCGGCTTCGATCCTCGCCGCGGCGTCGCCGGCTTCCTTTATAGCGCGGGCAACGGAAGCTTCCTGCTCTTTGAGCTTTGAGATCTCTTCTTCAAGTCCTTCGACGCGGGATTTAAGAGAGGCGATCTCGCTGTTTTTCAATTCGATCTCCTTAAGTAATTCCTTGGCTTTCTTTCCGAACATTTTCATACCCTCCGGATGATATTAATATAGTTTCAGTTGGCTGCCGTCGTCATTCGGCGCGGGATATCCCATGTGTTCATACGCCGCGGGGAGCAGTATCCTTCCGCGGGGAGTCCTTGCTATAAAACCGAGCTGGATAAGATACGGTTCATATACGTCTTCTATGGTCGTCGCGTCTTCGCCGGTGGAAGCGGCAATCGTATCGAGCCCAACGGGTCTGCCCCTGAACTTGACAATCATGGCTTCGATCATGCGTCTGTCGACAGAATCGAGCCCGAGCTCGTCGACGCCGAGCATCTCGAGCGCACGCATTGCCGTTTCGCAGTCTATGACGCCGGAGCCCTTTACCTGCGCGAAGTCGCGGACGCGCTTTAACAGCCTGTTCGCAACGCGGGGTGTCCCGCGCGATCTGGAAGCGATCTCGAGCGCGCCGTCTTCGGTGATCTCGACGCCGAGTATACCGGCGCTCCTGACGATGATCTCTTTAAGATCCTCAGGCGAATAAAGATCGAGCTGTTCCTTAATGCCGAACCTGTCGCGGAGAGGGGACGTCAGAAGGCCGAGCCTTGTCGTCGCTCCGACGAGCGTGAATCTCGGAAGCTCCATCCTCAAAGATCTTGCCGAGGGACCCTTGCCAATCACGATATCGTACGCGAAGTCCTCCATAGCGGGGTAGAGTATCTCCTCGACGCTGGCGTTCAGGCGGTGTATCTCGTCAATAAACAGTATGTCGCCCTCGTTGATATTAGAAAGAATGGCGGCAAGATCCCTGCTGTGCGTGATGGCAGGACCGCTGGTGACGTTCAGCTTGCCGCCCATCTCATTTGAAATGATGGACGCGAGCGTCGTTTTGCCGAGGCCGGGAGGACCGTAGAGCAGAACGTGGTCGAGCGCTTCTCCTCTGAGCTTCGCGGCGCGCATATAAACGCCGATGTGCTCTTTGACGCTGCTCTGGCCGATGTATTCGTTCAGGAAACGCGGCCTTAAGCTGTATTCGATCTTTTCGTCCTCTTCCTGCAGGGAGGAGGATATTATTCTTTCATCATGATCCATAAGTTACCTTTTTGAGAACTTCCTTAATGCGGATTTGATCGTTTCTTCGACAGTCGGAAGGTCGGGGAGTTCGGACACCACGCGGCCTGCTTCAGCGCCGTCGTATCCGAGGGAGACGAGCGCGGCGATCGCCTCGGATTTAACGGAAGAGCCGCTTTCCGCGCTTCCGCCGTCAGCGGGAGATACGGACTCTACCTTTTCTTTAAGCTCGAGTATGACCCTCGCAGCGGTCTTTCTGCCCATACCGGGCACCCTGTCGAACGCCGCGGCGTTATCCGTGAGAACGGCAAGCGAAACGTCCTCGGGAGTAAGCACGGAAAGAACGCTCAAGGCTACCTTCGGCCCGATCCTCGATACTCCGATGAGCTTCCTGAACATCGCCCTTTCGGATTCGGTATAGAATCCGTAAAGCGCGACGGCGTCCTGCGAGATGTTCAAATGAGTGAAAAGCTTTGCCGGTTTGCCCTCGATCAGCTTGTTGAGCGTCTGCGAGCTGCAGTTGAGCTCGTATCCGACGCCGGATGCATCTATGACTGCCTTATCGGCATAAACCGAATCGACGATACCTTTGATATGCGCGTACATTATTTGATCCTGAACTCCTCCTGCGCCGGTCCTATCGAGCTTGCGTGACAGATGGCAGCGCCGAGCGCGTCCGCTGCATCGTCGGGCTTGGGAATACTCTTCAGCTTGAGCAGGAGCTTGACCATCGTCTGTACCTGCTGCTTATCTGCATGGCCGTCTCCCGTAACGCTGAGTTTAATCTGCATGGGGGTGTACTCATAAAGGGGGAGGCCTGCCTGCTGCGCGGCAAGGAGAGCGACGCCGCGGCCTGCGGCGACCTGTATTGCGGTCTTTGCGTTATGATTGAAGAACAGCTCCTCGAACGCGATATGATCCGGTCTGAACTTTTCGATCAGAAGCATCATGCCGCGATGAAGTATCTCCAGGCGCTCCGGGAAAGTCTTGTCGGCCTTTGTTTCGATCACGCCGTAATCGATAACGGATATTTTACCGCGGTCATACGAGATAAGACCGTATCCCAAAATTGCATATCCGGGGTCGATTCCGAGAATGATCATAAGCGCCTTTCCAAAACTAAACTCTTATCTATTATTTTAACATGACAACAAATAATTTACAAGCGTTTTGAGAAAACTAAAACCGATCTCAAGATAAGGATCGAAGAAACATGATAATTGTATTTGCCGCAGCCGCCTTATTGCTGTTCCTGTTTCTGCCTAAACGGACCGACTTCGATCTGAGGATAAGAAAGACGGGTGTTTATCTGCTTGTCGAGCCTCGGATACTGTTCGGACTTATACCCGTCCCGATACGGCTTAAAGCGGTTTATGTTTATCCCAAAGGCTTTGTTTTGTTTTCGAACTTGTCTAAGCAAGTCGTCATAGGCGAAAGGAAGCCTAAAACCGGCTTCCGGTTTTTTAAGGCAGTCAGGATAAAAAGGCTCGGCGTGACCGGAAGAATAGGGATCGCCGGCGCTTCCGACAAGTCAGCCGTTTTAGCGGGAGCGCTCGGCACAGCCGTCATACAGGCGGCTTTGGCGCTTTTCGGGACAAGGCCGAACGTGAGCATTTTCCCTGATTTTTCCGATACTTCTTTTGCTTTGAATCTTAAAGGAATAGCAAACGTCTTTCCGGGAAAAGTATTCTTAGATATGCTAACAAAGCAAAGGAGCAACAACGATGAGTCATCCAATAGAAAACATAATGCAGTCGTCGATGGAGCACGTAAAAAGGCTCGCAGACGTAAACACCGTGATCGGCGATCCGATCATTTCGGACGACAGCACGATGATACTTCCGGTATCCAAGGTCAGCCTCGGCATGCTGGTTGGCGGGGGAGAGTACGCCGCTTCTGCGCCGATCCGCAGGAGTTCGATGGAGTTCGATCATGACGGGAACTATCCTTTCGTCGGTGCGTCCGCCGTCGGAATGAGTCTTACTCCGCTCGCGTTCCTTGCCGTTCATAACGGCACGGTGCGCGTGCTTCCGGCGAAACAGGACTGCGCCTCCGACAGGCTCGTCGACCTCATACCGCAGATGATCGATACAGCCGAGAGGCTGATAAAGGAACTCGCATGCGGGTGCAGATGCGAAAAGCACGACGAAGCAGGAAATAAAGAAGGCAGCCGGGATCAAGCGCGTAATGTGCAAAACGGCGGAAGCGCAAAGAACGTGTACGAACCTTACGGAGAATTCGACTGATGAACAGAAAATGGATCCGCGCGGCGCTCGCTTTTATGATCGCGTTTTACATGATCTATATGACGATCGCGGCAAAGGGCGCGCCGCAGATCTTAACGAACGCCTCCGCTATGGCCGTTATTGAATGTGGGACGGGACAGCTTCTAATGTCCGATAATGCGGATGAAAGGCTTCCCATGGCAAGCACCACGAAAATAATGACTGCACTCGTGGTTCTCGAAAGCTGTCAAGTGACCGAAGATGTCGATATACCTGACGAAGCGGTCGGCGTGGAGGGCTCTTCGGTTTACCTTTGCCGCGGCGAGCATATGACCGTCAGGGATCTATTATACGGTTTGATGCTCGCTTCGGGAAACGACGCCGCGGTCGCGCTCGCGGTTCACGCCGGCGGGAGCGTCGAGGGCTTCGTCTCCATGATGAACAGAAAAGCGGAAGACCTCGGCCTTGAAAAAACGCATTTCGTTACACCCAACGGTCTTCACGACGACGGTCATTATACAACGGCTTACGAGCTCTGTCTTATCGCTCGCGAGGCGCTCCTCTTACCCGAATTCCGCGAGATCGTTTCGGCAAAATACTATACCGCGTCAAGCGGCGATAAGATCAGGACGTTCAAAAACAAGAACAGTCTGTTATGGTCATACGACGGAGCCTTCGGCGTCAAAACCGGCTATACGTCCGCTGCCGGAAGATGCCTCGTTTTCGGAGCCGAACGTGACGGGATGACGGTCGTCGGCGCCGTGTTAAACTGCAGACCCATGTTCGAAACGGCTGCAAAGCTTCTGGACCGCGCTTTTCTGGATTACGGAGTCGAGACGATAATACCCGAAAACACATCCGTAGGCAAAGTATTTGTTGAAAACAGTCCCGAAAAGCTATTGGAAGTTTTAACAAAAGATAGTATAATAGCTGTGATGCAGAAGCCGTCCGACGCTTCTTTCAAAACGGAGATCGAGATATACGCGCCGCTTCGCGCTCCTGTCTCGAAAGGGGAAACTGTCGGGATCCTTAAAGTATATGGATCCGACAGCCTCATAGGAGAAACGGAGCTGATCGCCGCTCACGACATGAAAGAAAAGGATCTGCGCTATTGGTGGGAAACGCTCATTCGGCTGTTCGCATAATATAGTCCGGGAGCATATGATTTGAGACTGCAGAAATATCTTGCGGACGCGGGCGTCGCGTCCAGGAGAAAATGCGAATCCTTGATTGGGGAAGGAAGGGTCGCCGTAAACGGCGTTAAAGCCGAACTCGGCGCTTCCGTTAACGAAAATGATATTGTTGAGCTTGACGGGAAACGGGTCATGCCCGCTTCCCTTAAGGTCGTTTATGCGTTTTATAAGCCGAAAAACGTGATCTGCAGCTCTGCCGAAAACGAAGACAGGATAAAAGTCACCGATTATTTCAAGGACATTCCTTTGAGGCTTTATACGGTCGGACGTCTTGATTACGATTCGGAGGGCCTGATCTTCGTCACTAACGACGGCGATTTTGCGGACAAGCTCACCCATCCGCGGTACATGAAAACAAAGACTTACCGCGTGTTCTGTTCCGGTGAAGTAACGAAAGAGGAGACTGAGGCTTTGAGGAACGGCGTCGAGCTCGACGACGGCATTACGGCTCCGGCAGAAGTTAAGATCGTAAAAAGCTATCCGTCAAAAAGCCTTATCGAGATCACGATCCGAGAGGGAAGGAACAGGCAGGTCAGGCGTATGCTCGAGAAAGTCGGACATACGACGTTAAGACTTTGCCGCATATCGATAGGAAACGTAAAGCTCGGAGGCCTCAAGCCGGGTGAGAGACGCATATTAAGCGCGCCGGAGATCGATGGGCTGCTCGGATAATATATTATTCTTTTCTTTGTTAGGTGCAGGAAAAAAGGGAATCTGTGTCGAAATAGTAAAATAGGGTAAATTAAGGCATAAGCATATTATGCCGTATTATGCGTTTGAGGTGAACTGATGGATCAGGGTACGCTTACCGTAATATTGATAGGCTTCGGAGTTGTCTTCGTCGGTCTAATCTGCCTGATAGGCATTATCTATCTGATGAGCATGTTCGTCAGGATCTCCAGGCACGAGTATTCTTCAAGAAGGAAAAGAAACGCTCCGGATGTGCTTCCGGAGCACAGCGCGCCGTCCATTCCCGCAAGCAGGATGTCACTTTTGGCTCCCGGTTCTTCAAACAGGCGCGCCGCCGTTGCTGCGGTTTCGGCTGCCATAGCCGAATACTTGGGCAAACCCGTCGAGGGTATAAGGATCAATTCCATAAAGATGATCGGACAGGCTCCCGCTGCGGATCAGAGGCGAGAGCTCATGGCCGTTATTTCTGCGTCGATCGCCGCCGAGATGGGGACCGACGTTTCCGGCATCCGCATACACAGTATCAAAAGGGTCTGATTAAAGTTTATTTATCGGCAAACAGCCGTTTTCGGAGGTCATTATGCGCAAGTTTTTAGTCAATGTCAACGGAACGTCCTATGAGGTCGAGGTCGAGGAGATCAGCGGTTCCGCCGCAAAGTCTCAGCCCGCGATTCCCGCTCCCGCGGCTCCCGCTGCCGCGCCTGCGCCCGCTCCCGTCTCCGGCGCCGCGGAGACCATTTCCGCTCCCATGCCCGGAACCATCGTAGCCGTCAACGTCAAGGTAGGCGACAGTTTCCATCGCGGACAGGTGCTTCTCGTTCTCGAAGCCATGAAGATGGAAAACGAGATCCTCGCTCCGCGCGACGGCGTCGTTCTCAACATCAATACTCAGAAGGGTGCAAACGTTAACTCCGGCGACGTTCTTATTGCTTTTAAGTAAGGGATACTTTACAGCATGGATTCCATTATCAAGTTTTTACAGCAGTCGGGTTTTTTCCAGCTGTTCAATTCGGATACTGAGTGGTGGGCAACTCTGGCGATGATCGTCCTGGCCTGCGGTCTTTTGTATCTCGCGATCGTCTGGAAATTCGAACCAATGCTGCTTCTGCCGATCGCTTTCGGAATGCTCATGAGCAATCTTCCCGGAGCGAACATGTATCATTCCGCGCTCTTTGAAGGCGGGCATGTTCACTGGGAAGCCTTCTCAAGCGAGGCGGGGCTCATCGATTACCTTTATCTCGGAGTCAAGCTCGGCATCTATCCCTGCCTTATTTTCCTCGGCGTGGGAGCGATGACCGATTTCGGTCCCCTGATCGCCAATCCGAAGAGCCTCCTCCTCGGCGCTGCTGCGCAGGCGGGCATATTCATCGCATTCATAGGAGCGAAGCTTCTTAACTTCACCGACAACGTAGCTGCCTCGATCGCCATCATAGGCGGCGCAGACGGCCCGACAGCTATCTTCGTCACGTCAAAGCTCGCGCCGGATTACCTTGGACCGATCGCCATCGCGGCATATTGCTATATGGCTCTCGTACCCCTGATCCAGCCTCCGGTGATGAAGCTCCTGACGACCAGGAAAGAGCGCATGATAGTCATGCAGCAGCTCCGTCCGGTCTCAAAAACAGAAAAGATCATATTCCCGATAATAGTCACCATATTCACCTCGTTCATCGTTCCTTCCGCAGCGAGCCTCGTAGGTATGCTCATGCTCGGCAATCTCCTACGTGAAACCGGCGTTGTCGACAGGCTCTCCAAGGCCGCACAGAACGAGCTTATGAACATCGTCACAATATTCCTCGGGATATCCGTCGGCGCGACTGCGACAGCGCAGATGCTGATAAGGTGGGATACCCTCGGCATCGTCGCCATGGGCGTCGCGGCGTTCATATTCGGCACAGCGGGCGGCATACTGCTAGGCAAGCTAATGTGCCTCATCACGCGCGGTAAGATCAATCCTCTGATCGGTTCCGCCGGCGTTTCCGCCGTTCCCATGGCGGCTCGCGTTTCACAGGTCGTCGGCCAGAAGGAGAATCCTTCGAACTTCCTTCTCATGCATGCAATGGGTCCCAACGTCGCCGGCGTCATAGGTTCCGCGATCGCCGCAGGCGTATTCCTCGCATTGTTCCAGTAAAAGGAGAACGATACTATGTCCAAACTCTTGATAACAGACACCATACTCCGTGACGCGCATCAGTCGCAGGCAGCCACCCGCATGCGTACGGAGGATATGCTCCCTGCGTGCGAGCTGCTCGATTCCATCGGCTATTGGTCCCTCGAGTGCTGGGGCGGAGCGACTTTCGACGCCTGCCTCCGTTTCCTCAACGAGGATCCGTGGGAGAGGCTCCGCACATTGAGAAAAGCGCTTCCCAATACCAGGCTCCAGATGCTCTTCAGAGGTCAGAACATACTCGGTTACAAGCACTATGCCGACGACGTCGTGGAGCAGTTCTGCCGCAAAGCGATCGAAAACGGCATAGACGTGATCAGGATCTTCGACGCGCTGAACGACGTAAGGAACCTTGAAGCCGCGATCAAATTCACAAAAAAATACGGCGGCTGGTGCGAACCGGCGTTAAGCTATACAATAAGCCCCGTTCATTCCGAAGATTATTTCGTCAAGCTCGCCAAGGAGCTCGTACAAATGGGAGCCGACTCCATCTGCATCAAAGATATGGCGAACCTTCTTTTGCCGTATTCGGCATATTCGCTCGTGAAAAAGCTCAAAGCCGAGGTCGACGTGCCCATACATCTGCATACGCACAACACGACGGGCACCGGCGATATGACCATACTCAAGGCCGTCGAAGCGGGCGTAGATATCGTCGACACTGCGCTTTCGCCTCTCGGCAACGGCACGAGCCAGCCCGCTACGGAGCCTCTTGTGGCTGCGCTCAAGGGCACGGAAAGGGATCCCGGCCTCGATCTGAATAAGATGGCCGAAGCCGCCAAGCATTTCAGGACCGTAGCCGCAAAGCTCAAAAAAGAGGGCATACTCGACCCGAAGGTCCTTTCCGTCGATACCAATACACTAATGTATCAGGTGCCCGGCGGAATGCTTTCGAACCTCATTTCCCAGCTTAAGCAGGCCAACGCCGAAGACAAGTATTATGATGTCCTCGCAGAGGTCCCCCGCGTGCGCGAGGATTTCGGCTATCCGCCTCTTGTCACCCCCACGAGCCAGATCGTCGGCTCGCAGGCCGTGCTCAACATTCTTAGCGGCGAGCGTTACAAGATGTTCACCAAGGAATCCAAGGGCCTTCTTGCCGGCGAATACGGACGCCTTCCCGGCACCGTCAACGAGGAAGTTCGCCGCAAGGCGCTCGGCGAATACGGCAAGGTCATCACCTGCAGACCTGCCGATCTTCTTGAACCCGAGCTTCACAAGTACACGGAAGAGCTCAAGGGCATCGCGAAGAGCGAGGAGGACGTGTTGAGCTACGCTCTGTTCCCTCAGGTCGCCATGAAGTTCTTTGAAGCCAGGAACAAGGAAGAGGAGAAGGCGGAGGAGAAGGCTCCCGAGGCTCCCTCCGTGGAGGCAAAGTCCGCGACCGTTCCCGCCGTATCCGATAACGGCGTACGAACCTTGTACGTTGAAGATCTTACGGAACAGTTATGATCTCCCCGACGGCTCCGCCCTATGAGCGGAGCCTTTTTTTATTATTGAAGAAGCGCGTCGGATTTGATATAATAAAAGATAATGATCAGGAGCGGAGCGGAATATGCGGATACTTATCACAAACGACGACGGCATCGACTCGGAAGGGCTTTTCGAGCTTGCTCATGCGCTGTACGGCGCAGGGTATGAAATTTTCATTGCCGCGCCGAGCGATAACCAAAGCTGCATAAGTCACAGCCTGACGCTGAGGAGACCTCTTTACGCCGGGAAGCACCATATCGCAGGTCTTGAGGACATACCGGCTTATTATGTTACGGGTACGCCCTCCGACTGTGTACGTCTTGCGGTCGGCAATCTCGGCGCCGCCCCCGACGTGATCGTTTCCGGTATCAATCACGCTCCCAATCTCGGCACCGATACGCTCTATTCCGGGACCGTATCCGCAGCAATAGAGGGCTGCATGATAGGCATCCCTTCCATCGCGGTTTCAAAGGACACATTTGACGCCGATTTTATGGGTGACGCCGCGAGGTTCTTCGCAAGGATGCTTCCGAAGCTTATAAGCTTTTTCAATGGCCGTCCCGGCGTGCTGAACGTAAACGTTCCTTCCTGTCCCGAAGAAGAATACAAGGGAATCAAGGTCGCGAAGATCGGCCTTCAGGAATACGCCTTGCCGTTCGATGAAGAAACCGAGGATTCCGGAAGGATCGCTTACCGTGTAAGCTCCGTAAAGCTTACGGAGTGTTTCGATCACGACGAAACGGACGAGCTTTACATGAGAAAGGGGTACGCCGTTATCACGCCGTTGACATACGATCTTACGGACTATTCTTCGATCGGTCGCGCGAAAACGCTTTTCGAGACAGAAGAAAGCGAGGCGAAGTCATGAAACGCATTGCGGTCATCGGCGCCGGCCCCGCGGGGATGCTTGCGGCGGCGTATGCCAAAACCGATAAAACGAGCGTAGATCTATTCGACAGGAACGAAAAGGCGGGGAAGAAGCTCTATCTCACCGGAAAAGGTCGCTGCAATATTACGAATACCGCCGACAAGGAAGACTTTTTCAGGAACATTCCCCGAAACCCCCGGTTCTTATACAGCGCCTTCGACAGTTTTTTCAACGACGATATCGTCGAGCTTATCGAATCGCAGGGCGTAAAAACAAAAGTCGAACGCGGCGGACGCGTTTTCCCGGAAAGCGATAAGTCGAGCGACGTCATAAAAGCTCTTTTGTCGTTTCTTCAAAAGCGAGGAGTCAGGCTGATACTGAATACGAGGATCAGATCCGTTGCGGCAGATGAAAGCGGATTCGTTATCGTTTCATTCGGCGGAGAAGAAAAGCATTACGATTCCGTCATATTGGCTACCGGCGGCAGGAGTTATCCTTCGACAGGTTCCACGGGCGACGGTTACGCTTTCGCAGAGGCTTTCGGGCATACGGTCACGAAGATCTCGCCTTCGCTCATCTCACTGATCGCCGAGGAGAAATGGCCCGGAGAGCTTGCCGGGCTGTCGCTGAAAAACGTGACTTTGAAAGCCGTCAAGGACAATAAAACTGTCTATTCCGAACTCGGCGAGATGCTGTTTACTCATTCGGGCGTTTCGGGGCCTCTCGTATTGAGCGCGAGCGCGAGGATAGCCGACGATCCCGTCGGAACGAGGCTTTATATCGATCTAAAGCCCGCGCTCGATCAGCAAACGCTCGATGCGAGGATACTGCGCGATCTTGCGGCAAACGCCCATAAGCAGCTCAAGAATGCTCTCATCGGCCTTATGCCGTCGAGGCTTTTGCCCGTTGTATTGCATTTTTCCGGCGTCGATCCCGAGAAAACGACCGACAATTTCTCAAAAGCCGAGCGCAGAAGTCTTATAAGCTTTATGAAAGCAATGCCGCTTACCGTATCGGGAACATCGCCGATCGACGAAGCGATCATAACCCGCGGCGGCGTCAGCGTAAAGGAGATCGACCCGAAGACTATGGAGTCGAAGCTCGTCAATGGATTGTTTTTTGCGGGCGAGATCATCGACGTCGACGCTTATACCGGCGGGTTCAATCTGCAGATCGCATATTCAACAGGAGTCGCCGCGGGAAAAGCGGCTGCAAAAAAATACGAAGAGGTGTAACATGAACGAAAGTATCTATTCTATCGCCATCGACGGCCCCTCCGGAGCCGGTAAGAGCACCATCGCAAAAGGGCTCGCAAAAAGGCTCGGTATCGTATACGTGGATACGGGAGCCATGTACCGTGCGATCGGTCTTAAGGTGATGCGGATGGGCGGCTCTCCTGACGACAGTCCTTTCGTTATCGGCATACTTCCGTCGACTTCCGTTTCGCTCGGGTTCGTCGACGGCATACAGCACGTTTTTCTTGACGGCGAGGACGTAAGCGGCCTTATCCGTACGCAGGAGGTCTCTAACGCCGCGTCGAAGGTCAGCGCTGTCCCCGAGGTAAGATACAAGCTCGTCGAGCTTCAAAAAAAGCTTGCGGAGGATACTTCCGTCACAATGGACGGCAGGGATATAGGGACCTACGTCCTTCCCGGCTCGAAATACAAATTCTTTGTCACCGCTTCTCCCGACGCAAGAACCATACGCCGGTACAGAGAGCTTGAAGGAAAGGGGAGGCTCTTCGGGATGACGTTCAACGAGCTCCTGCTCGAAATGGCCGAGCGCGACAAGCGTGATTCCGGCAGAGACTGCATGCCCCTCAAAAAAGCTCCCGACGCAATACTCATCGACACGACCTATTTAAGCGTCGAGGAATCGATAGACGCCGTTATGAAATACATAAAAGTCGGAGGTTGACCGCGATCTATGCTTTATTTGATCCTGTATTTTTTCAAACCGATTCTCTGGATTCTGTTCAGGCCAAAGGTTTACGGGAACAGAAAGGCTTTGGGAGTAAAGGGGAAAGCGATATTCATCTGCAACCACGTTTCGATGAGAGATCCGCTTATGCTCGCCATCATCTCTCCGAGGATCATCCACTTCATGGCAAAGAAAGAGGTCTTCGATACCAAGCTCGGCAAGATCTTCTTCCGTTCCATGTTCGTTTTCCCCGTCGACAGGGGCACAGCGGATCTCAAATCCCTCAGGAACGCTCTCGCTCTGCTCGATAAGGGAAAGGTTTTCGGGATCTTCCCCGAAGGCAGGAGAATGGTCGCGTACAGGATGGACGAGTTCGAGCTCGGCACGGCGTTTATCGCGATGCGTTCCGACGCGCCAGTTGTTCCGATGTATCTCGACAACGATTCTTACAAGAAGTGGTACACGAGACCGAAGATAATCGTCGGCGATCCAATCTATGCGAGCGAAACGAAGATGAACGTTTCAAGGCGCGAGAACGAAGTCATATTCATGCAGAGGCTTCGCAACTCCCTCGAATCGCTTAAAAAGGAACTGGAAAAGAAATGCAGATAATCGCCGCGGAAAACATGGGCTTCTGCTTCGGCGTGAGACGAGCGGTCGACCTTGCTTTGGAAAAGGCGGGGGAGAAGGGCAAGGTCTATTCGCTTGGCGAGCTCATCCACAACAAGAGCGCAGTGTGCGAGCTTGAGTCGAAGGGCGTCATCCCCATCGCCTCCTTAGACGAGCTCCCGGACGGATGTGCTCTCGTCATACGCTCGCACGGAGTACCGCCCAGTATTATCGAAGAATGCTCCGCGCGCGGGATAGAGATCATCGACTGCACCTGTCCGTTTGTGAAAAAGATCCACGACATCGTCAAGGATCATTTCGGCATGGGTTATAAGATAATCATTTCGGGCGATCCGGCGCATCCCGAGTCGATCGGGATAAACGGATGCTGCGGCAGCAGCGCGATATTCATCTCGAAGGCCGAAGAGCTTTACGAAATATCCGAAAAAAACGGTGCCGGAGCAAAGCTCTGTCTCGTTTCCCAGACCACTTTCGACCTCAATGAATTCCTGAAAATAAAGGAGCTTTTCGCAGATCTGTTCC
Organism: Clostridia bacterium; assembly: GCA_017614315.1. Lineage (GTDB taxonomy): Bacteria > Bacillota > Clostridia > Christensenellales > CAG-138 > UBA3857. Next base: position 248,925 of record JAGACA010000006.1, on the reverse strand, counting down.
CCGACGGAAAAGTCTTCAACACCGTCTGCGTCACCACAGAGCAGCGTCAGACCGAGGCGGCAAAGATCAGCGCAAAGTGCGATGTCGTTCTCGTTTTGGGCGATATGCACAGTTCAAACACGCAAAAACTTGCCTCAATATGCGAAAAACAGTGCAAAAATGTCAAAAGAATTGCAAATATTAACGATTTACCTATTGATATTTATGAGATAAATGATATAATAATCGGAGTTGTTGCCGGTGCTTCAACACCGGATTCGCTGATTAGGGAGGTTATTACAAGAATGAGCGAAATGGATAAGGCTAATGTGGAAACTGTAGCCGAAAACACTGAGACCGTGACCAACGAGGTCACAGAAGAAACCGCAGCTCCCGTTGAGGAAGCTGTGAAGGAAGAGCCCGTCGTTGAAGAGGGCGAGACCACCTTTGAGGAGGCCATAGAAAAGACGCTGAGACGCATCCATAACGGTCAGATACTTACCGGTTCCGTCGTTCAGATTGTCGATGGCGAAGTTTGTGTCAACATTGGATATAAGTCCGACGGCTTTATTCCCCGCGACGAGTTTTCCGATGATCCCGATGTTGATCCCGCAGCCGTAGTTTCTGTTGGCGATACCATCGAGGTCGAGGTTCTCAAGGTCAACGACGGTGAAGGCAATGTACTTCTCTCCCGCAAGAATGTCGAGAGCAAGAAGGTTTGGGAGCAGTTCTCTACCGAAGCCGAGTCCGAAGGCAAGGTCGTTGAGGCCATCGGTAAGGAAGTCGTAAAGGGCGGCCTTATCGCGACGATCAACGGCATCAGGGCTTTCATACCCGCTTCCCAGATCGCTACCAAGTACATTGAAAAGCTTGACGAGTTCGTCGGTCAGCCGATGAACGTCAAGATCATCGAGGTCGACAAGCAGAGGAAGCGCGTCGTCGCTTCCCGCAAGGCCGTTCTTCTCGCCGAGGCCGAGGAAGCCAAGCGTCAGAAGTGGGCCGAGCTTGAGGTCGGTTCCAAGGTCAACGGCATTGTTCGCCGCCTCACCGATTTCGGCGCGTTTGTTGATATCGGCGGCATTGACGGTCTTGTTCACATCACCGACGCCGCTTGGGGCCGCGTCAAGAACATCAACGAGGTCTTCAAAGTCGGTCAGAACATCGAAGTCGTCATCCTCAACGTCGACGCCGAAAAGCAGAGGATCTCCCTCGGTTATAAGCAGCTCCAGCCCAAGCCCTGGACCATGGCCGCCGAGAAGTATCCCGTCGGTTCCGTCGTAGAGGGCAAGGTCGTCCGTATCGTGACCTTCGGCGCGTTCGTCGCTCTCGAGCCCACGATCGACGGTCTGATCCACATTTCTCAGGTCGGTCCCAGGCGTATTTCCAAGGTCGAGGACGAGCTCAAGGTCGGCGATATCGTTCGCTGCAAGGTGCTCGAGGTTAATCCCGAACAGCGCCGTATCAGCCTGAGCCGCAAGGAAGTCATCCTTGAGGAGAACCCCGAGATCGCCGAGGAGATCGCGAAGGAAAAGCAAGAGCGCGAGCGTGAGCGCGCTGAGCGTGCCGAGAAGCGCGCTCAGGAAGAGCAGAACCGTCAGCAGCAGGCGCAGCAGCGCGATGAGAAACATCGCGAGCGCACCGAGCGCACCGGCGAGCCCCGTCCCGAGAGGCGCCGCCGCGAGGATGCCGATTACGAGCTTCCTCCCGTGCAGGCTTCCACCACGTCTCTCGCCAACCTGTTCGGCGCTATCAACGTAGACGCCAAAGAGGAAGAGAACAACTGATCACACATAAAAGACCGGATCCCTTAAAGGATCCGGTCTTTTTGTTATCAAATCCGTTCTCAGGACTGGCTTCCCTTGTTCTTGGATACGATCGCTTTTATGGAATCAAGATCGACGTCGATATTATACTTTGACTGCCATGAATAATACAGCTCCTCGAACTTTGCTTCCGATGCACTGTTTGAAACGGCGCTTTTCCAAGATTCCCATTTCGCGTCGCCCTTTTCGTATTTGACCATTCCTTTTTTGTATTCCTTGTTGACGATCAGATAATGTACGCCGGATTCGGTATATACCTTTACGACCCTCGTGCCGTCCTTAAGCTCAAAGAACGTAAGCTCGGGTGTCTCGTATCCCGCGTCCTCCGCAGGCGTCCAATCGCCGTCGTGCAGGTTCATCGCGGCATATACGAAGCCGGGGAAATAATTGCCGTCGACGGAAGGATGGATCACATATCCGTTTTCGCGATATTCGTCATGCTCCATCCCGGGATCCTCGCCGTACTCGTCGACAAGCGCCATGAATCCCTCGAAACCGTCTGTCTCTGGAAGCTTCGCTTCGATCTCCTGTTCGTCGTTCCTGCGGCTTTCCTTGTCATAAACGGGAGTCTGGCCTGTCGCCGACACGTCCTTAAGCTCAAGGTAGATATGGTTTACGGAGAAACAGTCTTCGGGGATATAAACGGGGTAGGGGTATCCGCCGCCATAGCAGTACTCCGTCATGAGCTCGGCAAAATCCGCCGCCGTGTTGTTTATCTGGTCGTCGAACTGATCCCTGTAGTATCTTTCTACGTCCGCGTCGGCCACCTCTACGCCGGTCGTGATCGAGTTATAGTATTTTTCCGCCGCCTTATACATGCACATGCTCTTGACGGTAAGTTCGAACGCCGAATCGAAATCCACTCCGTAAAGGGCAACGTCGGCTTCAAAAAGCTTGATCGCCTCCGAACGCTTGTCCGCGGCGTCGGCGGAGACCTGCGATTCGTACCTTGTCAGGAGCTGTTCGAACTGATCCGTGGCGTTTTTGACGATCTCTTCGTATTCCTCGCCGGTCGGTTCAAAGCCTTCGTCATACGCGGCGTTGACGATATACATAAAAGTGGTCATATCGTTTACGATCAGGTTGATATAATCGTCCTGGGAAATGAACCCGTAAATATAATACTGATAATAATCGTTGTTGTAATAAGACTGCAGGATATCATACATGGTAATATCTGCGTTTTTGGAGCTCATCGCTATCTTGAGGCCGAAGAGTTCTTCGGAGAGGTTTTCTTTTGACGGATCGGTCAGTTTGCATGCGGAAAACGCAGTCGGGATCAATACCGCGCACATTATAATGGCAATAAGCTTTACGGTTTTGTTATTCATTATCATGCTCCTTTTCATGGCATAGTTTTATTATACCGATTCACAGCCTTAAATCAAGCAGTTTTTATGCCCGATGCTTGAATATAAGGCCTTTTTGATGTATAATTGAGGATGTATAATTATGTACGGAGGATGGGATGGATCAGTCATTCGTCGACAAAAACGTACTCGACAATAGTTTTTCCGCGATACGCAGGATAAAGGAAATGCTCGGAGACGTTTGCCCCGGTTATTATATCGAGACCTACGGCTGTCAGATGAACGAGCACGACTCGGAAAAGATCGCCGGCATGCTCGAGGCGGCGGGGTACAGGAAAGCCTCTGAAAAAGCCTCTGCCGATCTCATACTTTTCAATACCTGCTGCATACGCGACCACGCCGAGAAGAGGACTTTCGGCAACGTCGGTTTTGTCAAGGAAATAAAGGAAAACAACCCTTCGCTGATCACCGCCGTATGCGGCTGTATGATGCAGCAGCCCGGCGCAGCCGAAGCATTGGCCGCGCGTTTCCCTTTCGTCGATATGATCTTCGGAACGAACGAGCTTCATCTTTTCCCGCAGATGCTCGAATCGGTAATGAACGGCGAGCGCATCATCAGGGTCGGCAAGCCCAATGAAGAGATCGCCGAGGGTCTCCCGATAAAGAGAAACGCCGGTTTTTCCACGTTTGTCAACATTATGTACGGGTGCAATAATTTCTGTTCTTACTGCATCGTTCCGTACGTTCGCGGACGTGAAAGATCCAGGCGAGCCGGCGATATCGTCGAGGAGGTCCGGCGCGTCGTCCGAGACGAAGGTTTTACCGAGGTCACGCTCCTCGGCCAGAACGTCAATTCCTATAACGATAACGGGCTGAAATTCCCGGAGCTTTTGCGCATGGTCAACGAAGTCGACGGGCTTAAGAGACTCCGCTTCATGACGTCGCATCCAAAGGATCTTTCTCACGAGCTCGTTATGGCTATGAAGGAATGCGACAAGGTCTGCGAGCACATCCATCTGCCCGTACAGTCCGGTAGCAACCGTATCCTCGAGCTGATGAACAGACGTTATACGCGCGAGCATTATTTCGATCTGGTCGACGATCTTCGTGAAAACGTTAAGGGGATAGAGCTGACGACCGATATCATTGTCGGCTTCCCGACCGAAACCGACGAGGACCTTGAGGATACGCTCGATCTTGTCAGAAGGGTCGGCTACTCGTCTGCTTATACTTTTGCATATTCCATCCGTCCCGGCACGAAGGCCGCGGTCATGGACGGGCAGATACCCGAAGCGGTCAAGAAAGAAAGGCTGAAAAGGCTGAACGACGTTATCGCCGAAACCATAGTCAAAGCCAACGACAAATACTTGGGCACCGTCGGCGAAATACTGATCGAAGGAAAGGACACGCGCGGAGAGCCGATGATGTTCGGCAAGCTCGGAAGCCTTAAAATGGTCTATGTCAAGGGCGACGAGTCGATGATCGGAAAGTATTATAACGCAATGATTACGGGAACTCGCTTCAATTCTCTTGCTGGCGAGATAATCGATTGAACTTCGGGAGAAACAAAATGGCTTCGCTAACTCCGATGATGCAGCAATATCTTGAGCTGAAAGAGAAGTACAACGACTGCTTGCTCTTCTTCAGGCTCGGGGATTTTTATGAGATGTTCTTTGACGACGCCCTAACGGCTTCGCGCGAGCTCGAGATTGTGCTTACCGGGAGGGACTGCGGCCTTAAGGAAAAGGCGCCCATGTGCGGAGTGCCGTATCATTCCGTCAACAGCTATATCAACAAGCTGATCGACAAAGGCTATAAGGTCGCGATCTGCGAGCAGCTCGAAGATCCCGCACTTGCCAAAGGTCTTGTCGAAAGGGACGTTATCCGCGTCATAACTCCCGGCACCGTCATAGAGGAGCAGATGCTTCCCGAGAACGCGAACAATTATATCCTTTCGATATTCGCCGCGAACGGAGTGTTCGAACTCGCGTACTGCGACGTATCCACCGGGGATTTCTATTCATATGAGCTTGCAGGCGAAAAAGCGCAGAGCGAGCTCATCGATCAGCTCGCAAGGATCGAGCCGAGGGAGATAATCGCAAACGAGTATCTGTTTACAAGGGAATTCGTTCACAAATGGATCTCTTCTCATTTCTATCTTGAAAAGAAAGAAGACCGCTTCTTCGATATCGAAAAATGCCAGAGGATACTCGTCGAGCATTTCAACGTAAGGAGCCTCGCAGGCTTCGGGCTCAATGACAGATCGATGGCCGTCGCCGCAGCGGGCGCGCTTTTGAGATATCTTGACGACACCCAGAAAAATGCGCTTTCCCACATAACAAGAATCGTTCTTCAGCAGTCCGGCGAATACATGGGCATCGACGCCGCAACGAGGCGGAACCTCGAGCTCTGCTCGCCCTTGCGCAGCGACGTCAGCAAAAAAAGCACTCTCCTTGGCGTGCTCGACAGCACCAAGACCTCCATGGGCGCAAGGCTTTTAAGGAACTGGATCGATCAGCCTCTTCAGGATATCGACGCGATCAACGCAAGGCTCGACGCGGTTCAGGCTCTCGTCGACCGTCCTTCCGAGCGCGGAAAGCTCCGCGACGCGCTTGACGGCGTTTACGATATCGAAAGGCTCGTCAGCAGGATCGCATACGGAACGGTCAACGCCAGAGACTGCGATTCGTTAAGGAAGTCGCTTTCAAAGCTGCCGAGCATCCAGTCGATACTGAACGCCTTTTCCGGCTGCGAAAGCCTGAACGCTTTTTCATTAAAGATCGATCCGATGGAGGATATAAGGTTCCTGCTTGAAAAGGCGATCGTGGACGAGCCTCCCGTTTCCGTCAAGGACGGAGGGATCATCAGAGACGGATACTCCGCCGAGATCGACGAGCTGCGCGAGCTTTCGCACGGCGGAAGATCCATGCTCGCCAAGCTTGAAAACAGCGAAAAAGAGCGCACGGGCATAAAGAATCTTAAGATAGGCTACAACCGTGTATTCGGCTATTATATCGAGGTCAGCAACGCGAACAAACAGCTCGTACCACTCAACTATCAAAGAAAGCAGACGCTTGCAAACGCCGAAAGGTATGTAACGGAGGAGCTCAAGGAGCTTGAGGAGAAGATCCTCGGGGCAGAGGACAGGATCATAACGCTTGAGTATGAGCTGTTCGCCGAGATTAGGAAACTGCTCTTAAGCTGTATAGATCGGCTTAAAAACGATTCCTTCGTCGTGTCAAACCTCGACTGTCTGCAGTCGCTCGCTTCGGTCGCAGCGGCAAACAGATACTGCCATCCAAGACTGTCGAAAAGCGGCAAGCTCAAGATAACCGACGGCCGTCATCCGATAGTGGAAAAGAGCGTAAAGGATTCCTTCGTTCCCAATTCGACCGAGCTTGACGATAAGGACGACAGGATAATAATACTCACCGGTCCGAACATGGCGGGCAAGAGCACCTACATGCGGCAGGTAGCGCTTATATCGCTGATGGCGCATATGGGTTCGTTCGTTCCCGCGTCGAGCGCGAGTATTCCGCTGATAGACAAGATATTCACGAGGGTCGGCGCGTCGGACAGCCTTTCGACCGGTCAGAGCACGTTCATGGTCGAGATGAGCGAGATGGCTAATATTCTCAATAACGCCACCAGCAGGAGCCTTCTTATCATCGACGAGATCGGCCGCGGAACGAGCACCTTCGACGGCCTGAGCATCGCGTGGGCTGTCGTTGAGCACATTTCCGACAAGCGAAAATGCGGAGCAAAGGCGCTTTTTGCCACCCATTATCACGAGCTGACCGAGCTCGAGGGTAAGCTTGACGGAGTAAAGAATTACCGCATCACCGTTAAGGAGCACGGCGACGACATCATCTTCTTAAGAAGGATCATGCGCGGCGGCGCGGATAAGAGCTTCGGCATACAGGTAGCAAAGCTCGCGGGACTTCCGTACAGCCTTATCGAGCGGTCGAAGGAAATACTCCTGCAGCTTGAAGAATCCGACATCAACAACGCCTCTCGCGTGAGGAGCAGCCTTGCTGAGCAGATGAATCTTCTGGGTTCGACCGATGACGAAGACATTTTGAAAGAGCTTCGTGAGCTTGACGTCAACAGGCTTACTCCCATGGAAGCGCTGAGCAAGCTTTATGAATTAAGTACGAGGGCAAAAATATGATAATCAGAAAAATCGAGGTTCTTGATCCTCAGCTTGCCAATAAGATCGCAGCGGGCGAAGTTGTCGAAAGGCCCGCTTCGGTCGTTAAGGAGCTCGTCGAAAACTCGCTCGACGCCGGCGCCTCCTCAGTGACAGTCGAGATCAAGGAGGGCGGGGCGGAGTATATCCGCGTTACCGACAACGGCTGCGGGATCCCGGGCGAAGACGTCAAGACCGCCTTTTTAAGACACGCGACAAGCAAGCTTCATTCGATAGAAGGACTTGAAAGCATCGAGACTCTTGGCTTTCGCGGCGAGGCCTTGGCGTCGATCGCGGCAGTCTCCCGCGTTTCGGTAAGGACCCGCACGGGAAATGAGGACGCAGGCACCCATATCGAGATCGAAGGCGGAGTTGTTAATGACTTTCTTCCCTGCGGTTGTCCGGTCGGCACAAATTTCGAGGTAAGGGAGCTGTTTTACAACGTCCCCGCGAGGCTTAAGTTCCTCAAAAACCCGCGTTCCGAAGCAGCGGCGGTCGGCGATTATATGCAGAGGCTGATACTCGGAAATACCGACGTGTCCTTTAAGTTCATAAGCGGCGGCAAGCCCGTCTATCACAGCTCCGGCGACGGCTCTCTGGAAAACTCGATCGTCTGCGTTTACGGCCCTGACGTTACCGAGCATTTGAAGAAGGTGCGTTATGACGACGGCTATATACTTATCGACGGATACTGCGGCGACGAGTTTTTGTCGAGGAACAACCGTATCCAGCAAAGCCTGTTCGTAAACGGCAGATACGTCCGTTCCCAGCAGCTCAGCTTTGCCGCTCAAAGGGCATATGAAACGCGCCTCATGGTCGGCAGGTTCCCGTTCTTTGTCCTGAACATCAGGATCTCTCCCCGCGAGGTCGACGTAAACGTTCATCCAAACAAGCTGACGGTGCGTTTCCGCGACGAGGAAAGAGTTTCCTCCGCGGTGATGCTTGCGGTGAGGGACGCTCTTCACGATAATTCGCACGCAGAAACAGCTTCTGCCGAAGCAGAGGCGCCGATCCTGACGGTCAAGGACGTATATGACGCGTTCCGGAAAAGGGACGCCGATATCGATCCGTCGCTTGCATCCTCTGCCGATGCGGCGATCAAAGAGGCAAAAGATGCTCCGGTTGAGAAAGAAGCTGTCAAGCCCGTGAACCCCGTCGTCTTCGTCCGCGACGTCGGAGCCTCCGAGCCCGCAGTCAGCACTCAGGATGCGAACGGCGTGATCCGTTATTCTTTCTCCGACAGACCCGCGTTCGTCCCTGAAAAGTCAGAGCCGGTCACGTTCGGCGTCGATCCTTATACCGTCGTGGGAACTGTATTCGATACATACATTATCGTCGAGCAGGGCGATTCCGTATTCTATATCGATCAGCACGCTGCGCACGAGCGGATCAATTATGAAAAGCTCATAAAAGGCGAGCTCAGATTCGAATCGCAGATACTTCTTACAGCAAAAATACTTACGCTGTCGCCGACGGACCTCTCGTGCCTGATGGATAATCTCGAAAGGTTCACCGAGCTCGGCTTCGACATCGAGGAATTCGGCGCGCTCTCCGTCAGCATACACGCGATACCGAGCGGAATCAAGCCCGAATCGATCGAAAGGCTCGTTCCCGATATGCTCGGGATAATCAGAAACAAGGGCGGTATCGAAGAACTCGACCTCGTCAGGAGCTCTCTCATCCAGTATTCGTGCAAACACGCCGTAAAGGCCGGTCAGGCGCTTTCCGCCGCCGTAATAGATGAAATACTCAGCCATTATGCGGACGGCTCTACGCCGCTCACATGCCCTCACGGAAGGCCTGTAATGATCCGCGTATCGAAGCGCGATTTTGAAAAGATGTTCAAGAGGATCCAATGAAAAAACCCGTCGTTTTCTTCATAGTCGGTCCGACTGCAAGCGGTAAAACCGACGCCGCGGTGTATTCTGCTCGGAAGCTTGACGGCGAGATCGTTTCCGCCGATTCGATACAGATATATCGCGGTCTGAATATCGGCGCCGCCAAGCCCGACGAAACGGAGAAGGGCGGTATCCCGCACCATTTGACAGACATTGTCGACTATCTCGACGAGACTTACAACGCTGCGAGATTTGCATCGGACGCTGCCGAGATCATCAAAGACATAACGGAGCGGGGGAAAGCGCCGATCGTCGCGGGAGGCACCGGGCTGTACGTCAATTCACTCCTGTATCCGCTCGATTTTACAAACGTTAAGCCCGACAGCGTTATCCGCGACAGGCTGGCTGCGGAGGAAGAAAGAGAACCCGGCGTACTGTATAAGCGCCTTGCCGAGGCCGATCCGCGTTCCGCGGAGAGGATCAGCCGCAGCGATCTCAAACGCATCGTACGCGCGCTTGAGATCCTCGAGGTCACAGGCCGCACGATGACCGAGCAGGGAGGGGACTTTCTCAACACGAAGCAGGCTGAGATACCGTTTTACCCGGTGATCGCCGGCATAAACATGGATCGCTCCGAATTATACGACCGTATAAATAAGCGCGTCGACAGTATGATGGAGAAGGGGCTCTTTGACGAGGTCAAGCGTCTCTATGACGGTTCGGGAAGAAAGCGCGCGCTTTCGCTTCAGGGGATTGGATATAAGCAGCTAATAAGCTATATTGATGGCGAAACAACGTATGACGAAGCAGTCGAGCTGATAAAACGCGATACAAGGCGTTATGCCAAGAGGCAGATAGCCTGGTTCAAAAGGGATGAAAGGATCCGTTGGTTCGACCGCGGCGATTATTCCGACGCCGGCGGACTGAACGATGCGATCGCAGAATACTTTATCGCAGAAAGAGATATTTATGTCAGAGAACAGTATTAAAAGCATACAGGACCGCTTTTTGAGCGCGGCAAAGAAATCAGATTGTCCTGTCTCCATATATGTCACGAACGGCTACCTGATCGGCAAGGCAAAGATACTCGGGTTCGATAACTACGCCGTTATAGTCGAAGCGGACGGCAGGCAGATGCTGATCTATAAACACGCGATCTCCACGATCACTCCCGAAAAGGAGCTTGCCGTATTCAAGGAGGAAAAATGAGTAAACGTACCGATGAGCTTATCCTGAACGTCGAGAATGAGCTCGTTCCCGTTTTCAGACGGATGGAAAGCGTTGAAAACACGTGCATGAAGCGCGTGCTTTCCGCTTTTAATAACAACAGGATCGCCGCAAGGCATTTTAATTTCTCGACCGGTTACGGCTATGACGACGAGGGCCGCGACGCGCTCGACAGGGTCTTCGCCGAAGTCATGCAGGCGGACGCCGCGCTTGTCGTGCCTCAGCTTTCTTCGGGTACTCATACGATATTCACGGTCCTCTCGGCCATTCTTCGTCCCGGCGATACGATGCTGTCCGCTACCGGGCGTCCTTATGATACGCTCGTAGAAGCCATAGGTATCGAGGGTTATACTCCCGGCTCCCTCAAGGATTTCGGGATACGGTATAAGGAGATAGGGTTATGCGAAAACGGAAGTATCGACTCGGAGGCGTTGAGAGATGCGCTTGATGATAAGCCGAGGATAGTCTATTTCCAAAGATCGAGGGGCTATGCGTGGCGAAATTCGCTCCTTCCTTCGGAGCTGAAGCCTTCGTTCGATCTTGTCAAGGAGCTTTCTCCCGACAGCCTGATAGTTGTAGACAACTGCTACGGCGAGTTCACTCAGGAAAACGAGCCGACGTTCTACGGAGCCGACGTTATAATGGGCTCTCTCATCAAAAATCCCGGGGGAGGGCTCGCACATACAGGCGGATACGCCGCAGGCAGAAAGGACGTAATCGACCTTGTCGCGAACAGGATCACCGTTCCCGGAATAGGCCGCGAGGCGGGTTCGTATCCCGGAGGATATCTGCCGTATTACCAGGGCGTTTTTATGGCTCCGCACACGGTCTGCCAGGCGTTGAAGACCGCCGCTCTCTTTGCGGGTGTTTTCGAGAAACTTGGGCTTGAGACCATGCCTTCCTCTGATGCGGAAAGGTCGGATATAGTTCAGGCGCTTAGGTTCGACACGAAGGAACGTCTGATCGATTTCTGCCGGGTGATACAGTCCGTTTCTCCCATAGACAGCTTCGTAGCACCAGAGCCCTGGGCAATGCCCGGATACATCGACGAAGTTATTATGGCGGCGGGAACGTTTATACAGGGCGCGTCTGTCGAGCTTACCGCAGACGCTCCGATACGCGTTCCGTATACGGCTTATATCCAGGGCGCGCTCACATACTCGCACGGACGGATCGCCGCAGGATCGGTGCTTGAAATGATGATGAAATAAAACGAAAAAGACGCTCCTTGGAGCGTCTTTTGATATGCATTTTCAATACGACCGTATAAGGCCGATGACCTTGCCGATCATCTCCACATCGGAATAGCCGACAATGATGGGCTCCATGGAGGAGTTCTCGGGCTGCAGGCGGACGTGCCCGTTCTCGCGGAAGAAGCGCTTTACCGTCGCGGTTTCTCCGCCGATCCTCGCAACGACTATCTCGCCGTCGCGTATCTCAAACGACTTGGTCACGATGAGCATATCGCCGGTATAAATGCCGGCGTCTATCATGCTTTCGCCGTCGACAGTAAGTATGAACGTCTCGGAAGGATCCGCGCTCCTGATCATTTCCTTGGGCAGATTATAGCTTTGGCGGTAGTCGTCGAACGCGAGGATGGGGGTGCCGGCGGCTACGGTGCCGACGACGGGTACCCTTACGTTAGTTCCCGCGGTCTTTTTGAGCTCCCTTTCCGCAGCGGCGTTTTTCCTGAACGCTTTGGTCTTTTCTGGTATAAGGGAGGTCAGCCTTACCGTGCGCTGGAGGTTCTTATCGAAATCGATATAGCCCTCTTTCTGCAGGTTCAAAAGATGCAGATGCGCGGTCGAAGTCGACTTGAGCTTGAGCTCTGCGCAGATCTCTCGGACTGTCGGCGCGGGATAACCGCTCTTTATCCTGTCGTAGATAAAGTCGTAAACTTCCATTCTCGTTTCGCCTTTTTTACTCATGCTTTCCTCCGAAAAAACGATTTTGACGGCTTTTATGCAAACAAAAAATGTGGTATAATCGATTTACTGGTGCATTATAGCATATATATTTCGAAATTGCAAACGTTTGTACTGTAAGAGAGGGCGTTTTTTTATGAAAAATATGAAAGTGTGTGTTCTTGACGATAAGAAGGTCTGCGACGACTGCGGCGAGTGCAATCGCTGCGATCTCGATCCCGATAAGATCTGCGACAACTGCTGCAGATGTATAGCTATGGAGGACGAGGGGAATGAGTTTCGCTCCAGGATAATCCCGTCGGACGGATCGGGTCTTGTTCGTCCGTCGGCGAACAAGATCAAACAGGCCTCCGCGGCAAAAAAGCCCGTTGAGGAAGACGGGCCTTCGAAGCTTGCCGACGAGCCGTCGGAGCTTACGCCCGAGCTCGTGGATTATTGGGAAAAGAAGCTCATCGAATACGGCGAAGCGCCCGCTGACGACGGGTTCGGCGAGATAGCCGTCGAAATAAAGAATCCCGTTTACGGAAAAAGGCCGGCAAGGAAAAGGCACGGGAAGGATTGATCCCGTCAGCTTCCGAGCCAGCCGACTATCGCTCCGAGCGATATGAGGCACTGCACGGCGAAAAGTCCCCAGCATACGGTCTTTCTTAACCCGTCGCCGACCCCCGAGTAATGGAATACGCCGTAAAGAGGCACGGCGGGTATAAGCGCGGTATAGACGACAAAGAGCAGTGTTTTCAGCATAAGATCACCTCGGGAAATATGATAACATTCACATTTAACTCTCATCAATCGTAGAAGTCTGGAAAATCGGGCATAATATTGAAAAGCCCGCTCCGGTCTTTTCATGACCGATCGTTAGTGATATAATACAGAATAATGCTTTTTATCGGAGAATGCATTCGATGAACGTTTTCAAAGCCGTTTCGAATTTCGAGCCGACGGGCGATCAGCCCCAGGCAATAGATAAGCTTGCCGACGGCGTAAAAAGAGGCGATCGACTGCAGGTTCTTTTGGGCGTGACCGGCTCGGGAAAAACCTTTACTATGGCAAAGGTCATCGAGAAGGTCCAGATGCCCACGCTCGTAATCGCACACAACAAGACTCTCGCCGCGCAGCTCTGTTCCGAACTGAAGGAGTTTTTCCCCGACAGCGCTGTGGAGTATTTCGTATCATATTACGATTATTACCAGCCCGAAGCCTATATAGCTTCATCCGACACATATATCGAGAAGGACGCCTCGGTCAACGAAGAGATCGATCGGCTCCGCCACAGCGCCACATGCGCGCTGAACGAACGCAGGGACGTCATCATCGTCGCGTCCGTCTCGTGCATATACGGCCTCGGCAGTCCCGAGGAATACGAGCGAATGAGCATATCTCTGCGGATCGGTATGAAGACCGAAAGGGACGCTCTGCTTCACAAACTCGTGGATATGCAGTATCAGAGGAACGATCTTGATTTTTCCCGCGGGACGTTCCGTGTCAAGGGCGACGTGATCGAGATATTCCCGATGAGCGAAAACGAGAAAGCCATCCGCGTCGAGCTCTTCGGTGACGAGATAGAAAACATATCGGAGATCACCGTCGTGACCGGCGTGCCGGTCCGTTCACTCGCGCACGTTATAGTTTTCCCCGCGACGCACTACGCCGTCGATAAGGAGAAGACGGAGCAGGTTCTCTCAGAGATAAAGCGCGACATGATAAAGCGCGTCGAAGAGTTCAAGGCCGAAAACAAGCTCATCGAGGCGCAGAGGATCGAGCAGCGCACGACATATGATATGGAGATGATCCGCGAGATAGGCTACTGCCAGGGCATCGAGAATTACTCCCGCTATTTCGACGGCAGAAAGCCCGGCGAGCCGCCCTTCACGCTTATGGATTATTTCCCCAAGGGGTTCCTTACGATCATCGACGAATCCCATGTGACTCTGCCGCAGCTCAGAGCGATGTACCGCGGCGATTTGTCGAGAAAGACCGAGCTCGTCGAGTATGGCTTCCGCATTCCGAGCGCCTACGACAACCGTCCTCTTACGTTCGACGAGTTCGAGGATCGCGTCGGGCAGATGATATGCGTCAGCGCGACGCCCGGCGAATATGAACTCGGGCAGGCTTCCCAAGTCGCCGAACAGATAATCAGGCCGACCGGGTTGGTCGATCCCGAGATCGCGGTACGCCCCGTTACAGGGCAGATCGACGACCTCCTCGGTGAAATCAGGCTGACTGCCAAGAAAGGCTACCGCACGCTCGTTACGACTCTCACAAAACGCATGGCGGAGATGCTTACGGAATATCTCGACGGCATGGGCGTAAGGGTCAGATACATGCATTCCGACATACAGACGATCGAACGTATGGAGATAATCCGCGATCTGCGTCTCGGAGAATTCGACGTGCTCGTAGGCATAAATCTTTTAAGGGAAGGGCTCGATCTTCCCGAGGTCGGCCTCGTCGCGATACTCGACGCCGACAAGGAAGGGTTCCTCCGCTCGACGACGTCGCTCGTTCAGACCGTCGGCAGGGCTGCAAGGAACGTCGACGGCAGGGTGATCATGTACGCCGATACCGTTACAGATTCCATGGAGCGGGCGATCAACGAGACCAACCGTCGGCGTGAGATCCAGATGAGGTACAATCTCGAGCACGGTATAACGCCTCAGTCGATCAAAAAAGCGGTGCGCGACGTTATCGAGATAAGCTCGCGTGCAAAGGCCGACCGCAGCGGAATGACGGATGAAGAGCGCGAGCAGAAGATAATGCTCATCACCGAGCAAATGAAGCAGGCCGCTATGGAGCTTGAGTTCGAGGAAGCGGCGAAGCTTCGCGACGAGCTGTTCAGACTCAAAGGCATGGACGAATACGGCGAGGCGAAGCCCGCTCCGGGCACTGTCGGTTCCAAAAAGAAAGCAAGACAAAGGACCAGAAAATGAAGGACAGGATCTACATAAAGGGCGCGAGGGAGAACAACCTCAAAAACATCTCGCTCGAACTGCCAAGAAATAAGTTCATCGTGTTTACCGGCGTTTCGGGCTCCGGAAAATCTTCTCTTGCGTTCGATACCATCTACGCGGAGGGGCAGAGGAGGTACGTCGAATCGCTTTCGGCTTACGCCAGGCAGTTCCTCGGTCAGATGGACAAACCCGACGTCGATCACATCGAGGGACTTTCTCCGGCCATCTCCATCGACCAGAAAAGCACGTCCAACAACCCGCGTTCGACTGTCGGGACAGTCACGGAGATAAGCGACTACCTTCGACTTTTATACGCAAGGATAGGTCATCCGCACTGTCCCAATTGCGGAAAGCCGATCGAAAAGCAAAGCATCGACCAGGTCGTCGACCGCGTGATGGAGCTCGAGGAAGGCACGAGGATACTCGTGATCGCTCCGGTCGTCCGCGCGAGAAAGGGCGAACACAAGAACATACTCGAACGCATCCGCAAAGAAGGATATGTAAGGGTGAAGGTCGACGGCACAGTCTATGATATCAACGAAGTACCCGACCTCGATAAAAAGAAAAAGCATACTATCGACGCAGTCGTCGACAGGCTCGTCGTCCGGAGCGGCATAGGATCGAGGCTGAGCGAATCGCTTGAGACCGCATTCTCGTTCGGGGAAGGTCTCGCAAAGGTCTCCATAGTCGACGGCGAAGAACTGCTGTTTTCGCAGAATTACGCCTGTCCGGACTGCGGGATAAGCATCGAGGAGCTCACTCCGAGGATGTTTTCGTTCAACAGTCCCTTCGGAGCCTGTCCCGAATGCACCGGCCTCGGCTTTATGCTCACTATTGACGAACAGCTCGTCGTGCCGGATACGAGTCTTTCGCTCAATGACGGAGCTATCTCCGTAACCGGCTGGCAGAGCAATTCGAAGAATACGATCGCCAGTATGTATTTCACCGCCATAGAGAACGAATACGGCTTCTCGGGCGATACTCCGTGGCGCGATATCCCGCGCGAAGGCCGGGAAGCGCTGCTGTACGGCACAGGCGAGAAACGCCTTCACGTCCAATATCAGAAAGAATACGGGAGCGGGACCTTCGACACGCCGTTCGAGGGAGTGATACCGAATCTCAACAGGCGCTACCGCGAAACGCAGTCGGACTGGTCAAAGCAGGAGATCGAGGCATATATGCACATGACTCCCTGTCCCGTCTGCGGCGGCAAAAGGCTTAAGCCCGAATCGCTTGCCGTTACCGTCGGCGGACTGTCTATAGCGGAACTCAGCGATATGTCCATCAGCAAGGCAAGGGAATTCATCAACGGCCTTGAGCTTTCCAGCTCCGAAGCCATGATAGCATCGCAGATCGTAAAGGAGCTCGATTCGAGGCTCGGTTTCCTGATAAACGTCGGTCTCGATTATCTTACGCTGTCGAGGGCGTCTTCGTCGCTGTCCGGCGGCGAAGCCCAAAGGATCAGGCTCGCTACGCAGATCGGCTCCGGGCTTGTCGGCGTTTTATACATTCTCGACGAGCCGAGCATCGGCCTTCATCAAAGGGACAATAAAAAACTGCTCTCGGCTCTGTGCGGGTTGAGAGACCTCGGAAATACTCTTATCGTCGTAGAACATGACGAAGAGACGATACGCTGCGCGGACTATATAGTCGATATCGGCGTAGGCGCAGGCGAGCACGGCGGCAGCGTCATAGCGGCAGGCACGATCGACGAGATCACCGCGGCAAAGGATTCCGTTACCGGACAGTTCCTTTCGGGCAAACAGAAGATCGAGATCCCCGCTGAGAGAAGAAGCATCGGCGGCAAATGGCTCACCGTACGCGGCGCGCGCGTCAACAACCTCAAGAACATCGACGTCAGCATCCCTCTTGGTGTATTCGTGTGCGTTACGGGCGTTTCGGGCTCGGGAAAATCGAGCCTCGTAAACGAGATAATCAAAAAATCGCTGCTTCGCGATCTTAACCGCGCGAGGATCCGTCCGGGAGATCATGACTGCATCGAGGGTATTGAGAACCTCGACAAGATAATCGATATCGACCAGTCGCCGATCGGCAGGACTCCGAGGAGCAATCCCGCTACGTACACTGGCGTATTCGATCTGATAAGGGATGTTTTCGCCCAGACCCCTGACGCAAAGCTGCGCGGTTACAGCTCCGGCAGGTTCAGCTTCAATGTAAAGGGCGGACGCTGCGAGGCCTGTTCGGGCGACGGCATACTGAAGATCGAGATGCATTTCCTGTCGGATGTTTACGTTCCCTGCGAGGTCTGCAAGGGCAAGCGCTATAACCGCGAGACGCTCGAGGTACGCTATAAGGGCAAGACGATAGCCGACGTGCTCGATATGACCGCCGAGGAGGCGTATCATTTCTTCAAGCCGCTGCCCAAGATTGCAAAGAAGCTCGAGACGTTATGCGACGTCGGGCTCGGATACATCAAGCTCGGCCAGCCCTCGACGACGCTTTCGGGCGGCGAAGCTCAGCGCGTCAAGCTTGCGACGGAGCTCGCAAGGAAAAACACCGGAAGGACGCTGTATGTGCTCGACGAGCCGACTACCGGTCTGCATTCAGCGGACGTGAAGAAGCTCCTCGAAATACTGCAGAGGCTATGCGAAGGCGGCAGTTCCGTTATCATCATCGAGCATAATCTCGACGTAGTCAAGACTGCCGACTACATAATCGACCTCGGTCCCGAAGGCGGCGACGCAGGCGGTACTCTCGTCGCGTGCGGCACGCCCGAGGAGGTCGCAAAATGCAAAAACAGTTATACAGGTCAGTTTCTTGACAGGATACTGAAAAACCGTTAAGGAGGCGGGGGAGAGCCGTGGATATTTCAATGGAAAGATGGTTTAACGCCATAAAAAAGCGGACGTCCGTACGCAGATATACGAGCGATCCCACAAAAGAGGAATTCGATGCGCTGAAAGAACTCGCCGATTATCTCGGGAACGACCGTGCAAGGATAGTCGTAAAAAGGAAGCAGGGCGTATTTGATCCGTTGATCGGAAAAGCGATCTCCGGTACAAACACGTTCGCCGTTATGATCAGCAGCGGCGGCGACGACGATGATTTTTCCGTCGGCACCATCGGAGAAGCGTTCGTGCTCGAATGTACCGCAATGGGGCTCGGGACCTGCTGGCTGGGACTATCCTATAATCGCAGCGTTGTCAATTCGAGCGTTGCGTTAAAAAACAACGACGAAAGGATCAGGTGTGTCATTTCGATAGGCCATTTTTCCGAGATCCCCGCAAAAGAAAGGTCGAGGAAAATAATATATAATCTTACGGGGATAGAGGAGAACGCTTATAAAAACCTTCCGGAGTGGCAGAGATGCGCCGTAGAAGCCGGAAGGCTCGCTCCGTCGGCAAGGAATGCCCAGCCATGGGAATTTGACATTTTGAAAGATTTGATCCGCGTCGCCTGCATCTCGAGGAATTTCGGTTACGGAGCGATCGACTGCGGGATCGCTATGCTGCATATCGAGCTCGGAGCAGCGCATTCGGGCGTTTACGGCAGCTGGAAAATGCGCGATCATCAGCCTGTGTTCAAAGCGGAGATCAAAAAATGAAGACTGTTTCACTGTATACGGACGGCGCTTGTTCCGGAAATCCCGGACCCGGCGGCTGGGCGGCCGTACTGATCTATAAGGACGTCAAAAAGGAGATCTCCGGCGGCGAGGCCGAGACCACGAACAACCGCATGGAGGTCACCGCTGCGATAAAAGGTCTTGAAGCGCTCAATCAGCCGTGCAGGGTGAACATCTATACTGACAGTTCATATCTGTTCAACGCGTTCGACAAGGGATGGCTTTTTACATGGTCGAAAAACAATTGGAGAAAAGCCGATAAAAAACCCGTCGAGAATCAGGATCTGTGGGAAAAGCTTTTATCGGTTTCAAGATCGCACGTCATCAAATGGAACAAGGTCAAAGGACATTCCGATAACGAGATGAACAACCGCTGCGACGCGCTTGCCAGGCAAGAAATTAAAAAGCTGATAAAGGCTCCGGATCCGGCTCCGGAGGACCTCCGATAATATATTTCGGTTTTTCCCTTAATAACATTTCGTTAAACTTGTCTTTAACGAAATGTTGTGTTATAATGGTCCCGTAAGGAGGGCTTATTCCCCATGAGCGAATATTCTGTTGAAAAGGCAAAAAAATACACCCTAAAGCTTCGTGAGCTCATCAAGGTGCTTCCGCCGTGCTGCGCGGATTTCTTCCGCGGCATGGAGCTGACTACCGGGATCATGACGCGTTACGGATACGCGGTCGATCTTAAGACTTTTTTCACGTATCTGCTCGATACCGATATCTGCGACGGGATCGACACCATGCGCGGTATCGATTATTCCGTTCTTGAAAAGATCGATTCCGTTCTCATCGAATGTTATCTCGAATACGTATCGCTTTATCAGACGGACGACGATTCCGAGCTCAAGGTCAACTGCGAACGCGCAAAAGCCCGAAAGCTTTCCGCGATTCGCGCGCTGTTCAAATATCTTTACAAAAAAGAAAAGATCAAAAACAACGCCCCCGCCCTCGTCGATACGCCCAAGCTCCACGAAAAGCCCATTATCAGGCTCGAGCCCGACGAGATGGACAGGCTCCTCTCCACGGTCGCAAGCGGCGACGGGCTCTCGAAAAAGCAAAAAGAATTCCATCAGCAAAACGCCGTCCGAGATACTGCAATTATTACATTGTTTCTGGGAACAGGCATGCGTATCAGCGAGCTTGTCGGCATCGACGTAGACGACCTCAATTTCATGTCCAACGAGGTGCGAGTCACGCGCAAGGGCGGGAATGAGGAACAGCTCGTGTTCGGCTCTGACGTACGAAAGGCGCTTTTAGAATACATGGTTTACCGCGATGCGATAATCCCCGCGGAGGGTCATGAAAAGGCTCTGTTCCTGTCGATGCAGAAAAAGCGTATGACCGTCCGTTCGGTCGAGCTTCTTGTCAAGAAATACGCGCAGATCGCGGCGCCATTAAAGAAGATCTCGCCTCATAAATTAAGAAGCACATACGGCACTATGCTTTACCGGGAAACGGGCGATATCTATCTTGTCGCCGACGTCCTCGGCCATAAGGACGTCAATACTACGAGGAAGCACTATGCCGCGATGAGCGAGGACAGGCGCAGGTTCGCAGCCGAGGTGATCAAGCTTCGCCCGGACGACGATGAAAAAACGCTGCCCTCCCCCGCCGCCGCGTCCGAGAAGCCGAAGGAAAGCGAATAATTCTTTGATTTGCGCAGTATTATCAAACATGATCAGAAACGACAGTACCGAAAAAAGAGTTTTGAAACGCAGGATCATTTCGGTGATCCTGCTTGTTTTATCCGCAGCCGCGATACCTTTTCTTCCTTTTGCTTTCAGAGCAGGAGCAGGAAACGATCCGTTCGGCGATTTCTTCGCCCAGAAGCGCGAGCCTTACGTGGGCGTGGTGACCGTATGGCATATCGTATCGTTCAAGCCATACGTCGGCAGCCTCGGATCCTGGCTCGAAGCTCGCGCGAAAGAATATCTGTCATCTTACAACAATCTGTATTTCGAAATCAGATCGTACTCAAAAGAAGATGCTGACGCGGAGCTCAGACGCGGCAGCGCGCCCGATATTTTGAGCTTCGCTTACGGATCGGCAGATCCATGCGATTTGTACTCCGGCGACGGTACCGAGCCGTGCGCGTATCCGTACTGCGCATCAGGCAGGGTGATCCTATTCGATCCGTCAAAGACAGATCGAATGACCGATGAAGAGATAGCGGAGAAAGCCGGCTCCGTTTCCGATCTCAAGTCCGGGAAGGCCGTTTCGTGCATAACGGATATCCGCGGCGCCGGCGATCTTATAAGAGCTCAGCTTATGGATAAATGCCCGTATTTCGAGATAAAACCCCTGGGTTCGGATCCGGAGCTCGTGCAGTACATCGGTATTGCAGGTTCGATCGATGAAAAGAAGCTCCCTTACGCGAAAGCTTTCATCGATCATGTTACGGGAAAAGCGTCGCAGAAAACGCTTCCCTCGATCGGCCTGATCCCCATATCAGACAAGGTCGGCGCGGAATACGAACAGGACTGGCTCGAAGCTCTTTATACGATCGTAAAAAAATATTCTCCTTCGCCCCTTTACCGGGATATTGAAAAGAAGCGCGGTATGTGATAATATATAATAGCAGTCAAACGAAAGGAACGGTTTATTATGGACATCAGAAAGACATTTGTTTTCGATTCCATCCCCGCATCGCTTGAAGAGCTCAAAAAGCTTCCCGGAGCCGGGCTTAACGACCCCTGCGCTGCCGCGGCTCTTTGCGCGCTTGCATTCAACGCTTACCCCAAAGACAGGGACGCCTGCTTTGAAATGCTGAATTATCTTAAAGGACCCCGTCCCCTCACGAACTTCGACATATCGTTCATCAAAGACAGATTCATGGACGGCGTCGATTATGTTCCCCGTTCTTACTTCGCGGGGTCTTCTCCTGATAACGGCTATACTCCTTCGGTTCCTTATGCGATCACCGTGTTCGAAGGCGTTCACAGCCGAGATCAGATCGGCGAAGGCTATATCAAAATATTCATGAAATCCTCAGGCGCGGATTCCGACAGGTATATCGTGCTCCGGCATAAGCCTTCGACGGATCAATGGTTCGTATGGCAGTTCGAGGGTCTGCTCGTCGGTATAAGACCGCCAGAGTCCTCCGATCCCTGGGCATGATCAGGTATTCCCAATACTGTTCAGCCGCTTCCGAAGCGGCTGTTTTTTTCGAAAATATAATCTTTATTGAGCCGTTATTCGTTTGCAGTATCATCAAATATATGGTATAATTTGTTATTGGTATTTACATCAAATACAAATCACTTCCGGAGGTTTATCATGGAGAATGTCAGAGTTGCGATATGGGGCTTCGGCGCCATGGGTTCGGGCATTGCAAAAATGCTCCTCGGCAAAAAAGGCGTAGAGATCACCGGCGTATGCGATCTTTGGGACAAGCTGAACGGCGTCAGCATTTTCGATCGTCTCGGCATTGACAGGGCAGGCCGCAGGGACGTCCTCATTTCCAACGACGTCAATACCGTCATCTACAAAGGCGCGGCCGACGTCGCCATCGTCGCTACGGATTCCTTCGTTCCCGCCGTATTCCCCAAGATCAAGTTCGTTCTCGAAAACGGCATCAATGTCGTCACCACCGCCGAGGAGATGAGCTATCCGAAGGCTCAACATCCCGATCTCGCCGCGGAGCTCGACCGCATCGCCAAGGAGAACGGCGTAACCGTTCTCGGTACGGGCATCAATCCCGGCCTTATGATGGATCTCCTCGCGATCTGTCTCTCCGGCTGCATGATCGACGTGGAAAGCGTCATGTGCAAGCGCGTCAACTCCCTCTCCCCCTTCGGCCCGGCTGTTATGAAGGAGCAGGGCATCGGCATCACCGTAGACGAGTTCAACAAGGGCGTTGAGGACGGCACTCTTGCCGGTCACGTCGGATTCGAAGAGTCGGCGGGCATGATCGCCGAGGCTCTCGGCTGGAAAATCGACAAGTTCGAAAAGCAGATGGCTCCCATCGTTACGAAGGTCGACCGCAAGGCGCCTTACGGCTTCGCTGCCGCAGGTAACGTAGCCGGCGTCAACATGACGGCTCAGGCATACGTTGACGGCAAGATGAGGATCAATCTCATCCACCCCCAGCAGATCGAGCCCGAGATGGAGGGCACGCATACCGGCGATTATGTCGTTATAGAGGGTGCTCCCGCGATCCACGTCGCCAATACGCCCGAAGTCGAAGGCGGCCTCGGCACGATAGCGATGTGCGTCAACATGATCCCGCACGTAATCAACGCGAAGCCCGGTCTTAAGACGATGATTGATCTTCCCGTCCCCCATGCGATAATGGGCGACTTCCGCGACTATATCGAAAAATAAACAAATGGGAAACGGAGCCTTCCGTTTCCCGTCATTTAATTCGGAGGCATAAAAATGGCTAAAAAAGGCGATTGGGTACAGATACACAACATCGTTCTTCCGCCCGAGGAGCGTTCCGGCTCGCTTCCCGAGGATACCAAGGCAAATCCTCTCGAGATGTGGGTAAAGGGCTACCTTGTCAATGACGCCGAGATCGGCGAGGAAGCCGAGGTCATTACAAGGACCGGCCGTCACGCAAAGGGCGTCGTCGTTAAGGTCGATCCGTATTTCGAGCATAACTTCGGCTTCTTTATCCCCGAAGTCCTCGAGATCGGCAATACCGTCCGCAAGATCACGTTCGGAGGTGAAGACTGATGGATAACAGCTATGACGCCATAATGGCACGCAAGAACGAGATCATAAAAAGCGCCGTCGGTATGGATTTCGACAGGTTCGAGAAGCCCGGCATAGGCTTCGATTACGAAGCGATGATGGCTGCGACCGGCTATACTCTTGACGAGATAAGGCGTGTTCAGTCAATGTTCTCTATCGGAAACACCCCGCTCATTGAGCTCAAAAACCTTACCGAGCTCGCGAGGAAATGCGCACCCGAGGGAAAAGGCGCCCGAATATTCATCAAGGACGAAGCGTCCAATCCCTCCGGCAGCTTCAAAGCCCGCCGCGCCTGCACGAGCGTCTATCAGGCAAAGAAGCTCGGCTATAAGGGCGTGGTCACCGCAACGAGCGGCAACTACGGCGCCGCGGTCGCATGCTGCGCCGCGATGGCGGGTCTTAAGTGCATCGTCGTTCAGGAGTGCTACGACTCCAAGGGCATCGGTCAGCCCGAGATAATCGAAAAGGCAAGGAAATGCGAAGCCCTCGGCGCTGAAGTCGTTCAGCTCTCAGTCGGGCCCGAGCTCTTCTCCACCGTCCTTCAGCTCCTTGAGGAGACCGGCTATTTCAACGCTTCCCTCTATACTCCGTTCGGCATCGCCGGCGTGGAGACCCTCGGTTACGAGATAGCGGAACAGTTCCGCGCGAGGTTCAGTAAGGATCCCGACGTCGTCGTCTGCACGAACGCAGGCGGAGGAAACCTTACCGGTACCGCGCGCGGCTTGAGAAAAGCCGGATGCAAAGCAAAGGTCGTCGCCGCTTCCGTAAACCTCTCCGGTCTCCATATGGCGAGCGACAGCCAGTTCAATAAGAAGAGCTTTACGACGGGTCATACCGGTTTCGGCGTACCCTATTCCGTGAACCCCGACCACTCCGACGTTCCGAGGAGCGCGGCAAGGCCGTTAAGGTATATGGACAGATACGTCACCGTTACGCAGGGCAGCGTGTTCTATATCACCGAATGTCTCGCATCGCTCGAAGGTCTTGAGAAAGGCCCTGCGGGCAACACTTCTCTCGCCGCGGCCTTCCGCCTCGCGCAGGATATGGATCGCGAACAGTGCATAGTCGTTCAGGAGACCGAATACACCGGCGCCGGCAAGCATATCAATCCGCAGCTTTCGTTCGCGCGTCAGAACGGTATCGATATCCATTTCGGCGATCCCAAGGACGAGATCCCCGGAAAGAACATCATTCTCCCCGCTCACCCCTCTCTCATCCAGGTTACCGATCTTGACCTTGATCATATGCGCAGGTCGAGGATCAAGAGAGCCGTCGGCACGCACAAGGACGAGCTTACAGAGGACGATATCAGGTTCCTTGTTGAGGAGACCAACACAAACGAAGAATTCGTTCTTAACGCGATAGCTTCACTATAAGACTTGGAGGAATCAGAACATGAAACGTGAAGACGATTTCAAAGATCGCCATGAGCACCTTAAGGGTCTGACCGATAAGCAGCTCGAAGAGCGCTTCTGGGAGCTTGCAAACAAGCTTGTGGATCCCCTTCTCGAGATGGGCAAGGAATACACCTCCCCCGCCATCGAGCGCTCCGTGCTGCTCCGTATGGGCTTCTCCTCTTTGGAGGCGAAGGCTATCGTCGAGGGCTGCGTCGAACGCTCGCTCATGTGCTACGGCGCGGGCAATGTCGTATACCGCCTCGCGAAAGCAAAGAATATGGATATCCGTCCCGCCGGTCTCGAGCTTGTCGAGGGCAGACTCTGGGATGACGCGGAAAAACTGTTTCAAGGAGGTAATGATCAATGAGCGACTATAAGCTTTCTCCCGATGCTCCGATCAATGTTGCGGAGATACTTAAGGATCTCGAGCATTACCGTCCCCGCCGCAGGGGTTGGACATGGCGCAAGCCCGTCCCGAACCTCCATATGGGTCCATTTGAGTATAAGGATGCGACAGAGCCCCTTAAGAGCTCGGTCCCCCTTCCCCCTGCTCATTACTTTGAGGACATCGATCCCCAACCTGCCCCGGTCATTACGACCGAGATCGCGTCCGGACGCTTCGAGGACGATATCCGCCGTATGCGCATGGCCGCGCATCACGGCGCGGATCATATCATGGTCATACGTACCGCAGGTCAGAGCCATTTCGACGGGCTTATCGAGGGCACACCCCAGGGCATGGGCGGCGTTCCGATCACGCGAAAGCAGGTCAGAGCGCAGCGCAAGGCACTCGACATGATCGAGGACGAGGTCGGCCGTCCAATCAATTACCACAGCTATGTTTCCGGCGTCGCAGGTCCCGATATCGCCGTTATGTTCGCCGAGGAAGGCGTCAACGGCGTCCATCAGGATCCGCAGTATAACGTCATCTACCGCAATATCAACATGATGCGTTCCTTTGTCGACGCATGCGAGTCCAAGAAGCTCATCGCCTGGGCAGGCATGGCGCAGATCGACGGCGCGCACAACGCAAACGCCACCGCGCGCGAAGCGTGGAAGGTCATGCCCGAGCTGATGGTCCAGCACGGCATCAACGCCATATTCTCCGCCCGCGTAGGCGTTCCCAAAAAGAATATCTGCCTTTCCACCGTTCCGCCGACGGCTACGCCCGCTCCGTGTATCCACATGGATCTGCCCTACGCCGTAGCTCTTCGCGATCTGTTCCACGAATACCGCATGAGGGCGCAGATGAACACCAAGTACATCGAGTCCTCCACCCGTGAAGCCACCGTTACCCATGTGCTCAACATGGTCATTTCGAAGCTCACGAGTGCGGATATCCAGTCGACGATCACCCCCGACGAAGGCCGCAACGTCCCCTGGCACATCTATAACATCGAAGCCTGCGACACCGCAAAGCAGGCGCTCATCGGAATGGACGGGCTTATGGAAATGGTCGAGCTCAAAAAGGACGGCTATCTCCGTGAAAAGGCCCGCGAGCTTAAGGAAAGGGCAGTCCTCTTTATGGAGGAAATGCTCGAGCTCGGCGGTTATTATGCGGCGGTCGAGGAAGGCTTCTTCGTCGACAGTGGCATCTACCCCGAAAGGAACGGCGACGGTATCGCAAGGAAGATAAACGGCGGTATCGGCGCGGGCACCATCGTTAAGCGCGATAAGCAGTACATGGCTCCCGTCACCGCCCATTACGGCTATAACAACGTTCAGCAGTACGGCGGCGATCCCGCAAATCCCTCCGCGCTCATTGGCGGATGCACGCTCGAGGATCCCGACAAGATCATCTATATTGACGAGCTTGACGAAAACGACAACGTCAACGTCCGTATGGCCGAAACGCGCGAGTTCACCCCCGGCGGCAAGAAGATCCGTCCCGAGATGGAATGGCTCGCAGACGGCACTGTTATGCTCACCATGTTCTTCCCCGCCTCCAAGCAGATCGCCGAGGCCGCCGCTCTTGAGTGCGCCAAGCGGATGAACCTTGTCGAGTGCGAGGTCATCTCCCGTGAAATAATGCATCCTCAGGACGGTACAAGGATAGAAGTCAAGGGCAAGGTACCCTTCGAGATCGACGTTGATTCGCTCGTCATCCCCAAGGAACCCGACGTTCTCTCCGACGCGGAGATCCGTGCAGATATCGAGCGCCGTCCCATGAAGATCGTCGCCGCTACCGTCGGCGAAGACGAGCATTCCGTCGGTCTTCGCGAGATAATCGATATCAAGCACGGCGGCATCGAGAAATACGGCATGGAGGTCATCTACCTCGGCACATCCTGTTCACCCGAAAAGCTCGTGAACGCCGCGATCGAGACCCATGCGGACGCAATAATGGCTTCTACCATCATCAGCCACGACGACATCCATTACAAGAACATCGCCAAGATCGACCAGATCTGCCGCGAGATGGGTATCCGCGACAGGATAATATTCATCGCGGGCGGCACTCAGGTAACTCCCGAGCTTGCCAGGAAAGCCGGCGCGGACGAAGGCTTCGGCCGCGGCAGCCATGGCGTGCATGACGCGACGTTCCTCATCAAGAAAAGATGGGAAATGGAAAAAGAAGGAAAGATCTGAACCTATTAAAACCTTGGGAACCGCCGGCAAAACGGTCGGCGGTTCCCTGTCCGAGAAAGCATGAAGATCGACGTACTCGTTTATGAAATCGGCTCCACCACGACCCTTGTCAACGCCTTCAACGGCATTGACACGGATGAGCCCGTATTCATCGGGCAGGGGCAGGCGCCCACGTCCGTGCTCGAGGGCGACGTCCGCGTCGGGCTAAAGACCGCGATCTCCGATCTTGCGAAGAACCTCGGCACGGATTCCGTCGATTACGGGATAGCTTTCGCCACGTCGAGCGCCGCGGGCGGTCTGCGCATGACCGTACACGGGCTCGTCTATGATATGACCGTCAAAGCAGCTCGCGCCGCCGCTCTCGGAGCTGGCGCTATAATAAAGCACGCCACGGCGGGAATAATGTCCGATTACGATATCGAGGACATAAAGGCGATCGATCCGAACCTTATACTCCTTGCCGGAGGCACCGATTACGGCGAAAGGGAGACCGCCGTCGAGAACGCGAAGAAGATCGCGAAAAGCGGTATGAAGGTTCCCGTTATTTACGCCGGCAACATTCAGAACCACCATCTTATCAAGGACATTTTCGCGGATACCGGTATCCCGCTTTATATAACCGAGAACGTATATCCTAAGCTAGATCTTTTGAACATCGAGCCCGCGCGGAAGATAATCCATGCGGTTTTTGAGGAGCATATCGTCAAGGCGGCAGGCATGGAGCACGTCCGCGATATGATCGCAGGCAATATCATCCCCACTCCGGGCGCAGTCATGGAATCCGCGCAGCTCCTGTATAACGAGATAGGCGACCTTGCCGTGATCGATATCGGCGGTGCAACGACGGACGTTCATTCCGTTACGCCAGGCTCCGACGAGATCGCAAGCATACAGACCACGCCCGAGCCCTTCGCAAAGAGGACGGTCGAGGGCGATCTCGGCCTTTATGTGAACGCTCACAACATAATCGATATGCTCGGCAAGGACAAGCTCGAAAAGGAGCTCGGGATCGATATGGACAGGACGATCGCGGAGTATAAGCCCATTCCCGAAACGCCGGAGCAGTTCAAGCTCACGGAGAGGCTTTGCCTTACGGCAGGCGTAACGTCGGTCGAGAGGCATGCCGGCGCGTTAAGGTATATCTATACTCCGAGAGGCCGTCAGACCATCGCCGAGGGCAAAGACCTTACAAAGCTCAAATATCTCGTCGCAACGGGAGGAGCTCTCACAAGGCTTCCCGGAAGGGAGAAGCTTCTTCGCAGCATCGCCGACTCGAACGGCAGCGGCATGATGCTTTTCCCGAAGCCTTCGATATTGAACCTTGTCTATGACAACGACTATATCATGGCTTCTCTCGGAGTTCTGAGCAAGAAATACCCCGAAGCCGCTCTGAAGCTCATGAAGCGCAGCCTTCGCATATAAAGGAGAAAAAGATGTATCCGAGAATCGTTGCGGACCTTAACAAATTAAAAGAAAACCTTGATTTTCTGAACGATCTGTGCCACGGTCAGGGAATCGAGACCGCGATCGTGACAAAGGTGTTCTGCGCCGATCCGATCATAGTTTCGCTCATCGATTCGTCCGGCGCGGACATGATAGCCGACTCAAGGACGCAGAACCTTTCGGGCATGAAGACGACCAAGCCTCGTCTTTTGCTTAGGATCGGCATGCAGTCCGAAACGGACAGTATCGTATCGTGTTCCGAAATATCCATGCAGAGCGAGCTCGAAACGGTATTGAAATTGAACGATTCGGCAAAGAAGCTCGGAAAGATCCACCGCGTTATACTTATGATCGACATGGGCGATCTGCGCGAGGGCATTTTCAAAACCGATCACGACGCGATAATAAAAACCGCAAAGGCGATCGACGACGCGGATTGTCTTGAAATGTACGGTATAGGCGTCAATCTGACCTGTTACGGCGGGATACTGCCCGACGAAGACAATCTCGGCGGACTGGTCGCGATAAAGAATAGGCTCGAGCGCGAGCTCGGCGTATCCATCCCCGTAGTTTCAGGCGGGAATTCGTCGACGATGGGCATGCTCATGAACCGCAGCGTTCCCGCGGGTATTAACCATCTCAGGCTCGGCGAGTCCTTCGTACTAGGTAATGATACCGCTGTAGGAAAGCCCGTCAAGGGACTCAATACCGACTGTTTCGTGCTCGAGGCCGAGATCGTCGAGCTTAAAACGAAGCCCTCGAAACCCATCGGCAAGTCCGGTCCCAACGCTTTCGGCGAGTACCTCGAGTATCCCGACAGGGGGCTCATGAAGCGCGCTGTCCTCGCCATAGGCCGCCAGGACGTTTCCGTCGACGGTCTTACGCCGGTCGACGTGGGCGTCGAGATCATCGGCGCAAGCTCCGATCATCTGATCGTAAACCTGACCGAGGCGAATAAGGAATACCGGGTAGGCGATGTGCTTCGCTTCATCCCCGATTACGGCGCGCTGTTGCACCTTTATACATCCAAATATGTCGATAAGACCTATATCGACCTGAAATAAGAGGCAATATATGTTCGTTCACAACATAACCTTTCAGAACAATCTAAGATACCGCACATGGGCGGAGATCGACCTTTCCGCGTTAAAGTCCAATCTCGAGTACGCGAAGAGGATCTCCGGCAAGCCAGTAATATGCGTCATAAAGGGCGACGCTTACGGACACGGAGCCGTGGAATGCGGCAAATACCTTCAGGACAACGGCGCGGACATGTTCGCCGTCGCCTGCATCGAGGAGGCTCTCGAGCTTCGCGAAAACGGCATCCGTATCCCCATACTTATTCTCGGCTATACCCCCGCCATCTTCGTAAAGGAGCTTGCATATTACGACCTCGAGCAGACGGTAGTCGACGTGTCCCATGCGGAGGAGCTGAACGCCGCCGCCGAGGAGGCGCACGTCAGGATCAAGGTGCATATCAAGATAGATACCGGCATGGGCAGGATAGGCCTTTATGCGCACGGACATATCGGCGGGCAGAAGGTCATCGACAAGGCGATCGACGACGCGGAGCATATCTATAACCTCCCCAATCTCAACGCCGTAGGTCTTTACACGCACTTCGCCGTTGCGGACGTGCCCGAGCAGATCGACTATACGCGCGCACAGTTCAAGAACTACTGCGACGTGAGGAACGGCCTTATCGCGCGTGGTATCCGCATCGAGAAATGCCACGTTTCCAATTCCGCGACTATCATGGAGTATCCCGATCTCCATTTCGATTACGTCCGCGAGGGTATCATACTTTACGGCATGTATCCCGATTCCAAGCCGCAGGAGGGCGAATTGAAGCCCGTCATGACGCTGAAATCCCGTGTCGCGCTCGTCAGGGATATCCCGAAGGGCTCGTCCATCAGCTACGGCAGGCTTTTTAAGGCCGACCACGACATGAAGGTAGCCGTTATATCGATCGGCTATGCCGACGGATTCCCCAGAAGGCTCACCAATCAGGCTATAATGACCATCAACGGGCAGAGGTTCCCGCAGATAGGCCGAGTTTGTATGGATATGTGCATGTGCGACGTTACAGGCTCCGACGTAAAGCGCGGTGACGAGGTCGTCATATTCGGCAAGGGCGGCATCTCTGCCGAGGAGGTCTCCGTTATGGTCAACACGATCAACTACGAGGTCACCTGCGACATATCCCGCCGCGCGCATACTTTCTATCTTAACCGCTGATATGCCGATACTCAGATTCGATTGGAACACGCTGTATAATGAGCTTTCCGGCTGCTTGAAATGCAGGCTGTGCGAGCAAAGGACGAACGTTGTCGTTTCCGACGGACCGCCCAACGCCGAGATAATGTTCATCGGCGAGGGTCCCGGACGCGAGGAGGACGAACAGGGCGTCCCGTTCGTCGGCGCCGCGGGCAGGCTGTTCAACATACTTTTGGAGGAAGCGGGATTAAAACGAGAGGACGTGTATATCTGCAACATAGTTAAATGCCGTCCGCCGCAGAACCGCGACCCTTTCCCCGACGAAGCTGAGGCCTGTCTCCCCTACCTTCGTGCGCAGATCGCGCTCGTGCGCCCCAAGGTGATCGTGTGCCTCGGCAGGATCGCCGCGAAATACGTATACGACAACGACATACAGATCTCGAAGCAGCGCGGGCAGGTCAAGAAGAAAGGTCTGTTTTATGTGATCCCGACGTACCATCCCGCCGCGCTTCTGAGGCGGCAGGAGTACACGAACGATTTCGTTTACGACCTATGCTCCGCAAGAAAGCTTCTTGAAAGGATCAAAAACGGCGAAGAGGTATAAAAAAAGCCCCCGTCCTTGGGCGCATTCAATTAAGGATATACGGCCTCAAAAGGGATCTTTTGAGACGCAGTCGGTTTTCAGCCTCAAAGCAAATAGATATCCGGGGATATTCGTGTATCCCCGGATCGTTTTGTTTCTTGGTCATATAAAAGGCCGAAAACCAGCGTCTCCTTAAGTGAATGCACCATTATCGGCCGGGGATTTCTTTTACACGTACGATCTGTCGATATTGACGACAGCGTAATACTTCTTTTCCGCGTTCTCGTTCAGCTTGTTTTCTATCGTTTCGACGAGCTCCTTGTCGTTCATTCTGAACTTGAAAGGCACCACCACGTCGAACAGTACGTTCGTATGGGTCGATCCGGATACGATCCTGAAATCGTGCATCTTGAGCTCCTTGTCGATCTCCCCTATTATCGCCGATACCCGCTTCTTCAAATCGTTCGTTTCATCGTCGTCGGTCATTACGGGATCCATATGCACGACCGCCTCGCAGCCGAATTTAGCGTTCAGCTCCTTTTCGATATTGTCGATTATATCGTGGATCTCGAGTATATCGCCGTCGGACGGCACCTCGGCGTGCAGCGACATCATCAGGCGTCCCGGGCCGTAATCATGAACGACGAGATCGTGTATACCGATTATCTCCCCGTGCGCCATAACGGTCTTTTCTATCTCGTCAACGAGCTCCTTTTCGGGAGGCTGACCGAGGAGCGGGCTGATGGTCTCCTTCGCGGAAGAAAGGCCGGAGTAAAGAACGAACAGCGATACGACCATGCCGCACCAGCCGTCGATCTTAAGGTCGAAAAGCTTGCCAGCGAACATGGCGATGAGCGCGGCGAAGGTCGCGATACAGTCGGTGAGCGAGTCGACCGAGGTCGCCTTCATGGCTACGGACGAGATCTTCTTAGCCGTAAGCCTGTTATAGATGAACATATAGAGCTTGACCAATATCGACGCGACGAGGATGCCTATGCTGACCCATGAGAATGTTGTATCCTCGGGGTGGATTATCTTTTCGAAGGAGGACTTCATAAGCTCGAAGCCCATCACGATTATGACCATCGATACGATGAGTCCGGAGATGTACTCGAGCCTGCCGTGCCCGTAAGGATGCTGCGGATCGGGCTTCTGCCCCGAAAGCTTGAACCCGATAAGCGATACGATCGAGCTGCCCGCGTCGGACAGGTTGTTAAACGCGTCAGCCGTGATGGCTACGGACGCCGCGAGCGAGCCGGCTATAAACTTGCCGACGAACAGGACAATGTTCAAAAATATACCCAGTCCGCCGCAGAGCACGCCGTACTGCCTGCGCACACCCGGATCGGTATAGTTTTTGCGATCCTTTATGAAAAGCTTTGATAATAGAGTGATCATACATTCCCTCCGGTCAATGTATTATAGCCCCGAATGCATAAATATGCAATATCGTGATAAAAATATAACGTCGGAGAATAAAGGAAAAAGGCAACAATATATTTATTTTAAGGCTTGCAATTTCAAAGCCTCTGTCGTATAATAGCTTTCGTCGGAATCGAATATTCCTCCTTAGCTCAGTCGGTAGAGCATGCGGCTGTTAACCGCAGTGTCGTTGGTTCGAGTCCAACAGGGGGAGCCAGAAAACAGCACTTGTGAAAGCAAGTGCTGTTTTCAACTAAATCCACCCTTCGGGTTGGCGAAATCTCTTCGTGGTGAAATCTGCTTCGCAGGTGAAATCAGCCTCGACGGCTGATGGGTGGATTTGATTTCACCGTGATCGCAGCGAACGATTACACCCGAGGACGCAAGTCCGAGGATTTCACCGCGGCGTAAACCGCGATTTCACAAATGCATCATCAAAGAAACCTCTTTTATCTTCCAGGACAAAAGGGGTTTTTGTTGCATCAAAATGTTTATCTGTGGTATAATCGGATCGATTAATCGAAGTTTACGGAGGCGAGCATGAAATACAAAGGTACGCTTCTTGTTGTTAAAGACTGCGACCGCGCTCTAAAATTCTATCATGACGTGTTTGGATTTCAACTTCTGCAGGATAACGACGGAAATATGGAATTGACAGGAGGTTTGTACCTGCAGGAGTCCGAATATTGGGAAAAGTTTTTAGGAAAGAGCATAACTCCAAGAAGCAACAGTACAGAACTGTATTTTGAAGAGACTTGTATAGAAGCTTTCGTTGAGAAGCTTCAACAGCTGTATCCGGAAACCGAGTTTGTAAATCGGCTTATGACACACAGCTGGGGGCAGCGAGTTGTCAGATTCTATGATCCGGACGGGAATTTGATCGAAGTCGGAACTCCTGTCTAATGGCGAATGTCATCACCGGCATCAGAATCTTCTGCAGTATTGCCTTAATGAAATGTGATCCGCTTCTGCAAATTCCCGTTTATCGAGCTGTCGGCATGTGTGTTTTGGCTTGATTGCCCTACGGGAATAATAGATCGGGACAAAGGACAGGAGGCGTATGCGTTGATTTGTAAAGTCGATAAGGGCACTGAGCTTGCGGATATGCTCCTCGAATATGTGGAAAGCTTTTCCTGGGACGAAGTCAAGGATCATATCGCCGATAATATCCGATCCTGGAGTTTTACGGATTGGGAAACGATGTTCGCTGCGATAATCGACGGCAGGATCGTCGGTATGGCGTCGGCGGCAAAAACGGATTATTATCCGCTGCCGGACGTATACCCCTGGGTATCGAGCATTTTCGTTTCGGAGGAATACCGCGGGCGGAAGATCAGCAGAGACCTGATCGGATTTGCAAACAATTATCTGAAAGAGAACGGATTCGACAAAAGCTATATCCCTTCCGAGTTTGTCGGACTGTATGAGCATTATGGATATACATATCTTAAGGATATAGTCAACTACGGCGGCGGAACGGATCGTTTATATGTGAAATACTTCTGAGAAAATGACCGCGGGCTTCCGCTCGGACGGTCTTTTTTTATCGTCTTCCTCCCCCTTCTGTTTTGAGTTTTTTATTTATCGAAATATTATCGGTTGAAAAACAAACGGAAATGTGGTATAAAACATAATATGTATTATTCTTTGCGCGGGATCGATCTCCGCGGGCGATCCCGAGGACGTCTTTTAGCGGCATAGCCGCCGTCGAGGTCATAGTATGGATAGCAGGAAAAAGAGCATAGGCATATTGGGAGCTTTTGCCTTATCGGTCGGAACCAGCATAGGATGGGGCTCTTTTGTTGTGACCGGGAGCAATTATCTGTCCAAAGCGGGGCTTCTCGGCAGTATCATCGGGATAGCTCTCGGCGCGCTCCTGATGTTTATCATCGCGTACAACTACCATTTCATGATAAACCAGACGCCCGATTCCGGCGGTATCTATTCCTTCGTCAAGCACACGCTTAACGGAGATCACGCGTTCCTCGCATCCTGGTTCCTCATCATCGTATATACCGGCATACTTTGGGCGAACGTTACTTCCGTCGCCCTGTTTTCAAGGTACCTTTTCGGCGGGATATTCCAGTTCGGAAGACTATATTCCATTTCGGGCTACGACGTTTATATCGGCGAGGTTTTGCTGTGCGCCGGCGTGCTTATATTGATCGGCGGTCTTACTTTTTTCAATAAGAGGATCACCACGTCCGTCACTTTCGGCCTGGTGTTAATATTCGTTGCGGCCATAGTTTTCGTTTCGGTATTCACGCTTGTAAAGCAGAACGATATCGACTGGGCCAGTATGAGCTTCGTTTCCGAAGAAGGCCGCTTCGGTCAGATCGTCGCTGTGCTCGCAATGACGCCCTGGGCGTTTATCGGATTCGAAAGCATTTCCCATTCCGCCGGCAGCTTTTCGTTCAAAACGAAGAAGACTTTGAAGATACTGCTTGCGTCCCTTACTGTCTCCGCAGTTATCTATATCCTGCTCTGCCAGATTTCCGTCATGGCTCATCCCGAAATGTACGCTTCCTGGCTCGACTATATAGCAAACAACGCGGAAGAGGGCATAATGGGCATTCCCCCGTTCTTTGTTGCCCGATATTATCTCGGGAACGCCGGCGTTGTTATTTTCGGCGTCGCGCTTTTCGCTATTATCGCGACGTCCATAATCGGCAACATTTACGCCATATCCAATCTGATCCAGCGCATGGCGGAAGACGATGTTTTCCCGAGAGCTTTCGTCCCCGTCAACAAAAACGACATCCCCGTGCGCGTCAGGTTCTTCGTGATCGGTATCACCGCCCTCGCCATATTCCTCGGACGCTCCGCCATAGGCTACATTGTCGACGTGAACAACATAGGCGGCGTCATCGTTTACGCCTACGTTTCCGTCTGCGCCTTCATCATGGGATCAAGGAAAAACAGCCTCCCCGCAAAGATATTCGGCGCGCTCGGCTTCATAGCGTCGCTCGTTTTCGGGATATCGCATCTCATCCCCGTATTCTCCACAGCCGGCAGCATTGCACGTGAAACTTTCATCGTATTCGTTATCTTCTCGCTGGTCGGGTTCGCGTTTTTCGCATTCTTGATAAAAAAGGACACCAAGGGCAATTTCGGAAGCTCTTCCGTCGTGTGGGTAGGTTTTTCGATAATGATCGCGTTCTTCTCCGGCGCATGGATAATCCAGCGCAGCAAGCTGATCCACGGCGAGCTTATGTCCCAGATCAAAGAGCATTACGCCCTGATCGGCGCCAACGCGCCCGACGAAGGCTTCCTTGAGCAGATCGAAGGCCGGGCAGACAAACTGAATATTGCCGGAATGATAACCCTTTTCGTTATCGTATCTTTGACCTTCATAATACTGTTCGCAATACTGTATCTTATCAAGGAAAAAGAGAAAAGGCACAAGAAACAGCTTGAAAAGATCAGCGATATGGCTAACAAGGATCCGCTCACAGGCGTGAACAACCACAGGGCGTACATAGCGAACGAGAAGCGGCTTACGTCCGTTGCCGCCTCCGATCCCGGGTATAAATACGGTCTGGTCGTGTGCGACGTGAACGATCTTAAATACGTTAACGACAGATTCGGGCACGATTACGGCGACGAATACATCTGCAAGGCCTGCCGCATACTGTCTTCGATCTTTTCCGAGTCAACCGTTTTTCGCACCGGCGGAGACGAGTTCGTCGTCATACTGGAGGGCGAAGACTACATGAGCCGCAAAGCCCTGCTTTCGCAGCTCAACGAGGCGTCTTTGAAGAACGCAGCGACGGACGACGGCATAGTCATCGCCGCGGGCATGGCGGAAAAAAACAATAACGAAGAGTTCGACGACGTTTTCCGCCGCGCGGATAAAAACATGTACGTTAACAAGAGCTTGCTCAAAGAAAAACGTCCGAGCCATAACTTGAGATGACATGTTTCCCTTGTCCATATGGCGCCCCCACATAGGCCGTTTTTGAAAAACGGCTTTTTTATTTGCCGTTTTCTATTGATTTATAACGAAAAAATGATAAAATATATAATGCTCATCAATTACTTATCGATGAGAAAATGGGAAAAGAAAACGGCCGACGAGCGCGACCAAGCGCGCACAGCCGCGTTCACCGATCCTTTGACCGGCGTTAAGAGCAAGCATGCCTTTGCCGTTCAGGAAAACCAGATGGAAGAATCGATCGCCGGCGGCAATGCGGATGATTTCGGCATTATCGTATGCGACGTGAACGGGCTTAAAAAGATAAACGACACACTCGGCCATAAGGCCGGCGACGAATACATACGCTCCGCCTGCGCGATGCTCTGCGAATACTTTAAGCACAGCCCGGTGTTCCGCGTCGGCGGCGACGAGTTCGTGGTGCTCCTTCAGGGGCACGACTACGAGACGAGGCACGAGATACTTTCGGATATAAACTCAAGGATCGAAGAAAACCTCATGACCGGCAGCGTCGTCGCATCCCTCGGCATGACGGAGTACGACAGAGAGAATGACCGCTCGTTCCGCGATGTGTTCAAAAGAGCCGATGAACTGATGTATACGAGGAAGATGCAGCTTAAAGGCATGGGCGCGGTCACTCGGGATTAAGGAGAGGAGCAGCGAAATGATACTGAACAAAAGAGATCTCGGCGGGCTGAACGCCGCCGGCGGAAAGAAGATCAAAGACCGTATGCTGATAAGATCCGGCGACCTCGCAAAGGCGGAACCATCGGAGCTCGACGGCATTTCATGCGTTATAGACCTCCGCACTCCCGCGGAGGCACAGGAGGAGCCTGACATTTCATACGGAGCCGAGTATCATTCCGCGCCGCTTTTCACCGAAGCCACTCCGGGCGTCAGTCATGAAAACGAGAGCGATACGCCGGAAGTTCCCGATCTTAAGGAATTATATGCGCTCCTTATAAGAAACTGCAAAGAGCAGCTTAAAGTGATCCTAGGCATTGTCATATCCCACGACTATTCGACCGGAGCCGTCCTTTGGCACTGCACGGAGGGAAAGGATCGAAGCGGTATCGTGACCGCGCTCGTTCTTGACGCGCTCGGAGTTAGCCGCGAAGACATAATGACCGATTATCTCAAAACGAATCTCGTCAACGTACCGAAAGCGGAAGCATACAGGGAAAAGCTGAAGGAAGTATACGGCGAAGAATTCGCCGAAAAGGTCTATCGCGTGATGACAGCCGACGCGGGCTATCTTGAAGCCGCATGGAAAGAAACGGGCGAAGATTATCTCGAAAAAGAACTCGGGATAAGCGAGGGCTCGATCGAGCTCTTCAGGAAAAAGGTGCTCGCCTGACCGTCCTCAGCCATTTACGGGATATACTTCGAAATCGCTTTACATGATTCGATAAACAGGCTATAATACGAATTGACCTTAATGAAAGGAAAACTGTCATGGGAATAATCATTGGTATCGACGTCGGCGGTTCTACGACGAAGATCGTCGGGATGAAGGAAGACCGGACTCTGATCTCAACAATGATGGTAAAAGCATACGATCAGCTGACCTCCCTTTACGGCGCCCTCGGCAATTATATGGATACAAATAAGCTCCCCCTCCCCTCGGTCGAGCGGATCTATATCACCGGCGTCGGAAGCTCCTTCCTCTCCGGCGACATTTACGGCATACCGACCGTCCGCGTGGAGGAGTTCTCGGCCATCGGCAAAGGCGGTCTTTGGCTTTCCGATCTCGATCATGCGATAGTGATCAGCATGGGAACCGGCACCGCGATAGTCCGCGCCGACGGAAATGAGTATAAGCACCTCGGCGGCAGCGGCGTAGGCGGCGGCACGCTGACGGGGCTCGGATGCAACATCACGTCGGCAAACGACTTCGATTCCCTTTGCAGGCTCGCCGAAAAGGGCGATCTGAACAACATCGATCTTACCATCGGCGCGATCACAAAGCAGAACATATCCACCCTTCATTCGGAGATCACCGCCGCCAACCTTGCAAAGATGTCAAGTGCGACTTCGGAGCCCGATATCGCCCTCGGCCTTATCAACATGGTGCTCCAGACAGTGTTCACCCTCGGCGTCTTTGCCGCACGAGGCACAGAGGATCCCGACGTTCCGATCGTGCTTACTGGTTCGCTCACCGTGCTTAAGCAGATAGGCTCCACGCGCGAGGCGTTTGCCGCGCTTTATCCCAACAAGATAATCCTTCCGCCTCATGCGGTTTTTGCGACGGCGATAGGCGCTGCGCTTCACGGGTGCTGACGGACTTTGAAATATAATTTTTCTGCCATTCACTTTTGGAGCTTTGTGTGGTATAATTAATTTGTAGATATTTTCGTTTTTATCGGAGACATAAATGGGAAAGATCATTAAATATGCCGCAGCCGCAATAATCGGTATAGCTATGATACTCGTCATTTCGAAGTATGCGGGCAAGATCTACGACGACAGCATGAATAGGTTCGTTGACAGTATGACCGCCCAGGTCGAGGTCAAGCGCAACGAGCTTCTTGCGACCGGCGTATTCCATGAAGGCGTCACGGTCAACGGGGTTTCCATCGGCGGTATGACGCTTGCGGAAGCAAAAGCCGCTCTCGTTTCGGTTGAGGAGGATCTTGTCAAGAATGTCGGGTTCACATTAAGATACGGCGACGACGGCGTCTTTTATTTCAAGAAGGACTACTTCTCCTTCAAATACGATACCGATCAGGTGCTCGCGGAAGCCATTATGCTCGCAAGCGACGGTGAATATGAGGCTATCCGTCAGGAGATCGACGATATCCGCGAAAACGGCCGAGCCTATACCATCACCAGCACGGTGATCGCAGACGAGGAGCGTATGGTCAAAGCCATCCGCGTTTTGGGCGATTCTCTGTTTGTCGAGCCCGTCAACGCCTGCATCGTCGCCAATCCCGACAGCGTATTCGACGATACCCTTGAAAGGATCACGTACAAAGAAGGCATTAACGGCTTCGTTGCAAAGACCGACGAGGTTATCGAAGAGCTTCATGAAAGGATCGCCAACGAGGAGTACGGCCTCATCTATTTGGAGCTGACCGTTCTCGAGCCGGAGATCAAGGCCGCCGATCTTGAGGGCTCGGTCGTAATGCGATCCCGTTTCACCTCAAGCTATGCGAGCGGCGCATACGGCAAACCCAATCGCGTATTCAACATCAAGAAGGCCTGCGGTATCGTCAACGGTACTTTGATCCCGCCCAAGGATTCCTCCGATTCATCCAATAAGAGCTATATCTTCTCCATAAACGACGCGCTCGGTCCCCGTACCGAGGCGCTCGGTTGGCTGATGGCTCCCGGCTTCGTCAACGGCGGTGCAAACAGCGTCGACTCCCCCGGCGGCGGCGTCTGCCATGTCTCGAGCACGCTGTATAATGCGGTCGTCAAGGCCGACCTCAAGGTCGTATCCCGCATGAACCATTCTTCTCATGTCGGTTATGTTCCCTGGGGACTTGACGCCACGATCGATACGCGCGGTCCGGATTTCAAGTTTTCGAACAACACGTCCAGCGATATCTACGTTTTCATGTGGGTGAACGAGTCCAAAAAACTCGTCTGCTGTGAGATATGGGGCGAGCCGTTCCCGTCAAGATTCGATTATATCGATTTCTACGCCGAGCTTGTCGAGGAGATACCTCCGACCGCTACCCAGTACATACAGACCGGATACCTTTCCGCTCCTCACTGGTACATCGGCAACGAGGCCAAGACGGGCTATAAGTATCAGTCTTACAAGCAGTATTACCGCAACGGCAGAAAGATCGGCGAACCGGTTCCCGTCGCGACCTCCGAATACAAGATGCATCCCAAGAGGATCTATGTCTGGAGAGGCTTCGATATCAATGTCGACGTTCTCGATCCTGCGCATCAGGTACCGCCGCCCAAGCCTTGATCACAGCTTGGTCTTCGGTCTGAATATCAAAGCGATCACATACCCGAATACGATCGCCGCGGCAACGCCCGCGGCGGTCGATTTTATTCCGCCGGAGAGCGCGCCGAGAAGCCCGTCCTCTTTGGCTCCGTCGATCGCACCCTTTGCGAGCGAATATCCGAATCCCGTCAGAGGCACCGTCGCTCCGGCGCCGGCAAGCTTCACGATAGGCTCATACAAGCCGAGAGCCGTCAGGAACGCTCCCGCGGTCACGAACAATACGAGCACCCTCGCAGGAGTCAGTCTCGTAAGGCTTATGAGGAGCTGTCCCGCAGCGCAGAACGCGCCTCCTATGACAAATGCCCACAGGTATTGGATCCAACTGCTCATATTCCTATCCTTTCTATCACAGCGGCGTGTGAAACCGCCGGTATGCTCTCGCCCTGCAGACTCGAAAGCGGGCTCAAGAGCGCGCCTGTCGCGGCGAATAAGATTCTGTTATGTTCTCCAGATTCGAGCCTTCTCAGTATCTCCGCGCTAAGAACAGTCGCGCAGCAACCGCATCCCGAACCTCCGCATACTACCTTTTGATCCTTTGAGAATATCATACAGCCGCAGTCATGATGAATGCCGCTTATATCATATCCGTTGTTCCCGCAGAGCTCGAAAAGAAGCTCGCTTCCGAATGAGCCGAGATCTCCGGTATAGATCGCATCGAAATACGCCGGCTCCGCGCCGAGATCCGAAAGGCACGCACATATCGTCGACGCCGCAGCAGGCGCCATTGCCGCGCCCATATCCGAGGCGTCGGTTATGCCGTAATCGCACACACGCCCGACTGTACCTCCCGAGACAGCGATATGGTAAAACGACTTTTCCCCCGCGTATCCTTCTCCCGCTATTGCTACTGCGCCCGCGCCCGTCACTGTCCTCTGCGCCGTCGGAGGCGACTGAGTGCCCATTTCGAGCGGGTATCTGAATTCCCTTTCCGATGATGAAAAATGACTGCTCGCGCCGCATACGGCAAGGTTTGAAAAGCCACCGTCCGTAAGCATCGACGCGATCAGTATCCCCTCCGCCATAGTCGAGCAAGCGCCGTATACTCCGAGGAACGGCGACGCCAATTCGCGCGCTGCGAAACCGGAAGCGATTATCTGGCTCAAAAGATCTCCGCCCATGAAGAAGTCGATATCGTCCGGTTTTTTCCCGATCTTTGCAAGCGACAGTCTGACCGCGCTTTCGAGCATCCTCGATTCCGCCTCCTCCCAGCTGTCAAGGCCGAGAGTATCGTCCTTGAGCACTGTATCGAATCTTTTGCCGAGAGGACCTTCGCCTTCCTTGCTTCCGACGAACGATCCGGAGGAGATTATCCTCGGCTTGCTCGGCAGTACGAACGACTGTTTTCCCGTTTTTTTGCTCATAAAAAATCCTTATCGTTTGATAAGGATTATTCTTCTTCGTATGTGCGAAAATATGTATCAATCGGACAGCG
The DNA here is from genome assembly GCA_017614315.1 of Clostridia bacterium. Taxonomy (GTDB): domain Bacteria; phylum Bacillota; class Clostridia; order Christensenellales; family CAG-138; genus UBA3857. Next base: position 206,418 of record JAGACA010000006.1, on the reverse strand, counting down.
CACGAATGAATCCCTCTGCAGCGCTCCTTATCCGATCGAAGTCGCCTTTTTCGATAAGCTCGGTCCTGAACAGGCTCGAGCTTATTCCGAATGCAGCGGCGCCGGCGTCCGAGAAGCCTTTTATGTTTTTCTCGGTGATACCCGCTACCGCGGCTAACGGGATCGTTTTAAGCGGAGCCTTCACGGCCTTGAAGTATTCGATACCGAGAACGCCCGCCGGGAACAACTTTACGATATCGGCACCGAGGCTTTGCGCAAACGCGATCTCCGTCGGCGTCATCGCGCCGGGAACGGATACCATGGAAAGCTCCTTGGTCTTTTTTATAACGTCTGGAGAGGTGTTCGGAGAGATGACGAACGAAGCCCCCGCCCTATGAGCGGCCTCGGCCTGTCCGACCGTCATTACGGTCCCCGCTCCGACTGCGGCGTCTGCGGGAAGCGCGGCTCTCAATTCTTCGATCGCTTTAACGGTCAGCTCAATGGGCTTGTCCTGCTCGAAAGCGACTTCAAACGCCCTTATGCCTCCATCATATAAAGCCTTTGAAGCCGAAACGAGGTCGGATCCGTAGATCCTCCTTGCAATGGCGATCATCTTTGTTTTTAGTATGATGCTCAAAGCGTCCATATCAATTCATCCCTTTGAATCCTATTTGTCTGAAAGCCTCGTAAACGACGATGGCGACGGAATTCGACAGGTTCAAAGAGCGCTCGTTCGGGCGCATAGGTATACGCGCGGTCATATTCTTATGAGAAGACAGTATCCTCTCCCCGAGCCCGGCGGTCTCCTTACCGAAAACGAGGAAATCGCCTTCCTTGAATTCGATATCGGCATACGGTCTTTCGGCATGAGTGGAAAACAGGAAAAACCGGGAATCCGGATGCTTCTCCTCCACCTCTTCAAAGCTGTCGTAATAGTAGATATCAAGATCGTTCCAATAGTCGAGGCCTGCGCGTTTGAGCTTTCTGTCGTCAACAGTAAAGCCCAGCGGCCTGACGAGATGCAGGCTGCATCCCGTGACGGCGCAAGTCCTTGAAATATTGCCGGTATTCTGCGGTATCTCCGGTTCCACCAAAACGATGTTGAACATATATGTATTCTATCACCGTTTTTTATTTTTTCAAGACCGATTATTCCTTTGCATCTTTCTAAGCTTCTCCGAATACACGTCGCAAAGCTCCTTCGAATACTCGGAATCGCGGCTGCCCGCGACTATCCTGACGGTCGAGCCCCCGTCTCCCGGTCTTACGGTCACCCAGCCGGAATCGTATTTGAGCCTTACGCCGTCGACCATATCCGACACACGTTCATACTCGTTTTCGATCAGCGTCCGGAGCATCCTGCCGAAATCGCATTTATCCGCGCTGACCTCGTTGGTTCTCTTATGCGATACAGGGAGCGCGGACAATTCCCTCCTGAGCGCGGATCCTGCAAACAGCTCGCAAATACCGATTATTCCCGCTTCCGGCTCAAGAAGCAGCGGCTCATATTCTCCTTCCCTCATCGCTTTTATCCTGCGTTTGGCTGCGTCCGCCGGCGAGAAAACGACTTCCGTACCACGTCCCTTCAAATATCCGACGAGCTCCTCGTCCGTTTCGGACGGCAAATAAGCCTTCTTAAGTCCGAAGCCCGAAGCCAATACCGCAAGCGTGCGTTCCGGGTCGACAGCTCCGACGCCGTTTATGAAAAAGCTCAGACGATCCTGATCGTCGACGAGTACGGAAACGGCGTCCGAGTTGTGCGTAGGGATAAGCTTTTTCCGCTCGCTCAAGGTATCGACCGTCCATCCGAGCTTCAAAAGCATCCTCGATACGGCGTCCGAGATCGACTTTTCGGCGTTGACGATCAGTTTGCCCGAATTCCTTTTTAACGCTTCCGTATCGGATCTTCGCATAAGATACGCTTCGTATTCAATGCCGAGCCCGGATCCGTATCTGATGATCCCTATCTCCGAAGAGGTCGTGGGCTTGACGCTTCCGGAATTGAGGTTTTTCTCTATATTTCTGATCGTGGCAGGATCGGCTTCCGTTCCGTCTTTGCCGTAAAACCTCAGCGTGACCGCACGTTGAAAAGCGTCGCCTTCTATACGGATCCCGCCCGCCAGGCCGGAATTCCTTATCATGTATCCGAATGCCGAGCGGCTGATGCCGTCAGCAGTAACAACGTCTACGCCCTGTGAGAGCATTCCCGACGCCGCGGCCTGCCTGAACATGACGGACAACGGGCTGCCGTCCGCCGCCAGACCCGCCTCCGAAAACTCATCCATACCGTGCGCGAACGAAGCGGCAATTAAGAGAACGGTCTCCGGCTCAAGCTCCCTGTCGGCATATCCCGAAAGCACCGGGCAGTCGAATCGAGCCTTTTCGCCCCTTCCCCATACCACGTCGCGCATACAGTTCGTTCCCCGCACTATCCTCTTATCCGGCCAGATCAGCACGTTTTGATTGACTGTGACGTTCTTTTCCATTACAGCTCCTGCGCCGATGACAGAGCCTTCGAGGAGCATATCCCTTGAATCTATATCCGCGTTTTCGCACACTACTGTACCGCGAAGCTCCGAAAGCCGCCTTACCGTCGCGTTCTTCATTACGATCGAACGTTTGACGCTCGCGCCTTCCATTATCTTAACGCCGTCCGATATCACGGAGTACTGCCCGATCAAAGTCATGGATCCGATCTCCGCTCCGCGTCCGATATAGCATGGCGGATCGATCACCGCCTCAGACGAAATCATCGCGCCTTTTTCCACGAATACCCCGCCGCGATCCTCAGCTTCTGTTTCAAAGCTCATCTTGCCGTCGAGCATATCTTCCTGCGCTTTTCTGTATGCGAAGATATCCCCCACGTCACACCAGTAGCCGTCAAGATCGAAGCCGAGTATCCTTTCGCCTTCCGACAGAAGCTTGGGGAAAAGGTCCTTGGAAAAATCGTATTCCTCTCCCTTCGGTATCATGGACAGCGCTTTTTCCGAAAGAACGTATATGCCCGTATTCGCCCTGTCGCTGAAGACTTCGCTGCTTTCCGGTTTTTCGATGAATTTCTTTATGAAGCCTTCGCTGTCTGCGACGGCTATGCCGTATTCGGAGGGATCGGATACATGATAAAGCATGACCGTAACGCAGGCGTTCTTTCTTCTGTGCGCTTCGATCGCGGACGAAAGATCGGCGTCGGTAATCCCGTCGCCGCTCAGTACCAATACTTCCCCGTCGTCCGTGATCGCTTCCCTTACGCTTCCGGCCGTGCCGAGCCTCTTCGGCGGATCGGAATAGTCAACGCTCATGCCCCATTTTTCGCCCCCTCCGACCGCTTCGCGTATCGTGTTACCCATATAGCCGAGGGTAATAACGGCTTCTTTCACGCCGTGCAGCTTTAACAGGTCGAGCGTATAGAATATGGTCGGTTTGTTCAAAAGAGGCACCATGGGCTTCGGCATGGTGCAGGTCACGGGACGGAGCCTTTTGCCGTCGCCGCCCGCAAGTATAACAGCCTTCATAAAAAAGATACCGCCTTTCGATTAATAGCGGTATCAGTATCTGTTCTGAAAAAGCATAGTATCAGAAGTAATATTTTCCGTAAAAGAAACAGTTGCCCTCGATCGTCTTATAGTAATCCATATAATCCTCCCAAGTCGTTCCGAGAAAAGCAGCCTTATAAAACAGGACCATCTTCGGGAGCGTGGAGCCGTGCTCTGAAAAGACGTATCTGGCGTTTTTGAGCGCCTTGCTCGTCGGCTCGGTGCTGTAAAGCTTATCCTTTTTTACGAACTGATTGCGCTGCAAAAGCACTCCGGTCACAGTGCTCGGGAACCTGCCGGATGAGTTGAGCACCCTGTTAAGCACCACGCTTGCTACCGACCTTTGTCCCTCGTCGCCGGCGTACCTTGCCTCGCAGGTAATGAACCTTGCGACAAGGTATATCTCTTCGTCCGTAAACTGACCGGGGCTGACCGTGTAATAAACATTTCTTCCGTTCGGCTCCGGAGTCGGGAGTTCGGTCGATGCAGGCGCAGGGATCAGCGCTTCGACTATCTCCTCCGGTATCTCGGTCGGTTCGGGTGTAAGAAGCTCCGTCGGAGCAGGCTCATATTCGGTGATCCATACGGTCGGTTCCGCAAGCGCAAAATGCTTTTCGGAAATCAAAACGGCTTCATCGGAAAGAAGTGAGGGCGCTTCTCCTCCCCTCTTTCCGCAGCCGCTTAAGAAAACGATAATCAACAGCAGTAAAGCCGTTATTCTTTTGCTCATCTGTCGATCTCCTTTATAAGCCGTATATCAATTCGGCTCATATTAGAGATTATCCTTTATACGATGAACTTATTCAGATCGTCGGAAGCCTTTGACACGTTGAGATGGCTGTCGACATAGTTTTTGTTGATCACGACGTCGATCATCGGATGATCTCCCGATGCGTTGAAGGAGATGTCCTCCAAAAGGTTTTCGATGATCGTGTGAAGGCGTCTCGCGCCTATGTTTTCGCTCGTCTCGTTCGCGTGGTACGCGGCCTCGGCTATCGCGCGTTTTGCGTCGTCGTCGAAGCTTAGCCTTATGTTATCGGTAAGAAGCAGCGCTTCATACTGCTTTGTGACCGCATTTTCAGGCTGAGTAAGGATATTCTCGTAATCCTCGACCGAAAGCGCGTTGAGCTTTACCCTGATCGGAAAACGTCCCTGAAGCTCGGGGATAAGGTCGGAAACCTTCGAAACGTGGAACGCGCCTGCCGCGATGAAAAGCATGTAATCCGTCTTTACGGGGCCGTACTTGGTATTTACGGTCGAGCCCTCGACTATCGGAAGTATGTCCCGCTGGACGCCCTCTCTCGAAACGTCCGCGCCGCCGACGTGACCGGACGCAGCGATCTTATCGATCTCGTCGATGAATATTATCCCGTCCTGTTCTGCGCGCTCGACCGCCCGGTCGATTACCTCGTCCATGTCGATAAGCTTGTCGGATTCTTCGGCGATCAGAATACGGCGCGCCTCCTTGACAGGTACCTTTCTCTGCTTTTTCTTTTTGGGGAGCATGCCGCCGAACATCTCATTCAAGTTAAGATCTATGCCCATCGCAAGCATGGCGTCGGAGCCGCTGTTCGACTCGGTCACCTCGACCGTAACGATGTTTTCCTCGAGCTCGCCCTTGCGCAGGGAATCGAGTATGGCTTCCCTTTTGCTTTTCCTTGTGTTGATCTCTTCCTCGGTCGGTTCAGGTTCGGGATTGTTTTCCGTTCCGGGGCCGAGAAGCATCTGCAGGCCGAAGAGATTTGCAGCCTTGCTCTTCCTTTTCCTTGTACCGGGATCCTCGGAAAGAAGGTCGACGAGCCTCTGTTCCGCTGCGGCCTCTGCCATCAGGCGCACGCGCTCGTACGCCGCCTGTTTGCAAAGCCTGATGGAAGCTTCGACAAGATCCCTGACCATAGAATCGACGTCACGGCCTACGTAACCGACCTCGGTAAACTTTGTAGCTTCGACCTTGACGAACGGAGCGTCGACAAGCTTTGCGAGCCTTCTTGAAATCTCGGTCTTTCCGACGCCCGTCGGGCCCATCATGATTATGTTCTTCGGAGTGATCTCCTCTTTTATCTCCGCGGGAAGGCGGGAACGGCGATACCTGTTCCGCAGCGCGATAGCGACCTGGCGCTTCGCTTCGTCCTGTCCGACGATGAACCTGTCGAGCTGTTCGACTATCTGTTTGGGAGTAAGCATTTTTACACCTCCTCGACCGTAACGTTGCCGTTGGTATACACGCAGATGTCCGAAGCGATGAGTATCGCCTTCTCCGCGATATCTTTTGCCGACAGCGACGTGTTGTTCTTGAGTGCTCTCGCCGCTGCGAGAGCGAACATGCCGCCGGAACCAATCGCCGCTATACCGTCGTCCGGCGCTATGACCTCGCCGGTGCCGGAAATGATAAGGAGCTCGTCCTTATCCGCACAGATAAGCAGCGCTTGGAGCTGGCGCATTACCTTGTCGCTCCGCCATTCCTGCGCAAGCGCAACCGCGGCGCGGGAAAGACCGCCGCCGAACTGCTCGAGCTTGGCCTCAAACCTGTCGCAAAGCGCGAATGCGTCGGCGACCGCACCGGCAAAACCCACGACGACCTTGTCGTTATAGATCCTTCTGACCTTTCGCGCGGTATGCTTCATGATGGTGTTTTCACCGAGAGTTACCTGTCCGTCGCCCGCTATGGCGCAGCCGGTCTCGGATTTGACCGCGACGATCGTCGTTCCCTTAAACTGATCCATTTATAACACTCCTTCTGTGTATTCGTTGATAAGAGCCAGAGATCGCTTCGCTATATAAGCGCAGCGTTCCTTCTTTGATCTTATTCGCGTTTCGGGCGGATCCATTATGCCGAACGTTACATTCATCGGCTGAAAATCCGACCCGTTATATTCGGAAACATAGTGCCCGAGAGAACCTATCGCGGTCGACGCTCCGAAATCGAGCATTGCCTCGCCGCGAACGCGCCTCGCCATATTGACTCCGGCAACAAATCCCGATGCGGCGCTTTCGACGTATCCCTCGACGCCGGTTATCTGTCCGGCAAAGAACAGACCTTCCCTGCCCTTGAACTCGAACCACGGCGTCAGCTTGCCCGGAGACTCCATATATGAGTTGCGGTGCATCACGCCGCAGCGAATAAACTCCGCTTTTTCAAGGCCGGGTATCATGCTGAAAACACGCTTCTGTTCGCCGAATTTAAGATTGGTCTGGAACCCGACCATGTTGTAAAGCGTGCCGGCTTCGTTGTCGCGCCTGAGCTGTACGACGGCGAAAGGCTGTTTGCCCGTGCACGGATCGACCAGCCCGACGGGCTTCAAGGGCCCATACGCAAGCGTCATTTCTCCGCGTTTCGCCATCACCTCGACAGGCATACAGCCCTCGAATACCTTCGGCGTTTCGAATTCGTGAAGAGGCGCGGTTTCTGCTTTCACGAGCTCGCGCACGAAGCCGAAATACTCCTCGGCGTTCATCGGACAATTAAGATAATCCTCTCCCCTGTCGTATCTTGAAAGAAAGAACACCTTGTCCATGTCGATGGAATCGCGCGAGACGATCGGCGCCGCTGCGTCATGGAAATGAAGGCACGCGCCGGTCACCTTCTCGACGTCCCGAAGGAGCTCGCCGTCCGTCAAAGGTCCGGTCGCGATCACGGTATAACCATCCGGTATCCGCTTTATCTCTTCGGATACGATCTCGACGTTCCCGTTGTTTTTGAGCTCGTCGGTAATGAATTCGGAAAAGCCCGTCCTGTCGACCGCGAGCGCGCCGCCTGCGGGGATCCTCGTTTTGTCCGCGGATCTCATTATAAGTGAATTTAAACGCCGCAGCTCCTCTTTGAGGAGCCCTACGGCGTTTTCGATATTATCGGAGCGCAATGAGTTGGAGCATACGAGTTCGGAGAACGAACCGAGCTTATGAGCTGGAGAAAGCCTGTTGGGCTTCATGTCGACAAGCCTCACGCGGATTCCGCGGGAAGCGAGCTGATACGCCGCTTCGCATCCGGCAAGCCCAGCGCCTATTACGTTTACGATCGGCTCCGTCATTCTTCCGGATCGCTTTTCTTTGAGGGCGTGCGCATCACATATCCGCAGCCTTCGGTATCCGAGCACTGTTTATAGCTTCCGTTCTTGCCGATCTTTTGTACCATGTACTTTCCGCATTTCGGGCAGGAATCGCCGGTGGGACGAAGCCATGAAACGAACCCGCAGTCGGGATGATGCTCGCAGCCGTAGAACGCCCTTCCCTTTTTCGTGTGAAGCTTTATAAGCTCCGCGCCGCACTTAGGGCACTTGACTCCGATCTTTTCGACGATGCGCTTGGTGTTTTTGCAGGTGGGATAATTGGGACAGGCAAGGAACTTGCCGAATCTTCCGACCTTGTAGACCATCAGAGCGCCGCATTTGTCGCAGACGACGTCCGAGACCTCGTCCTTGATCTTGACGTGCTCGACGTTCTTGAAGGCCTCGTCGACAGAGCTCTCGAACGGGCCGTAGAACTCGCCGATGACCTTACGCCATTCCTTTTTGCCCTCTTCGACTTCGTCAAGCTTTTGCTCCATATCTGCGGTGAAAGCGATGTCGACGATATCGCTGAAGTTTTCCTTCATGAGCTGTGTTACGACAAAACCGAGCTCCGTCGGCAAAAGCTGTTTCTTCTCGCGGCAAACATAGCCCCTGTCAATGATCGTGGAGATCGTGGGAGAATAGGTGCTCGGGCGGCCGATGCCCTTTTCCTCGAGCGTCTTTACGAGCGAAGCCTCGGTATACCTTGCAGGCGGCTGAGTGAAATGCTGAGTGGGCTTGATCTCCGAGGCAGTGAGCTTTGCGTCCTCGGGAAGCTCAGGCAGCGTGCCCTCCTTCTCCTCCGCGTCGTCCGAGGATTCGGTGTAGAGCTTCGTGTAGCCGTCGAAGACCGTCCGAACGCCGTTCGCCTTATAAGTGCAGTCGCCCGCGTTGAACGTCAAATGCGTGACTTCATAGTTTGCGCCGGTCATCTGACTCGCAAGAAAACGTTCGTAAATGAGCTTGTATAGTCTGTAAAGGCCGGATTTGACGGAATCCTTGATCATGGACGGCTCGATTAGAAGGTTCGTCGGCCTTATCGCCTCATGCGCGTCCTGAGCGTTTGATCTGCCCTTATATACGTTCGGCTTTTTCGGAACGTATTTATCGCCGTAGCTGTTTTTAATGAACTCAAGCGCCATAGTCTGCGCCTCTGCGGAGACCCTGACGGAGTCGGTACGGATGTAAGTGATAAGAGCCACGGAGCCCTTGCCGTCGATATCGACGCCCTCATAGAGCTGCTGAGCGAGCGACATGGCGATCTTTGGGGAAATGCCGAGCTTTCTCGACGCCTCCTGGAGCATGGAGCTGGTAGTGAATGGCGCGGGGGCGTTCTTCAGCTTTTCAGAGCGTTTTGTTTCGGTAAGCACGAAGGGCTTGCCTTCGGAGCGGCGAACGACCTCTTTCGCTTCATCGTCGGTCTTAACATCCGTCTTCTCGCCGTTATAGCCGAAGAACTTTGCCTCGATGGGCTTTCTCGAATGAGGCGCGGCAAGGTATGCGGTGATAGTCCAGTACTCCTCGGCGTTAAAATCCATTATCTCCTGCTCGCGGTCGCATATTATCCTCGTTGCGACGGACTGCACGCGTCCGGCGGAGAGTCCCTTCCTGACCTTCGCCCAAAGGAGCGGGCTGATCTTATAGCCCACGAGCCTATCGAGGACGCGCCTCGCCTGCTGAGCGTCGACAAGGTTCTCGTCGATGGGTCTCGCCTTTTTGATAGAAGCCTGGAGCACCGATTTCGTTATCTCGTTGAAGACCACGCGGCAGCTTGCCGAGGGATCGATATTCAAAGACTTGGCAAGATGCCAGCTTATCGCTTCTCCTTCGCGGTCAGGGTCGGTAGCGAGCAGGACCTTTTTGGCCTGCTTTGCTTCCTTCTTTATCTTTTCAAGAACTTCGCCTCGCCCGCGCAGAGTGATATACTTGGGCTCGAAATCCTTTGCTATATCGACGCCGAGCTGACTTTTGGGAAGATCCCTCACATGTCCGTTCGATGCGATGACTCTGTACTTTGAACCGAGATACTTTGCGATGGTCTTTGCCTTTGCGGGAGACTCAACGATTACGAGTGTGTCCGTCATTTTGTCAATTAGATCCTTTCAGCGGTCATTTTCCGTTATGTTCTGCTCTGGATCGAATACGATCCGTTTTGAAGTCTATTTATTATTCCCGATAATTCCATTTCTGTCAAGTAGATATTTATTTCGGAAACGTCAAAACCGAGTTTTTCACATAAAAAATCGGCTGTTTTTTCTCCGAGCATGAGCTCCTCGTATATCATTTTCTGCTTTGGAGAAAGATCCGAAAGGACGGATTTTTCCTTTTTCGGCTCCTCCGGGATAACGAATACTCCATATTCGAAGAGTATGTCGTCCACGCCGAAAACAGCCTTGGCTGCGCCTTGCTTTATAAGCTGGTTCGATCCGGCGCTCATGATATCGGTGATCCTGCCCGGAACGGCGAATACGTCCCTGCCCTGATCGTGCGCAAAGCCGACGGTTATGCTGGTTCCGCTCTTTAAGCCGGCTTCGGCGACAAGGACGCCCTTCGACATTCCGCTTATCAGTCGGTTCCTTTGAGGAAAGCTCTCGCGCGAGGGACGTTTCCCGGGCGAAAGCTCCGATATGACGGCGCCCCTTTCCGCTATCGCATCGTAAAGCTTCCTGTTCGACGAGGGATAGACCACGTCGATCCCGCTTCCGAGCACGGCGATCGTGGGATATTCCGCCACCTTTACGGAGAGCGCTCCGAGCGCCGCGGCGGAATCGCAGCCCTCCGCCATACCCGAGATCACGCATGCGCCCTTCTTGGCGAGCTCCCTGCCGAAGCGTTCGGCCATGCTTCTGCCGTAGTCGGAGCATTTCCTGGAGCCGATCACGGCGATGGGAAGCCGGATGCTGCTCTTAAGCTTTCCCTTTACGAAAAGTACCGTAGGCGGATCGTAGATCTCGCGCAGGAGATTGGGGTAATCGGCGTTGTCGCGGGTGACCGCAGCTGCTCCGATCGAATCGAGCTTGCTTATCGCCGCGTCGATGCTCCTGTCGTCCGAGCGTTTTTTAAGCGTATCCAAAAGAGACTCGCCGCTCGATGCGGGAAGCCTGATCGGCTTTCCTTTTCGCACCGAGTCGAACAGCGGCAGCAGCCCGTCGTTTATGAAAATAAGCTCGTCGGCAAGTCTGACGTTGGTGCCGACCGCCGAGTTAAGCCATATCCATGCTCTGTCACGAAGGTTGTAATCCATACAGAATCAACCCCTGCTGCTGCCCCAGTATTTTTCGTCGAGGCCTCTGAACTGCACCGCCTCGAGCACATGCTTCTTTTCTATCTTGTCCGAGCCGTCGAGATCAGCTATCGATCTCGACACTTTTATTATCCTCGTATAGCCCCTTGCCGAGAGTTTGAGCCTGTCATAAGCGGTATGCAGGAGCTCCTCCGCGTCGGGAGCCATTCGACAGTACTTTCTTAACTGCGCCGTGGAAAGCTGTGAATTGAAGAGGACTCCCTCGTCCCTGTACCTCTCCTTCTGCCTCAGCCTCGCAGCGAGTACCCTTTCGCGGATAGACGCCGAGCTTTCGCCGGGAGCTCTGTCGGTAAGGTCCTTATAATCCACCTCGTTCATCTCGATATGGATATCGAGCCTGTCGAGGAGCGGCGAGCTTATGCGGTTTCGGTAGCGCTCGATCTGCAGGGGCGAGCATCGGCATTCCTTCGTTTTTGAGCCGTAATTGCCGCACGGACAGGGATTCATTGCGGCAACGAGCATTATCTCCGCGGGATAGGTCGTCTTTGCCGCAGCTCTCGTTATTGTGACCGTCCCGTCCTCGAGCGGCTGTCTTAATGCGTCGAGTACGGAAGGCGGGAAAAGCGGGAACTCGTCCATGAACAGCACGCCGTAATGGGCGAGGCTGATCTCGCCGGGGAGAGCCCTTGCTCCGCCTCCGACGAGAGAAGGTATCGACGCCGAATGGTGCGGAGCGCGGAAGGGTCTTTCTGTTATGATGCCCCTCCCTTTAAGCTCGCCCGCGACGGAATGGATCCTTGTGATTTCGAGCGATTCCTCCATCGTTATCTCGGGCAGGATCGACGGTATGCTCCTTGCAAGCATCGTTTTGCCGGAACCGGGGCTGCCGATAAGCAAAAGGTTATGGTTTCCCGCGCAGGCGATCTCCGCGGCGCGTTTTGCAGCCTGCTGTCCCTTTATTTCGGAAAAATCGTACGCATAGTGCGTCTTATGCCCGCTCCAATCTAGCTGCGGATGAGGCGCTATGGGACATGAGCCTTTGAAATGTCTGCAGGCCTCGATGAGGTTCTTTACGGGATATATATCAATATCGCCGAAAAACGAGGCTTCGTCCGCGTTCGCAGCGGGGATCATGAACTTCCTGAATCCGCGGTCGTGAGCGTCGATGACCATTGGCAGAACGCCCGTTACCGAGCGCACGCTGCCGTCGAGCGCAAGCTCGCCGACTATCACGCAGTCTTCGGCGGCCATAGCCGGGAACGCGCCTTTTGCGGCAAGTATGCCGAGGGCGATGGGCAGATCGTAGACCGTGCCCTCTTTTTTGATATCTGCCGGAGCGAGATTGACGAGCACGTGCATCTGGGGAAACTCATACCCGCTGTTGAGTATGGCGGATCTGATCCTCTCCCTCGATTCCTTTACGGCGTTGTCGGGCAGACCGACCGTATCGACGGTCTGCGCCCCGCGCGCAATATCGATCTCGACTGTTATCGGGATCCCGTCGATCCCGATAAGACCGTAGCTCATCATCTTCGCAAGCATTATCAGTTGTTTTCCTTTCCCTTTTTGCCGACAAATACGAACAGCTTGTTGAGTATGAAGTTGATCGGCAGACATACGACCGTCGCAAGCAGCGAACAGAAGAGGTCTCCTCCGACTATCTTTTTAATCCACGCGGGAGCGTCTGCGCCGTCCCACCATGCGTTGAGCCCGAATACGTTTTTGAAGAGGTATATCAGCCCGAAGGAAATCCCGAGAACGAGAAGATTGACTGCGATAAAGCTGATCACCTCGCGTTTATCGCGGCGTCTTTCTTCCCTGAACGTCCAGCCGCTGTTAAGGAGATAGCTGTTAAGTATCCCGCAAGCGTAGCCGATCCCCTTCGATACATATACCACCCATCCTCCGCCGAACAGGAGTCCGAGCAGGAATGACACGCCCGTATTGACGAGCATGTCGACGAGCGTGTTGCTCGCGCCGACGAGAGCGAATTTTATAAGCTGTATTAAGCTTTTTCCCTTCTTCGGCGCAGTTTCCGTTTCAAGCTTTTCGGTTTCGTTCATTTCCATCTTTCACCTATTTATAGATCTTGGTCACGTACTTGTCTGGATCCGAAGAATCGTACCATTCGTATGACGTGAGAGTCCAGCCTATCCGGTAATTCTTCACCGTTTCTTTGCCGTTCTCGTCCGTTTCGTGTACCTCCCACCTGTGGTACGGCACCCATTCGAGCGCGGCAACGTATGACGAATTGGTCTTTATGCCCGAGAGCACCGGGAAGAATACACAGAACAGGATCAGTACGAGCGCCATCCAAACGTATTTGAGCTTATAGATCCCCGGTTTTTTCTTTGTTTTGGAAAGAGCGTGCTTCTCGTAGTAGAAGTCCTCGACTATCCCGATAAGGTATCCTGCCGCAAGCGATACATAAGGCACCGACGCGAAGAAATGATACGCGTAGGTGCTTCTCGTCACCAATACCCAGGGCATGAAGTTGGCGGCCAGGCATACGAATATGAACCACGGCTCGAGCGGGAACCTGCGTACGCGTACGATGAGCAGAACGATCAGTATTATTACCGAAACGTTGCACGCCACCCATACGAGCGGGTTGCCGAACGAGCAGATAGTCCCGACAAAGCTTGCCGTCCTGCCGGATTCATACTCGACCGTTTCCCTCTCGCCAACGTAGAACCACGTCGGACGAAGATCCATGAGCCACATCCACCATGTGGACGAGGCAGCGTGCTCGCTCTCAAGGCCGCTGTGATAATTGAAGATATCCTTTTGGTTCTTTATTACGCCCTTCGCGTATGTCGCGACAGCCTCTTTGAAGCCGAGTTTGACGTCGTCCGCGGATGCGTAAGCGCTCTTGTCGGCGTTATAGATCTCCGTTTGCCTTGCGGGAAGCCACTGGGCGGTATAGTAGCGGAAATAGGATGCGGAATAGATCAGCACGGGCAGTATTATGAAGAACAGCACGCACCATGCGCAGAGTATGCCGCAGCGTTTCCAGAACTTCGACGGAAGCTTTTTCCCTTCGTTCTTTTTGAAGTGCGAGAGCTTATAGCTTCTTACGCCCATGATCACGAGCTTGACGAAGAACAGCACGGCGAGCCCCACGCCCGTATAAAGACAGATCCACTTTGAAGCGCAGCCGAGGCCGAAGAACAGACCGGACAGCGCAAGGGGCTTCAGCATCTTCTTCGTTTCATCGCCTATGTCCATGCTTATGAACTGAAGCATATAATAGGTCATAAGCAGTATGAAGAACACGCCGTAAACGTCGATCGTCGCGATCCTCGTCTGGGTGAAGTGCATGAAATCGAACGTGAACAGGAAAGTCGAGAAGAACGCGAGCTCCGTCCTCTTCAAAAGCCGTTTAGCGAGGAAGTACATAGCCGGTACCATCAGCACGCCGAAAAACGCGCCCATCACCCTCCAGCCGAAAGGCTTCATGCCGAATATGAGTATCCCCGAAGCGATGATCAGTTTGCCGAGGGGCGGATGCGTCCATTCGTAAACCGGCAGATTTTCGATATGCTCCAAAGCAGTGCGTCCGTGATAGAGCTCGTCGAAGTACATTCCGTAAAAATAGCTCGGAGAAGCAGGTACGGTATCCTGCTCGTCGAAGAGCGCCGAGGCACTTTCGGGAACGGTGCACTCGACGAGGTTCCCGTCGGTATCGAATATCGCGAGCTCGAGGAGCACGAGATCGGGCTGGCTTTTTCTTCCGTAATCGCCGCCCCATACCGTGAGCGTCAAGCCCGTCGTTTCGCCGGCGCTTTTGACCGAGCTTTCGTTTATGCTTGCCCAGCGGTACATATGCCCGTATTCGCGGTTCTTGTTTATGTTGTTCGCATCGGACGAATCGGCGAAATAGATCTCGGTGCCGTCGTCTGCGACGAGCTTATATTTGACATGGGAAATGCCCGAAACCTGCCAGATGTCTCCTAGCTTTACGGGCTTCGAAAACTCTATCCTGACGGAGTCGCCCGAGTTGGCGGTAAAGCGGCTGGTCGGGAAATTGAGTGTTCCGAGACGTATGAAAGCTATTATCCCGTAAATGCCGGTCAGAACGAGGACGAGTATCCTGTCGAGCTTGGTAAGCTTCAAGCGGGAGTCTGTGGGTCCCGGTACGGAATCGTCCCTCAGATCGAAGAACGAGCGGTCGCGGAGCGCGGAAAGCTCCGGAAGCTTTCTTGATTTGTCGTCGGCATAGCTTCCGAGCGAGGAAACGGCCTTATGGCCCTTTTTCCCATCGTTTTTGCCGAACACCTTAGAAAGGACGACGATCACTCCGGCCAGAGCCGCAGCGGAAACGAGTATGATGAGCAGTGTCTTCAGCGCGCCGCCATTATTTGTCTTTTCTTTTTCGGAAGTGCCGGAATAGAACGGGATCAAGTTCCCCGAATAGTTTTCGAGCTTCTCGACCGTAAAATCATCGAACCAGGCTTCTCCGAGGGATTCGGCACTGTATCCGCCGACGCGGCACGATACGACCATATAGTCCTGCTTCGGGCCGGTTTTGCCGACGAGCTCGACCTTAGTCCAGCCGTTGTCGCCGTATAAGCCGTCGGAGCACGCGATTATTTCGCGAAGCGCGATATTCGCGCCGGCTCCGTTCTCGACGCCGACGGTCTTGATATAGCAAGAAAGCCTGTATACGGTCGAGGGCTCGACGCTTATCCTTTGGAATACGGCGACGTCGTCGTTGTCTATGGCGCGCATATAAAGAACAGTTCCCCTGTCGGGATCCGTCTCGCAGAACGCCAGCGCATTCCCTATCTTGTCGTTATACTCGGTATGATATGAATGGAAATCCCACGATACGGGAAGCCCGTTCGCCTCGTCGACTTCGTCGAAGCCGCCGTTTATCAGCGCCGGGTCTACGGCCGCGAATGCCGTAACGGCGATCAATACGATCGAAAAAGCCGCGATGAGCGATATCAGTTTCTTCATATTTCCGTCCTTTCGTTCGAGCGTATCATCCGTTGTACGCCTTTTTGGGCTTGTTCCCGATCATAAGAACGGCAACGAGCACCGTGAAGAGCGCAAAAACCGCGACGTTCGCGAGCGAGCACCAGAATATTATCCTCTTGTCCCAATACAGCCCGTACTCGAACAGTTCACTGTAATAGAATGCCGCAAGACAGTTTACCATGGTCGTGACCGCATACGCCGCGTATGTCCAGATAAGGCGCCTGTCGTTATAAAAGACGTATGCGAACATTATGAGCATCAGCGCCGGGAAGATGTATCTTTCATGCATGTAATGGCCGAATGTGAATATCCCCGCGAGTGAATACGCCATGGAAAGAGGCAGCGCGCCCTTCGCGTTCCTGTGCTTTATCGACGCGAAAGCGTAAAGCGCGATACCCGCGGCAATGAAGAAGACCATGAATACGGTCCCCCATTTTCCGTAGGTCAGGCCGAGGAAGGGTTCGTCCACCGATTTCCAGTTTGCCCCGATGAGCGCCCAGAAATTATAGCCGTTTACGGTCGCGTATTTATATGATGTCGCCGTGCCTATGTATTTATCGAGAAGCCAGAACGGTTCCTGTTCGCCTTTGAATGGAAGCGACAGAAGGATTATGAGTAAGAGCGCGCCGATCATTGCGGCAAGCACCTCGAATACCCTCAGCCCGACGGTATCCTTTTTGATCTTAAGGAGCTTTACAACGCTTCTTGATGCGAACGGGTTGTCGTACCTGTCGCCCGAAATGATATAGATGATGCATGCGGCGACGAACATGGGGCCGCACATCAGCGCCTGCGGCTTCATAGCTATGGCGAGGCCGTAAAAGAGCCCGGCGAGTATCGGTCTGCGCTTATAGAGGAGCAGTATCGGAACGATAAGGAGAAGCGCGAGCAGCTGATCGATCTGCCCCCAATAAGCCGAAACGTATGCCATGACAGGCGTGAAAGCGACCACTGCCGTCAGCGACAGCGCCGCGCTGCGGCTCATGGACTTGACGGAATACCGCCATATGAGCCATGCGCATGCGATATCGCAGAGTATGCTCGGCGTCTTGACAAGAACTATATAGACGCCGTAATCGAGGCCGAGCGCGTTGCTCAGGCTCGCTATCGCGCCGAGAACGAGCATGTATCCGGGAGGATAGTCGCACCACTGCTCATAGAAACGGGCGGCGCCGTTATTTGCGACGCGCATGCCCCATGCGGTGAAGCAGTTTATATCGGTCTTATGTCCTCCGAGCTTTGTGGTCTCAAGGGCTATTATTGCAAGCGCGAGCCTTAAAAGGAATGCGCCGACGAGTATCAGCGCGGCATAGCCTGCGCCGGTCTTCTTTTCTTTTTTCAGCGGCTTGCGCGCGCTCGTCCTGTGCCACGTGAGTATCAGGAGAAAGAACACGGTCGAATACAGCGCTGTCAAAACGACCTTTCCCGTGGGGAATTCGTTAGGAGCGTCGATCTTTTTAGGCGTATTGGAAGAAGCTTTCCCGAACATGGTATCGGTCCGGGCGTCTTCGGCAAGCTCGATCCTTACGTTATCGAACCATGCCTTGCCGCTTGCAAGCGAGCCGTGCCCGCCAATGCCGACGGAAACGGGCAGAACCTTTTGGCAGGGCGCCGTCTTGCCCACGAGCTCGATCTCGTGCCAGTCCGTCGTGCCTGTGACCGTGCCCCCTGTGACTGCGACGCCGTATACGCCGATATTGGCTCCGGCCTCGCCGGAGACTTCCTCGGTTTTTACGTCGCAGACGATACGGTAGACCGTATTGCCCGATACCTCAAGCTCCTGGATCAGCCTTGCGTCGTTATCGGAGGCCGACGAAATGAACGCCGTCGATCCGTGATCCGCATCGTGCTCCGACGAAGCGGTGCTTATGCCGTCATAATAAAAGTTTTCCGTCCACCCCGCGATACCGTCGTCGAATCCCCCGTTTACTATGGAAGGGGTTTTCGGAGCGCATCCGCATACGGCGATGAGCAGTAAGGCCGAAAGTATTAATATAACCGATCTGATCTTCATTAAACGCTCTCCCGAAGGCGAAGGGTTTTAAGGAAAAGCCCGTAAAAACAGGCGATCCGGCGGGGATATCGACCTAGCGCATATCCTCACCGGATAATTATAACACATAATCCTTTATTTTAATAGGTATATTTTTTTATTCCGTAAAAGCGTTGGGGATATAGTTGATCTTTCCCCTGACCGGGACCTCGGAAACGTCGTAGCGGATCGTCATTTCCGATGTGTCGTGCGAGGCGCGATATGAGCCGGCAGCGGCGATGATATTGCGCTTTTTTTTAACCGTAACGGCAGAGGCAGGGCTGGAATTCACCGTGTCGTTACGCGTCTTGACCTCGATGAAAGCGAGCACGCGACCCTTCTTCGCGATCAGGTCGATCTCCTTATGCCCGACGGTATAATTGCGTTCGAGTATCCTGTAACCGCGCAGGATCAGATACAATGCCGTTCTGCGCTCTCCCCTGTCGCCTGTCCTTCTTTTTTCAGTAAGCTTTCTCATTTGATAAAATTGCCTATAAAGCTTTTCCTGTGGATCGGGCACGGGCCGAGCTCGCGGATAGCGTCGATATGATCCTTTGTGCCGTAGCCCTTGTTTTTCTTAAAGCTGTATCCGGGATAGATCTCGTCCATCTCGGCCATGAACCTGTCCCTTCTGACCTTTGCGAGTATGGAAGCGCAGGCGATCGAATACGACAGCGCGTCGCCGTGGATGATTGGTATCTTCCTGCATGGGATATCGAGCCCCTTCACCGCGTCGATCAGCGCCGCGTCCGCCGATACGCCCATATCGAAATACGCTTCCCTGAACGCGCGCTTCGTGGCGTTTAAGATGTTGATCTCATCGATGACCTTTTCATCGCATACGCCAAAGCCCACGGCGACCGCCGAGTTCATTATACGGTCGTATAAAAGCTCGCGTTTCTTCTCGCTCAGCTTTTTAGAGTCGTTGACGCCCTCGATAAGACCATCGCGAGGCATTATAACGCAGCAGGTCACGACGGGCCCCGCAAGCGGTCCCCTGCCCACCTCGTCCATGCCGCAGACCGAACAGCCCTGTTCCCAAAGCTCGCGTTCGTATTTTGAAAGCTCGAAGAGCCTTTCCTGTTCGTTGATCTTACTCATCGTCGGGAAGCTCGAATGTCACCTTCGCTATTTTGCCCGCGCGGTATTCGTCGAGCACGATCCTCGCCGCGCGTTCCGTGTCGTATACGCCGCCCTTCAATATGAAACCGCGGCTTTTGGCAACGCCTTCAAGGAGCTCCTCGGGAGAAACGGCTTCGTCCTGAGTAATCTTCGGATATCGGGAATACAGCTCGCTGTGGGCGAGCGAGGAAAGATCCGAAAGAAGCGCTCCCGCTATCTCCTCGACATTCATTACGTCGTCCCTGATGGAGCCTATATATGCAAGATGCTTCGCGAGCGTTTGATCGTCGAGCTTTGCCCAAAGCAGCCCCGGGGTATCCATAAGCTCGAGGTAAGGAGAGATCTTGACCCACTGTTTTCCGCGGGTGACTCCGGGCTTATCGCCGGTAAGCGCCTTGCCTGTGCCGGCGAGCTTGTTTATAAAAGTCGATTTCCCGACGTTAGGGATGCCGACGACCATCGCCCTTAACGTTTTTGAAACGCCCTTGTCGCGGTATTTTTTCAGTATTGGCTCCCCTGCCTTCTCGATGAGCGAAACGGCGTTTTTCCTTGAGCCGGAGCCTATCGAAACATATTCGAGAACGGAGTATCCTTCGTCCGAGAAATGCCTCGTCCAAGCTTTATTCGCTTCCTTCGAGGAAAGGTCTGCCTTGTTTAGAAGAACGATCCGGATCTTGTTTTTGAATAGCGCTTCGAAATCGGGGTTGCGGCAGGCCATCGGCGCGCGCGCGTCGACGATCTCGACGACTACGTCGATCAGCTTTAGATCCTCCTCAAGCATCCTCTTCGCCTTAGCCATATGCCCTGGATACCAGTTTATCGCCGATTTGATCCCGTTTTCGTCCATCCGGATCCCTCCTTTCGTTACAAAAATACCCCCAAGGCCGAAATGACGATGGGGGCAGGTTCATTTAGATCACTTGGTGACGATGCGCTCCTTGATCTTGGCGGACTTGCCGACGCGATCACGGATGTAATAGAGCTTCGCGCGGCGCACGACGCCGTGACGAACGACCTCGATACGGCCGATGGCCGGGCTGTGATACGGAAAGGTACGCTCGACGCCGATGCCGTAGCTCATACGGCGAACGGTGAAGGTCTTGCGGATACCGCCGCCCTGCATCTTGATGACGATGCCCTCGAAGTTCTGCAGACGCTCGCGGGTGCCCTCGACGACCTTAACGTAAACGCGTACGGTATCGCCGATCTGAAGCTTGGGCAGGTCTGTACGGAGCTGCTCCTTTTCAAGTTCCTGAATGATGTTTGCCATAATATTGACCCTTTCATATAGATGTTCTTAAACCGACATACGGCCAGAGGACCATCGCATTAACTTGTGTATTATAGCAGGTGAAAAAGCTCTTTTCAATAGAAAAACGAAATAAAATCAATATATTTTATTGCTTTTCGTAACCGTTTTCTTCAAGAAACGCTATATCCTGCTTCGTGAGCGCAGCCTTTTCGAGAAGGTCGGGACGCATCTTAAGCGTCTTAAGCAGCGACTGCCGCCTGCGCCACTTGTTTATCTCGGCATGATTGCCGTTCAGGAGCACTTCCGGAACGAGCCTGCCGCGGAAATCAGCCGGTCTCGTGTACTGGGGGTACTCCAGAAGCCCGTCGTTCGAGAAGCTCTCATCCTCCGCCGACTCGGCACAGCCGAGAACTCCCGGGATGAACCTCGATACGCAGTCGACAAGCACCATAGCGGGAAGCTCGCCGCCCGTGAGCACATAATCGCCGATCGAGATCTCGTCGTCGATCAGCTCTGATATGCGCTCGTCAAGCCCCTCGTAGTGACCGGCAAGTATCACGAGCCGATCCTCCTTCGAAAGCTCCATCGCGTATTCCGGAGAGAGCGTACGCCCTCTCGGAGTCATGAGTATACGTCTTGCGCTGCCGCCAGCGAGCACCGCTTCCATGCAGTCGAATACGGGCTGAGCCATCATGACCATGCCCGCGCCTCCGCCGAAAGCGTAGTCGTCGGTGTTGTGATGCTTATTGTCCGAATACGCCCTTATATCGTGCGTGTGAAAGGAGAGTATGCCTTTTTCTTCGGCACGGCCGAGCATACTCGTATGAAATACCCCTTCGAACATTTCGGGGAATAGCGTCAGAACGTCAATCCTCAAACAGACCTACCTCCGAGAGCACACGGGCGTTCAATACGATCAAAGAAGCGCCGACGTCGACCTTTTCGAGAAGCTTTTTGAGAGCGGGCACAAGAAGCCGCCTCTCGCCCTCTATTACGTAAACGTCGTTGGCGTTGGTCTCGAGCACCTCCGTCACGCGGCCGAGCTCGGTACCGTCGGTCGATACGACCCTGCATCCGATTATATCCTCTACGAAATACGTTCCCTCCGGAAGCTTTACGGCGTGTGCTCTGTCGACGCAGAGATAAAGGCCGCGGAGCTTTTCAGCCTGCTCCGGAGTGTCGTACCCCACGATGTGCAGTACGGCGGCGTCCGAAACGAATTTAGCGCCGTCCACCCTTATGGGATCGTACTGTCCGTTCCTTTCGATAAAGGCTTCGGAGAGGCTTTTGAAGCGCGAGACATTATCGGTCAAAGGATAGACCTTGACCTCGCCTTTAATTCCGTGGGGCTTAAGGATGCGGGCGATGCGGAAGCGATCCATGTCAGATGATCTCGACGGAATACTTGACGTCGGACTTGACGGAAGCCGCCCTGACAACGGTCCTTATCGCCTTCGCGATGCGGCCCTGCTTGCCGATGACCTTGCCCATGTCTTCCTTTGCAACGGTGAGCACGATCAGAACGTTATCGTCCTTTTTCTTGCTGGCGACTTTTACGGAATCCGCGTCGTCGACAAGATTCCTGGCGATATAATCGACGAGCTCGGCTATACCGTCGTTCTCGCAGGGGGTGTATCCCTCGAAAGCGGCGGCCACGTCCATGCCGTCGTTTTTAATGATATTGTCTTCCATTTGGCTTATTCAATAGCGCCGGACTTCTTGAGAAGACCGCGAACGGTGTCGGTGGGCTGCGCGCCGTTCTTCATCCAGTTCTTCGCCTTCTCGGCGTCGACGACGAGCTGAACGGGATCGGAAATGGGATTGTAATAACCGATCTCCTCAACAAAAGCGCCGTTCCTGGGTGAGCGGGAATCAGCAACGACGATGCGGTAGAAGGGAGCCTTCTTAGCGCCCATACGACGAAGCCTGATCTTTAACATAGTGTTTTCCTCCTGGTATAAAAATATGTTTTATCGTTTTTTATCCAAACGGCCAGCATTGGGCCGGTAAGACCGTTAAAAACCGAAAAAGCCTTTTTTGTTCTTTCCTTTTTTCTTGAATCGGCCGCCCGTGAGCTGCTTCATCATTTGCCTTGTCTGCTCGAACTGGTTGAGCAGACGGTTGACCTCCTGGACGCTGGTGCCGGAGCCCTTTGCCACGCGGCGCTTGCGGCTCGCGTTCAAAAGCTCGGGCTTCGCCCTTTCAGCCGGCGTCATCGACCTGATGATCGCTTCCGTCCTGCCTACGGCCTTCGTGTCGACCTGCGCGCCCTTGAGCTGCGATGAATTGAGCCCGGGTATCATGCCCACGAGCTCGTCGAGCGAGCCCATGCCCTTGACCTGCTCGAACTGGTCGAGGAAGTCGTCGAGGGTGAATTCGTTCCTGCGAAGCTTGCCCGTGAGCTCCATGGCCTTTTTCTCATCAAAGGCCTGTTCGGCCTTCTCGATGAGCGAGAGCATGTCGCCCATGCCGAGTATCCTCGAAGCCATACGTTCGGGGTGGAAGACCTCGAGATCGGCGAGCTTTTCTCCCGTGCCGGAGAACTTGATGGGCTGACCCGTGACTTCTCTCAC
Source organism: Clostridia bacterium (assembly GCA_017614315.1). GTDB lineage: Bacteria > Bacillota > Clostridia > Christensenellales > CAG-138 > UBA3857. The sequence goes on along the minus strand of JAGACA010000006.1, from coordinate 183,654 downwards.
GGAGAGGGCGGCGCCGCCCCTGGTGTCGCCGTCGAGCTTGGTGAGGATCACGCCGGTGAGCCCGAGCTTTTCGTGGAAGGACTTCGCGACGTTTACCGCGTCCTGTCCGGTCATGGCGTCGACGACGAGTAGTATCTCGGATGGATCGACGGCAGCCTTGACTGCAGCGATCTCGTCCATCATGGCCTCGTCGATGTGAAGACGTCCCGCAGTATCGATTATGACCACGTCGAGAAAGTTCTTCTCCGCAAACTCGACCGCGAGCTTCGCGGTCTCGACCGGATCGGCCTGCCCGCGTTCGAATACCCTTGCGCCTGCCTTTTCGCCGACGATCTTGAGCTGATCTATCGCCGCGGGGCGGTAGATATCGCACGCGACAAGGAGCGAATCCTTGGACTGGTGCTTTTTTAGATAAGCCGCAAGTTTGCCTGCCATAGTCGTTTTGCCTGCGCCCTGAAGTCCGGAAAGCAGGAATACCGAGGGCTTTCTGGAGCCGTAATCAAGCTTCGCGGCGGAGCCTCCCATGAGATCGGTCAGCTCCTCGTTAACGATCTTGATCACCTGCTGCGCGGGAGTAAGGCTTTCGAGCACTTCGCTCCCGACCGCCCTTTCGGTGACCTGATTGACGAACTTTTTTACGACCGTATAATTGACGTCGGCCTCAAGCAGCGCGAGCCTGACCTCGCGCAGGGCTTCCTTCACTTCCTTTTCGGAAAGCTTGCCCCTGTTGCCGAGCTTTTTGAAAATGTTCTGCAGTTTTGCTGAAAGTCCTTCGAATGCCATAAGCAAAAACCTTTCGTCAGCCGATGACCGAGCGGATCTTATCCGCGGCGTTTTTCACGCCGGAAGCGTCGCCCGTTGAATTGGCCGAAACGAGCTCGTCCAAAAGCGAGCGGAGCGTCCGATCCTTTTCTATGAGCCCGAGCTTTTCCTCGAACCCGGAAAGCTTTTTCGAGGCGTTAATTATGGCGGCTCTGACTCCCTGCCTCGTGACGCCCTCGACCTCGGCGATCTCGGAAAGCGACATATCCTCGTCGGCGCTCATCTCAAGAAGCTCGCGCTGCTTGTCGGTCAGAAATTCACCGTAATAATCGAGAAGGAGTGTGATTTCCGTTTTTTCTTTCTGCATGATACGCCCCTTTTCGCAAGGTGTAAATCAAAAATACTTTACACTCTTGTAATTATACTCCTCCGCAGCCGAATGTCAACAGTTTTTTTCATATATTAACAGCATATGTACCATATGCTGTCCGTAAAATCAGCCGGACGCATAAATGTTGTGGAAAACATCAAAACAAATGATTGACAAAACACAAAATATGGTTTAAAATACTTTCGTTTGAAACCCTGTGTTTAAGAAAGGTGGTAATAAATATGTTTGAAGAGATCCGCAAAGCTATCTCCGTACAGCTCAATGTTCCCGAGGAGAACATCACTCCCGAGACCCGTTTCGTCGAAGACCTTAAGGCCGATTCGCTCGATCTTGTCGAGCTCGTCATGGATCTTGAGGAGCGCTACGGCGTGGAGATCCCCGATGAGCAGCTCGCCGAGGTCAAGACCGTAGGCCAGATCATCGAGATCATCGAGAACAACAAATAACAATCGATAAAAGCCAATCGCCTGCATCGGATTTCCCGTGTGGGCCCTTGGGTTTTATTGAACCGGTGCACATCAATTGAAAACTCCTATGAAACTTAGCGAAAAAAGATATTCTGAGCTTAACAGGCTTCAGGGTGTCATTAACTATTCCTTCAACGACCCCGAGCTTTTGAACAACGCGCTCACACACACGTCTTATGTAAAGGGCGAAAACAGGAACGCCGTTCATAACGAAAGGCTCGAGTTCCTCGGCGACGCCGTTCTGGAGCTTATAGTCAGCGAATACCTTTTCGTAAACAATCCTCAGATGAACGAGGGCCTTATGACCCGCGTCCGTTCGCGCGCCGTTTATGAAAACGCGCTCTTCGACGCAGCTCGTGAGATCGACCTCGGCAGGTATCTACTTTTGAGCCACGGCGAGGAGCATACCGGCGGCCGTGAAAAGCCGTCGATACTTTCCGACGCTCTCGAGGCGCTGATCGGAGCCATGTATCTCGACGGCGGGATCGAGCCGGCGAAAAAATTCATTCTCGGCTTTGCGGTATCCGCCATCAACGAGGCTGTCAAGACCGTGACCGTCAAGGATTACAAGACGCTCCTTCAGGAATACATACAGCAGAATCATGCCGGGAGCCTCGAATACAACGTTGTTTCGATCTCCGGTCCGGATCATAAGAGGGTATTCACCATGGAGGTCTGTATAAACGGCATGTCCTACGGCCGCGGGCAGGGCGGCTCCAAGCAGGAGGCCGGTCAGAACGCCGCGCACGCTACGCTGTTGATGCTCGGCGCGGTCAAGCCCGAACATTTCGAGGAGCAGCAGTGATATGAAGCTTACTCAGATAGAAATAAACGGATTCAAATCATTTGCGAGGAAGCAGTCGCTCGACTTTTCCGACGGCATCACCGCGATCATCGGCCCGAACGGATGCGGCAAGAGCAATATCGCCGACGCGTTCCGCTTCGTTCTCGGCGAACAGAGCGCGAGGGCGCTCCGCGGCAAAAAGGTCGAGGATTTCATATTCGGCGGCACCGAGAAGAAGCGTCCTCTCTCCTACTGCGAGGTCTCGATACGCTTTGATAATTCGGACGGCGAGCTCAACACGCCCTTTACCGAAGTGACAATAACCCGCCGTGCGTATCGCTCGGGCGAAAGCGAGTATTATATCAACAAGGCTTCGTGCAGACTGAAGGATATTCACGAGCTGTTCCGCGACACCGGCGTCGGCAAGGACGGTTATTCGATAATCGGTCAGGGCCGCGTATCGGAGATCATTTCCGAAAAGAGCAACGAGCGCCGCATCGCGTTCGAAGAGGCCGCGGGCGTAAACAAATACCGCGTCCGCAAGGAAGAAGCCGAACGCAAGCTTTTGAACACGCAGAAGAACCTTGTCAGGCTCGACGATATACTTATCGAGCTCGAGGGCAGGATCGAGCCGCTGCGTGAGCAGAGCGAAAAGGCCATCCGTTTCTTAAAGCTCCGCGACGAGCTGAAGGACATCGAGGTCAACCTTTTCATTTATCAGTACGAAAGATCAGGCGAAAGGATCCGCCAGCTTTCCGATACCATCGCTCAGCTGAAGGACGAGATCGCGTCCCGCGACGCTGCCGCCCAGACGCTCGCCTCGTCGCTCTCCGCCGCGGAGGACTGTGAGAGAAGGCTCTCCGCGTCCATCGGCGAGATCTCGCAGAAGCTTCTTGCCGCGACCGCCGACGTTGAATCGCACGCCGGCGAGGAGCGCGTCGTCAAGGAGCGCATCGCCGCGCTTTCAAGGGAGCTCGAAAGGATCAACGCCGATTCCGAGGCGAACCGCCGTTCGATCGACGAGAGATCTCAAGAGGCTTCAAGGCTCGAAAAGAGCCTTGTCGAGCTTGCGGATGATGTCTGCAGGAAAGCTTCGGAGCTCGAAGCTGCCGAAAAAGAGCTTCTTGAGCTCGATTCGAAGCTTGAGGAGAAGGAAGCCGAGCTCGAGGCTCACAAGCAGTCCATGATGGACAGGATCAACTCGCTCGCCGACGCCAAGAGCCTTCTGTCGAGACTCGATGAGATGAAAAAGGCGCTGAACGGGCGTATCGAAGCCATACTCGAGGAGAGGCGTTCCACCGACGACGAGAGCGCGAAGCTCGCCGCCGAAAACGCAGAATGCGAATCCGAAGACGAGGCGCTCGGCCGCGAAGCCGACGCGCTTTCCGATAAGAACAGGCTTGCCGTAAGCAAGGTGAACGAGCTCAATTCACGCATACTCGAAACCGGCAATAAGGAAAGAAAGCTCGAGGGAGAGCTCGAATCCTTAAAGTCGAGGAGTCGGGTGCTCGCCGAGATGAAGCGTTCGCACGAGGGATACTATTCGAGCGTGCGCGATCTTCTGCGCGACGCAGAACGCGACCGCAGCCTCTCCCCCCTTATAGAGGGCGTTGTCGCCGAGCTTATAAAAGTCCCCGCGGAGTATGAGACGGCTGTCGAGATGGCTCTCGGCTCGGTACTGCAGAACATAGTCGTTCCGACCGAGCAGGACGCAAAGAAGGCCATCGAATACTTAAGGAGCAAAAAATACGGCAGGGCGACTTTCCTGCCGGTAAGCGCCATGCGTCCGAGGCTCCTTTCCGCAGAGGAGCGTTCGTTCATCAGCGTTGACGGCTGTTTCGGCCCCGCTTCCGAGCTTGTCGCCTTCTCCCCCCGCTATCGCGGCGTGGTCGAGAACATACTCGGCAGGACGGTCGTCGTCCGCGACCTCGACGTCGGCATAGAGATCAACAAGCGCGCTCATTCCTCGTTCAGGATCGCGACGCTTGACGGCGATATAATGAATCCAGGCGGCTCGATGACCGGCGGCAGCGCGCAGAAGCGCGAATTCAGCCTGCTCGGCCGCGAACGCGAGATAGAAGAGCTCACGAAGCGCGCAGACGAGATCGAAAAATCGATCGTCAAATGCGGCGAGGAGAAAACGGAGCTTGAGAAAGAGCTCGCCTCGGCAAACGACGAAGTCGCGCTCATCGCGGAAGCCGCGAAGGAGCTTGCCGTCAGGCGCGCCGCTTTGAACGAGAAGCACGATATAGTGCTCCAGTACATCGAGAAAAACCGTCAGCGCGTTGAAAAGTTCGATAACGAGCTTTCCGCCGTCAGGGACAACCTTTCGGATATCGACGAGCAGGCTCGCTCCGCATCCGAGGTCGAATCCGGCCTTTCCTCCGGAAACGCCTCTACACAGGAAGATATCAAGCGTGTGCAGGCCGAGCTTTATACAATGCGCGCCGCAAGGCAGGAGACCTCCGAAAGGGTGACCTCCCTTAAGGTCGATCACATGGCCGCGAACAAGGAACAGACCTCCGTCAGCGGCGATATCGCAAGGCTCAGGCGCGAAGCCGCCGAGCTTGTCCGTCTTTCCGCCGAGTGCGCCGAAGAAAGGCGTTTGAAGGAAGCGGAGCTCGTCGATCTCGGCGAAAAGCTCAAAGGCATGTCAGAGGGCATCGTCGGCGAACGCACGAAGGTCGACGAGCTGACCGACGAGAGGCGCGGGTTCGAGGACGAGCGCGACAAGCAGCAGCTTCTGGTGGACGAGCTCCGCTCAAGGCGCGATTCCGACGAGTCGGAGCGCAGCGAGCTGCGCGAGAGACTTCACAGGAGCGAGCTCAACATGAACCGCCTTACGATCGAGCTTGACAATATGACCGACCGCATATGGCAGGAGTATGAGCTCACGTACGAGAACGCTCTCCCCTTCCGCCGCGAGATACAGGTCACGGCTTCGCATCAGCGCGCCGACGCTCTGAAGGCCGAGATCCGCAGCCTCGGCGAGGTCAACACCTCGTCCGTCGAGGATTACAAGAACGTCGTCGAGCGGCATACGGAGCTCAAGGCACAGTGTGAGGATCTCAAGAAGGCCGAGGAAGATCTCAACGAGATCATCAGAAAGCTGACCGTTACCATGGAGAAGGAATTCGCCGAGCAGTTCAGGCTTATCCGCGAGAACTTCTCGCATACGTTCACCGAGCTCTTCCACGGCGGGCGCGCCGAGCTGCGTCTGGCCGACGAGCACGACATACTGAACTGCGATATCGAGATCATCGCCCAGCCTCCAGGAAAGAAATTCCAGCTTCTCTCCCTCCTTTCCGGCGGCGAGCAGGCGCTTACCGCGATCGCGCTCCTGTTTGCGATACTGAAGCTCAAGCCGACCGCGTTCTGCATACTCGACGAGATAGACACCTCCCTCGACGAGGCAAACGTCGACAATTACGCCGACTATCTCAAGGACTATTCTCACGACACGCAGTTCATAATAATCACGCACAGGAAGGGCACTATGGCCGTGTGCGATTCGCTGTACGGCGTTTCGATGGAGGAAAAAGGCATTTCACAGCTTATCTCCGCAAGGTTCAACAACCAGGAAGAGACGGCGTGAGTTCAAGGAGATCATAATGGATACCAACGACAAAAAAAACGGCTTGTTTCAGAAGCTTAAGCAGGGTCTCGCGAAGACGAGGAGCAGCCTTTTGGGATTCATATTCGGCGGCGACGAAAGGATCACCGACGAGTTTTACGACGAACTCGAGGACGCGCTCATAATGGCCGACGTCGGATATGACACGACCGAGAGCATACTCCGCGAGCTAAAAGCAAAGCTCAAGGACGAAAAGATAACCGAAAAGGCTCCCGCGCGTGAAGCGCTTATCGGCATACTGACCGAATACATGGAGACGAGCGTGCCCTTCGTCGACGAAAATGGCGAAAACGTGATCCTCATCGTCGGCGTGAACGGCGTGGGAAAGACCACATCCATCGGCAAGCTTGCCGCCATGTACAAGGCGGAGGGACGTCGGCCGATGCTTGCCGCAGCGGATACGTTCCGAGCCGCCGCCGCAGAGCAGCTGACCGTTTGGGCGGAGCGCGCTGACGTTCCCATAGTCAAGCACGGCGAGGGCGCCGATCCCGCCGCGGTCGTTTTTGACGCGATAGCTTCTTTCAAGGCGAAGAGATACGATATGCTGATTTGCGACACCGCGGGCAGGCTTCACAACAAGAAGAACCTTATGAACGAGCTTGCGAAGATCCGCCGCGTGATAGACCGCGAGCTTCCCGGGGCGCACGTCGAGGTGCTTTTAGTGCTCGATGCGACGACCGGCCAGAATGCCATCGCACAGGCGAAGGCGTTCGGCGAGAGCTGTTCTCTGACCGGTATCATTCTCACCAAGCTTGACGGCACCGCAAAGGGCGGCGTCTGCGTCGCGGTGAAGTCCGAGCTCGGCCTTCCCGTGAGGTTCGTCGGCGTCGGCGAAGGGATCGACGATCTGCAGCCGTTCGAGGCAAGGAGCTTCGCAGAGGCGCTGTTATAAGAACAAGCTGCATCAAGGCCGCGCCATAAGCTCGACCGCCGTAAGGATGTTTTCAACATGGTGGATCCGATATTTCGGATCCGCCATGACTTTATTTCGCGATATTAACTTCATACCACTCGGGGAAACGGCGGTTCGGTCAGTCGGTCGAGCTTTTCGCAGAGAACAAAATAGGCGTCAGGCTGAACCGCTTTCGGTTCAAATCCCAACGCCCTTTGCCGAAGGTATTCGCTCAAGCTCAGCCCGCAGCGTGAGGCAAGGCTCATCGCCTGCTTCTTTTCTCTCTCCGTAAGCCTGAACGCTATGCGGGGAGATTCCTTTTTCTTTGCCATGGCATCACATCCTTTCTAAGTTTTTGGCAACAAAAAAGCGCCCGATGTTCGGACGCTTGATAGACAGCCTTATCTTTGTTATTGTTCATCGTCAGGATCCTTAAAGGTCCACCACAGCTTTGCTGCTTTTGATTTTTGAGAGAGCCTATAATCATTAAACTCGATCCTTTGATATAAATTGCAGTCATAGATTTCTGCGACATAATGCTTTTTTAGCAGCCTTCCCCAAAAGCTGACCGCTTTTTTATATGAGTCGACCAGCTTTTCCCTGCCTGCCCCGGAAACGTTCGGCCTAAACGAGTCCATGATGACGCCTCCTTCAATTGAGCTCACCGCCAATACGGTATATCGGTTCTGCAAAAGATCGGATAGTCGCTCCGTCAAGATCTCTTCGACTGTGCTTCCTTCGGTCGATTCTTCTTCAACTTCAAAAGAGAACGAGCCGAAGAGAAGGTCGACGAACTCAAACTCTCCGTCCTTTTGCTCAAACTCGATCTCAATATTCTTTTGTCCGTTAGCGCAGGGGATGACGAGTACTTTCCTCATTGAATCCGGCTTGGTCGAGGCATACTCGAAATGCCAGAACTCCGAGCAGTGCTCCCAGTATTCACGCTGCGTTGCGTAATCTTTCTCTTCAAAAGTAATTCCCTTGGTGTTTAGCAACGTCTTTGCTTCATCGATGTTCATTTGCTTAGATGGCTCCTTATCATGCTATTTCACGGTCATTATACCACCCAACGTCCATCCAAGCAATACCGCTATGGCATCACATTTTCCCCGGGGGTATTAGGGGGCGTCCCCCTAAAGATGAGCCCGGCGGGCTCCCCACGACGTTTGCGGCACACAAACGTCCTGCTGGTTACGAAGTTGATCCTATGCCGGGACTTGTGCGAATGGCGGATGGTTTAGCCCGGAGCCCGTTTATCACCATGCGGACCTTTGGCATCATCGGTTTGTCGGACGCAGGCCGGATGATGCCAAATATGGTTGTTTTGGCGTCATGAAAACATATCGAGCGCTTCGAGCACGCTGCGGTCGTTTTCTGCTCTCTCCTCCTCGGTCATTTCGGCGGGCGGGATAAAAGACGGAGCTTGCCTTCTGGGAGCAAAGTCCATATCCCGCAGCTCCTCACGGAACAGAGCCCGGATATCGTCGAGCGTGAAATCATGCTCGCGGGGACGCAAAAGGCGGTCGAGGTATTCCCCGATCGCCTTTATCGCAAATGAGTTTATCGAGCCGTGCTCTATCCAATAGTAGTTGATAATAGATTGCTTCCTTATCACGGTCGAGCTTATGGGCGCGGCCTTTTATTATTCGGCTTTCTGTACTCCGTTGACGTCTATAAAGGTTTCGCCCTCGAGCAAAAGCTCGTCGACTGTCACGAAGGTATAACCGTTCGCAAGCGCCGTTTCGATCAGCGTCGGCAGGTATTCCTCGATCTTGAAGCCGTTGTTGTGGCAGAGTATTATCGCGCCGTCATGAAGCTTCGAAAGAACGGCGTCGAGTATTGTCTGCGAGCTTCGCTCCGGTCTCCAGTCGATGGTGTCGATGTCCCACTGTATGGGCTCGTATCCCGCGCCGCGGACGGTAAGGATCACAAGATCGTTATACTCGCCGTAAGGAGCCCTGAAAAGCGTCGATCTCTTCCCCGTGATCTTTTCGAGAAGGTCGTCAAGCTCCGAAAGCTCCTTCAGCATCTGTTCCGCAGAGATCTTGGTCATATGCGGGTGAGTCATTGTGTGGTTGCCTATCGCGTGTCCCGCCGCCGCGATCGCCCTTACCTGCTCGGGATACGCCTTTGCCCAGAATCCGCAAAGGAAGAACGTCGCTTTTACATTATACCTTTCGAGCGTCGAGAGGATGAACGGCGTCTTATCGTCGCTCCACGCCGCGTCGATCGTGATGGCGATCTTCTTGTCGTTTCTCGATACGGAATAGATCGGGAGCTCCTTCCTGAATCCCGCAAGCACTTCGACCTCATAGCAATCGTCCTGTGAAAGCGCGTCGCTCTCCCCGTCCTTCGTCTGTCCGAGCGGGCTGTGCGGTTTTGCGGATGTCGGCTCCGCGCCGTCGTCCCGTTTCCCCGCTGAAACGACCAAAACAACGGCCGCGGCGATTATCAAAACCAATGCCGCGGCGATGAAATAGAGTGTTTTCTTCGTAATGACAAATATCTTCATGTCAGTCCTCCGGCAAATGTGTTTGATTCACTATATGCCGAAAGATCCGACGTTTAGAATCATGTCTTCATAAAGCGGATGACGGGCGTGTTCATCTCGATGACCTTTACGCGCTGAGGCGAGAATATCCTCGAAAGTATCCTGTCGCCGTATTCATCGTCGATGTTCTCGGCGCTCTTGTTCGTGGCGATCAGAGTGGGCTTGTTGGCGTCCTGCCTTTCGCAGATGACCGAAAGCAGCGTTTCGACCGTGACGTTCGGTATCATCGGCTCCGTCCCGAGATCGTCGAGTATGAGAAGATCCGGCACGAACAGGTCGGGCGCTTCCGACACGCCCCTTATGCTGTCCATGACGCTCGAAACAAGACGATTGGAGGTAATCCTGAATACCGAACCTCCGCGTTTCAAAACGCGGTCGCCGATGGCGTTCAGAAGGAACGTCTTGCCCACCCCCGGTTTGCCCATCAGCAATATGTCCGGAAGCTCGTTATTCGGGAAGCTGTCGGCATAGTTCACGCAGAACGCGTATATGTTCTCGAGGAACCGCCTGTCCCTCGGATCCATCTCGAGGTCGTGACGGAAGTTTTCGAAGGTCTGCGATGGATTGAGGCCCGCGCCCTTGAAGCGTTTTTCGATGAGTACGCGTTTTATGCAGCTGCAAAGCTCGCCGTCTTTATAACCCGTATCCCCGCACACGGGGCACTGCGGCTTGGGATCGAGATAGTCCTCCGGAAGGCCGGCGTCGGCGAGCATGGTTTTCAGCTCCGCGTTCTTCTTTTCGATCATGCCCCTTGCGATCCCGGTGATGGAATCGGCTTCGTCGGGGTTTTGGATCACCTTATCGGCAAGCTCGACCGTGAGCTCGCCTATCTCGTCGAGATGCGCCTTGATGTCGGGATGCTTTTCGGCGAGCGAGCGCAAATGCTCCGCGGCGGCGCGTGAATGAGCGGTCTTTCGAGCCGCGATCTCATTCTCGATTGTTTTGTTGTATCTTACGTTATTCATCCTTGTCTCCATAAAGGTCTTCGCCGAAGCTGACTCCGAGCTCCTTCAGCTTGTCCTTGGTGTATTTTTCGCCGTGCATATAGCTCAAAGCGCGGCCGTTCTTTTTTTTCTTCCTGTCGGGAACGGGGTTCTTTTCATAACATTCCCTCGCCGCGTTCACGTTCGATATGCCTCGGTCGTGCCAGTCGGCCAGTATCCTTTTCATCTCGGCATAAGGCCTTGTGCTCGTTTTCGCGTAGTCGGCCGCGAGGAATATGAGCTCCGCGCTAATGCACCACGTAAGGTTCCATTCGCGGAACTGCTCGCGCTTCTCGTGATCGGGAGCGGACTTTATCCCCGCTCGCTTAAGACCGAGCCTCGCGAGATCGTTGATCATATCGTCCTGCCTCTCGAGCTCTCTCACGCGGTCGCCGTCGATCCTGCCCGTCTTATAGAGCTCGCCCGCGACCCTGTCGAGATATGCGAAAGACGGCTTTTCGGCCGACACCATCCTCGACAGCGCGTATTCGAGCGCGTCGGCGTCGAGCTTCCAGTCCTTCGTCCACTTCTCGTAAAGCTTGAGCTCGTCCTCTGTGGGCGGGCGGCGCAGGTGCCAACGTTTGAGTATCTGGGACGCGCCGGTCTCGTAAAGCTCTTCCGCTTTGAACGCTTCGGCGACGGCTTCCTTTGTGAAGGCGCCCTTGCCGGCCAATGTTTTCGCGACCTTGTCCATATACGCGATCTGCGTTTTCGCGCCTTTTTTGTCAAGGCAATGCCTGACAATGGCGGCGGCGGCTTCCTTTTCGAAGCCGAAGACCTCGACCCAATCATAAATCTTCGCAAGCTCCGAGCCCGACATCACCCTCGTCCCGAGGACTGTCTGGATCTCGCCCACGAGCTCGGAATACTTGCCGTTCGACGCACGGAGTGAGGCTTCTCCCGGCTTTTTGAATACGATGACAGCCTCGTCGCCGGGGAGCGTCTCGACGAGCCCCTCCGCCTCAAGATAGAAAAAAGCCGCCTTCAGGTCGTCCTCCGACGCGCCGAGCGCCTCGGCGATATTTGTCTCGCGGTCGTCCGTTTCGGAAAGCATGAGCCCGTATAAATACGCCTTGACCGCAAGCTCAGGCGCGTGCGGCATAAAGGATTTTATGAAGCCGTTATCGACCCTCGTTTCCTCGGGTTTGACCGTTTTTCTTTTGAATATCATGTGGCTTGTTCTCCGGTCATGTTATATAAATATTTTATCATATTCCCGCAGGTTAGTCAAACCGTTGATTATATATTTGAAATAATCGCTTTTCCGTTATATAATACTCGCATATGAAATTGAGAGGAGTTGGTTTCATCAATGGATGATGGCAGTATATGGCGATGTTTGACATCTGTTTTGCCATCTGACGCCCTTGCCGTAACAAAGGCAGATTTCCGGGTCATAATCATATACGGAGTTCTTTTGGTGCTTTTCCTTGTGATAAGCTCCTATTTTGCGTCTTGTGAGATCGCTCTCGCTTCCGTTAACCGCGTAAGGATGAAAGCCTATGCCGAGGACGGAAACAGAAGAGCCAAGTACGTCATGTATATCCTGAACAATTTTGACAAGGCGCTTACTACGCTTCTTATCGGCAATAATCTGATGCATATAGGCTGTTCCGCACTGGCCGTTCTTATAACGCGAAGGCTGTTTTTGGGCTCCGCCTATCTTCCCCTTGCTCTGACCGTGTCCACGGTCATAATAACCGTCGTTGTATTCCTTTTCGGCGAGATGCTCCCGAAATCCCACGCCAAGGCGTGCAACGAGAAATACTCTTTGAGCATAGGGCATTCGCTCTATGTGCTCATGAAGGTCCTTACGCCGCTTTCCGCAGTGTTCACATGGATCGGCCGCGGCATAAGCAGCCTTTTCAAAAAGAACGAAGCCGCGCCCTCCGTCACCGAGAACGAGCTCGTCGATATAATCGAGACTTTCAAGGACGACCGCGAGGAGGACGACGAGCAGGAGGACGCGACCGCCGAGCTCATGGTCAACGTTCTCCAGTACAAGAACCGGACGGTGAGCGAGTGCTACACCCCCTGGGAGACGGTCGAAAAGCTCGACGAGAACAAAACGATCGAGGAACAGTACGCCCAGCTCAAGGAAACGAGCCATTCGCGCCTGCCGGTCATAAATTCCAAGGGCAATCTCATCGGCGTAATACTTATCCGCGCGTTCTTCCGCGAATACCTTAAGAAGCGCGGCGAGCTCGATCTTGTCGACCTGCTCGACACGCCGTATTTCGTGCGTCCCGATATGCCCGTCGATCAGCTGCTCCTCGACTTATCGAAGAGCCGCACGCATCTTGCGTTCGTAAGCGACAGGAATGAGATACTCGGCGTTATAACCGTTGAGGATATACTTGAGGAGCTCGTCGGCGAGATATTCGACGAGTACGATCCCGATGTCCCCGAAACCGCCGCGGAAGGGGGCAACGCCGTATGATGTGGCCCCTTTACGTACTGGTTTTGATAGTTCTGATTGCATTCTCGGCCGTTTTCTCCGGCTCTGAGATAGCGTATTCCTCACTTAACGAAATGAGGCTCAGGCATATTGCCGACGAGCAGAACGACAAAAGAGCGAAGGTCGCGCTCCTCAATTATTCGAGGTACGACAATCTTCTGAGCACGATACTCATTGGCAACAATTTCGTTAACCTTGCCGCTTCCGCGATCTCGACCGAGCTGTTCATTATACTGCTTTATGAAACGGGCGTCATGTCCGAAAACATCTCCGCGATCATATCGACGGCGAGCCTGACGATCGTCATACTCATATTCGGCGAGATAGTCCCGAAGATGGTCGCCGCCGGCGATGCGGACGATCACGCAATGCGGCACGCGGGGTTCCTCCGTGTGCTCGGCGTCGTGTTCTTCCCGCTCGTGTGGGTCGTGACGAAGCTCGTCAAGCTCTTCTCGAGGGGCTGGACGAAAAGCATTACCGACGATACGAACGTCACCGAGGACGAGCTTTCCGATATAATCGATACCGTCGAGGAGGAAGGCGTCATCGACGAGCACACGTCGGATCTTCTGCAGTCCGCGCTGGAGTTCCCCGATATCTATGCATATGAGATAATCACTCCCCGCGTCGACATGGTAGCGGTCGATATCGACGACGATCCCGCCGAGATACTCGAGACGATACTGAATTCGAACTATTCGAGGATACCCGTTTACGAGGGCACGATTGACAACGTCATAGGCGTCATCCACCTGAACGAGGTATTGAAGGCCGTCACCGACGATAAGCCCCTCGACCTGCGCAAGCACATGCTGCCCGTCTGTTATATACACAAGACGACGATCCTCCCCCAGGCTCTCCGCGAGCTCCGAGAAAAGAAGCTGCACCTTGCTATCGTAACCGACGAGTACGGCGGAACGATGGGTCTTCTGACGATGGAGGATATCCTCGAGCAAATAGTCGGCGACATCTGGGACGAGTCGGACGAGATCGAGGACGAGCTCGTGAAGCTCGACGACGATACTTATGAGTGCGACGGCGACATGCGCATATACGACCTGCTCGACGAGCTCGAGATCGACGACGACGATTTCGACGATGACAACGCCACGGTCGGCGGTTGGGCGATCGAACAGCTCGGCGGATATCCCGCAAAGGGCGACTCGTTCGATTTCGAAAATCTCACCGTCACCGTAAAGCAGATGCAGAACCTCCGCGTGACGCGTCTTCTCATCAAAGTCCATGAGAAACCGCCCGAAGAGGACGAGGACGATATCGAATGGGAAAAGAAAGACGAATAAACTAAATATATTATAATTTGCTATTGACATCACCCTCCGATACTGCCAAAATGATGGCGAAGGGATCTCTTCCCGAAAATGTATCCGGAGGGCTTTTTATGTTTAAGACTGTTGAACAGGCAAAAGAATTCATTGTCGACAACGACATCGAAATGGTAGATTTCAAGATGACCGATATAGACGGTCGCTGGAGGCACATCACCATTCCCGCGGAACGTTTTAACGAAGACACCATGAAATACGGCATCGGCTTCGACGGCTCCAATTACGGATACGCCCCGGTCGAAAACAGCGATATGGTCTTCATTCCCGACCTTTCCACCGCCGCCGTGGACCCGTTTGCGGAGGTTGCCACGCTTACCATGAGCGGCGACGCCATGATAATCGACCGTCCCGCGAACCGTCCCTTTGACCAGTACCCCAGGAACGTCATCCGCGCTGCAGTCAATTACATGCGCGAGACGGGCATCGCCGACGAGATGATCATCGGGCCGGAATTCGAGTTTCACGTGTTCGATCAGATCCAGTTCGAGTCCCGTCCCAACTGCGTAAGGTGCGAGATCGACACCGACGAAGCCGATTGGAACACCGGCCTCGGCACCAACGGCACGCAGATCCCGCATAAGGGCGGCTATCATATCGGCGCTCCGCAGGACAAGTATTATAATCTCCGTTCCCGCATGTGCATGCTCATGGAGGATTGGGGCGTAAAGGTCAAATACCATCATCACGAGGTCGGCGGTCCCGGCCAGCTCGAGATCGAGGTCGAGCTTGCCGATATCGAAAAGATGGCCGACAACACAATGGTCACTAAATACGTCATCAAAAACGCCGCCGTCGAGGAAGGCTGCACCGCGACCTTCATGCCCAAGCCCATATTCGGCGAAGCAGGCAACGGCATGCACGTTCACATGCTCCTTACGAAGGACGGAAAGCCCCTGTTCTATGACGAAAACGGCTACGCCCAGCTCTCTAAGCTCGCTCACAACTTCATGGGCGGTCTTCTGAAGCACGCCAAGTCCCTCTGCGCCATAACGAATCCCTCCACAAACTCGTTCAAGCGACTCGTTCCCGGATTCGAGGCGCCCGTTACGATCGGCTACGCGACCGCGAACCGCTCCGCTGTCATCAGGATCCCCGCCTACGCCAAGAGCCCGATGTCGAAGCGCTTCGAGCTGAGGAATCCCGACGGCACCTGCAATCCCTATTATGCTTACGCCGCCATCCTGATGGCCGGCCTTGACGGCGTCATGAACGAGATCGATCCCTCCGCCTGCGGTTGGGGCCCCTATGACTTCAACCTCTTTGATCTTTCCGACGAGGAAAAGGCGAAGATCGACGCGCTGCCCACGACGCTCGAAGAGGCGCTCGACGATCTTGAAAAGGATCACGAGTATCTCACCCGCGGCGGCGTGTTCCCCGAAAGGCTCATCAAGATATGGATCGACAGGAAGCGCAAAGAAGCGAGGCGCATCACCTCCATCCCCCATCCCGCCGAGTTCGAGAAGTATTTCGATCTTTGATCCAATGTATGCAAAAAGGCGATCCCACCGGGATCGCCTTTTTATTATCCGATGATTCCTTCAAGCTCCTTCGGAACGGATCTGCCGCTCGCGGGATCGAGTATCTTAGCCGTGACCCTGCCGTCCCGTATCCTTACCGAATCGACAAACGCTTCCGTGATGAAAGCCCTGTCCTCGACGGACAGCTCGGATATGATCTTTGCCCGGTCGAGGAATTCGCAAAGCTTGTCAATTCCGATCGAATACAGCTCCTTTTCGGACAGTATTCGCCTTATGCGCATGGCGGAAAACGCCTTAAGGTCGGTGAGTCTTTCGAGCTCATCCTGCGCTTTTTCGGAGCGGTCGCCTTCAGTTATCCGATCGAGAGCCGATCTGAACTCAGAAAGGATCCTGTTGTTCTCCTTCACGGCTTCGTGATAAGCTTTTTCCGCTTCTGCGAGCTCGGTTTCGATATGCACGCGAGCTGCGGCCAATGTTCCGTCATCTTTCGCGATCGCGGCTATCAGGCTTTCGAGCGCCTTTTCGAGCGCGTCCGAATATACGACCGGCTCCTTATTCGACGGGCTCTTAACGTATCTTGCGAATCTCATCGGCGTTTTCAGATACACCCTGCCGAAATAAGGCTTCAGCGTCTGTTCCCTGCCGTATTCCCTTTCAAGCCTCGCCTTCGCCTTGAGCCACGTCCCGTATTTGACTGCGGGCGGAAGGAGTATCCCCTTCTTCGTCCTCATGCCGAGATAATGCGGGTTTTTGAGCACCGTCTTTACGGTCATATTCGAGAAGCGCTTGCCTCGCTTCGAGACCGCGTCGGGTATGGATGCAAGTATCTCCTTGATGCTTTTTCCCGCGATGTACCCTTCGAATATCGCTTCGACGCACGCCGCCTCGTTCGGCTCAACGACAGCCGCGCCGTCCTTGACGGTATAGCCGAACGGGATATTGCTGCCGGCGTACTGGGCGTTGCCGTATTCCGGCATGGATAGTCCGAAGCTTTGATCCCACTCGGTAACGAAGGACGAAAAGCGTTTAGCGGCAATGATTATACCGCGCCTGCCGTCGCCGGCCGGACGTTTTATGAATATGAGCCTTACGCCGTTTCTCCTGAAGAAGAGCTCGTTTTCGAGCCTTGAATACCTGTCGTCGCCGAGATCGTCGTATGAAGGCAGTATCACCGCGTCGTACAGCTCATGCTTGACCGCGTTCTGGAGCGAGCGTAAAGAGCGGAATTCACCCATTGGATCGGAAAACACCTGCACGGGCTCCATACCCCTTACCTTCAAAAAGCCGTTTATTATGGCGCACGGGTCTTCCCGTGCGCCTCTTAAATAGCCCGCAAGCCTCATTGCATATAACCCATCATCATGTCCATCTCGTTCGGGCCGTAGCTCAGATACCTCTCGAAGAAAGCCTTATGCTCTTCCTCGCCCCTCGGGTTCGCTCTGTCGTAGATCGCGCGCAGGTACGAATAACCGACGGCGTAGCTCGTTATGTAGAACGGCATCGTGACCGCGTATTCATAGAATACGAAAGCGGCCGATTCCAGTCCCCAATCCGAAAGGTAATTCCTTACGACGTCGATATCCGCGCCCTCGAGATTGACTATGAACGACACGTACGCCGGAAGATAAACGTTGCAGAAGGTGCTGTTTGCATTCATCATCAGGCAGAAATTCTTATCGAGCGGTACGCAGTTCTTCGCTACGAAATACTCCGTGAATATCGTCCATGCCTCGGCGTAGCCGGTGGGCTCGAGAAGCTGCTGGGTCAACGAAAGCCCCTGCATATTCCTCGCGTAGAGGAACTGGTACATATGCCCCGGAAGCGTCTCGTGAGCGACGGTGAGGAGCTCCCTCGAGCTTTCCGAAGTGGGATTTATCAGCATCACGTTGTCGTAATAGTTATCGAAAGCGGGAGTGAGGTAAGCCGCAGGGCTGAAATCGTCGGCTATATCCGCGGGCACGTTGACGAACGTGAGCGAGTATTCCGGACAGGCGGGATAGTAGGCCTCGATGAAGCTCTTGAGCCACTCCTCGTTCTCCTCTACCGAGCCGAAAGTGATCGGATCGCCGAATCTATCGATTATCCTTGACGAACCGGTCTGGATGGCGAGCATAAGATCGGAATAGACGGTGTCGCCCATCCTCTTAAGATAGTTGAATATGGTGGCGATATCGTCGTTGGTCGCGCCTTCGTACCGAACCTTGAGTTTATAATACTCGAGCGCCTCTTCCCCGCGTTCGCAGGCTCCGACATACGGGGTGCAGGTGCTTTTGAGCGATTTCAGCGTTTTGGCGAGCGCCTTGTACGAGGGAAGGATCCCGTTGAGGACGGCATTCCTGTTCCTATTAATGAGCTCGGCGCACTCCTCGTCGGTGTATCCGAGCTCCTTCGCCTTGGGGATGACCTCGTTCTCGAAAAACGGGATGAGGAAGCATTCCTCGCCTTTGTCGGCGAACTCACCGAGGGAATCGAGCACTTGTGAGAGCGCCTTTTCGGTCATGAAGAGCCCCTCCGCTGACTTCTCCTTCTCGAACTGACCGAGCTGTCCCATGAACCTGGGAAGATCCTCGACAAGACCCAAATACCACTCGACGTCCTGCTTTGTCCTGAAATTGAAGCATACGAGCGTGAGCGGGAGCAGCGTATGGTATCCGTTGAGCGGCTCGAGAGGTTCGTCGAAATAATAGTAATCCTCGAACCAAAGCTCCTTCTCGAACGAGCGCTTGATGGCGTCGTAGCCGAGCTTGTTCATGTCGTTGAGCTGTTCCCTGTCGATGTCCTCAAGCTCCTCGAGCACTTCGCGGTAAAAGTCCATGGATTCGAGATGCGCTTCAAGCGTCATCTCTCCCCAGCTCGCGCTGATCTCGGAGGTATCTATGCCGAACCTGCCAGGATCGGACACGATGAACTGATTATAGGTCGAAACGCCCGACGTGACTATCATCCTGAACAGCTCGAGATCGAGCTCTTCGAAAGCAATGTCGGCTTCCGTGCGGGGTATCTCCGTCGGGATCGGTTCCTGCGTCGGCTCCTCCGTGGGAGCTTCCGTCGGGGATGAAGTCGGAGATGATGTCGGCGCCTGCGTCGCCTTCTCGGTGGGAGCGGCCGTCGGATCGGAGAACGGGACGTAGTTCAGTATGTCCCTGATGGCGGCGCAGCCCTCAAGCGAGAACGCAAGAACGAGAGCGAGGAACACACAAAGTATCTTTCTCATGTTTGCCTCCTGTCAGTAACCCATTGAAACAGCATATTCGGCAAGCTTGTCGAGGTTCCTTTCGACGAGCTCGATCAATACTATATCGGGTGAATTCTTGTAAATGTAATCGGTTTTATAGGGGAAATAACTGCTCATGAACAGTTTGCCCACGGATTGGCTCAAAATCGGCTGAAGCGATCTTCCGAACGAATCGTGATACACGACCATCGTCAGACCGTTTACGGACGACGTGGTGGCGATTGTCTTATCCCTGTCGAAATCGATGGGCTTTTTGGTGCTCCATTCGTTGAAATCGGGATAGATTATCCGCTCCTCCTTATACTCCGTAACGGGATAGACGAAGTTATGAAGATCCCCCGTTCTGTCGAATACGGTCGTATAGTCCTCCTCGTCGAAGGTCTCGAGCCCGAATATCGAAGCGATCCTGTTATAGACGAGCATAGCGCCGAAATTGTTCCAATGCGAGTCGTGCTGATAGTAGACGCTCCTTCTTGCCTTGGCGTTTATGAGCACCTCCGCGGCGTCGACGTATACTACTCCGCGCTTTTCAAGCGCTTTGTATAGCGCGGCGATGTTCCTTTCCGCGCCGTTGGGTTTAAGGTAATCGGGCATGTATTCGGGATAGACCGTCGCCTTGTTAGGCGCGACCATGAACGCGAACCTTATGCCCTTTTCGGAAAGCTCCTTTTGGAGATCGGCAAGATAATCCGCTATCGCGTCGATCTCTTCCTGCGAAAGAAGGTCTATGCCGAGATAATCGTCGACCGTTTCGCCGTAGAAGATATGACCTTCTTTGCCTATAACGGCGTTCGTGCCGTTGAAGTCGTTCAAAACCGCGACGTCCATCGTATTGAAGGCGTTGACGAGAACGTCCCTGAAAGCAAAATGGTCGTTCGTGTATTTATCGAGCTTTGCGAAGAAATCGGTGTTAATGCTTCCCTTTTCGATGAACGAAGGCAGCTTCGCGAGCACGCGGTTCTCGCGGTTGGGGTTCTTGTAGCCAGCGATCATAAAGACCGACGGTACGAGGCACGCCGCGATTATCACCGATATGAAGATGATCCTTAATGCTTTCATGGTATCAGAACTTTGTGTAGATCGAGGGGTTGAAATTGCCCGACGCGATGAAGAACACGCAGAGCACGAACAATATCGCCGCGGAACCGTATTTCAATACGGCGGAGAGAACGGGTCTGTTCTCGAGCTTGTTCATGACGAGCTTGAGAACGGGCGTTGCAGATATCGCGGACAGGACGAACACGAGTATGACCGTCGGCTTGAACACCTTCGACAGCGCGCTCAAGGTCTCCGCTCCGGCGGTAAAGCCCGTGAACATATTCTTTATCATCGCCCACGCGTACGCCATATCGGGCGAATTGAATATCGCGAAGCCGACCGTCACGGCGACGATCATGTAAAGCCATGTGACGGCCTTAGGAAGACGGAGCTTCGTCTTTTTAAGGTAGTTCTCACCGAGCAGGAAAACGCCGTTGTACGCTCCCCAGACCACGAAAGTCCAGTTTGCGCCGTGCCACAGGCCGGTCAGAAGGAATACTATGACCTTATTCAGCCCCGTCCTGAAGGCGCCTTTGCGGTTCCCGCCAAGCGGGATATAGACGTAATCCATGAACCAGCCCGACAGCGTGATATGCCATCTGCGCCAAAAAT
This sequence comes from Clostridia bacterium, assembly GCA_017614315.1. Lineage (GTDB taxonomy): Bacteria > Bacillota > Clostridia > Christensenellales > CAG-138 > UBA3857. The sequence goes on along the minus strand of JAGACA010000006.1, from coordinate 163,023 downwards.
CCGTCATGCTGTTCGCGATATAAGGATAGTTGAAGTTCCGGGGAACGGTTATTCCGAACATCGCGCCGAGTCCCATCGCCATCACGGAGTAGCCCGCGAAGTCGAAATAGAGCTGGAGCGTGAACGACACTGCTCCCGTCCATGCGTAAGCGGCGTTGAGCTCGGCCGGGTCAAGGCCGTATACGAACGACGTGACGCCGCCCAACGTGTTCGCGAGTATCAGCTTCATGGAAAGGCCGATAATGAAAAGCCTGAGCCCGTCCGCAATGCCTTCCGGCGTCATTCGTCTCGATCCGAGATCCTTCTCGACGGTCGCCCAGCGGATTATCGGTCCCTGAACGAGCTGAGCGAAGAAGGAGATGAACAGAAGGAATTTGCCGAAATCGCGCGTCGGTTCGATGTCGCCCCTGTATGCGTCGATTATATAGCTTAAAGCCTGGAACGTGAAAAAGCTGATCCCGAGCGGGCTGACTATTCCGAGCTTGGGAAGCTCCGAAGAGAAAACGCCGTTCACGGTGTCGATAAAGAAATCGGCGTATTTGAATACGGCGAGTATAGCGACGTTGAAAGCGACCGCTGCGATGAGTATGGGCTTGTTGTTCTTATCCCGGCGCTTTTTGAATATGAGACCGATCGCGAAATTCACCGCCGAGGACGCGAGCATGAGGACGACGTAATAAAGATTGCCCCATGCGTAGAAGAACAGGCTTGCGGCAATCAAAAGCCAGTTGCGCACCTTCGTGAACTTTGCGGGGACCGCAAGGTGAAGAAGGAACACAACGGGCAGGAAAACGAATATGAAATTAGCAGAAGCAAATTCCAATCAGATACCTTTCACCGATCACTCGCCGTAATCGGGCGCAAGGAGATTTATCTCGGTAATAACGCCGTCCTCGGCGTGGATCTGTATCCTTTTTTCGGAGATGTTCGCGGGGTCGTTGGACTTCGTGAATACGTAATAGTATTCGTCGTAGTAGTAAGCTCCGTACGCGGCGAAAAGCTCGTCGAGCGTCGAACCGACGCCGATGCCGCGGGCGGTCTTGTAGTCTCCGCCGGTTATGGTGATCATATAGATCACGTCGCCGTCGTCGGCGGGCTGCGTATAGACGCTTATTCCGTCATATCCGAAGGTCTTTTCATAGCCGCTCCTCGTGCAGCTTATCGCCTCGCTGTAATCGTAGCCGTCGCCGAGCTCAGCGAGGATCTCGTCAACGTAATCATGCACGCGGAATATCTTCCCGTTGATGATCACGCACATATCGGCCTGATCGTCGAAGGGATCGGGATCGGCCGAGGCGGTCTCGGTCACGTCGGGCGCGTTCGTATCGTTGGGAGCGGCCGTTTCGTTTGCCGCCGAAGTAGCATCTGGCGCGTTTGTGGTATAGGGCTTGTCGGGATCGTTATTGCAGCCGAAAAAAGCTGCCGCCATAAGAACGGCCAAGACGATCGCCGCGATCTTGAAAAGGGATTTCATAAGAACCTATCAACCTCCATAGAACAGATCGATAATAAACTGAAGCTGTGCTTTTGTCCTTCTCGGTATCCCGATCGGATCCATCTCGTAATAGCGTTCGACCTCCGAGCCGTCGCTCGTGCGCTCGTTATATGCGAGCACCATGAACGACTTCGCGTCGCTGTCGCCGAAATGCCACCATTCGCTCGTGATCGTGGTAAAGCCGCAGGACGTCATCACGTCGGTCATGTAGTCGACGTTGTTGCGCTGCTCCTCCGTCCACTTATCGCGGCTCGAGCGGTATGAGATCTTCTCGAAGGTGTGCATCGGCGTCGGGAACGCGAGCTCGTTGCCGTCGGAATCGACGAGCGTTATATCCACGGCTGCCGCCCTGTTATGGTTGGACGCCTTGCCGTTATAGGGATTCGAGATGTATGCGGATATCTGGATGACGTCGAACAGCTTGAACTGTACGGACTTCGGCCTGTATGCGTCGTAGAGCTTTATCCTGTATCCGTCGGCGGCGAATTTCTCCGCGGCCATTTTGAGCTTCTTCACGGTCTCCATGCGAAGCACCGGAACGGGGTTTTCGTAAAGGGGCACATGACAGATGTTGTTGTCCGTCGCAAAGATCTGGAACACCTCGATGTCGGGTATGAACAGCCTGACGTCGACGACATAGACCTTCTGGCCGTTGTCGGTGAGTTCGAGATAGCCGTAAAGCGTCTCGTCCGCCGGGACGAGATACTTGGTCGAGCAGTAACACACCCTGCCCTCGAACATGATGCTGGAGAAGCCGTTGCCGACGTCACCGATCAGCTCGACCTTTTCTTCGTATTTGAGCTTATAGACGACGGTCGAGTTCCTCGCGTCGGGCTTATCCCTGACGTAAAGTATCTTCGCGCAGCTCTTATACGTGGTCGTAACGATGGGCGTCTCGGTCGGCACGGGCGTCGGTTCGGGCGTGGGCTCCGGAGTCGGCGTCGGGTCGGGGGTCGGAGCCGAAGTAAAGCGCGGTCCGGCTGTGGCAAAGGTCTGCTGATCGATGATCTGAACCGGATCGAAGGTGATCTTCGAGCACCCCATCAGTACGGCTGTCGTTATTAAGAATAAAGCAAGCAGGACCTTTTTCATACCTTCCGTTCCTTTGCCTTGGAAAAGTTCCGATCGGATTTTCGGCGCAACATATTATACCATTTTCATTATAGCACGGTTCCACGGTTTTTTCAACATATAAAGAAAAAGGCCCGCGGCGTGCGGGCTTATGCGTCGATTTTTCGGGATCAGAGCCTCTTCGCGATCTTCGCGACTATCGAAGTGACGAGCGGCACCTCGATTGGTTCGTCCCTGAGGGATTTGATGCCGCAGGTGACCTCGACGGCGAGGAGCACTATGCCGAGGATCATCATTATGCCGGCAAAGAGCACGGTGACTATCACGAAGAAAGCCCCCTGCCCCTTCGACGCGCCGAGCACTATGAGCCATACGATCGTGGGAAGGAACCCGAGGATCGCCGTCATGAGCGAAACGACCGCGGTGTGTATGCAGGCCACGCGAGCCTTCGCGTTCTTTTCAAGCAGGAAAAGCAGTATGGAAAGCAGCGGGAACACAAGGCACCATACGCCTGAAACCGCGCACAGGAAATGGAGCACGGCGGCGAATACGTTGCCCGCTGCAAACGAGAAGAGGGTGCATCTTTCTTCTTCCATCGTCGTTTACCTCAAAAAACAATGATTTGATTTAATATTATACAATATTATTACTCGTTCTTCAAGTCCCAAATGCGATCTGTCCGTTTTCGCGTCATCCGAGCACGACGGAGGTCATCGCGCCGATGGTGAGTATGTTCCCGTCAAGCGACGCGTTCTCCATGCCGATCACGGCGCGGAGCACGGTCACGCTGACGCCGGGGATGAGCGAAAGGTCGATCGTCTGGGTCTGCCCCGTGGTGTTGTGTATGACGAGCACGGAGCTGTTCCCGAGCGATGCGATGAAACCGCCGACCTTGGTGTCGCTGAGCTTGATTGGCGTATATGTCCCCTCCGCTATCTCGGGATTCGCCTTCCTGATCATTATCAGCTTTTTATAATATGTATAAAGGCTGTTCTCGTCGGCGGCCTGATCCTTTACGGTCGTATCGATCTGGTTGGCAGAGCCGTAGGTGGAGCCGTTGGGATCCCTTACCGTATCGCCGTCGCCCCAAAGCATCTTGAGCCTTCGGTTGGCGTCGGTGTCTGCTCCGCCCCTGGAGCCGCGCATGCCGAGCTCCTCACCGTAATAGATAAACGGCGAGCCGGGACCGAGTATGTAAAGATTCGCCGCCATCTGCATGGCGAAGGACGCCGTCGGAAGGAAGCCCGCCGCCCTGTCCATATCGTGATTGGATATGAACGGGACTATGGTCGCGCCCTCGCGCAGCGCCTGCACCTTGTCGAGGTACGATTTGACATAGGCCGTATAACGATTGACGTCGCCCTTTTTCGCGGTCTCGGCGATGAGGCCGCTCGACTGGGAGATGGTGAAATCGAAGCAGTTGAGCGCTGGATAGTATTTATCCGTTATGAGGTCGTTGTCCCACACCTCGCCTACCGCGTAAAGATTGGGGTTGAGCTCGCGCAGCTTGTTCATGTATTCGGTCCAGAACTCGACGCTCCTCTGATGATCGCCGTAATAGACGTATTTGACAGCGTCGAAGCGGAAGCCGTCGACGCCGAGCTCGATATAATGCTTCGCGACGTCATACACGAGCTCCCTCGCAAGGAGGCTGTCGAAATTCAGCTCGGGCATATTGTCCGAGAAATTGCATTCGAAATAATGCGTCGTCCCGATCAGCTGGCTGAAAGCGCGTCCCGCGGGAGCGTGATCGATCGAGGAATCATACCAGGAATACAGGTCGTAGTACGCGCTCGCGGTATCGCCGTTCCTGTGTGCCTCGGCGAAATCCTTGAACCACTGATTGCCCCTTGAGGTATGATTGATCGGCAGGTCGAGTATGACGTACACGTCCCTTTCATGGCAGATCCTGATGAGCTCCTTGAGGTCTTCCTCCGTGCCGAAGCTTTCGTCTATTGTGTAATAATCGTTGACGTCGTACTTATGATACGAGGAGGACTTGAAAATGGGCGAGAGCCACAGTCCCTCCACGCCGAGCGAAAGGCCGGACGCGGGATCGCCGTCGTTCAGGTAATCCATGCGGTTGATTATGCCGCGGAGATCGCCTATCCCGTCGCCGTCGGAATCGGAAAAGCTCCCGACGAAGATCTCGTAAAAGACGCGGCAGCTGCCGTTCGTCGGCCTGCCCCCGAGGAGCATCGCGTCCTTGACGGCGTATTCGGCTTCGTCCTTCGGCGGATCGGTCTCTGCCGCCGGTTCGTCGGTCTTTTCAACGGGATCGTTGTTGTCGTCCGGATCGATCTTTTTACAGCCGAAGAAGACCGCCGTCATCAGTATCACGAGCAAAAGCGCGATCAGCCTTTTCATGGTAACCCCCAGTAAGTACGATAATATATATAATTTTACCCTTATTTGCAGCCGATGTCAATATCGGGCACCGCAGGCGGGAAGATTTTTCGCTTGCCTTGAGTTCAACTTGTGATATAATCAAAATATGGAAACAAGGATCATAGAACTTTACAGCGCCGGAGAGGCGGCTGATCTCAAAAAGAAACGGATCGTATGGAACGCCGTTTCGTTTCTCGTGCTCGCGATAACTCTTTCGGTCTGCGCCGTATTCTGCGCCTCGGCGTACAGGACAGAGACTTTCGAGAAGCTTCCGTACGCCATCGCCGCGTCGATCGCGGGAAGCTTCGTGTATCTCACCTTAAGGATATTCGTCGTATCAGATATAAAGGCCGCTTCGGATCACGTCGATGCGATACTGAAGGGCGAAGCGGAGACCGTGACCGGAAGGTTCACGCTGACGAAAGAACGCCTTTTCATAAAGAAGGGCGTCGCCATGACGAAGGTCGGCGTATCCGGGCAGGAAAGGATCTCCTCGCTTCAGATCTATGATAAAAAGAAAAAGCTTTTCGACGCCGAAAAGGCGGTCAGCGTGAAGGTCGTATTCGGCTTCATCACGGCGTACGAGGTGGAGGCATGAAGATCGTATTCAAACGCATACTTTCGAATATCCACCGCTACATATTATGCGCGCTGGGTTCCGTGCTCATCTGGACGTGGATATTCATGCTTGTGACCGACGCCCCGAGGACGAAGAAGATCACGGTCATGTTCGATACGGTAAGCGTTTCCGATTCCGCGCTCGCGGCAGTGCTGAAGGAGGACGTCCCCAAGGGTCTCCGCACTGTAAAGGTTCGTCACGTATCCTACATGGACATGACCTTCGGCATGGACGACGAAGCGGATATCTACATCATCCCCGGGAGCAAGATGGAAGCCTCCGCAGAATACCTCGTTCCCCTTCCCTATAAGCTTTCCGACGGCGACGCCGTGATAAACGGCGAGGTCTACGGCTGGCTTCTGAACGGAGCCGCGTCCTCGTACGCCGTGTACGACGAGGCGGAGACTTATTACCTGTGTTTTTCCAAAACCTCGCCTCATCTCGGCGATATGAACGATTCAAAGGACGACGCCGCGCTCAAGGTCGCGGAGAAAATACTCTCACTTCCGTAAAACAGGAGAAATTATGAAAAAGACCGTATGTTTTTTATCCGCGCTGATGATCGGCGTGATGTGCTTCGGGTGCGTTCCGAAGATCGAAAGCCTTATCCCGACCGAAAAGCTAGAGGGAGCGTCCGTTTTCATCAAGAAGGTCGAAAACGTCCCCGACGATTTCATGCTCGGCATGGACATATCCTCCGTGCTCTCGCAGGAGAAGAGCGGCGTCAAGTATTATGACTTCGACGGGAACGAATGCGATCTGTTTACGGTGTTGGCGAAGTCCGGCGTGAACACGATCCGCGTTCGCGTCTGGAACGATCCGTTCGATGAGAACGGCAACGGTTTCGGCGGCGGCAACTGCGATATAAACGCCGCGGTCGAGATCGGCAAGCGCGCGACGAAGGTCGGTATGCGGCTCATCGTCGACTTCCATCTTTCCGATTTCTGGGCGGATCCCGGGAAGCAGACCGCCCCCCGCGCGTGGATGGACATGACAGCCGAGGAAAAGGGAGACGCGACATACGGCTATGTAAAGGAGAGCCTCGAAAAGCTCAAGGCCGCGAAGGTCGACGTGGCGCTCGTGCAGATCGGCAACGAGACCGACGGCGCGATAGCGGGCGAAAACACATGGGAGAACATGCAGTACATTTTCAAGGCCGGCTCGAAGGCCATACGCGAGGTGCTGCCCGAAGCCCTCGTCGCCGTGCACTTCGCCAATCCCGAAAAGGCAGGCACGTACATGGCGTACGCTCACTCCCTTTCCGAGATCGAGCTCGACTACGACGTTTTCGCGTCCTCGTATTATCCCTTCTGGCACGGCACTCTCGACAACCTTGCGAAGGTGCTCAACTCCATCGCGATCACCTATGGCAAAAAGGTCATGGTCATGGAGACCTCGTATGCCTTTACGGAGGAGGATACCGACTTTTCCGGCAATACGATCGGAGAGGGCGGCACGTTCACAAAGCCGTATCCCTTCACCGTTCAGGGTCAGGTCAACGAGTTCCGCGACGTTGTCGATACGGTCGTAAACAGGATGCGCGACGGCATCGGCGTCATCTATTGGGAGGGCGCATGGATCACCGTCGGTCAGAACTCATGGGAGGAGAACAGCGAGCTTTGGGAAAAATACGGCTCCGGCTGGGCGACGAGATTCGCCGCAGCGTACGATCCCGACGCCGGCAAATATTACGGCGGATCGGCGGTCGATAATCAGGCGCTGTTCGGTCCCGACGGAAAGCCCCTTGAATCACTGCGAATGTTCAATCTCGTAAAATACGGCAACGAAGTTCCCGTCAAGGCCGACGCGATCGAGGATATCACCCTTTCGTTCGATCTTTACGGCGAGATCACACTGCCCGGGACGGTCAAGGCCGTCATGAACGACGATTCGAAGACCGAGCTCCCCGTCGTCTGGAATGTGACCGAGGCAGAGCTCGCAAATATGAGGACCGGCGGCGTAAAGAAGTACAGGATCGAGGGCGAAGCAGGCGGACTTGCCGCGAGGCTGACGATCGACATGGTCGAGCACAACCTCGTCATGAACGACAGCTTCGAGACGGGGCAGCTCGATCCCTGGCGGCTGATCGACCGCGGGCACGAGAACGAGCTGTACGTTGAAAAGAAGCTCTCCGATTCGCTCTCCGGTCAGTATCATATGCACTTCTGGAGCGCGGCGGAGGATTCTGTCGATTTCTCGCTCGAGCAGGATATTACCGGGCTCGAAGCCGGAACATATAAGTTCTCCATGTCTATAATGGGCGGCGACAGCGGCGAGACCGAGATCTATATCTACGTGCTCGTCGACGGCGTCGAGGCGGGCAGAGCGCCCCTCAAGATAACCTATTATAACGAATGGGATACCGCCTGGGTGACCGGCATAGTCGTCGGCGAAGGTCAGACCGTCACAGTGGGCATATTTGTTAAGTGTCACGGCGCCGGCGCGGGCGCCTGGGGCAAGATCGACGACGCCAAGTTCAATCACGACAATTGACCGTATGGAACAGAAATACAATAAAAAAAGAATACTCTCCCCCGCCGTCCTTATATTGAGGATCGCGGCGGCCGCCGCGGCGCTTGCCGTTTTCACGCTTTACATCATAAAGCATCAGTCGGAATACAAGCCCGCGCAATTCATACTTCCGTTCGTTTCGCTCGCGCTGTTCGCCGCGGTGTTCATCGTCTCCGCGCCGAAGCTCGTTTCGCTCATTTCGGGAAAGTCCGAATTCGCGGAGCCCGGCAGGATAAGCGCAAAAAGGGTCTTCTTCGTCATGCTCGGCGCGTTCGGCATTCACGCCGTCACGATGCTGCTCGGCATATTCATCTGTTCGAGGCTCAATCCTTCGTATGACGCCGCATACATCTGGCGGAACGCATGGATGAAGCAGAACACCGACGCGGGGCATTATCTGACCATCGCCGAAAACTGGTACGTCAAGGAAGGGAACGACAAGCTGCTGATCGTGTTCTTCCCGATGCTTCCCGTGCTGATAAGGGCGTTCAATCTCTTGACCCGGGACAGCTTCATATCCGCGCAGATCATAAACGCCCTTGCGACGGTCGGCGCTTCGGGGATGACGTATATGACGCTCAACGACGTGCTCGGCGAAAAGCGCGCTCGGGCTTCGGCGTTCATCGCTCTGCTCCTTCCCGGCGCGATATTCATGAATTCGCCGATGAGCGAGCCCTTGTTCCTTCTGTTCACGATGACTGCGTTCTTCTTCATGCAGAGGAAGCGTTTCCTTCTGTCGGGCGTTTTCGTCGCGCTCTCGGGTTTTACACGCTCGCTCGGCGCGATCGGCGCCGTCCCTCTCGCGCTCATCGGCCTTTCACATATCATAGGGCTTGTTAAAGAAAAGAAAAAATGGGGAAAGGCTCTCGTTCTACTCATCGCGGGGCTCGCGGTATCGACTTTGGGAACGCTCGTCTACCTTTATATAAACTATTCCGTGCACGGCGATCCGTTCAAATTCCTCGAGTATCAATGGTCGAACTGGTATCAGCGCTCCTGTCCGTTTTTCGATACGCCGAGGTACGTGTTCAGCTACGCGGTCGGCGCATACAGGAACGGCGAGACCTCCTTCCGCGCGCTCTGGCTTCCGCAGCTTATCGCGATATTCGGCTCTCTCGCTTTCATGATCCGCTCCTCGCGGAAGCTGCCCGCGTCCTACACGGCCTATTTCCTCTGCTATTTTGCGGTCGCGGTAGGCTGCACTTGGCTTTTGTCGTCCGTGCGGTATCTTTCGGCGGCCGTGCCCGTTATCGCCGCGTTCGGGCTCGAATGCGACAAGGAATGGAAGACCGCAGTGCTGTTCGTACTGCTTCCCGTGGTTTACATCATATACACGGTCATGTATATGAAGGGCTTCGGAGTGTACTGAAAAAGCAAATGCCAAAGCGGGAAAACATCCCGCTTTTTGTTTTTTTCATGAAAAACCGATCCGTGAAAGAAATATAACGTCTCATTTGGCCCGAAAGACTTTTTTACCGTAAAAACAGCACAAAAGAATAAAAATTATATAACTTTTTTGTTGACTTTTATTTGCTGTTGGAGTATTATTTATAGTCGAAAGGAAATGGGCTTTTTGAGAGAACTCGAAAAACCCGCTGCCTTATATCAAAACGAATCCAATCATAGGAGGATGAAACATGAAAAAGTTTTTAGCAATCATGCTGGTTCTCGTCCTGGTCGTCGGCCTTGCCGCGTGCAAGAAGCCCGATCAGCCCGTCAATCCCGGTGAGACCAAGCAGCCCGGCGGAAACGATCAGCCTTCCACCGGCGAGCTTGCCGGCACCTACGAGGTAAAAGTATGGTGCGCCGACGCGGCTCAGGATCTGTTCAAGAAACAGATCGACGACTTCAACAAGACCAACACCGATGGTATTGTCATCAATGCCAACATTCAGCCCGTATCCGAGGCTGATGCCGGTACCAACATGATCACCGACGTTACCGCCGGCGGCGACATCTACTGCTTCGCGCAGGACCAGTTCGCCCGCCTCGTGCAGGCCGGTGCTCTCGACAAGCTCGGCGTTAAGGCTGCCGAGACCGTCAGGGCCGCCAACGACGCCGGTGTCGTAGCCGCCGCTACCGCGGGTGAGGATCTCTATGCTTACCCCATGACTTCCGATAACGGCTACTTCATGTACTATGACAAGTCCATCATCCCCGATGCGGACATCGATTCCCTCGAGAAGCTCATCGCCGACTGCGAAGCCGCTCAGAAGTATTTCGCTTTTGACTGCGCCAACGGTTGGTATGTCGCGAGCTGGTTCTTCGGCACCGGCTGCGTCTCCGAGTGGGTAACCGACAGCGACGGTCAGTTCACTGACGTCAACGATACCTGGAACTCCGCCAACGGTCTCATCGCCGTAAAGGGTCTTGAGAAGCTCGTTAAGTCCGACTTCCATGTAAACGCCGCTTCCGTTGCCAACTTCGAGTCCAACGCCGCCATCGTCGTCTCCGGTACCTGGGACTACGCTGCCGCTAAGGATCTCCTCGGTGACAACCTCGGCGTTGCCGATCTGCCCTCCTTCACCGTAGACGGTAAGGAGTATCACCTCGGTTCCTTCAACGGCTGCAAGCTCCTTGGTGTCAAACCCCAGACCGACGCCAAGAAGGGCGCCGCCATCCACAAGCTCGCCCAGTACCTCACCGGTGAGCAGTGCCAGAAGGAGCGCTTCGAGACTCTGTCTTGGGGTCCCTCGAACAGCGTCGTTCAGGCTTCCGAAGCCGTCCAGCAGAACCCCGGCCTCGCCGCTCTGCTCGCTCAGGCTCCTTACTCCAAGCCTCAGGGTCAGATCCCCGATGCATGGTGGGGCGTAGCTGCCACCATCGCCGAGGAGGTCAAGCAGGCCAACGGTGAAGAGGCTCTCAAGGGCGTTCTCCAGAACTACGAGAACAAGTGCAAGGCTCTGTTCGATATGTTCGGTGCTCAGGACTACATCTTCGTAGGCGCCTGGGGCGGTTGGGACAACACCTCCACCGATTACAAGCTCACCGAAGTCGACGGCAAGCTCGTGATCACCCTTGACGTTCCCGAGTCCGATTACATGGGCGGCCGTATCGTCAAGCTCGCCACCTGGGACACCGATCTCGGTTATGCTCAGGTCACCGTCGGCACCGAGTACCTCAAGGTCGTTGATCCTGCCGACAACGGCGACAACAACATCATCTTCGCTGAGGCCGGTAACTACACCATTACCGTCGATCTCGACGCCAAGACGATCACAATCGTAAAGAACTAAGTTCTTACCGGGCGGTTGGGGCCGCAAAAGGCCTCAACCGCATTTTTATAGCCAAATCAAAAATATATAAATTTTTATTGGCTTTTTTCGTCAAAAACATCCGTTTTTGAATTTAGTCAGTTTTTGAGGAGGGTTAGATATGTACAAAAAAAGGCTGACCCCTGCGATTGTCAAGCTCGTATGCGCGGCCTTGGCATTGGTGGTTGCTTTGTTCTTTTTCTACAAAGCCGTCCCCCTCATCGTAAAAAGTCTTGATTCGTCAGGCGAGACCCCCGGCTTCATGGGTTCCATTATGCTGGGGTTCAACAAGTTGTTTTACGGTGACAACGTCAATGCCGCCGCGACCAGCGACAGCATCGACTACGGCGTGTACATTTTTGCAAGCATAGTATTCCTCGCCGTTTCCCTCGCCTTCCTCGTCCTCGGTCTCAACGAGCTCAAGAGGACGATGAGCTTCAACAGGATGGCGGACGCGAGCGGCATCGAGATCAAAAAAGAAAAGCATAAGACCGTCGGCGATATTTTGAAGAAGATCGGATCCGCTATCGTCAATTTCTTCAAAGCCATCGGCAACGAGTTCAAGGATATCTGGCAGACATTCGTCCATGGCGATTGGAAGACCAAGGTCTCCTATCTCGTTATGGGCTTCGGCTGCATCGCGAGGGGTCAGATCCTCCGCGGTCTCCTCTTCCTGGTCTTTGAGATCGTATTCATAGGCTATATGGTATTGTGGGGCGCGAACTGGATCTCCAAGCTGCCTCTCGACATGACCAAGCTTTCCGGCGCTACGCAGGAATACAGCGAGGTCTTCGACGCATACGTCACCACGTATAACGACAATACGTTCAAGATCCTTCTTTACGGCGTTCTTACGATATTCTTCATAATCGGCTTTATCTACACCTGGCGTGTCAACGTAAAGCAGAACAAGATCGCCGAGGGTATCCTCAAATCCGGCAAGAAGCTCAAGAGCGGCAAGGACGACCTGAAGTCCATGGTCGACGATCAGTTCCACAAGACGCTCCTTGCTCTGCCTCTTCTCGGAATACTGGTATTCACCGTAATGCCGATCGTGTTCATGATCCTCGTCGCGTTCACCAATTACAGCGGAACGAACGACGGCCTGAACAACCTGTTCACTTGGGTCGGACTCGACAACTTCAACGAGATGCTCTCGTGGAAGAGCGCGGACGGCGCGCGCTCCTATTCGGCTACGTTCGGCGAGATACTCTCCTGGACGCTGATATGGGCGTTCTTCGCGACGTTCACCAACTACTTCCTCGGAATGCTCGTCGCTATCATGATCAACAAGAAGGGCATCCGCCTCAAGAAGGTCTGGAGGACGATCCTCGTTCTGACGATCGCCATACCGCAGTTCATATCCCTTCTGTACGTCGGCAAGATGTTCGCAAAGAACGGTATCGTGAACGGCTTCCTGATGGATATGGGGTGGATAAAAAAGGCGATCGACTTCTGGGGCGATACGAAGAACAACGGCTTGCTCGCAAGGGTGCTGGTCATCATAATCAACATCTGGATAGGTATCCCCTACCTCATGCTGATCGCCACCGGTATTTTGATGAACATCCCCGCCGACCTTTACGAATCGGCCAAGATCGACGGCGCGAGCGGCTGGCAGCAGTATTCCAAGATCACGCTCCCGTACATGATGTTCATCATGGGTCCGTACCTCCTTACGAGCTTCACCGGAAATATGAACAACTTCAACGTCATCTTTCTGTTAACAGGCGGCACCCCGTTGAATACCGCCGCATCGTCGACGGGTATCGCCGTAGGTTATACGGATCTTCTGATCACGTGGCTGTTCAAGATCGCAACAGGAAGCGGCAACAGGTATTATCAGGCATCGGTCATAGGTATACTGGTGTTCGTGATAATCGCGATCATAAGCTTGATCGTTTACAGCTTGCTGCCCTCTGTTAAGAATGAGGAGGACTTCCAATGAAAAAGTCTGTTTCGGTCTCATCTATCATAATGCTCGTGCTGGGCGTTTTGTTCCTGGCTTTAGGCGGCTACGCGATCGCCAACAGGTTCATGGAGGTCCCGATCTGGACCGTCAATCACGAGTATCTTACGAACAACTTCATCTATTCCTCCGTCGGTATCTGCTGTCTGATAGTCGGCCTGCTCCTCTTCTTCTTTGCGATCATCAGGATCTCGAAGCAGAGCGCCGAGGCCAAGGGCGCCGAATCGACAAGGCATCATATGGGCATGCGCGCGTCCAACGCGATCTCCAATACCGCGATCCATATCCTGCTCGTCATTATCAGCGTCATCTGGCTGATACCGTTCGTATGCATCGTCCTGCAGTCCTTCCGTGTGGATCCTCTCTGCCAGGTCGGTTACGTTATCCCGAAGCATTGGGGCTTTGACAACTACGTCAACCTCTTTGTCAATAAGGATGAAGCGGGCAACGTGATAAGCAGCACGCTCTCGACCAACGGCTTCCTCCGCTGGTATCTGAACACGCTGATCATAGCTTTGTCCTGCGCGGTCATGCAGACGATAATCCAGCTCTGCATGAGCTACACGCTTTCCCGTTTCCGCTTCAAGATGAGAAAAGGCCTCATGCAGTTCATGCTCATCCTCGGAATGTTCCCCGGAATGCTCTCCATGATCATCCTGTACAACGTTCTTAAGGATCTCGGCCTCACCAGCGAGCATGCTGTTCCCGGACTTATCCTCGTCTATATTGCTTCTTCCGGTATGGGCTATTATGTATCCAAGGGCTTCTTCGATACACTGCCGAAATCGCTCGACGAGGCGGCGCGTATCGACGGCGCGACCCGCGCGCAGGTGCTCTGGAAGATCATACTTCCCCTTGCAAAGCCGATAGTCATCTACACCGTTCTGACCGGGTTCATGGCTCCGTGGGGCGACTACGTATTCGCGCAGTACATCTCCCGCAGCGCACCCCAGGGTATGAACGTCGCTGTCGGTCTTTACAACTGGCTGAGCAATGACCAGATCAACCAGTGCTATACAAAGTTCTGCGCAGGCGGCGTCGTAGTCGCCATACCAGTCGCCATCCTGTTCATGTGCCTGCAGAGGTACTATGTTGAGGGCGTCACCGGCGGCGCGGTAAAGGGCTAATTCGGGAATAAGTAAAGGAGTTATAATATGGCAAGCGTAAAATTAACGAACGTTCAGAAGATCTACGACAACAACGTAGTCGCCGTGCACGATTTCAACCTTGAGATAAAGGATAAGGAATTCGTCGTATTCGTCGGCCCGTCCGGCTGCGGCAAGAGCACCACGCTTCGTATGATCGCAGGTCTTGAAGAGATCTCCGGCGGTACCGTTGAGATCGACGGCGAGGTCGTGAACGACCTTCAGCCGAAGGACAGGAACATCGCGATGGTATTCCAGAACTATGCCCTGTATCCGCACATGACCGTTTTCGACAATATCGCGTTCTCCTTAAGGCTCAAGAAGGTGCCCGAGGACGTCATATTCAACAAGGTCACCAACGCCGCGGAGATCCTCGGCATCACCGAATACCTCATGCGCAAACCCCGCGCCCTCTCCGGCGGTCAGCGTCAGCGTGTCGCGATCGGCCGCGCGATGGTGCGTGATTCCAAGGTGTTCCTTATGGATGAGCCTCTGTCGAACCTTGATGCGAAGCTGAGGAACCAGATGCGCGCCGAGATCATACTTCTGAGGCAGAAGCTTGATACGACCTTCGTATACGTCACCCATGACCAGACCGAGGCCATGACGCTCGGCGACAGGATCGTCATCATGAAGGACGGCTACATCATGCAGGTCGGCACGCCTACCGAAGTTTTCGAAAGACCCGCCAACCTCTTCGTCGCGGAATTCATCGGCGCTCCGAAAATGAACATCATGCACACCGAGCTCAAGAAGGAAGGCAGCGACTACTATGTCACCCCCTTCGGCGCACATATCAAGGTCACCGGCGAAAAGGGCGAGCTGCTTGAGAAGCAGGGCATAAACGGCGGCGAGATCATCCTCGGCGTACGTCCCGAGCACATCGTGCTCGCTAAGGACGGCGCGGAAGGCAGCATCCCCGTTACCCTCGAGGTCAACGAGATGATGGGCTCCGAGCTCCACCTCCACGTCTACACCGAGGACGGCACCCGCATCATCGTCCGCGTTCCGACCATCGATCTGAGCGAGGAAGAGCGCAGCAGGCTCGTGAACGGCGCAAAGCTCTCGATAACTTTCGCCGGAAAGGTCATGCATTTCTTCGACAAGGAGACCGAGAAGAATCTTCTCTATTAAGGATCCTTGAATAATCCCGACTGCTGCTGTAGAATAAAACAGCAGCAGTCTTTTTTTGAGGTGTTGAAATGAAAAGCGCTTTTGAGCTCATCTATGACGTCGTAAGGACCATTCCGAAGGGGCGCGTCGCGACATATGGACAGGTCGCCGCACTCGCGGGGAATCCGCGCTGGTCAAGGGTCGTCGGCTACGCTCTGCACGTCAATCCCGAACCGGGTGTGATCCCGTGCCATCGCGTCGTCGACAGGAACGGCCGCCTCTCCCCCGCTTTTGCCTTCGGCGGCAAGAACATGCAGGCAAAGCTTCTCGAGGCGGAGGGCGTCGAGGTCGCGGACGGACGCGTCGATCTTTCGAAATGCCGCTGGAGCGTTTCCGAAGTAAGCTGCAGACGATAAAATGCTTTACAATAAATGAAACAAATGATAAAATAAACTGAATATTTATCGGAGGATTGCCGTATGCATCAGGAAAGCGTGGATAAGCTCAAAGGCACGGTGAAGTCGGACACGGTGTTGTTTGTTCTTCTCATCGTGTTCTTCTTTTTCGCGGGCTCTGCCGCGACGTTCCTAAAGGCGAAATTCGGCAGCAATCTTCCCCTTTATGTCTTTGCCGCTGTGCTGGGCGGGCTTATAATCCTTGTCTACAGGCTCAGGATCGTCGGCTTCCGATACACGGTCTTTTATAAGGAGCCCGAGCCGGAATACGATCCCCGTTTCGACGATTACATCACACACGAGGATTATCCCTACCCCGTCGGGACCGTTCTGATCGAGCGCACATCCAGCGCTAAAGGTCAGATCGTCGAGGTGATAAGCAAGGACGAGATCGAGCGTCTGCTCGAGCCGGGCGATGAATTCGCCGCTGACGAGGAACGCTCGTACAGCCCCTCTAAAAACGAGAGATCGCGGTCGCTAATAGTGAAAAGAGACGGAAAGACGATCAGGATATACCTTGCCCTTTCCGACGAATTCGTTAAATACGTCGGGACGCTCATCGGGGAATGATCCCGATATCGATGATCATAAGTACCCTACCCCGCCCGGTCTGCGGGAACTATATTCGGCTTTTTGCCGGGAAAGGCTGCTCCTCCTTCGGGAGCGATACGAAAGATGGCTGTAAATCCCTTAAGAAAAGCTGTTGAAGCTTACGCGGGTCTCGGCTCGGCGCGTTTTCACATGCCCGGCCACAAGGGAACTCTCGATCCTTTGGATGTGACCGAGGTCCCGGGAGTGGACAACCTTCAGCATCCCATCGCGGCGATACTCGAATCCGAGCATATGGCCGCCGGTATCCTTAAGGCCAAGGACGCTTTTTACCTTGTCAACGGCTCCACCGTGGGCGATCTTGCAATGCTCGCGCTTTTGGGCAGCGGCAAAAGGGTGCTCCTCGGGCGTAACTGCCATAAATCGGTCATAAACGGTCTCGCATTTGCCGATCATGACGCCATCCCGCTCTTTCCCGACGAGAACGGCGTCTTCTCTCCCGCCGAAATCGGCCGACTCCTTGATGAGACGCCCTGCGACGCGGTATTCATAACCTCCCCCACTTACAGGGGCTACGTTTCGCCGATCGACGAGATCGCTTACGTATGTCACAAGCATAACGCTCTATTGCTCGTAGACTGCGCTCACGGCGCGCATCTCGCGTTTTCGGACAATCTGCCTCCCGTGCCTTCGGCCGCGGATATGTGGGTCATAAGCTCTCACAAGACGCTTGAGGCCATGACGCAGACCGCTGTACTGCTCGTCGGCGAAAGCTGTCCGTTCTCAAGGAGCAGGATACAGCGCGTGCTGAATATGTTCCAGTCGACGAGCCCGTCGTATCCCCTGATGCTCAGCATCGAGAAATCGGTGCTCAGCCACCCCAATTGGGACTGGCATATCAACCGTATCCGCGAGTTTCTTTCGAGGCTCCGTACGATCAAGGGTGTAAACGTATACGGCGACAGGCGCGACGATCACGATATCACGAGGATAAACATCGGCCTTGAAGGCGTAACTGGCTATGAGCTGTCGAGACGGCTCGAATCCATGGGCATCTATCCCGAGATGGAGGATCTCGAATGCGTCACGCTCATCACCTCCCCCTCCGACCGAGGCCCCTGGTATGACCGCGTGATCGACGCGCTGATCAAGATCGGCCCGCGCGAAGGCAGGGTGATCTATCATACCAACGTCATCAAGGAACGTATCTCGGGCGAAAAGGTCTGTTCCGTAAGGAACGCGATAATGGGCGAATTCGAGCGCGTGGATTATCAAAGCTCGATCGGCCGCGTCTCCGCAGGCACGGTCGGCTGCTATCCTCCCGGCATCGCGATACTCTTTCCCGGCGAGAGGATCAGCGAACGCGCGATCGGCCTTATCGATTCCGAAAGGTACGGCGGCGCGGACATCTTCGGACTTGACGACGGGCTTGTAGCCGTTGTGAAGGAATGAACCCGATAATCGAAAAACTGAAAAAGTCCGTCCTCTCGGGAAGAGCGATGCACGCATATCTGATCTCCGGCACCGACCGCGAGCAGGTCGTCGGTCTTGCGAGGGAGCTCGCATCGCTGATGCTGTATTCCGGCTTAAACGCTAAAAGGCTTTCGATGGATCCCGATTATCTCGAATATGAGGGCTCTATACCCATAGGCGAGTTCCGCGATACGATCCGTCCCGAGATCTACCGCGAGACCTTCGGCAAAAACGGCAGGGTCGCCGTATTCCTTAATGCGAGCGGCTTATCCGAATCCGTCCAGAACGCGATGCTGAAGGTGCTTGAGGAGCCCCCGGAGAACACTCACTTCATTCTGACGGGCAGCGAATCGGGGATACTCCCAACCGTCCGTTCCCGCTGTCTGATCATAAGATGCGCCGCGCCCGATCAGAATGAGATCAAGGCGGCTCTCTCGGAAAAGGGTGCGTCGGAAGCGGACGCCGCGTCATACGCGAGTATGAGCGGCGGAAGCCTTACGAGAGCCGTGAAGCTCATGACCTCGGAAGATGAGGTCAAGCTCCGCAGCGGCGCGATAAGCGCGCTTACGGCGGCGATGGACGGCGCTCCCGATTATCAGTGGGCAAGGGCCAAGCGGGAAAGGTCGGACTTTTTGGAGGCAAACGAGATACTCCTCCTCGCTTGTCACGATATGCTGAATATTCTTAACGGTCTGGACGTTGACTTCTGCCCGGACCGCGCGAACGAACTGAAAAAAAGCTGTTCACGCTTTACAATCGGCGAGATCAGCAGTATTATAGACGAGATAAAGGCAAATGCCGAAAGGATCAACACCGCACCGTCCGGCGGCGCGGCGTTCGACAGGCTGTTCTCCGTGATCGCCCGGATCGCTCTCGGCAAAAGAAAATAGTATAAGAGGTGTTCAATGAGCAAAGTCATAGGCGTAAAATTCAGGGACGGCGGAAAGGTCTATTATTTCGATCCGCTCGAGCTTGACATACATACGGGCGACGGAGTTATCGTCGATACCGCGCGCGGCATCGTATTCGGCGACGTCGTCGAGGCTCCGCATTACGTTTCGGGCGAGCAGCTCATCTCCGAGCTCAAGCCGGTCGTGAGGATCGCCACGCCCGAGGATCAAGCCGAAAGGCGCATGAATAAGGAAAAAGAGAAGGAAGCCTTCGCCGTCTGCCAGCGCAAGATCGACGAGCACGGGCTCGTGATGAAGCTCGTCGACGTCGAGTACGCATGGGGCGGCTCGAAGATCATGTTCTATTTTACGGCGGACGGAAGGGTCGATTTCCGCGAGCTCGTAAAGGATCTTGCAGGCGTGTTCAAGACGAGGATCGAGCTCCGCCAGATCGGAGTGAGGGACGAGGCGAAGATGCTCGGCGGGCTCGGCGTATGCGGCAGGCCGATATGCTGTTCCGCGTTCCTTTCCGACTTCATACCCGTGTCTATCAAGATGGCCAAGGAGCAAAACCTTTCACTTAACCAGACCAAGATCTCCGGCATCTGCGGCAGGCTCATGTGCTGCCTTAAATTCGAGCAGTCCTGCTATGAAAGCATGCACAAGATAATGCCCCGCGTCGGCAAGGAAGTCCTCACTCCCGACGGCGCAGGCGTCGTGGTCGACAACAACGTCATTAGCGAGACGACCGTCGTCAAGGTACAGCTCGACGACGACACGATCGAGATGCGCACGTATCCATTCCGCGAGCTTATGAACAAGGCTGGCAAGCCCTTCGGCGAGGAGTTCGAGGCCGGGTGTAAAGAAGACTGCCGGGCGTGTACCGGGCAGCCTATGCTCGATCCTTTTGAGATCTCCGAGGAGGTTTATGATTCGTCCGCTCCCGAGAAAGCGGAAAACGCTCCTTCAGACGCCGATGATACAGGCGACGGCGCGGGCGGTGATACCCTCTGATCTGCCTTCGGGGCCAAGATGCTCCGGAGTGGTCGCTTTGATGCTGATCTTTTCAACGCCGACGCCGAGCGCGTCGGCGATCTTTTTTCTCATCTCTTCAATATAAGGCTTAAGCTTCGGCTCCTGCGCAGTGACTGTCGCGTCTACATTCGACACCGAATAGCCGCGGGAATCGATAAGCTCCGCAGTCCTTTCAAGCAGAACGAGGCTCGATATGTCCTTATAAGCCGGATCGCTGTCGGGAAAATGTCCGCCGATATCGCCGAGCGCGGCAGCGCCCAGGAGCGCGTCGATGATCGCGTGGATCAGCGCGTCGGCGTCCGAATGTCCCAGAAGTCCGAGCCTGAACGGGATCTCGACCCCACCCAGAACGAGCTTTCTGCCCTCGGTCAGCCTGTGCGTATCCTCGCCAATACCGATCCTCATATCCATCGTCCTTTTCCCCGCAAGCCTTTCAAAAAACTCAAGATCTTCCCTTTCGGTCAGTTTCTGATTTTCCATACTGCCCTCGGTCAAACGAGCAGAGCCGTATAGCGTCTGCCAGACCGCGGCATCGTCGGTGACGTCGCCGTCAAGACGGCGGTATGCCTCAAGGAGCTTTTCCCGATCGAAGCACTGCGGCGTCTGCATGAGGTAAAGCCCCTCGCGGTCGACGGTCTCGCCCGTGTCGATTCGCCTTACAGTGTCGCGCATTTTGACCGCGGCGACGCCCGAGCCGAACTCTCGCGCGCTATCTATCGCCCTTTTTATCACCTCGTCCGAAACGAGGCATCTCGCGCAGTCGTGTACTGCGACCAGATCCGCGTCGGCGGCGAGCAGGGCGTTCATGACAGAATCCTGCCTCCTCGCGCCTCCCCCTACTATTATAACGGGGACACAGACATTTGCCGCCGCTCTTTCGGCGGCGGGACGCGTCGCGTCGGAGACCGCGATAACGATACTGTCCGCATGACGCGAGAAGACCCCGACGCAGATATCGATGGGATCCCTGCCGCCTATTTCGGCGAGCATCTTATTCACGCCCCCCATCCTTGAGGAGCTTCCTGCGGCAAGCAGTATCGCTGCAACGGTTTTTTTCATTCGTCAAACCCTTCGTTGGCAATTACGCGGTACATTTCGTCAGCGTTTTCCTTCGCAGCGTATTCGCGTACTTCGATTATCTCCGCCTTGAACAGCTTCGCCCCGAGGCGTATGACGATGATATCGCCCGCCTTGACCTCGGAAGAGGGCTTCGCTACCTTGTCGTTGATCATGACCCTGCCCGACGAGCAGGCCTCGTTCGCAACTGTGCGCCTTTTGATTATTCTCGATACCTTTAAGAATTTGTCAAGCCTCATAATATCAGTTCTTAAGATCGTCCTTTCCGACCAGATCCAGCAGTTCTTCGTTGATGACCAGATCAGGATCCTTTTTCCATTCGGCGATCAGGGCTTCCCACTGTTTGTCCTGCACCGATGCCGTACACACGGTCTTTATATCGTCATAGATCGCTTCGAGCGGCACCTCGCCTGAGGTCTCGTCCGAGGCGTAATAGATGATCCTGAACGCGCCGCCCTCCATGAAGATCTCGGAGTAATGACCGAGAGCAAGCTTTTTGAATTCTTCCTTGATGCCGTTCGACCAGTCGGCGGAGGACGTGTGCTTCAAGCTTATAAGCTCGCCCTTTTCGAGGAACGCCCTGCAGCCCTCGCCGTCCCCGTCTCCGATCACGCGCTTGTCCTCGGTGTAGTCCGGCATAACCTCCTCGAAAGGTCTTCCGTTCATTATCTCGCGCTTCGCGGCCTCGATCTTTTCCCGGGCGCTCCTTAAATACTCCTCGTATTCGGCGTCGGCGGCCTCCTTCAGCGCGTTGTATTCGGTCACAAGCTCCGCGAGCCTGCCCGCGTTGACGTCCGTACCGCTTACGGCGTCCTCGAACGCGAGCCTTCCGTATTCCGTCTCTATCTCCTCCATGCGCTCGAGCTTATCGGAGTATTCGTCGGAGAGCTCGCCCTGCGGGTAGACCACGATCTGCATCATCCTCGAATATCCGGACGGGACGTACGTTATGGGATATACGCCTTCCCTCGAGCCGAAATACTGCTCGTACTCCTCCTCGTCGTTCTTGTAGTTTCCGGGATCAGCGGTATAGGTCGCCTTGTCGTTCGCGACGGCGGAATCGTACCAGTCGGCGACGTCGTCGTTCGTCGGAACGAACTCCGCGCAGACCTTTTCCCTGAAGGCCTTGACAATGGCGGAGTTTCTCGACTGCCCGCGGTAATAGGCCTTATAATCCTCCCAGCTCATCGAGACCCCGGTGTAGTATTCGGATTCGGAATTGACTATACCCTCAAAATAGACCTCGACCGGGATCGAAGGATCGTCGGCGTAGTCCTGCCTTGCAAGCTCCATGAATTCGGAAAAGAGTTCGCCCAGCTCCTCCTCCGTCTCGGCGGCAAGCTGTGCTTCCTCCTCCTCGGTGAATGTGAAGCCCGACTGCTTCGCCTGGTGAAGAGTAACGAGATCGTCTGTCAGTATGTCCACGAGCCAGTCGCGGTAATACTTGAGGCTGGATTCGTCCTCCAGAGGATCGAACCCCGAATACTGCATATAGGGCAGATAGTTATCGAACAGCGCCTTGTACATGGCAAGGCTGACCGTCTCGTTACCGATCGAAAGTACGGGAGTGGATCTATCGACGTCGTCTAACTTTATTTCATGAGTACAGGCCGAGAGCGCGAAAAGCGCCGCCGCGGCCGTCGCGATCAGGCGGATCGTTTTTTTGCTCATAGGTAATAATCCTTTCAAATGCTTTGACCGAACAAGCTAATTATATCATTTTTTCAATCCAATGCAAGTAAAATCGGGCTTAACTCGGCGTGCGGAAAAAATATTGCGATTATTTTCAATATAATGCTTGGCTTACGGCAAAAAATAGGGTATAATAAAGGGTGTATGATCAGATACAATGAAGGAGTGTGTTCTTTGAACAAGACCTATAAAATATTATCGCTTATCATGATCGCGGCGCTGCTTGTATCCCTCGTCCCGTTCGGAGCCGAGGCAAGTTCCAACACGCACGTTTCGATCAGCGTTTCCCCCAACGAGCGCACCGAACCCGGCGAGGTCACGGTGACGATCGCCATCCGCAACACCAACGCCGCGTCCACGCCGGAACCGACAGCCGAGCCGGGCACGGAATCCACGGGCGGCACTTATTCCGAGCGCAGCGGCTCATATACGAATATCAGCATCTCGAACGGCTACGGCGTTTCGTTCAACACCTCAGGCGTTTCCATCGCTCCCGGCACGAACGGCACCTTTATCGGCACGCTTTACATTGCCGAGGAGATGTTTGACACCAACCTTACTTTCACCGTATCTTGGGATGATTTCGGAATGAGGATAACCGAGTCGGTTTCCTGCATGGTCAAGCGCCGCAGTCTTACCCCGTATCTCCGCGTCACCCGCTCTGCGAGCCCCGTCAGCGCCGCTCCCGGCACCGACGTCACGTTCAAGTACACGTTCACGAATACCGGCCCCGTAACGCTCGTCAATATCGAGCTTTACGACGTAAAGGTGTTCATGAAGAGCAGCGCCGCGTATAAGATCGATATGCTCGAGCCCGGCGCGACAAAGGAATACGTGTACGTGATGCGGATGGGATCGTCTACGGTCGTGTCTTCGCCTAAGGTCACGTTCTACGCGTACGGCGGAACGACACAGCTGGTCAGCAACGTCTCTCCGATGAACATCGGCCTGATCAATCCCCAGCTCGTAAAGGAGGTCGTCGTCGGTAACCCCACGCCCGAAGGCGTGCAGTTCACGATCTATCTCACCAATAACGGCAACCTTAACTTAAAGAGCCTCAAGATCACAGACGAGCTCGGCAATCAGATCAACGAGGAGACCTTCTCGCTCGCCGTCGGCGAATACAAGGTGTTCGAGTACTTCGTCCCCGATCCCGAAGAGATCAGGAACGTCGTGTTCTATATCCGCGGATACGATCCCACCGGCACTCTCTTCAAGGACAATACCGCGAGCTACGCCGTAAGACCGTATATCGACGCCTCCAAGATAAGACTCGAGTTCAGCGCGATCACGGCTTCATCCATGAACAGCGAGAACGTCATCGGCATCGAGTTCAACGTGGTCAACTCGGGAGAGCTCGACCTTTACAACGTATCCGTTACCGAGCAGGCGCTCGGCTATGAGCTTAAAAAGTGGTCGGCCTTCCCCGCCGGTACGAACGACAAGGTACAGCTCGATATCAATATCGGCAGCGTACGAGACCTCGTGTTCGTGCTTACCGCCGAGGATTCGTCCGGCAATGTCTACACGTACGAGGCGCACGTCAGCGCGGACAATATCGACGTAAGCTCCATGATACCGTATAAGGATCCCTCGAAGGGCGATTCGACCGGCATCGGCGTCATCTCCGACGACGGTCTCGGCAGCAGGCTCGACGGGCTGATCACCAAGACGGGAGAAAAGCTGCAGAAATGGTTCCGGATACTCGGCATCGTCGCCGGTTCCGCAGCGCTCCTGATGCTTGGTCTCGCGGTCGCCGAGATAGTCATCAGGCGCAACAAGCGCGCTGAAAACAAAAAGCAGTAAAAGACAAACAAAAAGGCCGTTCAGCTGAACGGCCTATATTTTTTATAACGATCTTGCGAAATCGCCGAGCCTTATGAGATCCTGCTCGAGCACGGGCTTGAGCTCCCTGTTGTAGATGGCGGAAGCGGGATGGTAGAGCGGGAAAAGGTGTATGAGCCTTCCGCCGACGACGATGACGGTCGGCATTCCGTGCGCCATGCCGACGTTAAGCTTCTCCCCCTCCGTGTCTGAGAGCATCCTCACCGCGGAAAGCGGAACATTGCCGAGAGTCGCGATGACCGACGGGCAGACCGTTTCGATCTCGAACCTCAAAAGCGCAAGGCCGTCCTTTACCTCTGACGGCATGGGCGTGCGGTTCGAAACACGACGGTCGGCGACCTTTGTGGGGCGGTACTTGACCGAATTGGTGACGAAAACCTTCGACCTGTCTATCCCAGCGAGGGCGAGCATGGCGTCGAGCTGCTTTCCCGCCTTTCCGACGAACGGCCTGCCGGAGGCGGCTTCGTCCTTGCCCGGAGCCTCGCCCACGAACATGATGAGTGGCTTATCTGGATTCCCGTCGCCGAATACGGGATGCTTGAGATCGGCGTCGCGGCCGAGCTCGAGCCCCGATATCCGTTCGGCTTCCTCGGCATATCTTTTCTTGAGCATTGCATTTCTCCTTGTTTGGTCTTTTGAAATTGTAATACGAATATCATCCCGTGTCAATCGCGGCGGGATATATTATGGCGGATATCAAAAAAAAGCTTCGTCTGCTGTTGACAAAGCAAGATCGAGCAAGTATAATGTATTGGTATTTTGAGCTTGGGCGGGTTTTCCGCTCAAAGCCCGATGAAACGGACGTCCCGCATAAGAGAGGGGGGAAATAGGTCAATGGAAATCCATGTTGGTGAAAACGAGTCCCTGGAGAGCGCCCTCAAGCGTTGGAAGCGCAAGTGTGCCCGTTCCGGTATCCTCGCCGACGCACGTCGCCGCGAGCACTACGAAAAACCCAGCGTAAAGCGCAAAAAGAAGGCTGAGGCTGCAAGAAAGCGCAAGTATTGATCAAAAGTACATTAAAGCTCATCGTCAGATGAGCTTTTTTATGCTTTGAACATTTCCTTTCGCTCCGCGTTAACGGCGGGAAGCTTTTCTATGTACGTTGCTATGTCCTTCGGGTTCGGCACCCTTTCTATTCTGCCGCCGTCCGGCCACACCCTTTTCGTCATAGCTCCGGCGCCGTGTGCGATTATGCTCATCCTGTCCTCCATCATATCGATGTTATAGACGCAGATGTGTCCTTCCTTTGAGTAGCCCACGTTTTCAAGGTTCCCCGCCATGTATTTCTGGCGGTACATATAATAGGGCTTCATGCCCATGCTCTTCGCGCATTCCCTGCCGAGCCGAACCATCCTTTCGACAGTTTCGACGCTCGGAAGGACGTAGTCGCTCATGTGCTCCTTAAGTCTGGAAGCGCGCTTTATGGCGAGAGTGTGCACCGTCAGGCAGTCCGGGTCGAGCTTTTTTATTTCTTCGAGCGAATGCTCCATATCCCGCTCGTCCTCGTTGGGAAGCCCCGCGATGAGATCCATGTTGATCGACCCGAAGCCTATCCCGCGAGCTTCACAGAAGCACCTTTTTATATCCTCCGCGGTGTGATCGCGGCCGACGAGCCGAAGCGTCCTGTCGCACATCGTCTGCGGGTTGACCGATATCCTGGTCACGCCGTATGCCTTAAGCACCAGCAGCTTTTCCCTTGTAATGGTATCGGGCCGTCCCGCCTCGACGGTGAACTCCTTTCCCGCCACCGGGTAGGCCGAGGTGAGAACGTCGAGTATCCTGTCAAGCTCTTCGGCCGTGAGCACGGTCGGGGTGCCGCCGCCGAAATAAAACGAGCGCGGCTCGAGCCCGAGCTCCTTTGTCATGGCGGAGCCGAGGACGATGTCTTTTGCGAGCGCGTCGAGGTATGCGCTCATATCGGTCTTTTTCGTGCGCACCTCGGACGCGAACGAGCAGTATAAACAGCGCGTGCGGCAGAACGGTACTCCGATATAAACGCCGATATCGTCGGGCTTTGCCGACGCGAAAACGGGGCGCTGAACGTCCGTTATCTCCTTCGCAAGCGCGATCTTTTCGGGAGAAACGTCGAATTCCTCCCGCATGACGCGCTCCGCCTCCGATACGCCCATGCTCTTCTCAAGCTCCGAAAGGAGCCTCGTCGGGCGGATCCCCGTGAGCGAGCCCCACGGTATCAGCCTGTCGGGATACGTCTTCCTCAGACAACGGAATATCGCGACCTTGATATTCCTTTTGGCATAGCGTTTCAATTCGATCCCGTCTTCCCCTTTATGGGGCGTTTCATATGAATAGGAAAAGACCTCGCCGTTTCGGGTGAAGCTGACGCGTGAAGCGAAGCGTCCGTCCGCAGCAAGGTCGACCGAAAGAGTCATGCCGTCGTCCGAAGCCCGATCGCCTATTGCGACCTCCGCGTCGGGAACGAAGAGCCTGATCTCCTCGCAAATGTCGTTATAGTATTCCGGAATGTTGGTTTCGAGCTTCATTGGCAGATCCCGTAAATCGCGCAGGGGTTGTTGTTCCTTTCGAATTCGAGCGTCGTCTCGCGGTCATGTCCCGGGAGCACCCTGTAATCGCCCTTGAGCGAAAACAGGCGATAGATGATCGAGTCGCAAAGCGCGGCGGAGTCCCCGCCCGGGAGATCGCTCCGTCCGTAGCTTGCGAAAAAGAGCGTGTCGCCGGAGAAGATGACCTTCTCGTCCTCGACAACGAAGCACATGCCGCCCTTCGTATGGCCGGGAGTGAGTATCGCGCGGAAAGTGACGCCCGAGTACGTGAACTCGTCGCCGTCTTTAAGAAGCACGTCCGCCTTTGCAGGCTCAAACCTTACGCCGATCATGGACGCAAGGCACGCTCTGCCGTCCTTCAAGGCCGGTGCGTCGACGCGGCTTATAACGATCTTGGCGCGTGTCTCATCCGCAAGCCTTTTAACGCCGAGTATGTGATCGAAATGCCCGTGCGTGATGAGTATGGCGGATATCTTCAGCGAGAGCTTATTCGTTTGCTCGAGCACCTTATTTGAGCTTGCGGGATCGATCACGACGCACGAATCAAAGCCGTCGCGCCATACGATGTATGTGTTGACGGCTAAAGGACCTGTCTGTATCGGGAGTATGTTCAGCTTGTTTTCCATATTTCAGAAGGTCTTTTTGCTGTCGATGAGTATCGTCACGGGGCCGTCGTTTATAAGCTCGACCTTCATCTCGGCGCCGAATTCGCCGGTCTCAACGTGAAAGCTCTCGCGGAGCCTGTTTACCGTGTACTCGTAAAGCGGTATCGCCTTGTCGGGCAGCGCGGCCTCGATGAACGAGGGGCGGTTGCCGCGGCGCGTGTCGCCGTAAAGCGTGAATTGGGAAACGACGAGGAGCTCTCCCCCGACGTCTGAAAGCGAAAGATTCATTTTGCCGTCGGGATCCTCGAACACGCGGAGCCCCGAGACCTTTTTGACGATATGATCGGCGTCCGTCTCCGTATCGGAAACGTGAACGCCCAATAAAACGAGAAACCCCCGTCCTATGCTGCCGACGGTCCTGCCGCCGACGGTGACGGAAGCGCGATCTGCTCTCTGAATTACTGCCCGCATATTACTCCTCAGCTCGACCTTTCGACGGAATGTACCTCGTCGAGCTTCTGAATGTTTTTAATGATGTTCTGGAGCTGTTCCGAGTTGTTTACGTCGAACGTGATGGTTATGTCGACGGAATCGCCCAGCGATTTAGCCGTGAGATACTTGGTGTTTATACGCATTCCGAGAAGGAGCTGCGTGATCTCCATCATGATGCCCGCGCGCTCGCCCGCGATGACGTGTATGGTGACCGGGAATACCTGATTGACGCCGGTGACCCATTCGACCTCGATGATCCTCTCGACGTCGAGCATGAGCTGTTCGGCGTTCGGGCAGTCGTGCCTGTGGACGGATACGCCCCTGCCCCTGGTGATATAGCCGAATATCGGATCGCCGGGAACGGGCGTACAGCATTTCGCGAAATGCACGACCATGTCGTGCTCGCCCTTTACAACAACGCCGCGGCCCTGATCGTCGTAGCTTTCGTGGAGCTCTTCTTTCTTAAGGAGCTTCTCCTCGAGCTCGGCCTGCTTCTCCGCCTTGCGGTACTCCTCCATGAGCTTATGGAGCACCTGACCGGTCGTCATGCCGCCGTAGCCGATCGCGGCGTACGCGTCGTCCATGTCGTTGAGCGTGAATCGCTTAAGAAGCGAGGCGCAGTACTCCGGCTTTACGAGATCCGCAAGCTTTTTGCCCTGGCGCTTCGCCGCTTCGGAGAGCATCTCGCGGCCTCTCTGAATGTTCTCCTCGCGGTTCGCCTTCTTGAACCACTGTCTGATCTTTGTTTTGGCCTGCGAGGTCTTGGCGTAATTCAGCCAGTCGCGGCCGGGGGTCGCCTGCTGGTTCGTGATTATCTCCACGACGTCATGGGTCTTGAGCTTGTGATCGAGCTTAACGAGCGCGCCGTTGACCTTTGCGTGCTGGATGTGATTGCCGACGTTGGTGTGTATGCGGTAAGCGAAGTCGATGGGCGTAGAGCCCGCGGGAAGGTCGATGATCTCGCCGTTCGGGGTGAGGACGTAAACGTAGTCCGAGAAGAAATCCTTGCGGATGTTCTCGATGAATTCCTTAGTGGAATCGGCCTCGGTCTCGTAATTGACAAGGTCGCGCACCCATGCGAGCTTGGAATCGAGCTCGTCGGGTCTCGCCTTGCCCTCCTTATAAAGCCAGTGCGCCGCGACGCCGTATTCTGCCGTGCGGTGCATTTCCTGCGTCCTGATCTGCACCTCGAAGGGCATGCCGAGATCGCTGAACAGCGTGGTGTGCAGCGAACGGTACATGTTGGTCTTCGGCATAGAGATATAGTCCTTGAACCTGCCGGGCATCGGCTTCCACAGAGAATGGATCACGCCGAGCGCCGCGTAGCAGTCGTTGACCGTGTCGACGATGACCCTTATCGCGACGAGGTCGTAGATCTCGCTAAGGCTCTTGTTGTTCTTTTTCAGCTTGCGGAATATGGAATACATATGCTTCCTTCTTCCGCTGATCTCGCACCTGATGCCCACCTTCGCAAGCGAATCCACTATCGTCTTTACGGCGGAATTGAGAAGGCGCATGCGCTCCTCCTGCTGTGGTTCGATAAGCGAGCACAGATGCCGCCACTCCTCGGGATATAGGTATTCGAACGCGAGATCCTCGAGCTCGGCCTTGATCGCGCCCATACCGAATCGATCCGCGAGCGGCGCATAAACGTCCAGTGTCTCCCTCGCTATCCTCTGCCTTTTTTCGGGGCCGCATATGCCGAGGGTGCGCATGTTGTGAAGGCGATCCGCGAGCTTTATGATGACGACGCGGACGTCGTTCGCCATGGCGAGATACATCTTCCTGAGATTCTCCGCCTGACGCTCCTCGCGCGACTCAAGATCGCTCGTGTGTCCGGTTTTGGTGAGCTTCGTGACTCCGTCGACCATAAGTGCGACGTCTTCGCCGAAAAGCTCCTTTATCCTGTCGATCGTGATATCGTCGCCGTCCTCCACCACGTCGTGAAGAAGGCCCGCGGCGACGGTCTCCGCGTCCATATCCATGTTCGCAAGGAGTATCGCGACGGCTTCGGGATGCGTATAGTACGGGTCGCCGGATTCGCGCTTTTGCCCTTCGTGGGCTTTCTTCGCAAACTCTTCAGCGCGGCGAATAAGCTCGACCTTTTCGGGCGAGTACTTCTTTTCGCAGACGTTCAGAAGACGATCCATACCCTACACCTCCTTTGACTTTATTTCGAAAAATCAATACTTGATGATGGTCTTGATCTCTGTTCCGGCGAGCTTCTCCCTGCCTCCGAGATCGGTCAGCTCTATCGCGAACGCCGCGGCGACGACCTCCGCGCCGATCTTCTCGGCGAGCTTGACCGTAGCGGCGGCGGTGCCTCCTGTCGCGAGCAGATCGTCGACGAGCGCGACGCGCTGACCGGGCTTAATGGCGTCCTTATGGATCTCGAGACAGTCGGTGCCGTATTCGAGACCGTAGGAGAAGTTGAAAACCTCCGCGGGGAGCTTGCCCGGCTTTCTTGCGAGAACGAAGCCCGCGCCGAGCGCATAGGCTACCGGCGCGCCGATCACGAAGCCCCTCGCCTCGGGTCCGATCACGATATCGACGTTTAAGTCGCGCAGGCTGTCGGCAAGCTGGGTAATAAGCTGGTTATATGCCTCGGGATCCTTTACGAGCGTGGTGATATCATAAAACAGTATGCCCTTCTTGGGATAGTCCGGTATCTCTCTTATGACGTTTTTGAAATCCTGTTCGGTATACATATTGAACCTCCGGAATAGTTATTTATTTTGAGCTTATGCCGTGCTGTATCGCCGCGACCTTCGCGTACAGCGGGCTTTCGCCTAAGCATCTGAACTCCGTATTGCCGCGAGTCACGGCCTTGCCGCCGTTATCGACGATGAAGCCGAGCTCCATGAAGACCTTTATTACGAACTCCGTCTGATACTTCGGACGGTTGAGCGCGTCGCAGAGCTCGGAAATGAGCTCGGGCAGCGAGTAGTTCCTCGCGGCGATCATCCTTATGATCGCCTTGTAGTAAAGCCCCATCTCGTCACGGCTGATTGAGAAGCCGCTGATGATGTCGGCAAAGTCGGAAGCCGCGGCGGATCTTTCGATCCTCGCGCCGGGGAAAGCCTCCGCGACCGCGGCGTATGCGCCTTCTGCGTATGGCTCGTCGGCGAAGAGGATCCTGTTGTAGCCCCTCTGCGGGAGCTTTGTCATATTTGGAGCGAGCAGTACGACGTTCCCGGCAAACACGCCTTCGGGAACGCTGCCGAAATAGACCTCGAAGTTCTCGACGTTTTCGGAAGCGAGCTCACGCATCACGTTCTCCGCGCACTCGATCGAGAATACGAGCACGAGGAGCCCCGCAAAGGTGCTCTTTACAAGCGCGGGAACCGTGCCGGAGTAAAGCCCTGGGAGCACTTCGGGCGCTTCGCCCGGGATCTGGCTGTGAAGATAAGCTTCGTAGAACCAGGTCATATTGCTCTTCAGGAACCTTGACGTGCATCGCGGCAGGTCGGGACGGACGGAAATGATCCTCATCTGCAGGTTCTCCGCGCCGTTCCAGTTATTTACCGTCGGAGAGTAGAGAAGCGAGATGCTTTCCGCGCGCATTATGGATTCGAAGCTCATACCGCCGCAGAAATACACGCTCTCAAACGAGAACCTGCCCTGTCTGAGATCCATCCTCAGATGCTGGCTGTCCGAGCCGAAGCGCTTGATGTGATACGGGCTGACGTTCGAAACGTGGAACACCGGGCAGGGATTTCCCTCGCCGAAGGGCGAAAGCATATCGAGCTGGCGGGCGAGATCCATAGTGATCATGCTGAAATCCTCGTCGAACTCGAAGCAGCGTCTCGGTACAAAAAGATCGGGCGGGCAGTTCTTTGCGAAATAGTCCTCAAGGGCTTCGGCGCATTTTTTCAACATGCTCTTTTCCATCGATACGCCCGCGGCCTTCGCATGGCCGCCGAACCTGATGAACAGGTCGGCGTTGGCCTTCAGCGCGTCATGGATATTGATGCCTTCGATCGAGCGGGAAGAGCCCTTGTAGATGTCGTAATACTCGGAAAAGAGCACCGTCGGGCGATTGTAGAGCTCCGCGAGTCTCGACGCGGCGATGCCTATTACGCCGGGATTCCATTTGTCGGAAGCGAGGACGATGACGTGCTTGTCGGACACGTCGAGCTCCTCGACCATCCGTATCGCCTCGTTCAGAATGCTCTGCTCCTCCGCCTGGCGCTGCTCGTTCATCTCGGAGAGCTTGGCGATTATACGCTTGGCCTCATCCTCGTCCTCGGTCATGAAGAGCTCCACGCCGAGCGACGCGTCGCCCATGCGTCCCGAGGCGTTCAGCTTCGGAGCGATGCCGTAGCTGATCGTATAGACGGAATAAGGCTTTTTCGTCGATGCGAGGCTGTCGAGCAGCATACGCATCCCGAGACAGCATTCGCCGCTGTTCAAAGCCTCGAGCGCGTATTTCACGAGGAAGCGGTTCTCGTCAAGGAGCGGAACGACGTCGGCGACGGTGGCGACGCCTGCG
Organism: Clostridia bacterium; assembly: GCA_017614315.1. Taxonomy (GTDB): domain Bacteria; phylum Bacillota; class Clostridia; order Christensenellales; family CAG-138; genus UBA3857. Next base: position 130,331 of record JAGACA010000006.1, on the reverse strand, counting down.
AGGAAGATGTAGTCCTTCGCCGCTTCAATGCCTCCGAGAGCCTGTATGAGCTTCAGCGCCGTGCCCGCGCCGCAGAGGTAATGCGGATATGCGTCGCCTGCGACCGTATGGCACACGACTGCCGTACATTCGGGTATCTCCTCTGGCGGGATATGGTGATCCGTGACGATAACGTCGATGCCGAGACTGCGCGCGTAGGCGATCTCGTTGGCCGCAGAGATGCCGTTGTCGACGGTGATTATCAGCTTTACGCCCGATTCGTTAAGAGCGTCGATGGCCTTTTCGCTGATGCCGTAGCCCTCATCCTTCCTTGAAGGTATCCTGTACGAGACCTCGGCTCCGACGCTTAAGAGGTAGTGAAGGAGTATCGTCGTCGCGCATATGCCGTCCACGTCGTAATCGCCGTAAATGCAGATGCTTTCGCCGTTCTCGACAGCTCTTTCGATCCTGTCGACCGCCTTATCCATGTCGGGGAGATCGAACGGATCCCTCAGAACGGATATGTCGGGGAACATGAACCTCTTGCGTTCCTCGTCGGTGGTGATCCCCCTCGCCCTGAGAGCGCGCATAACGATCGGAAGGAACGCCTGATTGCGGTCGGCTTCCGTTTCGGGAGCGTAGTATCTCGATGGCGAGTAGATTATCATTCCGTCAGTCCTTTACCGTCGCCATACCGATGGCGATCTCCGTACGTTTTTTCAATAGTTTGCAGCTGACCTCGCATGGCTCGGATATGGAGCCGTTGAGCTTGAACGCGTTCGCCGCGCAGCCGCCCGAGCAGTAATACTTCGCCCAGCACTTCGAGCATTTTTCCTTGGTGAAGATATTGCACGAGCCGAAGCTTCGCCTTATATCGTCGTTGAGCTTCATGTTTCCCGCCCCGTCCGCGTCGAGGACGTTTCCCAGAAGGAACCTGTCGTCGCCGACGAACTGGTGGCAGGGATACACGTTTCCGTTGGGAGCGACGGCGACGTATTCGACGCCCGCTCCGCAGCCGAGCGCGCGTTTGGCGAGGCACGGAGCGTTGTCGAGGTCGATATGGAAATGGAAGAAATTGAAGGGTCTGCCCTCCTTCTTCCTTTCGATCATGAGATCCGCAAGTCTGTCGTATTCCGCAATCGCGCAGTCGACATTCGAATCGTTGATGGCATGAGGCTCGTCCGGCTTAAGCACTACCGGCTCGACGGATATCTGCTCGAATCCCAGATCGGCAAGCGCCCTGACGTCCTCGGTAAAATCGAGGTTGTCGGCGGTGTAGGTGCCCCTTATGTAATGCTCGCCTTCCCCGCGTTCCCGGACGAGCTTCTGCGCCTTGGGAACTATCGTGTCGTACGAGCCCCTGCCGTTCGGTGTAACCCTTAACGCGTCGTGCACCTCGCGGCGGCCGTCGATCGAGATGACGACGTTGTGCATTTCTTTGTTGATGAAGTCGATCTTCTCGTCGTCGAGCGCAACGCCGTTGGTGGTGATGGTGAAGTTGATATGCTTGTCGAACTTCTTCTCAAGCTCGCGCCCGTAGGCAACGGTCTTTTTCACAACGTCCCAGCTCATAAGCGGTTCGCCGCCGAACAGGTCGACCTCGAGATGGTGGCGTCCGCCCGATTTTTTGATAAGCATGTCAAGCGCGGCTTTTGCCGTGGAGAACGGCATCAGCATCCTGCCGCCGTGGAACTCGCCCGTTTCGGCAAAGCAGTACGCGCAGCGAAGGTTGCAGTCATGCGCGACGTTAAGGCACATGGACTTGATCGGTGAAGCCGCGCCGTCAGAGCTTACGGGCTCCGGCGCGGGAGTATCGAAAAGGCCGTCGGCCTTGAGTTCCGATATCTCTTCCGTTATCTCGTCTATCAATGAACGAGAATAGGGCAATGCGTAAAGTGCATTGCCCCGCTCTAAAGCGCTTATTACATCGAATGAGGGTTTGTCCACCTCGTGTACGGCTCCGCTCTCAACATCCAGCACAAGGAATGTGCCGCGATATTCAAATGCGTGGATCATTTATTTAGCCGTTTTTACGCACTTCTGATTTGCGACAGTGCAGGAAGTTTTGCATGCGGACTGGCAGGACGCCTGACATTCGCCGCAGGCGGTGTTCTTGCCGGACCTTAAGCAGGGCTTCTGGATGTTCTTGATGTGCTTCATTTCTTTTCCTCCTGAGCAAAAGCATTGATTTGTTGAAAATTATACACCATTCGGCTAATTTTTTCAACCCTTTTTTTATAAAGTAAGAAACCGTCAAGGCTCCCTGTTCAAGCCCTTTTCAAGTTGTTCACGACGCCGACGGCCGCGCCTGCCGCCATGCACATCAGCATGTCGGTAAGGAGCGATAAGCTCGGCTTGAATTCGCCCGCGAGAAGCGAAAAAACAGCAAATGTTACAAGCATATACGCGCCTGCGGCAGCCGCGCCGAAAAGAGGAGCCCTTTTCGCGCCGGAGCGTACCGCGATCACCGCTGCAAGCACCCCGGCAAGCACCTTTACGGCGATGTTGATATAGGGGATCGCATCGACCTTGAGCCACTGCTTTTGAAGTATGAATGCGAACGCTACGACGAGGAGCACGCTCGCAGCCGCCGCGGCGAGGGACGCCTTGATCAATGTCAGTATCGTGCTTTTTCCTTTATCGGGCCTTGTTTTCATTGAATTTTCAGTCCTCCGGATCGTTCTTACGAAATAATATTCCGGAAGATAGAAAAAAATAACGGGAAGGCCTTAGTCTTCCCGTGTGTGAGCGGAATGATTATTTGACGTCCTTGACATCGCCGTCGATGGTCGCCTCAACGGGAGCGTCCTCTATCGTGGCGATAGCTCCCCTTGCCATGACAAGACGGATCTTGTCGGGACCGGTGCTCAAGGTGACGACGTCGTCCTTGACGCTCGTGACCGTGCCGTAGATACCTCCGATGGTGCGTACCCTGTCGCCGGGCTTGATCGCGGCAAGCATTTCCTTGACCTTCTTTTCACGCTTGCGCTGAGGAATGCTCATGATGAGGAAAAGGCCGACCATAACGACGAGCATGACGATCATCATTATGCCGGTGCCGCCTCCGCCGAGGCAGCCCGCAAGACCGCTTTCGGAGGCGGACGCGGTGGAAGAAGTTGTGCCGGTATCCGCGCCGCCGCAGGAAACGAGGCTGGCGAGGACAGTAAGATGGCTGAAGAACGAGAACATTTTCGTGTTACCTTTCGTATTTCGGCTCTGCCGTATTTCAACTAAATAATATTATACTACAAACGCAAAAAAGTCAAGCTTTGAAAAAACGGTTTATCGGGGATCAATACCTGTCAAAGCCGTAGGTCTTCCCCTCGCCCAAGGTAAAATCGGGCTTTATCGGCCTGATCATGCTGAACGGAACGGCCTCATTTAAGCATCCGTCCGGACATTTTTCATCCGTCGGGAGCGGGAAAACGTATCTTGAAAAGCCGTCCGGAAGAAGCGCGAGCACGTCCGCGCCGTTCCTGTAAAACAGCTCGTCTAAGTATAGAGTGTCCCCATCCGCGTAACCCGCCGAACAGCCGTCGTCTTTAACGGTAAGCCTCGCGTCAGGCGCGGAATACTCCCTTATGAAACCTTCGAAATACTCCTCGTCCCTTATGGCCGCGCCGTCGTATTTATCCATGAAACCGTCGTAAATAGTCTTTATTTCATTGGCTTTATACGGTCGTATTGGATTTCCTATACGTTCGTATAGCGGAGTGTTTCCTTTGATAAAGGTTATCCTCTGTCTTGTGATATATGTCCTATACCCAAATTTTACATAAAACGCGGGATCGAAGGGCTGAAGCACGGCCGCATCGAAGCCCCTCTCTTCCATTATCTGAAATGCTTTCTCGAACAGGCGCGAGCACACGCCGCGGCGCCTGTATCCGGGATCCGTGCAGACGCCCGCGACCAAGCATATGTTCTTGACCTGCCCGTCAAAGCGCATCAAGATCGGGCGCATGTGGATCATGCCGACAAGACTTTCCCCGTCGAACGCACCGAGAACGTATTCGGGCTTCGTTCTTAACGAATAGTAGTATCCGATAAAGTCGTCGCCGTCTCCGAAGCATTTCGCCCACAGCGCCTTTGACAGCTCGAATTCTTCGCCGTTGAGTATTCGGATATCCATGCCTTCTCCCATCAAAAAAGCGGCTTGCGCCGCTTTTGAGTTTTTATTCCCAATAGACCGTAGAGACCTTGACCAGCCTTTGGTTCGGGTTCTCCTTGATATAGCCGTACTCGTACGCCTGCACGAGCATCTCGAGGCTGTGGATCTCGTCCTCGAGCAGCGCGCCCTTATCCGTATCGCGGATGGTCATCTGACCCTTTGTCGCGAGGATATCCTGGACCTCGATGGTCGCATGTATATCGGCGTTTTCGGCGATCGCCTTTTCGAGGCTGACGAACGGCTCGTGCGCAACGATGTAAAGTCCCCTGGAGTCATAAGTCAGCGTGTAGCCCGCAATGCCGGTCGTCTTCTGATAATACCTTGAGAAACCGCCGTCGATAACGATGAGCTTGCCGTTGGCCTTGATGGGATTCTCGCCGTTGATCTTCTCGACGGGGATATGACCGTTGACTATAACGGAGTTTTCGGTGTTTTCGATGCCGAACTCATGCATTATCCTGATCGCCATATCCTCGGTATCCTGGTAGGAATAATAGGCGTTTCGCTTTTCCTTATGCGTCTTGGAATCGTCGATCTCGACGCGCTCGAACGTGGTCATCTTGTTCTTGCCGAAGAAAGGCGAATCGGGACCGCACCAGAGGTACCACATCAGATCGAGCTCCGACTCCGTACGCTCTGACGGGTCGAGGTGGTAGATCCTCTTGACCTCGGAGTCGAGATAGTCGAACAGCTCCTTGCCGTGACGCGCGACGCCGCCGAGCTCAACGTCCTTAAACGAGCCGTCCTCGTTCATGGGAACGAGCGCATGATAAAGGAGGTTGTTGTTGACGACGAGATACATGGAGCCGCGCTCTATAAAGAAGCGCATATGGCGCTGGAGCCTCGGGCTCTTGATGAAAGACTGCTGGAGCTCGTCGATGATCGTCTGCTCCTCGTCGGTGAGCTTATACGGATCCTTCGGGTCGATAGTCGGGAAGTCGGCGTCCTTAATGGGATGTGCGACGCCCTCGATCGTGATCGTCGAATGCTCCTTGTTGATCCCCTCGAGGAGAAGCCTGTGATCGAGCTTGAAGTTGGGATTGCGCTTGATCATCTGGCCTTCGAGCTTGTGCATAATGACGAATATCGCCTTGTGCAGCTTCGCCCTGATGTTGACCTCGGGATTGTCGTAATACGCATCGACGCCGGTCTTTCTCGGCCTGAACACGAGCGCGGATTTGTACGTGTCCTGCGCGAACATCAGAAGATGCCTGAGATTGATGCCGTACACGTCCTCAATGAGCTCGAGGTTGCCGTGGCGGAAACTGTTCGTAAGAACGCCGGATATGCAGGTCTTGTCGCCCATCGCGGCGCCCATCCACAGTATGTCGTGATTGCCCCACTGGATGTCGACGGATGGATGATCGAGCAAAAGGTCGAGTATGCGGTGAGGCTCGGGTCCCCTGTCGTAGATATCGCCGACGATGTGCATGCGCTCGACGGCAAGGCGCTTTATCGCCTCGGTCAGCGCGACGATAACGTTTTCGGCGTAATCATATCTGATTATGGAATCGAATATCTCGTCGTAATAGGCGTCGAGATCGTGGAAATTGATCCTGGCGGTAAGAAGTTCTTCGATGATGTAGGCGAAGCGGGGATCGATGTTCTTTCTGACTCTGGAGCTCGTGTATTTGCTGGATACCTTGCGTCCCAGCCGGATGAGGTTCCTGAGCGTGCGCTTGAACCACGCGTCCCTGTCCTCGACGTGCTGCAGCTCTAGAGCTATCTTCTGCCGTGGATAATAGACTATGGTCGCGAGCGTCTCCATCTCCTCGAACGTGAGCTCATCCTTGAACAGCCTGCTGATCTCGTTTCTGATAACGCCGGAGCAGTTATTGAGGATATGCTCGAACGCGTCGCCCTGGCCGTGAAGGTCGCTCATAAAATGCTCGGTCGACTTCGGAAGAGCAAGTATGGAGCTCAGGTTGACGATCTCGGTCATGGCGTCTTCCTGCGTGGGGAAGGACTTGGCGAGCTGTTTGAGATAGCGGATATTGTCCAGTATCTCTTCTTCGTTGACGAGTTTCTTCATTGCGTTTTCCTCCCGGATGCCGTAATCGGATAGTATTGCAGCTTATGCTTTCTTAATGATCCTATGCAGTGATCTATGCTTTTTCGGAATAAAGATCGGCCGCGGCCTTGAGGTACGCCCCGACGTGTTCGCGGAGCGAAGCCGGTTCGAGCACCTCCGCCATGTCGCCGAACTGCGAGACCCAGTTGATGAAGCCCTTTGAGGCGGCGACCTCGATCCTCGCTATGAAGTGATCCTCCCCGTCCTTCCTGACAGGGATATCCTCTCCGAAGCGGTCGAAGAACTCGTTTAGGAGCTCCATATGGCACCTTAACGTGATCCTCGTTATCTCGCCGCCGAACATGTTAAGACATTTTGAAGCATAGTCAACGGCGTCGAAGCGTTCCTTATACTCGCTTACCTCGCTCACCGGGCGGACGGGCGCATCCTCGATCCTGACATCGCGGATCCTGTCGAGCCTGAAATGGGTGAGACCTTCCTTGTCCTTCATGTTGGATATGAGATAGTACCTGTCCTGTACCCACACCATTGCGTAGGGGCTGACGACGTAGCGTCTCCCCCGCCTTTGGACTATGTCGCGGCGCATAATGGAGCGCTTGTAGTAAAGGAATGAGATCCGCCTTCCGGAGGCGATGCCGTAATTGATCATCTCGATGGTGCGGTAGACCTCTTCGTTCAAAAACTTGACGCCGCTTATATTGGTCGCGTTCTTGAGACCCTCCTGCTGATACTCGCTCAAAAAGCCGAGGAGCTTGTTCATGAGCGCCTTGGTCTTGAGCTCCGTAACGAACGGAGCGGCCTGTACGGCGGAAATGAGAAGCATTATCTCGGCTAAAGTGAACCTGCGGTTCCTCAAATAAAAGCCCTTTGCGGTGGTAACGATATCGAAGCCGTATTCGGTAAGCGCTTCGACGTCGCGATAGACCGAACGCCTGTCCGAAACGACGCCCCGATCGTTAAGCTCCGCAAGCAGAGACTTGCTGTTAAGTATGTGTTCCTCGTCGGAGAGCTCGTGAAGGATATCGAGAAGGAGGAGCATCCTGACCTTCATCATCAGCCGAACACCCTCCTTCCCCATGCGAAATGGGTCTGCGTCCACGAGCCGAGATCGGTTATCTCGACCTGTCCGTGAGAGCTTGACGCATGGATATAATTGCCGTTGCCGAGTATGACCCCGACGTGGCTTATGTAGGTATGCGCATCGTTCCAGAAGAATATCAGGTCGCCGCGCTTGAGGCTCGAAAGACTCGATATCTTCGTCCAGCCGCTGTAGCTGGCATAGCCCGCCGCGGTGAGCCTTCCGATATTGATGCCCACCTGCTTCAAGCTGTAATAGACGAGGCCGGAACAGTCGAAATTGTTCGGGCCGTTGCCGCCGAGGACGTACGGCTTGCCGAGCTGCGCCATGAGCACCGAGATGAAATCCTCGACTCCTCCGGTGAGCGGCGGCGTTTCGGTCGGTTTAGGCGTGTCGGTAGGAGCAGGAGTGGGCTCCGGCGTGGGCTCGGGCGTGGGCTCGGGCGTGGGCTCGGGAGTTATCGCGGGCTCCGGTGTGGCCGTGGGCTCGGGAGTGTCCGTCGGAACCGGAGTCGGAGCTGCCGTAGTCCCGGGCTCTGGAGTATCCGTGGGCTCCGGCGTATAGGTCGGCTTCGGCGTGTTCGTCGGCTTAGGCGTCGGAGCGTTGGTCGGCTTCGGCGTGTTGGTGGGCGTTGGCGTGGGCTCCTCGGTCGGTTCCTCGGTGCTCAGCTTTTCATAAGCCGAAACGCCGTGCGCATCTATCGCTTCGAGCGAAAAGACGAGCTCGCGAGTGGTGACGTCGGCCTTGCCGTTGACTGGGAGGCGGTTCATCTGCTGGAACCTCAAAAGCGCCTCTTCGGTCGCGAGGCCGAAATAGCCGTTCTGTTTGTCGGAATAGTATTCAAGATCGGTTAGGCGCTGCTGGAGCGTGGCGACGTCCTCACCGGTATTGCCGTATTCGAGCACGTATGCCTTCGCGTTCGGTGAGAACAGAAGATCGAGCAGGGCTTCGTCGGCGACGCCCGTCTGGGTCATGTAATGCGTGCGCTGGAAGAGCTTTACGGCGTTCGCAACGGAGAGATTGTATTCGTCGCAGGGCTCGTCCGACGCCATATAAAACAGCGCCATGAGCCTTGTCTGTATGTCCTTGACTATTTCGTCGACGTCGCCGATCGTGTAATACACGCCGGAAGAAGGCGCGGGCGTGTCGGTCGCTGGGATCTCGGTAATGACCGGGGTCTCGGTCGGACGCTCCGTAACACGCGAAGCGACTGCTGTCGGCGTGGGAAGAACGACCTTGCCGCTCGCTTCCATCAGCTTCAGCTTCTGGACTGCGGGCAGCACGACAAGCACCGCCGCGGCGACCGCCAACAATACGATGAACGGTACGCGCAGCCAGCGCAGAGTCGCTTTGAATGCTCCGTTTTTCCTTGCCATTGGTATAAGGCCCCTTCCGGTTTAGGTATAAACGCAGTTATACCTGATATCATTATAACACATCCGGAGCTGATTTTCGACACCTATTTGAAGTTTTTTATTATTTGCTCTTTCGCGGTCTAAACGTGCGGCCTATCTTTCCCTCTTAATAAAGAAGCACGCTCTGTTTCCGAATATCCTTCGTATGACGGACAGAAGTCCCGGATCCCTTCCGCCGGTAAGATCGTAAACGAACAGGCTCCCGGGATCGAGCTCTGAAAGAAGCGCTATGATCTCCTTCGCGTCGCCGGACGAGGCTTCGACGCGGCTCCCGTTTTCAAAGCCAAGCACTATCTTCCCGTCGCCGTACAGCACCATGCTCGCCTCTCCCTCCCCTTTTACCGGGTTCAGGCGGGCGGCGAGCGTCCGGTATTCATCCCGTAATATCTGCTCCTCGCCGGCTCTGTCGACAGCGAGCGCCCAATCCTCAAGAAGGAGCGGGAGCCGGAACCTTAAAAAGCCTTCCGCGATAAGCACGTTCTCCTCCTTAAAGAATTCCCTGACCGAACCGATCACGCGCTCGGCGTGATCCCCATCGCGGACGAGCTTCATCGCCCTCGGCAGTATCTCCTTTTTATCCCGAAGCGAAACGGGAAGCAGATTGACGAGCCTTGCCATTTCGAGCGGTTTAAGATCCCGGTAAAGCGTCTCGGCGACAGCCTTAGCCGCGCCGTCGGTCTTTTCAACAAGCATCCTTGTCCCGCAGGGAGCGAAGCCCTCTCCGTTTTCCTCGAGCCTTCTTGAAAGAAGCCTGAGAAATATCTTACCGTATTCCATACTTGAGACGATCAGATAAGGCATCGCGATCCCCTTTTTTGAGCTACACTACTAATATGTTCAGATAAGCTGATTTTGTGATTGACATTATTTGTTGTTTGAGGTATAATGCTTTGCAATGAAATGATCGGGTCTGAATCAGGAACACGATCGCGTCACTTTTTCCCCGTTTCAAGAGAGCGCGGCCATGGCTGAAAGCCGCGCAGCGGGCTGACCGACCACCGCCCTGTTACCGATGCGGAATGCGGCCTCCGGAAGCTGCCGCGCCGAGTGGGGTAATGCCCAATCGAGGTGGAACCGCGGTAAACTGCCGTCCTCGTGTCTGAGGACGGCTTATATTTTTATAATAACCATCAAGGAGAAAAAGAAATGATCAACATTACATTGCCCGACGGCTCTGTAAAGCAGTTCGAAAACGGCGTAACGGCCTTCGACGTGGCCGAGTCAATCAGCCCGCGTCTTCGCAAGGCCGTGCTTGCGGCGGAGATCGACGGCGAGCGTCACGACGGCTTTATGCCGATAGAGCACGACTGTTCTTTGAGGCTTCTGACGTTTGACGATCCCGACGGTAAATGGACGCTCCGTCATACGGGTTCGCACATACTTGCCCAGGCCGTCAAAAAGGTGCGTCCCGAAGCGAAGCTCGCCATCGGCCCCGCCATCGACAACGGCTTCTATTACGATTTCGACGTCGACGAGCCCTTCACGCCCGACGAGCTCGAGGTCATCGAAAAAGAGATGGCGAAGATCGTCGAGGAGAAGCTCCCGCTCGAGCGCTTCGAGCTCCCGCGCGAGGAGGCCGTCAAATACATGGCCGACAGGAACGAGCCCTATAAGGTGGAGCTTATCGAGGATCTCCCCGAGGATTCGATAATCAGCTTCTATAAGCAGGGCGATTTCGTCGACCTCTGCGCTGGCCCTCATGTCGAGAACACCGGCAAGGTCAAGAATTTCAAACTTATGAGCATCGCCGGCGCGTACTGGCGCGGAAGCGAGAAGAACAAGATGCTCCAGCGCATCTACGGCACCGCTTTCGAGAAGAGATCCGACCTTGACGAGTACATCACGAGGATAGAAGAAGCCAAGAAGCGCGATCACCGCAAGATCGGCCGCGAGCTCGGTCTGTTCACGATCATGGACGAGGGTCCCGGCTTCCCGTTCTTCCTTCCGAAGGGCATGGTGCTGAGGAACACGCTCATCGATTATTGGCGCGAGGTGCATAAGCGTTACGGCTACGTCGAGATCTCGACGCCCATCATACTCAACCGCGCGCTTTGGGAGCGTTCCGGACACTGGGGACATTACAAGAACAATATGTACACCACCGTCATCGACGACGAGGATTACGCGATAAAGCCCATGAACTGCCCCGGCGGTATGCTCGTTTATAAGCTCGAGCCTCATTCCTACCGTGAGCTGCCTCTCCGCTGCGGCGAGCTCGGCCTCGTTCACAGGCATGAGCTTTCAGGCGCGCTGCACGGGCTGTTCCGCGTACGCTGCTTCACGCAGGACGACGCGCATATCTTCATGACGCGCGAGCAGATGAAGGACGAGATCAAGGGCGTCGCAAAGCTCTTCGACGAGGTCTACTCGCTCTTCGGGCTTAAGTACACGATCGAACTGTCCACGATGCCCGAGGATCATATCGGCACCGAGGAAGAATGGATCGAGAATCAGGAGATACTGAAGGCCGCCATCACCGAGATGGGCAAGGATTTCATCATCAACGAAGGCGACGGCGCGTTCTACGGCCCGAAGCTCGACTTCCATCTTGAGGATTGTCTCGGACGCACCTGGCAGTGCGGCACGATCCAGCTCGACAGCCAGCTTCCCGAAAGGTTCGAGCTCGAATACATGGGCGCCGACGGCTTGAAGCACAGGCCAGTCATGATCCACCGCGTCGTGTTCGGTTCCATCGAGCGCTTCATCGGCGTCATAACGGAGCACTTTGCCGGCGCGTTCCCGACGTGGCTATCCCCCGTCCAGGTCAAGGTCATGGCCATGACCGACCGTACGGCTGAAGCCGCCGAAGAGATCGCAGACAAGCTCGACAAGGCCGGGCTTCGTGTCGAGACGGATCTCAGGAATGAGAAGATCGGTTTCAAGATCCGCGAGGCGCAGATGCAGAAGATACCCTATATGCTGATCATCGGCGACAAAGAGGTCGAGAACGGCGTAGTCGCCGTGCGCTCGAGAAAGGGCGGCGACCTCGGCACGATGAAGCTTGACGACTTTATGGCGAAGGTCGTCGAGGAAGTCAGGACCCGTGCAAGGGAGTAAGGAGTAAACAATGGCAGTTCCCACCCCTCATATCTCCGCTGAGGTCGGAGATTTCGCAAAGACCGTGCTCATGCCCGGCGATCCCAAAAGGGCGAAGTTCATCGCCGAGACCTTCCTTGACAATCCCGTGCTCGTGAACGACGTCCGCGGCGTACAGGGCTATACCGGCTTCTATAAGGGCAAGCGCGTATCCGTTATGGCGAGCGGCATGGGTATGCCGTCCATCGGCATCTATTCCTATGAGCTCTTCAATTTCTACGGCGTCGAGAACATCATAAGGGTCGGCTCCGCAGGCGCGATACACAAGGATCTGCACATCCGCGACATAGTTCTCGGGCAGGCCGCGTGCACGAATTCGAACTACGTCACGCAGTTCGAGCTTCCCGGCAATTACGCCCCCATCGCGAGCTATAAGCTGCTCAAAAAGGCCGCTGACACTGCCGAGAAGATGGGGCTCAGGTTCATGGTCGGCAGCATCCTCTCGTCCGACACGTTCTACGACGACTCCATGGGCACCATGAAATGGGCGAAGATGGGCGTGCTCGCCGTCGAGATGGAAGCCGCGGCGCTCTATATGAACGCGGCGAGAGCCGGCAAAAACGCGCTGTGCATCTGCACGATCTCCGACAGCATCGTGAACGACGAGCCGGAGACCACCGCCGAGGAAAGGCAGACGAGCTTCACCCAGATGATGGAGCTCGCCCTCGAGGTCGCGGAATAAGATCAACTGAAAAGAAGCTCCCCGCGGGAGCTTCTTTTTTGTTTTCGGCTTTACCAGTCGATATCCGCGGCGGAGGCGCTGCTTTCGAACTCGGAGACCGAGCCGTCGGGGGCTATTAGGTACTCGCGCACGTCGATCACGATGTCGCCCTTATATCCGTAAGCCGGCGTGTATTGCGCCGAAACGACGGTCAGCACCGTCCAGACGAGCTTGCCGTTTTCGACCTTTAATGGATACGGCGGCTGCGAGCCCTTCGATTCGTAGAACACCCGCGGCGCGCCGCCCCCGGCGTCGGTAACGAGCAGCACGGCGGTGTAGGCTTTTTTGAGGAACTCGGTGTATTCTTCGCTCCCGATCGTTTCGCCCTTGGCGGCGCGGGCGTTGAGCTCCCTTATGAGCTCGCCGTCGACCGCGACCGCGGAAATGTAGAGCTTGCCCTCGAACAGGGCGATGCTCGAAAGCCTGTATTCACGCCCGTCGTCCGAGTAGGAATACTCGTTCGCGAGCGAGCCGTCCGCATCGATCCTTATAAGGCGCTGCTTGAGCGTGCTGTTATCGTAAAGAATGGCGAAGTATCCGCCGTCGAATCTAACCGTATCGCATACCCAGACGTCGGTCTCGGTCGGGTTGAACACGGTGCCCGCGTATTTTCCGTCCTTCGTGACCGTACTGACGGCGAGCCCGAATCTTGACGCAGTACGGTTCCTTTCTGTCGAAAGTACCGTAAGGCTGCCGTCGGCGTTCTCGACAACGCTCGAGATCTGTTCCTCGGCCGCGCCGTTGTCCCATGTGACGAACCAGACGAATTCACCGTCCCTCGTGAGCTTTGTAACAGCCGGCGTGTATTTCCTCGAATCGAGCTCGCCGAGCCCCGATTCGGGACCGTAATAATCCTCCATGACGACGCCCACGCCCAGCACGCCGTCCGAGACCTCGACGCCGTAGTAAAAGCGCATCTTATCGGATCTGTAGCTCCAGACGCACTCCTCCCCGACGAATTTTTTCAAAGTGCCGTACTCATGAGAAACGCGGACGTTCCCGGTTCCGTTTTCGAGGGTGGTCTTGTCCGAATAATCGGGTATGTAAACGGCTTTTTCAAGGTACAGCCGATACATCTTCTCCCAGTACTCCCGCACGGTCACGGGATCCGGATCGTTCATTATCAGCTCCCAGCCGCCGACGTTGTTGGTCTGAAGGTTCCGCGCTATGACCTGAGCCGTCTTCGAATAGGTAAAGCTTTCGGTCGTGATGTCGCGGTAGACGGCCTTTATCTCCGCGTGGGTCAGTCCCTCGGTCGAAAGCCCGTTCTCGGCAAAGAACGCCGCCGCCTTGCCGTACGCCTTGGCCTCGCCCGCGAAAATGACGCCTCCTGCGCCGAGTACGCGCGCGAGTGCGGCTAATGCGGCGACCCATTTTAACGGGAATGCGCGGCGGACGCTTCTCTCCCTGCCGGAGGAGTCGAGGCCTGTCTTTTTGTCGAAAAGCGCCTTTATGCTGTCTTCGCTCGCGCGGTCGGGTCTTTTGCCCATAATGCTTTTCATGACTTCCTCAAGCTCTTCCTGCCCGAGGTTTTCGAGAATTTCCTTATCCATTTTCGTCTTCTCCCATTATTTTTCGCAGTTTTTTAAGTGTCCTGTGCGTCCTCGTATCGACGTTCGATACGGTCAACCCCATGTCGGAAGCGATCTCCTTTGAGGACTGTCCGAGGAAGAATTTCCTCACGATCAGCTCGCGGTCCTTTTTTCCTAGCGAAGCGAGCGCCGATATGAGCGCGGCTCTCCTTTCGACGGATTCGGCCGCGCTGCCGACCGCGCTTTCTTCCGCGGCGTCCGAAGCGTTCTCAAGAGGGACGTTCCCGGATTCACGGTAATACCGCCTGAGCCTGTCGTTCGCATTGTTCAGAGCGAGCCTCGCAAGCCAGCCGCCGAGGCTGCCGCGGTCGGGGTCGAAGCTTTCCCTGTCACGCCAGAACTCGGCGAAGGTGTCTGCTGCGCACTCCTCGACGTCGAAAACGGAGAACGCGGGCGGACGGAGCCTTGCGCGGATCACAGCCGTGACGGAACCGGAATGGCGTTCGATGACGATGCGCATCCCCTCGTCGGGGGATTCGTTCAAAAGCCTTTTGAGCTTTGCGTCCGTCAACCGATCACCTCCCTCCCCTTATCGTGGTCTACATACTTTACTGCGTTTGAAAACGGGATTTCTTACAAGAATTATAGCATAAACCACGATTTTTTCAAATGTTTTATATATTTTCGCTTGACAAACCGACTGTTTTGCAGTATATTACATAGGGGGATTACTATGGTAAAAGCCCGATGATCGCTTTTTCGATTGTGCGTTCGTTCCTTTTCAGATCGTTTGGAGGGTATCGTGTTTACGGTCGGTGAGTTGGTTTGCTACCCCATGCACGGGGTCGGCAAGGTCGAGGAGATCGTTCGTCAGACAGTACTTGGCGTTACTTCTGACTATTATTCTTTGCGCTTTTCAGGCGGAAAGATGACGGCGCTCGTACCGGTAAACACCGCGGAACGCGTCGGTTTAAGACCCCTGATCGACAGGAAAGAATGCGACGCCGTGCTCGAATACCTCAAAAAGCCCGGCGACCGCGGGAACGACAACTGGAATCAGCGTTACCGCGACAATATGGAAAAGATGCGCTCCGGCAGTATTTACGAGGTCTCGGACGTTGTCAAATGCCTGAAGCTCCGCGAATCGGAAAGGGGTCTCTCCGCCGGCGAGCGAAAGATGCTCGCAACCGCAAAGCTGATAGTGCTCGGCGAGCTTGCCACGGTTTTGAACGTGGATCAAAGCTCTGTCGAAGAAAAAATAAGTTGAAAGGAGATCTGTTTTGGGAAAGAAAATTGCTCGCGTTTTGATAACGCTTCTGGGCATTTTTCTCGGGTTGAGCCTTGTTTGGCTGGTCAATAAGAATCAAAAGGCTCTCGGACTCGAAGGGCTTTTTATAAACCTTCAGCCATGGGTCAACGCGTTGATCTACGGGGTCGTATCTGTTATTTTCGGTATCATATTCTTTTTTATCTCCCCCGCCATTATCAACGGCGTAGCCAAACTTGTCGGTAAGATCGAGAAACGTTCGCGCGAGCTCACGATGCAGCAGATATTCGTGGGTGTTATAGGTTTGCTCATCGGGCTCGTGATCGCCCTTTTGATCAGCCTTCTCATCGCGAAGATACCCATCACTTCCATCGTGATACTGCTCGATATCATCGCGTTCGTGTCGCTCGGATACCTCGGCTTCAAGATCCCCACGAGCAGGATCAAGGAGCTGAACCTCCCCAACTGGTTCAAGAAGGGCGAGCAGGCGCAGCAGGTCGACAGTACGAAGGCAAAGCCCAAGCTGCTCGACACCTCCGCGATAATCGACGGCAGGTTCTTCGACGTGTATAAGACCGGTGTGGTCGAGGGAAAAATAATCGTTCCGCAGTTCGTGCTGGACGAGCTTCGGCATATCGCCGACAGTCCCGACGCCTTGAAGCGCGCGAGAGGCCGCCGCGGTCTCGACGCGATCAACGCCATGCAGGGCGACGGCGCGGGAAGTATCACCGTCGTCGACACCGATTATAAGGATCTCGACGAGGTCGATACGAAGCTCCTAAGGCTTGCCGTCGAAATGAACGGCATTGTCGTGACGAACGATTATAACCTCGGCAAGGTCGCCGCCGTACAGTCGGTGCCCGTGTTCAACATAAACGACCTTGCAAACGCGCTGCGGCTGAACGTCGTCGCCGGCGAGGTCGTGGAGCTTACGATCGTCAAGGAAGGCAAGGAGCACGGTCAGGGCGTCGCGTATTTCGAGGACGGCACGATGGTCGTAGTCGACGGCGCTGCGAAGCTCGTCGGAGAGACCGTTGCCGCCTGCGTGACGAGCGTTCTGCAGACGAGCGCGGGTCGTATGGTCTTTGCAAAAATAGACGAATAAATATAATGATTCGGTTGTCCAAATTGTGGTTGACAACCGAATCATATTTTGCTATAATCCGATTGCTGCGTTAGGAAGGGACGATCCCCTCTGCCCGCTCAACACGGAGAGATGGCCGAGTGGTTTAAGGCGCCGGTCTTGAAAACCGGTGATGTCGCAAGGCACCGGGGGTTCGAATCCCTCTCTCTCCGCCAACTCAATATTCTGGAGAAGTACCCAAGAGGTCGAAGGGGCTCCCCTGCTAAGGGAGTAGGCTCTGCGAAGGGGCGCCGGGGTTCAAATCCCCGCTTCTCCGCCATTGCTAAAGGCCATCCATCGGATGGCCTTTAGCAATGGAAAAAACAGTTCAAGGGGATTTGAACGGACGTGGTTGCGAGCAGTCGCGATGAGCGATTTCGAGCATCCGGTGGATGCTTGAAAAGCGAGCAAAGGGCGGCCGGGTCCGCCCGTCCCGCCCTGACCGAGCGCGGCAAGCCGCGCGAGAGCAAATCCCCGCTTCTCCGCCATTGTTAAAGGGAATCTGAGCCGGCGCTGTTCCTCGTTTTTTATCTCTTTTATATCCTCCCCTTCTATGCTATACTTTACCTGTTATCAAAATCCGTTTCGGAGAATGCTATGGAGATCAAATTATACGAAGACCGATACCGCGACGATCTGATTTTTATGGTGCTTGAAGCGAAGGACGCGCTCGGCAGGATTCCCCGGATCAACGACGACCTTTTGGATATAAAGGGCTGTTATTTCGATCGCGGCGATCTTTTCTGGATCGCCGTGGACGAAAACGACCGCGTCGTCGGATGCGTCGGCTTTACGACGATCGAAGGCTCTTTCGAAGCGTTCGTACACAGGCTGTACGTCAAGGCGTCCCTCAAGCGCCGCGGATTGGGTTCCGCTCTCCTTGAAACTGCGGAGGGCGCCATGAGGGAACGCGGTGTCGCAGTCTCGCGGGTACACCTCGGCGAACCGAAGGAACAGTGGTTCGAGTCGTATTCATTCTATCCGAAGCACGGCTATACGGAGTACGCTCCGAGATACATGATGAAACGGCTGTAAGGAGACAAGCTTATGGATCATACCGAAAACACTCTGACGCCCGGGAAGTATTATCCGAAAAACATTCCCGCGCCGGACGCGCGCGATATCCTCGCCCTGCTCGGCGAATACGGTCATAAAGCAGAAGGACGCGTGTCCCTCATCGACACCTCGCACAGTGAAAAGGACGTGAGGCTCAACTATATCGTCGACAGGAAATGGGTGCTCCGCCTGTGCATCGCGCCTGAAATGACCGAAAAGAGGATGCTCGATCTGAACCGCCTTATAGCAAGATACAACGACTTCGGGCTGAGATGTCCCCGCTTCCTCACCGACGCGGACGGCCGGTTCTTCCATGCATGGAACGGACTTATCTGCTATCTCGCCGAATACATCGATCTGCCCCTCCTTCAGGATATGAGCAGGGAAGATATCGACGCCATATGGCCCGAGGTGGCCGACAGCGTCGCGGCATTCGCGGAAAGGTACAAAAACGTCGATCTGATCGACACAATGGGCATGTACAGCCTTTTCGACCTGTCGCCCTTCGATATCGAGGCCGGCAGGGACGAAAAGCAGCAGAACTGCGACATGCTGATCGGCGCGCTTCGGGATATCGGCGAGGACGAACTTGCCGCGCGTCTTGAGAAGAAGCACGAAAAGATTCGCGGAAAGCTCCGCGCGGTTTACCGCGAGCTCCCGCGATGCGTGTTCCAGGCGGACGAAAATATCGGAAACGTGCTCGTCGGCGAAGACAAGCATCTGGCGGGCTTCATCGACTTCAACCTCGCGGGTACCGAAGTGATAGTCAATCAGCTCGTGAACCTCGGCGGGGGCTTTACGGAGTTCGGCGAAGAGCCGATAGGCGCTTCCGTGAGGCTCGAAAAGCGTCTCGCCGCCGACCGAACGACCCTCGAGCGCATGTTAAGCATTTATCACGCCTCGGAGCTTGAAAAAAAGGCCGCCGAATGGTACGGTTGGATCGCGCTGACATTCGGGTGGCCGCAGGTATGCTTTTTCCTCGACGGTCTGAAGAACGAGAAGATGAAGGACGAGATACTCGGGATACTTGCGCTTTTAGCCGAACAGGAGGATGAAGATGAAGCTTGTTTAATTCGGCGTGAACGACGGCGAGCTGTACCGTCTTCTTGTGTTCAACGAGGAAGCCATGAAGATGAACCTCGGCAGGGTTTTTACCGATGAGGAAGCGGAAATGGTCTTCGGCGCATATTTGGAAATGAACGCGGATGAAGGCGCGGCGGGCGCATACAAGGTGTACTCCGATACAGGCGAATACGTCGGTATGGGATCCCTGTGCCCAAACGAGGAGCTCGGCGCGGTCGAGATCGAATACATGCTCCTCCCCCGCTGTTGGCGGCGCGGATACGGCACTGAGCTCGTCGGCGAGCTATTGAAGCTGGCCTCCCGATCCGGTCTCTGCAAGGCGGCCGCGATAACGGATCCGGAGAACATACCCTCGCAGAAGGTGTTGTTGAAGAACGGTTTTGAGTTCGTAAAGCAATTCGCGAATCCCGAGGGGGAGTCGGTTCGTCTGTATCAAAGAACGCTCTGACCGTGTTCCCCTTCACCGCCGATTTTCCTTGCAATTTCGATGTATTGTGGTATAATGTATTCGGAATAATTTGTATCCGAGGTCATCTGCATGAAAATTATCATCGCCGGTTACGGCAAAGTCGGAGCCGCCCTTACCCGTCAGCTTCTCGACGAGGGATATGATATCACCATTATCGACTCGAACAAGAAGAATCTCGAGTCCGGTCAGGAGCTTTACGACGTGATGGCCGTTTGCGGAAACTGCGCCACCATGGATGTTTTGAAGGAAGCAGGCGTCATGAACGCCGATCTTCTGATCGCCGCGACGAGCGCAGACGAGATCAATCTTCTCTGCTGTCTTACCGCTTACAAGCTGAACAAGAACATACACACCATCGCGAGGATAAGAAACCCCGAATATTCCGAACAGATCGTTCTGATGCGCGATTTCCTCGGTCTTTCGCTTCTCGTCAATCCCGAGAAGCAGGCCGCGCAGGAGATCGAGCGTCTTATTCGTTATCCCGGTTTCAGAAAGCGCGAGAAGTTCGCGCACGGCCGCGTCGAGATCGCCGAGCTCCTTGTCAGCGCCGACAGCCCGCTTAACAACATCAAGCTCATGGAGATGAGCAGCGTCACCAAGTGCCGCGCGCTGGTCTGCACAGTCTTGAGGAACGGCGAGGCCTTCGCTCCGAACGGCTCTTTCGTTCTTAAGGAGGGAGACAGGCTCTTCGTCACAGCGGCGACGAGCGAGCTCGCGCTTTTACTTAAAAACCTCGGAATAGTCAAGCATAAGGTAAAGAGGGTCATCATCTGCGGCGGCGGACGCATAGCGGTCTATCTTGCCCAGATGTTCGAGAAGGGCAGCATTTCCGTACAGATAATCGAGCGCGATCCGGCCAAATGCCTCCGGCTTGCGGAGCTTCTTCCCAACGCGAGCATCACGAACGGCGACGCGTCAGATCTTTCCCTTTGGGAGAGCGAAAGGCTTTCCGTCGAGGACGCCATCGTCGCCATGACCGGTCTTGACGAGCTGAATATGATAATTTCGCTCTACGTCAAGTCCTTCGGCGTATCGCAGGTCATAACGAAGCTTAGCCGCACGGAGAGCGCGGCCATACTCGACAATCTGAGCCTTGACAGCGTTATAGTCCCCAAGGAGCTCTGCTCGAACAATATCGTCGGCTACGTCCGCGGCATGAAGAATCATTCCGGCGCTTCCATCGCGGTGCACCGCATCGCCGACGGCAAGTCCGAGGCGACGGAGTTCCACGTCACGAAAGACACGCTGAATATCGGCGTGCCCCTTAAGAAGATCAACCTTAAAAAGAACGTGCTGATCGCGTCGATACTGCACCTTTCCCAGTGCATAATCCCGAACGGCGATTCGACGTTCGAGCCCGGCGACACGATAATAGTCGTTTCCGACAGCGATAAGGCCATTTCGAGGCTGAACGACATATTCGAATGAGGTTTATAGAATGAACTTCCGAATGATATGGCGCATACTCTCGTTCATACTCCTGGTCGAAGCCGTATTCATGCTTCCGGCCATGCTTTTGTGCGCCTTCCAGAAGGAAACCGTTTCGGCGGTCTCTTTCCTTATAACGATCGGCATAGTCCTTGCAGCGGCAAGCGTGCTCTGGCTGCTCTCGAGAAAGGCCAAGAAGGGCTTCTATTCGAGGGACGGCCTTATCTGCGTCGGCCTTTCCTGGATCGTGATGAGCCTTTTCGGAGCTCTTCCTTTCAGGATCTCCGGCGTGATACCCAACTACATCGACGCGCTGTTTGAGATCGCCTCCGGCTTTTCCACGACCGGCGCTTCGATCATCAACAACGTAGAGGCGCTGCCGAAGGGCATGCTGCTCTGGCGAAGCATGAGCCACTGGTTGGGCGGTATGGGCGTTCTGGTATTCCTGCTCGCCCTCGTTCCCATCAGCGGACGCAACGACGGCTACACGATGCACCTTCTTCGCGCGGAGAGCCCCGGCCCCGACGTCGGCAAGCTCGTGCCGCGCATGAAGCAGACGGCGACTATCCTGTACGCCTTGTACATCGGCCTTACCGTGCTCGATTTCATATTCCTGGTCATCGGCAAGATGCCCGTGTTCGACGCGGTCTGCATTGCCGTCGGCACTGCGGGCACCGGCGGATTCGCCGTAACCAACGACAGCATTGCGAGCTATTCGCCGTACATCCAGGGCGTCTGCACGGTGTTCATGTTCCTGTTCGGCGTTAACTTCACCTGCTATTATCTCCTTATCTGCGGCAAGATCAAGAACGTGCTCAAGGACGAGGAGCTCCATTGGTACCTCGGCATCGCCCTTGTCGCGATAATCGCCGTCACGCTTAACGTTAGGAGCATTTACGATTCCTGGGGCGAAACGATCAGGTACTCGGCGTTCCAGGTCGGAACGTTCATGTCGTCGACCGGCTTTGCCACCACCGATTTCGATCAATGGCCCACCCTGTCGAAGGCGATCATCTTCTCGCTGATGTTCATCGGCGCGAGCGCCGGTTCGACGGGCGGCGGCTTTAAGGTCGGCCGCGGACTGCTCGTCATCAAAATGATCCGCAGGAACGTCCGACAGGTGCTCTATCCCCAGAAGATACAGGTCGTAAGGCTGAACGGCCGCGTCGTGGACGAGGGCGTTCTCCGCAACACGAATGCGTATCTGTGCACCTATGTCATCATTATACTTGCGAGCTTCATACTGATCTCGTTCGACAACTTCTCGACCATGACGAACCTGACCGCCGTCGTTTCGTGTTTCAACAACATGGGACCCGGTCTTGAGGGCATTGGCCCGACATTGAATTACAGCGGGTACAGCTTGCTGTCGAAGTTGGTGCTGATATTCGACATGCTCGCCGGAAGGCTCGAGATCTTCCCGATACTCGTGCTCTTCTCGAGGAGCGCCTGGAGAAGACGGTAGTTTTCGGATAATAAAAGCTCCGTCCTGTTCCGGACGGAGCTTTTTTGTTTTATTCAAGCATCAGACAGCAAGGAGCGGGGAGTTCATGGAGAGGACCTTGGTCCTTTCAAGGTGGGTGCGCAGTATCGCGCAGGCATACTCGACGTCCTTATTCTTGCAGGCTTCGATGAGGTTCTTATGCTCGCCGACCGTCTGCGCGTAGGCTTCGGAGGGAGTATAATACGGCCTGATGTACCTGTCGACATTGGCGTGCAGCTGTTCGATCAGCTGCAGGATGTAGGGATTGCCGGCGGCCTCATAGAGAGCCTTGTGGAAATCGAGGTTGAGATCCTCAAGCTTGTTGGGATCCTGTTCGCCCTCGGCCTGTTTGAGTATGGCCTCGGCCTTTTCGATGGTCTCGTTCGTCATATGAGGAACGGCCATGCGGATGGCGCCGAGCTCGAGGATGATGCGGGTATCCATGGCGTTTTCAAGCTCGTCCTTGGTGAGCTTTGTAACGACGGCGCCCCTGTTCGGATAGATGCGGACAAGGCCCTGCGCGTCGAGCTGACGGAACGCTTCCCTTACCGGAATATGGCTGACGGAAAGTTGTGCGGAGATCTCATCCTGGCGAAGAGGCATGCCGCCCGGCAGGACACCGCGGATAATAGCGGTACGGATGACCTGGAAGACCCAGTCCCTTGCCGCCATTGATTTCTGATGCATTTCATCTGCAATGTCTTTAAGCTGTGTACTCATAAACAAATCTCCCGTAAGTATTTCGGGCTATGCTTTTCATTAGCCCATATTCGGTATATATTATAGCCGATTTGGTTTTGTTTGTCAACAATCGGCGGTAAAGATTTTAATGATCGCGGGGCTTTTTGTCGATTCCCGCATCCGACGGCAGAAATAAAAACAGACGTCCGTTATTGAAATGATACGCCGTTTAATGTATAATACTATACGGTATTTTATCCATTCAATGTAAGGAGTCTTCGCATGCTTCCTTCCGACAAATGCTATCAGGCATATATCGACATACTGAAAGAGGAACTCGTCCCCGCCATGGGCTGTACCGAGCCCATAGCCATCGCCTTTGCCGCGGCAAAGGCGAGATCGGTCCTCGGCAGTATGCCCGACCGCGTCGAGATCACGGTCAGCGGCAACATAATCAAGAACGTAAAGTCCGTCATAGTTCCCAATACCGGAGGGCTTAAGGGCATCGAGGCCGCGGCCGCCGCGGGTATCGCCGTCGGCAATGCCGATATGGTGCTCGAGGTGCTCGCCGCCGTCAGGGACGAGGATAAGCCCAGGATAAAGGCGTTCATGCAGTCCGTGCCGATGATAGTAAGGCCGTCCGCCGACGAGGCCATCTTCGATATCGACATCACCCTTCACGCGGGAAGCGATTTTTCAAGGCTCCGCATAAAGGATTATCACACTAACGTCGTTCTGATACAGCGAAACGGCGAGACCATATTCGAGGCTCCCGAGATCGAGATCAGCTCTCAGGGTCTTACCGACCGCGGTCTGCTCACGATCAAGGACATCGTCGATTTTGCCGACACGGTCGAGCTTGACGACGTTCGCGACGTGCTCACCCGTCAGATCGATTACAACACCGCTATAGCGAACGAGGGCATACGCGGCAACTGGGGCGCAAGGGTCGGACGCATACTCCTGGACGTCTACGGGTATGACGTGAAGATCCGCGCCAAGGCCATGGCCGCCGCGGGGTCCGACGCGAGGATGAGCGGCTGCGAGATGCCGGTCATAATCGTGTCCGGCTCGGGCAATCAGGGCATGGCGGCATCGCTGCCCGTCATCGTCTATGCCCGTGAATACGACATGGACGAGGACAGGCTCCTCCGCGCGCTCTGCGTGTCGAATCTCGTAACGATCCATCAGAAGACCTGGATCGGCCGCCTTTCCGCCTTCTGCGGCGCAGTCAACGCGGGCTGCGGCGCCGGCGCGGGAATTGCGTACCTTTTAGGCGGAGGATTTGACGTTGTGGCGCATACCCTCGTCAATTCGCTCGCGATCGTCAGCGGCATAGTCTGCGACGGCGCGAAGCCGAGCTGCGCGGCGAAGATCGCCTCCGCTGTCGACGCGGGCATACTCGGTTATCAGATGTATGTGCGCGGCATGGAGTTCCAGGGCGGCGACGGCATCATCTCAAAGGGCGTCGAGAACACGATCGCGAACGTCGGCCGCCTCGGTAAGGACGGCATGCGCGAGACCGACCGCGAGATCCTGAAGATAATGCTCCAGACGAGCAGCAGTATTACGGAGTGACATATGGCAGAGCTTCTTAAGGGCGGCGCGGTCGCCGCCGCGCTGAATGAGAAAACGGTCGAAATAGTGAACGACCTTAAGGCGAGAGGAATAGTTCCGACGCTTTGTATCGTGCGCGTGGGCGAGAGACCCGACGATCTTTCGTATGAAAACGGAGCGGTAAAGCGCGCGCTCGCCGTCGGCGTCGAGATAAAGAAAAAGGTATTCCCTGCCGACGTTTCCGAGAAAGAGCTCGTTTCCGCCATCGAGGATATCGACCGCGACGGCTCCGTTCACGGCGTGCTCATGTTCCGTCCCCTCCCCCGCCATATCAACGAGGCGCGGGTATGCAACGCGCTCGTCCCCGAAAAGGATATGGACGGCGTTACCGATCTATCCATGGCGGGCGTTTACGCGCAGAAGCCCCTCGGGTTCCCGCCCTGCACGGCGCAGGCGGTGATCGAGCTGATCGATCATTACGGTATCGATCTTACGGGCAAAAACGTCGCCGTCATCGGCAGGAGCCTCGTTATCGGCAAGCCTGTCGCGATGATGCTGATCAAGAAGAACGCCACCGTCACCGTATGCCATACGAGGACGAAGGACGTCGCCGGTATCGCGCGCAGGGCGGATATAATTGTCGCCGCTGCGGGCTCCGCCGGCATGGTCACAAAGGACTTCGTCCGCGAGGGTCAGACCGTTATCGACGTTGGCATCAACTGGAGCGAAGAGAAGCAAAAGATAGTCGGCGACGTCGATCTTGACGCCGTCGAGGGCGCGGTCGAAAGAATCACCCCCGTGCCGGGAGGCGTCGGGAGCGTAA
Source organism: Clostridia bacterium (assembly GCA_017614315.1). Lineage (GTDB taxonomy): Bacteria > Bacillota > Clostridia > Christensenellales > CAG-138 > UBA3857. Next base: position 105,340 of record JAGACA010000006.1, on the reverse strand, counting down.
CGACGAGCGTGCTCATGCGTCATGTCGCGGAAGCGGCTGCAAGAAGCGCGAAGTGATCAAAACCACCCGTTTAACGGGTGGTTTTGATTATGTGTGGCTCAGAATATGTTCCTTCCAGATACGGAGGTACGCTATCTTCGGGTGTACTCCGTCGGAGGACGCGTCTGAGGGGAGATAGCCCTCGCTGTCGAAGAACTCGGCGGGATTATCGACAAATACGGCTCCGACCTCCTCGCACATGGCCTTTATCATCTCGTTCGTTGCCCTTATGTGCTCGATCGTTATGCCGTTCTCCTGTCCCTTTCCGTTGGAGTACCTCTTGGTCACCGGAGTGATCGCGAGGACGTAGACTGCGAGCCCTTCCGGGAGCCTCTGCTTGACGTCGATGATGAGGTTCTTATATCTCGATATGAACGTGGACTGGCTCGGCCAGCCGACCTCGTTTATGCCGAAATTGAATATGGCCTTCTTATACGATCTGCCGTTCAAAAGGTCGATGAGGATCGTCCCGTTGTCGTCTTCTTTCGTATAGATCGTGTTCACGTTCAGACCGACCGCCGTCAGGAAGAAGCTGTCGGTGATCAGGCCGTATTCGTAAAGGCTCTGTATAATCGAGTTGCCGAGATAGACGGTGTCGTACGAAGGCCCCTCGGTCGGGTTCGACGATGGCTTCGGCGTGGCCGTAGGGCGCGGAGTGGGCGTCGCGGTGGGACGCGGAGTTGGCGTCGGAGTGGGGGTCGGCGTCGGAGCCTCTGTGGGCGTCTCGGTTGGCTCGGGAGTGATCGCCTCCGTCGGCGCTTCCGTCGGAACCAAAGTCGAAACGGGCGTCGTCTCCGCCGTGGGAACGGCGGTCGGCACAGCGGTCGGGACCTCCGTCGGCGCGTTCGTGGGCGCTTCGACGGTCGGATCCGTGTGAACGCATCCGAACGAGGCAAGCGCCGTCAAAACCGCAAGTATTATTATAAGGGCTCGTTTCATGGTCTTTCCTTAAGCCCCGACGATGAGCCGGAGGCGTTACTGCATATACTGCATCGCTTCGTTATAGATGAGTTCGAAGCCCGCGTCGATCTCGTCGACGAGCTTCTGCCCCTTCGCCCTGTAATCGGCGGCCAAGGCCTCGTCAAGGCCGGTTACGTTGATGAGGACGTTCATCCACGCGCCGTGAGCGGCGGCCTTTACGTTCAGCGCGCCGACGCCGAGATCGGAGGCGCAGTTGGTGTTGAACTTGCCGATGAGCTTCTTGCCGAACTCCATGCCCTTATGGCAAAGCTCGAGCGTATAGAGCGGGGCGTTCGTCGCTACGATGGTAGCCTGCCTGATCGCCTCTTTGCGGGCGGCCTTCTCCTCGTCGGTCTCCTTGGGCATCTTGAACGCGTCGGAGATAAGGTTATAAGCGTCGGTATCGCGGTCGATCTGAGCGATGAGCTCCTTCTGCACGGGAATCCCCTCCGTGATTATCCCGTTGCAGTTATCGGTGAAATCGACGTATTTCTTCCTGCCGAGGGTAAGCCCCGCGACCATTGTGAAGAGGCCTACGCCCTGCGCGCCGACGAGAGCGGAAGCGCTTCCGCCGCCGGGAGCCGGCGCGTCGGAGGCAACAAGCTCGAGGTAATCGTTAACTGTCATTTCCGTGAGTTTCATTTTACGATTTTTCCTTTCCTGATAACGGTTTTTGCTAAATTGGATCCCATTCTGTAAACGAGGTAGTCAAGGTCTTCGGCGTCCCATATGACGAGATCAGCCTGCTTGCCGGCCTCAACTGTGCCGATCGTGTCGCCGCGGTCAACGGCACAGGCGGCGTTGAGCGTGACAGCGGTGAGCACCTCTTCCGGCGTCATGCGGTATTTAAGGTAGCCGAGGTTCATGCAGAGCTGGAGATTCGAGCTCGGGCAGGAGCCGGGATTGAAGTCCGTGCAAATCGCGACGGGCACGCCCGCCTCTATCATCTTCCTTGCGGGAGCGAAATCCTTATTGAGATACAGGCTCGTCCCGGGAAGCAGACAAGCGATGACGCCGCCCTTTGCCATGGAGCTTATGCCCGCGCCGTCTATCGCTATGAGATGCTCCGCGCTGACGGCGCCGATCTCGCCCGCGAGCACCGAGCCGCCTATCGCGTTGATCTCGTCGGCGTGGATCTTGGTCTTGAAGCCGTATATGCTTGCAAATTCGAGCATCTTACGGCTCTGGGTCACATCGAAAACGCCCGTTTCGCAGAACACGTCGACGAACTCGCAGAGTTCCTCATCCGCGACCTTCGGCAGGATCTCGGTGATTATGAATTCGATATAGCCGTCGGGGTCGCCCTTGAATTCGGGAGGTACGGCGTGCGCGGCCATGAAAGTCGGGACGACGCTGAAGCCGCCCTCGTTCGCGAGCCTTCTGATCACGCGGAGCTGCTTGAGCTCGTTCTCGACGTCGAGCCCGTAGCCGGACTTTGCCTCGACGGTCGTCACGCCGGAAAGGAGCATTTCGTTAAGCGCCTTTTCGGCCCTTTCGTAAAGCTCGTCCTCCGTCGCTTTCCTCGTGGCGGTAAGCGTGTTCAGTATGCCTCCGCCGGCCTTCAGTATCTCGAGATATCCCGCGCCGCGGAGCTTTAACGGCACCTCGTGCTGACGCCAGCCGCCGAAAATGAGATGCGTATGCGCGTCGACGAGGCCGGCTGTTACGAGCCTGCCCCCCGCGTCGATCACGTTGTCGCACTCGGGCGCTTCGCCGTTTTCGCAAACGCGCACGATGGCGTCGCCGTTAATAAGAACGGCGGCGTCCCGAATAAGACGCACGCCGTTATGCTGCGCCGCGCCGCCGTGAGCATTATTGCCCACAGCGGTCGCAAGAACGCCTATGTTTTTTATAAGGAGCATAGCCATCAGAGCATGTAGTTTTCGATTACCTGCTTATCGAAATCGAAGTTTTCGATCTGGAGGTAATACTCCGCGGAGTCGATCAGCGCCCGCATCGGGGTAAGGCCGACGATCTCGGTGCCGGTCACCCATACGCCCCAGCGCCTCGCCTCGGCCTTGGTGACCTCGACGACCCTGTAAAGCGGGGTGCGGTTGAAATCGGTCATATTGATGGATACCTGCGCGTATTTCCTCGCGGGGACGCCCTTTTCCTCGTCGGCGGGGACCTCGATGAGGAAGCCGTTGGACTTGACGCAGTCGAAGCCGCCGTTCTTGCGGCGGATGATCTTCGCGATGGACTTGGCTATCTCGACGTTATCGGTCGAAAGATTGATATTGAACGCGACAAGGGGCATACGGCAGCCGACGGCGGTGCAGCCGGCGGTCGGATGGCAGAACGCGCCGCCGAAATCGGGCGTCCACATGGGATCCTGGACCTTTTCGGGCATGCCCTCGAACTGTCCCTTCCTGATGTCGGCAAGGTTCACGCGGTGAGGAGCGGAGGCGGAATCCTCATAGAGGAACACGGGAACGCCGGCCTCCTCCCAGATGCGCTGACCGAGCGTCTTGGAGTACTCGACGGTCTCCTCCTTGGTGCAGTCCTTGAGCGGGATGAGCGGACATACGTCGACGGCGCCCATGCGGGGATGCTCGCCGGTATGATGGTTGAGGTCGATGAGCTCCGCGGCCTTTTTCGCAAGAGCCACGGCGGCGTTCATGACGCCCTCGGGATCGCCCATGAAGGTGATGACGCTGCGGTTATGGCTCGCGTCGGAGGAATAGTCGAGAAGAGTAACGCCGGCGGTGTTCCGGATCTGGTCTACGCAGGCCTCGATGACCTCGTGATTCCTGCCCTCGGAAATGTTGGGTACGCATTCGATGATCTTTGCCATGGTGGTTATATCTCCTTAAATAAGTTTTTGCGTTTAAGTTCAAAAAACGGGTTTATTATCGTCCGCGCCGAGCGGAGGATCCTCTTCGGTACGGAAGGTCGAATGACCTTCGGCATATCTATTAACGTCGCTTATGAATACGGCGCCGCCCGAAAAACCGTGGATATGAAGGACGGCGTTCGAAGCTGTCGGATCAAAGAATCCGTCAAGATCCGTTTTGTCATCCTTCCCGGTCTTCAATTACATATCCTCCGTCATCTTGGCGATTAGCTCGTCGGAAACGATATACGGCAGGGTGATATGCGCCTCTCCCCCGTGCTTTTTATTGTACTCGATGCTCGTTTCGATGGAGTGCGGGTTCCTCGCCCAGGCGCGCCTCGCGACGCCGCCCATGACGTCCCACATCATTGCGGAGCGGATGATATTGTCGATCCTCTCCGATCCGTCGAGCACGAGGCCGAAGCCGCCGTTGATGCTCTTGCCGATGCCGACGCCACCTCCGTTATGCAGAGCGCAGAGGCTCATGCCGCGCGCGGCGTTTCCGGCGAAGCACTGAACCGCCATATCGGCCATTACGTTGGAGCCGTCCTTGATATTCGCGGTCTCGCGGAAGGGCGAGTCGGTGCCGGATACGTCGTGGTGGTCGCGCCCGATCATGACGGGGCCGATCTTGCCTTCGCGAACCATTTGGTTGAAGCGGAGTGCTATGCGCGTCCTGCCCTCGGCGTCCTGATACAGTATCCTCGCCTGGGTGCCGACGACGAGCTTGTTCTTTTCGGCGTCGCGGATCCAGTTGTAATTGTCCCTGTCCTGGAAGCGGCGGTTCGGGTCTATGCAGTCCATGGCCGCGTGGTCGGTCGCAATGAGGTCGGACTCCTTTCCGGAGAGACAGACCCAGCGGAACGGGCCGTAGCCGTAGTCGAAGAGCATCGGACCCATTATATCCTCAACGTACGAGGGGAATATGAAACCGTCCTTCTCGTCGCGCCCGTTCTTCGATATCTCCTTGACGCCCGCGTCATAGACCGCCTTCATGAAGGAATTGCCGTAATCGAAGAAGTACGTGCCGGCTACCTTGAGCTCGCAGATGGCGTCGAAGTGACGGCGAAGCGACACGTTGACCGCCTCGCGGAACCTGGCGCGGTCGGTGTGCAGAAGCTCCGTCCTCTGCTCGAAGGTGTATCCGACGGGGCAGTAGCCGCCGTTATAGACGTTGTGGCAGGAGGTCTGATCGGAAAGAAGGTCGATCCTGAACCTGCGCTTGACCGCGGCCTCAAGAAGATCGACGATATTGCCGTGATACGCGATCGAGATCGTGGTACCGCTCTTCCTGTGCTCTTCGGCGAGGCGGAACACCTCGTCGAGGTCGTCGGAGATGACGTTGACCCAGCCCTGGTTGAACCTGGTCTCGATGCGGGAACGGTCGACCTCCGCGAATATGCCGACGGCGTTGGCTATATTCGCCGCCTTTGGCTGTGCGCCGGACATTCCGCCGAGACCAGAGGAAACGAACACTCGGCCGGTGAGGTCGCCCGACTCAGGGATCCCGAGGTACTTGCGTCCCGCGCCGAGGATCGTGTTGAACGTGCCGTGCACTATGCCCTGCGGGCCGATGTACATCCAGCCGCCCGCGGTCATCTGGCCGTAGTTGGCGACGCCCATCTCCTCCGCCACTTCCCAGTCCTCGAGATTATCGAACATGCCGACCATCATTGAGTTCGTGAGTATCACGCGGGGAGCCTCGGGCTTCGAGGGAAAGAGGCCGACGGGATGACCGCTCTCGAGAACGAGGGTCTGATGGTCGGTGAGCTCCTCGAGGTATTTCTTTATCAGGCGGTACTGGAGCCAGTTCTGGCAGGGCTGACCGGTCTCGCCGTAGGTGACGAGCTCATACGGATAGAGCGCGATCTCGAAATCGAGGTTGTTGTCGATCATGACCTGGAACGCCTTGCCCTCTATGCACTTGCCCTTATACTCGTCGATAGGCTTGCCGTAAATGCGTCCCTCGGGGCGGTAACGGTAGGCATAGATGCGTCCGCGCGTCCTGAGCTCCTCCATGAACTCGGGAGCGAGCGCCTCGTGAAGCTCCTCGGGAACGTAGCGGAGGGCGTTCCTCAGCGCGGTCTCGGTCTGGGACTTGGTAAGGCGGAAGCCCCTGTCGGGAGCGCGGCGTTTGCCTTCCTCGAACTTCGGATACTCAGGAAGGACGGCGTCGAGCTTGATGGTCATTGCGCCTGCGATCTGACTGTTTTCCATGTTGTTGTCCTTTCTTGTTATTTAAGTTCACCGCATACCTTTTCGGCTGCCGGAACGACGGCGTGAGCCTTTATGAGCTCGTCGGCGGCCTTGAGGTTGGGATACATCACTACGTCTGTCTCAATGGGCTTTATCTTCGTTTCAAGAAGATCATAGACCGCCTTCGTCGCGGGAGCCATATGTCCCCCGCCCTCCTCGGAGCGGAGCCACAGCGCCTGGTGGGCGGCGGTGAGCTCAATGCCCAAGACCTTCTGGGCATTGTCGACGATCATGCGGCATTTCCTTGCGGCGGTTGTGCCCATGGAGACGTGATCCTCCTGATTGGCGGAGGACGGTATCGAATCGACGCTGGCGGGATGCGCGTAGACCTTGTTTTCGGATACCATGCTCGCGGCCGAATACTGCGCGATCATGAAGCCGGAATTGACTCCGCCGTGCTTGGTAAGGAACGCGGGGAGCCCGAACGACAGCGCGGGATTGACCATGCGCTCCGTCCTGCGCTCGGATACGTTCGCGAGCTCCGATACGGCGATGCCGAGGAAATCGAAAGCGAGCGCCATGGGCTGGCCGTGGAAATTGCCGCCCGAGATGACCTCGTCCTCGTCGGGGAAGATTATGGGATTGTCGGTGACGGCGTTGATCTCACGCTCGACGGCGGCCTTGACGTAGTTCACCGCGTCGCGGCTCGCGCCGTGTATCTGCGGGACGCACCTTATTACATAGGCGTCCTGAACTTTGTCGGGCTGGGTCCTCTTCGCGAGCTCGGAGCCCTCGAGGAGCTTTAACAGATTCTCCGCGGAGTCCTTCTGTCCCTGATGGCCGCGCACATCGTGCACCTTATGGTCGAAAGCGGCCTTTATGCCGAGCTGCGCCTCTGCGGTCATTGCCGCGGCGATATCTGCGGTCTTTACAAGATCGATGGCGTCGATCGTGCAGAGCGAGCCGATCGCCGTCATTATCTGCGTGCCGTTGATCAGCGCAAGGCCCTCCTTTGCGGCGAGCTCTATCGTCGGTATGCCGGCCTTTTTCATGGCTTCCCTGCCGCTCATGCGGACGCCCTTATACTCTGCCTCGCCCTCGCCGAGCATGACGAGCACGATATGCGAAAGAGGCGCGAGGTCGCCGCTTGCTCCGAGCGAACCCTTTTCGGGGATGATCGGGTGAACGCCGGCGTTGAGCATATCAAGAAGGGTCTCTATCGTGGATAAGCGTATGCCGGAGTGTCCCCTTGAGAGCGCGTTGCAGCGAAGGAGCATTGCCGCCCTGACCGCCTCGGACGGAAGCGGTTCGCCCATCCCGCAGGAGTGGGAAATAATGAGGTTCCTCTGGAGCCGGGCAGTTTCGTCAGCCGGGATGAACGTGTCGGAAAACTTGCCGAAGCCCGTGGTGAGGCCGTATATGACCGCGCCCTCCGCAAGTTTTTTCTCGACGTAATCTCTCGCCTTTACGACCGCGGCTTTCGCCTCGTCGGACATTACGACCTTCTCGAAACCGCGTGCTACGGCGGCAACTTTCGAGAGTGTAAGGGACTTTCCGTCAATGATAACTGCCATACTAAAAAACCCTCTCTTATTTCAATGTTTCCAACCTCTAAATTATATCGCAAACAGCCATGAAGGTCAAGCCGCAAAAGGGTTATATTGTTCCCGCCGAAGACATACTTTTATAAAAAACACGAAAGGACGATCTGTGATGGAATACAGACGAAGAGCCTATAAAAGGACGAGTCGTTCCCGCGGTCAAAGCTCCGGCGCGGGGTTCATCCAGGCGGTGATACTGCTCCTCGTTTTCGGAGCCCTGGGATACATGATTTTCGGTACGGGGCTCGGGAAGACGCTCCGCGACAGATACGCCGTGTCGCTTTACGACAGGCTTACGGGAAAGAGCGACCCCGCTCCTTCGCCTGCCTCGACCGCGATCCCGACGGCGGCGCCTTCTCCCGTGCCGACGGGCGAAACGCTGAGGATCAGCCTGCCCGCGGTCGAAGCGTATTTCCTGCAGGTCGGCATATACGACGACAGGGAGATCGCGTCGCGGCTCGCAGAAGGTATGAAGGCGCTCGGCGCCGCGGGTTACGTTTACGACGACGGCGGCAGTCTTCGGCTTTTAGCAGCCGCGTATTCCGACGAGGCCTCCGCTGAAAGCGTGCGGTCGAGGCTCCTTACCGAGGGATACGACATGAGCGTGTTCAGATTTTACCGCTCGGGAGTCGATCTTTTAGTGACGGCGGGAAGCGGTATGCTCGTTCCGATAAAGACCGCTTTCCTGCTTTCATCCGACATGATCGAACAGCTCGATGAGCTCGCCATCGATTTCGACGCCGGCCAGAGGAGCACGGAATACGGGCTCGGCGTGCTGTCGGAGATAAGTACGAATGCCGCTAACGCGCGCGCAGGGATCGCGGGAGCAGCCGATAAGAGCAGGATGCTTTCATACCTGATCGCATACCTTGACGACATAAGATCCATGATCGACGAAGCCTCGTCGAATTCCGGCGGCAGGGCAGCGTTCTCCTCGGCTTTGAAAACGATAAGGATCAGGGCGGCTGTAAGGTACGCCGAACTTCTGAAAAGCATCGGCGGTGAAGCGGAATGAGTTGTAAATAATTTACAACTAAGTTGGACATTTTGTTTATTTTCATCGGAATCACGCCGTTTTCGACGTGTTTTCGGTTTTTAAGCGGTGTTTTAAGGTGCTTGTTCATTCCTCGCTTCTAACTTATTTACAAAAATGTGAAAAAAAGCTTGACAAGCGTCCGGAATAAGATATAATGTGCATAAGCACAACGGAAGGGGGGGGGCAAATGATCATCAAGGACGTTTCCGCTGCAGAGCTTGAAGTAATGATTAAAATCTGGGAATCCGATAAGCCCATCACGATAAAGGATATCTGGCAGTCGATAGGCGAAAACAAATGGACCTATCAGACCGTACAGACATTCGTAAACCGCCTGCATATGAAGGGATTTATTGAGATGGTAGGCAAGCGTGTCCGCAGTTTCGAGTATGTCCCCTGCGTAACGAGAGCCGAATACCTCGCGCTCACAAAAGGGCAGCTATTCAACGGCGAGCCGGGCGCATCCATCGCCGACCTCGTAAAGGCATTCTACGCCAACGGAAATATCAGCGCGAAGGATATAGACGAGATCGCCGCCTGGGTCGAGACCGTCAAGTAATCAAGCAACAAAAAAACAGGAACGGGTTTTCCGTTCCTGTTTTTGTTATCCTTCTTCAGTTGAGGCCGATCGCCGGCTGCTCGGGAAGATAGCCGTCGTCGAGTATCTTGCTGACGTCCCCGCACAGTACGGAAAATTTGCCGTTCTGGGAGAAGCTGTAATAGCCGCCCACCCACAGCGCGCCGTCATCCTTCAGCATAAGCAAAACGCCGCCGCCGAAGCAGAAAAACTTACAGCCGTCCATGAGCAGGAAGCTGTTCGAGGAGTAGCCGTTTCCGTCGGCGTTCGGTGTGGCGCTCCACATCCACACCGCGCCGGTATCCTTCAATATCATCAGCGTGCGCCCGTAGCTTTCGGAGCAGACGGCGCTGAGCACTCCGCTCATGGCGAAGGTCGGCGTGTCATAGTACTTATACGAATCCTGCCACGCGGTATTCAGCCCGCAATAGCCCCATACGAAGACGCTCCCGTCGTTCGTTACGGCGACGGCGGACTTGTCCGCGCAGTCGACGCATTTCACGTTATCCATTATCCTTGTGGGCTCAGGAGTGTACGTTATGTTTCCTATGCCGAGCTGACCGTGCTCGTTGTTGCCCCATGTCCAGAGCGTGCCGTCGGTCTTTATCGCCGCGACGAAGTTTCCGCCGCAGCTGACGGCCCTTGCGCTATCCAGCATCTTGGTGATGGGAGCGTTCTGTTTAAGGCTCTTAATGTCGCTGTTCTTCACGGTGAAGAGCGAGCCGTCGTACCTTATGAAGGCGCAGATCTCTCCCCCGCCGTCCGCCGTCGCGACACCGTCCGCTATCATCACGGGAGCGGGGCTCGACGAGTATGCGATGAACCAGAGCGTGCCGTCGGTCTTGAGAGCAAGAAGATCCGCTCCCGCTCCGTATACCGAGGCGACGCCGTTCATTATTTTGACGGGCTCCTGCTGGGAAACGACCTCATAGTTGATGCCAGCGCCGTGCGCGTCCTTGAATACCCACAGCTCGCCGGTGCTCGAGACCGCGCCGCACATCATATATCCCGTGCCGACCGGGCTTTCCCAACCGACGGTGTATGCGAGCGGAGCGGGCGGAAGCGTGGGCTCGGCCGTATCGGACGGCGTCTCCGAAAAGAACGGGTGATCGCCGGTAGACTCCGGCACGTTTTCGGTCTCCGCGGGAAGCTCGGAAGCGCCGGGAATTCCCTCCGTTTCCTTGGGCGAACCGAGTATGGGCTCGAGGATGTTCCTTAGCATCTCCTTACAGCCCGTGAGAAGCGGCAGTATAAGAACGAGCGCCGCGATCAAGCAGATGGTTTTGAACAGGTATTTTTTCATGGGTTGCCTCCGTTTTGTGGGAACTTCGCGCTTATGACGCGACATTGTGAAGGAGTATGAGTACGAATGATATCAGTGCCGTCATGATAACTATGACGGGAGCCGAGATGTACCATTTGCCGCCCTTGTTGAAGCCGTAGAAGTCGTTCCAGCCTCCCTTATCCTCCCCGACTATCATTACCATGACGAAGTAAACCACGGCGTAGATGATCGTCGGGATAAGAGCAAACAGTATGTTGATATAGCCGATCTTCGTGCCGCTCTCGAAGAGTATGAACGAGAGCATGGCGAGCACGGGGGTCAGAAAATGCATGAAAAAGCTCGTACCCTCGAAGAGGGAGAAATAACCCTTTTCGGCAAAGGGCGCGAGCATCGTAACGACCACGAGGAACGTGAGCCCGACAGCCGTAGCGCCGACGAGCTTGAACACGAGCGCCCATACCGGCGCCATGAAGCCGCCTTTCGAGAAGCTCATGATATTGAACACGATCATCACCGCCGAAGCGATCGCACAAAGTATGTTCGAATCGACCGTGAAGTACTCGAAGCATTTTTCGTTCCTGACCTTCATGTTAGCGTCGCCGCCCTTGATATAGAACGATATGACGGAATACGCGGTAAGAACGAAAATGAGTGCGTTCGAGACGAGCGAAAGAATGTTGAACAGCATTTTGTCCTCCTTTCATTAAAAAGAGCGCGCCGTAAAACACGGCGCGCATGTCGTCAGAACCTTCTGGACTCTGTCCAGAACTCGTTGCCGTAGATGTCGGTCAGACACCATGTCGCGATGACGGGAAGATCGTTGACGGTGACGTTCGAGACCGTGATCGCGCCGTTCACGATGAGGGCGTTACCGAGCTTATAGCTGCCTTCGTAGGTGCCGTCGTAGCGGTAGTAGTCGCAGATGAACTCGAGCTTATCGCCGTCCTTGATGGCGATGAGACCCCTGCCGAGGGTGTCGGTCTCGTAATCGTCGTATATGTATCTCGCGCCGGCGACGTAGCCGTATTCGTTCTGGGGAGTTTCGTTGTCGAACACGATTATCACGTATACGAGCTCGCCGTTGAGCATTGCGGGGACGCGGCCGGTAATTGTGTAGTTATCGCCGTCCCAGACCTCGCTGATCATGTAATAGGGCACTATCTGCCCGTTGAGCGCGAGCCAGGAACGGTCGGATTCGATGACGAGGTCGCCGTCGCTGTCGAACCTGTACACATTATCCATGCCGAGGTCGATATAGCCCTCCCCGTCGTCAACGAACAAGTTGAGCTGGACGCTGTTCACCATCGCCCACTTGTCGCTCGACATGCTGAGCACCCAGCCGCCGTTCTTCTGGGTGAGCTCCATATCGTCGGAATAGATCGCGTGGGTATCGTAATAATCGGTATTGGCCATTACCCTCTCGCCGTCGAACCAGCTCGAGTAATCCGAGCCGAGGAGCGACGTGAGCAGGCCGCCCGACGTGTCGGAGCCGCCGCTCAGATATCCGCCGAGGAGCGTGGAGAGCACGCTCTGGGAGCTGGTGCCGCTCGAGGTGCCGAGATAGCTCCCGAGGAGCGAACCGATGGGCGACGAGGTTGTGCCCGTGGCGAGCTGGCCGCCTGCCGCGAGGCTCGCGAAGCTCCTGACCGCGGCGGTGTAGTTCTCGTCCATGCCAATGGAATCATAAAGCTTGACCGCGGAGCCTACGCCGCTGAAGCTCGAGAGCGGGAAGTAGATCGAAATACCGTAGGAATTCGCCATCGAGGTCGAGGTGCGGTTGTATTTGATGCAGCCGAGAAGCGCCTCCACAAGCTTGTTCGCTTCATCGGTATTGATGCGCATGGCAAGATGGACAAGGTCGACGTGGTTGATGCCGGCGGATTTGCCGAATTCCCTCGCCCCGCTCCTGGCGTTCGCAACGGCTGAATAGTCGTCCCCGTCAATGAGCTCGGATACGTTCGCCGCAAACTTCGAGAACGCCTGCGGGACCGCGCCGGCGAATTCTGCAAGGTCGATCACGGAAAGCGTCGTGGCGTCGCCCGAATTGTTCTTCTTGCAGACGTCGTTGAAGTCGTCGACGATCCTCTTGCCGAGCTTGACTGTGCTTATCGAGGTGTCCCTCGAAAGCTCGGTGAGCCAGTTGGTGTAATACCAGCCGCAGCCGGGCTCGGTCTCCTCGGAGCCGATGAGATAGTCGGCATACTGCTCGGCTACGAGCGCCGTTTCCATGGTCGCCATGAGGCAGGCGTCGAAGCCGATGAAATCGAATACCGTGCCGCCGTCCTTCAGCGCCTTGTTGATCTTATCGAGGGTCATGGAGCCCGAGTAGTTCTGGTCGTAACCGTAACCGGTGAGGGCTCCTCCGCCGTGATCCCAGAATATGAGCATATATCTGTCGGCGGGATAATTGGACTTGCAGTATTTGATGAAATCGGAGAGCGTAGCTGGATCCGTCATGTTCTTCTTGGTAAGATCCTGGAGCTTCTGAAGTCCGGAGTTCCTTACGCGCCAGCGCTGATTGATCGAGCTCGAAATGACGCTGTTTTTCCAGGTCTTCGTTCCGCCGGTCTCGACGATGACGTTGATCTTGTCGTCGTTGAGCTCGGCATGGAGCATCTCGTTAAGGTCGTTGGTCGCCATGCCGTATTTCGATTCGAGGTCGGTGCCGCACATGTAGACCATTATCGTGACCGTATCGGAGCCGTTGCCCTTAAGCACTGTGCGCTTTGCCCTCGCGGAGGATGCGACCGAAAGATCGGCGCTTGTCGCCGAAGTGCTTGCGCTGGGCGCCGTCGGAGCCTGCGCGTCGGAAGCGTCGTAATTGTTGTATCCCTGGGATATGAACTGGCTCAGAACGTCGTTCGTATCGATTCCGGGAAGGGAACATCCGCCGCTGCAGGTTCGGTAGAGCACGAAGACGATCGCGATAACTGCAATTATCGCGACGATCCTGCCGATGGAGCCGCCCCTCGAATTGCCGAGGAGTATACCCCTCGCGCCGGAGTTGGTCTGCGGCCTCTGCTGGCCTCCGCCCGTCTTGCCGGCATAGCCGTCCTGACGGCCGACCGGGCCGGTCGTGCCGACTTTTTCGCCCTTTCCGACGTTTGCGTTCCCGGTGACATTTGTCTTTCTGCCGCCGGATCCCGGTGTATTATTCATGTTGTTACCTCCGAGTATTGTCTTTCAGGAGGATTATATCACATAATGCCGAAAAAATTAAGAGGAAAAATGATTCGGGAGACCGGTTTTTTATCCGATCTCCCCATATCCTGCGTTATTTATGTAAACCGGATCGATACGGACGGCGTTATCTGTACATCCTGTTCTGCTTTCCGTCGGGATAAAGCTCCTTTAAGATGTTCCAGCATTCCGAGAATCTCTGGAAGTGCACAACCTCGCGCTCTCTCAAAAAGCGCAGAGGCGCGAGATACTGCTCGCAGTCGGTCTGATTCATGATGTGCTCATATGTCGCACGCGCCTTCTGCTCCGGTGCAGGCTGAAAAGACGCGACATTTTTTCAAAACCGCCAGAGGATCTCGACGGGCACCTCATGCGTGCCGGGGATGCGCCTGCCGACGGCGATGCTGTCGACCAGCGCGTTCACCGCATGCCCTGTAAGGCGATCGCACAAGAGTATCCTTTCGACGCGCCGGGATATGCGATCCGCGTTTTCCCGAAGCTCGGCGAGCCTTGCCGTTTCGGCTTCGATAAGCGCGCTGAGCCTGTTCCTTTCCCGCTCGAGCTCCTTTGACAGCTCGATGAAGGTCTCCTCCGTCACGACCCCCTTCACCTTATCGAGATACAGTTCTTTTATTCCCTTCACGCAGTCGGAAGCCGCGTTTTCGTACGCCGCGATCTCGGCCTCTGCCTTGCCTGCGCCCCCGCCGCAGAGCGCATCGAGCCTCGTTTCGAGCTTAGCGAAGTCGAGGTGCGCTTCCGTCAGCCTTTTGAGCTCCGCGAGCAAATACCCTTCGAGCCTGTCCTCGGCGACGCATGCGCCGGGGCAGGAGCCGGCGTCCGCGTAATGTTTCGGGCAAACGAGATATCTTTTATCCGCGCCGTGCGTCCTCGCGGAGGGCTTTGAGCTCCTTAAAGCGGATCCGCAAAACGCGCATCGCGCCTTTCCCGCAAAGATTCCGACCCTTTTCGGGGAACGCTGCGCGGTCTTCCGACCCATGAGCGCCTGCACCCTGTTCCAGAGCTCCGCACCGACGACTGGCTCGTGCGTACCCTTCACGATCACCCACTCCGATCTCGGTTTCGGTCTGTTCTGCCGCGTCTTGTACGAAACGCTCCCGTATCTTCCCTGAACCATGTTTCCTATGTACATCTCGTTTTTCAGCATATCGGAGATCGTTCCCGCGCTCCACAGCGAGCCGTATTTCGACGCATGACCGTTATATATGCCGCGCCGGCGCTTGTACTCCGTGGGGTTCGGTATCCCGCGCCGGTCGAGCTCTCTTGCGATCTCTGTACTGCTCATACCTCCCGCATAGAGCATGAATATCTCCCTGACCACCTCCGCAGCCTCTTCGTCGATCAGAAGACGTCCCTTCCTGTCCGGATCCTTGACGTATCCGTAAAGCGGCTGCGAGCCGGTAAAAAGTCCCTGACGTCTTTTGTTCGCGAGCACGCTCCTGACGTTTTCCGACAGATCCTGCAGGTACCATTCGTTGATGAGCCCGTTTATCTGTCTCGATCTTGCGTTGCTTTTCACCGCGGTGTCCGCGTTGTCGACGACGCTCATGAACCGTATCCCCCAGATGGGGAACAGGGTGTTTATGTACTTTTCGACCAGCTCGATCTCGCGGGTGAAGCGCGACTGGGTCTTGCACAGTATAACGTCGAACCTTTTTGCCTCCGCATCGTTAAGCAGGCGGTTGAACTCCGGCCTTTTCCTGTCGGTGCCGGCACAGTCGTCGTCGGAATAGATATCATAGATCTCCCAGCCTCTTTCCGCAGCGAACCTTAAAAGCATCGATCTCTGGTTCTGTATGCTCTCGCTGTCGCCGTCCGGCCGCTTATCCCTGTCCTCGCTGGACAGACGGCAGTATATGGCCGCCTTCATCTGCCTTCCCCCTCTCCGCTTTTCCGGCTTCGTTGATTATCTCCGCCCAACGTTCGGCAAAGGCCTCCCGATCCGGCTCTTTGCCGTTTGCAAAAACGCTTGTGACTGTGTTTATCCGTTCCTTCATTTTTCGCCGCCTTTCGACGGATAATATGCGTAAGATCCGCGGTAAATGCATGAAAAAAACCCCCGGTATGACCGGGGGCGGTTTTTTCGTTGACGCTTGTCAGGATTCTCTTTCCGTCTTGCGGATGCGCTTGTTCTCGTACATGATCTTGTCCGCGCGGCGCACAACGTCTATGACGGCGTGATCGTTATGCGGATCGTACACGGCGATGCCCATCGAGGTGTGGACCTGCTCCCACTTGTTCGGCGTCGACGCCGCGAGCTCCGCCATCGCTTCGTCGAACTTATTCGAGAGCTCGTCCATGTTTTTGTAATCGTCGCTTTCGAGTATAACGGAGAACTCGTCGCCGCCGATCCTGAAAACGGGGCTGTGCTGGAATATGCGGCAAATAAGGCGGCTCGCGGTCTTAAGGTACAGGTCGCCCTTTTCGTGGCCGTATCTGTCGTTGATCGATTTAAGATCGTCACAGTCGAAAACGCCCACCGCGAAATCCATATTTCCGTTCGTGTTCTCAAGGCGCATCTGGAGCTCCTCGATATAGGCGGCATACGCGCCCTTGTTCCTTACCGCCGTCAGCGCGTCGACGTAGATCCTCTTGTTCAGGTCGGAGATGTGATCCTTCATGTGTCCGGCAAGACGCTTGAAGGTGTTGGTCAGCCTTCCTACCTCGTCGTCGCCCTTATAGCTCAGCTCGAGATCGTAATTGCCTTTATCGACCCGGTTCGCGGCCTCGGTCAGCTCCTCAAGCGGCTTCGTGATCCTTCTTGTGTAGATCATAGCTACTATGCCGGACGCGAGGAGCACTGCGGCGGCGACGATGAGTATGTTCCTTATGAGCGTCTGCCAGTCGCCAACCGCCTCCGACACCGGGACTGCGACGTTCAGCCGCATGCCGTTCGTGAGCTCGAGCCATGCGGCTTCTTTCTTCACCCCGTTGAAAGTATACTCTACGAATGTGCTTTTGCTGATTATGCCCTCCGGCACGTCGGGCTTGGTCTCCTCGGTAAGGGTGGAAACATCGATCCTGGGGTGATAGAAGAGGTTCCCCTCGCCGTCGTTAACGAACGCGTACCCGTTGGAATAAAGCCTAATGCTGTCGACCTGCTCCGCCATGGTGGAGTAGTCGATCTCGATGCCGACGACGCCGACGAACTGTCCGTGCCAATAGATCGGTACGTTATATGAGATGACTCGCTTGTCGAGGTTGTCCGTGATGTAGGGCGGGAGCCAAATGGCCTTGCCCTCGAACTTCGGCACGGTGAACCAAACGAGCTTCGACGTATCGCTCGTGTCGTAGAGCGTGATATCGGTCACCTCATGCTCGACGAAGCCCTCGCCGTAAAGATCCATGTACCAAAAGCCCTTTACCGTATCGGAGACCGTCGGATCGATACGGTAATAATAGGTCAGGACGCCGTTCGTCTTGTGCGCTATCTCGTCAAAGTATTTCTCCACGACCGCCATATGCCGTGTGAGCTCTTCGTCGTCTAGCCCTCCGAGATCGGCCTCGGTGAACGAAGCCACCTTCCCGACCGACTTCTGGACGCTGTTGAAATAGTAGTCCAGATTGGTTTTGCCCGTTTCACACAGAAGGAGAAGTATCTGGTCGGATTTATGCTTCTCGTTCTTTTGAATGAATATGACCGTCAGCAGCGTGACGACGATGACGGCAACGATCACCACGCACGCGGTCATAAGCGTTATTTTTGTTCGTAAGGATCTCATTGGCGTACCACCTTTGATCGAATGCTTTTAGTTGTCCTGCGGCTTTCCTTCACGGTAGCCCGAAAGTATCACGTTCTCGAACTCGGTCGGGTGCAGCGGGCGGGAGAAGTAATATCCCTGCACAAGCGCGCATCCGAGCTTCTTCAGAAGCTGCAGCTGCGACTCTGTCTCGACGCCCTCCGCGACCACCGGTATCTTTAGGTTTTTCGCGATCCCCAGTATAAGAGCGACGAGCTGTATGTCCTTCTCGTTATGCTCGATATTGCGGATGAACGTCCTGTCCATCTTGAGCACGTCTATCGGCATTGCCGAAAGCATGTTGAGCGAGGAGTAACCCGTGCCGAAATCGTCCATCTCGACGGTATAGCCCTTCCTGCGGAGCGCATCGACGACCATTATCACCTGGTCGGCGTTATCTGTATAAGCGGACTCCGTTACCTCGAGCTTGAGCGCTTCATGCTCGAGGCCGTTCTGCATGATTATCGAATCGAGAGTATCCTCGAGCGTGGGATCCAGTACGTCGACGCGGGACAGGTTGACGGATACGGGTATCGTCATGCCGAACTGCGCGCGCCAGCGGGCGATCTGCCTTGCCGCCTGATCCCAGACGAACTTGTCTACCTCGCCGATCTTGCCGTTCCTTTCGAACAGCGGAACGAAATCGTCGGGCGGGATCATGCCGAGCTCGGGATGCTGCCAGCGTATGAGCGCCTCGGCGCTCACGAGCTTCGGCGGATCGGCCTGGATATCGTACTTCGGCTGATAATAGATCTCGAACTCAAAGCAGTCGAGCGCGCGCCGCAGATCGTTGAGCAGCCGCTGTTCGTAAAGCTCGCGTTCGCGCATCTCGTCGTCGAACACGATCAGATGCTCTTTATAATGCCCGCGCGCCATGCTGCACGCCGCGCGCGCCCTGTCGACGAGCTGTACGGGATCGAGCTTTTCCTGCCACGGCATAACGCCCATGCGGAGGCGAATGCTGGCATTCGGAGCGAGGGTGTCGAGCGTTCCCTGCAGGCGGTCGTAGATCGGACGGTAATCGTCCGTATGCCGACAGTAGATATCGAATCTGTCCGCGCCGAACCTGCCCGCGATGCCGTCCGCTTCGTCGGAAACGGCCTTTATCTCGCTGCCGAGAGCGCGGAGCACCTGGTCGCCGAATTCCCTGCCGTTTAATGCATTGATCGAATGGAACTGCTCGATGTTCAGCACTATCGCGTCCATGGGAGCGTCCGGATGTTCGCGGTGCATCCTGTTCGCGTATTGGAAGAAGTAGTCGCGGTTGTAAAGCCCGGTAAGCCCGTCCGTTTCGGTCGCGGATATGAGCTCCTTCGCCTTTCTGACCGCGCGGCTGCTCCTTATGAACAGGAACAGTATGAGTATGAGCACTGCAGCTATGATCGCGAGTATTATACCGATATTGTCGGCCACGAACTGAGCCGGCGTGACCTTCGCATCCTCCGTAAGATAGATCGAAAGCGCGGCGTTGACCGTAGACGTCGGGACGAGCCCCGCGGCCTTAGCGAGTATGGAATAAAGCTCGGTATCTCCATCGGCGACGGCGAAGCAGTAATCGAGGCCGACGCCCGTAGAGAACGGCTCGAGACAGTATTTCTCGCAGAGCCTTGAGATATTGTTGTAGCGGTAGCTGCTGACGAGCACACAGTCCGCGACGCCGTCGTAAACGGCCTTAAGGCAGTCGGCGGTGGTCTTGTAATAGACCTTGCGCCAGCCGGGGAAATTATCGAGCAGGAACGCGTCGTAATTTGGGTTGCCCTCGTTGACGGCGACTATCACGCGCTCCTTTTTGGCAAAGAAACTGCTGTCCGTCATGCGTACCACGGCGTAAATGTCCGTGCGCATCAGAGCGGGCGTCATGAAAATTTTCATCCGTTCGCCGTCGTAGCTGCTGAGGTTCGCGGGAAAAACGCAGTCGACCTCTCCCCTATCGAGCGCGTCGAGCGCCGCAGCCGCGGTGGGAAACGCCTTTGTCTCGAAATCTATGTGCGCGTTAGCGAGGCAGTCCTCCGCGCTGTCGAGGAAGTCCTTCAGCGCGCCTGTAAGTTCGCCCGTCGCAGGATCCGCGGCGCAGAAGGCAAGATAATTGTCCTGATACCCGACGCGGATGGATCCGTGGGACGCGAGCCACTCAAGCTCGACCGCCGAAAGGAAGGCGTTCGAGCCGAAGCGCCGTACGAACCTTTCGAACATATCCTGATTGTAATAGGGGTTTTCGTCCTGTATGCGGCTCATCGCCGCGTTGAGATCCTTAAGAAGATCGGGACGATCCTTGTTGACGGCAAAGAAGAAATCGGAATAGCCGATCTTGCAGACCGGGATGAGGCGTTCGGGGTCGCCGTAGGCGTTGAGCGTGATGTACGCGTCAAGCTTGCCGGCGTCGAGAAGATCCAAGGATTCGACCTCGGTGCAGGTGAGCTCGACAAGCTCTGCCCTGATGCCGTGCTGCGCCTCCCATTCGATGAACATGCCCGCCTGTATGCTGTTCTTGTTGACGCCGACCTTTTTGCCGTTCAACGTGGAATAATCCTCAGACGTGATATCGCGGTTGCCCGGGGCGATGAACACGCAGTACTCCTCGGTGCCCATCGGAAGTTCGGAAAACAGCATGTCCTTCGCGCGGTCTTCGGTGTAGGAAACGTCGTTCATGAGGTCGATATCGCCGTCAACGAGCATCTGCATGAGCTCCGTCCAGCTGCCCTTTACATAGACGTAATCCCAGCCGCTGTATGCCGCGATCTTAAGCTGATACTCGTAAGCGTAGCCGGAACGTCTGCCTGTCTTATCGGTGGAATTGAACGGCGACTCATACCAGCCGACGCGCACGGTCTTTTTGCCGTCCCCGGCATGCGCCGCGGCGGGGATCACGACCGCGATCGATACGAAAAGGCACAGGGCCAAAGCCGCGCAGCGCCAAAATCGTCGATATCCGTTTTCGCTTGTCTTCATTTCGTTTTCCCTCCCGCTTTCAGGCAGGCGATCCTTTAGGCGGTCATCCCGCCGGCAGTCCCCCGGTCCGCCGCATACATTAAGCGGCGCATAAAAAATCGTACAATTTGTATTTTAACATGCTTTTACACGGATTTCCACCCCGAATTTGCAAATATTATCTTTTATAGCAAAAAAGCTTCGAATGTCGCACTTATCCAGGCTGCGCCCTCCGCCGCCATATCCTCGGCAATATCCGCAAGCGGGTCGCCCGTCGCCTGGATATAGCTCGCTGTGAACGGTACGCCGTTGGGATCGGCGGGATAAACCGCCTTGCCGTGCATGGTGTAATAGCCGAGAAGCCCGGCCGCCTCGAGATCGGAAAGGGACGCGTTCTCCATCGTCTGATGGATCATGGTGCCTATCATCTCCCAGTGGGCGATCTCCTCCGTGCCTATGTCGTTAAGCGTCGCACGGATGCGGTCATCGGGCATCGAGAACCTCTGCGTAAGATAGCGCATGCCGGCGCCGAGCTCCGAATCGGGCCCGCCGTACTGCGCCATAAGCGCCTTGGCGACCTTGAGATCGGGGTTGGTGATATTGATGGGGAATTCGAGTTTTTTCTGATAAATCCACATATTCTTCGCCTCCTTATTTCCTTTCCCACGGCCATTCGGAGCATACCCAGCAACCGACGTCGGCCGGCGAATGGCCGAAGCCGAGAAGGGGTCCGTACTCCGTTTCGTACTCGGTTACAAGCTCGTCTAAAAGTCTTGAGTAGGTATAGTAATCGCTCCTTGCCGCCTGATCGTCGGGGTGCGTGTCAAGATAAAGATTCAGCTCGATGCATACGAACTGCACCTCGCTTATCCTGTTTTGAAGTTCGCATTGATCCATTTAGTCCTCCTTAATACACGCTGACGAGCTCGGGGAACATCGTCCCCTTTTCAAGCGCGCAGTCGGGACATAAGCCCGAAGAATACCTCTGGTTTTCCGCGATGAGCCTCGGCAGCTTTGCCGCCGCGGTCTCGTATCCGCAGCCCGCAAGACCTTTTGCGGCGTCGCCGGCGGCGACGGTGTTTTCAAAACATTCCGCCGTACCGTCGATCCTGCATGAATTGCATATATACATTCAGCGTTTTCCTCCTTTTATAAGGTCATTTCATACTATGACGGGAACGCGTGAATTGTTAAAGCATGCATTTTTATGCACTAAACGGCATGGATACATCGGAATCGAAAAGCGTTTATCCGCTAATACTATGTTCAAATACCGTGAAAGGACAAAAACTGTATGAGGAAAATAAAGCCGTTTTTAGCCGCGTTCCTCCTGCTTGCGGCGATAGCGCTCGCGCTTGCGCTTGTGCGGCGCGCGGGCGAAAAGAAGAACACGTCGTACGACGGTGCGAAGTTCGCCGCGGAGAAGATCGGGATAACGCTACCGGAGCGCGTCGGCGGGGATACGGTCACGGCGGTCAAGTTCGCCTGCCGGGATCAGTTCGTATGACCCGGGGGCGCCGGCGTTTCGATATGGGCGGAGTTTTGGGCGGCGAGCCGCACCCCGCCGAGAAGGAGATAAGGAACCGCGGCGTACCGAGGCGCGCGGGCAAAAAGAAGGACGCGAGGCTCATGCCTTCACGCCCTTGACGATCATGTTCTCGGCTATTCGTCAAACATTTCGGATACCTTCAGGAGCATCCTTCTTATCTCGATATGCTGCGGGCATACCTTTTCACAGCGGCCGCAGCGTATGCAGTCCGAGGCTTTGCCGTGCTTCGCGGTATGCCATTCGTAAAACCGTTTTCCGTTGAAGTTCTTGAATTTAGACATATTGTTCAAAAGCCCGAAAAGTCTCGGTATTGGGATATCCCGCGGGCATTTGTTCTGCTCGACGCAGTACCTGCAGCCCGTGCATGGAACGACCGTCATCGAATCGAGCACGCCGCGCACGGTCTCGACCGCGGAAAGCTCCCT
This sequence comes from Clostridia bacterium, assembly GCA_017614315.1. Taxonomy (GTDB): domain Bacteria; phylum Bacillota; class Clostridia; order Christensenellales; family CAG-138; genus UBA3857. The sequence goes on along the minus strand of JAGACA010000006.1, from coordinate 82,973 downwards.
TTCGTCGAGCGGAGTGAAATCCTTCATGAAGGAGATATTGTCGTTCATCTGATCCATGTCGCTCATTCCGGAGAGCACCATGCAGACGTTCGGGAAGCCCGCGGCAAAGCGGATCGCGTACGACGCGTTCGAGCCGCCATTTAACGAGTCGAGCACCGCCTGCGCCTCGTCGGGAAGTCCGACGAGCTGGCCGCCCTTAACGGGCTCCATGACGATCACGGGCTTACCGTGCCTTTCGCAGACCTCGTATACGCCGCGGCTGTCTACGGAGGGATCGGTATAATCGAGATAATTGAACTGGATCTGCACGACGTCTACCTCGGGATGCTCGGTGAGTATCATGTCGAGCGTCTCGGCGGAATCGTGGAACGAAAGCCCGAAATGCCTGATCCTCCCCTGCCTTTTAAGCTCCGCGGCAGTCTCATACGCGCGGCAGGCCTTGAATTTAACGTAATTGTTCCTGTTCTGCGCGTGCATGAGATAAAAGTCGAAATATTCGACGCCGCACGCCTCGAGTTGGCTCTCGAAGAACGGGACGATATCCTCCTCCTTTTCGAAATAGCTCTCCGTGAGCTTGTCGGTCAGAAGGAATTCGCTCCGCGGGTGTCTGCCCGAAAGGCATTCCTTTACAGCGAGCTCGCTCTTTCCGCCGATATAGCCGTGGGCGGTATCAAAATAGTTGAAGCCCGCCTTTATGAACGCGTCGGCCATTTTCGAGAACTGCTCCTTGTCGACCTCGCTTCCGATCATCGGCAGGCGCATGCAGCCGAATCCGAAATTGCCGTGGAACTCGGGAAAGAATCCGTTCGTTTTCATATGTTCCTCCACTTCTTTTTGATTATTTTATTATAGATCGCGCGGCAAATCAAGGGCGAAAAGCCGCAAAATATACTTTATCTTATTTACCATTTCTTCTTGTATTGATCGACACAAAAATGTATAATATCAAAAGGATTATAGCCATGAACGCGCGCGCTTTGCGTTCATGGTAAAAGCTTATTATAAACAGGAGGATAATCTTCTATGGCAAAGACTGTTACCATTGACGGTAATACCGCTGCCGCGCATGTTGCGTATGCGTTCAGTGACGTAGCCGCTATCTATCCCATCACACCCTCCAGCCCCATGGCTGAGGTCGCTGATGAGTGGGCTGCCAACGGCCGTACCAACCTGTTCGGGCAGAAAGTCCGCATCGCCGAGATGCAGTCCGAGGGCGGCGCCGCCGGCGCTGTTCACGGCTCCCTCGCGGCCGGCGCTCTGACCACCACCTTCACCGCTTCTCAGGGTCTCTTGCTCATGATCCCGAACATGTACAAGATCAGCGGTGAGCAGCTCCCCGGCGTGTTCCACGTTTCCGCACGCGCTCTCGCCGCGCACTCCCTTTCCATCTTCGGTGATCACTCCGACGTTATGGCCTGCCGTCAGACCGGTTTCGCCATGCTCGCCTCCGCTTCCGTACAGGAAGTCATGGATCTGGCTCTCGTCACCCATCTCGCGACGATCCGCTCCTCCATTCCCTTTATCCATTTCTTCGACGGTTTCCGCACCTCTCACGAAGTGCAGAAGATCGAGCAGATCGACTATGAGGATATGCGTCCCCTCTGCGATTTCGACGCCGTAAAGCGTTTCCGCGAGCGCGCTCTCAACCCCGAGCATCCTCACCTTGCCGGTACCGCCCAGAACCCCGATATCTACTTCCAGGGCCGTGAGGCCGCCAACAACATGTACACCGCGATCCCCGAGACCGTCGAGTATTACATGGAGAAGGTCGGCGAGCTCACCGGAAGGCATTATCACCTCTTCGATTACGTCGGCGCTCCCGACGCCGAGCGCGTTCTCGTTATCATGGGCTCCGGCGCCGACGCTGCCGAGGAAGCCGTCAATTATATGAACAAGCGCGGCGAGAAGGTCGGCCTCATCAAGGTCCGCCTGTACCGTCCGTTCGCGGCCGATAAGTTCGTCGCCGCCATTCCCGAAAGCTGCAAGCGCATCGCCGTTCTCGACAGGACGAAGGAGCCCGGCTCCCTCGGCGAGCCTCTTTACGAGGACGTCATCACCGCCCTTACCGAGATTGGCCGCACCGGCATCGAGTGCGTAGGCGGCAGGTACGGCCTGGGCTCCAAGGAGTTCACCCCCTCCATGGTCAAGGCCGTTTACGACAACCTCAAGCTCGACGCTCCGAAGAACCACTTCACCGTCGGCATCGTGGACGACGTATCCTTCACCAGCCTTCCCGTCAACGAGAAGATCGACGCCGCGCCCGAGGGCACCATCCGCTGCCTGTTCTACGGTCTCGGCTCCGACGGTACGGTCGGCGCGAACAAGAACTCCATCAAGATCATCGGCGACCACACCGATATGTACGCTCAGGGCTATTTCGCATACGACTCCAAGAAGTCCGGCGGTCTGACCATCAGCCATCTCAGGTTCGGCAAGACCCCCATCCAGAGCCCGTACCTTATCGACACCGCCGAGTTCGTCGCCTGCCACAACCCCAGCTACGTAACGAAGTACGACATGCTTGCTCCTCTTAAGGAGGGCGGCGTATTCCTCCTCAACTCCGCATGGACGGTAGAGGACATGGAGCGCGAGCTCCCCGCCAAGATGAAGCAGGATATCGCGAAGAAGCACATCCGCTTCTATAACATCGACGCCATCGACCTCGCCAGGAAGGTCGGCATGGGCAACCGCATCAACACCATCATGCAGTCCGCTTTCTTCAAGCTCGCAGAGGTCATCCCCGTTGACGAGGCCATCGGTTACATGAAGGCCGCCGCCAAGAAGAGCTATATGAAGAAGGGTGAGGACGTCGTTCAGAAGAACTACAACGCCATCGATATCGGCGTAGACGGTCTGACCGAGATCAAATACCCCGAGGCATGGGCGAACGCCACCGAGGGCGCGGTCGCGATGCATATCACCGACGATCCTTACTTCAACGAGTTCATCAAGCCCTGCCTCGATCAGAAGGGCGACGAGCTCCCCGTTTCGAAGCTTGCTCCCGACGGATTCGTTCCGACCGGCACCACCAAGTTCGAGAAGCGCGGCATCGCCGTTGAGGTACCCACCTGGATCCCCGAGAACTGCATACAGTGCAACCAGTGCTCGCTCGTCTGCCCGCACGCCTGTATCCGTCCGTTCCTCGTCGAGGAAGGCACCGAGGTCCCGTTCGAGACCAAGGCCGCTACCGGCATCCCCGGCAAGAGGTTCCGCATCCAGATCAGTCCTCTCGACTGCACCGGCTGCGGCAACTGCGTCGACGTATGTCCCGCCAAGACCAAGGCTCTCAATATGACTCCGCTTGCAGAGTGCATGGAGAAAGAGCATGCGAACTGGGAGAAGGCTCTTGAGCTTCCCGCTGTCGAGCTTCCCGCCAACATCAAGAAGAACACCGTTAAGGGCAGCCAGTTCCTGCAGCCCCTCTTCGAGTTCTCCGGCGCCTGCGCGGGCTGCGGCGAGACTCCTTACATCAAGCTCATCACCCAGCTCTTCGGCGACAGGATGATCATCGCGAACGCCACGGGCTGCTCCTCCATCTACGGCGGCAGCGCTCCTACCGTTCCCTACACCGTCAACGCCAAGGGTCACGGCCCCGCTTGGGCAAACTCCCTGTTCGAGGATAACGCGGAGTTCGGTTTCGGCATGAACCTCGCAACCTCCCACCGCAGGAACAAGCTCGCCGACCTCGTCCGCAAGCTTGCCGAGTGTGACGATGAGACCGTCAAGAACGTCTGCAATGCATGGCTCGACAACATGAACGACGCCGAGGGCTCCAGGAAGGCTTCCGAAGAGCTCCTGAAGCTCGTCGAGAGCTGCAAGGACTGCGGATGTGACTGTGACGACGTCTGCAAGGAGATCTACGACATGCGCGACCTGATGGTCAAGAAGAGCCAGTGGATCTTCGGCGGCGACGGTTGGGCTTACGACATCGGCTACGGCGGACTCGATCACGTGCTCGCCCAGGATGAGGACGTCAATGTGCTCGTCATCGACACCGAGGTCTACTCCAACACCGGCGGACAGTCCTCCAAGGCGACTCCTACCGGCTCCGTCGCGAAGTTCGCGGCCGCCGGCAAGCGCACCAAGAAGAAGGATCTCGGCCTTATGGCCATGAGCTACGGCTACGTCTACGTCGCCAAGGTCTGCATGGGTGCCAACCCCGCTCAGCTCGTCAAGGCGATCGCCGAGGCCGAGGCTTATCACGGACCGTCCCTCATCATCGCCTACGCGCCCTGCATCAACCACACCATCAAGGCCGGCATGGGCAAGGCGCAGGCCGAAGCGAAGAAGGCCGTCGAGGCCGGTTATTGGCCCCTTTACAGGTACAATCCCGATCTCGCGGACGAGGGCAAGAACCCCTTCATCCTCGACTCCAAGCCCGCGACTGCGTCCTATCAGGACTTCCTCATGGGCGAGGGCCGTTACACCGCGCTGAAGCAGCAGTTCCCCGAGCTCGCCGCCGAGCTGTTCGCGAGGAGCGAGAAGGAAGCTGCCGACAAGTACGATTACTACAAGAAGCTTGCCGAGATCTGATCTGAATATCAAGGGAGTAAAGGATCACCTCACACGGGAAACCGTGTGAGGTGACTTTATTGAAGCAGGATGAAAACAAAGTTTAGAACCTATCCCTTCGCCGTATTCGACGCGTTTACCGATAAGCCTTATTCCGGGAATCCGGCCGGCGTAGTGTTTTTGGGCGGCGAGCCGTTCCCCGACGAGGCCGATATGATAAGGGCCGCGGCGGAGCTTCGCTTTTCCGAGACAGCGTTCGTGAGAAAGCTTTCGGAGACAGAGTTCGCCGTCCGGTACTTCACGCCCGTATGCGAGGCGGCGCTCTGCGGTCACGCGACCGTCGCGTCGTTCGCCTATCTTCGGGATAAAAAGCTCGTCGGATACGGTGATGTTCTAGTACGCACGAAGTCCGGCGATATCTGCGTCACGGTCTCAAAGAGCTGTATCGAGCTCGATATGGCTGAGGTGAAAACGCTTTCCGCGCTCAGCGCGGACGTCTCCCGCGAGCTGTACCGCGCGTTCGGCCTCCCCGATCGCGCGAGCGTGAACGGGCTCGTTCCGAAGATCGTATCGGTCGGGCTCGCTGACGTTATGCTTCCCGTATACGGCCTTGGGGAGCTCGATTCAGCGAAGCAGGACGAGGCCGCCGTCGGTGAAATAAGCCGCCGGCTTTCGGTGACGGGAGTGCATATGTTCGCGATCTCGGACGACGGCTTCGCCGCGCACTGCAGGAACTTCGCTCCGCTTTACGGCATACCCGAGGAATGCGCCACGGGCACGTCGAACGGCGCGCTTTATCATTACCTTTCGGAATACGGCCTCGTGTCAGGCCCCGTCCGGTTCATACAGGGCGAGGCGATGGGAAGACCGTCGGTGATAAGCGTTCGCTTCGCAAACGGCCGCGTCCGCGTCGGCGGCAACGCCGCGGAGGTGTCGGAAGGCAGGATAAGGATATAAAGAAAAAGCCCATTTTATATGGGCTTTTTAATTATGCCTTTTTCACCTGCAGGCCTTCATTTCCTGCTTGTTTATGTACATCTGCTTATCCGCAAAACGGATGAGCATCTGCAGGTTCATATCCTGGGTGTCGGGGTAGTCGGCATATTTGGCTATGCCGCATGCGACGCTGATCTTGAACGGGAGGACTTCCTCGCCGTTTTTCTTCTCAAGCTCTTCGTAGAACATCTTCCTGACTTTCTCGGCCTTGTCGGCGTGAACGCAGGCCGCGAACTCGTCGCCGCCGTAGCGTCCGAAGAAGCCTCCCTGCCCCTCCATGGCGTTCGAGAGAGCATTGCCGACCTCGCGTAGCAGCGAATCGCCAGCGGCATGACCGAACTCGTCGTTGGCCTTCTTGAGCCCGTTCGCGTCGAAGAAAAGCACCGCGCATCTCTTCCTGTCCTGCTCGGACATCTCCTCGGCGTGTTTCTCGATGTCCTGGCGGTTCGGGATGCCGGTAAGGATATCGACGTACGCGAGGCGCCTTAACTGTTCACGCTCCAATCTGGTACGCAGGGAGCGGTACTCCCTTAAAATGAAGCTTATGAGCAGCGACGACAGAAACACCATAATCATTATCCGCGAGAAGTTGAAGCTCCTCGGGAGCTGGATATCGAGCGCGATGCGTCCGGTCTCGAGCGCGGCTATCGCCATCGTCGCGATGAGGCCTCCGCGGAGGACGCGCTCCGCAAGCCGCCTGTTTTGATTCTTGGCGAGGAATATAATGACCATCGCCGCGGCGAGAGCGACGAGTATCAGTATGCGCAGATAGCTTACGAGCGTAAGGTAATCGATACCGCCCGGTATGAGCGTCGCGGCGAGCGAAAAGACCGCAAATGCCGCGAATGCGATCTCAAAACCCAGCAGTATCTTTTTGCTGACGTCCGGAAGATGCTCCTGCCTCAAATATCCAAGGAAGGGTAACGGCAAAAGATAAAGCGCGTAGTATTCGAGATTGGAGCATATGAGTCGGTTGTCGGAGAAGACCCACATGATGCCCTGGAAACCGAGATACCAGCATCCGGTCAGGAAAAGGAACGCCGCGAGGCAGAACCCGCTCTTGCCGAAATTGAAGCGGCAGATCCAGAGCATCGCAAAAACGGGCACCGCCGCAAGAGCGATGAGCGTAACGGGAAGGAATACGAGGAAGTCGAATATGTTGTCGATAAGAGGATAGAGCCTCGACTCGGTCTCGGGAAGGAGCACGAGCGAGGTGATCTTTTCGGCGCTCCCGCCGTTCTGCGGAGTAACGACGACCTTTATTTCGCCGCCCCACGCTTCGTCGGGAACGGAAACGGTAAGTAGCAGGTGTCCGATCGGAAGACCGTTTTTGTTATACTCGCCCGCCGTATAGATCGTGTTCTCGCCGCTTACGACCCTGATCGCGCTGTTATAGCAGCTGAAACAGAATGCCATGCCCGTGCGCCGAGCCTCGGCAGGGATCGGAACGAAATAGATCACCGAGCCGTCGTCGAGCGTTTCAGACTTCGTAGGATCGTCGAGCTTGACGGCATTGTACTCCCCTATGCCGAGAACAAAAGCGCAGAGTATGAAAGCCAGCGCCGAGACCAGCGCAGCGGCGATCATGATAATGACTATCCTGCGGTTCTTCACCGTCCCGTCCATTCGGAAAGAGACCTCTTTTCGGTAAGCGTCCTGTTTGTATGCGCACTGCGTTTTTCAAACAATGCCACGACTATATTATATCATATTATTTTGAAACTGCAATACAAAAGCTCCCCCTGTCTTATGACAGGAGGAGCCGTTTTTGTTCTTTATTTTCTGAACAGACCTTTCCGGGTCTGTTTCTTGCTGTCCGCGCCTGCCGCGTTCCTGTCGCCCGTCTCCTCCGCGAACTGTTTGATTATCTCGCGCTGCTTATCCGTAAGTTTTTTGGGGATGTCGACGGTTATGTTGATGTACATATCGCCCTTGTCCTGCGAATTGAGCTTCTGGATACCCGCGCCCTTCATGCGGAAGGTCTTCTGCGCCGGGGTGCCCTCCGGGATATTGAGCTTAACGTCCTTATCGAGCGTGGGCACGTCGATCGCGCCGCCGAGAATGGCGGTCGTGACGGGGATCGAGATGTTCTGGTGGATGTCCGCGCCGTCCCTTATGAATCGCTTATGCGGCTTCACGCGAACGGAAATATGAAGATCGCCCTTCGGCCCGCCGCGGAGGCCGTCGTCGCCTCCGCCCGAGAGCCTTATGGTCTGACCGTCGTCGATCCCGGCGGGGATGCGGAACTTACGCTTCTGGTACGTCCTAACGCGGCCGCTGCCCGAGCAGTTCTTGCACGGATCCTTTATTATCTTGCCTGTGCCGCCGCACGCGGAGCACGGAACGGTCGTCTGCATGGCGCCGAGTATGGTGTTCTGCACCCTCGTCACCGTGCCTCGCCCGCCGCAGGTGGGACAGGTCTGAGGCTTGGTGCCGGCGGCGGCTCCCGTGCCGCCGCAGACGGAGCAGTTCTCCTCGCGTCTGTACTGGATCTCCTTCTCGCAGCCGAATGCGGCTTCCTCGAAGGTGATCGTTATCGACTGCCGCAGATTCTCGCCGCGCACGGGGCCGTAATTATTTGTATTGGAACGGTTCCCGCCGCCGAAAATGTCTCCGAAAATGTCTCCGAAGCCTCCGAAGCCGGAGAAACCGCCTCCGAAGCCGGAGAAAGGCGAGCCGCCGGAATAACCGCCGGCGGATGGGTCGAACGCGGCATGACCGAACTGATCGTACTTCGCACGCTTGTCCGGATCGGACAAGACCTCGTAAGCCTCGTTCACTTCCTTGAATTTGGCTTCGGCGTCCTTATCGTCCGGGTGAAGATCCGGATGGTATTTCTTCGCCATCTGCCTGAACGCGGCCTTTATCTCGTCGTCGCTCGCGGTCTTAGAGACCCCGAGCACGTCGTAAAAATCTCTCTTGCTTTCAGCCATACTGCCTCCGTAAAACGCCAAAACGGCCGAAGCCGTATCGGCGCTGATGCGCGATCACAGTTCATGCAGAGGGGAAATACCCCCTCTGCATGGATCTGACGATATTATTTCTTGTCCTCGTCGACTACTTCGTAATCGGCGTCGACCACGCCGTCGTCTGCGGGCTGCTGTGCGTCGCCGTAGCTCGGGCCGGCCTGTGCGCCCTGCGCCTCCTGAGCCTGCTGCTGATATACCTTGCCGAACACGTCGTAGGATACCTCGGTGAGCTTGTCGACGGCCGACTTGATCTCGTCGGTGTCGCTGCCGCCCATGACGTTCTTGACGTTCTCGATCTCTGCATTGATGCGGGATTTGTCGCTGTCGGAGATCTTGTCGCCCATCTCCTTCATGGATTTCTCGGTGGCGGCGATCATGCTGTCCGCATGGTTCCTGACTTCGACCTGCTCCTTGCGCCTCTTATCCTCCTCGGCGAACTGCTCCGCCTCGCGGACGGCCTTCTTGATGTCGTCCTCGGAGAGGTTGGTGGAAGCGGTGATGGTGACCTTCTGCTCGTTGCCGGTGCCGAGATCCTTTGCGGAGACGTTGACGATGCCGTTCCTGTCGATATCGAAGGTGACCTCGATCTGCGGGATGCCGCGGGGCGCAGGAGCGATGCCCGTCAGCTGGAAGCGGCCGAGGGTCTTATTGTACTGCGCCATCTCGCGCTCGCCCTGCAGGACGTGGACCTCGACCGAGGTCTGACCGTCCGCGGCGGTGGAGAAGATCTGCTTCTTCTGTACGGGGATGGTGGTGTTCCTGTCGATGAGCCTGGTGAATACGCCGCCGAGGGTCTCGATGCCGAGGGACAGAGGCGTGACGTCGAGGAGCAGTATGTCCTTGACCTCACCGCCGAGGATGCCGCCCTGGATAGCGGCGCCGATGGCTACGCACTCATCGGGGTTGATGCCCTTGAAGGGCTCCTTGCCGGTGACCTTTTTGACGAGATCCTGAACGGCGGGGATACGGGACGAGCCGCCGACGAGGATGACCTTGTCGAGCTGGCCGGTCTTGAGCCCGGCGTCGCGGAGCGCGTTTTCCATGCATACGCGGGTCTTGTCGATGAGATCGTCGATGAGCTCATTGAACTTCGCCCTCGTTATGTCCATATTGATATGCCTCGGCTCGCCGTTCACAACGGTGATAAAGGGCAGGTTTACGTTGGTCGTCGCAGTTGCGGAGAGCTCTATCTTCGCCTTTTCGGCCGCGTCGAGCAGCCTCTGCTTAGCCATACGGTCGTTACGAAGATCGATGCCGTAATTGCGCTTGAAGTCCTCGGCGATGTAGTCCATGAGCCTCTTATCGAAGTCGTCGCCGCCCAGACGGTTGTTGCCGTTGGTCGCCATGACCTCGAACACGCCGTCGCCGATGTCCAGTATGGATACATCGAACGTGCCGCCGCCGAGGTCGTAAACGAGGACCTTCTGACGGTTTTCCTTATCGATGCCGTACGCGAGCGAAGCCGCGGTCGGCTCGTTGATTATACGCTTTACGTCAAGGCCGGCGATACGTCCGGCGTCCTTGGTCGCCTGACGCTGGCTGTCGGTGAAGTAAGCGGGGACGGTGATGACCGCGTCGGTGACCTTTTCGCCGAGATATGCCTCTGCGTCCTGTTTGAGCTTCGAAAGGATCATCGCGGAGATCTCCTGCGGGGTATAAGCCTTGCCCTCGATGGTACGCTTATAATCCGAGCCCATCTCGCGCTTGATGGACGAAACGGTGTTGTCGGGGTTCGTGATGGCCTGACGCTTCGCGATCTGACCGACCATGCGCTCGCCGTTCTTGAAAGCGACTACGGAAGGCGTTGTCCTGGCGCCTTCGGCGTTAGTGATGACAACGGGCTGACCGCCTTCGAGAACCGCTACACAGGAGTTGGTGGTACCCAGATCGATTCCGATTATTTTAGACATAGTATTGTTCCTCCGTTCATGAGATTGTTTTTAAGTGAAAACCCATTTTTGTTTGGGATCATTTACATTTTTATTCGTTCACCTTGACCATGGCAAAGCGGACGATCTTTCCTTTTACCTTGTATCCCTTCTGGAATACCGCGAGTATCTTTCCTGATTCCTCGCCGTCGACCGAGTCCTTCATAACCGCGTCGTGCAGGTTCGGATCGAACACGCCTTCCGCCGGGATCACCTCCGCGCCGCATTTTTTCAGCGCGTCGGCAAACTGCTTCTCGATATTGCCTATGCCCTCGGCAAATGCGTCGTCGGGAGCGTTCTCCATGGCTCTTTCGAAATTGTCGAGCACCGGGAGCAGGTTTTTGACCGTTTCCCTTACGCCGTCGTCACGGCTTTCGGCGGCCACCTGGGCGTTGCGCTTCCTGTAATTTTCAAACTCCGCCTGGAGCCTCTGTGCCTGCTTGACGGCGTCCTCCTTGTCGGCTTCGAGCTTGTCGAGCTTTTCCTTCAGCGCCTTGACCTCCTCGGGAGAGAGGGTCATCTCCTCGTATTCGGTCTCCTCCGCGCTCTCGGCCTCCGCCTGTTCGGCTTCCTTCACGGCCGCTTCTTCTGCGGCTTTTTTCTTGTCTTCTGCCATCTGATTTTTCCTTTTGCCTTTTCTTGACATTTGAAAGACCTTCTTACTTCAAAAGCTTGCTCAAAATATCGCTCAAGCTGTTTGACAGATATTTGAGTACGGCCATTACCTTGCCGTAATCCATCCTCGTGGGACCGACGACGCCCATCGATCCGATGTTCTTGCCGCCGGCCTTGTAGGTGACCGTTATGACGGAGCAGTCCTTGAGATCGGGGCTGTCGTTATCCGTGCCTATCCTGACGCTCATCTCCACGTCCGACGAATCCTTCAGCACCTGCTGGAGGTAGCTTCCCGTTTCGATCTCTGCGAGGAACGACCTCGCCTTCTGCGCGTCGGAGTACTCGGGATAATCGAGGATATTGCTTGCTCCGACGACCTCGACGTCCGTTTCCGACATGCTCCTTTCGATGTCCTCGAGCATCTCGCAGACGGCGTCGGCCTGTTCGCCGACCTCCGCCCTTATCGCAGGGAGCACCGATTCGATCGCCTCGGTCAGCCTGTGACCGTCTAACTTTTCGGTGATGAGCTTGGATATCTTTTCGATATCTTCGGGCGTGAGGCTCTCCGGGATGCTGATCATGGAGTTCTTGGTGACACCGGTGTTGGTCACAACGACCGCCATGGCCGAGCCCTCGGAAACGGGTATCAGCGAGATGCGCTTTACCTTCATGCCCGAAAGCTGCGGAACGAGCACCATCGAGGTGTAATTGGTCATATCGGAGAGCACCTTGGCGGTCTGCCTTATGACCTCGCCGACCTCGTGCACCCTCGTGTCGAGATGGTGTTTTATGTATTCGGCCTCGTCGTCCGTGAGCTTCGCCTGATCCATCATATGATTGACGTAAAGCCTGTAGGCCTTCTCGGACGGGATGCGTCCGGCGGAGGTGTGGGGCTGCTCAAGGAAGCCGAGCTCGGTAAGATCGCTCATCTCGTTTCTAATGGTCGCAGGAGAAAGGCCCATATCGCTGCGTTTCGAAACGGTCCTTGAACCGACCGGCGCGGCGGTCATGATGTAATCGTCTACTATCGCCTGAAGTATGCGCATCTTACGTATATCAAGCAGGCTCGTGATATCGCTCATGCTCCTCCGCTCCTTTCGTTCAAAGGCGGCCTTTTGTATTTGTTAGCACTCTCCGCCCTTGAGTGCTAACAGTATAATAGCACTCCCGGGGTATTATGTCAACAAAAAACCGAAAACAAACAAAATATATTTTGCGCATAAAAAAGAAGCGCGTTTGCGCTTCAAGTCGTTCATTCGTTTATGATATGCCGTCTCAGCAAAAGAAGCGCCCTCGCTTCCATCCTCGACGCCTTCGGCTGCGTTATCCCGAGCCTTGCAGCCGCCTCCTTCTGCGTAAGGTCGAGACGGTATCGCATCTCAATCAGCTCACGCTCGTTTTTATCGAGCAGTGAAAGGAGCTGCTCCGAGAACACCCTCCCCACAGCTTCGTCCTCGGTGCGCGCAGTGTCTGGAACGAGCTCAGAAAGCTCCCTGCTCTCCCCGTCCTCAGGCTTTTCGTCGAGATAAACGTTAAAAGAATTGAGCGCCGCCGCCTCCGCGGCCTCCTCCGGACTCACTCCGAGCTCGTCCGCGATCTCCGAAAGCTTCGGCTCGAGGCCGCGCTTTTCCGCTTCGTTCAGGATCGCCGCTATCCTTCGGGACAGCTCGCCGAGCTTTCTTCCCGCCTTGACGCTTTGTGTGTCCCTTAAGTACCGCCGTATCTCGCCGGCGATCATCGGGACGGCGTAAGTCGAAAGCTCCGTGCCGAACGCGGGATCGAAATTGCGTATCGCCTTAACGAGCCCTATCGAGCCGACCTGCATGAGATCGTCCGCGTCGTCCCTGCAGAAGAACCTTGCGGCTACCGAGCGTACGAGCGCGAGATTGTTTTCGACGAGCGCGCTGAGCGCGGACTCATCCCCCGACCGGTACTCGGAAAGGAGCTCCCTGTTGCTTACGCGTTCACCGGGCATTTTCGCCGAGCTTCTTTTTCATCGTGACTCTCGTGCCCCTGCCGGGAGCCGAATCGACCGAAACGCTGTCCATGAACGCCTCCATCACGGCAAAGCCCATGCCGGCGCGTTCTGCCTCGGGCATGGTGGTAAAGAAGGGCTTCCTCGCGAGCTCGATATCCTCTATTCCCCTCCCCTCGTCGGAAATGACCGCGGTGACCACGCCGTCCTCAGAAGTAAGTTCCATGGTGACAGTCCCGTTCGGGTGTCCGTATCCGTGAACGATCGCGTTCGTCACCGCTTCCGATACCGCCGTCCTTATATCTGAAAGCTCTTCGACCGTAGGATCGAGAAGCGCGGTGAACTGGGCGGCTATGCCCCTCGCGAGCGCCTCGTTTTTCGATATGCTCGGGAAGCTTGTCCTCAACACGTTTTTCATCTTGCGCTCCTTTCGGAAACGAGCCTGTAAACGCCCGACATCTTCAGTATGCGCTCTATGCCGGGCGAAGCGTTCAGGACGTTCATGCTCCCCCCGCGCGGGGCGAGCTTCCTGTACCTGCCGAGTATCACGCCGATCCCGGCGCTGTCCATGAACGTGACGCCCTTCAGATCGAACTCTATGCGCTTTATGGAATCGTCCTCCAGAATACTGTCGAGCTCGTAGCGCACCTGCTCCGCGGAATGCTGATCGAGCTCTCCCGAAAGGCTCGCTACAAGCGTCCTCCCCTGTTTTTTCGTTTTCAGCCGCATATACCGCTCCTGTTCAGTTGGTCTCAAAACTCTTCTTTCGACCTTCGGAAGCTTTTCCCCTGCAAAGAAAAAACACTTCTTTTGTCGATTGCTATTTTTCGCCTTATGAGTTATATTATTGACAGGAATATAAAAGGAAATGCAAAAAATGGAAAAGTTCTTTTTTGATTTGGGCGCCGGCACCGTCGCGTACGTTGGCGCGGGAGCGGGCAGCATGCTCGGCCCCGCCGCTTCCGCCGCAGTTAATGGAAGAAAGGCCGCGCTCGTTTTCGACGCCGCGCTTCCCGCAGAGCATCCCGCGTTCGTCAAAGCCGCGCTCGAGGCGTCCGGCTTTACCGTATCGGCGCATGCCCTTTCGGGCGGTGAAAAGAACAAGCGGCTTTCGGCGGCAGAGGATGTATACGGGTTCCTTTACGATTCCGGGATCACGAGATCCGACGCCGTCGTCGGGCTCGGTGGCGGCGTTACGGGCGATATCGCGGGCTTTGCCGCAGCGACGTACATGCGCGGCGTGGGCTATATCTCCGTGCCGACCACGCTCACGGCGCAGACCGACAGCGCTTTCGGCGGCAAGACCGGCGTAGACTTCCGATCCGGGAAGAACCTAATAGGCTGTTTCTATGACCCGAAGGCGGTCGTCTGCGACACCGATTTTCTGAAAACGCTCCCCGAGAAGGAGCGCGTGAGCGGCATGGGCGAGGTGATCAAATACGGCGCGATCGCCGACAGCTCGATACTCGATCTCGTCGGCCGCGGCATACCCTCCGACGATATCATCGCCCGCTGTATTAAGATAAAGAAGAAATATGTCGAGGCGGACGAATATGACCTCGGCGAAAGGCATATATTGAATTTCGGGCATACCTTCGGGCACGCTGTCGAGGCAGCCTCGGATTATTCCGTTCCCCACGGCCAGGCCGTGGCCTACGGCATGCTTGCGATGATAAGGCTCGGCGAAAAGCTTTCGCTCACCGGAAGCGAAACCTTCGGCGCGGTCCGCTCCGCGTTATTACGGGCGGGGCTCGACGCCGGATACGAGCCGTACCTCGCGGGCGCGTATCCGTTCCTCGCGCTGGACAAGAAATCCGACGGCGAAATGATATCCGCCGTGTTCTTAAAACGTCCTGGCGAAGCCTTTATAAAGAAGCTCGCATTGGACGAATTGTGTCTGTAAATACCTTTTTTTAAGCCATCCGTGGAAAAAAAACGATAGAATTGTGACAAAGCGCGCAAATCGCGCATTTTACGCGCCTCCCGGTGTATACTGTGGCCATCGGAAACGAAAGGAGCGTTGATAACATGAAAAAGCTCATATATGCGGCGATCGTCGTTCTGCTCGTCGGTTTGCTGTTTTCGGGATGCGCGAACAGCACGAACGGCGGCTCCTCATCGGAAAGCGCCACAACGTATGTCTCCCCCTCCTCTCTCGAGACGGTAAGCGTCGTTGCGGACGAACCCCCGCGCGAAGGGGCGGCAAATATCAGACTGAACGGAAGCTCCGCCGATACAGAAGGCAGCGGCGCGGCTTTTGCTGACGGCGTGCTGACGATTTCGGCGGGCGGCGTTTACGTTTTGAGCGGAGAGCTCGACAACGGAAAGATACTGGTCAACGCCCCGAAGGAGAGCGTGAAGCTCATTTTCGACGGGGTATCGGTCTCCTGCTCGAACGGCAGTCCCCTGTATGTGTACAAGGCGAGCGAGGTGCTCGTATATCTGACCGAGGGCACGGAAAACTTCCTTTCGGACGGAGCCTCGTATTCGTTCGCCGGCGAGTACGCGTCCGCCGCGGACGACGAGCCCAACGCCTGTCTTTACTCAAAAGCCGATCTCGTGATCGCGGGAAAGGGCAGTCTGTCAGTCACGGCCAATTACAAGAACGGCATAACGAGCAAGGATACGCTGACGATAACCGGCTGCACCCTTTCCGTGACAGCGAAGAACCACGGCGTCAACGGCAAGGACAAAAATACCGTATATGAAGCGAATATAACCGTAAAAGCCTCGGAGGGCGACGGGATAAGGTCGTCGAACGATACCGACGAAGGTCTCGGGGTGATATCGATCTCGGATTCCGTAATATCGATCGAATGCGCGAACGACGGTGTGCAGGCGGTAACGAGCCTCGCCGTTTCAAACAGCAAGATATCGATCGTTTCCGGCGGCGGCAGCAGACAGGGTTCGAGCTCCGACAGTGCAAAGGGCTTGAAATCCGACGGCGCGCTGATGATCGACGGAGGCGTTTATGATCTTGACTGCCGCGACGATGCGGTGCATGCGAACGGCGACGTGCTCATAAAGGACGGCGTGTTCACGATCTCGACCGCAGACGACGCCTTCCACGCGGATAAGAGCCTTGTATTCGAAGGCGGCGAGATCGCCGTCGCAGCCTGCAAGGAGGGCTATGAGGGCATGACCGTTACCGTTTCGGGCGGCACTCACAGCATAGTATCGACCGACGACGGCATGAACGCGAGTTCCGGGAAGACCTCCTCGACGGGGTTCAACAGAAACGAGTTTCAGGACGACGAAAACTGCCGGATCACCATAGAGGGCGGCAGCGTAACGATAAAGGCGGGCGGCGACGGCGTCGACTCGAACGGTTCTATATACATGACCGGCGGGAGCCTCGTCGTATCGAGCTCGGGCAACGCCGACGGCGCGTTGGACTTCAACGGCGCGATGTCCTTCACCGGCGGGTATCTCCTCGCGGTGACCGGCGGGAGCATGCCGGAAGCTCCGGGCACGGCAAGTCAGCCCGTAATTTCCATCGGCCTCGGTTCCAACCTTGCCGCGGGAACGTCGGTTACGATCAAAACGAACAGCGCCGAGATCGCTCTCGAGCTTCCCGTCAACGCGAATCATGTGGTATTCAGTTCCCCCGAACTCGTAAGCGGCGAGACCGCGGTCGTGACCGCAGCCGGTACGGAGCTCGGCACCGCGACGCTGACCGCGGGCACGGTGACGGTCGGTACCGTGATTGATTTCGGCCCCGGCGGGCAGGGTCAGCCCGGCGGTCAGGGCGGTTTCCCCGGCGGGCAGGGACGTCCCGGCGGGCAGGGCGGCTTCCCGGGCGGTCAGGGCGGCTTCCCCGGCGGAGGCGATCAGGGTGATCCTCCGGGCTTCCCCGGCCCGGATGAAACGTCGGAGCCCTCGGATACGTCCGGTATCGTATAAAAAGGCATAAGGAAAGAGCACGTTTTGAAACGTGCTCTTTTGTTTAATGGTTTCATTCGATGATTATGGTCAGGTTCGGGTTCTCGTCGGTGGAATCGCTCAATACGTGCCACAGTCTGTCTGCGTATCCGCCGAGATGCTTCAACGCGTACGACCAGTTGTTTATGCGCAGCTCGGTAGGCTCCGATACGGACGTTAGACAGTCGTAAAGGGCGTCAAGATTCGAGCCGAAATAGTTTTCTTCGCCGAGGACATTCCTCAAAGCCGCATGCGTGCCGCGCCTTGACGAAAACTCCTCCGCATTTACGCGAAGACTTCTCATTGACCGTCACCCCCGTATAGAAGCGTAAAGCTGTCGTAATGGTCGTCGGTGTAATAGATCAGCCCGTCGTTCGAGAAGACGATCCTTTTCGAGCCCCTTGAGCTTTTCCCGACGGTGCCGATATCGCACTCGGTGTAATACCTTCCCGATTTTTTCGGCAGAAGTCCCTCGTAATTGCCGAAGCGGTCGCCGCCTATCGCGCAGCCGGGGGCGTACCTTTCGAGGCTGCCGCCCGTCCAGCCAAGCTCCTGCGCGGCCTTCTTGGTGATGTAATTTGATGGAAGATGCCCGTAAAGGTGGATGTAAAGCGCGACCTCTTCCTTTGAATCGTATTTCCCGTCCTCGCTGACCGGGCAGGGCGTAGATCCGTCCGTCGGCTCGATCACGGGAAGATAGGCGTTCGTGACCTCAGGCTCGATTGTTTTTGCCGGGTCTGCGGTCTCGGGGAAGAGCGCCATGCATCCCGTCAGGGAAGCCGCGAGCACCGCGAGAGCGATTATGAACGAGATACCCTTCTTAAGCATCTGTGCGCCTTCTTATCCTTCGAGCTTCTTTTTAAGAGCCTTTACCGTTGCGGGGCCGACCGCGCCGTCGACAGTCAGACCGTTGGCGCGCTGGAACTCCTTGACCCTCTTTTCGGTACCGCTGCCGAAATTGCCGTCGACGTCCGCCGTATAGCCGAGCTGTGTGAGTATCTCCTGCAGCCACTTTACGTCGTCGCCCTTCATGCCCTTTCTGAGCACCCTCTGCGGTTCGGGATAGGGTATCACGGGCGGAGGCGGAGCCGCAAGCGCCTCGAGCGCGCTTTGGATATTCGTCCTCGTCGCGGGACCGACGACTCCGTCCTGCGTGAGGCCGTTGTTTTTCTGGTATGCTTTGACCGCGGCCTCCGTGCCGGAGCCGAAGTCGCCGTCGACGATAATAGCGGCACCGAGCTTATTGAGCGCGGCCTGGAGCCACTTGACGTCGTTGCCGGTCATGCCCTTTCTGAGCGTCCTTGTCGGGACGGGATAGATCGAGGGATCGTCCTCCCCCGTTCCCTGCGTTGTGCCGGGATCGGGTTCCGGATCTGCCGCGACAGAGCCCGGCGGCAAGGATCTGATCAGCTCGTTCAGCGTGGCGGGACCGAGTATGCCGTCGGAGGCGAGCCCGTGGGCGCTCTGGAACTTGACGAGCTTGCTCCTGGTGTTCTTGCCGAAATAGCCGTCGATCGGGGACGCATAGCCTATATGAAGGAGCGCCGCCTGCAGCCACTTGACGTCCTCGCCCTCCATGCCCTGGGAAAGGTTCCTCTTGGGCTTGGGATAGCTCGTCACCTCGACCGCGGACGAATCCGCATTGGTATAGACCGGCGTGCCATAGCCCTGAATCTCGTAATAATCGAGACTGACGACGCGCGTCAAGACCTTGCCGAGCGCGTTGCCCTCGACGACGTGCACCATGCCGTCCTCGACGAACGCGACGATGCCGACGTGTTCCCAGTCGCGTGCGGACGAGGCCCAGTCGTAGAATATGAGATCGCCCGCCTTCGGCGTGTAGGTGCCGCGCTTATGGTAATCCATATGGAAATAATACGGGTTGCTGCCTATGTGGGCATATGTGGCGTTGTTGATGATGGATTCGGGAAGTCCCGACTGACGCGAAGTCCATGCGACGAACATGGCGCACCAGTCGTAATAGAAGCCGGAGCCCCTTTGGAGTATCTCGTAGCCGAACCAGCGGCCGTACTCCGTAACGTTGCCCGTGCCGTTGATGTTCGAGCCGTCGAGCTCGGACTCTTTATCGCCTTCATGATAGCCGACCTGCGAAAGGCCTACGTTGATGAGATCAAGGCGCTGATTGCCGGTCAGCCTCAGTTCCTTGAGATTCGAATAGTAGACGCTTGACCTGTACTGCGAGCTGGGAGTGTACGTAAGAGCAAGCCTCGTGCCCGTTGCATCGGCTCCCGTCGGCGCAGCGCTGAATGAAATTATGATCATTAGTAGGAGGGCTATTGTTTTTTTCACGTTATCCTCCTTTGGGTCTTTTAGCATATGCTTGTCTTATTCTATCATATTTTTAAGGATTTTGAAAGAGTTTGTGATAAAAAAATTACAGAAAAATTATGTAAAAGCGCCCATTTTTGCCCTTTAAGAGCCATTTTCGATTGACAAGGAGCCCGAAAAGAGGATATAATAAGAAAAAACATTTCGGGAGGATCCTTCATGCAGAGCATTTCCAACGATTGGGAATTCACAAGATCCCCTTCCGACGGGTTTTTCTCCGGGGCTTCATCCGGAGCGGGCGACGGTTTGATCCGCGTGCGTATTCCGCACACGGTCGGCGAGTCGCCTTTGCATTATGCCGATCCGGACGACTATTCCGGCATATTCGGATACCGCAGGCATTTGACCGTCGACGATAAAAGCAAGCGGTATTTTATTCAGTTCGACGGCGCTGCTCACGTGCTCGAGCTGTTCGTTAACGGGAAAAAGGCCGGCGAGCATTTCTGCGGCTATACCGCGTACCGCTGTGAGATAACCGAATTTCTTTTCGAGGGCGACAACCTGATCGCAGTGCGTCTCGACACCACGGAGCGAGACGACGTCCCGCCATTCGGCTACGTCATAGACTACCTCTGCTTCGGCGGGCTGTACCGCGAGGTCTGGCTCGACGTAAAGGAAAAGAGCTTCATCGAAGACGTCTATATCCGTGCGGATCACAAGGGCGGGATCAAAGCCGACATCGCCGTCTGCGGCGAATACAAAGAAATACGGCTTACCCTTCTCGACGGAGACAAGCCCGTTCTCGGCTTCGGCGGAGAGGAGCTTTCCTTTAACGAAAAGCTCGAAGGCGCGGAGGCGTGGTCTCCCGAGCATCCGAAGCTTTATACGCTTAAGACCGAGCTGATCGGCGCCGACGGCAAAACCGTCGACATGCGTGAGGATCGCGTCGGTTTCCGCAGCGCTGTGTTCGCCGCGGACGGGCTGTACCTTAACGGTGAAAAGTATTTCATGCGCGGACTGAACCGGCACCAGTGCTGGCCGTACATCGGCTATGCAGCGCCGAAGTCCCTGCAGGTCGAGGATGCGAGGATCCTTAAGGAGGAGCTCTGCGTCAACGCCGTAAGGACGAGCCATTACCCGCAGAGCCAACATTTCATCGACGCGTGCGACGAGCTCGGGCTCCTCGTTTTCACTGAGCTGCCCGGCTGGCAGCATATTGGCGACGAAGCATGGAAGGAGCGCTCGATCGAAAACGTGCGCGAGATGATAATGCAGTACCGCGATCATCCGTCGATCGTCCTTTGGGGCGTGCGCATAAACGAGAGCGTCGACGACGACGATTTTTACAAGCGTACCAACGCCCTTGCTCACAAGCTCGATCCCTCGAGGCAGACGAGCGGCGTGCGCTATCTCGAAAAGAGCCGCCTTCTGGAGGACGTATACGCCTTCAATGACTTTTCGCACGACGGTACCACCCCCGGCTGCAAGAAAAAGAAGGACGTTACCACCGATATGGGAAAGGCGTTCCTCATCTCCGAGCATAACGGGCACATGTTCCCGACGAAGCCCTTCGACCACGCCGCGAAAAGGCAGGAGCAGGCGCTCCGCCATGCGAAGGTGCTCGGCGCGGCATATTCAGACGGCGAGCATGCGGGCTGCTTCGGCTGGTGCATGTTCGACTACGCGACGCATAAGGATTTCGGCTCCGGCGACCGCATATGCTATCACGGCGTGCTCGATTCGTTCAGAAATCCCAAGCTTGCCGCGGCGCTTTACCGCAGCCAGGGTGAGGCTCCGTACCTCGAGGTCGGCTCGGGCATGGACATAGGCGATTACGCCGCTGGCAATATCGGCGACGTATGGCTCTTCACCAACGCGGACGAGGTGAAGCTTTATAAGAACGACGCCTTCGTGACCACGTTCACGGCTGTGCCGAACGGTCTTCCCCATCCGCCCATGATGGTTTCGGACACGGTCGGCGAGCTTCTTAAAACGCAGGAGGGCTTTACCGGAAGGAAGGAAAAGCTCCTGCACGACAGTCTTCTGGCCGCGGGCAAATACGGCATGGCGAACCTGCCCCTGAAATACAAGCTGAAGATGGGCTGGTGCATGCTGAAATACGGCCTTACGTACGACGACGGAGTAAAGCTTTACGGCAAATACATAGGCAACTGGGGCGGCGCCGTAACGAGCTGGCGTTTCGACGCGGTAAAGGACGGCAGGGTCGTCGCCTCTGTAACGAAGAAGCCCTCGCGTCGGCTTCATATCGAGGCGGCGCCGTCGTCGACCGTGCTTCGCGAGGGAGCGACGTACGACATGGCAGCCGTGCGCATACGCATACTTGACGAGAACGGCGCGGCCGCGCCTTACGCGCAGCTTCCCGTGAAGCTTACGCTCGAGGGCGACGCGGAGCTCGTCGGGCCTTCCGTCATCACCGCGGAGGGCGGCATGTGCGGAACGTACGTTAAGACGAACGGGAATACCGGTCGTGCGGCGCTGACCGTAGCCGCGGATCAGGCCGAGCCCGTATCCATCGTATTCACGATCGAATAATCATACATTTTTAAGGAGGCATCATGAAAACAAGACGTCTTACCAAAAAGGAAATGAGGATATTCGCCGTCGGTCAGCTCGGCTGGTCGATACTCGGCGGTATCATCAACGCGTGGCTCGTGACGTTCTATCTTCCCACGAAGAACGATATCGTCAACAACAACGCCGTCCAGTACTTAAAGCCCGGCCTCATCATATTCGGCGTGCTTACGATACTCGGACTCATCGCGTTCATCTGCCGTATTTTCGACGCGGTGACCGATCCTTTAATCGCGTCGCTGTCCGACAGGAGCAAGAATCCCAAGGGACGCCGCATACCCTTCATGCGCATCGCCGCCATCCCCTTCGCCGTGGTCGCCGTTCTGGTCTTCTGCGCGCCGGTAAGGGCGATCAGCTCGATCAACGTGGTATGGGTGCTCGGCTTCCTCATCCTGTTCTATTTCTTCATGACCATGTACTGCACTCCTTATAATGCGCTCATCTCCGAGTTCGGAAAGACGCAGGAGGACCGCATGTATATCTCCACCGCGATCTCGCTCACGTTCTTCTTCGGTACCATGATCGCGTATCTGCCCTTCGTGTTCGCAGGCGTCGTCCGCGGGCTCATCGGCGGCGACTTCCCCTGGAGCTACCGCCTCTGCTTCATAGTGCTCGCTGTGATCGCTCTCATCTGCATGCTTATCCCGACGTTCAAGCTGAACGAGAAGGAATTCGTGGACGCCGAGCCCTCGAAGTCCAACACCTTCAAGAGCCTGACCAAGACCTTCAAAAACAAGGAGTTCCTGAAGTTCTCCGCTTCCGATATCGCCTACTTCATCGCGCTGACGCTTTTCCAGACGGGACTGCCGTTCTTCGTCAAGGTGTCGATGGAGCTTGACGAATCGTGGTCGATGTATTTCCTTGGCGGTATGACCGTGCTCTCCGCCTGCTTCTATCCCATCGTATCCAAGCTCGTCGCGAAGTTCGGCAAGAAGAAGCTCGTAATAACCGGCTTCCTCGGCCTTGCGCTCGCGTACGTCGTGACGGCGCTGATAGGCATCATCCCCGCGCTTAAGGGCGTGCTTCCCGGCATACTTGTCGTCGTGATCTCCGCCTTCCCGATGGCGCTTCTCGGCATCATACCGCAGTCCATCGTCGCGGACGTCGCCGAGGAGGATTCCATCCGCACCGGCGAGAAGCGTGAGGGAATGTTCTTCGCGGCGCGCACCTTTGCCATGAAGATGGGTCAGTCGGTGGCGATGCTGGTATTCACCTCGCTCGCGATACTCGGCACCACGCAGGATCTGAACAGCAACGACATAACCCCATCCGTTTACGGTCTGAGATGGGTCTCGATCGTGGCGGTCATATTCTGCACCCTCGGCGCGGTGATACTTGCGCTCTATAACGAAAAGAAAGTAATGAACACCATCGAGGAAGCCCATAAGGCCTCCGAGAATAAACCGGAAAATGAATAAACCTCAAAGAATAAAAACGAATATTACCGTTAACGCACAGGGCGCGCAGGCGTCGCGCGACGATTCTTTCGAGCTCGTGTGGCGTCCGCTCCCCGGTGGGGACGGCGCTTCTACGGTGCTGCACTTGAAGCGCGGGCTTCACGGCACCGTAGAATCGGCTACGGCAAGGATACAGCTTTCGGACGCCGACGGCGCAAACATTTTCATGAACGGCTACCAGACCTGGACCTACTGCCCCGAATACACTAAAAAGGATCGCATAAGAGGTCTTAACAGCGTCCCGCAGTCGATCGTCGACAAGTACGGCCTTGACAGATACGGCGATTATCATTTCGTCGATTATCCCAACAAAAAGGGCGTTTTTCACGGCGAATCCTACTGCTATTTCCGCGAGGGCGAACGCTTTCTGCTGTTCGCTTCGCTCGACGAGAGATGCGGCTATACCATGTTCAGGTACAACGCCGAGGATCAGACGCTCATGATCCGCCGCGACTGCGAGGGACTTGAGGTGGACGGCGATTTCGACGCCTTCAGACTTTTCATCGCGGAGGGCGCCGAGGACGCGGTATTCGACGCCTGGTTCCGCGAGATGGGCGTGTCCCCAATAACGAGCGTCCCGCTCACGGGCTATTCCAGCTGGTATAACCGTTATCAGAATATCAGCGAGGAGAGCATTATGGCGGATCTCGCCGGCTGCGGAAAGGTCATGCGCGGCGGCGAGCTTTTCCAGATTGACGACGGCTGGGAGCCCTTCGTGGGTGATTGGCTCGAGTGCGATCCCGTAAAGTTCCCGAACGGCATGCGGAGAGTCTCCGACGCCATCCATCAGAAGGGCTACAAGGCCGGTATCTGGCTCGCGCCGTTCGTAGCGGAGAAAAACTCCAAGCTCTGCTCCGAGCATCCCGACTGGTTCTATACGGTCGACGGCGAGCCCTGGAGCTGCGGCGGGAACTGGAGCGGGTTCTATTCCCTCGACATCGACAATCCGGACGTCGTTTCATATCTTGAAGAAGTATTCAAGCGCGTATTCGACGTGTGGAACTACGACCTCGTTAAGCTCGATTTCCTTTACGGCGCCGCGCCTTTCGGTTCCTCGCGCGAGACCCGCGCGGGCAGGATGATCCGCGCGATGAAGCTTTTGAGGCGGCTTTGCGGGAGCCATCCGATACTCGGCTGCGGCGTGCCGCTGATGCCGGCGTTCGGGCTCGTCGAGTACTGCCGCATAAGCTGCGACGTGGGTCTCGACTGGGACGACAAGCCCTGGATGCGGCTTCTGCACCGCGAGAGGATCTCCACACGTCAGGCAATGCGCAACACCGTTTTCCGCCGTCAGCTGAACGGCAGGGCGTTCATGTCGGATCCCGACGTATTCTTCCTGCGTGAGAAGAACATCCGCCTGTCGAAGGCACAGAAGCTGAAGCTCGCGAGCATAAACGCGCTGTTCGGCGGCGTGTTCATGACGTCCGACAATATCGGCGAGTATGACGGTATCGCGCTTTCGAATTACAGAAAGCTCAACGCGCTTAGGAACGCTTCCGTCACCGGCGTCACGGTCGACGGAAAGACCATCACGGTAAGCTATACCGCGGGCAGCAACGAAAAAACGATCAGTTTTAAGTAAAATACAAAAGAGGCGATTATATCATGTTCAGCAATCACAAGATATTCGGCATGAAAGCCAACGTTGCATACGGAGTATCGTTCATACTGCCCATCGTTGCGGTATTGGCGCTGATTATCGACCGCGCCATGACGCGCGAGAACAAGCAGTTCATGTGGGAGGCCGTGCTCGGGATGGCGGCTGCGATAACGCTGGGGCTCCTGACCTTCTTCATGCATTACGCCCTCGCGTACGTGGTATGGGCGATAATGATATTCTTCGGGGTGCTGAACCTTATCGGCAATATCACGCATCTTCCGTTCGTATCGTATCTCGCGGATAAGATCGTGAAATAAAAGCATCGGAAAAGAGGCTGTTCCTTGAACAGCCTCTTTTTGTTATTTCTCATATCTTTTTTTCTGCGGCGGAGAGTATCTTTTCCGTATCGTTCCCGTCAAGATCGAGCCCTTCCGCGGTAATGAGCTCCGTGTCACGTATGCCGAAATACATGGACGAGATGGCCTTGACGTAGCCGAACCCGAAATCGTAAGGAAGCCCCTCTGCGCCCATCGTGGTCACGTAATAGAGCTTTTTCGCCCTCGTGAGCCCGACCGGAACGCCGTCATCCGTATACGTGAACGTGATGCCGCGAACGGCTGTCCGCTCGATGAACACCTTCAGGACTGACGGGAACGAGAGATCCCAGTAAGGAGCCGCGATAACGATCACATCAGCCGCGGCGAAGGCCTTCGCATAGTCGAACATGGGATCGGAATAATCCCTTGAAGCGATGAGCGACTCACGCTTTTCGAGCTCGATCCGGGAAAGCGGAACGACGCCGGGCTCCTTAAGATCGATCGAGGATACGCTTCCGCCTATCCTCTCAAGGAGCTTTGCGGCAAGCCTTTTTGTCCTCGAATCGGAGCGTATGCATGAATCGACGAACAGCACCTTGTCCATGTCAGTCACCGACCATGAGGCTCGTTACGAGCTCGCCTATCTCGGACGGGTTCGTGATCGTAAGGCCGCTTATGAGGCGCGCGTTGGCGTAAAGTATCTTCGCGTACTTTTTGAGCTTCTCCTTGTCGGAGTCGTAGAGCTCCCTTATCTTCCCCGCGATCGGGTGCGCGGAATTGATCTCGAGCACCTTTTCGGCTCTGATCCCCGCATTCTCCTGCCCCGGCATTTTGCCGAGCGTCCTTTCCATCGTCGACGAGAGCGCGCCCTCGGACGACAGGCAGGCGGGATGATCCTTTAAGGAATTGGTGAACCTCACGCCCGAAATATCGTCGCCGATAGCCTCCTTCATGAAGTCGAGCATTTCCTTTGCGGCCTCGTTCTCGGCCTTAAGGCTCTCCTTCTCCTCGTCGGACGCTATGTCGAGCTCGTCGGAGGAGACGTTCAAAAACTCCTTGCCCTCGTAATTGTTGAGCATCATCAGCGCGAACTCGTCGACCTCCTCGGTGAGGTACAGCACCTCGAAGCCCTTTGCGGTGACGGCCTCGACCTGCGGGAGCAGCTCGGCCTGTTCGCGGCTGTCGCCGACGGCAAAGTAGATCTTCGTCTGGCCGTCCTTCATGCGGGAGACGTATTCCTTGAGCGTCGTCATCTCGTTCCCCATGGACGTCCGGAAGATCATCAGATCCTTTAGCACGTCCTTATGGGCGCCGAAATCGGAATAGACGCCGTATTTGATCTGCGTGCCGAACTCCCTGAAGAACTCCTTATACTTATCGCGGTCGTTCTCCTGCATCTTAATAAGCTCATCGGAGATCTTCTTTTCGAGCGCCTTCGCGATCATCTTGAGCTGGCGGTCGTGCTGGAGCATCTCGCGGGAGATGTTGAGCGAAAGATCCGAGCTGTCGACGAGACCCTTTACGAAGCTGAAATAGTCGGGCAGCAGCTCCTTGCACTTGTCCATGATGAGGACGCCGCTCGAATAGAGCTGGAGCCCTTTTTCAAAGTCGCGGCCGTAATAGCCGTAAGGCGCGCGGGCGGGTATGAACAGAAGCGCGATGTAATCGGAAACGCCCTCGGTCTTCTGCCTTATCACCCTAACGGGATCGTCGTAATCGCGGAATTTTTCCTTATAGAAATTGTTGTATTCCTCGTCCGTCACCTCGCTCTTTTCCCTCTTCCAAATTGGTATCATGCGGTTGAGCGTCTCGTCCTCTTTGTATTCCTCGTACTCGGGCTTATCGTCGGGCGAGCCCTCCCTGCGGCGGGACTTCGTGACCTCCATGCGGATCGGGTACCTGATGTAATCGGAATACTTTTTGACGAGCCCCTTTATCCTGTACTCGTCGAGGAATTCGGAATACCTTTCGTCGTCGGTATCGGGACGGAGCTTCAATACAACGCTCGTGCCGAAGCCGTCCTTCTCCGCCTTTTCGACGGAATAGCCATCCACGCCCTCGGACTGCCACCTGTACGCCTCGTCGGAGCCGTAAGCGCGGCTCGTGACGGCGATCCTGTCGCTGACCATGAACGCGGAATAGAAGCCAACGCCGAACTGGCCGATGATGTCGATCTTGTCGGCGTTTTCCTTGGGACCGCCCTCGTTCTTGAAATCGAACGAGCCGCTCCTCGCGATGGTGCCGAGGTTCGATTCGAGCTCCTCCTTCGTCATGCCGCAGCCGTTGTCGCGTATCTCAAGCGTGCGCGCGGCCTCGTCGACGATGATCCTGATCTCGTAATCGCCCTTTGAAAGGGTGACGGAAGGGTCGGTAAGCGAACGGAAATACAGCTTATCGATCGCGTCCGATGCGTTCGATATGAGCTCGCGAAGGAATATCTCCTTGTGGGTGTATATGGAATTGATCATCATATCGAGCAGCTTTTTGGATTCTGTCTTGAACTGTTTCTTAGCCATGATGTCCTCCTTCGATAAACAAAGTTCCTCGTATATATTATCACTGTTTTTTTACGATTCAACACGAAAAAGCCAATATATTTTATTGTGTACTTTTGGGACGCGCGGTGTTATACTGTAATCGAAAAACGAACCGGAGGTGCAATATGGATAAAAAGGAACTGATGAACATCTGTGAGGAGCTTATCTCGAATCCCCCCTGCTGCCCCGAGCTTAAGGAAGCCGGCAGGAGCTGGCTCGACGCGGTCGGCACCGAGCGCGAGCGCGAGGCCGCCGTTAAGCTTTTGGCTGAGCTTAAAGAGGACGTCTGCACGATCGACGATACGATCGGCTTCTTCTCAAGTGATTTCGCGAAGGAGCATTTCGGCGCGGAAAACGTTGCGAAGATGCTCGAGGGCGCCAGAGCGGCGAAGGCCGCGGGCGAGGTGTGGTGCACCTGCCCCGCCTGTCAGCGCGGAGCGAAGCTCATCGAGGCAGCCGACGTGCTGCTCGGCTAATACAGCTCGAACTCAAAGCCGTCCTCGACGGCCGGAAGTATCGAAACGATATCGGAAAAGCTGACGGAGACGCCGTTTTCGAAAACGATCGCGCCTTCGTCTTCTTTTATCTCTGCGGCGGGAGCGATCAGGTCAACGAGCTTCCCGCCCTCTTTTTTGCCGTCGGGGACGAAGTACGTGATCCCCGCGCGCGGCCTTGCCGAGATGGAATTTTTGATTATCCTGAGATAGGCGTCGATCTCGCGCTTTTCGTCCTCCATGAGCTCCGGCCGCGAATCGGTGAGCCGCGCGGTCTCGCGCACCGCGTCGTCGTACCCCGTCAGCGCCGCGAAAGGAGCAAACTGCGCCGCGCGGTCGGCGTTCGACATATGCTTCCTGCCCTCCGCCGTATGGTGCGGAAGGTACATTATGCTCATGTATCTTTCATTCACGGCTCTCGTCCTCCGCCTGCTCCCCCTCGCCGGATCTGTGCCCGCCGATCTGGGCGTTTCTTATCCTCGCAGTCGCGCCTTCCTCGTAGCTCATGCCGCGGAGTATGGCGTTCTTGCCGAACTTGTCGCGTATCTTCAAAAGCGCCGCCTGATAACGCATATCCGCCTCCGCCGCGCGCTTCTCCCTCTCCGCCGTGCCCGCCTTCTCGTCGGGATCGCTGAAAAGGTCGAGCTGTACGGACTCCTCCGCCGTATTCTCCCCGGGCGGAGCGACGTTGACGGCGGCGATGGTGAGCCTCCTTACGAGCAGCGTCCTGTCGGCGACGCGCTCGAATATCGCCGCCGCTGCATCCGAGATGAGCCTCGACGACGAGCTTTTCACGATGTTCATGAACCCGTGCGCGGACTTCGGTCTCTCACGACCGTAAACGTCGACGCTTATCTCGCCCTTATAGAAGCGTCTCCTTTCGGGATCCCTGACGTTTTCGACGTCATAGCCCACGACGAGGTCGATCCTGTCCGTGACGAGCCCCTTTGAAAAGAGATCCATCGCGAGATTGTCCGCCATCTCGCGGACTATAAGCAGCGCCTTTTTGAATTCGTAAGGCTCGGTCAGCACCTGCCCGGTGCTCAGCGAATGCGCGCGCGGGCGATATGCCTTGATATCCCGCATGGTGCAGGGCTCGTATCCCCAAGCGTGATCGATGAGAAGCTCGGCGTTCACGCCGAAGGTCTTGTAGAGGACGTCCTCGCCGACGCGTCCCCGGCCGACCGACGCTAAGGCGATATCGCCCATGGTGTATATGCCGTATTTTTCGAGCCGCGCCGCGATGCCGCGCCCCACGCGCCAGAAATCGGTGATCGGGCGGTGCTCCCAGAGCCTTTCGCGGTAGCTTATCTCGTCGAGTTCGGATATCCTGACGCCGTTTTCGTCGGGCGGCATGTGCTTCGCGTCTATGTCCATGGCGATCTTCGCGAGATACAGATTCGTGCCTATGCCGACCGTAGCCGTGATGCCCGTTTCGGCAAGCACGTCCCCTATCATCTCCATCGCGAGCTCTCTCGCGGTGAGCCTGTACGTGCCGAGATAATTGGTCGCGTCGATGAACACCTCGTCGATCGAATAGACGTGTATGTCCTCAGGCGATATGTACCTTAAATAGATGTTGTAAATTGCCGTCGAGACCTCGACGTACCTCGCCATCCTCGGGCGGGCGACGATGTAATCGAGCTCCAGCGCGGGATCGGCTTTCAGCTCGCCGTCATCCGACGACTTGCCCCTGAACGCTCTGCCGCGGATCGCCATGCGCCTTTCGCAGTTGATCTCCGAAACCCTCTGAACCACCTCGAAAAGCCTTGCTCTGCCGGAGATCCCGTATGCCTTCAATGACGGCGTTACGGCGAGGCATATGGTCTTCTCCGTTCGGGAGAGATCCGCCACGACGAGATTCGTCTTCATGGCGTCGAGCCCCCTGTCCGCGCACTCCACCGAGGCGTAGAAGGACTTGAGATCGATGCAGATATAGGTTTTTCCGCTCGAATGTTCCATATTTGTATTATAATACGTTTGTTCTAAAAATGCAAGGGGCATAAAAATCTCCTCTTTTGAGACGCATGCGGTTTTCAGCCGTAAAGCAAAAAGAGATCCGGGGATGTTCGCGTATCTCCGGATCGTTTTGTTTCTTGGGCTTATTAAGGGCTGAAAACCCGCATCTCCTTAAAGTGAATGCACCCTTGTCGGAGCCATTTTTATCGGTAAATCATTTCATTCCCCTCTTGACCATCTCGGTGACGGCGAATGTCGCGACGTCGTCGGCGTACTTGCCCGCGCCGAAGCCGGCGTCGTAGCCGAGTTCCTTCGCGAGCTCGTGCGTGATGCGCGCGCCGCCGCAGCAGAGTATGAACCTGTCGCGAAGACCCTCCGCCTCAAGATACTCGACGAGCTCGGTGAGATTCTGGATATGGATGTCCTTCTGGGTGACGGTCTGGGAAACGAGGAGCACGTCCGCGTTGACCTCGAGAGCGCGCTTTACGAATTCCTCGTTGGGGATCTGCGCGCCCCAGTTGTACGCCTCGATCATTTCATAGCGCTCGAGACCGTAATGACCGGCAAAGCCCTTGCGGTTCATGATCGCGTCGATGCCGACGGTGTGCGCGTCGGTGCCGGTCGACGCGCCGACGAAAATGAGCTTTCTGCCGAAATGCTCCTTGATGTATTCGTTTGTCTCCTCCATGCTCATGGTCTCCTCCTCGACGGTGAGGACGTGGATGTTTTCATAGTCGACGGAATGGGAGACGGAGCCGTACACGACGAAGAAGGTGAATTCCTTATCGAGCGTTTTGGCGCAGGCGACGTTCGGCTCGTCGACGCCCATCTTGCGGACGAGCTGACGTGCGGCTTCGACGCCGCGCTCGTCGTTCTTAACGGGCAGGGTGAACGAAAACTGCACCTTGCCGTCGTTCATGGTGTCGCCGTAAGCCTTTACGCGGGTGGGATCGAAATGGGTATCGAAATCAGCCTTATGTGTATTGTATAATCCGCTTGACATTCCTTACACCTCCCTCTTCATAAGCTCGATAAAGGGATTGAAGTAGACCGCGTCCTTCCTCGTGACGCCGTTCAAGCCCTTGCCGCCGTCGCGCGAACGCTTGATATCGGCGAAGATGCCCTTTTCGAGGGTGGCGAAAAGACCCATCTTCTCGATCTCGCCGAGGAGGTCGGCCGCCTTCTGAAGCACCTCGTTGGCTCGCTGTTCCATGATGCCGCCCTCGCGGAAGGTGATGTCGTCGCCGAGGTCGTGCATCGTGCGGAATATGTACTGCGCGTTCTCGATAGACAGCGCGCGGTCGCTCATGAACGGGGTGTGGATCGCCTCGGTGAGCATGCCCAGGAGGTGCAGCCTCTGCCCCGTGAGTATCGTTACGATGTTGAACAGGGCGTCCTGCACGTGTCCGCGGAAGATATTGCCCGTCATGAACTTGGTCGGGGGCATGTACTTAAGGGGCGCCTTGGGGAATATCTGCCTTGCCATCTGTGCCTGCGCGAGCTCGTAAAGGAAGCCGTTCTCAACTTCGGGATTGATCTCGAACGCGTGGCCGAGACCCTGCTGCTCCTCGGGGAGCCCCGCCTCAAGAGCGAACTGCTCGTTCAAAAACTGCGAGGCGAGAACGGTGTGCGCCTCCTCGACCGCGTCGGCGGTGGTCAGGTAGTTATCCTCGCCGGTGTTGATTATAACGCCCGCGAAGGAGTTGATGACGCGGCTCATGTACTGGTCGATGATCGTGCGCTGCGGGTTGATGTCGCGGAAGAGTATGCCGTAAAGCGCGTCGTTCAACATGACGTCGAGCCTTTCGAGCGCGCCCATCGCGGCGATCTCGGGCATGCAGAGGCCGGAGCAGTAGTTGCACAGCCTGATGTAGCGGTGCTGCTCCTCTCCCACCTCGTCGAGTGCGGCGCGCATGAGACGGAAGTTCTCCTGCGTGGCGTAAGTGCCGCCGAAGCCCTCGGTCGTCGCGCCGTAGGGCACGTAGTCAAGAAGGCTCTGACCGGTGGTGCGGATGACCGCGATAATGTCCGCGCCCTGCTTCGCGGCGGCCTTCGCCTGGGTGATATCCTCATAGATATTACCGGTCGCGACTATAACGTAAAGGTAGGGATCGGTCTTGTCGCCGTATTCATTGAGGTACTCGTTCCTCCTGGCGACGTTCTTCCTGACCCTTTCCGCGGTCGCCTCCGCCGCGGGCATTATTACGCCGCGGATCTCCTCGACCGTGCGGGGAGGAAGCTTCGAAAGGTCGACCGTTCCCTCGTCGATGGCCTCGGCGATCTCCTGCGGGGTCTTGCCGGTGTCGAGCATCGCCTGCCCGAGAAGATAGGCGGCGCCGACTCCGAGAAGTTCCTTTTCGCACATGTGATCGACGACGACGTTGGGAAGCGGCACGTCGAGCGCGTTAACGCCGTCGATGCCGAGAAGACGGCAGACGGTGCGCTCGACGGTGACCGTGGTATGCAGGTCGATAAAACTCTGCGTGTCGACGGCTATCCTGTGCGCCGACTCGCGGGCCTTTTTAACGTTTTCTTGATCCAGCCGAAGCTTTTCAGTCATGCTTTCTGCCCCTTTCGAGCCTTGCGAGGCCCTTGGGCTCGAGCGAGATATTACCGTCACTGCGGCCCTGCTCGAGGCCGGCTACGCCGACGGGCTCGAACCTTTCGCCCTTCGCCTTGCGGCATTCCTCGCAATGGCAGTCTTCATGATAGTTCTCGGGCTCGGTATAGGTCGTGATGACGCCCTCGAAGTTCCTGAGGATGACCTTCCTCGGCGTCTGGCTGACGATGTAATTGGGCATGACCGGGGTCTTGCCGCCGCCGCCCGGAGCGTCGACCACGAAGGTGGGTACCGCGTAGCCGGAGGTATGTCCTCTGAGACCCTCGATGATCTCGATGCCCTTCGAAACGGGAGTGCGGAAATGGGTGAGACCCATCGAGAGGTCGCAGACATAGATGTAGTACGGGCGCACCCTGATATAGACGAGCGCCTGTACGAGCTTTTTCATTACGTGCACGCAGTCGTTTACGCCGTGGAGGAGAACCGTCTGGTTGCCGAGGGGGATGCCGGCGTCGGCCAGCATAGCGCAGGCGCGCTTCGATTCCTCGGTGATCTCGTTGGGATGGTTGAAGTGGGTGTTCAGCCAGATGGGATGATACTTTTTGAGCATATTGCACAGCGCCGGGGTGATCCTCTGCGGACATACGACGGGAGTGCGGGAGCCTATGCGCACGATCTCGACGTGGGGGATCTTGCGGAGCTCGGATATGATGTACTCGAGCTTTTCGTCGGCGATCATCAGCGCGTCGCCGCCGGAAAGGAGAACGTCGCGCACCTCGGGATGCTTCCTGATGTAATCAAGGCAGCCCTCGATCTGGCAGTCGGGAACGGCGGTGTCGTGCTGACCCGCGAAGCGGCGCCTCGTGCAGTGACGGCAGTACATGGAGCACTGGTCGGTAACGAGGAACAGGACGCGGTCGGGATACCTGTGGGTAAGGCCGGGCACCGGCGAGTCGGTATCCTCATGAAGCGGATCGAGCTGATCCTCGGGCGCCTGATAGAGCTCGAGCGCAGTGGGTATCGCCTGACGCCTTACGGGATCGAACGGATCGTCGGGATTGATGAGCGAGAGGTAATAGGGCGTGATCGCCATGCGGAGGGTGCCGAGGCATTTCCTGACGCCGTCCTCCTCCTCGGGAGTGAGCTTGATGTATTTTTTGAGGTCTTCCAGCGTCTCGACGCGGTTCGCAACCTGCCACTGCCAATCGTTCCAAAGCTCGTCGGGTACGTCCTTGAAAAGCCCGTAGGCGCGGCTCTTATTGATTGTGATCATAGAAATAATCCTTTCTTGAAATTATACGTCGAATGAAACGTTTCTGAATGCGGGGCCGTATTTTTTGACGATGCTCGCCGGGGCGAACGCCTGGAGGGTATAGACCGCGTCCTCGTCCGTGATCACCTTTATCATCCAGAGCTTCTGTACCTCGCCCGAAGCCTTATACACGGCGGTCGCCTCCATATAGAGGCGGATATCTCCGTCCATCCTGTCGAAGCTGAACGAATCGACCGTGTATTCCGCTCCCTGCACGTCGGTCATGCCGAGAGCAAGGCGCATGTAGCTTTCCGCCTGATCGTCAGTGAAGGCGCATATCTCTGCATAGCTGTATTTCGGCTTGTCGGGAGCGTCCTCTTTCACGCCCGGATCGTAGATCTGATACGTGAGGACGCCCCTGCCGTCGGCGGTGTAGGTGATGAAGTTCTTCTCCTCCATCTCCGTTTTCCTGAAGCAGTCGAGATACTCGAAACTTAACCTTGAGCCGTCGTCGTAAAGGACGTATTTGACCTCGCCGTAATCGACCTCGGTCGGACCCTTTTTGCCGGCGCACGAAAGAAAGACCGTCACGGCAAGCAGGATACATACGGCGGATAAAAGCCTTTTCATCCGATAAAAAGCCCCTTTC
Source organism: Clostridia bacterium (assembly GCA_017614315.1). Taxonomy (GTDB): domain Bacteria; phylum Bacillota; class Clostridia; order Christensenellales; family CAG-138; genus UBA3857. Next base: position 48,351 of record JAGACA010000006.1, on the reverse strand, counting down.
GCTTCAAAACGCCGCTCCCCTGATCAAAGGGAGCGGCACGGAGTTTATCAGCAATATTTCTCGTCGAAGAGCTTCCTGAGCTTTTCGTTCTCGCGGAGGACGTTGAGGGTGATCTCGGCGTGATCCTTGGTGTAGCCGTTGCCGATGATCATGGTGACGTCCTTGCCGATGCCCTCGGCGCCGAGAGCCGCCTTGGTGAAGGAGGTGGCCATGGAGAAGAAGTAGACGATACCGTCGTCGCGTACGGGGAGAATGGCGCTCATCTCGCAGGACTCGACATTGACGCAGCAGATGGAGATGTCGTATTCCCTGCCGCCGTTGGCCTCGAGAGCGGCCTCGAGTACGGCGATGGGCTCCGTCGCGGAGGCGACGATGACCTTGTTATAAACGCCGAGCTCCATAAGAGCGGGAACCTGCTTCGGGTTCCTGACGACGCCGACGACGTTGCCCTTCGGGCCGACCTTCTTCATGGCCTCATAGCCGCAGAGAACGCCGGATTTGCCGTTCGCGCCGAGGATGAGGACGCTGTCTCCCTCCTTGGGAAGCTTGCGCGCCTGAGCGGGAGCGCCGGCGACGTCGAGAGCCGCGAGAGCGAGGGTCTCGGTCATGTCGTCGGGGAGCTTGGCATAGATGCCGCTTTCGAAGAGGACGGCCTGGCCGACGATATCGACGCGGTCGATATCCTTATGGATGGCGAGTATCTTGTCGATCTTGAGCGGAGTGAGGGACAGGGATACGAGGGAAGCGATCTTGTCGCCGACCTTCAGGTCGCGATCCTTGAGATCCTCGCCGATATAGGCGACCTTGCCGATAAACATACCGCCGGAACCGGTGACGGGGTTCTGCTGCTTGCCGCGCTCGGCAACGATGCCCATTATCATTTCGCCGATCTTCTTCTCGTCGCCGCCGCAGGCCTCTTCGATCTGGGTAAAGGACGCGGAGTCGATGTTTAAGGAGATGACGTCGCAGATGATCTCGTTGGAATAATGCTTGGTCATATCGTTGTCGATCTTCCAAGCCGCCTGGGTGAGGACGCCGCGGGGCTCGATGACCCTGTGGGTGCCGTATTTGTTGCCTTTGAGTGCCATAGTAAGATAACCTCCGTTTATATTTCTAAAAATTTTTTACTTAAGGGGTTTGAGGCTCAGTATGCGCCTTGCCTCTTCGGGGGAAGCGATCTCGCGCCCGAGCTCGCGGGAGAGCCTGACGACCTTTTCGACGAGCTCGCCGTTGGACGCGGCCTTAACGCCGCGGGAGAGATAGATATTGTCCTCGAATCCGACGCGCACGTTGCCGCCCATGACGATGGTCGGAGCGGCGAGCTGGAAGGCCGCGCGGCCTACGCCGGTGGACGTCCATGTGGCGTTCGCGGGGATGGCGTTGACCATCCAGACGAGGTTCTGCACCGTCGCGGGAGTGCAGCCCTTAACGCCGAGAACGAAGTTGAACTGCATGGGATCGCCGGGGACCTCGCCCTTTCTCGCCATGTCGAGTATCGTGTCGATATGACCCATCTCAAAGCATTCGTATTCGGGCTTTATGCCGTTTTCGATCATGCGCTTTCCGAAGACGCGCATGTTCGGCATGGTGTTGTCGAATATCTCGTCGCCGAAATTGCAGGTGCCGCAGTCGAGCGTCGCCATCTCGGGGAAGAGCTCGGTGGGCTGGAGACGCTCCTCGGGGCTCATGCCCGTGGCGCCGCCGGTCGAAGGGATCATTATGACGTCGGGAAGCTCGCGCCTGATAGCGTCCATTACGACGCGGAAGCGCTCTCGATCCTGCGTGGGAGTGCCGTCGTCATGACGGACGTGGACGTGGATTATCGCCGCGCCCGCGTTATAAGCGCTCCTCGCTTCGTTGACCATTTCCTCCACCGTATAGGGAACGGCGGGGTTGTTGGCCTTGGTTACCTCTGCGCCGCAGATGGCGGCAGTGATGATGAGTTTTTCCATAGTGCGCCCCTTATCGGTCAAAGGTTGTCGTAATTGCCGCGTTTCTTATCCTTCGGAACGACGCAGGTGCCGGACGCGCGGCAGACGACGATCGGCTCGGCAAGAACGTCGCAGGCGGAATCGTTTATGTCGGGACGCGGGGCGATGACCTTCCTCGCCTCGAATACCATCTTGCGGGAGGTGTTGCCTATGTGAGTGATCTCGCCGTAGGCCTCGATATAGTCGCCCGCAAAAACGGGAGCTATGAACTCGACCATATCATAAGCCTTGAAAAGTCCCTCGTCGCCGTCGAGCTTGATAAGGAGCTCGGTCGCAACGTCGCCGAAGAGCGCGAGCATATGCGCCCCGTCGACAAGATTCCCGCCGTAATGAGCGTCCTGCGCGCTCATGCGGAGACGGATCGTGGATGTGATCTTTTCCATGTTTGGTTCCTCCGTGCTTGATAATTCTGTAAAAAAAGGCGCTCGTTTAACGGCCGCGAAAGGCCGTTAAATAGCGCTCCATTGACGTGTATCAATGACAGTCGCACGGTGCTCGGCCGTACGCCCAGACGCGCCCCCTGCGGAAAGAAACGCACCTTCGGCAAAGACCCCATTCACGCACGGACCGGAAGCTCCGCGGCACGTCGTATGCGCTACCTGAGCCTTTGCGCCTCTACCTTTTTATTATAAACCGACGCCGCCCCCATGTCAAGCGAAAACGCGCGCGGATACGGCATAAAATTTGCCGGAAACAAGCCCCTCTCCGGCGGCTTTCCGCATTATAAAACCGCTTGCCGTCCGCTGTCTTTTTTGGTATAATCTTATTTGGAATAAGCTTGGGAGGAGAAACATGCCCTGGTACGTGATAGTCATAATCGTCATGGTCGGCGTCGGCATACTCGGATACGTCGTAACGCGCATCGCGAGGCTTTTCGACCGTGCGGAGGGGCTCATCGACGACATTAAGGACGCGGGGATCCGCGAGGAGACCACGCCCAAATCGCTGAACGCGATGGACAGCCTCCTTCTTCCCCAGATACTCAAGGATTTCCCCGAATACAACCGCGCGGTCATATTGGATCGCGTGACGCGCGACGCGAAGCTGTTCTACGAGAGCGCCGCGGCGGGCGAACTGCTTTATAAGGACGGCATATCGGCCTCGCTTTCCGATAACGTCAGGCTGCCCGAAGGCATCGAAGGCGGTATAAGCGTCCACAAGATCGCGCTTGCCGCATATGACCGCTCCGGCCGCGACAGGCTCATCACGTATCAGGCGGCGGTAAAGTACGACGGCGAGGACGGAAGACCGCACCAGACGCGGCTTTCGCTCAAGTACATCGCCGCGAACAGCTCGGACTTCGCCGAAAGGATCGAAGTGATAAAATGCCCCAACTGCTCGGCTCCCGTTTCGACGGTCGGCGAGAAGGTGTGCCGCTACTGCGGAGCCGCTCTCGTTTCGCCGGCCGGCGCGGGCTGGGTGCTTATCGACATTAGGGAATGCTGACGGAGGATAATATGGAAGACAGAAAGAAATATCCGTGGACGAAAGCCGAAAACGAGACCGAAGAGAAGGTCTGGGAAGCTGATGAGGATGAGCTCGATCTTCCCGATCCTCCCCCCGCTCCCCCGCGCGGTCAGACGCTTGAAAAGCCCGTTTACGCAGGGCCGGAGTTTTTCGGGAACAGAAAGCGCCGTACGCCCGCATCGGGCGTTTACGCCGGTCCCGAATATTTCAGGGATCGCATCGAGCCGCCCGTACAGGCGGTGTACGCCGCTCCGCGCGTGATAAGACGCGGCGAAGCCCCGCGCGCGGAGGACGTCATCATCCGTCCCGACAAACGGGGTAACGGCCCCGAGGTCGATATAGGCGACGTTTACGCCGGGCCCGAGTATTTCGGCGGTATTCCCGATCTCCCGGAGGAGGAAGCACCCGCCGCTCCCGATCCCCGATTCATGATGGTCTACGCCGCTCCCGGGTTCTTCCCGGGCGAAAGGCGTCCCGAGCCCGGAACTTCGGGCCTTTACTGTGAAAGATGCGGCACTCCCGTTAAGAGCGAATACAAATTCTGTCCCGAATGCGGCGCGCCGCTTACAAAAAAGGTATGACGGACTTCGAGACTTTCCCGTTCAAGCTCCGCTCCTGCGTGTGGGAGATCACCCTCGCGTGCTGTTTCAAATGCCTTTACTGCGGCTCCTGCGGAGGCAAAGCGCGTGAAAACGAGCTGACCGCCGAGGAATGCGACGACGTCGCCCGCCAGCTCAAGGAGCTCGGCTGCCGCCGCGTGTCGATGATAGGCGGCGAGGTTTTCATGCGTCCCGACTGGGAGAGCATCGTCCGTTCCCTTACGTCGCGCGGGATAAAGACGTGCATAATCACGAACGGGTTCCGTATGAGCGACGGGGTGATCTCCTCGCTGAAAAGGCTTGATATCGAATCCGTCGCCGTGTCCGTCGACGGTCCGGAGCGCGTGCACGACGCTTTCCGTCAGGAGGGAAGCTACAAGCGCGCGTTCGCCGCGATAGACGCGCTCACGAACGCCGGGATCCCCGTTTCGGTGATCTCCGCTCTCCGCGCGGACAACGCGCCGCACCTCAAAGAGTTTTACGAAACGCTGAAGGGCTGTCCCATATTCGCCTGGCAGATACAAGCCTGCTCCCCCATGGGGAACGCCGGGAAGAACAGCGTCGACGTGAGGTTCTCGGCAAAGGACGTCATAAGGTTCGTCGACAGCGTTGCGGACGAAGCTCCGTTTTACGTGGGCATAGCCGACAACATAGGCTATTTCACCCGTGAGGAAGGACGCGTCCGCGGCGCGCGCGGAGCCGTTTTCGGCGGCTGCGGCGCAGGGCTCGACGCGATCGGCATAGACAGCGTCGGGAACGTCCGAGGCTGCGAATCGATGTATGACGAAGCCTTTATCGAGGGCAATCTCCGCGAAAGGAGCCTTAAGGACATATGGACGGATCCCGCCTCGTTCAGGTACAACCGCGGGTTCGACGAATCCATGCTGACCGGTACGTGCAGGGGCTGTCCCTTCGGCGGCGTCTGCGCGGGCGGGTGCAGGTCGTATAACTATTTCACGACCGGCAGGCTGTACGAAAGCCCGCTCTGCGCGAGGCATGAAAACTGACAGGCGGCTCCGGCCGCCGTTTTTACGGAGCGCATTATGGATATAAGCTATGTTGCTGACGGCAAAAAGTTCAACTTAAGGGTGTGCGCGGTGATCGTCTCGGGCGAAAGGATACTCGCCATGCACGACGATCGCTCGCCCTATTATTATCTGCCCGGCGGCAGGATCATGCTCGGCGAGACCGCGGAGGAAGCCGTGCTCCGCGAGGTGAAGGAAGAGCTTGAGATCGACGCGCGGATCGTTCGTCCCCTGTGGCTGTGTCAATCCTTTTTCAACGAGGACGTGGACAGGCTCGATTATCACGAGCTGTGCTTCTACTTTCTGATCGACGTGTCCGATACGGGGCTTTTTGATAAGGGCGACAGGTTCACGCTCCGTGAAAGGCGTCATACCCATGATTTCGAGTGGCTCGAATTCGCGCGCCTTAAGGATGAATACTTCTATCCGGTTTTCATGAAAAAAGAGATCTTCGGATTGCCCGAAGACCTCACGCTCATCACCGAAAGGGAATGACCGTTCACTCCCCGTCGGGAGCTCCCGCCAACCTGATCTCCGTTTCGAAGCAGGCGGCTCCGCCGTTTAAGTTCTTCGCGAACACCCTGTGGACGCCGTCTTCGAATGAAGCCGAAATCTCGAGCTCGTCTCCGCGCCTCGCCTCGTGCCGGAAGATGAGCTTTATGCTTTTGGGCCAAGAGCCGAGCCCGTCGAAATCCTTTACGGAGTCGAGCGCGATGTCGGCGTAGATGCAGTTGTTCAGGTGATTGTTCTCGTCGAGTTCGGACGTCCTGACCGTATGCGTGCCGACGGTCTTTATGCCCTCCGCGCCGATACGGCGCGGCATATCGATCGGCTTTATGTCAAGGTTCACCGTTTCGAATGGCACCGGGAAACTGCTCGGCCTTACGAGCGACCTCGTATCGTATCTGACGAGCGTCCATAAAGTCGTCGCGCGGGCGGCGACGCCCGAATCCGAAACGAGCTCGTATTCGCGGTCGAATATGATGCCCGTGATGGTGTTGTTATAGGTCTTGAGCGTCAGCTCTTCCCCGTCTTTCACCGGGCGGACGAACTCTATGGCGAGCTTCGTCAGTACGAAAACGGTGTTTAGGCTCCGCATATAATCATACGTCGCGCCCATCCCGTCGCAGTCCTCGCGCGCGATCTGCTGCATGTGGCGCATCAGCGCCGAGGGCTTCATTATGCTGTTCGGGTAAACGTCATAGCTGTTTATCCTTATCTTTTTTTCGAGCATTTTCTTTCTCCGTTCCCGCGGTTATTGTAAACAGTCGAATAATATGATACAATCGTTTCGACAAAAAAGCAAGGAGTTCCCCGATGTTCGATCCCAAGACCAATAAGTATCCCTATCCTGTCGATACCGCGAGGCATTACCTCGTCGTCAAGAAGGACAACGGCACGGTTTACGACAAGAACTACCCCTATATCGACGACTCGAAGAAATTCAGGTTCGAGTATTCGCTCGTTCGCGCGCTGCTTTACGCTGTTGTATTCCCGCTTTCCTATATCCGCATGGGGCTTAAGGTCGACGGAAAAGAGAACCTCAAAAAGTACCGCGAGACCATAAAAAACGGCGTCATCTCCTGCTGCAATCACGTTCACATGTGGGATTACATCTGCATTATGAACGCGCTCAAGCCCATCAGGACGCGCATACTTTCGTGGGACAAGAACATTTCCGGCGAGAACGGTTGGCTCATAAGGCACGTCGGCGGGATACCCATACCGGATGGCGATATCCGGGCGACCACCGCTTACGTCAAGGCGATGCGCGATTATATAAACGGCGGCGGCTGGCTGCATATCTATCCCGAGGCCAGCATGTGGGAATACTACTGCCCGATTCGCCCCTTCAAGCGCGGCGCGGCGCATCTTGCCTGCCGTTTCGACAAGCCGATAATCCCCATGGCGTTCACATTCCGCGAACCGGGATCCATACGCAAAAAGATATTCGGACAGATCGCTCTGTTTACACTGCATATAGGCGAGCCGATCCGCGCGAACGCCGATCTGCCCCCCGCCGAGCGGGAAGCCGATCTTTTGATAAGATGTCACGAGGAAATATGCCGGCTTGCGGGATTCAAGCCCGGCGAGAACATTTACGAGCCGGTCTATAACGACTCTAAGCGCATCGACTATTATACCGACACTTACGGCGTGGGATACAAGGGCTCGTGGTGATGACTCAACCGAGGACGATCTCCGCGATATCCGCGGGCGTTTCGGCGATATAGTCCGCCCCGGCTTCCTCGAATTCCTCCCTTGAGCCGAACCCGAACAGCACTCCGACGGAGTCTATCCCGTTCAGCTTCGCGCCGATTATATCGTGCTTGCGGTCCCCGACCATGAGCACGGTTTTTTTATCAGCGATACCGAGCGATACCACCGCATAGGCGATGACGTCCTCTTTCTTCGAGCGGTAATTCCCGCCCTCTTTGTCGGCGTCGTCGAGATCGGCTCCCGCGACGAGATCGAAATACCGCCTGAGCCCCATGTCGTCGAGCACGATATTCGCGAAGATCTCGGGCTTCGATGTGGCGAGGACCACAGTCTTCCCGCGCTCCTTCAAAAGAGCGAGCAGTTCCTTTATGCCGTCGTACACGCGGTTCTCGTAAACGCCCTTGACCTTGTATCTTTCACGGTAAAACCTGCACGCCTCGACCGCCTTCGGTTCGTCGAAGCCGTAAAAGCGCATGAAGGAATCGACGAGCGGCGGGCCTATGAAGACCTTGAGCTCGTCCCTCGACACGGGGCGAATCCCGTATTTGCCAAGCGCGTACTCGACGCTTTTGGTTATGCCCTCCGACGAATCGACGAGCGTTCCGTCAAGGTCGAAAAAAACAGTGTCATACATATTCGTTCAGTCCCAACATTTCCGGTATTTTCGAGAAATCCCCGTCGAGGAGCTCGTATTCCGCCCTGATGGCGGGATCGTATTCCCCCGAAGTCGCGGTCTTTATGTAAAACGAATCCATGCCGACCGACTTTGCGGTCATCACGTCCGAATGCTGATCGTTGCCGATCATAACGCAGTCGTCCCTGTCGAGCCCGTATCGGTCAAGCAGTATCTTCATTATCCTCGGCGACGGTTTTTTGACCGACACGTCGGACGAGATGACGACGCCGTCGAAATCGCCCGCGATCCCTTTTTCGTCAAGCTCCGGCAGCGTGAAACACGCCTGCGCGTTGCTCAAAAGGAATATCCGTCCGCCCGCTTTTCTTATCATGCCGAATACAGGCTTCACCCACGGATAAAGCTCGAGCTTCCTCGTCGAAGCCTTTCTGAAAAACACCGCCGTTTCGGCAACGAGCCGCGCGTCGGCTTCGACGCCTTTTTCCGAGTAGAGCCTTTTGAACACGCCGCGGAGCTCCAGCTCGAAATACGGATCCGGATCGAGGCTCTGCGCCTCGCGGCAGAGCTCGAGATATCTTTCGAGGAACTCGCCGGCGCCGTACGACGCGCCGTTTCGGGTAAAAAAAGCGGAAACGGAGTCCTTAAAACGGGGCTCCGTTTCGTCTGTCCAAATATCGAAAAGCGTTCCGTAAAGATCGAAGATATAGTTTTTGTACTTCGCCGTCATTCGAACTTCTGCTTGTTTGCGGCGGCGCCCGAGTTTTTCTTTTTCTCGCTGTACATCTCCGCGTCGGCTCTGCCGAGCACGTCGGCGACGCTCTCATCGACGCCCTCGCGGTAGACGGCCATGCCGAGAGCCGCCGAAGCGCGTTCCCATGGCTTGGCTTCCGTATTCTCGGACGAGATCCTGAACGCCTCGCGCGCCTCTTTCAAAAGTGCGTTCTTCGCTTCGAGGTCGCGTCCGGTGAGCACGACGACGAACTCGTCGCCGCCTACGCGGAATACCGGCGAATGCTTGAACACGCCGCAGATTATATCGCAGCTGGTGCGGAGGTATCCGTCGCCCGACTTGTGGCCGTGCTCGTCGTTGATCTCCTTAAGGCAGTTGACGTCGGCCATGACCACTGCAAATTCGGGATGCCCGTTCGCGATCTTTTCGGCGAGCTCCTCCGCATAGAGGTCGTACGCAGCCTTGTTGCCCACGCCGGTGAGAGCGTCCTTATGGGCGATGACGTTCATCTTTTTGAGCTCGAGCTCCCTGTCGAGCACGTTCGAGACGGCCTCCCTCAGGTCGTCGCTCATCTTCGCGACGGCGCGTGACAGCGATTCGACCTCGTTGCCGGTCCTTATATCGGGCACCTCGAGCCTTAACGCGTCGAGGTCGCGCGTCTCGTGACTGCGCTCCGCGAAATCGACGACGCAGCTTTCGAGCTGTTCGAGCGGCTCGGTGACGTTATGCCGCATCCAGATGACGAACAGGGTCGTGAACACGCCGCCGAGGAGAGCGACGATCATGCCTGTGAGTATGACCTCCTTGCCGAGCGCGGTGTGGATCTCCTTCGCGCTGACGTCCATGCAGAGCGCGGCGACCTTATTGCCCGCGGAATCGTAAAGCGGCATGAGCCCGGTGTATTCGTCTCCCCACTCTGTGATCTCCTCGAAGAAGCTGAGCTTCCCCGACTCGTACGCGTCGAGGTATTTCCGAACGGTCTTTACCGGATATGAATCGCCGGTAAGCTCGCCGAGCTTGACTGTCTCGTCGGCCTCATGCTCGTATTCGTATGCCGTCGCTCCGGCGATGACGTTCATTACATTGTCGGCGGGCTCGTCGTTCAGAGGAACGATGATGTAGATGAAATCGAGCTCCATGCTTTCCTTGATGCCATCGAGGAAGGTCTGGAGTTCCCTGTATTTCTCGGACTCGACGCCCGTTCTGATGCATTCTTCGAGATCGTCGGCGTCGATGCCCGCGGCGGCGTATTCGAGTACGTTTTTAATGAATCTTTCGTAATGCTTGTGACGCATCTTGCCGAAAGTGAAGCTTACGACAAGACTCAAAACGATGCAGAGCACGATTATGAAAATAACGCTCCCGAGCAGGATGCTCTTGTTGAGCGGTTTCCTGTTTGTGCCCATACTCCGCCTCCTTGTTGATCTGTATGATTTTTTATTATATCACACTTGCGGACGATTGTCCACGCGCGGCTGTAAAAGCTAATACGCCGATCTGTTCGCATCATTTTCCAAAGGGTTCCATTTTCCCCTTGCGTAATAGACGGCGAACATCACGAACAGTACGAGGTTATGCGCTATCATGCACGCCCATGCGGCCTCGAGCCCGAGGCCGAAGAGCTTAAGGCATATGAACGTGCCGAGTATGCGTATGCCCCACATGCCGATTATGTTGAACACGAACGGCGCCGCCGTCTTTCCCGCTCCCTGCAGCATGCCCTCGACGACTATGCCTACGCCGAAGAAGGGCTCGGAGCACGCGACCATGCGGAGCACCGTCGCCGCGAGCGCGATCACCGCCGCGTCGGAGCTGAACAGTCCCGCCATGAAGGGCGCGAATATGAACAGGAGCGCGCCTGATACCGCCATAAGGACGACCTCGACGAGGGTTATGAGCCTCGCGAGATCCTTGAGCGTCCGTTTGTCGTCAGCGCCGATCGCGTTGCCCGTGAGCGTCGCCGCGGCAGTCATCATACCGTAGCCCGGTATGTAGAACGCCGACTCGACGGTGTTCGCGATAGTATGCGCGGCGGTGGACAGACCTCCGAGCGAGTTTATCATCGCCGCGAACGCGACGTAGCCAAAGCTCGTGCCGAACCTTTGCAGCATATTCGGGAATGCGACGCGCATCACGGGCGCGATTATCGTCCTGTCGGGCTTAATCGAAACGCCCGCGGGAGAAACCGTCCTGTGCTTGAAGAGAGCTGCGGTGATCGCGATACCGCCGAGCGTGAAGCTCACCGCGCTCGCGGCCGCGGCGCCGACTACGCCCCAGCCCGTTCCCCAAAGGAACACCTCGCGTCCGAAAACGGTAACGAACCTGGGCTCGTATATGAACAGGAAATTGAGCACGACGTTGAGCACGTTCACGCCGAGGCCTATCCACATGGGCGTTTTGGTGTCGCCCGCGGATCTTAATACCGTTCCGAATATGATCGTCGCCGTCCTCGGCAGCATGGGAAGATACAAAACGAAGAAATACGCCGCTGCGGTCTTCCTTATCGCGGGATCGACCTGCATCCAGCCGGGTATGAGTCCGGAGAGCGACAGAGCGAGCGCGGTGAATAATGCGCCGATAACGACGGTAAAGAGCACGCTTTGAGCGGAGGCCTGCCTTGCCCTTATGCTGTCGCCCGCGCCGAGCGAGCGTGCGATGAGCGCAAGAAAACCGACCCCGAACGCGGATATCGTGGAGCCTATCAGCCAGTTGACCGTTGTTGTGGAGCCTACCGCCGCGGTAGCTTCCGTGCCGAGCGCGCCGACCATAGCGGTGTCGATATACTGTACCGCCGTCTGCATGAGCTGTTCGAGCATAGTCGGCCAGGCGAGCGCGATGACCGCGGGCAGAAGAGAGAACCTGAAGAATCTTTTTTCAGACATACCAACCGTTTTCTGCCGCTTTTGTTTTGAAAAAATTATATCAAAGCGCAGCCTTTATTGCAATAGAGCTCGAAAAAATGTATAATACAGACAAATATGTTATTCAGGAGAACGACATGAAAACGCTTTTTCTCGCAGGTGGCTGTTTCTGGGGCGCGCAGAGGTTTTTCGATCAGTTTGACGGCGTGAAGAATACCGAGGTCGGCTATGCCAACGGCCCGACCGAGTCCCCCTCTTATAAGGACGTATGCCAAAGCTCCGGGCACGCGGAGACCGTGCGCGTTGATTTCGACGAGAACGTGATCGCGCCCGAAAAGATACTCGAATACTACTTCATGATCATCGATCCGACCTCCGTGAACAAGCAGGGCGAGGACGAGGGCGTGCAGTACCGCACCGGGATCTATTACCTCGATCCGTCGCTCCTCCCCGTCATCTCCGCCGCGTATGCGGCCAAGGAAAAGGAAGTGGGCAAGCCCCTTGCCGTCGAGGTAAAGCCGCTTGAGAATTTCTATACCGCCGAGGAATACCACCAGAAATACCTGGTCAAAAACCCGACGGGCTACTGTCACATCGCCCCGTGGCTGCTCGACCTCAAAAAGAATGGAAACGCTTAAAAAACTGAACGCCGCCCAGACGGCCGCGGTCACCGCGACCGAGGGGTTCGTGCGCGTCGTCGCGGGAGCGGGCTCGGGGAAAACGCGCGCGCTTTCCCACAGGTTCGCGTACCTCGTGAACGACATGGGGATACTTCCCGGAAACATCCTCTGCGTCACCTTCACCAACAAGGCGGCGAACGAGATGCGCCAGCGCATACATATTCTGACCGGCGACAGCGACACGGGCATCGTCAACACCTTTCACGGCTTCTGCGTGGAGGTTTTGAAGGAGGAGAGCTTTGCAGTTTCGTATCCCAAGAGCTTTCTAGTGCTGGACAATTCCGACATAGATTCGATGCTTAGGATCATTTACGAGGAGCGCGGACTGACGCTCCGCAATATGACCTTCTCGAATGCGCGCGACATGATCGAGATGGAAAAGCTCAAAAACCGTCCGCATTATTACCTCGATCTGATCGGCATGGATCTCGAATCGCTGTTCGAAAAGTACATGCAGGCGTCCGAGACGCGCGACATCATCTTTTACGGATATCTTTATCAGCAGAAGAAATGCTTCGGGCTCGACTACAACGACCTTCTGAACTTCACGCTGTACATCTTCGAGAACAACGAGGACGTGAGGCTCAAATGGCAGACGCGCCTCGAATACATAATGATCGACGAATTCCAGGATATTGACGACATCCAGTACAGGCTGATGGAGGTGCTGTGCGCCTATCACAAAAACCTTTTCGTGGTGGGCGATCCCGACCAGACCATTTACACCTGGCGCGGGGCGAACATACGGTACCTTCTCGATTTCGAAAAGCGCTTCCACGGTACGAAGACCGTGATGATGAACGAGAACTACCGCTCGACGCCCGAAATACTCGCCGCGGCGAATTCGCTTATCTCAAAGAACGAGAACCGCATAAAGAAGGATCTCGTGCCCGTTTCGGATCACGGCGAGAGCATCCTTTGCCATCACGCGCGCTCGCCTGAGGACGAGGCAGCATGGATCGCCGAAAGGATCGCGGAGCTGTCGGGCTCGGGCGTGCCCTTGAAGGATATCGCCGTCCTCTACCGCGCGCATTATGTCACGAGGACGGTCGAGGAGACCTTCATAAAAAAGAAGCTGCCCTACGCCATTTACAGCGGGGCGCAGTTCTTTGACCGCGCGGAGATCAAGGACGCGCTCTCATACCTTCGCATGACCGCATACGGCGACGATCTTGCGTTCCGCCGCACGGTCAACACCCCGAAGCGGAACATCGGCGTGAGCCGTATGAAGATATTGGAGGATCACGCGGCGAAGCGCGGGATAGGCCTCTTTGCCGCTTTGAAGGAGCTTTCCGACGACGCGCGCTTCAAAGGCACCGGCGCGGCCGAATACATAAGCCTTATAGAGCGCTTTTCGTCCGGGCCGTCCGGTCGGCAGGTGTCGGAGCTGCTTTCCGACATACTCGACAAGTCCGGATACGAGGAGATGCTCAGGACCGAGGGCAGTCAGGAAAGGCTCGACAACCTTGCGGAACTCAAGCAGTCCGTTTACGAATACGAGACCTCCTGCGGCGAGGAGGCGACGCTCGAGCACTACCTCGCACACATCGCTCTGTTCACGAACAGCGACGCCGCCGATCCCGGCGACAAGGTGAAGCTGATGACCGTTCACGCCGCAAAGGGGCTCGAGTTCCCGTACGTATTCCTCTGCGGCATGAACGACGGGATATTCCCCTCGCGCAAGATACGCACGCTTTCCGGCATGGAGGAGGAAAGAAGGCTCGCCTTCGTCGCCATGACGCGGGCGAAAAAAAGGCTTTTTCTCTCGGAAGCGGAGGGCGTCAATCACGACGGCACGCCCCGGTATCCGTCGAGGTTCCTTCTCGATATAGACGAGGGACTTCTCGAATACACGAAAAAGCCGAACGATTCCTTGATCGAGGCCGCCCGCGGACATATCGCGCACGCGGAAAGGCTTTTGTCGGCGTCCGACGACGCTTCCCGCCTTCCGATCGGGCAAAGGGTTTCCCACCCGATGCTCGGCGCGGGCACGGTCGTCGAAATCGACGAGGAGCATTCCGCCCACGTAATTAAGTTTGACGGCATTGCCACGCCGAGAGCGATCTCGTTCAGAGCGAAGCTTAGTCTGATCTGACGGCATAGCAAAAGCCGGGAGCGATGGCTCCCGGCTTTTTCATTTGTGTCAATAGAGCTGCTTGAAATCCTCCGCGCCGTGCTTGCAGAGCGGGCAGACGTAATCCGCGGGAAGCGAGTCGCCCTCGTATTCGAAACCGCAGATCTCGCAGACCCACTTGTGACCCGTGGGCTTCGCCTCGGGCGCGACGAACTCGAAGTCCTCCGCGCCGTGCTTGCAGATGGGGCACTCGTAGCCCTCGGGAAGCGTCTCGCCCTCGTATACGTAGCCGCAGGTCTTGCATACCCAGCCTGCGGTCTGGACGGCGGGCTTCGTCTTCTTGGGCTTGATGTGCGCGAAGTAGTACGCGTACGTCACGCTCGGCGCGTCGGAGAGGACGCCCGCCTCGGTGACCTCGGCGATGAACAGGGTGTGCGTGCCGTTGTCGGACATGGACGTGACCTTTGCCGAAAAGAACGCGTTGGTGTTCTTCGTGATATAGGGTATCCCGTTAGCGGAAAGCTCGAAGTCCTCGAGATCGAGGAACTTTTCAGTATCCCTGCCGGACGAGAAGCCGAAACGCTCGAAGGTCTTCATGGTGACGCTTTCGGTGAGCACGGACACGTTGAATTCGCCCGTCTTGACGATCATATCGTGGGTGTAGTTCTGTTTGTTGACGGCGATGGTTATTCGCTTCGGGCTGTCGGTAAGCATCTGCGCGGTATTGATTATGCAGCCGTTGAGCTTATTGCCGTCGCGCGCGGTGAGCACGAACAGGCCGTAGGAGAGCTTGTTGAACGCCGTGGGCTCTATCGCGGCGGCGACCTCGGCGGACGGACGGTACGCGGGTCTCGTAAAGCCCGCGGCGATGACCTCGGCGAGCGCCTCGAGCTCCCTGCGCTTCTCGGGCTTGACCGAGGATCTCAGGGAAACGGTGCTTTCGAGCATGTTCATGTTTCTGCACTTGCCGATCATCTCGCGCATGAGTCCGCCGCTCGTAGCCGCCCAGGTGCCGTTTTCGATGAAGGCGACGGTGCGGTTCTGGATATTATGCGCGGCGAGGTCGTGAAGGAGCTCCTCCATCTTTACGAATATGCCCGCGTTGTACGTCGTCGAGGCGAACACGAGATGGCTGTATTTGAAAGCGGCGGCGATAACGTAGTCGGAGCTCGTTATCGAAACGTCGTACATATGCGTCCTGACGCCGAGCTCGTTAAGGCGCGCGGCAAGTATCTCCGCGGCGTTCTTGGTGTTGCCGTAGACGGACGCGTAGGCGATCATGACCGCCTTCTCCTCGGGCTCATAGGTCGCCCACTTGATGTATTTTTCGAGTATGTCGCCTATGCCCGTCCTCCATACGAAGCCGTGGAGCGGGAGCAGCATGTTTATCTTGAGCCCGCCGGCCTTTTTGAGGAGCGCGGAGACCTGCGTGCCGTATTTGCCGACGATGTTGGTATAGTACCTTCTCGCCTCGTCGAGATAGTCGCGCATGAAGTCGACCTCGTCCGCGAAGAGAGCGCCGTCGAGCGCGCCGAAGGTGCCGAACGCATCGGCTGTGAAGAGTATGCCCGTCGCCGTGTCGAAAGTGACCATGACCTCCGGCCAGTGCACCATCGGCGCCATTACGAAGGTGAGCGTATGGCGGCCGAGCTCGAGCGTATCGCCCTCCTTGACGAGGACGAGCCTTGAATCGAGGTCAAAGTCGAAAAACTGCTTTATCATAACGGATAGCTTCTGGTTCGCGACGACCTTCGCCTCGGGATGGCGCATGACGAGCTCGCCGAGGGTGGCGGAATGGTCGGGCTCCATATGCTGGACCACGACGTAATCGAGCGGTCTGCCGCCGAGCTCGCGGTCGACGTTCTCGAAAAACACCGACGCGACGGAGCTGTCGACGGTATCCATGAGAGCGGTCTTTTCGTCATTGATGAGGTACGAGTTATAGGACACTCCGGCGGGGCATTTGTAGACGCCCTCGAACACGGACAGCCTGCGGTCGTTGGCGCCGACCCAGACGATATCATCGGTTACTTTCCTTGTGCAGTACATGCTTTGCCTCCTTGTTCACAGATATATACAGTATATCATTTGACGGGTTTGATTTCAAGTATAAAGCGTGATATACTTGAAATATGATCCTCGGAATAAGAAACGGAATAAAGCCTGTTGGCGCGGTCAGCCTTCCCCCGTCCAAGTCGGAGGCGATACGCGCCGCGATACTCTGCGGCATATGCGGCTCGGATCCCGCCCGCGCGATCGCGGACTATGCCGGCATGCCCGTATGCGACGACGTTAAATACGCGATCGCGGCCGCGAAGGATATAGACCGCCATGAGGCTTACGTCGGCTCGTCCGCGGCGCTTTTGAGGATGATACTGCCGTATAAGCTTTTGGCGGGCGGCGCCGAGATCACGGCCGATGACGTGCTGCTCGAACGCGGGATACGCGAGATCGAGGAATGTTTCGGCGTCGAGGGAAAACGCGAGGGCAATCTGCTTTCTCTGCATATCCCGCCCGAAAAAAAGAATATGTCACGGTTCGTCATAGACTGCTCGCGGTCGTCGCAGTTCCTGTCGGGGCTTTTGATCGCCCTGCCGCTTATTGGCCGTGAATGCGATATCGTGATAAAAAACGGGCTCGTTTCGAAGCCTTACGCCGATATGACGCTCGATCTCGTAAGGCTCTTCGGAGGACTGCTCGAGGAGACGGAAACCGGTTACAGGACATATCCGTCGCGGTACTCCGTGCCGAATAAGCTGCCCGTTACCGGCGACCGCTCGTATGCCGCCGTGTTCGAGGCGATGAACCTTTTGGGCGGGAGCGTCGCGATAAACGGCGCAGATGAAAACACGCGCCAACCGGATAAGGATTTTATAAACCTTGCAGGAAAGGCGGAGTGCGACATCAAAGATCATCCCGATCTTCTTCCCCTTCTCGCTGCAGCCGCCTGCGGAAAAAAGGGCGACACCGTCATCCGCGGGACGCGGAGGCTGAAAACCAAGGAATCCGACCGCGAGTCGGGGACAGTAAGGCTCATTCGCGATCTCGGCGGAAGCGCCGAGGCAAGCTGCGGCGCGGTCACGGTGCACGGCACAGGGCGTCTTTCGGGCGGCGAATGCTCGTCCCTCGGCGACCACAGGCTCGCCTTTGCCGCCGCGGTAATGGCGATGATATCGGAAAACCCCGTCACGCTTCACGGTGCGGAATGCGTTTCGAAATCCGCCCCGCAGTTCCGGGACGACCTTGAAAGGATCGGTTATGGACTCGATCGGTAAAAACATAAAGCTCACGCTCTCCGGCGCGTCGCACGCTCCGTCAGTCGGATGTGTATTGGAAGGCCTTCCGTGCGGCTTCAAATTGGACATGGATGCCGTGCGCTTCGACCTTGAAAGGCGGCGTGCGGGCAATTACGCCCTGGCAACCCCGCGGCGCGAGGCGGACGATCTCATCATCGTCTCCGGCATTAAGGACGGCGTTACGGACGGCGGGCCGGTCTCTGTCACGTTCCCGAACAGGGAGCACGATAAAAACGCATACTCCCCCGTCGCCCGGCCTTCGCACGCCGATTATGCCGCGTGGGTCAAATCGGGCGGCGCGGAGGATATCTCCGGCGGCGGAAGGTATTCCGGGCGCATGACGCTGCCCCTGACCTTTGCCGGAAGCGTCGTAAGGCAGCTCCTTAAGGCAGATGGGATCACCGTCTTTTCGCATATAAGCTATATCGGCTCCGTGGAGGACGCGCCGTTCGATCCCGTAATGGAGCGCGCGCCGGAACTCGATCCGTTCTTCCCGCTCGTCGACAGGACGAAAAGGGAGCCGATGGAGCGTCTGATCTCGGAAACGCGCGACAGGGGCGACACGCTCGCCTGCGGTCTCGAATGTGCGGCGCTCGGCGTTCCCGCCGGGCTCGGTGAGCCGCTGTTTTCGGGCGTCGAGAGCACGCTTTCGAGGTATCTGTTCATGATACCGGGGCTCCGCGGGATCGACTTTGCCGACATGCGCGTGCTCGGGAGCGAGATGAACGACCAGTTTGCGGATGGCGGAAGGACGGTCACGAACCGTTCGTTCGGCATAAACGGCGGTATCGCGAACGGCATGCCGCTTATCGTGAAAGTCAGATTCAGACCGGTGCCGTCGATCGGGCTTCCCCAGACGGGATACGACCTTATCGGCTCGAAGCCCGTGCCGCTCGAGATAAAGGGACGCCACGACACGGCGATACTCCCGAGGGGCGCGGCCGCGGTCGAAGCAGCGGTCTGTCTGGGACTATACGATCTTCTGCTCGATCATAAAAGGGAAAGCTGACCATGGATGGGATAAACGAATTGAGAAACAAGCTCGACGGGATCGACCGCGAAATAATGCGGCTCTTTGCCGAGCGTATGGAATGCGCCGAGGAGATCGGCAGGATAAAGCGGACGGGCGGGCTCCCTATACTTGACGCGGAGCGCGAGAAAGAGGTCGTTTCGAGCCGCGCGGAAAGCGTGCCCGACGGATACCGCGACGGCGCGGAGAGACTCGCGAGGCTTTTGATCGACGAGTCGAAAAGGACGCAGAAAAAGGGCTTGAACCTCTACCTCATCGGCATGCCCGACTGCGGAAAGACGCGCATGGGAAAAAAGCTGAAAGAGCTCCTCTCCCTTCCGCTTCTCGATACGGACAAGGCCGTAATGGAGAGCGCGGGGCGTACTGTCGACGAGATATTCGCTGCGTCCGGCGAGAAGGGCTTTCGCTCGCTCGAATCGGACGTGCTTCGCGCGGTCGCAGAAAAGGGCGGCATGATAGTCGCGCTCGGCGGAGGAACGCCGCTCTTTGGCGATAACGCCTCGGTGATCAAGCATTCGGGCGTGACGGTATTCCTTGACAGGAAGCCCGAAAAGCTTTTGGGGCAGAATACCGTTAACAGGCCGCTCATCCGCGGCACCACGCCGGCGGAGACCGACGAGAAGATCCTTTTGCTTTTTAACGAGAGGCACGATAAATACTCGGCCGCCGCCGATCTCACCGTCGATCCGGACGAACCCGGAGCGGCGGAGGCGATAAAGGCTTTTTACCTTGAATGTATGAAATGAGTTCAGAAAAAGCACATCGGCCGATGTGCTTTTTGTATGTCTTTCGGATCTTATCGATCGCCCGCCCGGTCGCGGAAGAACCTGTCGACGTCCGCCCAGCCGCCGACCCTTATGACCTTTTCGTCGTCGATCCGGGCGTTCCACGGCGAATCGAAGCACAGCGCAAGTACGCTGTCCTTGACCGCCATTATATTATCCGCGTTGTCGTCGATGAGCACGTCCAGCCCATTGTCGAGGCAGGCCTTAAGCTTCCTTTCCGCGGGATCGTCCTCATGGCAGTAGATTATGCCGTCGTATGCGATGCCGTTCCTTTTCAGCCAACTGCGGAGCACCGTCCTCAAAAACGCGGGCACCGGGCCGTGTTTTGCGGTGAGCGCCCTGCAGGTCACTATATAGATGCCGTTCCCGTCGCGTTTTAGCTTGCCTATCACCTCGGAGCAGCCCTCGATCGGCGCCTCGCCGTTAATGTAACGCCATCCGCGGCGTCCCCAGAAGCGCTTCCGCTGCTTCTCGGTGCAGCCGAACATCTCCTCGGCATGGCATTGAGCGGGATCGACGACCGAAAGCCCGTATTTCTTTTTGAAATACGGTACGCCTTCTTCCCTTAAAAACCTTCCGAGATCGGCTAAAACGCCGTCCACGTCGATCCCAATGTTCATAATCGGTCTCTCCTTACTGCAATAAAATATTAAACCATTCCACCCCTCCGTGTCAAGCAGACATTCCGACCGACTATATATTTATCAGACGAGGGCTTTTGGCGTTGACAATCGCTTTCCGGAGAGCTAAAATATTAATCGCTTAATAATCAACCGTTTAACAGTTAATCGGTTTACGAAAGGAAGTGCTGGAAGATGGACAAAGAGCGCCGCATAGGCGGAAAGCTCCACCGCATCGATCTTTTGATGCGCTTTCATCTGCGCTCGCAGGAAAAGGGGCTCATACCGCCCTCGCAGATGCGGATGATCGAGTTCATATCGAAGAACGACGGCTGCACGCAGGCGGAGGTCGCCGAGGAGATGCAGGTCTCCCCCGCCTCGGTCGCGCAGAGCCTTAAGCGCATGGAGGCGTCTAATTACGTTTCGCGCGACGCATGCAAGGGTAACCTCCGCGCGAACAGCCTTCACATCACCGAGGATGGCTTAAGCGCCGCGAAGAACTGCCGCAAGGTGTTCGACGAGCTTGAAAGCGAGATGTTTTCGGGCTTTTCCGAGGACGAGCAAAAGCTTGCCTCGGAGCTTTTGTCGCGTATAATCAGGAATCTCGAGTCCGCCGATACGGACAGCATGAACAACATGGAGCTTTCGAAGCTCCTGTGCTCGGAAAACGGCGGAAAGGAGTAAACGATGATAAAGAAACTGTTCCCCGCCATCAAGGGTTACGGAAAGCACTCGATAGGCGCCTCGTTCATGATAATCGTCGAGGGCGTGCTCGAGATCCTCATCCCCTACCTGATGACGAAGCTGATAAAGCAGGGCATCGAGGTCCCCGATCCGAACCTCAGCGTGATACTGACATACGGCGGCCTCATGATACTGATGGCGATTTTCGCCCTTCTCGCCGGAGCGCTCTGCGCCCGTCTCGCGGCCGTCGCCGGGACCGGCTTTGCGGCGAACCTGAGGAATATGCTGTTCCGCAAGGTACAGGCGTTTTCCTTTGCGAACGTCGATAAGTTTTCGACTGCGAGCCTCGTTACAAGGCTCACGACCGACGTCACGAACATTCAGAATCTCTTTACGATACTGATCCGCATGACGGTTCGCAACTTCATAATAATGATAACCGCGTTCTTCTTCGCCATCGCGGTCAACGCGAGGCTGGCGGTAGTATTCGCCGTCGCGATCCCGCTTCTTGCGGCGATACTGTTCATCATCATGATCAAGGCGCATCCGATGTTCGAAAAGATGCTTACGAAGATGGATCTCATGAACGCCCGCGTGCAGGAAAACCTGATCGCGATACGCGTTGTAAAGGCCTTCGTCAAGGGCGACGACGAGACCGTCAGCTTTGAAGATTCCGCAACCGCATTGAGAAAAGCGCAGCTCGCTGCGGAACGCATCGTAATATGGAACAATCCGCTTTCGCAGCTTATCTTCTACGGCGCCATAATCGCCGTATGCTTCTTCGGCGGAAAGCTGATCGTCGCCGGAGATATGGGCATCGGCGATCTTACGGGCTTCCTTGCCTATATCGGTCAGATCCTTTCGAGCGTTATGATGCTCTCGATGGTGTTCATCAGTTTCATCATCACAAGGGCTTCCCAGAAGCGTATAGTCGAGGTGCTCGACGAGAAGATCGAGATCAGCGACGACGACGGCGATCCGTCCCTGAGCGTCGAGGACGGGAGCGTCGAGTTCCGCAACGTCGATTTTTCATACAGCAAGAACCCCGACAACCTGACGCTGACCAATGTCAGCTTCAGCGTAAGATCCGGAGAGACGATAGGAATAATCGGAGGCACGGGCTCCGCCAAGACCACTCTCGTGCAGCTTATACCCCGTCTTTACGAGGTGCTCGGGGGAAGCGTGCTCGTCGGAGGGCACGACGTAAGGGAGTATAAGCTCCATACGCTCCGCGACAAGGTCGCGATGGTGCTGCAGACGAACCTGCTTTTCTCCGGCACGATCGAAGAGAACCTGCGCTGGGGAAACGGCGATGCGACGGACGAGCAGATCGAAGCCGCCTGCCGCGCCGCATGCGCTCACGATTTCATAATGAGCTTCCCGAACGGCTATAAATCAGATCTGGGCCAGGGCGGCGTGAACGTTTCCGGAGGCCAGAAGCAGAGGCTTTGCATAGCCCGCGCGCTTTTGAAAAACCCGAAGGTGGTCATACTCGACGACTCGACCAGCGCATGCGATACCGCGACCGACGCGGCGATAAGGCAAGCGCTCCGGACCCAGCTCAAGGGGACCACGACCTTCATAATCGCTCAGCGCATCGCGTCCGTCATGGACGCAGACCGCGTCATGGTGCTCGACGACGGCAGGCTCGTCGCGTTCGACACTCCCGAAAGGCTGCTTGAGACGAACGAGATCTACAAAGAGGTATACGAATCCCAGATGAAGGGAGGCGAAGAAGCATGAGCAACGCACCGAAAGCTTCCGAAAGAGTTCCCAGAGGCCCCGGCCCCAACAACCGCAACAGGTTCGCGAAGCCCAAGAACGCAAAGGGCACTTTCCTTCGTCTGTTGGGCTATTTCAAGCGCTATAAGGCCATACTCGCCGTCGTGATCGTCTGTATCATCGTCGCCGCTCTCGCGAACGTCGCCGGCACTGCGCTCTTAAGGCCGCTCGTCGACGATTATATAGGCCCCATGCTGAAGGATGGCGCGACGCAGGAACGCTGGGCCGCATTCGGCGGTCAGATACTCAAGATGGCGATTGTCTATCTCGTCGGCATAGTCTGCGTGTACGTCAATGCAAGGCTGATGATCAACGTATCGACCGGCGTCCTCCTTGACATCCGCAAGGAAATGTTCCGTAAGATGCAGAAGCTGCCGCTCAAATACTTCGATTCCCGCACGCACGGCGAGATAATGAGCCGCTACACGAACGACACGGACGCGATGCGCGAGATGCTCGGTCAGAGCGTCCCGAACCTTATCGACAGCTTCTTCCGCGTAAGCGGAGTTTTCATCATGATGATCGTCCTTAGCCCCATGCTGACGGTCGTCACCGTGGTGATGCTCGTGCTGATGATACTCGTCGTCAAGAATCTCGGCAAGAAGAGCGGCGCGTTCTATAAAAAGCGTCAGGCCGCTCTCGGCGTCGCAAACGGCTATATCGAGGAGATGTCCGAGGGCTCGAAGGTCGTCAAGGTCTTCTGCCGTGAGGAGAAGACCGACTCGGAATTCGCCGAGCTGAACGACAACCTTCGCCGTGCGGAAGCCGGAGCGAACACCTGGGCAAGCATACTGATGCCGATTATGGGCAACTTGAGCTACATCCAGTATGCCATAACGGCTCTTCTCGGGACCCTGATGGTCGTCGCGGGGCTTTCCGGCGATTATCCCGCAATGCTCACGCTTTCCGCCGGCGCTCTTGTAAGCTTCCTGCAGTACACGCGGAATTTCTCCCGCCCGATCACCATGATGAGCCAGCAGTTCAATTCTATACTGTCCGCTCTTGCCGGCGCGGAGAGGATATTCGCGCTGATCGACGAGGAGCCCGAGCCCAACGAGGGCAAGGTCGTGCTCGTGAACGCCGAGATAAAGGACGGCGAGCTTTCAGAGTGCGCCGAGCGCACTGACGTCTGGGCATGGAAGGCGCCCGACGGCAGCCTTACGAGAGTGCGCGGGCACGTGATATTCAACGACGTGACGTTCAGCTATGACGGTCAGAAGGTGGTTCTCGACGATATCAGCCTGTACGCGAAGCCCGGTCAGAAGATCGCCTTCGTCGGCTCGACTGGCGCGGGAAAGACGACGATAACGAACCTTATCAACCGCTTCTATGACATACAGGAGGGCGAGATCACCTACGACGGGTTCAACATCCGCGACATCGAGAAGGATTCGCTCAGGCGAAGCCTCGCGATGGTGCTCCAGGACACGCATCTGTTCACCGGCACCGTGCGCGAGAACATCCGCTACGGGCGCAAGGACGCCACCGACGACGAGATCGTCCGCGCTGCGAAGCTTTCGAACGCGCACTCGTTCATAATGCATCTCCCGCAGGGGTATGACACGATGATCGTCGACGACGGCGAGAACCTCTCCCAAGGTCAGAGGCAGCTGCTCGCGATAGCGAGAGCCGCGGTCGCCGATCCGCCCGTTCTGATACTCGATGAGGCGACGAGCTCCATCGATACGAGGACGGAGGCTCTGATCGAAAAGGGCATGGACGAATTGATGAACGGCAGGACCGTTTTCGTCATCGCTCACCGCCTTTCCACGGTAAGGAACTCGAACGCCATAATGGTGCTCGAGCACGGCAAGATAATCGAGCGCGGCGATCACAAGGAGCTGATCGCCCAAAAGGGCAGGTATTACAAGCTCTATACCGGCGCGTTCGAATTGAGCTGATAAACATCATTAAAACGCCGCTTCGGCCGAAGCGGCGTTTTTTTGCCGTCAAAGAGCTTATGAATAAAAAGCATATCCTCTCCTTTCGCGCCGTATGGTTTATTGAAAGGAAGGCGTACGGCATGCGAAAAAAGAAGATGGATATTAAGAAAATGACGGACATAGCTCTCTCTTTGCTCGTGCTTATGGGAGCCGTCGGCCTCGCGTGGATCGGGCTCACGGGCTCGAAGGACATCGCCGCGATGACCGCTCCGTATGACGGCGCGGCGGATACGACTTTCGAGGCGATACCCGCCTCCGCGAAGGTCATCGTCATCGATCCGGGGCACGGCGGATCCGACGGCGGCGCGGTCGGATCGAAGACCGGCGCGGTCGAGGCAGAGCTGAACCTTAAGGTCGCGAAGCTCCTTGCGGACGAGCTGACGAAGCTCGGCTTTTACGTCGTTATGACGAGGACGGACGAAAACGCGCTCGGGGATACTAAGGCCGAAGACATGACCCGCAGGAAGGAGATAATGCAGCTTGAAAACGTCGACCTTGTCGTGAGCGTACACATGAACAAGTTCCGCGACAGGACCGTATCGGGGCCGATGGTGTTTTACATGAAAGGCTCATCTGAGGGAAAGGCGCTTGCCGACTGCGTGATAAAATGCCTGTGCGACGCGATCGGCCGTCAGCCGAGGCCTTCGAATCCCGAGGATCTTTTCGTTCTCAGGGTGCCGGCCGTTCCGAGCATACTTGTCGAATGCGGCTTCCTGTCGAACGCCGACGACGAGATGAAGCTTATTTCGGAGGAATACCAAAGGCTGCTCGCGCGCGGCGTTGCAGAGGGGATCGCGAGCTATATTGCACGAACAATAAACGGGGATTCGGAATGATCCGGATCCCCGTTTCGATTTGGTTCTCTTATGACTTGAACGCCCTTGGGGCGATGGTCGAGACGCCGCGTTTTTTAAGCTCGTCCCCGACCTCCGAGAGAAGCTCGGTATCCTTGATTATGCGGAACTCCGGTATCCCGAACACCTCGCCGGTATGCTCGAGATAGCTTATCAGCACGTCGTAATAATCGCCGTCCGCGCCGTGCTCCCTGGCGAGCCTCGGTATGATGCTCTCATGCACTGTCCTTAAAGACACGGTTTCGTCCTCGGACTTTGTTTCGACCGCGATTAGATCCATGAGCTCCCTGTACGCCTGTCTTTCGGTCATGGTGCGTTCGAGGTAATAGTAATCCCCGTAAAGTCCCCAAACCATGCGCTTTGCGTCGTAATAGCCGAGGGAGAGGTTGTAATTCGACTGCTCCTTCGAGAAATTGAGCGTGTTGCCGAGCCTGCGCTTCGGAGCGATGTAGATGAGGTCGAGATCCTTGCGCGGCCTAATGTAGCGTTCCCTGCCGAGACCGCCCGAAAGCTTTATCGCGATGATGCTCCTGTACCCGCGGTCGATCAGCGGGGTTATGGGCAGAACGTCCGATACGCCGCCGTCGGTGAAGCGCTTGCCGCCGATCAGCGGCTCGTTCTTGAACGCAGGGAAATAGGCGCTCGCGAGGAGTATGTCGCAGATCTCATCCTCTGGCAGCGCGCGCACGTCGGCGACGAATTCTTTTTTATCGGTTAAGGAGTACGTCACGGCGACGAAATCGACGTCCGAGCCCTTTATCCTTTTGGGATCGACGTACTGTTTCAGAAGGCCGCGAAGCGGCGTCACATCGAAGCCGCCGCCCTTCATTATATCGAGGGCGCGTTTCAGAAGCGGGCGCAGTTCGCGGGCGGTAAGATCCTTTTCGAATACGCGGCTCATCTCGGCGTCGTCGACGTCCATGACCTGCGAATACCTGATGTTTTTCCAAAGCTCCTCGGCCTTGTCGAGATCGCGCATGGTAAGGAGCGCGCCGTTGAGTGCGCCGACGGACGTGCCGCTGACGGCGTTATAAACAAGGCCTTCCTCGATCAGCGCCTTGACCGCGCCGATCTCGTAGCCGCCCTTCGCTCCCCCGCCTCCGAGCGCGAGAGCATATGTCTTTTCGGTATCGAATCGCTTTTCCATATTATCGGTCTCCGGTAACGGCCTTTATGACCGTTTCGAGCGCCATGCCCCTCGACGCCTTGACGAGGAGGGTGTCGCCCGGTTTGAGTTCGTCCTTCAGTATCCGCGCGGCCTCTTCCTTCGATACCTCGCGCACGTTTTCAAGCCCGTACTCCCTCGCGGCGGATGCGATGTGACCCGCAAGACCGCCGACCGTCAGGAGCATATCGAGCCCGAGCTCGGCGCAGAGCCTGCCTATCCCGCGGTGGAGCTCCTCCGTCCTCTCGCCCAGCTCGAGCATATCGCCGAGGAGAGCGAGCTTCCTGCCTGACGCGCCGGCAAGCACGTTGAGGCTCGCCGCCATGGAGGTCGGGCTCGCGTTGTAGCAATCGTTGATAACGGAAGCGCCGTTAAAGCTCAGCTTCGTCATGCGCCCCTCTACGGGAACGAAGCTTTCGAGCCCGCGCTTTATCTCGGGGAGCTCGAGCCCCATCTCGTGCCCTGCCGCCGCGGCGGCAAGGCTGTTCAGCACCATGTGCTTCCCCGACGCGGGAAGGCATACGGGGATCGCTTCCTCGCCGAGATGCAGTATGAAATCGGTGCTCTCGATCCCGTGCGGGACGATGCCGTCCGCATGGGCGAAAAAGCGCCTGTCAAAGCCGTAATAAACGGCGCGGCGGCCTTCGGGAACGGCATAGTTCAAAAGCTTGTCGTCCTCGCCGTTCAGTATCAGCACGCCTCCGAGCGTGCCGCGCATGTTGGCGACAAGCTCGGTCTTCGCCCTCAAGACGCCGTCGCGGTCGATCAGGTTCTCGGTATGGACGTTCTCGATATTCGTGAATACGGCCATATCGGGACGCGCGACCGCAGAAAGCCGCGTCATCTCGCCGAAATAGCTTATCCCCATTTCGAGCACCGCCGCCTCATGCTCCTCGGTTAGCCTGAAGAGCGTCATCGGGAGCCCGAGCTCGTTGTTGTGGTTTTTCTCTGTCTTGAGCGTATTGTACTTCTGCGAGATCACGGATGCCGTAAGCTCCTTCACGCTCGTTTTGCCGACCGAGCCGGTAATGCCGATGACCGTGACTCCGCTCTTTTCCCTTATGTACGAGCCGATATCGCCCACTGCGCGGAACGTCGACGGTACGACGATCTGCGGCACAGAAGCGTCGACCTCGCGCTCGACGACGGCGGCGAGTATGCGTCCCTCGAGTCCCTTTACGAAGCTGTGGCCGTCCGCGCGCTCGCCCTTGAGCGCGATGAAGACCGCACCGTCCGCCGCGAGGCGGCTGTCGGTGATCATGCTTTCGATATTTCCTTCGGGCAGGGGGCCGTTCGCCCTTCCGCCCGTGGCTTTGGTGATTTCATTAAGGTCAAGCTTTATCATACTTTTTAAGGCTTTCGGCAATTATAGTCTCGCACAGCTCGCCGAAGCCTATGCCGACGGCGGCCGCCTCCTGCGGGATGAGGCTCATCGCGGTCATGCCGGGAAGGGTGTTCGCCTCGAGCGCGTATATCACGCCGTCCGAGGTCATCCTGAAATCCGTCCTCGAGTAGGCGGAAAGCCCGAGCTCGCGATGAACGGTGAGCGCGGCGAGCTTCATTTCGTTCGCCGCCCTTTCGGAGATGTGCGCCGGGCATATCTCCTCTGTAAGCCCCTGCTGATACTTGTTGCGGTAGTCATAGAAGCCGGATCTCGGCTTTATCTCTATGGGCGGGAGAGCCGTATCGCCGAGCACGCCGCAGGAGAACTCGCGTCCGTCGACGAACTCCTCGACGACGGCCTTGGGCTCGTATGAGAGCGAAAGCTCGAAAGCCTTTTTGAGCTCCGCCGCGTCGTTTACTATCGAAACGCCGACCGACGATCCGCCGCAGGCGGGCTTCACGACGAGGGGCAGGCCGACCTCCGTTATTACCGTTTTGAGCGTATTTTGGGGATCGAGTCCGAACTCATCGCGCATGACGTGTATGCCGCGGGGCATCCTGACGTTTTTGACCGGAGCGAGCATGCGCTTCGTAACGGTCTTATCCATGCTGACGGAGCAGCCCTTCGCGCCGGAGCCCGTGTACTTTATGCCCATGAGGTCGAGCGATGCCTGCAGGGTGCCGTCCTCGCCCGCCGCGCCGTGCATGGCGTTGAAGACGATGTCGGCGCTCTTCAAAATCTCCACGACGTTTTTCCCGAAATAACCCCCGCGCGTCAGCAGCGAGGAGATATCCGGGGCGGATTCGCCTATGCCGGTACCCGCTCCGCGGGCTTCGGCAGTGAAAAGGGCGTCGAATCCGTCGGGATAGTCCGCCGCCGAATCGATAAGGGCGACGCTGTGCCCCTTCTTTTTAAGAGCCATGGCGACCTGCGAGCCGGTCGAAAGCGAAACGTCCCTTTCGGGGCTGATGCCGCCGCATAAAACTGCAATCTTCATTATATGGACAGGATATCCTTTCTCCGTATTAAACCATTATAATTATAGCAGAAAACGCGCCGATATGCAAACGGTCCCGGAAATGGGCTTTCGCCTGTTTCCGGGACCGTTGTCCTTACTTGCGTTTCGTCCGTCAGCGGATGTTCACCCTGTCCCATTCCGCCTCGTAGAGCTTTATGTTTTCGCCGAGATCGCGGTAGATCTCGAGCGTGGCGAGCGCTTCCTGGGGAATGTTGAATATGTGATTGTTCTCCCACTCCTCGCCGAGGAGCGCCATGACTTCTTTATTCGGGGTGGAATAGCCGATGTATTCGGTATTCTTCGCGGCGATCTCCGGCTCCAAAAGGAAGTTGATAAACTGCTCCGCCATCTCCTTCTTTTTGGAATTCTTGGGGATCACCATGCTGTCGAAATAAAGGTTGCTGCCCTCCGGGAAGAAGAAATCGAGATCGGTATTCCCCTCCTCGGGATCGGTGCACCACACTGCGTCGCCGGAATAGACGACCGCGAGCGCGCCCGTGCCGTCGATCATGTTATCCTTGATATCGTCGGTGCACCATGCCTTTACGAGGCCCCTCTGGGCGATTAGCGCGTCCGCCGCAGCCCTCAGCTCGTCGGGATCGGTGGAGTTGATGGAGTAGCCGCAGTAGCCGAGGGCGACCGCCATGGTATCGCGGATGCTGTCGTACATATAGATCTTGCCGGCGTATTTTTCGTTCCAGAGGATATCCCAGCCGCCGAGATCGGCCTCGTCGACCATCGTCTTGTTATAGAGCACGCCGAGCACGCCCCATGTATAGGGAACGGAGTATTTGTTTTCGGGATCGAAAGGAAGATTCCTGTAATACTCGTCGATATTGACGATGTTGGGGATATTGTTATAATCGATCTCGGCAAGCCAACCGCCCTTTATGAGCCTTTCGATGGCATAATCGGACGGCGTGCAGAGGTCGAACGGGCAGTCCTCCTGCTCGAGCTTTATGAGCATATCCTCGTTGCTGGTGACGTTGGTCTCCTTGATGGTGATGCCCGTGCGCCTTTTGAACTCGTTCTTGACGTCCTTATCGAGGTAATCGCCCCAGTTTAAGATATTGATCGTCTTGTTATTCGTACATCCGACGAGCGTCAAAGGGAGCAAGGTCAGAACGAACAATGCTGCAAGGATCGCTGAAACGTACTTTTTCATATTATCATTCCTTTCGGTTATTGACAAAGGTCAGGATTTTCTCATCACTTTTTTATTCTGCGCGGCGGCTTCCTTCTCCTGCCGTATAGAGCGGAGGTTGATCACGAGAAGGAGTATCCCGACGACCGCGAACATTATGAGCGACAGCGCGCAGAACTCCGTTCCGACGCCGCGCTTCGTCCGCGAGTAGATCAGCATGGATAGGTTGTTCGCCGAGCCGCCCGTAAAGTAGCTTATGACGAAATCGTCAAGGCTGAGCGTGAAGGCGAGGAGCGCGCCGGAGACTATGCCGGGCATTATGTCCGGTATGACGACCTTCCACAGCGCCTCTATCGGCCTGCAGCCGAGGTCGAGCGCCGCCTCATAGAGCATGTCGCTCGACTGGCGGAGCTTGGGCATTACGGAGAATATCACGTACGGAAGGTTGAACGTGATATGCGCGATGATCAGGCGAAGTATGCCGTGCTGCTGGCTTATGCCGATCGTCGAAAAGAGCAGCATCATCGAAATGCCCGTTACGAGATCGGGATTGGTCATCGGGATCTGCGTGATCGTTTCGACGAAGGACCTCGGCCTCTTTTTCATCGAATGAAGGCCTATCGCGGTCGCGGTGCCGATAACCGTCGAGCAGACCGCGGAGATCACGGCGACGATGAGCGTGACGATCAGTGCGTCCTTTACGTCGCTGTCCTCGAACAGCTCGCGGAAGGCGCCGAGCGAGAAGCCGTTCCAGCGCGAAGCGGATCTCGAATCGGTGAACGCCATTGTCATCATGACCAGTATCGGCATATACATGAAGAACAGCACTATGCCGAGGTAGGCTCCCCTAAAAAAGCTTCCGATCTTTTTCACCAGAGGGTACCTCCCTCCGCAGCGTTGTCCTTATCGACACGGCGCATTACGGCCATGGATATGAGCACCAGAACGAGCAGCACGAGCGAAAGCGTGGAGCCTATGCCGAACGTGCCTCTCTGGAACTTTTCCTCGATTATCTGACCGAGCATGAGAACGCTCTTTCCGCCGAGTATGCCGGATACCGCGAAAGTGCTCATAGCGGGTACGAACACCATGGTTATCCCGGAGATGATCCCCGGCATCGACAGCGGCAGCACCACGCGCGTGAAAGTCTGGAAGCTGTTCGCTCCGAGATCCCTCGCCGCCTCGACCTGGGATCTGTCGAGCTTCGACAGCACGGTGTAAATCGGCAGTATCATGAACGGAAGGAAGTCGTATATCGTGGCGACGACGACCGCGCCGGGCGTATAGAGAAGCTGTACGTCCCCGAGTCCGAACCACGAAAGCACGGTGACTATTATGCCGCCGTCGTTTAACAGTATCCTCCACGCGAGCGTGCGGAGGAGCATATTCATCCACATGGGAAGTATGAAGAGCATCGACACGAGCGCGGCGGTGTTCTTCTTCATATTTGCAAGGAAATAGCTGACGGGATAGCCGATTAGAAGGCATACCGCCGTCGTAACGAGCGCGATCCACAGCGAATTCCAAAACGTGGGAAGATACGTCCCCTCGGAGAACACCTGCTTTACGAATTCCGTCGTGAACTGACCGTTATCGAAGAAGGTATAATAGGCGACGAAGATCAAAGGCGCCACGATGAATATCGGCATCCATACGAAAATATAGGGATATGCGATACGCGTTCTTTTCATTTACTCGCCGTCCTCCGCTTCCTCAGGGAGAGGCTCCGCGTCGGAAGTAACGTCGATATCCGCCTTGGGCTCGGGGTGCATTATATGGATCGCGTCGGGGAGTATCCTGAGCCCGACCGTATCGCCCACGGGGACGAAATCGGTCGAATGCACCTTCCAGACGCTCCCGTCGCAGTCGACTGTAAATTCATAGTGGACGCCCATGAATATGACGTTTGTAATGACGCCGTTGAGCGGCGCGGCGTCCCTGCCGACGATATCGACGTCCTCCGGGCGTATAACGATATCGACGGGGACGTTCTCGCCGAAGCCCTTGTCCACGCACTCATAATCGATGCCGTGGAATCTGACGAGAAGATCCCTTACCATGGTGCCTTCGAAGATGTTGCTCTCGCCTATGAACCTTGCGACGAAGCGGTTCTTCGGCTCGTTATACACGTCGGTCGGACTGCCGATCTGCTGGATGACACCCTTGTTCATTACGACGATGGTGTCGCTCATCGTGAGGGCTTCCTCCTGATCGTGCGTGACGTATATGAACGTTATGCCGAGCCTCTGCTGCATCCTCTTGAGCTCGATCTGCATGCCCTTCCTGAGCTTTAAGTCCAATGCGCCGAGGGGCTCGTCCAGAAGCAGCACCTCGGGCTCGTTCACGAGCGCGCGGGCGATCGCGACGCGCTGCTGCTGACCGCCCGAAAGCTGCTCGATCCAGCGCTTTTCATAACCCGAAAGATTGACGAGCTCGAGCATCTCGGTGACGCGCCTTTTTATCTCGTCCTTCGGCACCTTTTTTATGTTGAGGCCGAACGCGACGTTGTCGAAAACGTTGAGATGGGGAAAGAGCGCGTATTTCTGGAAAACGGTGTTGACCTGGCGCTTATACGGCGGCACGCCCTTCATGTTGACGCCGTCGATGATGACCTCGCCGGAGGTGGGCGTGATGAACCCCGCGATGGTGCGGAGGAGCGTCGTCTTGCCGCAGCCCGATGGCCCGAGGAGCGTCAAAAACTCGCCGTCGCGGATATAGAGGTTGATATCGTTGAGGGCAAGATCGCCGTCGTATTCCTTTGTGATATGTTTCAACTCGATAAGCTTTTTGTTATCCATGCTGTCCCCCGTAAGACCGCCCTATCAGAAGGACGGAGGCGTAGATATCCAGATCACCTTTGCCTCGCGCTGGGCGTTGTTCATGAGGTAATGCTCCTCCGTCGGCTTGAAGCAGAAGCTGTCGCCCTTGTGGAGCTTGAACCTGCGGAGACCCAGGACGAGCGTCACGCTGCCCGAGAGCACATAGCCGAACTCCTCGCCGTCGTGCGGCGCGTCGGGATACGTCGAACCGCCCGCGCGGAGCGTGACCATTATCGGCTCGATCGCGTTCTTCTGCGCATTGGGAACGAGCCATAGGGTCGAGGAGGCGATCTCGTCGTCGGTGTTCTCGAACATGTCGTCCGGTGTGAAGACGACCTTTTCGTCCTCGTCCTTTGCGAAGAAATCGGAGATGTCGACGCCGAGCACCTCGAGTATGTCCATCAAAGTCGCGATGGACGGCGAGGTGAGATTGCGTTCGAGCTGGCTGATAAAGCCCTTCGAAAGCTCCGTCCTCGCCGCAAGCTCCTCCTGCGTCAAGCCGAGCTTCTGCCTGCGCCTTTTTATCCTGTCGCCCAGATCGATCAAGGTATCCCCTCCCGAAAGCGGAATATGTCTGCAAATGATCCTAAACCTCAAGTTTAGGATCGCTAAACTTCTCTAATGGATTAAATCACTTTACGCGTTGTTTGTCAACAATATTCAGCATTATATACAATCTTTTTTCGCCAAAAACGGACCGTTTTCCGAAAGCGCTCCCGCGGCACGCCGCAGAAAGGCCTCGAAATAGCCCGTTTTTCGTTGATTTATATAGGTTTTTTGCGATCCGCGGCGACGCGGGAAAAGCTCCTCCCGCCGCGGTCTTCGGGAAAGCATTACTAAACAAAGGGTTTAGGAACGCGTTTACGATTTTTACGTTTCCTCGACGTCCGTCAAAAGACCGCCCTCGAATACGAACAGGAACCGTCTCGGTGACGCTATATGATCTTTTTTCGAGTACAGCCCCACCGTCACGCGGCCGTCCCTCTCTTCCACGGGATGGGGTCTTGCCGCGTCGTAATCGCCGAAAAAAGTCTTGAGCGAATCGTTTTGAAGCGTCTCCGAAAGCTCCTCCGACAGGAACGCGCGCCATCCGCTCTCCCGGCCGAAAAGAACGTCCTCCGCGATCGATAGCGCCCTTTCCGTATCGGACTCGGGGATATGCTCCTCCCCCGTGAAAAAGCCGAGCTCGGAAGGAAGCGCCTTGCACGTTCCCTTTACGAGCTTGAACCTCGTGCGCCGCTCGAGTCCGCGTACCGATCCGAGCCTTTCCGTGACCGTCGGATAGCCCTCAACGACGTCCGCGTCGGCTCCTCGCACATCGAGTGTCACCGCGCCTTCCCCGTCGAGTATGACGAGCCTCTTTCCGCCGCAGACGTCCGCCCTTACGACGAGGTACCGTGCGCTGCCCGCGTCCAGCGTGCGTATGCTGCCGTTCTCGCCCTCGCCTATCGCGACCGAAACCGGCGGCGCGCCGTCGCGGGTATATGCGATATTCAGCCCGTTGTCGTAAAAAAGCTCCGCCCTTACCCTGCTTCCGCCGAAAACCGTTTCGGCCGTCCCGAGCACGCCGGGATCCGTCTTCGGCGGTTCCCTGATGAAGAACGGCTCCGCCTCCGCTTCTATCACGTCGCCCCAGTTGAGGACGGGGATATCCGAGCTGACTGCTCTGCCGTCCTCTATCGTGATCCCGACGAAGCGCGGGACGGGAACAGCTCTGCCGTCCCGTCTTCCCCGTCCCCATACGGTGAAGGATACGTCTCCGTTCTCCCCGACGGGAAGTATCAGAGGCATATCCCTCGATACAGGATAAAAGCGCCCTTCCCTCTCTGCCGCGCAGTCGGATCGGGAGGTGAGTATAAGCGACGTAAGCACGCCCGTTCGCCCCCTCTTTTTGTTATTTTTCACAGCTTATTCCCGAAACACGGAGATTATGTTCATTTATTTTCAGCCGCCTTTTTGCCGCCGCCGCCGCGTCTTACGGAGTTATTTTTCATCAAAAAGCCGAAAAACAGTTAAAAATAAAGGATTTTTTGTAAAAATCCTGTTGCTTATTTTGTTTACTCATGGTAGAATTATCCGATCCGTCCGGGAAAAGCCGGACGGGTACAGGCATAGATGGGGGGGAATACTTATGCCGGCAAGGATGAAACTAAGTTCCGTATACTCAACGCTGCCGCCTGCGGAAAAGAAAGTAGCGGATTTCATATTGGCAAATCCCGACGGATCCGCTCACATGGTCATAAACGAGATCGCCCGCTGCGCCGGCGTCAGCGTTCCGTCGGTCACAAGACTTGCAAGGAAGCTGGGTTATTCCGGCTTTATGGATTTCCGCGTCGCGCTCGCAAGCGGATCCTCGTCCGTCAAAAGCGACGCCGTTTTGCCCATCTCGCCCGAGGACACCGACGGCGAATTCATGAGGAAGCTCATGATCGGCCATATGAAGGCGGTCGAATCCACCCTGAAGGTGCTCGATCTGTCGACGGTCTCCGCGCTTTCCGAAAGGGTGCTTAACTGCCGCCGCGTCGTTTGGTTCGCGGTCGGAAGCTGTGTCCAGCTCGCGGAGAACGTTTCCGAGGGGCTTTGCCGCATAGGCATCGACTCCGTCGTCATCGACAACAAGGCGATCATGCGCAGCTACGCCGCCTGTCTGGGGCTGAACGACCTCGTTTTCGCGATAACGCGCTCCGGCAAGACGCAGGCGACGCTCGACTGCCTGAAGATCGCGAAGGAAAAGGGCTCCGAGACGGTGCTCATAACCAACCTCATCAATTCTCCCGGCGAGGCGTATGCCGATCATTTCATCTGCACCTCCCGTCAGGATGAACTCTACCGCGCGTGCGGTTACGAAACGGGCACGTCCATCTGCGCGCTGCTCGAATCGTTTATGATGCTTATCGAAAGGAAGAAGGGCTTCGGCTTCCCGGAAAACCGTTACGGGACCGCAGCCGGTCTCGATCAAGATGTCTGATCACAGGATAATCGCCGATTACCACACTCACACCAAATTCAGCCACGGACAGGGCTCCCCGCGCGACAACGTGCTTGCGGCCATCGACCGCGGGCTTGACGAGATCGCCGTCACGGAGCACGGTCCGGGGCATATGACTTACGGCGTCCGGGGCAAGATGCTGAGCCTTTTGAACTCGGATCTTCTTTACCTTAAGAGGGAATTCGCCGGCAGGATCGACGTTTTGAACGGGCTCGAGCTGAACGTCGTCGATTTCGGAAAGGCCGACGTTCCCTCCGACCGAGACGCTTACGACATAATAATCATCGGATACCACAAGGGCGTGCCGCCGAAGAATCCGTTCGCACGCGGCATATGGCGCGAGAGCCTTTTGGGCATAAAGAACGATCCGCATAAAAGCGCCGAGAGCCTGCTCGCCGCCGCGGAGGAATGCCGTGCGAACATCATTTCGCATCCCAATCTGTACGTCAAGGTCGACATCCCCTATCTCGCCGACTGCTGCCGCGAGCTGGGTATCATGCTGGAGGTCAACTCCTCGCATGTTTCGCTTACGGACGACGAGATCCGCGCGATCAAGGGCGCCGGCTGCCGGCTCGTTATAAACAGCGACGCGCACTCCCCCGAAAGGGTCGGCGATTTCTCGCTCGCGGCGGAAGCCGTCACCCGCGCGGACGCATGGGACGCGGTGAAGAACGCCGTCAAGATCGACAGCTGATTTTATATTTCGTCGTCCGGTGTTGATAAAACGGACGGATTGTGTTAGAATAGCTTTCAGCATTTTATTAAAGAGGTACATGAAATGGTACGGCTTTACGAATTACATAAGGATCCCGAAAAGTACGCCGGGAAAATAGAGGCTTCCGGCTGGGTCAAGACCTCCCGCGAGTCGAAATCCGTCGGGTTCATAGAGCTTTCCGACGGCTCCGCTTTCAGGAGCGTCCAGATCGTCTATGAGACCGGCTCCATCCCCCAGGACACCGTCCGCCGCATCACCACCGGCGCGGCGATCACCGTGAACGGCGAGCTCGTGCTCACCCCCGGCGCCCAGCAGGCCTTCGAGATCAGGGCGGAGAGCATCGCGATCGACGGCGACTGCCCCTCGGATTATCCGCTTCAGAAGA
Organism: Clostridia bacterium; assembly: GCA_017614315.1. Lineage (GTDB taxonomy): Bacteria > Bacillota > Clostridia > Christensenellales > CAG-138 > UBA3857. The sequence goes on along the minus strand of JAGACA010000006.1, from coordinate 11,457 downwards.
AGCGTCATACGCTCGAATACTTGAGGACCATACAGCACCTCCGCCCCAAGGCGAATACCTTCCAGGCGGTGTTCCGCGTGCGCCACGTCATCGCGATGGCGATACACAAATTCTTTGACGACCGCGGTTTCCTTTACGTGCACACCCCGATATTCACGGGTTCCGACTGCGAGGGCGCAGGCGAGATGTTCCGCGTGACGAGCCTCGATATGAACGACCTTCCGAAGGATAAGGACGGAAAGATCGATTACTCGCAGGACTTCTTCGGCAAGCCCGCGAACCTGACCGTTTCCGGTCAGCTCCACGGCGAAGCCTTCGCCATGGCGTTCCGCGATATCTACACCTTCGGTCCGACCTTCCGCGCCGAGAGATCCAACACCGCGCGCCACGCGGCGGAGTTTTGGCAGATGGAGCCGGAAATGGCGTTCTGCGACCTCAACGGCTATATGGACATCGCCGAGGAGATGATAAAGTTCATCATAAAGACCGTGCTCGAGCGCTGCCCGGACGAGATGAAGTTCTTCAACAGCTTCGTCGACAAGGGGCTCCTCGACAGGCTGAACCACGTCGTCGATTCCGATTTCGTTCGTCTTCCCTATACCAAGGCGGTCGAGATACTCGAAAAGAGCGGCAGGGAGTTCCAGTACCCCGTATACTGGGGCTGCGACCTTCAGACCGAGCACGAGCGTTATCTCTGCGAGGAGGTCTATAACTCCCCCGTCTTCGTAACGGATTATCCCGCCGAGATAAAGAGCTTCTATATGCGCCTTAACGACGACGGCAAGACCGTCGCGGCGGCCGACCTGCTCGTTCCCGGCGTGGGCGAGATCATCGGCGGCAGTCAGCGTGAGGAGCGCTACGACGTCCTTAAAAAGAAGATCGAGGATCTTCACATGAACATGAGCGAATACGAATGGTATCTCGACCTGAGAAAGTACGGCGGCGTCAAGCACGCGGGCTTCGGGATGGGATTCGAGCGCATACTCATGTACGTCACCGGCATGCAGAACATAAGGGACGTTCTCCCCTTCCCGAGAACGACCGGAAGCATGGAGCTTTAAGAACCGCAGACCGGGCCCGATCAAGGGCCCGTTTTTTATGCAAAAAGCGATTGCATTTTCGGCAAGTTCGGATATAATATAATCAGAATATATTTTGTTTCGGAGGCTTAACATGGATTGGAAAAAAGAATACGGCCGCTGGATTGAAAAGGCTTCGGACGATCCGTTCCTCATGGAGGATATGAAAAAGCTCGACAGCGACAAAGCGCGCGAGGAGAGTTTCTATACCGAGCTGGAATTCGGCACCGCGGGGCTTCGCGGCGTTATCGGCGCGGGCACCAACCGCATGAACGCCTATGTCGTGAGGCGCGCGTCGAGGGGGCTTGCCGAGATGATACTCGAGACCGAGGGCGAAGCGGGAGCAGCGCGCGGCGTAGCGATCGCGTACGATTCGAGGAACCGCTCCGACTTGTTCGCCCAGGAGACCGCCCTCACGCTCTGTGCGTGCGGGATAAAGGTGTATCTGTATTCGACTCTTCATTCCGTCCCGCAGCTGTCGTTCACGGTAAGGCATCTTAACTGTATCGCGGGCGTCGTCATCACAGCGAGCCACAATCCGCCCGAGTACAACGGCTATAAGGTCTATTGGGCCGACGGCGGACAGTGCGCGCCGGACAGGGCGAACAAAATATTGGAGAACATCAGGAAATTCGACTATTTCGACGTAAAGCCGATGGAGTATTCGCTCGCGCTCTCCTCCGGCCTTCTGACCGTAATAGGAAAAGAAGTCGACGAGGAGTATTACAAGTGCACGATGAGCCTGCTCCTGCATCCCGACAACTTAAAGAAAAACGGCTGTCTTCTGAACGCGGTCTATTCGCCGCTCCACGGAAGCGGCCGCGTACCCGTTACGGAGATACTCAAGCGCATAGGCGTGACGAACCTGAACGTCGTTCCCGAGCAGGCCGAGCCCGACGGCGATTTCCCGACGGTGAAGGCCCCGAATCCCGAGGACAAGAACGCCTTCACGCTCGCAAGGAAGCTTGCCGACAGGGTCGGCGCAAACCTCATGTTCGCCACCGATCCCGATTCCGACCGTCTCGGCGTCGCCGTGCGTCAGCCGGACGGCGAGTTCAAGCTTCTGACCGGCAACCAGACCGGCGCGCTTCTTACGTATTACATCCTTTCCTCGCTCAAGGAGCAGGGAAAGCTCCCCGCGAACGGGCTCGTGGTCAAGTCCTTCGTTTCGACCACGCTCGCCGACGCGATCTGCAAAAAGTTCGGCGTGACGATAAAGGACGTGCTCACCGGTTTCCGCTTCATTTCCGAATGGATCGAGCACTGCGCCGTTACGGGCGAATACGAGTTCCTGTTCGGCTTCGAGGAGAGCTACGGCGCGCTTGCCGGAGGCTTCGCGAGGGATAAGGACGCCGTCTGCGCGTCGATGCTCGTTTGCGACGCGGCGGCTTACTATATGCAGAGCGGCAGGACGCTTTATGACGTTCTGAACGACGTCTACCGCGAATTCGGCTACTCGATGGAGAAGGTCAAGAACTATTCGCTCTCCGGCAAGGAGGGCATCGAGAAGATCGCGAACGCCATGAAGACGATCATAGCGGATCCGATCGCGTCCATAGGCGGCGAGCCCGTGCTCGCGTACGAGAACCACAACGAGCAGTCGGTGCTCGATATGAAGACCGGCGCCGTCTCCCCCACCGGGCTCCCCAAGTCGAACGCGCTCCGCTGGATGCTTCCGGACGGCGCGTGGGCGGTCGTGAGACCGAGCGGCACCGAGCCGAAGCTTAAGCTCTATATCGGCGCGGCGGGCAAGACCGAGGACGAGGCCGTGGCGAGGCTCGACAGGCTCATGGCGGATCTCGACGGCAGGCTCTCGGAGCTTTTGAAATAATTTCAAAAAACCTGTAAAAACCCGGGAACCGTTCGCGTGCGTCGAACGTTATATAGACAGAAATCCCAAGGAGGAAAAATCATGAAACGTTCCGTTCTAATTTTGGCCGCATTTTTGCTCTCCGCGCTGCTTCTGCTTTCGGGCTGCGCGAAGTCATATAACGGCGCGCAGGACTATTACGCTCCCCGCGAGGCGGAGTATAACAGATCCGATTCCGTCGATGGTATCCCCGCCTCGACCTACGCTCCGTCCCCGTCCGATGCGAGCGCAAACGATCCTCTGATCAACAGAAAGATCATCAGGAATGCAAGCCTCGGCATCGAGACGCTCGATTTCGACAGCTTCGTCAAGGCGATCAACGATAAGGTTGCCGAGCTCGGCGGATACGTCCAGTCGAACGTGGTAAGGAACCGCTCGTCGTATTACGATTATCGCAACGGCGGCACGAAGAAATATCTCCGCAGCGCCGAGATCGTGTACCGCATCCCCGCGGACAGGCTTGACGAGTTCCTCGCCGCCGCCGACGGCCTCGGGAATATCATCTCCCGCAATGAGACCGTTTCCGACGTGACCGAGAGCTACGTCGACGTCGAGGCGAGGCTCCGCTCCTTAAGGACCGAGTACGACACGCTCCTCGGGCTCCTCTCGAGGGCGGAGAACCTCGAAGAGATAATCATGTTGCAGGATCGCCTTACGAACGTCCGCTATGAGATCGAATCCTACGAGGCGAGGCTCAGGAGCTATGACAGCCAGATCGCGTTCAGCACCGTTTCGATCGACCTTTCGGAGGTCGAGCGCGAGACCGCCGTCGCCGAGGAGACCTTCGGCGAGGAGACCGCAAGAAGGTTTCGCGAGAGCCTTGAGGACGTCGGCGAGGGCTTCCGCGATTTCGCCGCCTGGTTCCTCGGAAATCTCCCCCGCATACTGGTCTTCCTGTTCTTCGTTGTGTGCATCCCCCTCGTGATCGTGCTGATCATTGTGGGCTCCGTAAAGCGTAAGAGAAGGAAGAAAAAGGCTCTTGCCGAAGCGAAGGCCGCCGAAGCCAAAGCCGTCGAAGAAAACAAATAATAAGCATTGACAAAGAGCCGTCCTGACGGACGGCTCTTTTTTTGCGGATACCCGCGAAAAAACGCGCCGCGCGGTCAACGGAGGACTGTACGGCGCGATATTTTTCAAGCCGGATATGTGAAAATGTTTACTGCGCGGCCTTTTGGTTTCGGTCGGGCGGTTTTTTCGTTATGACGTGCCAGACAGTCTTTCCCGCAAAGCCGCAGGACGCGTACAGCGCCTCCGGCTTTGACGGATCGAGAAGACGTCCCGACACAGTGACGAACTTCGCGCGGCCGAGCATGCGGCAAAGGAGCTCGTTCACGACGAAGCGTCCCAGTCCCTTTCTCCTGTGCTCCGGGGAGACCTGTATCCATTCGAGTATCCCCTCGCCTATGCGCGCGTCAAGCTCCGCAATGCCCGAGGCGGCGATCCTGCCGCTTTTTTCTTCGACAACGGCGACCCACAGCGCGGGATCGCAGACGGGACGGCGCGCGTACGCCGAAAGCTCCTCCGCCTTTACGCCGATATCGGAATAACATTCGTTTATGTGCTCCGCGAACGCGGGGATACCGCGCTCCGCGATGACGAACCCCTCGGGGATCGGGCTTCTGCGGACGTTATCGAGGTCGTGTATCATCCTGAAATACGGCTCGTCCTCTCCCTCTGTTTCGGTATCGGGCATAAGATCGTCCCGAACAATCAGAAGATGTTCGGGTACCTTTATCTCCTCCGTCTTCCAGAACGGCAGCGACGACGCCCGGCAGGGGTCTATGATGTATTCTTCCTCTGTCATTATCCCTCAGTTTTTCTTGCGGCTATCAGATATCGGTGCGTCGTTCCGGCGATCCCGCCGTCCCTTTCAATGATCTCCTGCAGTTTAAGGAGCCGTTCGAAGCAGCTGTCGACGGAAAAGCCGGGAAACTCCCATTCGATGATCCTGGCAAACTACACGAAAGCGCCGACGTCATAGAAAGCGATCGGCCCGAACGCTTCATCCGCCTTAAGTATCTCGAAGCCAATGTCCGTAAAACCCGTTATCTGCTCCTTGAGATTCTCGTGGGGAAAAGGCTTTTCGGCGCCGGGGAGCACCATTTCGACCAGCTCCCTGTCGTTATCGGACCCCACCTGCTGGGTGATGAACAGCCCGCCAGGTTTAAGCAGCCGTTTGATCTCCGGCGGAAAAAAGTCGCCGTGCCTGTTGATCATGATATCGAAGGAACCGTCGGAAAAGGGGATATGCGCCGCGTCTTTGCATTCGCGGAGGTCGATCCCCAGCGGCGAGAGCCGCTCCCTGCATAGCGCGACGTTCGGCGGATATCCTTCCGTCGCGGAGGTGTTTTCGCAGGGGTGATGAAGGGAGAGAAGGAATTCCCCGCCGCCCGTATCGTAATCGAGGAGCTTCATTTCGTCCTTGAGGACGCCTCGGATGATCGCTTCGTAATCCCACGGAAGACGATCCTCTTCTTCGTAGCGTCCTTTGATGTGCGAAAAATCCCACCCCTTTATAAAAGCGCAGTCCTCTTCGTTTTTCCATATCGTTTTCAGCTCTTCAGGAGTCAATATTTGCTCCTCCCGTTACATTTTTACCAGCTGATTATATCAAATACTTATCCCGAAATCAACAAAAGAAGCCTCTTGAGCCTACGCGGACAAAAGAAGGCTGTGATGTTTGCGCCAGCGGAGCAAATGATGCCCCTTGAACGGCATCAGCATGGAGAGGGATCTCTCCTCCACCTTCGGCTTCTTGCTGTCGGCCCGCTCCTCGTTGGTCAGAAAAAGGTCGTCGTACCCGGTCAGACCCAGATCAATCGTTTCGCTTTTCTTTTCGTTTTCACGAATTTGCGAAATCGTCTTGAAAACGGAAGTGAGATATGCTATGATAGTTAGAGATGGCTAACCGATGCTTGGCCATGGACATTCCGAACGGGAAAGGATGAACGATGGCTGTTTCATATAACCGTTTATGGAAGCTGTTAGTGGGCAGAAAGATGAGTCCGGCAGAATTGAGAAAGGCGTCCGGAATCGCTCCAAACAAATTGACAAAGCTGCGCAATGACCTGACGGTCAATCTGAGCATACTCGAAAAAGTATGCAAAGCGCTTAGCTGCGATTTCGGGGACTTTGTTGAGTACGCAGATGATCCGAGGTAATCGCATACAGATCTTATCAGGCCGCAGGGCGGCTCTTTTTTGGGGACATGGGTTAGCCTTAGCTAACCTGCGGATGAGAAGTTTAACTCGATGAAAACATTGATCACGGATCAACGAGCTATGAGCTCATGTAGACGCCGGTGTAACAGGGAGAAACGATTGATATTACCGCGAGCTGATAAACACAACGAGCGGCGACGTTCTCGCCCTCGCCCCGATGCCCGACGGATTTGCGGAGATAGGTTCCGCGGTGATTCTGAATCGCGGAGAGCCCGAAGAAGAATAAAACGGCATTGCGAAATAATATGATTTCGGCTATAATCGATTTGAACAAATCAATTGAGAGGAGCTTTTAAGATGGTTATCCTTCTCCCCTTGACGCCCGACGACCGCGAGCAGTTCATACTCGACAATCAGGAGGCGTTCAATTACGGCGCTTTGGAGGAATTCGGCCTGCGCGACGATCATTTCGAAGAGGAAGGCGAGATCATTTCCCGCGAGACCATCGAAGCGTCCATCGACGGCGGCGAGGCTTACCGCATCCTGCAGGACGGCGAGAAGGTCGGGGGCGTGATCATCAAGGTGGAAGGAGCGCGCGGGGATCTGGAGATCCTCTTCGTTTCGCCGCATCTCCACAGCAGGGGCGTGGGCTATGCGGCATGGTGCGCAGTGGAGAAGCTCCATCCCGAGGTCATGGTCTGGGAAACGGTCACGCCGTATTTTGAGAAGCGGAACATACATTTCTACGTCAACCGCTGCGGCTTCCATATCGTGGAGTTCTTCAACAAGTATCACCCCGATCCCAACGATCCCGAGTCTGCGCAGGAGCTTGACGATCAGTTCCCGGAGGGGATGTTCCGGTTTGAAAAACGAATGAAATAGGCTTCTTTGCTAAATATGCGCTTGTTTATGGCACCGCTCCGGACACCCTCTGTTTTGAAAAGCGCAGATAAATCAAGGATAACCGAAGCCAAAAAATAAAACGGACGGGTTCTTGATGAATTGTATCAAGAACCCGTCCGGATCTGGCGGAGCGGGTGGGATTCGTTTTTGCACATTGGCGCTCGCTGCTTGTGCTCCGCACCGCGCAGCTTCGGCCGTGACAAAAACCCGGGGCGGCGCAAGCGCAACACTGTTGCCCTTGCGCTTCGCCCTTCGAATCCCACAAAAACGAAGACACGCTAAAGGGAGGCACGATGTGCCTCCCTTTTGCGTGGCGGAGCGGGTGGGATTCGAACCCACGGTAGGTTGCCCTACACCTGATTTCGAGACGTTCAAATAATTTGGAATATGTCGGAAAATAGAAGAAATGTTCGGAATTTACGTAAAGATAAAAACCAAGCAATTTCTTGAAAAACGAGGACTTAAAGTCCTCAAAACAACGTTTTTCCCAGCAATTACGGGAGTTCGAATAGCATTGGTTTTTTACCCCCAAAAAAGGCCGTAAAAATGCATTTTGGAGAGATTTTGGAGAGAATTAGCCTATATGCTAAAAGGGAAAAATGAGGTTCAGGAGAGAATTCAGGAGAGAACGGCCCAAAATCGGTGATTTTTGAACGCTAAAACCGACACCCCGTCGTCAGCCGTAAATGAAAGGTGGTATCGGTATGAAACGATTAAACAGATACATTGAAATGATACGGAAGCAGTTTCCGGAGACTATGAGCAAGGAACAGTTTTACAAGATCGCGCATATAAGCAAAGCCACTGCACAGGGGCTTCTGTCAAGCGGGATCGTTCCGTGCACCGACTCCGGGAAGAAGACGCGGCGGTACACCATCCGCACGGATGATGTTGTCAAATACCTGGAGGATATCCATTTCGATCCGCGCAAGTTCCAGGCTCCGAGGGCATTAAGATACACGAAGGAGAGCGGAGACTTTTTTTCACACATGAATGACGCGCAAAGAGCGCAGCTGCGGAAACACTTTGAGCAGTATTTCAAATGCTGTGACGATCTTATGAGCGCCATAATGGTCGCCGATCAGCTCGGGTATTCAAAATCCGCTGTTGCTAAATGGTGCGAGAGCGGTAAAGTAAAGTCGTTTTACGTCTCCGGAAAGTACCTTATCCCAAAGATCTGCCTCATCGACTATCTCATGTCCTCTGAAGCTATGTGCGTCCGTCAGAAATCATTCCGATATGAACTCTTGCTTAAAGAGTTTCTTGAAAAGAAAGGTGAAAGAAAAGAGTAAATAATCCAACCTTCACAAATAACAGGGACTGCGCCGTAAACGGTGCAGTCCTCTTTCTTGGGAGTTTATTTAGATGAATCTATAAGTATCCTTAGATCTGCTCCCGCCACTCGTTCGGGGTGACGCCGGCGTACTTTTTGAACACGCGGATGAAGTGGCTGTGGGAGGAGAAGCCGAGGTAGGCGGCGACGGCGGAGGCGGATCTGTCCGACCAGCGCAGGAGGCGTTTTGCCTCCTCCGTTTTTTCGCGGAGGATGAAATCGGTCAGGGTTTCGCCCGTCTCCTTTTTGAACCTTGCGGAAAGATATGGCCTGCTCATATACAGCTCATCCGCCATTCGTTCCGTGCTTATAGATTCGGACAGATGATGACGGATATAGTTTGCGACGTCCGAAACGAGCTTCGACGAGTGCGCGCCCCGTTTCAGCTTTTCGACCTGTTCGGTGAATTCGAGGATCATGTTGTACTGCAGATTGATGATCTTGCTGTGATCGCTCAGGAGCTCGACACGCTGAATGTAACCGTCGGAAAGTGTAAATGCGTCGTCCTCGCGCATGCCTCCGCGGATGGCAGCGCGGGACGCGAGCGTAGCGGCGACGATAAAGGTGTTCCTGAGCTGACGAAGCTGATCCGGCGCGATGGTGCCTCCGCGTACCGCGGGTATTTCGGCAAGCCAGCTTCTTAGCGCGGCGACGTCGCCCTTCCTTACGAGATCCATAAGTGCGTTTTCGAGAGCCAGCACGTTGTGCGGCATCCCGCTCCTGTCTTCCTCATAAACGCGCTTTGTGCGGCGCTCCTCGACATGGCTCTTAAGCGCTTCCTGCTCATCGCTGAAAATGGCGATGTCGGAAAGCCCGAGCTTCTCGCCGTCATTCAGGAAATGGTTCATGGTGCAGAGCATCTGAAGGAGCGTTTCCACCGGCATTCGCAGGATCCCGTTCATACCGTTTACGAATGCCGGCACGTCTTCTTTGGATACTCCCGCAAGGAACGCGAGCTCCTTGAGCTCCTGTTCGTTCGCCATTATCTGGGAGGTCGGGCCGATAACGATCTTCGTCCCTTTCGCGTTTATCACGCCGTAGTAGTGAAAAAGCGGCGTAACGAAATAGCCGACGTGGTAAGAAATCGACAGTACCTCGTCGGAATAGAGCGAAAACGGATCCTTCGGCAGCGGCGTCGGGAACCTCGAATAAACACATTTGCCGTTCGCATACAGCCTGACGGGTATGCCGGAAAGCGCCGCAATGGAGCTGACGATATAGGTCATGTCGAATTCGCTCATCAAACCACCTCCCGAGTCATTACAATTATACGAAAAATGTTACAATAATGCAATACATCAACAACGCGTTTTTATATAATACCATTGTGAAATAGCTTGCGGAGGACCCGATATGGATATTGAAAAGCTGATCTTCGAAATGACGGCGGAGGAAAAGGCGGCGCTGGTCGCCGGAACGGACTTCATGTACACCAATCCCATACCGAGGCTCGGCATTCCGTCTTTACGCATGTCGGACGGACCGCACGGACTGCGGGTGCAGAAGGAGCGCGGTGACAACGGCGTTTCGGAATCCGAGCCCGCGACAGCGTTCCCGACGGCGGCGGCAACCGCCTCGAGCTGGAATCCCGAGAACACACGGCGTATGGGCGAAGCGATAGCCGAAGAATGCCGGTATTACGGCGTGCACACCCTGCTTGGTCCGGGCGTAAATATCAAGCGAAATCCGCTGTGCGGCAGGAACTTCGAGTATTTTTCCGAAGATCCGCTTATTGCGGGCATGATGGGCGCGGCGGAGGTAAACGGCGTACAGTCGAAGGGCGTTGGCGTTTCTGTCAAACACTTTGCGATGAACAATTCCGAAAACTACCGCTTCATGGGCAATTCTATCGCCTCGGAAAACACGATGCGCAGGCTGTATCTGAAGCCTTTCGAGCACATCGTAAAGCATGCGTATCCGGCAACTGTCATGTGCGCATACAATCAGATCAACGGCACGTACTGCTCCGAGCACAAGTGGCTTTTGACCGACGTGCTCCGCAAGGAATGGGGATTTGAGGGCGTGGTGATGACCGACTGGGGCGCAATGCACGACCGCGTCGCAAGCCTTAAATCTGGACTCGATCTGGAAATGCCCGGCGATACGGCGATCTGCCGCAGATGGATCCTGGACGGGATCAAGGACGGGACTCTCCCGATGGAAGACCTTGACAATGCCTGCCGGAATATTCTCAACTGGATCGAAAAATATGTAAGGCAAGCCGATCCCGCTCCGGTGGATTGGGACGCGCATCACGCGCTCGCCGCCGAGATCGCGGCGGACTCGGCAGTGCTCATGAAGAACGAAGGAGCTCTCCCTCTTTCCGGCGAAGACAAACTCCATATCTGCGGCGAGCTGTTTGAAAACATGCGTTATCAGGGCGCGGGCAGCTCTATGATAAATCCCGCTCGCCTCACTACGCCGAAGGATGCTTTTACGGCGCACGGCATAAGCTCCGTTCCGATAGAGGAATGCGACAAGATAATCGTTTTTATTGGGCTTACCGACGAATACGAATCGGAGGGCTGCGACCGCGATGATATGCGGCTCCCGGAAAGCCATCTAAGGCTGATAGACGAAATGACAAAGACAGGCAAGCCGGTCATCGCCGTGCTTTTCGGCGGCTCGCCGGTAGAGCTCCCATTCTTCGATAAGGTCAGCGCGATACTCAACATGTACCTTCCCGGTCAGAACGGCGGCACGGCGGTTTATGACCTGCTTAACGGCATAAAGAACCCGTCCGGCAAGCTCGCGGAAACGTGGCCGCTCCGATATGAGGACGTTCCATCGCACGGGACCTTTGGCAAGAGCATAAACGAGGTCTATTCCGAGGGCACCGAGGTCGGCTATCGCTACTATAATAAACACGGAATTTCCGTCCGCTGTCCGTTTGGCTTCGGCCTTTCCTATACGACCTTCGAAAAGACCGAATGGATAAAGAACGGCGAAGCGTACGAGCAGACGATCACCAACACCGGCTCCCGCTTCGGCGGCGAGGTGGCCCAGTTATTTATTGACGGCGAGCTTCGCGGATTCAAAAAGGTGTATCTTGCGCCGGGCGAGAGCGTAACGGTCTCGATCGTGCCTGAGCCCGCGGACGAAAACGATTAT